>CAXMMQ010000008.1:0-481443 GCA_963693035.2 uncultured Lichenicoccus sp.
CACCGCGCGCGCGGAACCGCATGACTGTGGCGCAGAGTGCAGCGCGATCACGGCCGTAGCGGGCATACACCCACTGGATCACCTCCTCGCGCCGCTCGGATTCGAAATCGACGTCGATGTCCGGCGGCTCGCGCCGTTCCGCCGACACGAAGCGCTCGAACAGCAGGCCGCTGCGCACCGGATCGATCGAGGTGATGCCGAGCACGTAGCAGACCGCGGAATTGGCCGCCGACCCGCGGCCCTGGCACAAGATGTCCTGCGAGCGTGCATAGCGGACGATGCTGTGCACGGTCAGGAAATACGGCGCATACTCGAGTTCCGCGATCAGCCGCAATTCGTGCCGGAGTTGCTTCTCCACGTCCTCCGGCAGGCCATCCGGATAGCGCAACGGCAGGCTGGCCGCGACCTGACGCTGCAGCGCCTGCTGCGGGGTCTCGCCCGGCACCTCGGCCTCGTCCGGATACTGGTAGCGCAGTTCCGACAGCGAGAACCGGCAGCGCTCGGCAATTTCCGAGGTGCGCGCAAGGGCTTCTGGATACGCCCCGAACAGCCGCGCCATCTCTGCCGGCGCCTTCAGATGCCGGTCGGTGAACCGCTCGCGCCGGAACCCGGCCGCATCGATGGTGCAGCCCTCGCGTATGCAGGTCACCACGTCCTGCAGGATGCGCCGCTCCGGGATATGGTGCAGCACGTCGCCGGTCACCACCGCGGGCACCCCGGCCTCGTCCGCCAGATCGGCAAGCTGCCGCAGCCGGACCGCATCGCCCGGACGCCGGCGCAGGCCGAGCGAGAGATAACAGCGGCCGCCGAAATCCCGGCGCAGGCGACGCAACTCGTCCGCCAGCCGTGCGTCCGCCGCATCCGGCAGCAGCACCAGCAGCAGCCCCTCGCCATGCGCCACTAGGTCCTTCCAGCCGAGATCGCAACCCCCTTTACCAGTGCGGCCCTTGCCCAGCGTCAGCAGCCGGCACAGACGACCGTAGCCGCGGCGATCCATCGGGTAGGCCAGCACCGGCAACCCGTCACTCAGATCGAGCCGGCAGCCGACGATCAGCCGGATGCCGACCTCCTCGGCACGGGCATGCGCGCGCGCGATGCCGGCGAGCGTGTTGTGGTCGGTGATCGCGATCGCCTGCAGGCCAAGGTCCCTGGCCTGCACGAACAACTCCTCGACATGGCTGGCGCCGCGCAGGAACGAGTAGTTCGACGTCACCTGCAGCTCGACGTAATTTGCCATCCGCATCAGTCCGAATTCGGATGCCGGTGCCGGGTGGTGGACGGCGCGCTGGCATCGGGGCGCTTCATCAGCACGTAGCCGGATCGTTCCAGATGCTGCACCAACCGTTCCGCGGTGATGCGCGCCATCGCATCGTCGGCATGGCGCACACGCTTGCGGCCATCGTAGCGCAGCGCGAACGACAGGCTCTGCTCGATCTCCTCGTGGCTGGCGGGTCGCAGGTCGAGTTTGTCGTCTTCACTCATGGTGTCTCAATCACTCAAGGCCAGGGCTCCGCCCTGGACCCGCTGGGGCCTGAGGCCCCAGGCCCGCACTCTTAAAACAGACCATGCAGGAACCAGGAAAGTTCGCCGGTGGCGGGATCGACGCCGTTGCCCTGGCGGAACAGCCAGAAGCGCCGTCCGTGCTGGTTCTCGACGATCCAGTAGTCACGCACCGCAGCCACCTCGCCAGCATGCTGCCACCATTCACCGTGGATGCGTTCGGGACCGTCGGCGCGCACGATGCGGTGACGCACCCGCCGCCAGGTGAAGGCGCGCGGCGGATGGTCCGGCATCATCGCCATCGCCTGAACCGGCTCGGGCGGATCGAGCAGGCGCACCGGCCTGGGCCATAAGGAAACAACGGGTGCGGACGTCTCCATCAGGGCCTGCGCCGGCACGGCCTGCTGCGAGCGTTCCGGGACGTCGCTCTCGACCGGTTGCAGGCGGTAGACCTTGTCGGCACCGAGCCGGTTCACCAGCCGGTCGATCAGCTCCGACAGGTCGGCCGGAGCCGTCGCACCCGGCGCCAGATCGGCCAACTCATGAAAGGGGGCACGCTGCGCATAGGCGAACGGCTCGACAGAGGGCAGCACGAGGCGCATCGCCTCCACCCCCAGTCCCGGATCGACGGTCTCGATGCGCTCGTCCAGCAGCCGCGCCAGGTGGCGAACGTCGCGCACCGGCCGGGCGGTGCCGATACGCACCACCTGCATCGTTGCATCGACGCGCTCGAACACCAGGTCGAGCCGGCGCGCACCCTCGCCGCGCTGCTCCAGTTGCGCGCACGCCTCGCCGACCAGGGTCAGGATGACGCTGGCGAAGGCCTCCGCGGTGGAGATCGGCTCGACGAAGGTCCGCCGCACCATGATCGTCTCCGGCGGCAGCACCGGCCGGATCGGCTCGCGCACCCGCCCCAGCGCCTGGTCGAGCCGGGTCAGCGGCATGTCGCCGAACCGCCGCGCCAGCGGACCGCGCGCGGTGTCGGCCAGCTGCCCGATCCGCTCCAGCCCGAGCCGGCGCAGGCTGTCCACCATCCCGGCCTCGAGACGCAACGCCTCCACCGGCAACGGCGCCAGCGCCTGCGCCTGGCGACCGGGCTCCACCACAGTGATCGGCTGGGTGCCGAACCGCGCCATCGCATGCGCCGCACCCGGGGTATCGGCGATCGCCAGCCGGCCGGAGAGCCGGTGCCGGGCCAAATTCCCCGCCAGCAAAGCCAGCATCGGCCGTTCGCCGCCATGCAGGTGGGTGCAGCCGGTGGCATCGATCCAGATGCCGTCCGGCGGATCGGCCGCGGTCAGCGGTGACAGCCGCAGGCACCAGGCCGCCAGACGCGCCAGCGCCTCTGCATCCTCGGCCGGTGTCGCATCGACCACCACCAGATCGGGCACCATCGCCTGCGCATGCGCGAGCGGCATGCCGGCGCACAGGCCGAGCCCGCGCGCGGCCTGGTCGGCGGCGGCGATCACCATGCGACGCCCGTCATGGCCTCTGGTGACGACCGGAAGCCCATCAGCCGGCGCGTCGCCATGGGATCTCCGCCGCCGGTCGGTCGGCCAGAACGGGAGCCAGAGCGAGACGACCCTGCGCATCGCAGCCCTCCACGGTCCAGGTTGCAGCCTCCGCACCTCGGCAGCGCAGCAGTTCGAGACGCCAGAGCGGCCGGCCGACGCCGGCGACCTCCGGTGCATGCATGAGCGGCGGCGGCGACGGCAGCCCGGTGATGCGCCAGCGGCTCCAGGCCCCGGACGGGGCGACCAGCGCCGGATCGTCGAAGCGCCGGCTGCGCCGCAGCACGATGCCCAGCACGTCCGAGGCTTCCGCGGCCAGTTGCAGCCGGCGCGAGGCGACGAGATCCAGCCTGCCCTCCAGTTCGCAGACCACCCCGGCAAGGTCGGGATGGCGCAGGCCCTCCTCCATCGCCGCCAGGGCCCCGCGATGCGCCTGCACCAGCACCAGCCGGCCAGGATCGAAGCCGACCTGGAGCAAGGCCGCCGGGAACAGGTCGTGCCGGCCCAGGATCCACAGCACCGGCCCCGGATGCCGCCCCAGCAGCCCGGCCGCGAACAGGGCAGGCGCCGTGCCATGCTCCACTTCGGGACCACCGCCGGCGACCTCGTGCACCGCGCCGAGGGCGAGGCCGCCGCCGGGCAAATGCCGGTCGATCGCCTCGACCTCGAACGGCAGTGCGGCGCGCGCCGAGCGGCCGCTGCCGTGCTGCCCCCTGCTGCGCTCGATAGCGGCGATCCGCGAGCGAAGCGCCATGATCGTATCGTTCTGCCCCTTCTGCATCGCGGGGCCCTCCTCCCGATCGCCTTTGCGGAACGTATAGTGAACATAGGGGTGGCGGGAAGCGCGATCTCAGGCGGCTCGTGGCACTTTTTCGGGAAGCCGAACGAGGTCAGGGAGATACAAAGCGGTCCGCAGGCAAGGTCTCAGGAACACATGCCCTGCAGGTTGCGGTTTCGTATCGGAACTCCTGCTTCGGCATGGTATGTCGAAACGATAACGGATCGATCCGTGGCTTTTCTCGTGGACTGCTGACAATGCGCCTGCCCCATCTGGCCAGCATTGGCCTGGCCTGGGCCGTCCTGGCGCTGCCAAGCCAGGCCCTTGCAGATACCGCCTGCAGCGATGCGGCGCGCGATGCCGAGCGCACAGCCGGCCTGCCGTCGGGGCTGCTTTCGGCCATCGGCCATGTCGAGAGCGGCGGCCGCCCCTGGAGCGTCAATTCCGGCCAGCAGGGCGTGCAGTTCACTACCCGCGACGAGGCCAGCGGCTACGTGCAGAACCTGCTCGACCAGGGGCGCCGGATCATCGACGTGGGCTGTTTCCAGGTCGATCTCTACTACCATCCGGAGGCATTCGCGCGCTGGCAGGACGGGCTCGACCCGACGGTGAACGCCACCGCCGCCTCGCGCATCCTGCAGGACCTGCACGCCCGCACCGGTGACTGGAACCAGGCGGTGGCGCTGTACCATTCCGCCGACCCGATGCGCGGCACGCCGTACATGCAGGCGGTGCTGCGCTCCTGGGGCGGCGGCACGGGTGCCGACGCCTCGCCGCTGCCGGCCTGGTCGGATCCGTTCACTATCATGGTCTCCGCTGAGGCGTCCGCGATCACGGTCTGGACGCCGGTGGGCGCGCACGGCGCGCCCGGGGGGCGCACCAGGCGCGCCCTGCGCGGCCTGCCCAGGATCATTACGCCGTAGCGACTGCCGCCTTCGATCCGCTCTTGACGCCGGTCGCCTGGTTGCGAACCGCATGGAGGCGGTGAAGGATCACGCACACCACGGCGAAGACCACGACGCTGCTGCACCGGAATATCGGCGGCGAGATTCCGCACCACGGCAGCAGGAAGCCCAGGACCAGGATTGCGACTTCGGTAAAACTGAAGCTGCCCTGCCGCCGCCAGCGCTCGCTCGCCGTGAAGATGACCGCGAGGTTGAACACGGCGAGATCGTAGCCGAACGCGAACGGCGTCGCCAGGAACGTGCCGGCGCCGACCAGCGCCGCCCCGAGCATGCAGACGCCGCCGCGAAAGCAGCGCCATACCACGATCACCATGACCAGCGAACAGACCGCCTGCACGGCATGCGCCTGCATCGGCGTGGCGCCGAACGACAGCAGGTTGGAGGTGACGGTCGCCATCATGAAACGCACCTCCATCGTCTTTGACGCGATGGCGTCGCCGATGGTCGGAAGATGCTGCCACCAGCTCACCCAGACCGACGCCCCGAAGACCAAGGCGCTGGCGAGAAGGAACAGGATGGCGGTCACGCACGCACTGCCGATCGTCCGCCATTGCCGCGACGCCAGCAGGGCCACCGGCACCAGGATACCGAGCTGCGGCTTGTAGATCATCAGGCCGAACAACACGCCGGCCAACACCGGTCGGCGTGGGAGCAGCGCAAAGCCGCCGAACATCAGGGCGGCTACGATCATGCTGCTCTGTCCGCTGATACAGATTAGCAAGGTCGATGGCCCGACCAGCACCGCAACCACGGCGGCCGGATTACGCTCGACCAAGCCGACGACCGTGACACAGGCCGTCAGCCCGACCAGTATCCAGAGCACATAGCCGAGCGCATAGGGCAGATGACCCAGTGGCCAGACCAGCAGCAGCATTTGCGGCTGGTAGAAATACGGGAAAAAGCCTTTAGGCAAATGCTGAAAACTACGAAGCAGGCCATAATCGTAGATCAGCCCGGGCGGATGCATCTGCACAAAGGTCGCGAAAGACCGAAACGCGAAGTAGTCGTTCTGTCGGCTGACGCTCAGCGTCCCGATGCAGACGAACGGCGTGGCAAAGGCGAAAAAAATCAGCAGCACCCTGCACAACGTGCGGGCCGGAAGTTCTCGGGCCTGCCACGGTATCGAAAAAGAGGTCATCACGATCTCCAGGTTCCGCGTTTGAAAGTTGCCGGACGACCGGGACTATGCCTGCGCCATGCGACCGGGCGCGGACGCGCCGGCAGTAGTCCTGCCGGATGCGGTTGCGCGCCGGACGATCAGCCAGAGCAGCGCCGACACCACGAGACTGCTGAGACAGAAAGCCTGCGTGAAGACGATGCAGCACGGCAGCAGGAAGCCGGCCAGCAGGATCACCACCTCCCAGGTGGCAAGGTCGGAATTGCGTCTGTGGCAGTCTCCGACGAAGACGATCACCGCCCCGCTCAGCAGCGGCATGTCGTAGCCGAACGCAAACGGCGTCGCCAGAAAGGTTCCCACCGCCACCGCTGCCGCTCCGGGCATGGTCACACCTTGTCGCAGGCATGCCCAGACGGCGCCACAGGCTGCGACGGACATCACGGCCTGGATCGCGTGCGCCGCCGCCGTGGGAACGCCGAACACCAGGAGGTTCGACGTGACGGTCGCCATGACCGGACAAAACAGCAGCGTCGTCCGGGCAATGAGGTGGGCGAGGTTTGGCAGGTCGTGGAGCCAGGCCATCCATACCCCGATACCGAAGGCCGCAGCGCTGGCCGTCATGAACAGCCCTCCCATCAGACAGGTCCAGAGCAGGCAACGCCACTGCGACGACGCCACCAGTGCCAGCGGAACCAGGATGGCGAGCTGTGGCTTGTAGGTGAGCAGGCCGAACAGGATGCCGGCCCCGACCGGTCGTCGCGGCAGGAGCCGGAAACCCCCGAACAGCAACGCCGCGCTGAACAGGGCGGTCTGGCCGCACAGGGTCGTCCAGAGCGTCGACGGCGCCACCAGGCCAGCCAGGGCCGCCACCCGATGTCCGCGCAGCCCAAGCGCCACGAGGTAGCCGAGCAGCCCGAGTCCGATCCAGCAGACCCAGCCGGCGCCGAACGGCAGCAAGGCCAGCGGCCAGATCAGGAGCAGCATCCCCGGGTGGTACAGGAACGGAAACCGATCGCCATGCAGTCTGAACTGAAGGCGCTCGAGCAGATGCAGGTCGTAGATCGACGCGGCCGGATCGTCGTGGATGAAACGAGAGAATGAGTAAAAGGCGAAATAGTCGTTCGTCGGTAACCGCGGCAGGAGCAGGAATTTGATCAACACGTAGGGACTCAGGAACCCGAACAGGATCACGATCGATGCACAGACGATGCCGAGATGCGCACCACGCACTGGCCAGGTGCCGGGACGGATCGACATGGGGATCTAGGCCGCAGCGGCGCAAAACTGTGTCGGCACCCCGATCGACCCCGCAGATGCGGGACCCAGCGCTACGGCAACCGCAGTTTCGGACCCTGAGCCAATCGGCAAAGTAGCGCGGACCCGCAAATCGGCCTCCTGAATCCGAGGGGGCAGGACCCCCGGTGATGATGGGGGTTAAAGTTTACCCTGAAGATTTTCAAGTAGCGTCAGTCAGATTCCCCTGAGCCGAAAAACTCAGAACGGATATATATTTTTGGACACGCCGCCGACTCCAAATATTTAGTCCTCAGAAACACCGCAAAGTTCCGGAACCGACACATTTTTCCCTTGAGCTTAACGAAGAATTTATAGTTATGTCGGATCGCGGTTCAGCGCGTTCCGTTTCCGGCTTTCGGCGGACCGTTTCAACTAGGGAAGATGACGATGATTGATTACGTGAGGACCTACCTGAGGCTGAAGCATGACGAGCGCGCCGTGACCGCGCTCGAGTATGCCCTGATCGCCGGGCTCATTGCGGTCGTTATCATCACCGCGGTGACCACGCTCGGAACGACGCTGAAGGGCGTGTTCAACACGGTCAGCACCGGCATCAACGACGCCTGACGCCTGGACCGAAAGCCGGAAGCGCCGATGAAACCTCGATGGTTTCATCGGCTTCGGCGCGAAGGATATTCCTACGACCACCGGGCCACGTACACGATGATGTCCGAAATTGCCGTCGGGGTTGCCGTGACCCTGCTGCTGATCGCAGCGCTCGGCGACATCGCGAGACGCAGGGTGGCGAACCGATTGTCACTCCTGCTCGCACTCGACGGCGTGCTGCTGCAGGCCATCCACGGCGACGTCATCACGTCGTGCCTGGCATCGGCATCGGTTTTCATCGCCGCCATATTCTGCTGGCGTGCCGGCCTGATGGGCGGCGGCGACGTCAAGTTGCTGGCGGCCGCCGCGTTGCTAGTACCGCCTCGCTTGGTGCCTGGGCTGGTGGTTGCGATCGCCCTGGCGGGCGGCGTGCTCGGACTGCTCTATGTCGGACTGCGGCTCCTGGTCGGGAAGCCGTCCGGTCGTCACTCGCGCGTGCTGCTCCGGCGCCTGCTGCGGATCGAGCAGTACCGCATCTGGAGGGGCTTCTCGCTGCCCTATGCATCCGCCATTGCCGCCGGCGCCGCTTTTATCCTGCTCGAGGGCTGATCGATGATCCTGCGTATCGCGCTGTTCGCCCTCATGGCTGTCGGACTGGCCGGTTTCGGCGCCGTGACCTGGCGCGCCACCCACATGCCGCCGCCGCCGCCGCCAAAGCCGATCGTGGCGATCGCGCCGCAGGCGGCACCGCCACCGCCGCCGGTCACCGCGACCGTACTCGTCGCCGCCGGCAGCCTGCGCGGCGGCAGCTTCATGCGCCCGGAGGATCTTTCGACCGCGACGCTGGAAAAGGCGACCCTCCCCGCGAACGTCGAGCTCGATACGAAGGCCAACCGGGCGGACCTCAACGGCGCGCTGGTGCTGCATTCGCTGGCGCCCGGCCAGACCGTCACCGCGGCCGACGTGATCCTTCCGGGCGAGCACGGCTTCGTCGCCGCGATCCTCGCGCCGGGCATGCGCGCTGTCATGGTCGGCGGCGCGCAGATCGACGGCGATACCTCGCTGCTCTCCCCCGGGGATCGGGTCGACATCATCCTCACCGAGGCGCAGGAGGAGACGGCCGGCAGCAAGCTCGCCCTGGCCCGGAAGATCTCCGCGGAGACCGTGCTGTCGAACATCCGTCTGCTGGCGGTGGACCAGCAGCTCGTGCAGCGCGCGGCCGCCGACAAGGACAAGAATGTCGGCATGCCCGGCCTGGCTCCGGGCGCCGGCGGCCTCACGCTCGAGGTGTCGCCGCTGGACGCCGAACATCTCGTGCTGGCGCTGAAGCTCGGCAAAATCGCACTTGCGCTGCGGCCGGCGGAGCGGGATGCAGCCGCCGGCGGGATCACCCTCGCGCGCGCCGAGATGGCACGCGAAACGCCGCCGGCGCCGATCCGTGCAGGCGACGTCATGCACACCCTGAACGCCCCGACAGATGTGCACGGGGCGATCACCGCGGTGCACGTCTATGACAGCACCGGCGAGAAGGACTTCCAGTTCTGATGCATATCGGCCGCCAGACCATCCGCTGCAGCGTGGCAGCCGGCCTCTGCCTGCTGGGTATCCGCCCGGCGGCCGCCGAGCCGTTCAACCTCGCACCCGCCGGGCACGATGCCGCGCCGCGGTCGAACGTGGCGATGCCGACGGACGAGAACGGCCAGCCGGCGCAGCGCGCCTTTTCCATCGAGGCCGGCACCGGACGCGTGATGCCGATCGCCGGCATTGCAGCCAACGTCTTCGTCGCCGACCCGAAGATCGTCCAGGTGCGCCCGGCGAGCGCCTCCGCCCTGTTCCTGTTCGGCCTGATCCCCGGACGCACCACGATCGCGGCACTCGACGCATCCGGCCATCCGGTCGGCCAGTACGAGGTCACCGTGCGGCCGAGCAGCTATGGCGCCGCAAGTGCCGGCGAGGCGATCGCCCGGGCCCTGCCGGAGAGCCATCTCAGCCTGACGACGACGCCGAGCGGCGTCATCCTCAACGGCGACGTCACCAGCGGCGCCGACGCGCAGGAAGCACTGGACATCGCGCGCAGCTATATTCCGACAGGCCAGACTGTCACCAACCAGATCAACGTGGTCGGTTCCGTCACCGTCGGGCTGAAGGTGCGCATCACCGAGATGGACCGCCAGGTCACGCGCCAGCTCGGTGTCGACTGGCAGGCGATGGGCCAGCTCGGCAAATATGCGATCGGTTTCGCGACCGCGAACGGCGTCGCCGCCACCGTCACCAGCGCCTTTGTCAACAAGGGCATCACCGTCGATACCGTGCTCGAGGCGCTGTCGCAGGACAACCTGGTGCGCGTGCTGGCCGAACCCAACCTCACCGCGCGCAGCGGCGAGAGTGCGAGCTTCCTGGTCGGCGGCGAATATCCGGTGCCGGTGGCGCAGGGCGGCTCGTCCAGCAACGCGATCACCATCACCTACCAGCAATATGGCGTCTCGCTGTCGTTCGTGCCGACGGTGCTCAGCTCCGGACGCATCAGCCTGCATGTGCGGCCCGAGGTCAGCGCCCTCGCCACCACGGCAGCGGACGGCGCCGTGACGCTCAGCCAGGGCTCCGGCAGCCTGCAGATCCCGGCGCTGACGATCAGGCGGGCCGAGACCACGCTGGAGCTCGGCTCCGGTCAGAGTTTCGCCATTGCCGGACTGCTGCAGGACAACACGACGCAGGCCAACAACGCGCTGCCCGGCCTCGGCGACGTGCCGGTGCTGGGCGCGCTGTTCCGCTCCGACAGCTACACGCACAACCAGACCGAGCTGGTGATCATCGTGACGCCGTACATCGTCGGCTCGGTGAACGATCCGGATGCGCTGCAGGCTCCGGGGGATCACTTCAAGGTGCCCAACGACATCGAGCGGGTGCTGCTGCTGCGCCAGCATGGCGGCAGCTCGGACATCACGGTCCCTGGCGATGCAGGATTTGTAGTGCAATGAGACCCTCGATCAACTGGCTTATCCTCGGCTTCCCGCTGTTGCTGGCGGCCTGCGGCGACCCGTACCAGCGCCCCGGAACCTGGCAGGCCCAGGGCCTGAACGACGCCAACCTCAAGGCGGAGTCTAGCAACAAGACGGACTTCATCATGGGGCACGCCGATCCCGGCTCGAACGGCACCCTGGATGCCGGCGCCGTCGACCGGCTGCAGCAGGGCAAGGCCAACAAGCTGAGCATCGACCCGACCTCCAGCCTGGCCGGAGGCGGCTCGTGAGTGGCGCCGGCAGTTCCGGCCCGTCGGAACCGACGCGCCACGACCGCTCCTCGATGATCGCCTTCGTGAACGACGGCGAGACCGAGACCGCGCTGCGCGAGGGTCTCGCCGAGGTGGCCGGCATGACCATCGACGTGCGACGCGGCGGGGTGAAGGGCGCCATGGCCACCATGCGCAAGATCGCAACGCCGCGCATGCTGATCATCGACGTGTCGGGCGAGGCGCATCCGCTGACCGCACTGGCCTCCCTCGCCGACATCATCGAGCCGGAAGTGCAGGTCCTGGTCACCGGCGATGCGCGAGACGTCGATTTCTACCGGCAGGTGACACGCGGGCTGGGCAGCGCGGAATATCTGCCGAAGCCGCTCACCCGCGACATGGTGTCGCGGCATTTCGCGCCGCTGATGGCCGGCCAGACCGCCAGCCACGAAATCATCCAGGGCGGCCGCATGGTCACCGTGACCGGGGTGCGCGGCGGCACCGGCGCCACCACCATCGCGGTGCATCTCGCCTGGCATTTCGCGGTCGACATGCGGCGCCATACCGCCCTGCTCGACCCCGACCTGCACATGGGCAACATGGCCATGCTGCTCAACAGCAAGGCGACCGGCGGCCTGCGCACGGCGCTGGAGAACCCGGACCGGCTCGACGAGCTGTTCGTCGAACGCGCGGCCCAGCCGATCGAGAACTCGCCGCAATCCGAACGCCTGCACGTGCTCGCCGGCGCCTGCCGCATGACCGACGACCTGAACTACTCGCCGGGTGCCGCGACCCGCCTCACGCAGCTTCTGCAGCGGCGCTACGGCTTCGTCGTGGCCGACGTGCCGTTCCGCCCGTCGCCGCTATATCGCGACCTGATGGCGCTTGGCCACCAGCGCATCCTGGTGATGGAGCCGAGCCTGAGCTCGATCCGCGACACCCTGCGCCTGCTGTCGCTGCCGAACAGCCCGAACCAGACCCGGCGCGCGATCATCGTGCTGAACCGCCTGGGCCAGAATGGCGGCCTGACCCGCCGCCAGGTCGAGGACGCCCTCAAGATGGCGCCCGACGTGGTGATCGCCGACCTGCCCAAGCAGATCGCGGCAGCGGCGACGCTGGGCGAGCCGGCGGCCGCGATGAAGGGCGGCTTCCGCGCCGGCATCCTCGAGCTGGCCCGCCAGGCTGCCTTCGAGCGCCTGCTCGACGGTCAAAACGCCAAGGCGCAGGCGGAGAGCAAGCAGAGCGTGCTGCCGAAGCTGCGCCTGTTCGGACGGGCCGCATGAGCCTCGCCGCCCGCACCTTCGGCCGGCGCACGCCCGGCCAGCCGCGCGACTTCGAGCCGGGACCCGAAGCGGACGTTCCGGCCTCGGCACCGGACGATGCGGAGACGCCGGCGGAGGATTCCGAGTCCCTGCTCGCGCCGGAGCCGGCCGACACGGGCGCGGCGCTGCCGATGGCGCCACCCGCCGTCCCGGCCGGCCTGCCTGCAGGTGCGCCCGCGAGCATTCCCGTCGCGGCGCCCGAGCCGGCGCCGTCGCCGTTCCTGACGCAGGCGCCCTTGAAGGCGGCACCCTCCGGTGGACAAGCGAGCGCGCTGACGCCCACTGCGGCGCTGCGCGAATTGCGCACGCTCTGCCTCGGCCGCGTCGATCCGGCCGCCGTCGCCAAGATCCCGCAGCACCGGCTTGCCGCCGAGATGGAGCGCCTGGTCTCCGAGATCGCCAGCTCGCACCGGCTGCAGCTCAATGGCCGCGAACAGCGCAAGCTCGCCGAGGAGCTGATCGACGACATGCTCGGGCTCGGCCCGCTGCAGCCGCTGCTCGCCGACGACACCATCGCCGACATCATGGTGAACGGCCCGGACAAGGTGTTCGTCGAGCGCAGCGGCAAGGTGGTGCTGAGCGACGTGCATTTCCGCGACGCCGCGCACGTCACCAATATCTGCCAGCGCATCGCGTCGGGCGTCGGCCGGCGTGTCGACGAGAGCTCCCCCACGGTGGATGCCCGCCTCAAGGACGGCTCGCGCGTCAACATCGTGCTGCAGCCGCTGGCGCTCGACGGCCCCTATATCTCGATCAGAAAGTTCAGCAAGAAGCCGATCGATTTCCAGAAGCTGATCGGCTACGGCGCGCTCACCGCTCCGGTCGCGCGGATCCTCGAGATTGCCGGGCGCGCCCGGCTGAACATCGTGATCTCGGGCGGCACCGGCTCCGGCAAGACCACGATGATGAACGCGATCTCGCGCATGATCGATGTCGGCGAACGCGTGGTGACCATCGAGGACGCCGCCGAGCTGCAGCTCCAGCAGCCGCATGTGGTGCGACTGGAGACCCGCCCCGCCAGCCTCGAGGGGCGCGGCGAGATCACCCAACGCGACCTCGTGCGCAACGCCCTGCGCATGCGGCCGGACCGGGTGATCATCGGCGAGGTGCGGTCGGGCGAGGCGTTCGACATGTTGCAGGCGATGAACACCGGCCATGACGGCTCGATGTCCACGGTGCACGCCAACACCACGCGCGATGCGCTCACCCGTATCGAGAACATGGTGCAGATGGGCAATACCGGCCTGCCGTCCCGCGCCATACGCCAGCAGATCGCAAGTGCCGTCGACCTCATCGTGCAGGTCGAGCGGCAGCGCGACGGCGGCAGACGCGTGACGCAGGTCACCGAGGTCTGCGGCATGGAAGGCGAGGTCGTCATCCTCAACGACGTGTTCCAGCTCGAACTGACCGGCGAGGACCAGAACGGCAAGCTGATCGGCCGCTACAAGACCAGCCTGACGCGCCCGCACTGCCAGCAGCGCCTGGCCTATTTCGGGCTCGACCGGGCCTGGGTCACCGCGTTGGGCGAGTCCGCCGCGCTATGAACGCCTATTTGCTGCCGCTGGCGTTCCTGCTGTTCTCGGTCGTCGGCATCTGCGCCTTCCTGCTCAACCAGGTGCGCGAGCGCCAGCGCAGGCTGCGCCATCGTTTCGCCAAGGCACTCGACCCGTATGCCAAGCGCCGACGCGATGATCCCGGCAACGCACCGACGGCGCGGATCTCCACGGACGCGCCAAAGCCGACCATGGCGGCGCGCTATGCGAGCATCTTCGGTTTCAATGCGGCGCGGCTGGACCTCTATCCGGCGCGCCCGCTGATCATGATCGGTGTCGCGTCCCTGGTGGGCTGCATCGTTGCAGGCATGCTTAAGGTCATCGCCGGATCGATCGCGCTGCTGGGCATTCCGCTGCTGTGCATCATGTTCAGCCGCATGCTGTTCGGCCGCTTCCATACCCGTCGGGCGGACACGTTGTTCAAGCAGTTTCCCGACGCACTGGCGATGATCGTGCGCGCGGTGCGGGTCGGCATTCCGATCAGCGAGGCGGTCCGGGCGGTGGCGCGCGAGAACGAGGCACCGACCGCGATCGAATTCGGGCGGCTGGCCGACCAGATGGCGATCGGCCTGCCGCTCGACGAGGCGCTTCGTAGCATGGCGGAGCGCAACGGCCTGCCGGAATACCGCTTCTTTGCGACCGCCCTGACCCTGCAGGGCCAGACCGGCGGCAATCTGAGCGAGACGCTGGACAACCTCGCCGACGTGATACGCAAGCGGGTCGCCGCCCGCGCCCGCGGCTACGCGCTGGCGGCGGAAGCGCGCACCAGCGCCAACGTGCTGAGTGCGTTGCCGGTGCTGCTGTTTATTGCTCTCATGTTCATGAACCCGAGCTACGCCGACCAGCTTCTCTATACCCGGTCCGGGCACATGATCCTCGGCCTGACGCTGATCCTGCTCGGCGGCGGCATGGGCGTGATGCGCATGATGATCCAGAAGAGCCTGTCATGAACACGACTGCGCTCATCGGCGTCGGCGGCATGGTGCTGTTCCTGATCCCGCTCTGTGCCCTGCCGGTGATGACGCTGCTGCGCCGGCGCAAGCGGCTCAAGGAGCGCCTGCTGGCGGCCCAGCAGAGCGATGGCGTCGTCGCCGATGCGGTGATCAAGCGTGCCAAGGCGCCGCCGTTTGCCGCCAGTGTGGCGAGCCTGGGCTTTGCCGTCGTGCGCACCGGCCTGCTCTCCAAGGGCACCCTGACCGAGCTCGAGCAGACCCTGCAGGCGGGCGGCTTCCGGGGCGGCAACGGGCTCGGATTGTTCGTCGGCTCGAAGATCGTGCTGGTGCTGATCCTACCGGTCATCGCCTTCGTCGCCCTGCGCCATGTCCACATGCAGACCATGCTGCATCTCGCGATGATCTTCGGGTCGGCGGTCATCGGCCTGCTGTCACCGGATTTCTTCATACGCAACATGCGCAAGAAATATCTCAAGGCGGTCGAACGCGGACTTGCCGATGCGCTCGACATGATGATCATCTGCGCCGAAGCCGGCCTTGCCCTCGAGGCCGCGATCCGCCGGGTGAGCATCGAGATCGTGCACGCGCATCCGAAACTCGCCGAAGAGCTTTCCATCACCTCGGGTGAGCTGAACATGATTTCCGAAAGCCGCGTGGCGCTGACCAACATGGGGGCACGCACCGGACTTCCAGCGCTGAGGCGGCTCGGCGGGACGCTGGTGCAGACGATCCAGTACGGCACGCCGCTCAGCGTGGCGCTGCGCACCCTTGCGACCGAGCTGCGCCAGGAGACGCTGACACGCTACGAGGAAAAGGCGGCCCGGCTGCCGGTGCTGCTGACCGTTCCGATGATCCTGTTCATCCTGCCTTGCGTCTTTCTCATCGTGGCCGGCCCGATCGCGGTCCAGGTCATGCAAAAGTTCAGGCACTGATCGCATGCATATCCGTTCGACCGCCCCGATCCTCGTCTCCCTGCTCGGCCTGCTCGGGCTGGCCGCCTGCACCGCCGACAGGAGCCAGCCGGCCACCATCAGCCTGGGCCTCGCCGACAGCGCCCTGGCCGGCGGCTCGCCGCAGCTCGCACTCAATGTCAGCCAGGCGGTGCTGGCACGGCATCCGAACGACGTCGCCGCCCTGCTGCGGCAGGGTGACGCCTACTACGCGCTCGGCGACAGCGGGCGTGCCGCTGCCAGCTATGGCAGGGCGCTCCAGATCATGCCGGACTCGATCCCGGCCATGCTGGGGGAGTGCCGGACCGCACTCGCCGAGGATCCCGAGCAGGCATTGCGCCGGGTCGATCACGTCCTGGCCATCGACCCGCGCAACCGTGCCGCCCTCACCGATCGCGGCATCGCGCTCGACCTGATGGGACAGCATGCCGAGGCGCAGACCCAGTATCGCCTGGCGCTGGCGCAGGGTGGCGAGACCACGGCGGCGAAGGTCGATCTCGGTCTGTCGCTGGCGATGACCAACGATGCCGCCACCGCGGTGCAGATCCTGCAGCCGATCGCCGCCGAGCCGGACGCCTCCGCGCGGGTGCGGCAGGACCTGGCGGTGGCGCTGGTGATGGACGGCCGCACCGACGAGGCGCAGCGCGTGCTGCTGACGCAGATGTCGCCCGACCAGGCGCGTGCCGCGATCGTCGCCTACCAGGCACTGCGCGACCGGCCGCTGACGCCGCAACTGCTCGACCATGCCACGTAGTCTGTTCAGACGGCTGCTGGGCTGCCGGCGCGGCGCGACCGCGCTGGAGTTCGCCATCGTCGGCCCGGTCATGCTGACGCTGATCTTCGCAATCGTCGAGGACGGTCTGATGCTGTTCGCGCAGTCGGTGCTCGACAACGCGACGCGCGACGCCTCGCGACAGATCATGATCGGCAACATCACCACCGCATCGGGATTCCAGACCCAGTTGTGCAGCGACGTGACCTCGTTCTTCGACTGCACGAAGCTACAGTTCAATGTCCAATCCAGCGCGGGAGGCTTCCCAGCTGTCATCGTCACCAGCAGCCTGGCCAGCGTGCTGTCCACGGCAAACTTCAGTTCCGGTAGCGGCGGCCAGTATGTCTTCGTAGAAGTGGCCTATAATCGACCTTACATGTTTCCGTGGATCCAAAAATTCGCCGGTGCCGGTTGGGCGCTTATGTCCATACAGGCCTTCCAGAACGAGCCGTTCTCATGATGAATTTTCTGCAGCGGCTACGTCATGACCAACACGGAGTGGCCGCTCTCGAGCTTGCACTGACGGCGCCGCTGATGCTGATCCTGTTCTTTGGCACCGTCGAGGTGACGCAGCTGATCCGGGTGTCCAACAAGCTCACCCTCGCAACTCAGGCAATCGCGAACATCATCGGAGGCCAGAACCCGGCAACCGTGCTCAATGTAGGCAATGCTTATGTTGGCGGCGAGTTCGTAATGACGCCGTTCGTCAACTCAACGCCCTTGCTGGCGACGATCGCCAGCGTTACCTACGACTCCTCCGGTAATCCCTCTCAGCTTGCGTGGCAGATCACCGAGGGAGGAGCCTCGGCTATGTCCGTGGCGACGGCCTGCAGCCTCGCCAAAGGGTATGGCGTCGGCAGCGACAGCGTGATCATCGTACAGGCGAGCTACAGCTATGCCGCGATCACCCACTACATCCTGCCTTCCAGCTATGCGTTGTCACACGTCGCCTACGGCCGACCCAGGAACGTGGCCGCGATCGCCGGCGTATCCTCTCCTCTCACCGCGCCGACCGGTGGTTGCTGAACCGGACATGCCGCACATGATGGATCATCTTCGACGCGCTTCAAGTTCGTTCCTCGCCGCACAGCAGGGGGCGGTGGCAGTGCTGGCGGCGCTGATGCTGATTCCGCTTGTCGCGGGAGCCGGCGTGGCGACCGACTATTCGCGCGAGGCAATCATGAAGGCCTCCTTGCAGAGTATCGCCGATAGCGCCGCGATCGCGGGCGCGAGCGAGCTCAACCAGACCAACGGCTCTGCTCTCGGCATCACTCTCGCGACGAACTATTTCAACAAGAGTGTAGCAAAAATCGCCAACAGTGCCTCTGTCAGCTCGCCTGTGGTGACGAGCCCGAACAGCATCACGGTCACCGTCACCGCATCGGCAACGCTCAAGACGACATTGTTGGGGATTTTCGAGCCCACGATGACAATAAACGTGCTGGCGACCGCGCAGGGTCCTGGATATGCGATCAAGGCAACGCAGACGGGAGGGTTCTCGGCCCAGGCCGGCGACGGAAACAGCATCTATTACTACAAGATTCCGCCTGGAGGCGGCATCCCGACGACCCTGTCATCCTATACATTGCTTTTTACTAACAACCCTCTTATCGACCCGAATTGGGCGGCCGACAACGCCACGCCGAAGACGATAGCGCTCGGTCCCAACGATCAGGTCGGATTTGCGCTGTACAACCAGACCGGCGCGCGCTCGGCCTACGGCTCGAATGCATATGGCGGCACGCTGGGCTCGACCCACGCCTTCTTCTCCAACCTCAGCCCAACAAGCAATCTCCCCGGCTACGGCTATACCAGCCAAGGAACTTATTATACCGGAACGACCAATGCCAACGGATCGTGTACGAAGACCGCGATCACAACCACGGTCAACAACTACGTCCCGACCGCAACAAGTAGCTGCAACGCTCATCCGTGTACAACCCTAGTAGGGGGGGGCGTCTACAACAACAACCTGCTCGTCAACGGCGCCTGCTCCACAGCGACAACTGCGGCTTCGACCTGTCTGCAACTCTACAACAATCCGACGCAATACGCCTGGAACGACATGGGCGGAAGTCCCGACGATTTCGACTACAACGATGCAGTCTATACGGTGAACTGCGTGCCGAATATGGGCACTAATACCGCCTCCGGCACCAGGGCCGTCATCCTGACCCAGTGACATTCGCGGGCTATACGGGATCAGGTTAATGCGCTGAAAACATGCGCCCGCGACAAATCGATACAGCAGCGTGCGCCGGGACTGAGCGGCACGTCGACCGCCGGCGCCAGCGCCTCGATCACCCGGCCGGCCACATCGACTTCGTAGCGCGTGAACGCGCCAATCCGGCGCGCGAACAACACCGTCCCCGGCCCATCCCCCCCTTGTAGCCCGATCTCGTACGGCCGGATCGACACCACCCCCGGCCCGTCCGGCAGCGCCACCGGCAGCGACGATGCCTCCAGCCCGCGCGGCACCGCGCGACCGTTCGTGATCGTCGCCTCGAAACGGACGCTCTCGCCGAGGAACTGGTGCACGAACGCATTCACCGGATGCCGGTCGAGCTGTTCCGGCGTGCCGACCTGCTCCAGCGCGCCGTCGCGCAGCAGGGCGATACGGTCGGCGACCTCGATCGCCTCGCCCTGGTCGTGCGTCACCAGGATGCTGGTCAGCCCGAGCCGGTCATGCAGCCCGCGCAGCCAGCTCCGTATGTCCTTGCGCACCAGCGGGTCGAGTGCCCCGAACGGCTCGTCGAGCAGCAGCAGCTCCGGCTCGATCGCGAGTGCGCGCGCCAGTGCCACACGCTGGCGCTGGCCGCCGGAAAGCTGCGCCGGCTTGCGGTCGGCGAGATGCGCCACCTGCACCAGTTCGAGCAGCTCGCGCACCCGCAGCCCGATGGTGCGGCGATCCGGCCGCCGGCGCCATGGCCGCACACGCAGCCCGAACGCCACGTTCTCGCGCACGCTCATGTGGCCGAACAGCGCGTAGCTCTGGAACACGAAGCCGATATTGCGCTCGCGCGCCGGCACGCGCGTCACGTCGCGGGTGCCGATCGAGAGCCTCCCGGTATAGCCGGGCTCGAGCCCGGCGATGACGCGCAGCAGCGTGGTCTTGCCGGCGCCGGACGGCCCGACCAGGGCCAGGAACTCGCCCTGCGGTACCGAGAGATCGATATGGCGGATCGCCGGCGTCTGGCCGAACAGGCAGCTTATCCCCGCCAGTTCGACGCCGCTGGTCTGCACGACGAAATCCTTCATGCCGTCTTGCCCTGCGGCGTGCCGGGGTCGCCGGTCACCTTGTGCTGCCATTCCAGCATGCCGCGTAGGCCGACCGCCAGACCCGAGGCCAGCGCCAGCAGGGCGGCGAGAGAGAACGCGGCGACACCCTGGTAGTCGTTGTAGAGGGTCTCGATACGCAACGGCACGGTCTCGGTCACCCCCGGGATATGGCCCGACACCACGGAAACGGCGCCGAACTCGCCGAGGGCGCGCGCCGCGCACAGCAGCACGCCGGACAGCAGCGCCCAGCCGATGCCGGGCAGCGTGACACGCAGGAAGATGTCCCAGAACCCCGCCCCGAGCATGGTCGCCGCCTCCTCGCTCTCGCGCCCGCGCGCATCGAGCACCGGCATGATGGTGCGGACCACGAACGGGAAGGTCACGAACAGGGTCGCCAGCAGGATGCCCGGCAGCGCGAAGGTGATCTGGACATGGTTGTGCGACAGCATCGGCCCGAACCAGCCGCCGGCGCCGAACAGCAGCACCCAGACCAGGCCGGCCACCACCGGCGACACCGACAGCGGCAGCTCGATCAGCACCAGGATCAGGCCGCGCCCGGTGAACTCGTACTTCGTCAGGACATAGGCCGCGAAGATGCCGCAGACGGTGTTGAACGGCACGCAGAGCGCCACCACCAGCAGGCTCAGCCGGATCGCGGACAGCGCGTCCGGGTCCTGTACGCTGGCGAACACCTCGCCCACGCCATGCCGCAGCGCCTCGCTGAACAGCGACACCAGCGGCAGGATCAGCACCAGGGCGGCGACGATCCAGGCCGCGGTGCCGAGCAGCCAGCGCGTCGCACGGATCCGGGCGCTCACAGCGGCACCCTCATAGGGCCTGCCTCTGGCCGGCCATCGCCGGCAGCAACGCGCGCAGGATGCCGAGCGCCACCAGGATCACAGCGGCACCGAGCAGCATCACCAGCCCGATCGCGGCGGCGCCGGCATAGTCGAACTGCTGCAGCCGGATCACGATCAGCAGCGGCGCGATCTCGGAGACCAGCGGCCGGTTGCCGGCGATGAAGATGACGCTGCCGTACTCGCCGACGCCGCGCGCAAATGCGAGCCCGAAGCCGGTCAGCAGCGCCGGCAGGATCGCCGGCAGCAGCACCCGCAAGGCGATCTGGCCCGGACGGGCGCCGAGCGTCTGCGCCGCCTCCTCGAGCTCGCGCGGCAGGTCGTGCAGCACCGGCAGCGTGCTGCGCACCACGAACGGCAGGCCGACGAACACCAGCGCGATCATGATGCCGGCCTGGGTATAGGCGATCCTGATCCCGCTGGCGGCCAGCGGCGCGCCGACCCAGCCATGCCGGCCGTAGAGCGTCGCCAGCGTGATGCCGGCGACCGCGGTGGGCAGCGCGAACGGCAGGTCGATGATCGCGTCCAGCAGGCGCCAACCGGGCGGCCGCACGCGGGCGATCGCCCAGGCGAGCAGCAGACCGGCCAGCGTGCACAGGATGGCGGCCTCGAAGGCGGTGCCGAACGACAACCGCAGCGCCGCCAGCGCGCGCGCCTGGGTCAGCGAGTGCCATAGCCAGCCGATGCCATGCTCCCAGGGCCGCGCCGCCAGCGCCGCCAGCGGCAGCAGGACCAGCAGGGAGACCCAGGCCAGCGTGATACCGAGTGACAGCCCGAAACCCGGTATCACGGTCGGCCCGTGCCCCTTGCCTGGCCCCGCCGGCGGGATGTGCCGCGGCCGACCGGGCGCCGGATCGATCGAGATGGCCCTCGGAACCGGGCTGGCCGCGTTCATTTGCCAGCAGTGTAGATGGTGTCGAACACGCCGCCATCGGCGAAATGCTTCGCCTGCACCGCCGGCCAGCCGCCGAGGCCGGCCACGTCATAGACGCGGATCGCGGGAAAGTCGGCCTTGTGCTCTGCGAACACTGTCGGATCGATCGGGCGGTAATGGTGCCTGGCCGCCAGTTCCTGTCCCTCATGGCTGAACAGGAAGCGGAGATAGGCCTGTGCCACCGGCCCGGTATGCTTCTTGTCGGTGACGCTGTCGACCCAGGCGACCGGCGGTTCCGCCTTGATGCTGCTCGACGGATAGACAATGTCGAACTGGCCGGCGCCGACATCGCGGGTGGCTAGCAGCGCCTCGTCCTCCCAGGCCAGCAGCACGTCGCCCTCGCCACGCTGCACGAAGCTGTTGGTGGCGCCGCGCGCGCCGGTGTCGAGCATCGGGACGTGCTTGTACAGGCGGCCCAGATAGGCCTCCGCACTGGCCTCGGTCGCGCCAGGCTGGTGCAGCGCCCAGCTATAGGCGGCGAGATAGCTCCAGCGGCCACCGCTGCTGGTCTTCGGGTTCGGGGTGATCACCTCGACATCGCCGCGCACCAGGTCGGCCCAGCCATCGAGGTGCTTCGGATTGCCGTGCCGGACCAGGAACACCACCGTGCTGGTATAGGGCACGGAGTGGTTCGGCAGCCGGCTCTCCCAGTTCGCCGCCAGCAGGTGGCGCTGGGTCAGCACGTCGATGTCCCAGGCGAGCCCGAGCGTCACCACGTCGGCCTGCAGCCCGTCGAGCACCGCGCGCGCCTGGGCGCCGGAGCCGCTATGCGAGGTCTTGATGTCGAGCGTCTGGCCGGTCTTTGCCTTCCAGTCCGACGCAAAGACCTGGTTCACGTCCTTGTACAACTCGCGCGTGGGGTCGTAGCTGACATTGAGCAGCGACAGGTCGGCCGCCTGCGCGCGGGCGTCATGCACGGAGCCGGCGGCCAGGAACGCCAGGGCAAGGACGCTGGAGCGACGCAGGGCGATCATTGCTCAATCCACGAAGATTGCCGTATTATTGCCACGGCATGTCAGTACTTCCACGTTTGTACGTGGTTGGTCAACGTGGGGACCGGCCGGCTCAAGGCGCGCTCTTGAACCGGGTGCCGCTCCCGTCTATACACCCGCCCCTGATCGCGCGTCCGGGCCTGGAATGGGCATGCCCGGCCGCGACGGCTGCCATCCCGACCTGTCCTGTTTCAGGTGGGGGGCATCTCGTGTCATTGCGGCGCGGCGAGGCAGCGTTCCAGAAGGAGATGCAAATGCCCAAGATGAAGACCAAGTCGTCGGTCAAGAAGCGGTTCAAGATCACCGCGACCGGCAAGGTGCTCGCAGGCCCCGGCAACAAGCGCCACGGCCTGATCAACCGCCCGCAGAAGATGAAGCGGACCAACCGCGGCTCCCAGACGCTGACCGAGATGGACGGCAAGACGGTGAAGCAGTGGGCCCCGTACGGGCTGGTATGAGGAGCATCTGAGCCATGGCACGCGTCAAGCGGGGCGTTACCACCCACGCCCGTCACAAGAAGGTTCTCGCGCAGTCGAAGGGTTTCGTCGGCCGTTCCTCGACGAACTACCGGATCGCGCTCGAGCGGCTCGAGAAGTCGCTGCAGTATGCCTACCGCGACCGCCGCAACAAGAAGCGCGAGTTCCGCGGCCTGTGGATCCAGCGCATCAATGCCGCCGTCCGCGAGCACGGCATGACCTACAGCGTGTTCATCAACGGCCTGCACAAGGCCGGCATCGAGATCGACCGCAAGGTGCTGGCCTCGATCGCGTTCGACGACAACGCCGCCTTTGCGGAGATCGTGAAGACGGTGCAGGGCGCCCTCGCTTGATGCGACAACCCTGATCCCTCGCCACCTGATCTTGTCTTCGACGGGCCGTCCTGCGAAGGACGGCCCGTTTCGTTCAGGAGCCCCGCATGTCGGATGATCTGGACGCCCTGCGGCAGGAGACGCTGACTGCGCTCGACACGGCTGCCGACCTGCGGGCGTGGGATGCGGTGCGCGTCGGGACACTGGGCAAGTCGGGGCGATTGACCGGGCTGCTCAGGGAGCTGGGCCGGGCAGCCCCCGAGGAACGGCGTTCCAGAGGCGCCGCGCTCAACCGGCTGCGCGACGTACTGACATTGGCGATCGAGACCCGCGGCCGCACCCTGGAAGCCGAGGCCCTCAACGCCCGCCTCGCCAGCGAGCGCGTCGATGTCACGTTGCCGGTGCCGACCAGTGGGCTGGGCTCGATCCATTCGATCAGCCGCACCATCGAGGAGATGGTGGCGATCTTCGGCGCGATGGGGTTCCGGCTGGCGGAAGGGCCCGACATCGAGACCGACTGGCACAATTTCTCGGCGCTGAACACGCCGTCGCACCATCCGGCGCGCACCGACCACGACACCTTCTATTTGCCTACACTTGACGGTGAGGCGACCCGTCTGCTGCGCACCCAGACCTCGCCGGTGCAGATCCGCACGATGCTTGACCAGGCGCCGCCGATCCGGGTGATCGTACCCGGCCGCACCTACCGCGCCGACCACGACGCCACCCACTCGCCAATGTTCCACCAGTGCGAGGGCCTGGTGGTGGATCGCGGCATCACGCTGGGCCACCTGAAGGGCTGCGTGATCGAGTTCCTGCGCGCCTATTTCGACCAGCCGGCGCTGCCAGTGCGGTTCCGCGCCTCGTACTTTCCGTTCACCGAACCCTCGATGGAGGTCGATATCGGTTGGGACCGTCGCTCAGGCGAGATCGGCGGCGGCGCCGACTGGCTCGAGGTGCTGGGCAGCGGCATGGTGCATCCGCGCGTGCTGGCCAATTGCGGCATCGATCCGCGCGCGTTCACCGGCTTTGCGTTCGGCATGGGCATCGAGCGGCTGACCATGCTGAAGAACGGCATTCCCGACCTGCGCTCGTTCTACGAGAGCGACATGCGCTGGCTGCGGCATTACGGCGCCTCGCCGCTGCTGCCCGCCCTGCTGCATGAGGGGCTGTAGGCGATGAAGTTCACCCTGTCGTGGCTGCGCGACCACCTCGACACCGAGGCGACGCAGGCCGAGATCCTGACGGCGCTGAACCGCATCGGCCTTGAGGTCGAGGGCGTCACCGACCGGGGCGCCGCGCTGGCGCCGTTCCGCACCGCGCGCATCGTAGCCGCCGACCAGCACCCGAATGCCGACCGGCTGCGCGTCTGCCGGGTCGATATCGGCCGCAATACCGGGGAAGGCGGCATCGGACCGGAGGGCGATGACTTGGTGCAGGTGGTGTGCGGCGCGCCCAACGCGCGCGCCGGGTTGTCGGTGATCTTCGCGCCGCCGGGCAGCGTCATTCCCGCCACCGGCACCACGCTCAAGGTCGGCTCGATCCGCGGCGTCGAGAGCCAGGGCATGCTGTGCTCGCTGCGCGAGCTGGGTCTCGGCGAGGAGCATGACGGCATCGCCGAGCTGCCGGACAACACCACGCCAGGCCAGAGCTACGCCAATTTCGCCGGCCTCGACGACCCGGTGATCGAGATCGCCATCACGCCAAATCGCGGCGACGCGCTTGCCGTGCGCGGCGTGGCGCGGGATCTCGCGGCGGCGGGGCTGGGACGGCTGCGGCCATGGCTCGCCGAGACCGTGGAAGGCACGTTCGCGTCGCCGATCACCTGGCGCATCGAGTTCCCCGAGGCCTGTCCCTATGTGCTCGGCCGCACCGTGCGCGGCCTGCGCAACCGCCCGAGCCCGGCCTGGCTGCGCGAGCGGCTGCTCGCGATCGGCCTGCGCCCGATCTCGGCGCTGGTCGACATCACCAACTTCTTCACCTTCGACCTCGGCCGGCCGCTGCACGTGTTCGACGCCGGCCGCCTCGCCGGCCGCGAACTGGTGATCTGCCGCGGCGGCGGCGAGACCCTGCGGGCGCTGGATGGGCGCGACTACATCGCCGATCCCGAGGATTGCGTGATCGCCGACGACGCCGGCGTGCAGTCGTTCGCCGGCATCATGGGCGGCGAGGCCACCGGCGTCTCGGATGCGACCACCAGCGTGTTCATCGAGTGCGCGCTGTTCGATCCGGTCCGAGTCGCGTTGTCCGGGCGCCGGCATGCGATCAGCTCGGATGCGCGGCAACGCTTCGAGCGCGGCGTCGATCCGGCGCTGCCGGTGGCGGCGCTCGAGGCGGCGACGCGGATGATCGTGGAGCTCTGCGGCGGCGAGGCGAGCGAGGTGGTGGTGGCCGGTGAGCCGCCACCCTGGCAGCGCGAGGCGCGGCTGCGCTTTGAACGCATCGCCGGGCTTGGCGGCCTTGAGGTGACACCCGATGCGGCGATTGCCTCCCTCGAGGCGCTCGGGTTTGCCGTGCGTGCACGCGACGAAGCGGGCGTGCTGCTCGACGTGCCGTCCTGGCGCAACGACATCGCGGTGCCTTCCGTGCTGGATGCCGCACCGGGCCTCGATCCGGCGCGACTGCTTGGCGCAGAGGTCGTTTCGCCGATCGAGGCGGAGTGCGACCTGATCGAGGAGGTGCTGCGGCTGCGCGGCCTGGATGCGGTGCCCCCGGTGACGCTGCCGCCGATCGCCGCCGTGCCGCTGGCGTCGCTCACGCCCCGTCAGGCGCGCACCGCCGCGGCGCGTCGGCTGCTGGCGACGCGCGGGCTGGCGGAGTGCGTCGGCTTCTCCTTCATCTCGCGCGACGCGGCCGAGCATTTCGGCGCCATCCCGGACAGCCTGCGGTTGCTCAACCCGATCGCCGCCGATCTCGACCAGCTTCGCTCGACACCGCTGGCAAGCCTGGTGCTGGCGGCGCGTCGCAATGCCGCACGCGGTGCGGATGCCCTGGGGCTGTTCGAGATCGGGCCGGGTTTTCGCGAAACCGGACAAACCCTGATCGCCGCCGGCTTGCGCACTGGTAACGCGCCACGTCGTCCGGGCGCTAGCGGCGAGGCGGCCAGCCTGTGGGATGCCAAGGCCGATGCGATGGCCCTGCTCGATGGCCTCGGAATGCCGATGGACGCGCTCGGTGTGACTGCCGATGCGCCGGCGCACTACCATCCCGGCCGCTCCGGCACCTTGCGGCAGGGACCGAGGCTGGCGCTGGCGCATTTCGGCGACCTGCATCCCGGCGTGCTGCAGTCCCTCGGCCTGGACGGCCCGGCAGCCGGGTTCGAGCTGTTCCTCGATACGGTGCCGGACCCGAAGCGCCGGCGGCGCGCGGCACCCGACCTGCCGTCGTTCCAGCCTTTGACCCGGGATTTCGCCTTCCTGGTCGGGTCGGATGTGACTGCCGAGGCGGTGCTGCGGGCGGCACGCGGCGCCGAGCGCACGCTGATCAGCAGGGTCAGCCTGTTCGACGTGTACGAGGGCGAGAAGGTGCCGCACGGACAGAAGTCGCTGGCCATCGAGGTCGTGCTGCAGCCGCGCGAGCGCAGCCTGACCGAAGCGGAGATCGAGGCGGTCTGCGCGAAGATCGTGGCTGCTGTCGGCAAGGCAACCGGCGGAGCACTGCGGGGGTAGGGTTCGTTATTGAATCGTAAGGAGTTTGGCGCTAGCCTCGGCGTCGATGAACCACGTTCCTCCCGGTGAGCCAGGCAGTTCCGGCGCATGGTGGTCGGACAGCGTCGCGGCCTTCCTTGCGGCAACGCCCGGTGACCTGCTGAGACGGCTGGCGCACGCGGCGACGCGCCATCACCGGGTCAACGAGGCAACTCAGTTGCGCGCCTGGGAGCGCCAGATCGCGGTCCTGCGCTCGACCTTCCTGGCAATACCGCAGAGCCGCGCCTGGCGGCTGCTGCTGGAGTTCGAGATCCCGCGCTTCCGGCGGCGTATCGATGCGGTGCTGCTGGCGCCGGGTGGCGTCTTCGTCCTCGAGTTCAAGGTCGGTGCCACCGCGTTCACCGATCAGGATCGGCAGCAGGTCGCCGACTACGCGCTCGACCTGCAGGATTTCCACGCCGGATCACGCCGTCATCCGATCCTGCCGATCCTGATCGCCACCGAGGCGGTGGCGGGAGCACAGATGCTGCCGTTCGTGTTCGACGGCGCAAGTGATGTGATCGAAGCGGATCCCGCGAGCCTGCCTCGACTGCTGCATGATCTCGCGCGTCTGCTGCCGGATCGGCCAAGTCCGTTGGACACGCCCGGCTGGGAGAGTGCCCCCTACCGGCCGGTGCCCAATGTGATCGATGCCGCACGCATCCTGTTCTCCCGCCAGGGCGTCGCGGAAATCCTGAGCGCCAGGGCGGATGCAACCAACCTGACCCTGACCACCGACCGGATCGCGACCCTGATGGCCAGGGCCCGTGCGGGCGGCCGCAAGATCATCCTGTTCGTCACCGGCATTCCGGGCGCCGGCAAGACCCTGTGCGGCCTGAACGCCGCCTTCACAACCGAGACCGGCATCGGCGCTGCCTTCCTGACCGGCAACCCGACCCTGGTGCATGTGCTGCGCGAGGCGCTGGTGCGCGACGCGGTTGGTCACGGAGAGAAACGCGCGCCGGCGGCACACCGGATCAAGGGCGTGATCCAGGCGTTGCCCGCGTTCCGCGACCTGCATGTCCGTACCGGCGAGGTGCCGGCCGAACGGGTCGTCGTGTGATCGACGAGGCGCAGCGCTGCTGGGACGCAGCCCAGGCGGTCGGCAAGACCCGTGACCGTCCGGTGCAACTGACGATGTCCGAACCGGCGCACCTGCTCGACATCATGGAACGGCATGCAGGCTTTGCTGCCATGATCTGCCTGATCGGCAACGGCCAGGAGATCCATGATGGCGAAGGCGGCCTCGCGGAATGGGGTGACGCACTGCGCACATGGCCGGAGTGGCAGGTGGTCGCGGCCCCGGCGACACTGACAGCGAGCGAGCCACGCAACCGGCTGCCGCGCTTGCCGGGGCTTTCCGTCGAACCCACCTTGCATCTCACGATTCCGGTGCGCTCGCTGCGGCACGATGCGGCGCCGGAATGGGTGGATGCGGTGCTGCGCGGTGATGCCGAGGCAGCACGCGCGATCGTTGCGCGCGAGGGGGAGGTGCCGTTCCGGCTCACCCGCAGCCTGGCGATGCTGCGCACCGGCCTGCGTGCGGCCTGTCGGGGCACCGTCGAGCCGACGCACCGTGCCGGCCTGATCTGCAGCGCCAGCGCCAGACGGCTTCGTGCCGAAGGACTGGGGGCGGAACTGCCGCACATGGAAGCCGATGCCGTGGCGCGCTGGTTTCTCGACAGGTTCCCGGCCGATGTGCGCGCCTCGGACGCGCTGGAGCAGGTGGCGACACAGTTCTCCGTGCAGGGGTTGGAGCTCGACCATGTCGGGCTGTGCTGGGACGCCGACCTGATCCGGGTGCCCGGTGAGACCGCCTGGCGGGTGCGCTCGTTCTCAGGCACCGACTGGCAGGTCCGTCGCGACGCCCGGAAGATCGCCTACCGCCTCAACACCTACCGGGTGCTGCTGACCCGTGCGCGCTACCAGACCATCATTTGGGTGCCGGCGGGCGATCCGGGCGACCGGACCCGGGGTCCGGCCGTCCTTGATGGGATTGCCGATTATCTGCAAAGCTGCGGCGTGATCGATCTTGCGCCTCCCGTGCCGACGCGACATCGCCAGGCCACGCTGCTGCCGCAACTCCTGTTGCCCTGAACTGCAACCATGACGGCAAGACAGCAGGGGCGGCTACACGATCGCATCTGCGTCGTGGCGGGCGTAGGGGGCATCCTGGGCGAGAGCGTCGCGCGGCGTTTCGCCGAGGAGGGCGGGATCGTCGTCGGCGTCGACCGGAAGCAGCATAAAATTGGCGCCCTCGCGCTCCAGGCGGACCTTGCCGACGAGGAACAGGTCCGGGCCACCTATGAGCGGGTCCATCTGGAGCTTGGACGCATCGACGTCATCTACAACAATACCGGCCTGACCGACCCTGCAGACCACTCCGCGCTTACAACCAGCCTGGAGACCTGGAACGCCGTCCTGGCCGCCAACCTCACCACGACCTGGCTGAGCTGCAAGCACGGCATCCCCTTCATGCTGAAGAAAGACGAACCCAAGGGCTCGGTCATCAACACCGCTTCTTTCCTCGCCGGCATGGGCGCTGCATCGGCCCAGATGGCATTCAATGTCGCCAAGGCAGGCGTGGAACAGCTCTCCCGCGACCTCGGCGTGCATCTCGCCCGCAGCGGCATCCGCGTAAACGCCCTTTCGCTCGGGCCGATCGAGACACCGCAGCTGCGGCAGACCTTCGACCGCATCGGTGCGGACGAGGTCGCCCGCCGGTTCGTCCATATGCCGATGGGGCGGTTCGGGACCCTGGAGGAACTGGCCGCGACCGCCGCCTATCTCGCCAGCGACGATGCCGGCTTCGTGACGGCGGCAAGCTTTCCGATCAATGGCGGCATCCCGGGGGCCTTCACCGTAGCCACGGCTGACTTTCCCCGGACAACCGACTAATACCTGCGGCATGACCGACACGCCGCTCTCGCTGATCCGCAACTTCTCGATCATTGCCCATATCGACCACGGCAAGTCCACGCTGGCGGACCGGCTGATCCAGACCTGCGGCGGCCTGACCGAGCGCGAGATGACCAACCAGGTGCTCGACAACATGGATATCGAGCGCGAGCGCGGCATCACCATCAAGGCGCAGACGGTCCGCCTCAGCTACCCGGCCAAGGACGGCAAGACCTACGTGCTGAACCTGATGGACACCCCCGGCCATGTCGATTTCGCCTACGAGGTGAGCCGGTCGCTGGCCGCCTGCGAGGGCTCGCTGCTGGTGGTGGATGCCTCCCAAGGGGTCGAGGCGCAGACGCTGGCCAACGTCTACCAGGCGATCGACGCGCATCACGAGATCGTCCCGGTGCTGAACAAGGTCGACCTGCCGGCCGCCGAGCCAGAGCAGGTGCGCCAGCAGATCGAGGAGGTGGTCGGCATCCCGGCCGACGACGCGATCGAGATCTCGGCCAAGACCGGGCTCAACATCATCGGCGTGCTGGAAGCGCTGGTGACCCGGCTGCCGCCGCCGACGGGCGACGCCGACGCCCCCCTGCAGGCGCTGCTGGTGGATAGCTGGTACGACGCCTATCTCGGCGTGATCATCCTGGTGCGGGTCAAGAACGGCCGGCTGAAGCGGCACTCGAAGATTCGCATGATGTCGAATGGCGCCACCCACACGGTCGAGCAGGTCGGCGTGTTCAGCCCGGCGATGCGGCCGCTGGAGGACCTTGGCCCGGGCGAGATCGGCTACATCAACGCAGCGATCAAGACGGTGGCGGACTGCAATATCGGTGACACGATCACCGACGACCGCCGCCCCGCGTCCTCGGCGCTGCCCGGCTTCAAGCCGTCGATCCCGGTGGTCTGGTGCGGCCTGTTCCCGATCGACGCCGACGATTTCGAGAAGCTGCGCGAGAGCCTCGGCAAGCTGCGCCTCAACGATGCCAGCTTCCATTTCGAGGCCGAAACCTCGGCGGCGCTCGGCTTCGGCTATCGCTGCGGCTTCCTCGGGCTGCTGCACCTGGAGATCATCCAGGAGCGGCTGACCCGCGAGTTCGCGCTCGACCTGATCGCAACCGCCCCCTCGGTGGTCTATCGCATCCGCCGCACCAACGGAGTGGAGGAAGAGCTGCACAACCCGGCCGACATGCCGGACGGCAGCCTGATCGCGAGCATCGAGGAGCCCTGGATCAAGGCCACCATCATGGTGCCGGACGAGTATCTTGGGCCGGTGCTGACGCTGTGCAACGACCGTCGCGGGCGCCAGGTCGACCTGACGTATGTCGGCACAAGGGCGATGGCGGTGTACCGGCTGCCGCTGAACGAGGTGGTGTTTGACTTCTACGACCGGCTGAAGTCGGTGAGCCGCGGCTATGCCAGCTTCGACTACGCGATGGACGGCTACGAGGAGAGCGACCTGGTGCGCATCTCCATCCTGGTCAACCAGGAACCGGTGGACGCGCTGTCGTTCATCGCGCACCGCAGCGCCGCCGAGAACCGTGGCCGCTCGATCTGCGGCAAGCTCAAGGACCTGATCCCGCGCCAGCTGTTCAAGATCGCGATCCAGGCGGCGATCGGCGGTCGGGTGATCGCGCGCGAGACCATCGGCGCGCTGAGCAAGGACGTGACCGCCAAGTGCTACGGCGGCGACATCAGCCGCAAGCGCAAGCTGCTCGACAAGCAGAAGGAGGGCAAGAAGCGCATGCGCCAGTTCGGCAAGGTCGAGATCCCGCAGACCGCCTTTCTGGCCGCGCTGAAGATGGACGCCTGAACGGCTGCCCGGAGACGCCTGCTGCTGGCGATCCCCCTTGCCTGAAGATTGGGCGCCGGCCACGGCCCAAGTGTCGCTCTCATCCAGCTTCAGGCATCTCCGGGCAGCCGTTACGGAGTCTGTCCAAGGAGCTTGAACGCGGCGCGGCGGCTGCTATGGTCCGCCGCCTTCGGAGGGATGGCCGAGCGGTTTAAGGCGCACGCTTGGAAAGCGTGTGTGCGTGAAAGCGTACCGTGGGTTCGAATCCCACTCCCTCCGCCAATCGACACTGTCATCGTGGTCACGCTGCTGGATGAGAGCGGTCCGCAGGACCGCGGCCGGCGTAACTTTCCGAGCACCGGAGCGCAGGAAACGCTCCCGACCTCAGATAAGGGGGGATCGCCAGCAGCGGGAGTTCTTCAGCAGCCTGCCCGCTCTACCGCCTGGAACCAGTGATGATCCGACCGGTCGCTCGGACGACCTTCGGCGAGCCAGATGTAATAGGCCCGGACCCGGATGGCGTCCGTCCGACGCGTCTCATCGTCGGCGCGGACCTGCAGGACGTCGGCGACCGGAGCCAGGCGTCCGCCGCGCGTGACATGCGGTCGCCCGTGCAGGCCGGGCAGGTCTTCATCGGCGACCAGGTGCAGGTGCGTCGCCACCTTGACGGCCTCCTGCACGCACTCGGCCTCGCTTCGACCGGCATCGGCCGGAACCGGGAACACGTGCAGGATCCGGTTGTGGCCGTCCAAGACGTCGACCAGGCGCTCTTCCATGGCTGCTTCCTGTAATAGCATGATGTAATCGAATAAACCGGGGCCAGAAGGTGATCGCGCCGGAACCCGGGCGCCACCGTTCTGCTAACGCAACGTTAGCAATCGGCGCCATGCGACGTCAATCGGGCGGATGATCCCGGCTGATATCGTTGTCGTGAGCGGCGTCTATGCCGTAGGATCAGTGCAGGCTCGGAACGCTCTCGGCGCCGATCCGCTCCAGTCGCCGGGCCTCGGCGTGGGCATCGTGCAGGAACGTCAGCAGGGCATACCGGCTTCCGCGCCGCACCCGCGTCACTTCATGCAGCAGGCTGGACGAGAACACGATCCCCTCCCCGATCGCTCGACAGAATACGTTTTCGCCATACTCGGGAAACACGATCCGGCCACTCTCGAACGCCAGGCAGCCGAGGTTGATCGACAGGGCGAACTGCCGGAACGCCAGGGCACCGCGACGCGGTCCTGCACGGCCCCGTCGGCATCGCTGCCGCTCAGGCCGCTGTCTTACGTGACGGCCGCGCCGAAGCTCGTGACCAGCCGATGGCACAGGGCCGGGTCGAGCTGGCCGGGCAGGGCGAGCACCGGCGCACCGAGCGGCTCGCCGCGGCGACGGCACAGCCGGCCGGCGGCCGCGATCGCTTCGTCCACCACGAGCGCCGGCTCGATGCCGCGAAGGGCCGTCAGATGGACGGTACGGCCGGCACGATCGATCACGAGCAGGGCAGGCAGTTCGAGCTGTGCGCCCTAGGCCGCCTGCGAGGCGTCGCCGCACAGGATCACGCGCAGGCCATGCGCCAGCGCCTCACCCTGCGCATGGACACGGCCGAGTGCCTCGAACCCGAGCAGCCCCAGCAGGTCGGCGTTCAACGCTGCCGCCTCCTCGCGCCGTCCGGCGAGCAGCCCGACCACCGGATCGTACTCCTGCGGCACCGCCGATCCCCCAGCACCAGGATCGCAGCGCGTCCCGCCTGGAGGTCCGAGGAATGAAACTGGCGATCGCTGCCGACGCCGATGCAGAACGGCGCCGGTCGCCTAGGGTCAGCCGAACCACAAGCCCATCTGCAACGCGAACACTCGCCCCCAGTATGGCTGCAACAGGTTTCGATCTGGTGAATCCGTGGCCCGGATCGCGATTACCGTGATAATAATCGTGTTGCAGGGTGCGGTGCGGTTCCCTAGAGATCGGGCGCTTGTCGGCCTGCTGGCGTCGATGTTTGACACGTTCCGGCTGCTTCAGGCGCACGCCCTGTCGCATCTTTACCCTGTACACACGTTTTGAAACCTGACTACCGTATCGCGTCAGCACTCGGCCCGTTGACTACCAGACCCGGAGGCTCCCCTGCTCGACTGGCTCCAGACACGCCCGAACTGGGATGAGCTCCTGCGCGGTGCGTCCGCCGGCGGCCTTGAAGGCTGGCAGGCGCTGGTCGCCCTCGCCAACGAGAAGCTCGACCACCTGCGGACGGTCAAGCTCGACCGCAGGCTGCGCAAGCTGTTCCCGTCCGGGCCGCCGCCGGGCCTGCCCACCGTGCCGGTGCGGCTCGGCGTGCTGTCTTCCAGCACCATCGACCACCTGCTGCCGAGCCTGCGCGTCGGCGCGCTCCGGCATGGCATCTGGCTCGAGACCCAGCTTGGCGACTACGGCCAGTATTCGCAGGAACTGCAGGACCCGTCGTCGGCGATCCACGCGTATCGCCCGACGGTTGCGCTGTTTACCTTCGATGCGCGCCACATGCTGCGCGGCATCGATGTCACCGCCTCGGCCGAGGATGCCGACGCCTGGCTGGACGCCACCATCGCCGACCTGGCCCGGCACTGGCAGCTCGCCCGGCAGCAATTCGACTGCAAGGTCATCCAGCAGGCCATCCTGCCGGTGTTTCCGGCGTTGTTCGGCAACAACGAGCAGCGTCTGCCGGGCTCCGCGGCCGCCGTGCTGGCACGCCTGAACCAGCGCCTGCGCGCCGCCGCCGACGCCAATGGGATCGAACTGCTGGCGATCGACGAGCAGGCCACCCGGGACGGGCTGGACATCTGGTACGATCCGGCCTTGTGGCATCGCGGCAAGCAGGAGGTGCACCCGAACGCGACCCCCGTGTATGGGGACATGCTCGGCCGCCTGCTCGCCGCCTACCAGGGCCGGTCGCGCAAGTGCCTGGTGCTCGACCTCGACAACACGCTGTGGGGCGGGGTGATCGGCGATGACGGCGTCGGCGGCATCCTGATCGGCAACGGCAGCAGCCTTGGCGAGGCGTTCATCGACTTCCAGTCCTATGCCCGCGCGCTGTCCCGGCGAGGCATCATCCTCGCGGTCTGCTCCAAGAACGACGAGAAGAACGCCCTGGAGCCGTTCGAGTCCCATCCGGAGATGGTGCTCCACCGCGAGGACATCGCCTGCTTCGTCGCCAACTGGTCGGACAAGGCTTCCAACATCCGCGAGATCGCGTCCCGCCTCAATATCGGCCTGGACAGCCTGGTGTTCGTCGACGACAACCCGTTCGAGCGCGACATCGTGCGCCGCGAGCTGCCGATGGTGGCGGTGCCGGAGATGCCCGAGGACCCTGCCATGTATGGCCGTGTCGTTGCCGCTGCCGGCTATTTCGAGGGCGTGCACCTCACCGCCGAGGATCGCGAGCGCACCGCGCAGTACCAGGCGAGCGTGCAGCGCAGCAGCTTTGCCGCCACAGTCACCGACCTGCCGAGCTACCTGCGTAGCCTCGAGATGCGCTTGGTCTGGACCCGCTTCGACGCGATCGGCCGTGCCCGCATCGTGCAGCTCGTGAACAAGACCAACCAGTTCAACCTGACCACCCGGCGCACCACCACCGAGGAGGTCGAGCACATCATCGCCGACCCGCGGTCGCTGTCGCTGCAGATGCGACTGATCGACCGCTTCGGCGACAATGGCATCATCTCCATCATCGCCGGCTCGTTCGCCGCGAGCACCGGCATCGGCGCCGATCTCGGCGGCCCCCAGGCGCAGGAGGGCGACATCGTCCTGCATACCTGGCTGATGAGCTGCCGGGTGCTCGGGCGCGGCGTCGAGCAGTCGGCGCTCGACCTGGTGATCGCCGCAGCCAGGCGCCTGGACGCCCGGCGCCTGATCGGCGTCTACAGGCCGACGCCGAAGAATGACATGACCCGGCGCCTCTATGCGGAGCTTGGCTTTGCAGCGCTCGAGCCTGAAGGTGAGACCGAACGCTGGGTCCTGACGCTGGACGACGCCGAGCCGAAGCCGACCAGCATCCAGATCATCGAGGGTTGAGACCATGACCGAGGCGGACATCAAGACCAAGCTCACCGCGATCTTCCGCGACGTATTCGACGACGACAGCATCGTGCTGCGCGACGACATGACCGCGGACGACATTCCCGAGTGGGACTCGATGAGCCACGTCACCCTGGTGGTCGCCACCGAGCAGACCTTCGGGGTGAAGTTCCGCACCGCCGAGATCGAGGAGATGCACGATGTCGGCGACTTCGTGCGGCTGATCGCGGCAAAGGTCGAGGGCAAGGCCGCCTGATCATCGACCTGCGCTCCTGACCACCGAGACCTCCGATGCTGTTCAATTCGATCGTCTTCCTGATCGCGTTCCTGCCGCTCGCCCTGGTCGGTTTCCACCTCGGCCTCGAAGCTGGGCCGGCGCCCGGCGGGCATCTGGCTGATCCTGATGTCGGTGCTGTTCTTCTACGCCTACTGGAACGCCCGGAGTTCATGCCGGCTCCTGATCCTGTCGATCGGCCGGCAATTTTACCGTCGTCAGCCTGATCGCTCGGTGCGAGGGCAGGCCGCGGCTGCAGAACGCGATCCTGACCACGGGCATCGCGCTCAACCTCGCCGCCCTGTTCCGCTTCAAGTACCGCTATGTCGGGCTGATGTCGCTCGCCGGGATCGGCGTGATCGGCGGGCCGTTCACCCGCGCCGCATTGCCGCTCGGGATCTCGTTCTTCACCTTCACGCAGATCGGCTTCCTGATCGACGTCCGCCAGGGCGTCGGACCCGCGATCGCGGGCTGCTCAACTACCTGCTGTTCGTCAGCTTCTTTCCGCACCTGATCGCGGGCCCGATCCTGCACAACCGCGAGATCATGCCGCAATTCGCCGACCGCTCGACCTACGGGCTCTCAGCGCGAGAACCTCGCAATCGGGTTTACGATCTTCGTGATCGGGCTGGCGAAGAAGGTGCCTGCTGGCCGACCCGCTGGTCCTCGACCGTCGTCGCCGCTGCTTCCACGATCCGGCAGCGAGGCGGCGTGTTCTCGTCGTGGAACGTGGCGCTGCCTACTCGCTGCAGCTCTATTTCGACTTCTCCGGCTATTCCGACATGGCGATCGGCCTCGCCCGGCTGTTCAACGTACGCTTTCCGCTGAACTTCAACTCGCCGTACAAGGCAGGCTCCGTCGTCGAGTACTGGCAGCGCTGGCACATGACGCTGACCCGTTACATCACGCTCTACCTGTACAACCCGGCGGCGCTCTGGATCACCCGGCGCCGGATGTCGCGCGGCCTGGGCGTCGGACGACGAGACATGGCGACACCCTCCGGCTTCTTCAGCATGACGGTGGCGCCGACCTTCTTCACCATGGGCCTCGCCGGGATCTGGCACGGCGCCGGCTCGCAGTTCGTGATCTTCGGCCTGCTGCACGCCTTCTATCTGAGCGTCAACCATGCCTGGCGCACCTTCCGGGCCAGGAAGGCCAAGGCGGCGCACAAGACCCACAAGGCCGAGAGCCATCCGCGCGCGGCGATCTGGGCGGTGGCGCTCACCTATCTCTCGGTGCTGGTCGGCGCGGTGTTCTTCCGCGCGCCCTCGAGCGGGTCCGCGGTCGCGCTGCTGTCGGGCATGCTCGGCCTGCACGGTATCGAGAGCGTCCCGGCTTCGATCTCCTCGGTGACGGCCCAGCGCGCCCTGCTCGACATCGCGTGGCTGGTGGTGCTGTACGCCGTGGTGTGGGGCATGCCCAACACGCAGCAGATCATGCGCGTGGCCGACCCGGCGCTCGGCAAGGTGCTGCCGGGCGGCGGGCCGCTGATGCACTGGCGCCCGAACTGGCAATGGGCCGCCCTGTCCGGCGCGGTGGCGGTGCTCGCGGTCCTCGGGATGGGAGGAACCAGTGAATTCCTTTACTTCCAGTTCTAGCCGAAACGAGCAGGCGGACACGGCAGCACTCGCCAGCAAGGCCGCGAACGCTGCCAGCCCCGGCCGCTACCTGCTGGTGATGGGCCTGGTGCTGGCCCTCGGCCTGGGCGCCTCCTGGATCTGGTCGGCGAAGATGAAGCTCGCCTTCCTGGATCCGGAATATGCCGCCTGGAGCGCCAAGCAGGATCTGGTGGCGCGCTGCGATCTCGGCGACCTGCTGGTGCTGGGCGACAGCCGCGCCGGCGCCGGCATGATGCCGACCCGCCTGCCCGGCCGCGGCATCAACATCTCGGTCGGCGGCGCCAAGCCGGTCGAGATGTACTACTTCCTGCGCCGCGCGATGGCCTGCCCGAACATGCCGCACCATGTGCTGCTGTCGATCGATGCCGGGCACTTCCACAGCACCGACACGTTCTGGGAGCGCAGCGCCCGTTTCGGCACTTTCGGCGTCGGCGACCTGCACGAGATCGAGGCGGTGGCGCGCCGGACCGGTGACGAGAGCCTGTTCGACGAGCCGCGCTCGGACGGCTTTCCCAACCTGCTGCGCGACTACCTCTATGCGACCAGCTTTCCCACGCTGAATTTTGCCAGCATGGCGCGCGGCGGCATCTTCCTGCGCTACGCCCACAATATCGAGGAGCGGGACAAGACCCTGCGCGCGCGCGGGCATCACCTGTTCGGCGATGCCAACGGCGACAGCGCCGAGGCCGACGACGCCTCGCTCGACAGCTTCGAGGTGCTGCCGCTGGAGGGATGGTACTTCGAGCATATGCTGCAGGAGATGCAGGCGCGCGGCATCCGGGTGGATTTCGTGACCGTGCCGGTGAACCAGGCCACCGCGAAGCACATCACGCCGCAACTGCGCGATGGCTTCGCCGCCTACCTGGCAGCCGCGGCACGCAGATATCCCAACTTCCACGTACTGGTCGCACCGATCCCGTCCCTGCCGGACCAGTATTTCGGCGACGTCTTCTCGCACCTCAACCAGAGCGGCGCCGAACGCTTCAGCGCAACCCTGGCCGGCGCGCTACGCCAGGAGCATCCGTAACAGGCTGCTGAAGAACTCCCGCTACTGGATGAGAGCGGTCCGCAGAACCGCGGCCGGCGTGACTTTCCGAGCACCAGAGCGGAGCGGCCGTCTGGCCGTGAGCACCGGAGCACGGGAAAGGCGTGCCGGATCGCCAGCAGCGGGAGTTCTTCAGCAGTCTGTTAACGCACCCATTGCGTTACTTTGGCAGCGCGCCGGTCCGCGCCGAGCTATTTCGGCAGCGCGAAGATCGCGATCGCATCGCCGAGCGGATAGGTCATCTGGAAGTTCCCGCCGGCGGCGACCGCGATATATTCGCGCCCCTGCACCTCGTAGGCGACCGGCGGCGCATTGACTCCCGCGCCGAGGAAGAAGTGCCAGAGCTTCTTGCCGGTCTTCGCGTTGAAGGCGTCGAACCAGCCGTTGCCCTCGCCCATGAAGGCGACGTTGCCCGCCGTCACCAGCGCGCCGCCCATCGTCGGTTGCGTTACGTTGACGTTCCAGTCGAGCTTGCCGGTATCCACGTTGATCGCCGTGAGGGTGCCGTTCTGGATGCCGCCCTGGACGTTCTTGAACGTGCTGCCGAGTCGGATCATGCCGGGCAGGTCGCCGGCATTGTTCTCGGTGGTGAAGGTCATGAGCTGGTTCATGCCCATGACATAGACATCGTGGGTCAGCGGCGAAAAGGCCGGCGGCGACCATTCGGCACCGCCATTGGCGCCCGGCAGGCTCTGCACGCCTGCCTTGGTCGGCTGGGCGAACATGTTCTTCTGCATGTCGTAGGCTTGCGAGCGGCGGATCAGGCGCCCGGTGCGACGGTCCAGGATATAGAAGAATGCGGTCTTGCCGGCCTCGCCGGCCGCCGGCACCGGGTGCCCGTCCTGCATGGCGTCGAACAGCACGACGTTGCTGACGGCGTCGTAGTCCCACACGTCATGCTTCACCTCCTGGTAGTACCAGGCAAGCGTGCCGTCCTTGATGTGCAGGGCGACGATGGAGTCCGTGTACAGGTTGTCGCCGGCGCGCTTGGAGCCGTCGAGATCGGGATTGGGGTTGCCGGTCGAGAAGATCAGCAGCCCGAGCTTGGTATCGATGGCTGGCGTGGTCCAGACGGTGCCCCCGCCGGTCTTCCAGCTCTCGCCGGCCCAGGTCTTGCCGGTGTCCGTGGTGTCGAAGCGCCAGGTCTGCGTGCCCTTCGTAGCATCGTAGGCGGCGACGAAGCCGCGGATCGGCCACTCGCCGCCCGCGCTGCCGATGATCACCTGGTGGTTGTAGACCTGCGGCGTCATCGTCTCGGAATAGCCCGCTTGCGCGTCGGCGACCTTGGTCTTCCAGACTTCCTTGCCGGTGACGGCGTCCACGTCGACCAGGCTGTCGTCGATGGTGAGGAAATAGACCTGGCCGCCGGAGATCGTGGCGCCACGATTGACCGGCCCGCAGCAGATCTGCGTCAGCCCGTCGGTATAGGTGTAGGTCCACATCGTCTCGCCGGTGACCGCGTTCATCGCAATCAGCGCCTGCTTGCTGTTCACCATCGGCGTGGTCACGTACATTGTGCCATTGACGACGATCGGCGTCGTCTCGAAGCTCGCGGTGTAGCCGGTCTGGGCGAATGCGACCGGTGTCAGGTGGCCGACGGTGTTCGCGTTGATCGCTTTGAGCGGCGAGAAGCGCTGGTTGAGATAGCCCTGCCCGGTCGCGAGCCAATTGGCGCCGGACCTGGTCACCGCTTCCACCGAGGCGTCGGTCGTGTTGACGTTCGCCGTCACACCCGGCGCGACATCGCCCTCCACCTTGCGGCTCTTCACCGCGCCACCATTCTCGATCGGCTCGGCCGCGCGCGCGGGATGTCGTGACAGCTGCGGCACAGACCCCAGCAACAACGCCACTACCGAAACGGAATTCAAAATCCGCGGATGCAGTCGCGAATGTTCCAGTCTGGTCATTGTTCCCCGCTTGCGGCTCGCTGTCCGCTTCCGATTCTCGGCTAGTTGGTCACTCCGGGGTAGGGCAGCAGGCTCAGGCAGGACATGCCGTCCGCACTGACCGGCTGCGTGCCGGACGGATATTTGTCGTAGGACAGGATGTAGGCGAAGATATTGTCGTAGTCGGTGGCCGACAACGTGCCGGGTGCATTGGCCGGCATCTGCGAACTGGTAAAGGCCAGCAACTGGGTCGGCGTGATCTTGGTGAAACCGACATAGGACGCGAACTTGGCGCCGCTCAGCGCCGGCCCGGAATTGCCGAGCAGGTCCGCATTATGGCACGACGCGCAACTGGCACTGTATGCCGCGAGACCGGCGTTGGCCTGCTCGGATGTATAGAAGCCGGCGCCGGTGGCGCAGGTCGCAGCCTGTGCACTGGTCGCGAACAGGGCGCCGCCGAGAATCGCCGCGACCTCGAGCCGTTTCAACGCCGCCGCTACCATCGTCGCAGTCTTCCCCGTTCATGCCGGAGGCCGGATTCGGATACTGAACGAGATTGACGTTTACATTCCCCGGCTTCCCGCACAAGTCCCGATCAGGCGGGCTGCATCGGCTGGCCGGCGAACACGCGTCCGAACCGGTTCTCGAGAAACGCGCCGAGCGGGATGTCCTCCTGCCGGACGAACCCCGCCTGCGGCAGCGCCCCGTTCGCCAGCAGGTCGAGCACTGCGCAGATGCTGCCCGCCGTGGTCTGCTGGATCGCAGTGCGATGCCGGCCGCCGACGATGCCGGCCTCGATGGTGCGCGCCAGGCTCTCCTGCACGAGCTGGCCGCCCCGCTTGCCGATCACGGTGACGAATACCACCACCACATCCTGCGCAGTGCTCGGCAACGCGTGCTCGAGAATGTCGCGCAGCACGTGACGACGCTCGGCCAGCCGCAGGTCCTGCAGCAGCAGCTTCATCACCGCCGCATGGCCGGGATAGCGCATGGTGCGGTAGTTCAGCTCGCGCACCCGCCCGGCATAGGTCTCGCACAGCGAGCCGAGGCCGCCGGAGGTGTTGAACGCCTCGTAGACGACGCCGTCCACCGTCAGCCGCTCGCACTCCTCGAGCGCCGGCACCAGATGCCGCTCGCCCTGCACGATCGCCTCGCAGGGCTGGATGTATTCGTTGATGACGCCGTCGGTGCTCCAGGTCAGGTTGTAGCCGAGCGCATTGTCGGGATAGCGCGGCAGGGCGCCGACGCGCAGCCGGATCGCGTCCAGGCTGTCGAAGCGTCTTGCGATGTCATGCGCCGCGATCGAGACGAAGCCCGGCGCCAGGCCGCATTGCGGGATCAGCGCGGTCTCGGCGCGCATCGCCAGCGCCCGCACCGTGCGGGTGCTGAGCACGTCCTCGGTCAGGTCGAGATAATGCACGCCGGCCGCGACAGAGGCCGAAGCGATGTGGGTGGTGAGCTGGAACGGTGCCGCCGACAGCAGGGCGAACTTGCCTTTAAGCAAGGCGGCCAGGCCGTCCCCGGCGCCGAGATCGACGGCGATGCGGGTGACCGGTCGGCCATCCGGCTGCCCGCATTCGGCCCGGTCGAGTGTCGCCTGGTCGCGGTCGATCAGGGTCACCGCATAGTCGCCGCCCAGGGTGAGCAGGTCGGCGATGGTCGAGCCGATGCGGCCGGCACCGATGACGGCGATCTCTTTCATGCGGCGTCCTGTCATGTTGTCGCAAGGAGGCCGGATGCTGCACCGGCGGGTCGGCGAGCGACAAGCGTTGGACCGACGAGGGACTGGCGCCGGTATCGGCAGATTGCCTAGAACCGTCGGCGGATTGCAGGCGGGAGGCGACAGCCGGGATGGACGCGACGGACCGATCCCTGCTGGCCCTGCTCGCGGCGGATGCAAGGCTGCCGACCGCGGCGCTGGCCCGACGCGTCGGCCTGTCGCGCACGACGGTCCAGAGCCGGATCGAGCGCCTCGAGGCGGCCGGCATCATTCTCGGCTACACGACCCGCATCGGATCGGGCCAGGATGGCGGCGAGACCGCGACCCGCGCCCATGTGATGATCGCGGTCGCGCCCAAGCAGGCGGCTTCGGTCGAGGCGGCGCTGCGTCGTCTCGATGCGGTCCGCGCGCTGCACGCGGTCAGTGGTGGCTACGACCTGATCGCGATGGTCGAGACTGTCTCGATCACCGAGATCAACCGGCTGATCGACCGCATCGGCAGCATCGACGGCGTCGAGCGCACCAACTCGACGATGATCCTGTCGACCCGGCTCGCGCGCTAGTGCCTCACGAGGAGGTCGGGACCGAGGCGCGTCTGCAGCGGTCGCACGCCGATCTCCGGCTCCAAGTCGCATTCCGCGAGGGCGCCTCCAGGCTGTCCGGCCTGAGGCAGCAGGGCTGCCTCAAGCTGCTGTTCCCGCGCCGGCCGCCGGCGGATGCGCTGGAGGCGGTGCTGGTCAACATCTCCGGCGGCATCGCGGCCGGCGACCGGCTGGACTGCTCGATCGACTGCGGCGCTGCGACCCGGGTGCTGGTGACGAGCCAGGCGGCGGAGCGCTGCTACCGGGCACGCCACGCGGAGGCGCCGGCCCGGGTGCAGACCACGCTGCGGCTCGAGGCCGGTGCGGCGCTGGAATGGCTGCCGCAGGAGACTATCCTGTTCGATGGCGCCGCCCTGTCACGTTGCCTGCGCATCGACATGCACGAGACCGCGACGCTGCTGCTGGCGGAGAGCCGCGTGCTCGGGCGGCGCGGGTCCGGCGAGACCACGCGGACGCTGGCGCTGGACGACCGGATCGAGATCGTGCGCGGCGGCCGGCCGATCCTGGTCGATGCGTTGCGGCTGCACGGCGATGCCGACGAGCGCCTGCGCCATGCGGCCACCGGTGGCGGAGCGACGGCGCTGGCGACGGTGGTGCTGGCCGCTCCCCACGCTGCCGCCCGGCTCGACGGAGTGCGGTCCCTGCTCGCAAAGACGTCGGATGTCGAGGCTGGCGCCTCGGCCTGGGACGGCATGCTTGTCATCCGCATGACGGCGCGGGAGGCTGCGGCGCAGATGGCCTGCATCCTGCAAGTCCTGGCATCGCTGCGGGACGGACGCGCACTGCCGCAGGTCTGGCGCACCTGAAGGGCCGTTGGACGGGGGGAAACGATGAACCTGACGCCGCGTGAGAAAGACAAGCTGCTGGTCGCGATGGCGGCGCAGGTAGCGCGGCGCCGGCTCGAGCGTGGCGTCAAGCTGAACCATCCCGAAGCCGTCGCCCTGATCAGCGATTTCGTGGTGGAGGGCGCGCGTGACGGCCACAGCGTCGCCGACCTGATGGAAGCGGGCGGCACCGTGCTGACCCGCGACCAGGTCATGCAGGGCGTGCCTGAAATGATTTCCGACGTGCAGGTCGAGGCGACCTTTCCCGACGGCACCAAGCTGGTGACGGTGCATGACCCGATACGCTGACGTGCTGGCGCCCGGCGAAAGCCCGGGCGAGATCCTGGCGGTGCACGGCGACATCACCCTCAATGACGGCGCCGACGCGATCACGCTGGTGGTGGTCAATACCGGCGACCGTCCGATCCAGGTCGGCAGCCACTACCATTTCGCGGAAACCAACGGCGCCCTCGCCTTCGACCGCACCGCCGCGCATGGACATCGCCTCGACGTGCCGTCCGGCGGCGCGGTGCGGTTCGAGCCAGGCCAGAGCCGCAGCGTCACCCTGATCCCGTTCGGCGGCGCACGCGCGGTGATCGGGTTCCAGGGTCGTGTCATGGGAGCGCTGGACTGATGGCGAGGCTACCCCGGCGCGCCTATGCCGACATGTACGGCCCCACCACCGGCGACCGCGTGCGGCTCGCCGATACCGGGCTGCTGATCAAGGTCGAGCGCGACCTCACCACCTATGGCGAGGAGGTCAAGTTCGGCGGCGGCAAGACCATACGCGACGGCATGGGCCAGTCGCAGCGCAGCAACGCAGAGGGCGCGGTCGATACCGTCATCACCAACGCGCTGATCCTGGATCACTGGGGCATCGTGAAGGCGGATATCGGGCTGATCGGCGGACGCATCGCCGGCATCGGCAAGGCGGGCAACCCGGACACCCAGAGCGGCGTCGACATCGTCATCGGGCCGGGCACCGAAGTGATCGCCGGCGAAGGCAAGATCATCACCGCCGGCGGCATCGACAGCCACATCCATTTCATCTGCCCGCAGCAGGTCGAGGAGGCGCTGGCGTCGGGCATCACCACCATGGTCGGCGGCGGCACCGGTCCGGCCGCCGGCACCTCGGCCACCACCTGCACGCCGGGACCTTGGCACCTCGCGCGCATGCTGCAGGCGGCGGAGGCGCTGCCGGTCAATCTCGCCTTTGCCGGCAAGGGCAACGCCTCGCGTCCGGCGGCACTCGAGGAGATGGTGCGCGCCGGCGCCTCCTGCCTGAAGCTGCACGAGGACTGGGGCACCACGCCGGCGGCGATCGATTGCTGCCTGTCGGTGGCCGACCGCATGGACGTCCAGGTGATGATCCACACCGACACGCTGAACGAGAGCGGCTTCGTCGAGGACACCATCGCGGCGTTCGCCGGCCGCACCATCCATGCCTTCCATACCGAGGGCGCCGGCGGCGGCCACGCGCCCGACATCATCCGCGTCGCCGGGCTGCCGAACGTGCTGCCGTCCTCGACCAACCCGACCCGGCCGTTCACGGTGAATACGCTGGACGAGCATCTCGACATGCTGATGGTGTGCCATCACCTCGACGGCTCGATCCCCGAGGATATCGCCTTCGCCGAGAGCCGGATCAGGCGCGAGACCATCGCCGCCGAGGACATCTTCCACGACATGGGCGTGCTCTCGATGATCTCGTCGGACAGCCAGGCGATGGGCCGGGTCGGCGAGGTGATCATCCGGACCTGGCAGACCGCGCACAAGATGAAGGCGCAGCGCGGCACGCTCGCGGGCGACGGCGAGGCGGACAACATGCGTGCCAGGCGCTATGTCGCGAAATACACCATCAACCCGGCGATCGCGCATGGTCTCGCGCACGAGGTCGGCTCCGTCGAGGTCGGCAAGCTTGCGGATCTTGTCGTCTGGAACCCGATGTTCTTCGGCGTGAAGCCCGACCTGGTGCTCAAGGGCGGCGCGATCGCCTGGGCGATGATGGGCGACCCCAACGCCTCGATCCCGACACCGCAGCCGGTGCACGGGCGGCCGATGTTCGCGGCCCTGGGCGGCGCGCTGGCTGCGACCTGCATCACCTTCGTCTCGCAGGCGGCGCTGGATGACGGGATCGGCCAGTCTTTGGGTCTGCGACGACACCTGTCGGCGGTGCGCAACACGCGCGGCGGCATCGGCAAAGCCAGCATGATCCACAACGACGCGATGCCAATGATCGAGGTCGATCCGGAGACCTATGAGGTCCGCGCCGACGGCGTGCTGCTGACCTGCGAGCCGGCGGAGGTGCTGCCGATGGCGCAGCGCTACTTCCTGTTCTGAGGAAACGCTGCTGCCTCTGAGGGCGCGGCCCATCGTCGTTTGCCAAGCGGATGGCGTTGACGAACCCGCATGACGATCCCAGACTGGCTAAGCAGCCGCGCACGCTGATCGCCGACCTGGCCCGCGGCATCCTGGTCAGTGCCGCCTCGCTCTGGGAGATCGTCGTCGAGGTCCGCATCGGCAAGCTGAGTGTGGAAGCCGGGCGATCGAGCGGGCGATCATCCCATCCTGATCGATTCGACCACCTCGTGATCGTCCAGGCTATTGCCGAGGATGCGCTTCTTGTATCCAGGCACCGGAACATGCTGCTCTAGCCCATGCGCTAGATGGCCTGCAACGAAACATGAAGTCGCGGGCAGCCTGCTGCTACCGGCGTGCTCGCGGGATTTACAAGAAGGTCTGTAAACTCGTTTGCAGCTTTACACGACGACGCCAGACGATTTCCGGCGCCGAGTGTTGGCCGCATGGCGTAACAAAGTGTTCTCCGATGGGCCAGGGAGATGGGCATGCACACTGAAAGCCTGGCGCTCCTGACAAGTGCGGCCGCGGGCATCCCGCGCGCGCTGCCGCGCGACCATCCGCAACGCCTCGTGCTGAACGACGAGGTCCACGCACGACCCTCGGAGATCCTCGAGGCGCCGCTGAAGCTCAGCTACCTCGCCCTGTTCGCGGAAGGCGAGCAGCGGGCGGAGGTCTGGCGCCGCGTGCAGGAACTGGCCGTGCGCCACGGTGTCGAGCCGGCCGCCGATAGCGCCAACCATTACAGCGTCGACATGGGTCCGTTCCGCATCAAGTGCGAGCGGCACACGGAATTCCTGCGCCTGGTGGTCATCGTGGAGGATGGACGGCAGCCGGAGAGCTTCGAGAACCCCGCCCTGGAGGCGGTCCCGGCCGACTGGCTGGCGGCACTCCCGGGGCAACTGATCACGGCGGCCAACGTACTGCTGCAGCACTCGGACGGGGAATGGCCCGAGCCGGAACGCATTGCGACGCAGTTCTTCGACGGCAACGCGCTGGTGGGCGCCTCGATCGCGGACGGCGCCGCCTTCGCCTTTACCGACTTCCGCATCCGCGACGACGGGTTCAGCCGGCTGCTGGTGATGGATCACGGCATGACGCCGCGCCAGGCCGGACGCACGGTGCAGCGGCTGCTCGAGATCGACACCTACCGGATCCTGGCCCTGCTGGCGCTGCCGATGGCCCACACGCTGGCGCCGTTCCTCGCCCGGCGCGAACGCGAGCTCGCCGAGGTGACGCGCCTGCTGGTGGAGGCAGGTGCTCCCGAAGAGCCGCTGCTGTTCGACCGGCTGACCCGGCTGGAAGCGGAAATGGAGAGCGAGCAGTCGCAAAACCACTACCGTTTCAGCGCCAGCGTCGCCTACGAGGCGCTGGTCGACAGCCGCATCACCGAGCTGCGCGAGGAGCGCCTGGCCGGGCTGCAGACCTTCCGCGAGTTCCTCCAGCGCAGGTTCCTGCCGGCCATGGAGACCTGCCGGTCCTGTGCCGCCAATCAGGAATCGCTGTCGCAGCGACTGACGCGGGTGACGCAACTGCTCTCCACCCGGGTCGACATCACGCGTGAGGCGCAGACCCAGGACGTGCTCGCCTCGATGGACCGCCGGGCGAAGCTGCAACTGCGGCTGCAGGAGACCGTCGAGGGGCTGTCGATCGCGGCGATCACCTACTACATCGTGGGCCTGGTCGGATATCTCGCCAAAGGCGGCCGCGGTGCCGGGCTGCCGGTCGAGGTGGACGTGGTGATGGCGGCCAGCATCCCGGTCGTGCTGGTGCTCACCTGGCTGGCGCTGCGGCATAATCGTCGGAAGGCCGCCCGCGAAACCTGAACGGCGCAACGTTTGCGCTGTCCGGTGCGCTCCCCTAGCCTCGGCTCATGAATCCGGCAGATCCGCCCGACAACCTTGTCGTCCCGCACGCGCGAATGGTCGTCGATTCGGGAAGCTGGGACCCTGCACTCGAGAGCGGGCACATCGTGGCCGACCACGACCAGCGCCACCGCCGCCGCATCCTGCTGCGTACCGAGGCCGGCCGGGAGATCCTCCTCGATCTCGCGCAGGCCCGGCATCTGCGGCACGGCGACGGGCTGCTGCTCGACGAGGGCGGCATCATTCGCATCGAGGCGGCGCCGGAACGGCTCCTGCTCGTCACGGCTCCGGATGCGCCGCGCCTGATGCGCATCGCCTGGCATCTCGGCAACCGCCATCTGCCGACGGCGCTGCAGGCCGACCGGCTGCTCATCCGCGAGGATCATGTGATCGCCGACATGGTGCGCGGCCTGGGCGGCACGGTGTCGGCCGTCGAGGCGCCGTTCGACCCCGAGACCGGCGCCTACGCAGCCGAGGCCCCGGCGCATCACCATCACGATCCTTGATGCAGGCCTCACGGAACCTGCTGCCGCGCCTGCTCACCTGGCTGTCACCGAGCTTCCCGACCGGTGCCTTCGCCTACAGCCACGGCCTCGAATGGGCGGTCGAGGCCGGCGCCATCCGGGCGGCCTCGGAGCTGGCTGACTGGCTTGGCGCCTTGATGCTGCATGGCAGCCTGTGGACCGACGCGGTGCTGCTCCGGCAAGCCTGGCGCTCGCGCGACGCCCAGGCGCTGCAGCGGCTCGCCGACTTCGCCGCCGCCTGCGCTGCATCGCGCGAGCGCCAGGAGGAGAGTTTGGCGCAGGGCGCCGCCTTCATCCTGGCGGTCGGACCCTGGAACGTGCTGCCCGAGGCGATCGCCTCCGCCGGCCCCGAGGCGCGCTGGCCGCTGCCGGTGGTGATCGGCGCCGTCCTGCGCTCGGCTGGCCTCGACGAGACATCCGCCTGTCTGGCGTCCGGCCATGCCTCGGTGGCCAGCCTCGTCTCGGCGGCGGTGCGGCTGGTGCCGCTCGGCCAGACCGACGGGCTGCGCTGCCTCGCAGCGCTCGAACCGGTCCTGGTCGAGATGACGCGCCACAGCGCGAACGCCGGGCTGGACGAGTGCGGCGGCTGCTGCCTGCTGTCCGACATCGGCGCGATGCGACACGAAACCCAGGGAACGAGGCTGTTCAGGACATGAAGGATGCAAGGGCGAACGGTCCGCTGCGCGTCGGCATCGGCGGACCGGTCGGCAGCGGCAAGACGGCGCTGATGGACGCGCTGTGCCGCAGCTTTCGCGACCGCTACGAGATCGCCGCGATCACCAACGACATCTACACGCGCGAGGACGCCGAATTCCTCACCCGCGCCGGCTCGCTGGCGCCGGAGCGCATCCTCGGCATCGAGACCGGCGGCTGCCCGCACACCGCGATCCGCGAGGATGCCAGCATCAACCTCAGCGGTGTCGCGACATTGTGCCGGAGGTTTCCCGGCCTCGACCTGGTGCTGATCGAGAGCGGCGGCGACAACCTCGCCGCCACCTTCAGCCCGGAACTCGCCGATCTCACCATCTATGTCATCGACGTCTCGGCAGGCGACAAGATCCCGCGCAAGGGCGGTCCCGGCATCACCCGCAGCGACCTGCTGGTGATCAACAAGATAGACCTCGCCCCGCATGTCGGCGCCAGCCTCGAGGTGATGGACCGCGATGCGCGGCTGATGCGCGGGGCCCGACCGTTCGAATTCTGCAACGTACGCGCGGGCAAGGGTGTCGGCGAGATCGCGGCGTTCATCGAGCGCATGGGCGGCCTGTAGAGCAAGTTCGGCTCTCGGTGGCACCGTAACTGTTTGGAATCTGCAACCGCAGCGTTGCCGTGTCCCCGTCGATCAAGCCCTGGGAGGACCGAACCGGCCATCTCGCGAACGGGTGCCACTTCCTAAGTGCGCGACTGGGTTTCCATCTCGCGGTGAGCGTAGGAGAATACATTCTCGCCCTGGACGAGATAATCTCTCCGGCTTTTTGTAAGGGATGAAAAAAAGGCGTGACCTGATCCGGACCACGGGTTCAGCCAATCGTGCATCTCGAAGATCAACAAGGGAACATCTTCCGTCCAGGTGACATCGTTCCGGAATAGGCTAGTCTCGAATCCCTCAATGTCCACTTTAACAACGAGAAGAACACTGCCCCGATACGAGTCCCTGATCTGCTTGATCGTGACGGTCTGCAGGGTTCCGGTTTCGCTTTCTTCGGTCTCCCACGACCAAGGACTGCCGTTGCGGTTCGAAAGGGAAACCAAGTGGGTCCGGTCGGAAATTGCCGCGCAGACCGGAACAATATTGGGGAAATTACCGGCATTCAGCTTGAGAAGCTCGAAGTTTGCCGGTTCCGGTTCGATCGCAATGACTTTCGAGCCGGCAAATCTCTGGGACAGCCAGATCGCGGAAAGTCCGATGTTCGCCCCGCAATCGATGATCAGCGGCTGCTTGCCTTCTGACAGGATCCTCTCCCGCAACTCATCCATCCTGGCGTCGTGTGCGACCGCGATCGGATCATATTCCTGATCGAAGAATATGCGCTCCATCACGATCCAGTCGCTCAATCCGGGCCGGAGCCAGATCTTACCGGGCAAGGTCCTGAGTCGAACCTGCTTTATCGTGTTTTTTCTGCTTTTCAGAAGTCGGTAGATTAAATAGTGTGCGAAGATAAGGCTACCGTTTCGTAAGCCAAGTACGTGAAGCGACTTAAGCAGACGCGTTAAGTGCCGCGACATGAGCTCGCTCCAACCTGACGGCGCTTCCTATGGTTAAGCGTTTGTAGTCAGAGTTGCCCCTCTTGTATAGCCTCGACGACGGATCGCTCAGAGGTGGCTGCTATATTCCGCCGCCATACAGCACCGGCCCGGTCGGCAATCCGGTCTTCGAGCCGCCGCGCGGTTCCAGGCTGACCAGGATCTTGCCCGGTCCATGTCCGCTGAGCGTGCCGACCGCGAGATGCGCGCCGGACGCCGGCAGCAGGCCGAGTGGCGTCGGCGCCTTTTCGCCGTCCTTGAGCAGCCAAAGCTCAAGGTCGCGGTCGGGTGCGACACTGACCGACGTCAGCGGACGCACCGACAGACTGCCATCGTCGCCGACACTGGCCAGGAACACCGGCGTCTGCTGGTTCAGCGGCACCAGGGCGGTCACCAGCGGCGGCGGCGCCACCGTCGGCGCCGGGCGGAACACCGCGATCCCGGCAATCATGGCAGCCAGCGCGAAACCCACCGCGGTGGTCGAGCGCCAGAAACTCAGCACCTGGCGTGGCGCGTCGGCCTCCGACGTGAACAGCGTCACCGGCGGCGCGACAGTACCCCAGGCACTCGCCTGGATGCGCGACCACAGCGCCGACGGCGCCGCGACCGCGGGCACCAGGGCGGCGAGCGGCGCCAGGCGCGCCTCCCACCAGGTGATCGCGGCGCGCAGCACCGGATCCTGGAGCGCCTCCCCCTCGACCGTCGCGCGCTCGGCGAGACACAGCGTCCCGAGCACATACTCGGCGGCGAGCAGGTTGGCCTCCTCGGCCGGATCGGCGTCGGTGCCGCTCATGCTTCAAGACACCTTCGCAACCCGATCAGCGCGCGTCGAACCCAGGACTTCACGGTGCCGAGCGGCGACTTCAAGGACGTTGCCAACTCGGAATGACTAAGGCCATCCACGAAAGCCAGAAGCACCACGCGGCGCTGGTGCTCGTCAAGCTCCTCCAGGCAGCGGCGCAGCGCCTCGGCCTGCTCGCTGGCGGCAAGCCGATCGAGGGGATCGGGATCGCGGTCGGCTTCCTCGGCCGGCTCCAGGCCGTATTCCTCGCGTCCGCGCCGGCGCAGCAGATCGATGGCCCGGTAGCGCAGCAGGCCTGCCAGCCACGCCTCGGCATGGCCACGCGAAGGGTCGAATTGCGATGAGCGTTGCCAGACCTGCAGCAGCGCGTCGTGCACCGCGTCGGCGGCCAGCGCCGGCTGCCGCGTCAGGCGCAGCGCGATGCCGTACAACCGCGCAGATTGCAGGTCATAGAGGGATCGGAAGGCAGCGCGATCACCCGCAGCACAGCGCGCCAGCAACTCCGCGAGCAGATCGCCGGCATCCTCAGTCGTAGCGTAGGCCATGCAGAACGACGCCCGCCTCTTTGCGATATAACGCAGCCTAGACGTTCCGAAAACGTTTGGCGATATGGCGACAGCGACACTCATGCCGGGTATACGGGCCGGTACTGCAATCGGATGTGGTGCGCTACCCCGTCGGGGCGCCGTCCCGCATGAAATCCACGACGTCGCGCAAGGTCGGTGCCAGGAAGCGCAACGGGGCCGAGACCGCGCCGATGATCCGGTAGTGATCGACGCCCGCATAGAGGCGCTCCTGCACCGCCACGCCATGGGCGCGAAGTGCTGCCGCCAGCCGGATCGTGTTGCCCGGGCGCACCGTATGGTCGGCGGTCCCGGCCAGCAGCAGCACCGCAGGCGCCGGCCCGTCGGCATGGGTGATCGGCTGGCTCGAGGCGAGCGGCGCCGCCGGAGCGAAGATGTCGCGCAACCTCGCGGTATCGAGCGGCAGGAAATCATACGGTCCGGCGATGCCGACCAGCCCGGCGAGGTCGAGGCGCGGCTTAAGCCCAAACCGGCTCAGCCAGCGCGGATCGAGCGCCAGCATGGCGGCGTTGTAGGCGCCGGCCGAGTGCCCGACGACGAAGGGCGGTAGTCTGTTGCCGCCGAAGCCGTCCGCGTGTTGACGCGTCCAGAGCAGCGCCTGCGCGCAATCCAGCAGGAAGTCCGGGTAGCGCACCTCCGGATACAGCCGGTAGTCCGGGATCACCACGACGAAGCCGCGCGCCGCCAGCGCCGCACCCACGAAGCGGTAGGTCCGCTTGTCGCCGCTATCCCACGAGCCGCCATAGAGGAACAGCACGACCGGATACGGGCCAGACCCCGCCGTCGGCGCATAGACGTCCAGGGTGCGGCGAGGGCCAATGCCGTAGGGCAGCGACGCCGCGCACGGGCCGTCGGACGCCAGCGCGTTAAGGATGCCGGCCGGAGAGCATGCGGCGGTCGCGCCGACCGCCAGCAGCGGAGCGCCGAACAGCGCGCGACGCCTCAGGACCGGAGGCTCCACGGCGTCTGCCGCAGCAGCGTGCCGATGCCGGCTGATACGGACCGTTCGACCAGCAGCCGGCGCGCCAAGGCCAGCGCCGCCAGCTCGCATTCCGCCCGCTGCCGGTCGGAGGCGATCGACTCCAGATCGAGCACATGCGCAAAGCCGAGGATGCGGCGGATCATCTCCATGCCGGCGAACCCCAGCATGTCGTCGTAGATCGCGGCCAGCCACGCATCCTGCAGAGCGCGACGCGAGACCGGGTCCGTCGACAGCGAAGCCGGCAGCACGTCGCCGGCTCCGCCCGCGGCGGCGGCGTCCCAGAGGCGTCGGAACTCGCTGTCGAAGACCTGCCAGACCGTCTCGATCTGCCGGGTGATCCAGTCCCGGTAGCCGGTGGCATCGGCTTCGTCATGGCCAGGCATTGCGAACAGGCTGAGCAGCAGGTTGCCGACGAACAGCCCCAGGTCGAAGCCGATCGGCCCCATCAGCGCGAACTCGCCATCGATGATGCGTGTCTCCTCCGCCGTCACCATGACCGACCCGGAATGCAGGTCGCCGTGCAGCAGCGCCTGCGGGGAGCCCAGGAACCTCTCGCCCATCCGGGCCGCCGCCTGCTTCAATGCGGTATCGTGGCGGATGTCCGACGCCGCCGCGTCCAGCCATGGCGTCGTCCAGCGGTTGCGCGATGCCACTCGATACGGATCGGCCAGCACCAGGTCCACGGTGATGCGGGTGAGCGTCTGGTTCTTCGCGAACAGGGCGATGTCGTCCATCACCGCCTCGAAACGGCGGCCGAGCCCGGAGGTGGCAAAGCAGGCCCGGGCCACGTAGATCGCCACATCCGCCGCCATGCGGGGATAGCGCCTTCGCGCGATCAGGCCGCGACGCAGGATCAGGTGCGGCGACAGCCGCTCCATCACCAGGCAGAACAGGACGCCGTCATAGTCGAGCAGAGCGGGGATCGCGGCACCCACATGCGGCGCCACCGCCCGCATGTAGGCCGCCTCGAAGAAGGCGCGGTCGAGCGGCAGCTTCCAACTCGTATCCACCCGGACATGCGGCAGCGACTGCTTGACGCACAGGCCGCCGGCCGGCCCCTCGACGAGGAACACGCTGTTCAGATTGCCGTCGCTGACCTCGTGCACGCTCCAGGCACCGGGCTCGCCGCCGAGCCGGGCTGTCAGCGCCGGGCGCCGCGCGAGATGCCGGCGCACCCCGTCCTGGTCCAGTTCGACATAGGTCTCCGCCTCGGCCATCAGGCAACCCCCATAACTCGACCGACCCAAATCCTTGACCGGGAGTGGCGGCATTCAGCAGTCTCCCGCGTCGCCGCGGAGCCTCTAGCATGCCTCGATCGAGAACCCTCGCAACCCGGATCTGCTGCCCGGCGACGCTGGCCCTGCTGCTCCCGGCCGCCGCGGTCGCGGCAGGTCCAGCCATACCCACGGCGCCGGTTGCGCGCGTCGCACCGGTCACCGACAGCTATTTCGGCCACCAGGTCACCGACCCGTATCGCTGGATGGAGAGCGAGCCGAAGCCCGAGTTCCTGCAATATCTGCACGCCCAGGACGACCATGCCCGCGCTGTGCTGGCCAGCATTCCCGGCCGCGAGCCGTTGCACCAGGCGATCAGCGCGCTGGACGGGTTGCTGCCGCGCATCAGCATGCTGACGGTCGCCAACGGCCGCCGGTTCTACGTCAAGCGCGCGGCCGGCGCCCAGATCGGCCGGCTGGTGATGCGCGACGAGCACGGCATCGAGACCGTGCTGGTCGATCCCGCCAACCTCGGCACCCAGGGGCGCCACGCCGAGATCGACCAGTTCGCGCCGTCGCAGGATGGCGGCCTGGTTGCCTACGGCATCTCGACCGGCGGCTCCGAGAACAGCGTGCTGCATGTCGTCGACAGCATCACCCGCCTCGACCGCCCCGACGTGATCGACCGCGCGCAGTTTGCCAGCGTGTCCTGGGCGCCGGACGGCCGACACTTCTTCTACACGCGGCTGCCGGTGCCGGTGCCGGGCGCTCCGGCCACCGCCGCCTACGCCCATCTGCACGTGTTCGAGCACCAGCTCGGCGACAATCCCGACCATGACCGGCTGATCCTCGACACCGACCACCTGCCGTTCCCGTTCAGAGCGCAGGAGGCCTTCGCCGCGATCGCCGCCACCCCGGGCTCGCCCTGGCTGCTGGCCACCGTGAGCGACGGCGTCTCGCCGGAAGTGGCGCTCTACACCGCCCCGCTCACGGCGCTGGGCAACCCGGAGATCGCCTGGAAGCAGGTCGCGAACCAGGCCGACGCCGTGGTCGGCGCCAGCGTGCGCGGCAGCCGCATCGACCTGCTGACCCACAAGGACGCGCCGCACCTGCGCATCGTGGAAACCGACCTGCACGCGCCCGCCTTCGCCCATGCACGCACCGTAATTGCGCCCGGCAGCGGCGTGCTGACCGATCTCGCCCTGGCCGCCGACGGCCTCTATCTGACGCGGCGGGACGGCGCGGTGATGACCCTGCTGCGCCTGCGCGACGGCGCGCGCATCGCCGAGACGATCACCCTGCCGTTCGCCGGCACCATCGCGCCGCCGGAGATCGATGCCGGCGGCCTGATCACCGATCCGGGACGGCCGGGGGCCGATATCAGCCTGGTCTCTTGGGTGCATCCGCTGGTCTGGCTGCATTACGACGCGGGCAGCCATGCCGTCACCGATACCGGCATTGCACCGCCGTTCCCGCGCGACCTCAAGCCGTACCAGGCCATCGAGATCAAGGTGCCCGCGCATGACGGCACGCTGATCCCGCTGTCGATCGTCAGCCGACGCGACCTGCAGCGTGACGGGCAGCGGCCGGTGCTGATCGACGGCTATGGCGCCTACGGCATCTCCAACGATCCCGCCTTCAACCCGACCATCCTGCCCTGGCTCGACCATGGCGGGGTGTTCGCGGTGGCGCATGTCCGTGGCGGCGGCGAAGGCGGTCAGGCCTGGCACGATGGCGGCCGCATCGCCACCAAGATGAACACCATCACCGACTTCATCACCTGCGCGGAGGCGATGATCTCCCGGCACTATACCGACAGCGCGCATCTCGCCGGCACCGGCACCAGCGCCGGCGGCATCCTGATCGGCGGCGCCATCACGCAGCGGCCGGAGCTGTTCCGTGCCGCGCTGATACGCGTCGGCGCCACCAACAGCACGCGCGGCGAGTTCACTGCCGGCGGTCCGGCCAACATCCCCGAGTTTGGCTCGGTCACCAACCAAGCGCAGTTCCCGTCGCTGCTGCGCATGGATGCGTTCCAGCATGTCAGGGACCATGTCGCCTACCCGGCGGTGCTGCTAACCGGTGGCGCCGACGATCCGCGCGTCACCGTCTGGGAGCCGGGCAAGATGGCGGCACGCCTGCAGGCGGCGACCAGCAGTGGCCGGCCGGTGCTGCTGCGCATCGAGTTCGACGCCGGTCACGGCATCGGCTCGACCCGCGACCAGCGCGACCAGGAGACCGCCGACGAGCACGCCTTCCTGCTCTGGCAGATGGGCGAGCCGGGCTTCCAGCCGGCGCCGTAAGCCGAGCTTCATGTCGGCATAGACGCGGCGCGCGTGGCGCCCGGCGGTCCGCCCGTGACGCGCTTGAAGGCACGGCTGAAGGCGGCCTGTGAAGTGTAGCCCAGCCGATGTGCGACGGCATCGATCGGGACCTTGTCGTGGCCGATCCATCGGCTGGCAAGCTGCATGCGCACCTCGGTGACGTAGCGCAGCGGCGCAACACCGGTCACCGCCTGGAAGCGCCCGGCGAATACCGAGCGCGAGCAGCCGGTCACGGCGGCCAGTTCGGCCACGGTCCAGCCATGGCCCGGATCGCGATGCAGCGCCGCGATCGCACGGGCGAGGCCAGGGTCGCGCAGCGCTTCCACCAGCCCGGAGGCGCCGCCGCAGCCGCACTCGACCCAGCCGCGTACGATGGTGGCGCAGACCACGTCCGCCAGGCGCGCCAGGATGCCGGCGAAGCCCACGCGCCGCTGGCGAACCTCGCTGTCCATCGCCTGCAGGATCGGCATGATCTCCGGATGGCGCTGGCTCAGCGTGTCGACCAGCATGACCTGCGGCATCAGGCGCACCAGCCCCTGCATGCCGCCGAGCTCGAACTCCATGCAGCTGCTGAACATGACGGCATCCCCCGCGCGACCCGGCACGCACGCGGTGATGTCGCAGACATCGTCGCAGAGTGGCGCGGTCGCGAAGCTCGCGATGTCGCGTGAGGGCAGCTCCGGCGAGGAGAGCAGTTGGTGCGCCCCGCCATGCGGCAGGAACGCGGCACTCCCGGCGGCCAGGGTGTGGGTGTCGCCATTCCCCATGCGCAGGAACACCGGGCCGTCCACGATGAAGTGGAACTGCGCCCAGCCCGCCATGGTGCCGAAACCGAGACCAAACGGGTACGCCACCTGGATGCGACGGTACTGGATGCCGCGCAGCCGCATGCCGAGCAGCAATTCGCCCATCAGGTCGGAGGGTGGCAGGGTGGTCACGGACATTGCCGGAGCTTCGGTCAAAGGAAACGGATGATCTGTCATAGGTCGTCCGTATCGTCGCGCCTAGGTATGATGCATGCAGAACCAGGGGAGCGGCATGAGCGAGAGCCTGCAGGATACGGCGTCGTTCCAGGCGGCGGGCGAGGTGGCCGGCGAGGCGGCTTGGCCCGCGGTGTTCTCGCTGGCGCTCGGCGTGTTCAGCCTGGTGACCGCGGAGTTCCTGCCTGCCAGCCTGCTGACGCCGATGGCGGCGACCTTCGGCGCCTCGGAGGCACTGGTCGGCCAGGCGGTGACCGTGACGGCCGCCGCGGCCCTGGTGGCGGCGCTGGTTGCCGCCGTGGTGACGCGTGGCCTGGATCGCCGCCTGGTGCTGATGGGCTTCTCGGTGCTGCTCGTCGCGTCGAACCTGCTGGTGGCGCTGGCACCCGACCTCACGGTCCTGCTGCTGGCGCGCGTGCTGCTCGGCGCGGCCCTCGGCGGCTTCTGGAGCATGGCGACGGCGGTGGCGATGCGCCTGGTCCCCCCGGCCCTGCTGCCGCGCGCTCTCTCGATGATCTTCAGCGGCGTCTCGATCGCAACCATCGTGGCGGCCCCGCTGGGCGCCTGGCTCGGCCATCTGTTCGGCTGGCGCAGCGTGTTCCTGCTGGCGATGGCGATCGGCGTGGTGACGCTGCTGTTCCAGGCCGCCACGCTGCCGCGCCTGGCCTCGATCGGCGAGGCGCGCCTGCGCACCCTGGCGGACGTGCTGCTCAGGCCGGGCATCGGGCTCGGCATCCTGTGCTGCGTCCTGGTGTTCGGCGGCCACTTCGCCCTGTTCACCTTCATCCGCCCGTATCTGGAAGACGTGGCGGATCTCGGCATCGACACCATGGCGCTGGTCCTGCTCGGCTTCGGCATCGCCAACTTCGCCGGCACCCTGATCGCCGGACTACTGCTCGAGCGCAGCCTACGCCTGACGCTGACCCTGATGCCGCTGGTGATCGGGGGCGCCGCCCTGGCTCTCGCGGGCCTGCATGCGCGCGGCGCTGTGGGGCGTGCGCGCGCTGCTGATGGCGCTGTGGGGCATGGCGTTCGGCGGGGTGCCGGTCGGCTGGTCGACATGGCTCGCGCGCGCAGTGCCCGACGAGGCGGAGAGCGCCGGCGGATTGCTGGTCGCGGCCGTGCAGCTTGCCATCGCCTCCGGCGCTGCCGCGGGCGGCGTGATGTTCGGCCTGTCCGGCGTTGCCGGCGTCTTCGGCGCAGGCGGCCTTGTGCTGCTGCTGACCGCGGCGCTGATCTGTTTCGGGCTGCCCCGGAAGGCGTGATCGGAGGCTGTCGTCTCCTGGGAGAGGCATACCGAACTCGGCACGTCGTTTATCATATGCGCGGGGTGCTGGCAGTGATAGCATTGCAGGCGGCGAGGGAGAGCGCGCATGGCCAGCAGCCTCAGCATACGCAATGTCGATGAGGAACTGGTAAGCCGTCTAAAACGCCGGGCGGCACGTCATGGGCAGTCCGCTGAGGCCGAGGTGCGCGACATCCTGCGACAGGCTCTGGAGGGCGAAGCGGATGCCGACTTCGACCGCCTCGCTGCCGAACTCAGACGGCTGACGGCAACCCGGGTGCAGACGCCCGCCGAGATCCTGCAGCGCGAGGGTCGTGACGAGCGGTGAGGCGACTCGTCATCGACGCCAGCGTCGCCATCAAATGGGTCGTCGAGGAGCCGGGAACGGGTGCAGCACTAGCTCTGCGTCGGTATCGGCTATCGGCGCCAGATCTGCTGATCGCTGAATGCGCCAACATTCTCTGGAAGAAGGTGCGCCGCCAGGAGATCAGCCCGGACCAGGCCTCGCTCGCGGGACAGCTGCTGGAACACGCGGCTGTGGAGTTGATCCCGATGCGGCGTCTTCTCGAGCCAGCGTTCCGTCTTGCCGTTCAGATGGATCATCCGGCCTATGACTGCATCTACCTCGCTCTCGCCCAGTCGAGCGGATGCAGCTTCGTCACCGCCGACGCCCGGTTCTGCGCCAGGGCGCGCAGCCATGTTCCTCCGGATCAGGTGCTGGATCTGGCAACCGCTCTGGAGCGACTGGACGCAGAAACGGGACCGTGAGTGAAGCAGCCGGAGTTGCCTACCTGACCGGCAGCGAAGAGAGCGGCGGCGCGATCTCCTCGAGCGAGCGGCCCTCTGCATCGACGCCGATGCGCAGCGCCACCACGCCGGCAATCAGCATCAGCGCCGCGGCCCCGGTATAGCCGATCGCCAGCGGCTCGCGGCCGCCGACATCGATCAGCACCCCGAACAGCCACGGCGCGCCGGCGCCTCCGATCACCGTGCCCATCGCATAGAACAGCGCGATCGCCAGTGCCCGCGTCTCCAGCGGGAACACCTCGCTCGCGGTAAGGTAGGCCGAGGATGCGGCGGCGGAAGCGAAGAAGAAGATCGCGACCCAGCCCAGCGTCTGCGTCATCGCCGTCAGCTCGTGCGCGCGGAACATCCAGGCCACCACGATCATCAGCACGCCGGAAATGGTGTACGTCGCAAAGATCATGCGGCGTCGGCCGACGGTGTCGAACAGCGTGCCCAGCAGCAGCGGTCCGAGAAAGTTGCTGACCGCGAGGGGCAGGATGAACATGCCGACATTGCGACCGGCGACACCTTCGTAATGCGTCAGCACCATGCCGTAGGTGAAGAACACGGCGTTGTAGAGGAAGGCCTGCGCGATCATCAGCACCATGACCAGGATGCTGCGCGTGCGGTACTGCCCGACCATCATGCGCAGCACCAGGCGGAAGCCGAAGCGGTGCCTAGGATGCACCGTCATCATCTCGTGCACCTGCTCGAGCGTCTGCCCGGTCGAGGCGGCGACACGGGACTCGATGTCGCAGGTGACGCGCTCGCCTTCCTGGTGCTGGCCATGCGTGCAGAGCCAGCGCGGGCTCTCCGGCACCCAGCGGCGCAGCATGATCACGATCAGGCCGAGGATGCCGCCGATCGCAAACCCGAAGCGCCAGCCGAAGGTGACCGGCATGTAGGTGCCGCCGATCAGGAAGATCGAGCCGCCGGCGCCGAGGGCGGCGCCGGCCCAGAACGAGCCGTTGATGATGAGGTCGACGCGGCCGCGCAGCCGCGCCGGGATCAGCTCGTCGATCGCGGAGTTGATCGCGGAATACTCGCCGCCGATGCCGAGCCCGGTGATGAAGCGGAACAGCGCGAAGCTCGCGAAATTCCAAGAGCACGCCGACAGCAGCACGCCGCCGATGTAGACGGCGAGCGTCAGCGTGAAGATCGCCTTGCGCCCGACCTTGTCGGTGAGCCAGCCGAAGATCAATGCGCCGACCACCGCGCCGATCACATAGAGCGAGGCCGAGCTGCCGATCTCGCTCGGCGACATCGACAGGGTTCGATGGTCCTGCAGGATCGGCGCGATCGAGCCGACGATGGTGACTTCCAGCCCGTCCAGGATCCAGGTGATGCCGAGTGCGACCACCACCAGCATGTGGAACCGGCTCCACGGCAGCCGGTCGAGCCGGCCGGGGATGTTGGTCTCGATCGGCAGGTGCGCCCCGGGCGTCGCGCCAAGCGCGCTGGTCGTCCTGCGCGCTGTGGCGGTCGAGCTCAGGACCGTGCCTCCAGCCTCTTGATCAGCTCCTGCACGATCGCCGGATCGGCCAGCGTCGTGGTGTCGCCAAGCTCGGCGGTGTCGCGTGTGGCGATCTTGCGCAGGATGCGACGCATGATCTTGCCGGACCGCGTCTTGGGCAATTCGGGCGCCAGCAGCACGGTATCGGGAGCGGCATAGCGGCCGAGCACCTGGCCGACATGCCGCGCCAGTTCCGCCTCGATGCCGGCGGCGCCATTGCTTGCCTTCAACACGACAAAGGCGAACAGCGCCTGCCCCTTGATGTCGTGCGGCACGCCGATCACCGCAGCCTCGGCGACAGCGTCGTGCGTGTCGAGAGCGCTTTCCACCTCGGCGCTGCCGATGCGATGGCCGGAGACGTTGATCACGTCGTCGACACGCCCGGTGATCCAGTAATAGCCGTCGCTGTCGCGGCGCGCCCCGTCACCGGTGAAATAGTACCCGGGATAGGTGCTGAAATAGGTCTGCACGTAGCGCGCATGATCGCCCCAGATGGTGCGCGCCTGGCCCGGCCACGAACGGCCGAGGCAGAGATGTCCCTCGGCCTCGCCCGAGAGCTCCTGGCCCTTCTCGTCGACCAGAACCGGAACCACGCCCGGCAGCGGCAGCGTCGCCGAACCAGGCTTCTGCGCGATCGCTCCGGGCAGCGGCGCGATCATGATGCCGCCGGTCTCGGTCTGCCACCAGGTATCGACCACCGCGCAGCGCTCGCCGCCGACATCGTGGTAGTACCAGAGCCAGGCTTCCGGATTGATCGGCTCGCCGACGCTGCCGAGCACGCGCAGCGACTTGCGCGAGGTGGCGGCGAGAAATTTCGGATCGTCGCGCATCATCGAGCGGATCGCGGTCGGCGCGGTGTAGAAGCTCGCCACCTGGTACTTGTCGATGATGCGCCACCAGCGGCCGGGCTCCGGCCAGGACGGCGTGCCCTCGAAGATCAGCGTGGTCCCGGCATTGGCCAGTGGTCCGTACACGACATAGCTGTGGCCGGTCACCCAGCCGATGTCGGCGGTGCACCAGAATACCTCGCCGGGCTTGTAGTCGAACACGGCCTCGTGGGTGAAGCGCGCCCACAGCAGGTAGCCCGCCGTGGTGTGCAGCAGTCCCTTCGGCTTGCCGGTGCTGCCGGAGGTGTAGAGCAGCAGCAGCGGATCCTCGCCGCCCATCGGCTCCGGCTCGCACTGGTCGGGCTGCTGGCCGACGGTGGCTGCAAACTCGAGGTCGCGCGGCGGCTGCATGGCGATTTCGGTGCCGGTCAGGCGCAGCACCAGCACATGCTCGACCTTGTGGCCTGCACTGGCCTCGCTCGTTGACGCCAGGGACAGCGCCTCGTCGATGCAGGCCTTGAGCGGCACACGCTTGCCGCCGCGCCGGCCCGCGTCGGCGGTGATCACCAGCCGGGCGCCGCAATCGACGAGCCGGTCGGCAATGCCCGACGCGGAGAAGCCCGCGAACATCACCACGTGCACCGCGCCGATGCGCGCGCAGGCAAGCATCGCAACGGCGCCCTCGGCGACCATCGGCAGGTAGATCGCGATGCGGTCGCCCTTCCGGATGCCGAGCGCCCGCAAGGCGTTCGCCAGCCGGCAAACCTCGGCATGCAGCTGCCGATAGGTCAGGGTGCGGCTGTCATCTTCCGCCTCGCCCTGCCAGATCAGCGCGACCCGGTCGCCGTGCTGGTCGAGATGGCGGTCCAGGCAGTTGACCGAGACGTTCAGGACGCCGTCGGCAAACCACGAGACGCGCACGTCGCCGTCGAAGCTGCTGTTGCCGGCAAGCTCGGGCACCCGGATCCAGTCGAGACGGCGCGCCTCTTCATGCCAGAAGCCGTCGGCATCGGTGACCGCATGGTTGGACATCAACCGGTGGCGTGCGGCGTTGATCGCCGCAGACGCCGCCAGCGACGGCTTCACATGGTAGATCTTCCCCGATTCCACGTCGTCATCGCCCCCGGAATGCCCTGCCCGTTCATCGGTACATCGGCTGCATCAGCATCTTGTCGCCGCACCGGCGAGAGAGCGAAGCAAATTCCCGACGACCCTTGCCGGATCAGGTTGATGAAGGCAAGAGCGGGCACTGGATGCCCGCAATGCTTACGCTCTGGTATCGCAAGCTATGCTGTAGGACGGGCGGCTGTGCGAGGTGGCGTTGGTGCCGGTGGCCAACCTCGAAACGACGCTAGCGCGCGTCCGCCGCGAGCAGCCGTCCGGAAAGCTGCACCGGCTGATGCCCCTCGCCGATCAGGATCGATGCCAGGCCGAGCACCAGCACCAAGGCGAGGCATACCTCGAGCAAGCGACGTCGTTTCACTTCCGAAGGACGCCCGATCATGCTCAACCCCAGCCGCCGCGGATAATAGGACTAACACACCTGTCGCATCGTGCAATCCCATGACCACCATCGTCCTGCTTCGCCATCCGCGGCCGCTGCTGCCGGCGGCCGGGATCTGCTACGGCCGCCTCGACCTCGACCTGCCGCCTGGATGGCAGGCAGGAACCGACGCACTTGTCCTGCCGATGCTGCGCAATGCGCTGGTCTGGAGTTCACCGAGCCGACGCTGCGCCAACCCGGCGGCCCGCATTGCGGCGCGGCTTGGCCTCGAGGTCAGGCTCGATGACCGCCTGCAGGAGCTCGATTTCGGCGCGTGGGAAGGACTTGCCTGGGACCAGGTGCCGCGCGAGGCGCTCGATCGCTGGGCGACCGACCTGCCCGGCTTTGCGGCGCCCGGCGGCGAGCGCGGAGCGGCCCTGATCGAACGCGTCGAACGGTTCCACGACATGCTGTGCCGCGATGCACGATCCGCGATCGTGGTTTCTCATGGCGGCCCGGTGAAAATCCTGTCGCCACTGCTGCGTGGGGCAGCGCCGGATCTCGCCGCTGCCGCGCCGGATTTCCTCGCGATGGAGGCGGTGACACTTCCCGGCCGGCCGCTACACGCCCCACAACAGCCAGAGGATCGCGATGCAGGACAGCACACCAAGCAGCCGACCGAGCATGCCAGCTAGATCTCCGCAGTGAGAACCTGCGAGCAGCATAGGGTGAGCAGGACGGTTTCCGCCAGCACCGAACAGGCGCCGAGCACGTCGCCGGTATGGCCGCCGAGCCGGAGCCGGCACAGCCGCGCCATGCCGAGGCCACACAGCAAGGCGCTGCCGAGCAGCCACGGCGCCGGTCCCAACGAAACCAGCAGCGGCGTTGCGACCACCGCCAGCACCAGGCCCAGGCCAGCCGCGCGGCGATCGATCGGCTGCAGCAGCGCCGCGAGGCCCTCGGTGCGTGCGGGAGGCGTCAGCATCGCGACCGGGATGATGGCGGCCCGCGACAGCATGCAGGAGGCGACGAGCGTCACCGCGACACGCGCCGGATCGGCAAGCGTCGCCAGCGCCGCGATGCGCGCGAGGCAGCCCACCAGCAGGGCCAGCGCGCCGTAGCTGCCGATCCGGCTGTCACGCATGATCGCCAGCCGCTGCTCGAAGGACTGGCCGCCGCCCAGCCCGTCCGCCATGTCGGCGAGGCCGTCCTCGTGCAGGCCGCCGGTCAGCAGCAGCATCGCGGCCAGCGTCCAGCAGGCGCAAAGCAGCGGCGGCAGGCCGATCCGGTCGGCGGCCGCATAGGCGCAGGCGCCGATCGCGCCGACCAGGGCGCCCGCGATCGGAAACGCCCACACCGCTCCGCCCAGGGCGATGCGGGGTTCGCGCGGCATCAGCCAGCCGACCGGTAGCCTGGTGAAGAAGCCGATGGTGGCGGCAAGGTCGGTGCGCGGCCGGCGCATCATGGTGGGCGCATCATGGCGGCAGGGCCGCCTCCGGGCCGTCCACCCCGGCCTGCGCGAAGCTCGCCATGCCGGCGTGGCAGGCGAGTGCGGCGCGCAGCAGCGGCACCGCGAGTGCTGTCCCCGAGGCCTCGCCGAGCCGCAACCCGAGATCGAGCAGCGGCGACAGCCCGAGCGCCTGCGCCAGCAGCCGGTGCCCGGGCTCGGCGGAGACATGCGCGAGCCAGGCATGCGCCAGGCCGTCGGGCGCGAGCCGGGCCAGCGGCGCCACCGCGGCGGTGCAGACATAGCCGTCGAGCAGCACCGGCACGCCGGCCTGCCGGGCCGCCAGCGCCGCTCCGAACAGCGCCGCGAGTTCGCGGCCACCGAGGCAGCGCGCCGCCTGCAGCGGATCGCCCAGCACGGCCGCATGACGCTCCAGGGCGCAGGCCACAACCGCCTGCTTGCGCCGCAGCCCGGCATCGTCGAGGCCGGTGCCGCGGCCGGTCCAGGGCGAGGCACTGCCATGGCCATAAAGCGCCGCCGCCAGTGCCGCGGCCGCCGTGGTGTTGCCGATCCCCATCTCGCCGAGACAGAGCAGGTCGGTCTCCGGCTGCACGGCGGCATGGCCCGCTTGCACCGCCTCGAGGAACTCGGCGTCGCTCATCGCCGGCGCCTGCGACAGGTCCGCCGTCGGCTGGTCCAGCGACAGCGGCACCACCCGCAGCCCGGCATCGGCGACTCGGGCAAGCTGGTTGATGGCGGCGCCACCGGCTGCAAAATTGCCGACCATCTGCACGGTCACCGAGGCGGGATAGGGCGAAACCCCCCGCGCCACGACGCCATGGTTGCCGGCGAACACCAGGATCTCGACGCGGTCCAGCCTCGGCATCGCGCGCCGCTGCCAGCCGGCGAGCCAGCCGACCACCTGCTCCAGCATCCCGAGGCTGCCCGGCGGCTTGGTCAGCGTCGCCTGCCGGGCCGCTACCGCATGCGCCGCGGCATGGTCCGGCGGCGGCAGGTTAAGGCAGGCTGCGCGCAGGGCGTCGATCGAGGAGAACTGGGTCATGCCGGAACCGTCGCGATGGCGTGGAAAAAGGAGCCGCTCACCGTCCCGCGCACGCCTCCCGCTCCGCCAAGCTCGCCGCCGGTGGCGTCGCGAAGCGTGGCGAGGCAGGGATCGGCACCGGGCTCGGTGACGCGGGCATAGTGGAACTCGTGGCCGCGCAGCACCGCGCCGGCCGGTCCGAGAACGGTCGATTGCGCCAGGGTCGCCTCGCGGTAGCCGAGCGCCAGCCTGCGGCGGGCGAAGCTGGTGCTGTGCCCGAGCAGCCCGGCCATCCGGTGCGCGACGCCCTGCCCGTCCTCCAGCGCCTCGCCCAGCACCATGTAGCCGCCGCACTCGCCATGCACCGGCCGGGTGTCGGCGAAGCGGCGCAGGCCGTCGATGAAGCGGCGGTTCCGCGCCAGCCGCCCGGCATGCAGCTCCGGGTAGCCGCCGGGCAGCCAGCAGCAGTCGCAACCGGCGGGCGGCGCCTCGTCCGCCAGCGGCGAGAACGCGACGATCTCGGCGCCGGCATCGCGCCAGCCCTGCGCCACATGGGGATACAGGAAGCTGAACGCGTCGTCGCGGGCGAGTGCGATGCGCTGGCCGGGCGGCCTGAGCGCCGGCTGCGTGTCGCCGCTACGGACCACCAGCGGCGCCATCGCGTGCAGGATCGCATCGAGGTCCAGCGACGCTTCCGCGCGCGTGGCCAGGTCCGCCAGGAAGCCATCGATCGCGCCGTGCTCCTGCGCCTGCACCAGGCCAAGATGGCGCTCCGGCAGGGCAAGCGCCGGATCGCGCATCAGGCAGCCCATGACCGGCAACCCGGCCGCCTCGATCGCGCGCGCGGCGCCCTCGCGATGCCGCGCCGAACCTGCTCGGTTGAGCACCACGCCGGCCAACCGCACGCCCGCCTCGTGCATTGCGAAACCGCGTGCCACCGCCGCGGCCGATTGCGACTGGCCGGAGATGTCCAGCACCAGCAGCACCGGCAGGCCGAGTTGGGCCGCGAGATCGGCGGGACGACCGCGACGGCCCGGCGCTCCGTCAACGCCATCGAACAACCCCATCGCCGCCTCCACCACCAGCAGCGGCGCCGCTTCCGAGGCTTCGGAGGCCAGCCGGTCGAGCAGCGCGGGCGGCATCGCCCAGCTATCGAGGTTGAGGCAGGGCGTGCCGAGACAGGCGGCGTGGAAGCCCGGATCGATATAGTCCGGCCCGGATTTCGCGGCGCGCACGCCGAGGCCGCGCCGGCGCAGGGCGCCGAGGATCGCCAGCGTCACCAGGGTCTTGCCGCTGCCCGAGCGCGGCGCTGCTATCATCAGCCCGCGCGTCATGACACGCGAACATTCGAGGCAGGGACGCCGGGAGCGCGATGACACCAGAAGGTCCCATTCCGGACGAGCTCAAGCCCAGGGGGCCGCTCCGACGTGGCTGGACCACCGGGGCCTGCGCCACAGCCGCCGCCAAGGCCGCCTACGCCGCCCTGCTGCATGGCAGCTTTCCCGATCCGGTCTCGATCGCCCTGCCGAACGGCGCAGCGCCGAGCTTTGCGCTCGCGGAGCACCAGCTTGGCGACGGCGTCGCCGGCGCCGGGGTGGTCAAGGATGCCGGCGACGATCCGGACGTGACGCACGGCGCGTTGGTCCGCGCCGAGGTGCGCCTGCTCGCCCCTGGTAGCGGCGTCCGGTTCCAGGCCGGCCCCGGCGTCGGCACCGTCACCCGGCCGGGCCTGCCGCTGCCGCCCGGCGAGCCCGCGATCAACCCCGGACCGCGGCGCATGATCGAGGCGGCGCTGGCCTCGCTTCGCCCGGCTCCGGACGCCCTGGTGACGGTCAGCATCCCCGGCGGCGAAGCCCTGGCGCTGCAGACGCTCAACGGCCGGCTCGGCATCGTCGGCGGCCTGTCGGTGCTCGGCACCACCGGCATCGTGGTGCCGTACTCCTGCGCCGCCTGGATCGACAGCATAAGGCGCGGCATCGACGTAGCCCGCGCCATCGGGCTGGAGCATGTTGCGGGCAGCACCGGACGCACCTCGGAAGCCGCGATCCAGCGCCTGCACGGCCTCCCCGAGACCGCGCTGATCGAGATGGGCGACTTCGCCGGCGGCATGCTGAAATATCTGCGGCGCCATCCGGTGCCGCGCATCAGCATCGCCGGCGGCATCGGCAAGATCACCAAGCTCGCGCAGGGCCGGCTCGACCTGCATTCCGGCCGCGGCGGCGTGGATCGGCAGGCGCTCGCCGGGATCGCCGCTGAGGCGGCCGTGTCGGCGGCGACCGTCGCGCGCATCGCCGGCGCCAATACCGCCGCCGAAGCGTTGGCAATGGCGCGCGAGGACGGCATCGCACTCGGCGACCGGGTCGCGGCCGACGCCTGGCAGGTCGCAGCCGAAGTGCTCGGCGACCTGCCAGTCACGCTCGAGATCGTGCTGTTCGATGCTCAAGGTGCGGTGTCCGGACGCGCCTCGATGACGCCGGTGCGAAATCGGCGCACGTAGTCCGGGCTGTAGAGCGCGCTTTCGAAGGTGAGGTTGCCTGCCAGCGCCGGCCCGACCAGCACGAGGGCGGTGCGCTCGATCGGCTCGCTCGCCAGCAAGGCCTCGATGCTCCCCAGGGTGCCGCGCACGATGCGCTGGTCCGGCCACGAGGCGCGCGCCACCACCGCGACCGGAATGTCCTCTGCGTAGTACGGCAGCAGCTCGGCGACGATCCGGGCAAGACCGTGAATCGCGAGATGGATCGCCAGCGTCGCCCCGGTGGCCGCGAATCCCGCCAGCGTCTCGCGCTCCGGCATCGCCGAGGCACGGCCGGACAGGCGGGTCAGCACGACGCTCTGGGCAATGCCGGGCAGCGTCAGCTCGCAGCCGAGCGCCGCCGCGGCCGCCGCAAAGGCGGGCACCCCTGGCGTCAGCGTGTACGCGATGCCGGCACGGTCCAGCCGCCGCAGCTGCTCAGCGAGCGCACTGTAGATCGACAGGTCCCCGGACTGCAGGCGGGCGACGTCCCTGCCCCCCTCATGCGCTTGGCGGAACTCGACCTCGATCGCATCCAGGTCCATCGAGGCGGTGTCGACCAGCCTGGCGCCGGGCGGACAGTGCTCCAGCATCGCCTGCGGCACGATGGAGCCCGCGTACAGGCAGACCGGGCACGCCGCCAGCAGGTCTCGGCCGCGCAGGGTCAGCAGGTCGGCGGCACCGGGTCCGGCGCCGATGAAATGCACCGTCATGGCGCGCCGGCCACCGCGAGGGCGCAGGTCACGCCGTCCGCGGCGCGGCGCGGCAGCAGCAGCCGCGCCTGCGGACCGAGGGCGGCGAGCGCGCATGCCTCCGCCACGCTACGCAGCCCGACAGCCGCTTCGACGCGATCCGAGCGGGTCACGCAGCGCGGCTGCTGTGCACGCAGGACCTCGTTCGGCACCCGGCGCAGCTCCAGCCCGAGCACGCGCGCCGCCTCGTCCAGGCCGGGCTCGTCATGCTTGAACTCCGGCACCGCCAGCAGATCGGGCACCCGCCCTGCCTCTGCGGCGCACGCCCGCACCAGCGCCACCACGGCATCCGCCCTGGTTCCGCGCCTGCAGCCCAGGCCGGCCACGGTGCGGTCAGGCATGCCACACCCATTGCAGGATGCGCATCGCCGGACGCAGCGCGTGCATGCTGCCGATGCTGTCCAGCCGGTCGATGCCGAACCGCGCGAGGCTGCCGCCGTGGCTGGCCTGGTGGCCGATCAGCAGCGCCTCGGTCTCCAGAGTCACCGCGTTGGCAACCAGCCGGCCGCCCGGACTCAGGGCCGCACGGGCGGTATCGAGCACCCCCGGGTCGCTGGCGCCGCCGCCGATGAACACCGCATCCGGACGCGGCAGCCCGTCGAGCGCCAGCGGGGCCGCGCCCGCGCGCAGCTCCAGTCCCGGCGCTCCGAGCGCCCGCGCGTTGCGCGCCGCGCGCGCCCGCCGCTGCGGATCCGGCTCGATGCCGATCGCACGGCATTGCGGGTGGCACAGCATCCATTCGATCGCGATCGAGCCGGAGCCGCAGCCGACATCCCACAACAGCTCGCCCTGCCGTGGCGCCAGCGCCGAGAGGGTCAGGGCGCGTATCTCGCGCCGGGTCATCTGGCCATCATGCTGGAAGGCGGCATCGTCCAGGCCGCAGGCCAGCGGCAGCGCACGCCCGGCCGGGCCGGACGGCAGCGCGATCGCCAGCAGGACCAGCGGGTCGATCGCCTCGGGCATCGGCTGGTCGGCGCGGAGCGTCACGATCGCCTCGCGCGGGCCGCCAAGCGCCTGCATCACATGCAGCGTCGCCGCGCCGAAACCGCGCTCGGTCAGCAGGCCGGCGATGGCGGCCGGGCTGGACGCGTCGGCGCACAGCACCAGCAGCCTCGCACCCGGTTGCAGGGCCGGAACCAGCGCCTCGATGGGGCGGCCGCAGACCGACAGCGTGCGTGTCGCCTGCAGGCTCCAGCCGAGCCGTGCGCCGGCAAGGGAAAAGCTGGAAGGCTGCGGCAGGCAGACGAACTCGTCGGCCGGAATGCCGCGCGCCAGCAGGCTACCGACGCCGAACCAGAACGGGTCGCCGGAGGCCAGCACCACGCAGCGCTGCGGCCGCCGGGACAGCAGCAGGGCGGCGGGATCGCCGAGCGGCACCGGCCACGCCGTCGCCTCGCCCCGGATCAGCTCGCGGGCCAGCGCGAGATGACGCGCGCCGCCGAACACGCACTCCGCCCCGGACAGCAGGCCGCGCGCCAGACCGGACAGGCCATCGACACCATCCTCGCCGATCCCCAGAATGGAGATCCATGCTTGCCGGCTCATCGCGCGCGACCCCGGGCCGCGCCCTGCGCGTGCTCATCCTGGGCGGCACCGGCGAAGGCCTGTCGCTGGCGCAGCGCCTGCGCGACGATCCCCGGTTCCAGGCGACGTACTCGCTGGCCGGCGTCACCCGCACGCCGACGCTGCCGGGCATCGTGCACCGGATCGGCGGCTTCGGCGGCTGGACCGGCCTTGCGGACTGGCTGGACCGGAACCGCATCGAGGCGCTCGTCGATGCGACGCATCCGTACGCCGCGACGATCACCGACAATGCCGGGCGAGCCGCGGCCCGCGCCGCGATCCCGCTGCTGCGCATCGCCCGGCCGCCCTGGACCGCGCTGCCTGGCGACCGCTGGACACCGGTGGAGGATGCATCCCGCGCCGCCCGCCTGCTGCTCGCCGCACCCCCTCGGACGGTGCTGCTGACGCTCGGGTCCAAGGATCTGGCGCCGTTCCGGAACGCCCCGCAACATCGCTACGTGATCCGCTGCATCGATCCGCCCGATGCCGACGCAACGCCGCCGGCGACGCTGCTGCTGGCCCGTGGTCCGTTCCGGCTGGAGGACGAGCGGGCGCTGCTGGCCCGGCACGGCATCGACATGCTGGTCAGCAAGAACTCCGGCGGCAATGCCACCGAACCCAAGCTGCGGGCCGCGCGCGAGGCCGGTATTTCCGTGCTGATGATCCGACGTCCCGAAGCCGTCACGGCCAGCCGCGCGGTGCCGGATGCGACGGCGGCCTGGGACTGGCTCGAACACCTGCATCAGGCGACCCCGCGCGGCGCGTAGAGCCACGGTTGCAGGCCGTCGCCGCGTTCGATGATCCGCGTGGCCTCGGTGCCGACCAGGATCAGCGTGCGCATGTCCGCCTGCGCCAGCGCTGCCCGGGCGAGGTCGGTCAGCACGATACGCTCGTCCGGGCGGCTGACGGCGGTGGCGAACACCACCGGCACGCTCCCGGGCAGCAGCTCGCGCAGGGCGTCAAGCGCCTCCCCGAGCTGCCACGGACGCGCCGCCGAGACCGGGTTGTACAGCGCCATGCCGAGCCCCGCCGCCGCCGCCGCCCGCAGCCGCCGCAGCACCAGCGGCCAGGGCTTGAGATTGTCCGACAGCGAGATCACGCAGAAATCATGGCCGAGCGGCGCACCGAGGCGCGCCGCCACCGCCAGCATCGCCGAGATCCCGGGCAGCACCTCGACATCGAGCCGCCGCCAGGCCGGATCGCCCTGCTCGATCGCCTCGAACACCGCGCTGGCCATCGCGAACACCCCGGCATCGCCGGACGACACCACCGCCACCCGCCGCCCTTCCGCTGCCAGCGCCAGAGCGAGCCGGGCGCGGTCGAGCTCCTCGCGGTTGTCGGACACATGCCGGGTCGTGCCCTCGGCATCTTCGACACGCTGCAGATACGGGCCATAGCCGACCAGGTCGGTGGCTCCTGCCAGGGCCGCGCTGACCTGTGGCGTGCGCAGCGCAGGATCACCCGGACCGAGGCCCACGATCACCAGCCGGCCGGTCATCGTGCGCGCCTTCTTCCCGGCACCAGCACCATCGAGAAATACGGCGCCGCCTGCCCGGCCATCTCGGCAAGCGGCATGATGCGCTGGCCGGGCATCATGCCGCTCTCGACATAGAGCGCGCGCGACAACAGGCCGGCATCGTCAAGCGCCGCCTGGATCTTGGTCAGGTTGCTGCCGACCTTCATGATGACCGCCGCGTCGCCGATCGCGAGCCTCGCCGCCAGCGTCTGCCGGTCCAGCGTGCCGGGCAGCACCAGCAGCACGTCGTCGCCATGCGTGAACGGCACGCCGGCGGCGGACCAGCAGCCGCTCATGCCGGTGACCCCCGGCACGATCTCGTACGGAAACTCCCGGTGCAGCCGGTCGAACAGGTACATCGCCGAGCCGTAGAAGAACGGGTCGCCCTCGCACAGCAGCGCCACGTCGAGTCCGTTGGCCAGGCGCTCGGCGAGCCGCGCGGCACTGGCCTCGTAGAAGGTGCCGATCTCGGCCAGGTAGCGCGGATCGGTCACCGAAAGCTCGGTGGTGAACGGGTACTCGAAGCGCAGCAGCTCGGCCTTCGGATCGATGCGGTCGCCGGCGATGCGTCGCGCGTGCCCGGTGCGGCCGCGCTTGGCGAAGAACGCCACCACCGGCGCCGCCTCGATCAGCCGTGCCGCCTTCAGCGTCAGCAGCTCGGGGTCGCCCGGCCCCATGCCCACGACATGCAGGGTGCCGCTCACTCCGCCTCGCTGGCCAGCGCGTTCAGGCAGCCGGCCGCCATCGCGCTGCCGCCCGGCCGCCCGGCGACGATCGCATACGGCACCAGGCCGGACGCCTCCAGCGCCTGCTTGCTTTCGGCGGCGCCGACGAAGCCGACCGGCATGCCGATGATCGCGGCGGGCGGCGCGACGCCGGCCGCCAGCATCCCGAGCAGGTGGAACAGGGCGGTCGGCGCGTTGCCGATCACGACCACGGAGCCGGCCAGCCGGTCGCCCCAGAGCTGCAGCGCCGCCGCCGAGCGGGTGGTGCCGAGTGTCGCGGCCAGCCCGGGGGTGCGGGGGTCGCGCAGCGTGCAGACCACCTCGTTGCCGGCCGGCAGGCGCGCGCGGGTGATCCCGTGCGCCACCATCTCGGAGTCGCACAGCACCGGGCTGCCATCGCGCAGGGCGCGCCGGCCGGCGGAGACGAAGCCGGGGCCGAAGCGCAGGTTGGCGGCCAGCTCGACCATGCCGCAGGCGTGGATCACCCGCACCGCCACCTGGGCCTCGTCGACGGCAAACCGCGACAGGTCGGCTTCGGCACGGATGATGGCGAAGGAGCGCGCATAGATCGCGGTGCCGTCTCGCTCGTAGTCGCTCGCAATGACGGTTCGGCAGGCTGGCTCTCTCAAGACGGGTCCGCGCTCCTGCCGATCTCCCGGGCGATTTGAACGCAGTCCAGCCCGTCCGCCAGCGCTGTATCGCCTGCCCGCCCGTCCCGCACCAGTGCGTAGCGCCCGCGACCCTCCCGCATGGCCTCACCGACCAGGGTCAGCGCCGCCGGTCCCGGATGGGCGCACCCTTTCGCACAGCCGGAGACATGGATCGAGGCCGCCCGCACCCCCAGGCGCAGGATCGCCAGGGCATCGGCGCGCGCATCGACCCTGCCGCTGCCGCAGCCGACCGAGCCGATGCAGGCGCTGACCAGCAGGCGGGGATCGTCGGGCTCCAGCACCAGGCCGTGCAGGGCATCGCGCAAGACCGGGATGGCGGCGGTGTCGATCCCGGCGATCAGCATGGCCCGCCACGGAGTGAGGTGCAGCAGGCCGTCGCCGTGACGTTCGGCAAGGGCGGCGACGCGCGCAAGCGTGCCTGCATCGAGCTGGCCGAACGGCAGGCCGAAGCAGAAGGCGGCGGAACCGGGATGCCAGCCGACGATCCGCGGGGCCTGGGTGGCGACCGCGTGCAAACGCCTCGTCGCCGGCCGCTCGCGCGCCATCGACAGCGCGGGTCCGACCACCGCGGATCCTCTCGCCTGACGCGCGTTGCCGCCGAGGGAGAGGCGCCACCCATCGCCCTGCGCCCGAACGAGCAGGTCGGCCTGGTCGTCTGCGAGCGGAAACGCACCGGCGCTGAGGCCGAAGCCGAACTTTGGCGGCAGGTCATCGAGCCAGGCCGCGCTTGCGATGGCGGCCGCCAGGGGGCCGGCCAGAGCGACGCCGGAGGGCGGCATCAAGGGTGAGACGATGAGGTTGCGGCGACGCTCGCGTGCCGGATCGGGATCGCCAAGGCCGGCGGCGAGGAGTTGCGGGGCCGCCCGCTCCGACGTGTCGGGCGTCAGACCGCGAAGCTGCAGGTTGCCGCGTCTGGTCAGCTCGATCAGGCCATTGCCGAAAGTGCCGGCGACGTGCGAGAGGGTCAGGGCCTGGGACACCGTGATGCGCGCGAGAGACGGCTTGACCCGGATCAGCCAGCCGTCACCGGACTGCATCGGCGTAAACAGGTCCGGACACCATCCGCGCGGGTCGGCCACCGCTCCTCCTTCGGACACGCTTCACCCTGGTCGGGGAACAGTCCGGGATCGGGTCGTGATCGGCAAAGCGCCTGATGGCCGCTTCGTCAGGCCTGGCGGAGCTGGACCTCGTCGAAGACGCGCTCGTGGTTGTCCATCGAGTTTTTGGCGCGATACTGGCAGCCTTCGTTGGTCACGGGCATCGCGCGCACGATGGTGTAGACACCGGGGCGGACATTGATGTTCGAGCTGTTGTGCAGCAGGGCGACGCGGTCGCCGACGGCAAACTTGTGTTTAGCCACTCAATCTTTCTCCGAGGCAGAAATCCAGGGCTGAAACGGCAGAAAATGGCGGCGCCGAAGCGCCGCCACCTGGTCAGGTCGCCTGCAGATTGACGGCCGAGACCTTGCCCTGCTGGCCACGCTCGAGTTCGTAGCTGAGCTTCTGGCCCTCGTTCAGGGTCGCAAGACCGGCGCGCTCGACGGCCGAGACATGCACGAACACGTCCTTGGAGCCGTCAGTCGGCTCGATGAAACCGAAGCCCTTCTGGGTGTTGAACCACTTAACTGTACCTGTCGACATTAGCGTATCTCCGTTACCGGCAAATTCCCGCACACAGGCGGGACATCATCACTTCTATTTTCGGGAACCGGAAGGCACACACGCGAAACAGAACCGAGATCTTGCCCCGGTTAGAAATTTAACCGTAGGCGACCCTACAGCACACGCCGCCGGACGGCACGCGGTATTTTCAAGTATTTTCTCATAATACGGCAATGTTGATCAACAATAGCATGTTAAACCCCTTTCCTAGGGGCAATTTTCTACTTTTCGGCGCCTTGGGCCATCCCCGCCGAGTTTTTCCCGGAGCGTCCCGGGGCGATAGCCACGCTTGTAGCGGCCACGCCGTTGCAGTTCCGGCACCAGCAACCGCCCGACCGCCTCGAAGGTCTCGTGCGCCACGACGGAGCACAGGTTGAAGCCCTCGATGCCGCTCTGCCCCGCCCAGCGTTCGACCAGGTCGGCCACCGTCGCCGCCGACCCCACGAACACCGGCCCGATGCCGCCGATGCCGACATGCTCGGCGACGTCGCGCACCGTCCAATGCCGCTCGGGGTCGGCACGGGTGATGTTGTCCAGCGCCGAGCGCCCGGCATCGGTCTGGACATGCCGGATCGCCTGGTCGAGCGGCAACGCAGCCAGGTCGATCCCGGTCCAGCCCGACATCAGCGCCAGCGCCCCCTCGTGGCTGACATGGGCGCGATACTCCGCGTGCAGCGCCTGTGCCTGCCGGTCGGTCTCCGCCACGATCACCGTGGCGAGCGAGAAGCAGCGGATCGTGTCGGCATCCCGGCCGGCCTGCCGCGCCAGCGCCCGGATCGCCTCCGCACGCGCACCGACGATGGCAGCCGTCGGTCCCGAGACGAACACGCACTCGGCATAGCGCGCCGCGAACTCCCGGCCCTTCGGCGAGCTGCCGGCCTGGTACAGCACCGGCGTGCGCTGCGGCGACGGCTCCTGCAGGTGGATCGCATCGAGCTGCACATGCGGTGCGTCATGCCGGATGCGATGCACGCGCACCGGATCGGCATAGATCCCGCGCGCGCGATCACGCAGCACCGCGCCGTCCTCCCAGCTCCGCTCCCACAGCGCCAGGATCGCCTGCATGTAGTCCTCGGCGGTATCGTAGCGATCGTCATGCGCGCGCTGCCGTGGCTTCCCGGCGGCGCGGGCGGCACTATCGAGGTAGGAGGTCACGATGTTCCAGCCGACCCGCCCGCCGGTCAGGTGGTCGAGCGTGGACATCCGCCGGGCGAACGGGAACACCGGCTCGTACGACAGGCTGGAGGTGACCCCGAAGCCGAGGTCTGTCGTCACCGCCGCCATCGCCGGGATCAGCAGCATCGGATCGCCGGCCGGGACCTGGGTCGCGGCCCGCAGCGCGGCATCAGCTTTGCCGCCGAACACGTCATAGACGCCGAGCACATCGGCCAGGAACACGCCGTCGAACAACCCCTGCTCCAGGATCCGGGCGAGGTCGGTCCAGTAGGACAGCGTGTTGAATTGCGTCGAGCGGCAGCGCGGGTGCGTCCACAGCCCGGGCGACTGGTGGCCGATGCAGTTCATCGTGAAGGCGTTGAAGCGGATCTCCGGCGTCACGCGACCAGCAGCTCCGCGACATGGGATGCGAGGGCACGCGGCTGCATCGAGATCTGCGGCAGGCCCATTAGCTCGCCGAAGGTGCCGCGCGCCAGGGGTCCCACCACGAAGATACCCGGCCAGGCGCTGCCGTCCGGCCGCAGCAGATGGGCGTCGGCATCGACGGCGATCCCAAGGCCGGTCGGATCGGCCACCAGCATGCCGGCCGCCGCCATGCCGCCGAGCAGCGCACTGGTCCGCAGCAGGCTGGCATGCGCAGGTCCGGTGCAGTTGACGATGAAGTCCGCCTGCAGCCGACGTCGGACGCTGGCCGCGGCATGGCGCGGGTGCAGGTCGAGCACGAAGCTGCCGTCCGGGGCCGCCTCGACGCCGAGCAGGGTAGCGGCAACGATCTCGAGCTGCCCTTCGGCTTTTGCCGCCCGCAGCTCGTCATCGATCTGCGGCGCGCACTGGTAGCGGTGCACGTCCCAGAAGGTGCGCAGGTGACGCAGCGCCCGCTGCCGCTCGTGCAGCGGCAGCGCGTTCCACAGCACGAACGCCTGTTTGCGCAGGGCGTCCACCACATCCTCCCAGGGACGACCGGCAGCCGCGCACTCCGCCATCCGGGCCCGTACGCGACGCAGCAGGGCAAGCGCGGTGGTGGCCGGCTCGCTGCTGAAATCGCCGAACCCCTCGACCGGCAGCGTCGTGCGCGGCCGCGGCAGCAGACCATGCCGCGACAGGCCGACGATCGGCCCGGAACGCCCCTGGCGACGCAGCAGGGACACCACGTCGCAGCCGGTCAGCCCGGTCCCGAGCACCACCACGCGGGCATCGGCCGGAATGGCGGCCAGGGCCTTGCTGTCCCAGGAATTGCCGAGCAGGCGCGCAGCGGGCCCAGGCGGCAGGTCGCGTAGCGGCGCCGGCAACGCGGGCGGCGGATGGCTGGTCGCCAGCACCACCAGGTCGGCGGTGATCGTCTCGCCACTCTCGAGCTCGATCCGGTATCGCTGCGGCCCTGAAGCGGCCACCGACCCCGCCCGGTCGCGGAGATGCCGGACATGCGATCCGCTCGCGCTCGCCGCATGCCGGACCAGCAGTTCCACGACGTATTCGGCGAACAGTCCGCGGCGTGGGAACAGGTTGCCGTCCGGGCGTGCCGCCTGCGGATCCTCGGGCAGGCCGCGGGCGCGCAGCCACTGGTCGAAATGGGTGCGGTCCTCCTCGAACAGCGCCATGCGCGCCGCCGCCACGTTGATACGCAGCAACGGGTTGGCGGTGTCGTAGGCGAGGCCGCCGCCCAGGGTCGCGCGCGGCTCGATCAGCTCCAGGCTGACCCGCGCATCCGGGTGGTCACGCAGCATGTGCAGCGCGAACACCGTGCCGCTGAGACCGCCGCCGATGATCGCGATGCGCGTGGCAGGCGTATCGGCTGGGCCGGACTTGTCCGGGGGAACAGGCATCATAAGCTTGATGCTGGTCCGGCCGTCCTGCCGTTGCAAGCCGTGCCCGCCACATCCGCAGGAGACAGGTCCATGAGCGATACCGACCGCCATTCCATCCGTGGCAGAGGCCTATCCGCACTGATTTCGGCGCAGGGTGCCGAGCTGCATTCGATCACCACACCGGCAGGAAGGGAGCTGCTCTGGCAGGCCGGTCCGGAATGGCCGCGCCATGCGCCGGTGCTGTTTCCGATCGTGGGACGGCTGGTCAATGACCGGCTGCTGCATCGCGGGACGGCCACGACGCTGACCCAGCACGGCTTCGCCCGTGACCGCGCCTTCACCTTCGTCGAGCGCGACGCCACGCGGTGCCGGCTGGTGCTGGAGGATGACGCGCAGAGCCGGGCGGTCTACCCGTTCGCCTTCAGGCTCGAGATCGCCTACGGCATCAGCGGCTCGACCCTGACGGTGAGCTACACCCTCTCCAATCCCGGCCTCGACGTGCTGCCGGCCTCGCTCGGCGCCCACCCGGCCTTCGCCTGGCCGCTGGAACCGGGACTTGCCGCATCCGCGCACGAGATCCTGTTCGACAGCGAGGAGCCGGCACCGATCCGACGGGTTGCGGGCGGCCTGCTGCGCCCGGACGTCGAGCCAAGCCCGGTCCACAGCCGCACGCTCAGGCTGACGCCGGCGCTGTTCGAGCAGGATGCGGTGATCCTGGAGGAGCCGGCCAGCCACGGCCTGCGCTACGGCATCCCGGACGGGCCGGCGCTGCGCATCGGCTGGACCGGCTTCGGCCAGCTCGGCATCTGGTCGAAGATCGTGGGCGACGGCACCGCGCCGTTCCTCTGCATCGAGCCCTGGAATGGTCTGGCCAGCCCGCAAGGCTCCGACGGCGAGTTCCTGGACAAGCCGCACCTGATGCTGATCCCGCCGGCCGGCAGCGCCAGCGCGGCCTGGACGCTGACGCCCGAGCATATCGAGTGACCCGCTGCACCACCTCTTGGTGGCACACGCCAAGCGGATCGGCGCTGCCTGGGCGAAAGACCGCCGCATTCCGCCGATCCTGGCTTGGCATGCGGCTTGCGCTACTGTTCGCATGACGCCGTGTGCGTCCGGCAACCAACACGCGGGAGACAGCCTCGCCATGACCTATCGTCCGATCGACGCCTGGAGCATCCGGGAGCCGGCAGCCTACGGCGACGATGGCGGCCGCTTCGTGGCCAACCTGAACTATGCGCTCTACATCGCCGGCTTCTTCACCGGGATCACCGCCGTCATCGGCGTCGTGCTCGCCTACATGCGCAGGGGCAGCGCCTCGGCGTTCGTGCGCGCGCATCTGGACTGGCAGATACGCATCTTCTGGCACTGCATCCTGGCCGGCATCGCCGTCGTCGTCCTGCACGCCCTGGTGATCGGGCTCGGGGCGGTGACCTTCGGCGTCGGCCTGGTGTTCATGGTGGTGCCCTGGGCGATCGGCGCCTGGTGGCTGGTCTGGACCATCTGGGCGATCGTGAAGGGGCTGCAGCGGCTGAGCCGCGGCCTGCCGATCCGGTAGGCCCGCCCGTCCGCGCTATTCGGCGTAGGGTGTGCCGTCCCGGTGCTGCACTCCGCCTTCCGGGGTCCAGAGCAGGTCGATGTCGGAATAGTGCACGACCGACGCCTCCGGCCGCCCGATCGCGAGCAGCACCAGCGGCGCACCGCCGTCGTTCACCAGCTTGTGGCCGTTGCCGTCGTTCTTCGGAAAGATCGCGATGTCGCCGGCTTCCATCGCGTGCCGGCCGTGCTCGTCGATCAGCACGCCACTGCCGGAGAGGATGACGACCAGTTCGTCCTCTGCCTCGTGCCAGTGCCGCTGCGATGACCAGCAGCCGGGCGGCACGACCACATGGTTGGCGTTGAAGTCGGACGCACCGCCCGCCCTGGCGACGTTGCGGGCTTCACGTCCGGCGAGCGGCAGGTTGAACGGCGCAGGATAGTCGCTGTCGCGCTTCGGCGCGATCGCCAGGATGTCGATCTTCGGCATCTGCCGCCCGCCCCCGCCTTAAGCCACCTTGTCGGCCATTGCCGCTCGCCGCGAACCCACCGGCATGTCGGCGCCGTGCGTGGTGTCCTTCGCGGTCTGGTGCTCCATCTCGGCGTTCAGCTCAGCGCCCGACAGCACAACGATGGTCGAGATCCAGATCCAGGTTATGAAGCCGACGGCGGCGCCCAGCGAGCCGTAGGTCTTGTTGTAGTTGCCGAAATGCTCGACGTAGAACGAGAATAGCAGCGATACCAGCAGCCAGACGATGGTGGCGAGCGAGCCCCCCCAGGTCACCCAGCGCCACTTGGCCGGACGACGACTAGGGCCGTAGCGATAGACGAACCCCAGCAGCACCGCCAGCAGCAGCAACAGGATCGGCCAGCGGGCCAGCTTGAGCAGGGTCGCAGTGGTCTGCTGCAGTCCGACGATGCTCAGGGCCGCCGGGAGCGCCACGAGGCCGGCCATCACCACGATGATGAATACCAGGGCGCCAAAGGTGAAGCCGAGCGTGACCAGCGTCCGCTTGATGAAGCTGCGTTTCTCCTTCTCGCCGTAGACGACGTTGAGCGCGTCGAACAGGCCCTTGATGCCGGCGTTCGCGCTCCACAGCGACGTCGCCAGCCCGAATGCCACGCCGAAGCCGAGCGCCTTGGGCGGCCCGGAGGTCAGCGACTTGAGCTGGTCGCTGATGATCTGCATGCCACCGCCCGGCACGAAGCCGGAGACCGAGTTCAGGCTCTGCGAGATCGTGTGCGGGTCCGCTACCAGGCCATAGAGCGAGACCAGCGCGGCCAGGGCCGGAAACAGGGCAAGCAGCGTGTAGAAGGTGACCGAGGCGGCCTCGTCCATCACCCGGTCCTCGCCGATCTGCTGGAAAGTTCGCTTCCCGATCTCGATCCAGCCGCGGGCGGGGATCTGCGTGGGGCTCTCGGCGTTGCGGCCGCGATCGAGCTCGTCACCCCCTGACTGGCCGGCCTCTGCAAGGTCCGCCTCGCGGGTCCCGGCGGGATCGGAGGCTGACCCCAATGCCGGCGATGGCGCTGCCAGTGTCCGCACGCGTCTCGAACTCCAGCGCCCGCGGACAACGATCGCGGCGGCGGCGAGCGCCAGCGCGCTGAACAGCGTGATGGCGGTGTGGCGCAGAGTGGCGCGTGGGCTGGCTTGCATCGGCTTGCCTCGTCTCGTCCGGTTCGGGTGGTCAAACGATGAGCCTCCGGATAGTCCGGAGGTTCCTTCGTAAATGAACACTATCCGCCCGGAACGACGTCATGAAGTCGCACCGGGCTTCGGACGCCTCAGGCTGCGGACACGGTCGCTTGGCTCGGTCTAGCTGGGTTTCCACGCATGGCAGTCGAACCAGGTCCGGGACATGCGTGGCCGCGCCTCCACCCAAGCTGCCTTGAACCCGGCAAAGTCGCACCAGTCGCCATCGGCAAAGATATCGAGGCCGAACGGCCCGGTGCCGTGGCTGAAGTCAGCCGTCTCGAGCGTCAGCCCCTCGAGTTGGCTGGCAGCGAGCTTGAAGCCGCCCGGCGGGTTCTGGTCCACGAGCCGGAACCGTCGGTAACCTGCCTCGAAGAGCATCTCGACCGGCCCGATCTGATGGCACTCGACCGAAACGAACTCGGGTCTGCCACCTGCTTCGACAAAGCCCTTCAGGAAGGCCGCTTCATTGCCTTCGATGTCGATTTTGAGATAACGCGGGATCCCTGCCTGGGCCAGCAACGTGCGCCAATCGACGGTTGTCACGACATGAACGGAATAGTCGTCGGCAACCTCTCCGCGCTTGGCGATCCCCGAGACGCCCTGATGCACCCGGTGAACAAAGATCTCCAGGAACGCGCCGAACGTGTCGCTTGCGGCGAAGTTCAGCAACATCAGCGCACCGGAGGTGATGTTGGTCGAGAAGCGGTGACGGAGGGCCTGGAACTGCCCGGGATCGGCCTCGACCGCGACGACCCGAAAGCCCTTCGCCAGATAATAGGCGGTGTCGTTTCCCTCCGACACACCGAGGTCGATGATCAGGCCCTGGTAGCCGTCGTCCGCCATCGCACACCGCTCCTGATGATAGGCTTGAACCGCAGCGGCCGGTGCTGGCAACCGCATGCCGGCGATGAGGTCCATCTGCGCATGCAGCGCCGGTAGGAACCGCAACGGAGCTTGATCCTCGATCTCATTGACATCGTAGCCGCGCCACAGGTCCGAGCGCTGCGGGAGATCCGGACGTTTGCGCAAACGTTCCAGAAAGTGCTCCATGCTGCGGCACTGGTAATGCATGAGCTTGGCGATAGTCCAGTCCGGCGCCGAGTTCAGGATGCCGCGCTGGTTGCCCCACGAAAAGCGGTTATGGCTGGCATCCAGATACCGGCTCATGTCGATATCGAAAGCATGCATGTTCAGCCACCTCGGGCCGACTTTTTCCGGTCGCACGAAGCTCTTGACATGCTTGTTGATCGGCTGCTGCGCAGTGCCATGCCAGGTGAAAGCTTCGATCGGCAGGAGCTTCGGCTTCAGGGCATGGTTGCTGCTACCGTAATTGCACCAGTTGACGACGATACCGTCGGCATCGTCGAAGCGGTCGAGAAAGCCTCGCAGATCGATGTCTTCGGCAAACGAAATATATTCGTCGGCGTCAAAAAAGGCGATCCACTCGAACTCCTCGCGATATTGTTGCAGCGCCATTCGGTACGACATCTGCTGTCGCAGGTCGAAGAAGAGATCCCGCGAGCCGAGCGTCCGGGACAGCCTGATATCCTGTGCCTTGGCCGCCCGCTCAAGAATTTCCCAGGTTCCGTCGGCGGAGTCGTCATCGAAGACGATGCAGGCTTCGAAGCCCTGGATATGATACCACGCCAGCCAGCAAGCGATGTCGTCAGCCTCATCCTTTACGACAAGTACGACCGCACATTTCTTCCTGGTCATGGAGTCGGTGCGGCATGGCCTGACCCGATGGACGGCCACCTCCGCGCGTCGACAACTCGCTCCGGCTTTTGCTGTACCATTGAGAGCAGGGTCGCACCCGGGAGGATCGGGCGTCAACGACAGAGCAGTAAACGCCAAAAGTGGTTTGAGCAGTAACGTTTCGAATTCCGGTCGTAAAGCTGAGTAGCAAGGGAAGCTGGATGCGACAACCGTGCGGATGACTAACCTGGCGTTTCGCGGCCGCCACCGTTCAGGGCGGCACCACGGTGCCATCCCACGCCAGCACCTGACCGCTCTGCGCCGGCACCGCTCCATCGCACACCGCCAGCAGGCTCCCGGCACAGAAACCCGGCGTGAACAGCCGCCCGGCCGGCACCCCGGCCTGGAACGGCTGGCTCAATCCGGTGTCCACCGTTCCCGGATGCAGACCCAGGCAGATCGCCTCCGGCCGCGTGCGCGCCAGCTCGATGGCGAGGTTGCGCAAAATCATGTTCAGCCCGGCCTTGGACGCCCGGTAGGCGTGCCAGCCGCCGAGATGGTTGTCGCCGATGCTGCCGACACGCGCCGACAGCGCCGCGAACACACAGCGGCCGGTGCGCGGCAGCAACGGCAGCATGTGCTTGGCGATGAGCGCCGGGCCGACCGCATTCACCCGCCAGGCCAGCATCATCGCCTCCGCATCGAGCGCCCGCCAGCTCCGCTCCGGCTGGATGCCCGCGCCGTGCAGCAGGCCAGTCGCCACCAGCACCAGCGTCGGCGGCAGTCCGGCCTCGGCCACCGGCCCCTGCACCGCGCGCACGATGCTGGCCTCGTCCAGCAGGTCGATCCGCCCGCGCACCAGTCGGACCCCGGACTCCGTGGCGGCGGGCTCCAAACCGGCGCGCGACAGCGCCACGACCGCCGCGAACTCCGGTCGCTGCAGCAGGGCCCGGACCAGCGCCGCGCCGATCCCGCCCGAGGCGCCGACGACAACCGCGCAACCGCCCTGCGTCACGGACTCAGGCCTCTTCCGGCACCCGGCCCACCTCGCCCAGATATTCCGGGTCGCCGAACTCGTCCGCCTCGGCGTCGTGCCACACCCGCACCACGCGGGCGCCGACGATCGAGCCGCCGTGCATCGCCTTTTCCGCCCGCAGCAGGCCCTCCTCCCGGGTCCGGCAGACGATCGGCACGCCGGCCTGCAGCGCCCCGCGCTTACCTGCAAGATAGGGCTGGTAGATGATCTGCGGCGTCGCCGGCATGCGCCTGGCTCCTTGTTCCGGTTGGCCGCAGCCATGACTGGAGCCGCGGGCACTATAGCCCCGGGACGTCCCCCAAGACACGCGCCGCAAGGCACGGCATGCTGTGGATCCAATCTACCGCCGCATCGGGCGGCCATCCTGTCCAGGGGCGTGCATGGGCCAGTTCCTCGTCATGGAAGGCACCAGTGCCGCCACCGTCACCGAGCCGGTGCCCCCGGCGCAGAAGACCATGCGGCTCGACCGGGTGTTCTGGAGCCATTTCTCGCCCAATCTCGGCCCGGGCGGCTGGGTGGTCGGCGTGCTGCTGGTGCATCTCGGTCTCGGCCTGCGCAGCGGCATCGCGGCCATCCTGCTCGGCAACCTGATCGGCGCGCTGCCGGTCGCCCTTGCCGCCGCCATCGGACCGGTGACCGGCCTGCCGCAGATGGAGGCGTCGCGCCGGGTGCTCGGCCAGCGCGGCATCCGGCTGCCGGCCTTTCTGAACTGGATCTACTGCATCGGCTGGGATGCGGTGAACAACGTGCCGGCCGCCGCCGCGCTGGTGGCGCTGCTGGCGCTCGCGAGCATCGCCGCACCGTTCTGGCTGGCGCTCGCCGTGCTGGCCGGGCTGCAGATGGTGGCCAGCATCTACGGCCACGACATGGTGCAGGCGCTGCAGAAATATCTCGGCGGCCTGCTGCTGGTGACATTCGCGATCATCGGCGGCCTGGACTTCCACCGCGCCGGCTCGGCGCTGGTGGCGCGTCCGGCCGACGCGCCTGCCTCGCTCACCCTGCCGACCTTCCTGCTCGCGGTGGCGATCCTGGCCAGCTTCAACCTGTCCTGGGCCACGTATTCGTCTGACTATACCCGCTACCTGCCGGCTGCGACCGATCCCAGGCGCGTGGTGCGGCTGGCGCTCGCCGGCCTGCTGCTGTCGGCGATCCCGTTCCAGTTGCTCGGGCTGGTCACCGCCGGCAGCGTCGGCGAGGCGTCGCCCACCGCGGTGATCGCGAGCCTGCAACATGCGGCAGGCCTCCTCGGGCCGGTTGTGCTGGCGGCGATCGCGCTGTCATCGATCAGCGGCAACTCGTTCAACGACAACACCGCGAGCTACAGCCTGATCTCCGCCGGCATCCACGTCCCCAGGGTCTGGGCCGCGATCGCCACCGCGACGCTCGGCTACCTGCTCGCGGTGTTCGGCGCCGGGCGCTATGCCGAGCTCTACACCAACTACCTGGTGGTCACGCTGTACTGGATCGCGCCGTTCATCGGCATCGTGCTCGCCGACTGGTACCTGGTCGGCAACCTTTCCCGCAGGGTGCCCCCCGGCTGGACCCCGGCCGCCACCATCTTCGTGGTGACGGCGGTCGTCACCATCGCGCTGTTCTCGGTGAGCGACCCCTATACCGGGCCGGTGGCGCGCTGGCTCGGCGGCGCGGATGTCGGCTACTATATCGGCTTCCTGGCTGCCGGGGCGGCCTACGTGCTAATTGCAGACAAACGCAAGGAGGGATTGAATTGGCATGAGACGTGACTCTTAGTTCACGACGTCACCGAAAGTCATTCTGGATGCCGATGCGGTCCTCGATGACCAGGCTGATCGACCCGCATGTTCACCCGATCTGCAAGGTGCTGATCCTTGGGCTTGCCTATCCCGTGCTCCCGATCGACCTCATTCCGGACCGCCTGCCCTATATAGGGCATGTCGATAACTATGGCTTGCCGGTCGTGGGCGCGTTCGCCGCCCTGATGCTGATCCTGGACATCGTGGGCCGGACCGTCGTGCTGGGCCGCCTCACGCATGGCGGCATCCGGGCCGCCCTGCCGATCGGACGGATGGTCGCTGCACGCACGCCCGGGCAGTTCATCCTGCGTCTCATCCTCGGCCGCTGGCCCGATGCGCAGGAGCAGCAGGCCTTCCTGCGCGGGCTGGCGGCGACCTCGCATTCCCTGCCGCCCTTGTTGCGGGCGATCGCCTACGTGCCGGCGGCGGCACCCCTGCTGAGCCGGGGCATGCTGCTCAGCGCCGCCACCGACCAGGGCGCCGATCGCGTGGCTGGAGGACCGGCCCTCAGCGATGCGCAGATGCGCGGCAACCTGCTGACGATATGGCGTGGACCGAAGGTGCGGTTCCTGCACTTCGAGAAGACCGCCGGCTCGTCGCTGGTGGTGGCCCTGCAGTCGCAGTTTCATCCCCTGCAGATCCATTCCGCGACCGCGCTCAAGACCATCGGCGGCCTGGAACCGGACCGGCTGGCGGTGCTGACCGCCGCGCATCGCAGCGCCGACCTGGCCTGGGGACATTACGACCTCCCCTCGCTGCTCAGCCTCGATGGCGACGATGCGTGCTTCCGCCTGTGCCTGCTGCGCGATCCGAAGCAGCGCATCCTGTCGCTGTACTATTTCTGGAAGGGCAATCTCGACGAGCCGGGGCGACACGTCCGCCTGGCCCGCGAGAACGACCTGCTCGCCTTCCTGCGCATAGGCGAGCCCGCGATCCGCAACGAGATCGACAACCTCTATGTCCGCCGCCTGACCGGTCTCTACGCGACCGCGGCGGGGGATCCGCTGCAGACGGCGCCGGAGCAGGCGCTCCGGCAGGCCGAGGCGGCGATCGGCAAGCTTGATTTCGTGGGTCTGTCGGAGCGGCTCGACGACAGCCTGAAGGTGCTCGGCACGCAACTCGGCTTTACCCCGCCGCGACGGACGCCCCGGGTCAACGTGCAGGCCGATCTCGAGCGCAATGCACTCAAGCCGGTCAGGGCCTCATCCCGCGAGACCATCACCGCGCAGATCGAGGCCGAACTGGCCCATCTCTCGCGACTCGACATGGTGCTCTACCGCAGGGCCGGGCAGCGTCTGGATAGCCTCATGCAGACCGACTGCCCGAGCCGCGCCGCCTAGAGCAGCATCCGACCACATGGAATCGCTTCGCGATGCCAAGTGTCGGATAGGCCTGCTTTATCGAGTGGCAAGCTGAGCATGATCGATCGGATCGTGCTCTAGCAGGCTGCAAGAGCAGAACCACCCCGGGAGTCATGGTCTTGACCGTCAGCGCGGCTGGGCGGTGCGCCTAAGCAGGTCGCGCAGGTGCCCGGTCCAGGTTGTCGGGTGCCGTGATTGGCGACGACGTAACAGCGCGCGTTGCGTCGAGCGCGGTGTTGCGTTCACACAAGATACCGTGTCCAGGTGCAAGCGGGAAGGAGCTACAGAGAAGCTGCGGAACCATAATTTGGCCTGACCCTTTCGGCTTGCTGATCTGGCGGCCAGTTATCAGGGCCTCCCGTTCACCTTCCAGGCTGTGCCGAGGGATGACCAATCACGCTCGCCGCCGCCATCTTCGATGATGGCGTCCATGCGGCGCGCGAGCAGGTCGGCGAAGGGAAGGGCGCGCCCATCAGCGGCGGCGATCGCCAGCCCGACATCCTTGCGGCCGAGGCGAAGGGGAAAGGCCGCCGGCTCGAACCGCTGCTCGGCGATCATGGGCGCATAACTGGTGAAGATGCGCGCGCCGAAGTCGCTCTGGATCAGAAAGGTCGCCATCTGGACAGCCGAGACGCCCTGGGCGCCCGCAATCCCCATCTGCTCACTGATTGTCTCGATGACGGCGGCAATGCCGAAATTGGCGGCCACCTTCGTGGCGGCCGCCATGGCCGGGCGATCGCCCATCCTGATCGTCGTCGATCCGATCGCATCGAAGCAGGGCTGCGCCGCATCCAGATCGGCCGTCGGTCCGGCGGCGATGACCGCCAGTCGCCCCGCCGCCGCCACGTCGGGGCGACCCAGCACCTGTGCCGAGACGAAGCGCTGCCCTGCCGCCTCATGCGCCGCCGTCAGCCGGTCGGTCAGCGCAACGCCGACCGTACTGCACGAGACGTGGAGCAGCCCCGGACCGGCACCGAGAAGGCCGTTCTCGCCAAGGCATACGGCTTCGAGCGCATCGTCGTTTGCAAGCATGGTCAGTACGATACCGGCGCGCGCCGCGTCGGCCGGACTGCCGGCCACCTCAGCGCCGCGCTCGCGCAAGGCATTCGTCTTCGAGGCGTCGCGGTTCCACACCACCACCTGATGACCGGCCGCCATCAACCGCGCCGCCATCCCGCCACCCATCTGCCCGAGGCCGACAAAAGCTACTTTCATGGAGCCACTCCTTCGCATGTCGATCATATCGCGGGAGCATCGGGAGCGCTGGCGCGCAGCGCGGCGAGATCGGCCTGCCGCCCGAATATGCCCCAATTCTCCTCGGCAACTTCGTTAATTACGACGTACACTGGTGCGACCGATGTGCCGGTCGACCGACGGTTCAGGATAGCTGTCGAACCCTCGATCAGCTTGCGCTTGCCGGTCCCGTCGAGGCCGCCCGCCAAGACGTAGACTTGTAGGGTGACGACAGCAAAACGCGCGGGTTCGTCGCCCATGAATACAGCATCCGCCTGATACTCAGCGAAGTACGTCCAGACAGTGCTGCGCACCATTGGCGAGTGCGGCAGGCTTTCACATTCGAGTCCCAGCACCACGAGGGCACCCGCAATCCGCTGCCGATCAGCCGCACTGAACGTGCCGGCGAGCGAATGGATGAGCAATTTCGGCTTTGAGCATCTCGCATGGTCGAGGAATACGCGGCTGCCGCACGAGGGCGGTATCCGTCCGAGGTCAAATGGTCTGGCCGCCCGAAACTTCGATGCGCTGGCCGTTGACCCAGCGATTATCGGGACCAAGCAGGCACGCCACCATTGGGCCGATATCCTCGGGCAGGCCGACGCGGCCGAGCGCGGTCATGCCGGCGAACACTCTGTTGTAATCAGGAATGTCGCGCACCGCGCCACCCAGGAAGTCGGTCTCGATCGCTCCGGGGGCGATGGTGTTGGCGGTGATCCCGCGCGGGCCCAGTTCCTTCGCCATGTAGACGGTGAGCGTCTCCACCGCGCCCTTGGCCGCCGAATAGGCCGAGAAGCCGGGGAACGAGACGCGGGTGAGGCCGGACGAGAAGTTGATGATGCGGCTGCCATCGGCCAGCACCGGCAGCAGCGCCTGGGTCAGGAAGAACACGCCCTTGACGTGGACGTTGAACAGCGTGTCGAACTGCGCTTCTGTGGTGGCAGCGAAGTCGGCCATCTCGCCATGCCCGGCGTTATTGACAAGGTGGTCGATCGTGTCGCGGCCGAAAGTCCCGGTCAGCGCGGCGCGTAGGCCTTCCACGAAGGTCTGGAAGGTCGAGGCGTCGCCGGTGTCGAGCTGCAACGCCACGGCTTTGCGGCCCAGCGCCACGATCTCGGTGACAACCGCCTCGGCGCCTTCCTTGCCGCTGCGATAGGTCAGGATCACGTCGCCGCCGTGGCGGGCGATGCTGACGGCGGTGTTGCGGCCCAGGCCGCGGCTTCCGCCGGTGACAAGGGAAATGGTCGTCATCGATGCCTCTCCTGATGTGGCATCGTTATGGGATGTCCGGCCGGACCGATGTTGCGCGATCGTCCAGAATCCTTGCCTATTTATCCTGACTTGTTGTCGGACATGATCGACCGACCTATCACGGCACATGACCGATCGGCTCCTCGACCACGCCCGCCGCTATGCCGACGCTCATGCCGACAGGAGCGGCGTCGCCGCGTCGCCGGTCGAGGGCTTGGTGATCCTCCGTGCGACATCTCCCACACTGCTGCAATATGCGGTCTCCAAGCCGCTGATCGCCTTGGTTCTGCAGGGCGGTAAGCGCGTGACGATGGGAAGCCGCGCCTTCGAATTTGGTGCGGGCGACTCCCTGCTCATCACCACCGACGTGCCGACCGTCAGCCAGATCACGGCCGCCAGCAGGGCCTTGCCTTATTATTCGCTGGTCCTCGAACTCGATGCCGCGATCATCGGCGACCTGGTTGGTCAGATCGGCCCGATGCCGTTCGAGGCCGACCAGCCGGTGCGGGTCGACCCGACCGACGCCGAGATCGCGGATGCGGCGCTACGGCTTCTGCGCCTGTTCGATCGACCGGACGCGCTGGCGGTGCTGGGTCAGCAGCTTTGCCGCGAGCTGCATTACTGGTTGCTCGGCGGCCGTCATGGGGGCGCCATTCGGGCGCTGGGCGTGACCGACAGCCATGTGCAGCGGATCGCCCGCGCTGTCGCGCTTCTCCGAGCCCGCTATGTCGAGCCGATGCGGGTTGAGGCTTTGGCTGAAGCCGCAGGCATGAGCCTGTCCGCCTTCCACGTCCATTTCCGCGCCATCACATCGCTGACGCCGCTGCAATTCCAGAAACAGCTTCGCCTGATCGAGGCTCGGCGCCGGATGCTCGCCAAAGGAGAGGCGATCAGCGATGCCGCCTATAGCGTAGGCTACGAGAGCGTTCCTCAATTCACGCGCGAGTACGGGCGAATGTTCGGACAACCCCCGGCTCGCGACATTCGTCGAGCAAGAGCGCAGATCGGCATTGCCGCCTAGCCCCTCGTGACGTTCTCCCCAACTCGATTGTCTGCGGGAAGCGGAGACAAACCCAGTTCTTGACTTCCTTATCGGCCTGTTGAAGGTGCTACCAAAGCAAACGACTTCTGGGTCCGGACGATTGCGTGGGCGAACACCAGCAGCTTGCGAGCGATAGCAAGCAGGATAACCTTCGGCGGGTATCCAGCCGCCACCATCCGCTGCACGAAGCTGGTCAACGCCGGATTGCGCCGCGTGCTGCTCAGCGAACACATGTAGAGCGCCCGGCGAAGGCGCTCGGACCCCATGCGGCTGATGCGCCCCGGCCGACGGATCGTCGATCCGGAACTATGCTCCTGGGGCGACAGGCCGGCGAAGGCTGCCAAGGCCTTCGGAGTGAAGTCGGCGATGTTCGGCACCTCCGCCAGCATGGTCGCCGCCGTGACCGGGCCGATGCCGGGTATGGTCAGCATCAAGGCGTGGTTGCGCTCTAGCGTGGGATCAGCCACGACCCGCACCGTTGCCATAGTCTCCTCGATCTGCTGGTCTGGCCACCCCAAATGGGAGGCGATCAATGCTGCGACGGTCGCGGACACCGTGCCGGACCTCTGTCGGTTGATCTCCTGCACCCTCATGGCCTTGAGGCCATCGCAGCGGCGCATCAGCTCCCGCAGCTCGCGCAGGTGGGCTGCCGGCGGCATCCACGCGGTCGGCCGGTGTGCCCGGCAGAAGCGGGCGATCAGCGCCGCATCGAGCTTGTCGGTCTTATTTCGGGCCAGCTCGCTCTATCCGTTGGCCTTGATCCGGGAGGGATTGACGATGCTGATCGTCATACCCGCGCCGTGCAGAACCTCTGCTACATCGAGACCCCAGTTGCCGGTCGCCTCCATGCAAGCATGCAGAGGGGCGTCCGGGGCAGGACGGTGCTGACCGAGCCAGCGAAGCAGTTCGCCGAACCCCACTTCAGTGTTGGCAAAGACCGCCTGCCGGCATCGCTCCCCAAGCAGTGAGGCAACGTCGAGGCGTTGCTTGCAGACGTCGATCCCGAGGATGTCCATGGCTAACTTCCCCCTTTGAGTTCATTCACAGCCGGTGACCGCCTCGCATCGACCATCCTTGTAATCAGCTGTCTAGGCTTACTGGTGCCCCAGATACCGTTCGGCCGGAGGCGGCAGGTGCGGTAGGTCCCGATCTTCGGGACGGACACGAAGTCCAAGGGCTGAGCAGGAATACCACCGCTGATGTCCACGACGGCCGCCGCGAACACCGACGCAAAGTTACAAGGGCTCAAGGCAGGGTCGGGCCGCTTAGACCGGGACCGGCGACGCCCGGGTCGGCGAGGTTACCCGATCCAATTGCCGAGTTCTGGCCGGCCGGGCCGAGACCCGCGGCACCCACGCTGGTCGGGCCGGACTGCATCGCCGGCAGCGCTGCGGTCTGTCCCGGCCCCTCGGGCGGGCTGGACGCGTTGCAGGCGGCGAGCGACAGCAGGCCGAGGCTGCATGCAGCGGCAGCCAGCAGGCGCCTGAACGAGAACGGGCTGGTCGGGCGCATCGCAGATTTCCTCGGCGGTTGGCGCCCGTCAACGGAGGCGACGCGCTCGGGTTCGCTCCGGCGCTGCGTCGTCAGGTCTCTGCCTCGTCAGGTCTCTGCGTCAGGCCTGGGCGAGGCTGTGCGCCCGGTCGAGCCGGCGGCTGACCGGCAGCAGCAGACCGAACAGGGCGGTTCCGACGCAGGCGGCCAGGAACAGGTGGAAGAACAAGGTGGTGTAGATCGGCAGGCTTTGCGCCGGCCCGGCTGTCACGCCGAGATCAGGCACCGCCGCAAGATTGGCGACCGCGCTGCCGAGATACATCGCAACCCCGGTCGAGACGAAATAGGCGCCCATCATGAACGCGCTCATGCGCCCCGGCACATAGCGCGCCACCACCGCCAGCCCGAGGCCGCTCACCAGCAGTTCGCCCAGCGACAGCAGCAGGTAGCCCCACACCATCACCCAGGGCGACACCAGCGGCTGGGTGGCCGAGCTGCAGGCCAGCCACCAGACCAGGAACCCGCCGGCGACGCAGGCAAAGCCGAGCAGGAACTTGGTGGCCAGCGACACGTCCCGGCCGGTTGCGCCAAGGCGGTTGTAGAGCCAGGCGAGCGGCGGGCTGGCGAGCATGATCCAGATCGGGTTGAGCGCCTGGAACTGGCCAGCGGACCAGTGGAACAGCGCCACCCCGGCGAGGGTGAAATCCAGCTGCACGTTGCGCAGCGCGAACAGGGTCAGCGAGGTGGACATCTGCTGGTAGAAGATGAAGAACACCATCGACTGCACCGTCAGCAGGTGCATCATCAGCAAGCCGGGACGCTCCCGCGCGAGGCTGCGGGCGTAGGTCCAGATCCAGATCGCCACGATCGCGGCTCCCGCCAGCCAGACGCAGGCCCGAGCCACGGCGGCATGCTGCAGCACGAAGCCCACCAGCACGATCGCCAGCAGGGCCCCGGCAACGACGCCGGCCAGCAGTCGGGGACGCAACGGGCGGCTGTCCGGCAGCGAGCCGACATGGTCGACCCGGCGATGCATGACGGCGTAGTTCACCAGCCCGACGACGAGGCCGGCGCAGCACATGCCGAAGGCGACGTGCCAGCCGAACCGGTCCTTGAGCCACGGGCACAGCAGGATCGAGACGGTCGAGCCGACATTGACCGCCATGTAGTAGATGGTGAAGGCGCCATCGAGCCGGCTGTCGTCGCCCTCATAGATCCGCCGCACCATGTTGGCGGCGTTCGACTTGAACAGCCCGTTGCCGATGCTGATGGTGCCCATCGCGGCATACAGCAGCACCGTGCCGGTGGTCGGCCACGCCATCAGCAGGTAGCCGATGACGAGGGTGATCGCACCCAGCAGCATGGTGCGGCGCGAGCCCAGCACCTTGTCGCCGATCCAGCCGCCGACCGCCGGCGCCGCGTAGGTGAGCGCGGCAAAGGCGCCCCAGAGCAGGTTGGAGCGCGCGTCGGAGAAGCCGAGCTGCTGCACCATGAACAGCAGCAGGATTGCCTGCATGCCGTAATAGCCGAACCGCTCCCACAGCTCGATCAGCAGGACGACGGTGAAGGACTGGGTACGGGTGACGGTGGGCGCGGGTGACAGCGTGAGGGCCGGCGCGTGCATGATCGAGTCCGGTCAGGTTTGGCGATCACTCGCCCGGCTGACGCGAATATGCAACCGACGCTCAGAGTCCGTTTGAGAATGCGCTACGGTGAGTCAGAGGCGCCAACGGCGCCGCCCGGCGTGCCTGTCGAGAGCCGGAGCGGAGCGGTTTCCTGGCCGTGAGCACCGGAAGCGCAGACAGGTGCGTCGGATGACCACCGCAGTAGCATTATCAAACGGACTCTCAGGACGATTGCCGATCCATGCCCGGTTGCCCCATGTCCATCCCCGGCGTGAGCCCGCTCAGCCAGCTTGCGGCCAGCACGGCGAGCAGCCCCAGCATAGTCTGCACCAGGATGCTGGCCAGCAGGCGCCGGCGCGCAAGTTCCGGATGACCGCCGCGCAGGGCGGGCGCCAGCCGGTAGCGGTTGAGCACCGCAAGCGCCGTCAGCAACAGCAGCAGCGCCGTCTTGACGAGCACCACCAGTCCATAGGGCGAACCGAACAACGCCTGCAGGCTGCCCACCAGCACCCAGCCCTGGACCAGTGCGGAACCCGCGAGCAGCACGACGCAGGCCCGTCCCATCGGCGAGAACCAGCGCGCCGCCTGTACGGCAGTGGCGGGGGTCGCGAGCCGGACCACCAGCAGCAAGGGCAGCAGGCCACCGATCCAGCCCGCGGAGGCGAGCAGGTGCAGCACGTCCGCCGCGCTCAGCAGCCTGAAGTGGCCATCCATGGCCATTGCGTGACCATGTCCGGCCTGCACCGCAACGTCGATGACAGCCACGGCCAGGGCCACCCGCCCCTGCAGCAACCCAGACCGCAGCAGGCCGGCGGTCGCTGCCAGCAGAACGAGCTGCAGCAGCGCGAGGTGGCCGAACGACGTGCTGCCGAGCACCGGCGAGAGCGCCCCGAGCACCTGCATCGGTCCGGTCGCATCCGCGATCGCCGCCGCCTGCAGCATCATCCACGCCAGCAGCGCGGCCACTGCCACGCCGAGGCTGAGCCAGGTTAGGCGATGCAGCATCCGACGCACGCGCACTGCGTCCGGCGGCGACGCCCACACCACCGCCGGCGCCGCGACGAGAACCCCGAAGACGAGGGTCCCGCCGAGCGACAGCAGGCTGGCCACGAACACCGCCCTGACCAGGACGAGCGACAGGCCCCCGTCAGGCATCTACCTGGCTACGGTGAAGGTGAAGCTGCCCTGGGTCTTGTGGGTGTCGGTCGCGGTCGCGTGCCAGATCACCCGGTAGCTGCCGGGCGCCAGCGGCCGCAGCGCCACCGCGAGCCGCGCGTCCGAGCCTGCGAGATGCGCAGCCCCCGCGGTGACGCTGGCGCCGCCGGCATCGGTCACCGCGATGGTGCTGAAGGCCGGCTCCACCCCCTCGGTGAACTCGATCACCACTTCCCTGGGCGCGGGCCCCGTGCTGCCGACCGCGGGGTTCGCGTGCTTGAGAAAGGCGTGCGCGCGGGCGACGCCGCCACTGCAGGCAAGCCCCGCGAGAGCGAGCGACAGCATGAGCTTCGAGTGCCGGGTGCTCATTGGAAGATCGGGTGTCCGATGATGGTGTTCGGGAACAGGTCGTCGAAGAAGAAATGCACCAAGCCGACGGCGCCCACCGTCGTTCCGGTCGCCTTGTTGAGCGGCACCAGCGCCTCGAGCCCGATCTCGCCCCACTGTGCCAGGTAGATCACGCCCGGCGCCGCGGTCCATGTGGCGCCCTGCGAGGCGTGCGCCGAGGCCGGCGAGGTCCAGGTGAACTCCACCAGCGGGACCATGTTGCCGAGGAACCCGGGCAGGCCGAGATCCTCCACCTGCGACCGCAGGTACGGGATGCTGTACTGGATCGAGAAAGCGCCGGCCCAGGCATTGCTGTTGCCGTTGTTGTATTGAGCGGCGACGCCATCGGTGAACGGCGAGCTGGCCGCGGCGGGCTGCTCGATCTCCTTCACCTCCTTGTCGGCGATCGTGTAGCCGAGCTCCCCGGTGACCGCGAGCGGCCGCAGCATCCCGATCGGCAGGTCGCCGAAGCCCTTGCCGAAATAGCCGGTCGGCGCCGTCGAGCCGTAATGGTCGGCGCCGGTATGGTCGGTGCCGCTGCCGCCGATCTCGCGGATGATACCGAGCGAGGTCACGAACTCATGGTCGGCATTGGTGTAGGCCTGCCACTTGCCGGTGGCATAGATGTTCTCGAACCCGCTCTGTGTCTTCGAGCCGTTGACCTGCTGGATGTCGTATCCGTCATTGAAGATCAGCGCGGTGTCCGGCGTGATCGTCTTGTCGTATTCCCAGCCGAGATCGACCTCGTGTGTCGGTCCGGTGCCACCATCGGCGCCGTTGCGCACGTAGGTGAAGGCCGGCAGGGACGCCTCGTCGCTGACGCCGGGATCGTCGAAGGTGAGCGTCACGGGAAATACCCGCGCGCCGGCGATGACGTGCGCGCTGGCTTGCAGGGGGGCGGTCAGGAGCATGCCGGCGCACAGGCCGCATGCCGCCAGGTGTCGTTGTCGCATGATGCGAAGTCCTTGGATCCGGGGAAGTCGGAGATGCCGGCCGGGGTCGGCATCCGCTCTCGCACTCAGATCGTCGGTGGAGGACCTCGCGGCGAACCGGGTCGGCTGCGGACGGCCGGCGGCCCCTGCGCCAGCGGCGGATCGTAAAGCCTCGACCGGACCACGAGGACGGGCGCCAGCACCGCTACCGGGGAGGCAAGCATGGAAGCCGGCAGTTGCAGCGCCAGCAGCGTCGGGCAGAGCGCGATGTCGGCCGAATGATGCCGCGGCCGGCGGTGGCCGTCCGGGACGTTGCTGCTGCTGCACAACAGGTCGGCCGCCACCAGCGCCACGCGCTGCGCCCGCGCGGGTTCCGCTGTCATCATGGCGCCGAGCAGGAGCTGGCACGCCATCGCGATGACGACGGCGAGGCAACCCAACCTGCCGCGCACCAGGGGCAACCAGCTCCGTTTGCACAGCGAGACCATGAGACAGCCTAGCTGCAGGGTCGTCCCCGGACAATCGTTACGACGGGAAACTCCTGCCTGGACGCGACGATGCCGGCGTCAGCGCGCCATGTCCTGCGTCGAAGCGGCATTCCGGCCGTAGGTCGCATACAGCGCGACCCCAGTGAACAGCACCGCGCCGACCATGTTGCCGAGCGTCACCGGGATCTCGTTCCACACCCACCAGTCGTACATCGAGACCTTGGCGCCCAGCATCATCCCGGCCGGGATCGCGAACATGTTGACCACGGAATGCTCGAAGCCCTGCTCGACGAAGATGAAGATCGGCAGCCAGGCACCCAGGATCTTGCCGGTGGTCGAGGTGGAGGCGAGCCCCATCACCGAGCCGAGGCTGACCATCCAGTTGCACAGGATCGCCTTGACGAACACCGTCACCATGCCGGCCGTGCCGAACGCCTCGTAGGCGGTGGTCTTGCTGACGGCCAGCGCACGCAGCCGGTCGCCGATCAGGGCGCCGCCGGTATGGCCGCATTCGGTTGCCGCGATCCAGAACAGGCCGGCATAGATCAGGCTGCCGATCAGGTTGCCGATGAACACCAGTGTCCAGTTCGACAGCACGCGGCCGACGCCGATGCGACCGGCCAGCAGGGCTGTCGGCATGATGCCGAAATTGCCGGTCAGCAGTTCGAGGCCCAGGACCACGATCAGTGCGAAGCCGGCCGGGAACAGCAGGGCGCCGGCGATGAATTGCCCGGTCTGTGCCGCCACCAGGAACGCCATGCTGGTCACGAAGCCAAGGTAGGCGCCGGCCAGGGTGCCGCGGATCAGCAGGTCGGAGGGCGCCAGGCCGGCCTTGACCACACCCGCTTCCACCATGTTGCCCACGATCTGGGCCGGCTTTATGTAGTCCGCCATACGCACTCCGACTTCCTGATGAATTGGATCCGCCCCGGCGACGCCGATGGTGGTCACGCGAGGATGAATTGCATCCGTGTCCCCGGCCGTCGAGAGACGAGGGCGTCGAGAGAAGAGGACGATGGAACAGACCCTGCTCTACCGCGATGTCCGCTACGTGATCGGTCCAGAGCAGGACGGTCGCCGGCGCTGGTCGATCCACCCGGACGGCAGCACGGAAAGCGGCTTCGTCAGCTCCAGCGGCCTGCGTGGCTCCTTCAAGACGGCGGTGTTCGCGGCGCGCGAGGCGATCGACGCCTGGCTCGATCCGCAACCGGAGTCCGAAGCGCCCGAGCCGAGCGCCGCGTGACGAACGATCTCGACGGCTTCCACCCGGCTGCCTTCAGCAAGGCCGATCCGGCGCCGGACGCGGTGTTCTATGCCGAGCCGCGCCTGGTCACCCATCTCGACGACGGCGCAATCAATGCGGTCACGGCGCTCTATCGCACCGTGCTGCCGGAGAACGGCGTCATCCTCGACCTGATGAGCAGTTGGGTCAGCCACCTGCCCGAGGAGATGGTGTTCGAGCGGGTGATCGGGCACGGGATGAACGAGGCGGAGCTGGCCGAGAATCCGCGTCTCGACGACCATTTCGTCGCCGATCTCAATATCGCGCCCTCGCTGCCGCTGGCCGACCGCTGCCTCGACGGCGCCTGCCTGTGCGCGTCCGTGCAGTACCTGCAGCAGCCGGTCGCGGTGTTCCGCGAACTGGCGCGCGTGCTGCGGCCGGCGGCACCGCTGGTGATCACCTTCTCGGACCGCTACTTCCCGACCAAGGCGGTGGCGATCTGGCAGGCGCTGGATGGTCCTGACCGGCAGAAGCTGGTCTCGATCTGCCTGGGCCGCGCCGGCTTCAGCGAGATCGAGACCGGCGAGGTACGGCCGGACGCGGACGATCCCGCATGGCAGGATCCGATCTGGGCGGTTATCGGACGCGTCCAGGTTCCGCTATAGAGCGCGCATGCCGTATCCCCCGACCCACCCTTCGCTCGCGCAGGCGCTCGCCGCGCGCGGCTATGCCGAACCCACGCCCGTCCAGGCCGCCGTGCTCGCCGCGGACGCCGATGGCCGCGACCTCGTCGTCTCCGCCCAGACCGGCTCCGGCAAGACCGTGGCCTACGGCCTCGCGGCCGCTCCCACCCTGCTTGGCGACGAGCCGTACTTCGGCCGCGCCGCCGCGCCGCTGGCGCTGGTGATCGCGCCGACCCGCGAGCTCGCGGTGCAGGTGCACAAGGAGCTGTCCTGGCTCTATGCCGACGCCCGCGCCCGCATCGTGTCGTGCATCGGCGGCATGGACGTCCGCCGCGAAGCCCGCGCGCTGGAAGGCGGCTGCCACATCGTCGTCGGCACACCGGGGCGGCTGTGCGACCATCTGGCGCGCGGCCGGCTCGACCTCTCGGCGCTGCGCGTCGTGGTGCTCGACGAGGCCGACGAGATGCTCGACCTCGGCTTCCGCGACGAGCTCGAGACGCTGCTCAAGCAGACCCCGGAGACGCGCCGCACCCTGCTGTTCTCGGCCACCATCCCGCGCGAGATCGCGGCCCTGGCCAGGCGCTACCAGCGCGACGCGCTGCGCATCGACACCGTCAGCGGCACCCGGCAGCACGCCGACATCGAGTATCGCGCGGTGATCGCCGGCCGCAACGACGAGGAGCACGCCGTCGTCAACGTGCTGCGCTACTTCGAGAGCCCGACCGCGATGGTGTTCTGCTCGACCCGCGAGATGGTGCGCCACATGCACGGCAGCCTGCTCGAGCGCGGCTTCGCCTCGGTGGCGCTGTCCGGCGAACTCAGCCAGAGCGAGCGCTCGCGGGCGCTGGAATCGCTGCGCACCGGGCAGGCGCGTGTCTGCGTCGCCACTGACGTCGCCGCGCGCGGGCTCGATCTTCCCGACCTCGGCCTGGTGGTGCATGCGGCGCTGCCGACCGACAGTCCCACGCTTCTGCATCGCAGCGGCCGCACCGGGCGCGCCGGACGCAAGGGCACCTGCGTGATCATCGTGCCGATCTCGCGCCGGCGGAAGGCCGAGCAGTTGCTTGCCGGCGCCCGCGTCGAGGCCGGCTGGAGCGGACCGCCGACGCCGGAGGAAATACGCGCCCGCGATAGTGCGAGGCTGCTGGCCGACCCGGTGTTGGCCGAGGAGGTGGCGCCCGAGGACCTCGCCCTGGCCCGCAGCCTGCTCGAAGGCCGCACCGCCGAGGAGATCGCCGCCGCGCTGATCCGGATGCATCGCGCCCGGCTGCCGGAGCCGGAGGAGGTGACGCAGCCGCCGGCTCACATTGCCGAGCATCGTCCGCGCGTGGCGTCGGATGGCCCGCGCTCGCCACGGGCGGAGCGGACACGCGAGCCATACCAGCGTGACGTCGGGCCGCCGCGCGAGGCTAGGCCGCACGGGCCCGGCATCTGGTACCGCATGTCGATCGGGCGGCGGGACAAGGCCGACCCGAAATGGCTGGTGCCGCTGATCTGCCGGCTTGGCGGCGTCACCAAGCGCGACATCGGGGCGATCCGGATCAGCGATCAGGAGACGCATTTCGAGATCACGCCGGCGATGAGCGAGCGGTTCGCCGCCTGCGTGGTGGCAACCGACGCCGACGAGGTGCAGATCGAGCTCGCCACCGGCGCCCCGGGGAGCGCGCCATCGGCGTCGCGCAAGCCGTATCGCGCGACATCCCGCGGCGGTCCTCCCGGCGAGGGCTCGTCTCGCAAGCGGGTCGCGACGCGGCCGCGGTGACGCCGCCGCCTCCGATCCGCCTCGACACGGTGTCGGAAGCGGACGCGCCAGGGATGATCCGCTGCAACCTCGCGAGCCGCGCCCACCACGCTCCGTGGGCCACCCCGTTCACCGACCTGCACGGCTTTCAGGCCTGGTTCGACCGCATCGGCGACGGAACGCTGGTGTCGCGCATCGCGCGCGATCCGGCGACCGACGCGATCGCCGGGGTCATCACGCTCAGCGGCATCATGCGCGGCTGCTTCCAGAGCGCCTATCTCGGCTATTACGGCATGGCCGGCAGCGGCGGCCGCGGACTGATGACCGCCGGCGTCGGCGCAATGTGCCGGCTCGCCTTCGAGGAACTGGGCCTGCACCGGCTTGAGGCCAACATACAGCCGGACAACGTGGCGTCGATCAGGCTGGCGAAGCGCCTCGGCTTCCGACTGGAGGGGTTCTCGCCGCGCTACCTGCAGATCGAAGGCCTATGGCAGGACCACGAACGCTACGCCCTGCTGGCCGATGAACCGGCCTGAGGATCCCTGGCAGTCGTCATCAAAACAGCGATACGCTTCGCACTATTAGACACCATCGGATTCGGAGGCCAGGTGAGCTCGGAGAGTCTTGCGGTGGTGGCGCTCTGGCTCGGCGGGATTGCGGCGCTCACCCGTGACGATCCGCTCGGCCGGCCCGCGATGGGCGCGGCCATCGCACTGGCTCTGGCCGCACTGGTCGGGCTCCTGAGCTGATCCGGCGGGACACGGTCAATCAGGCGCCATGGCAAGTGCCCGGTGTCCGGACGCCGTTGCCGTGTCGCACGCCAGAGCCGCCTTGGCGCCCGTTCTCCGCGCCCCTGCGGTCGCGGGCGATGGATGGTCCAGGATCGAGACGGTTGCGGTCATGCCGGCAGCCAGGACGATCGGGCAAGGAACGTTGTCCAGCACGATACGGACCGGGATGCGCTGTGCGAGGCGGACCCAGGTGAAGACCGGGTTCACCGACGGCAAGCCTTGGACGCCGGGTTGCGCATCCGTGACCTGGATGCCGTGGCTCAGCCCTTCGACATGGCCGGTGACGGGATGTCCGGGATACGCCATCAGCGTGAGGCGGACCACGTCGCCGTCCTTGATCCGCGCCAGCTGCGTCTCCTCGAAATAGCCGACCGCCCAGAAGCTGTCCGCGTTCACCAGCGTCATCGCCGGCTGGCCAGTCTCGGCATACCCACCCTGTTGCAGCAGCAGGTCCGAGACCCAGCCATCCACCGGCGACCTGACCGTGGTGCGTCGCAGGTTGAGACTGGCCTGATCGAGCGCGGCCGTTTCCGCGAGCACGGCGTCTTGCGCGCCGAGTGCGATGCCGAACGAGTTCTGCTTCTGCTGCGCCGACGCCGCGATGTCGGGCAGCGCCGCCTGCCGCCTGGCCTCGGCATCGAGATAGCTCGCCTGTGCCCTTGCCTGCGCGAGCTGTCCGGTGGCCCGCTTGACGTCGTTCGCGTAGGTGCCGGGATCGATCTGGAACAGCAGGTCGCCCTTGTGGACGTATTTCAGATCATGCACCGGCAGGGCGACGACGGTCCCGGAGACTTCCGGGGCGACGCGGACCGTATAGACGCGGATCCGGCCGTCGCGCGTCCAGGGCGTGTATTCGTAATAGGCCCAGGCCAGCCAGGCGAGGCCGACCGCGGCCGCCAGCGTCAGCAAGGTTGCCGCGAAGTTGAACACGGCCGGCGGCTGCCAGGAGCGCTGCGCCATCCTGTCAGCCGCCGGCGAAACGCAGCGATAGGATGAGCAGGGAGGTGATCGCGACCAGCAGGCCGAGATCGAACAAGGCCCGGTTCCAGACGTACCGGTTGACCTGGGTAAGGTCGAGAGCCCGTCGCAAGGCGACGGAGATGACCAGCCCCACGACTAGGCAGATCACCGCAGGGGTTACGAAGATGCCGAAGATGTCGATCTCGCGCAGCGGCATCATTGGGCGGCTCCAGGTGCCAAGCCCGCTAGAAGTCCGGGCCATCCGGGGTCGGCCTTGATGTCCAGCAGCCTGACGAGTGCTGCCAGCCGGTCGCACTGGAGGGGGGCGTGGCCCGGCCGCCCGGCCAACGCCGCGATTGCCGCAGCGCCGGATCCGGTCTCGCACAGCATTCCTCCGACCGCTCGCCCGAGCCTGTCGTCATCGCATCGGATGGCGAGGACGAGCAGGCCTGCGAGCAGGGACGTCTCCGCGAACTCTATCGAGGCAAGCGCCTCGGGCGCCAGTTGCGCCAGCCGATCCGCATTCTGGCCCAGCCACCGGTCCTCCGGCGGCAGCAGCCATGCCGGGCGAGACGCAACCGCACGCAGGTCATGGCTCATGCGCAGCTTGACGCGCCAGCGACGCGTCTCGGGTGAGGCCGGAGGCGGCAGAGCCGTAAAGGCGATGACGGCGATCCACATTCCGAGCAAGTCCGCGACAACCTCGTTCAGCGCGGCGCCGAGCTGATACCGCATGACGTTCTCGGGGGCCAGCAAGGTCAGAACCAGCATCCCGTATCCGGCGCCGATCGTCACACGCTTGTCGGACCGGCCGAGCGCCGCCAGCATGCAGACGGGCAACAGGACGGCAGCCAGCAGCGGGAAGCTGCCGCTGGTCGTCAGCACCGTGTAGTGCAGCACGACCGCAACGACCGCGGCCAGCGCGCCGCCGACCAGGAAGTTGCGTGCGGCGAGCGCCGCGTCCAGACGAGCCGCAAACAGCGCCGACAGCAGAGCGGTCCAGGTGACCGCACTCGCGCCATCGGGCCATTCGGAGACATACCAAAAGGCGTTCGCCAGCGAGATCGCAACCGCGGTGCGTGTTCCGGTTTTCAGGGCTCCGCGACCGTCCCGATCGATGTCCAGCGGCCGCAAGGGCGCAAAACTCCTGCCGACCCGCCGACCGCTTCGAAGCAGACGAGCCGCCGCCCCGACCCGCCGCAGCTGTCGCGCGGGCGTGCCGAAGTTCTCTCCCAGCAACGCCGCCGGATCGGCGCTGCGCGGGCCCAGGCGCCGCCGCAACATCTCGACCGCCAGGAACCGCAACAGCCGGATCGGAGCTTCGGCGACCACGCGACCGCCGGTGCGCAACGAGGACTGCTCGGTGAAGGCATCGGAGATGGCAGAATCGAGAGCCAGCACCGTCCTCAATGGCGGCAGCCGATCCGGAGTGTCGTCCGGCACGTCCGACCAGCGTATGCAGGCGGACACCGCAGCCTCCATCTGGGTCGCCAGGCTCCTGCTCGCGACCCGCGCACTCGGCGCAACCAGGACCGACGACACGTGCGCGCAGCCGATGCCCAGCAGCAGTGTCGAGCACCGGTCCAGCGCCAGCTGGAACACCAGGTCGGGCTGGTTGAAATTGTTCAACGCGATGATCGGCACGGTGAAGCCGACGAGTGCGAAGCCGTAGGAGCGTTGCGAGTGCTCCATGCTCGATGCGGCGGCGGCGAGCGCCAGCCAGAGCGCCAGCGCCACATCGAAGGCGAGCGTCGACTGCGCGAACAAGGCGACCAGTGAGATGGCGACGGCAGCGCCCAAGATGCTTCCGACAGCACGCCACCTGCTCTTCTGCAACGAGCTGGCCCTTGTCGCGAGCGAGACCGACAGCACCGTCCAACCTGCCCAGGACGGCGTCTGCAGCTCGAACATCATGGCCAGATAGATCGCCACGATCGACGTCAGGCCAAGCCGTACGGCGTCGAGCGCCTCGGCCGGAAGCAGCGACTGCCATCGCGCCGCCGCCGCGCCCGTGGGTGCCGCCTGCTCCGGAACGGGTGCGCTCATCACTCGAAGCTACGGTGATCGGTCCGGACGTGCCAAGGCTGGGCGTGCCCAGGCTGGACGCTCGAAGGCGGGGCGGGGGACCTGATCAGGCGGCGACTAAGCCGACTGCGTGATCGTCCGTGCGCAGGTGGTCCTATTTGGTCGTGCCGCCAGGGAGCACCAGCTCAAAGCTCGGCATAGCATGTGATCTCCCGCTTGTTGGTCTTGCGAATGCCGATGATGTGAATGCTGCGCCGTCAAGGCTCTAGATCATCACGTGCAAACGTCCGTTGATCCGCCCGATGGCGGACATCGCGGGTCCGGACCTTTCGGGCTCGCTTCCACCAGGGGGTCGCGCCATTCGAACCCCTCGGCGTCGCCGAAGTCCACGCCCTTCTCCGCGAGATTTCGCAAGCGCTAAGCGGTATCCCACGTGGTGGGCATTGCTGATCGTATAGACAGTCAAGTTGTCCTCGCGAGCGGATCGTATGGGTGCCATCGCGTAGGGTCCGATGCCCGCTAAAGACCACGGCCACGCTGCACAGCATCCTTGCCGTACCGGTCGCGCAGCCGGTCGATCGCTGCCTGCGCCGCAACCCTTCGCTGCATAGAGGGATCGGCGAGATCCAGAGCGTCGGCATCCTCCAGCGGCAGGATCGGCGCAGCGCCGATGCCGATCAGGCGGAAGGCGGTGCCGTCGATCTCGTGCGCCAGCAGCCGCCGTGCCGCCTCGAACAGCCGCTCCGGCAGGATCGTCGGCGTGCCGAGCCGCGTCGCCCGGGTGCGGGTCAGGAACCGCTGCGTCTTGAGCTTCAGCACTACGCCGCCAGCGCTCGCCTCGCCGTGCCGCAGCCGTCCGCCGAGCTTCTCGCAGAGCTGCCAGAGCTCGCGTTCGAGTGACGCGGTATCGGCAAGATCGGCGGAAAAGGTGGTCTCGGCGCTGATCGATTTCGCCTCCCTGCCGGGATCGACCGGGCGCCGATCCTCGCCACGCGCTCTCGCCGCCAGGAACGGGCCGTCCTCGCCGAGCAGCGACTGCGCCTCGGCGTGGGTCAGCCCCTGCAACTGGCCCAGCCGGGTGACGCCGCGGGCGGCAAGCCGTCGCTCCTGCGCCGGGCCGACACCGGGCAGCAGCCGCACCGGCTTGTCCGCAAGCCAGCCTCTCGCATCGGCGGCCAGCACGCCGAAACCGCGTGGCTTGTCGAGCCCGGCAGCGAGCTTGGCCAGCAGCCGGTTCGGGGCGAGACCGATCGAGATGGTGATGCCGATCTCGCGTTCGACCCGGCTGGCGAGCAGGGCCAGCATCGCCGCCGGCGGGGCGCCGTGCAGCGCCTCGGTGCCGCTCATGTCGAGCACCGCCTCGTCGATCGAGAGCGACTGCACCAGCGGCGTGAGCTGCTGCATCAGGCCACGCAACTGCCTGGAGGCGGCGGTGTATTTCGGGAAATCGGGGCGGATCACCACGGCGTCCGGACAGGCCTTCAGCGCCTGGAACATCGGCATCGCGCTGCGCACGCCGCGCATGCGGGCAATGTAGCAGGCAGCCGTGACCACGCCGCGGGTACCGCCGCCGACCAGCACCGGGAGTGCGGCCAGCTCCGGCCGGTCGCGCTTCTCGACGCTGCAGTAGAACGCGTCGGCATCGACATGCGCCACCGCGAGGGTGAGCAGTTCGGCATGGCGGACCAGCCGGTGACCGCGGCATCGCGCGCATCGCCGGACAGTCGCGTCGGCCGCCGCTTCGACGTGCCGGCAATCCAGGCAGAGGACGGGCGTGTCAGGCAACGCTGGTCATGTGCGCGCGCAGGATCTCGCGCGGCCACAGCCAGGCAGCGCCGCGCACGCCGGAGCTGTCGCCGTGCAGGTTGCGCAGGATCGGCGTGGTGACGCGCGGGCTCACCACGTAGCGCCCGATCATCGCCGGCACCTTGTCGTAGAGGTGCGCCATGTTGGACAGGCCGCCGCCGATGACGATGGCGTCCGGGTCGAGGAAGTTGATCGCCATGCCGAGGCAGCGCGCCAGCCGGTCGGAATGGCGATCGAGGGCGGCGACCGCGGCCTCCTCGCCGGCGGCGGCGCGGCCGGGGATCGAGCTCGCGTCGCGCGAGCCGGGGCCGTCGCAGTCGGCTGCCAGCGCCGAGCCGCACAGGAAGCGCTCGATGCAGCCCTCGTTGCCGCAGAAGCATTTCGGCATCGGGAATTCGTCGAGCCGCGGCCAGGGCAGCGGGTTGTGGCCCCATTCGCCTGCGATGTGGTGCGGGCCGGTAAGCGCCCGCTCGTCGACGATGATGCCGCCGCCGACGCCGGTGCCCAGGATAATGCCGAACACCACCCGCTTGCCGGCGCCGGCGCCGTCCACCGCCTCGGACAAGGCAAAGCAGTTGGCGTCGTTCTCGACCCGAACCTCGCGCGCCATCGCCTCGCTCAGGTCGCGCGCGAACGGGCGGCCGTTGAGCCACACCGAGTTGGCATTCTTGACCAGGCCGCTATCCGGGCTGATCGCGCCAGGAATGCCGACGCCGACCGTAGCCAGGCCCTGCTGCTCGTGCTCGGCCTGCCGCACCAGCGCTGCCATGGCGATGATGGCGGCCTCATAGGTGCCGGGATTCGGCACCCGCCGGCGCAGCAGCATCGAGCCGTCCTTGGCCAGGGCCGCGATCTCGATCTTGGTGCCGCCGAAATCGATCCCGATCCGGAAATCCGCCATGGTGCCTCGTCCCTCCGGAGATTTTCCGGGTATCATGTACCGCGCCGGCCGGATCGGCCAGAGAAGCGCGGCGAGAGATGCGCGGCCAGAGATGCGCGGCCAGAGATGCGAGACTTCGAAGCGGGTTGCGAGGGGGCGCCGATGAGCGAGACGTTGCTGGACGTGAAGGCCCTGAGCTGTCCGCTGCCGGTGCTGCGCGCAAACCGTGCCCTGCGTGGCATGCAACCTGGCGCGCGGCTGCGCGTGCTGGCGACCGACCGCGCCTCGATCGCCGACTTCCAGGCCTTCTGCCGCGAGACCGGCCACGCCCTGATCGCCTTCAGCGAGGAGGGCGGCGTGTTCAGCTTCGTCATACGCCGGCGGCCGGAAGCCGCCTCTGCGCCAGACTGACCCGGCCCTTCCACCACACCGCCACCCGGGTTATTTCCCGCCGGAACAGCATTGGGGAGACCCGGATGGCCGATGACCTGACGCAGCTTTCCTTCGAGGATGCCCTCGCGGAGCTCGAGACGATCGTGCGTGGACTCGAGGGTGGGCAGCAGAAGCTCGAGGATGCGATCACCTGCTACGAGCGTGGCGCCGCGCTGCGCCGGCATTGCGAGGCCAAGCTGAGCCAGGCCGAGGCGCGCGTGCAGGCGATCGTGGAGCGGGCGGACGGCACGCCCGAACTCCGGCCGCTCGATTGACGCCGCCATGACTGCATTGCAGGAGAAACTGGCATACCAGGCCGCTGCGATCGAGCGGACCCTGGACCGGCTGATCGCACCGCGTCGCGGCGGCGAGGCACGCCTGGTCGAGGCGATGCGCTACGCAACGCTCGGCGGCGGCAAGCGCCTTCGCGGCTTCCTGGTGGTCGAGACCGCCGCGCTGTTTGGAGCCCCGGAGGCAGGCGCGCTGCGCAGTGCCGCTTCGGTCGAGATGCTGCACGCCTATTCCCTGGTGCATGACGACCTGCCCTGCATGGACGATGACGACCTGCGGCGGGGTCAGCCCTCGACCCATATCCGCTTCGACGTGGCGACCGCCACCCTGGCCGGCGACGCGCTGCAGACCCTGGCCTTCGAGGTCATCGCCGCTCCCGCGACGCATGCGGACGCGGCGGTGCGCATCGAGCTGGTGCAGGCGCTCGCCGGCGCCTCAGGCGCGGCGGGCATGGTGGGCGGCCAGATGATCGACATGGAGGGCGAAGGACGCAGCCTGGCGCTGCCGGAGGTCGAACGGCTGCACGCGCTGAAGACCGGACGGCTGATCCGCTACAGCGCCGAGGCCGGCGCCATCCTCGGCCGCGTGTCGGAGACGGAGCGTGAGCGGCTCGCAGCCTTCGGCCGCGACCTCGGGGCGGCCTTCCAGGTGGCCGACGACGTGCTCGACGCCACCGCGAGCGAAGCCGAGCTCGGCAAGACCGCCGGCAAGGACCAGGTGGCCGGCAAGTCCACCTTCGTGTCGCTGCTCGGCATCGACGGCGCCCGCGCGGCCGCATCAAGGCTGGCCGAGGCGGCGGTTTCGCAGCTGGAGCCGTTCGGACCGGAAGCGGAACTGCTGCGCGACCTGGCCCGCTACGTGGTGGAACGCCGGAGCTGACAGAGGCAGAGTCGAGAAAGACGGGGGCAGACGCGAGAAGAACGGGGAAGACCCGCGCGGACCAGTTGCTCGTCGAACGCGGACTTGCCCCCAGCCGCGCGCGGGCGCAGGCGCTGATCCTGGCCGGCCTGGTGTTCAGCGGCGAGGCGCGCATCGACAAGGCCGGCGACATGCTGGCCAAGGACGCAGCACTCGCGCTGCGCGGGCAGGACCATCCCTGGGTGTCGCGCGGCGGCCTCAAGCTGGCGCATGCGCTCGAGCATTTCGCACTGGATGCGACCGGGCGACGCTGCCTCGACATCGGCGCCTCCACCGGCGGGTTCACCGACGTCCTGCTCGCCACCGGAGCAGCCCATGTGCACGCGGTCGATGTCGGACACGGCCAGCTCGCCTGGTCCCTGCGCCAGGACCCTCGGGTGACGGTGCTGGAACGCGTCAACGCCCGCACCCTCGACGCGTCGATGATCGGCGAGCCGGTGGGTGCCCTGGTCTGCGATGCCAGCTTCATCGGCCTGCGGACCGTGCTGCCGGCCGGCCTGTCGCTGTGCGCGCCGGCGGCCTGGGCGGTTGCGCTGATCAAGCCGCAATTCGAGGCGGGACGCGGCGCGGTCGGCTCGAAGGGCGTGGTGCGCGATCCGGCCATTCACGAGCAGGTCTGCATGGCGGTCCGTGAGTGGTGGGACGCCCTGCCCGGCTGGCGGGTGCTCGGCATCGAGCCGAGCCCGATCAATGGACCGGAAGGCAATCGCGAGTTCCTGATCGCGGCACTGCGCGGATAGGCTGCCTCTCTACGGGGATCAGGCGGCGCTGCTCAGCCGATCCGGCACGCCCTCGGCGACCGCTCCCTGGAACGGGTTCTCGGCGCCGAGCAGATGCATGACCGCGTCACCGGAGATCGGCCTGCTGTAGAAGAAGCCCTGCAGCTCGCCGCACGTCGATCGGCACGATCAGGCCGCTATCCTCTGCCGTCGGAATGAAGCTGTCCGGCGGGATCACGCCCTGGGTCGGATGAAGCCAGCGCAGCAATGCCTCGAAGCCGATGATGCGGTCGTCCTGCACCCGCACCTGCGGCTGGTAGGCCAGCTCGAACTGGCCTTCGGCGAGGGCCACGCGCAGGTCCTGCTCCAGCGTGCGGCGCGCCTGCAGGACTGTGTCGATGTCGGTCTCGAAGGCAAGGAAGCATCCCCTGCCACTCGCCTTGGCGCGATACAGCGCCAAGTCGGCATGGCGAAGCAACTGCTCGTGGGTGTCGCCATCGCTCGGAGCGACAGCGATGCCGATGCTGGGGCTGACATGGATGATGTTGCCGTCGATCTCGAACTGGCTTCCCAGGGCCGCGACCATGCGGGCAGCCGCCCCGGAGGCTTCCGCCAGGCCGCCGGCCATGCCACGGCGAATCCGTCGCCGCCGAGCCGTGCGAGTGTCTCGCCGGCCCGGACCTGGTGTCGCAGGCGGGTCGTCACGTCGCGCAGCAAGCTGTCGCCGACCGGATGGCCGTACGTGTCGTTGACGAGATCCAGGCAGAGCACCGCACGAGGGCCGCGCCTGAGCGCCTCGTCGAGCCGCTCGCGCAGCAGCGCCCGGTTCGGTCTCGCGTCGGCCGGAACGCCACCCGGATCTCGTGGCCGTCGAGCAGGGTCTGGTGGGGTTCGGCTTCGACCCGCGCAGCCGCAAGCTGCAGCCGTTCCTTGATGGCAATCTCGGACAGGACCGGGCTCGATCGCAGGAACTGCTCGAAGCTGATCCCCGGCAGCTTCAGCGCGTCCGGGATCGCCAGGTTCTCGCGTTGCCGCCGGTTGCACACCACCAGCCGCCCGTCCGCGCCGAACAGCGCCAGCCCGTTCGCCATGTTGTCGAGCGCCACGCCGAGACGCTGGTTCTGCGACAGCAGGTCGCTGACGGAATGGCCGAGCGCCGCGTTGGCCTCCTCGAGCTCGACCGCCATCAACCGGGCCGAACGCTCGATACGCCTGCGGTTCCGGTCGGCATCGGCAAAGGCGCCGATCACCAGTCCGCGCAGCCGCGCGAGATCGGTCGTGCCGCCGCACACCGCTGCACGGCTCATCTGCCGGTTGAACAGCCGCTTGGCCGGGCTGGTCATCTCTGCCGCTCCGCACGGGTCATGACCCTTCTGCCAGCAGCGTCACCGCCGTGGTCTGGTTCTGCAGCATGGCCAGCCCGGAGCGGCAATCCGGCGCGACCTCGCCATGCGAACAGAAGCCGACCCGGGTGAAGCCGGATCCGACTGCCGCGCCGACGGCGCGCAGCTCCTCCTCGGCCCGCTGTCCGAGCAGCAGATGGCGTCCGATGCACCTGACCAGCAGCGCCAGCGCCTGGTCAGGGCCGGCCTCGAGCGGTGCGCCGAACGAAGCGGAGAAAGTGGTTTGGGCCAGATCGCCGGCCCGTGCGGCGCCCTCCACCAACCGGTCGAGGTTGCCGCGCATGAGCTGCGCGCCCCAGCCCTCCGGCATGCTTCCGGCAAAAACCACGCTGCCACGTTCACGATCGATGCCGAGCACGGTCCGCACCAGGGTCTGCCCCGGCGCCTCCGGGTCCCAGATCAGGAGCGGGAACAGCAGCGCCGTTCCCGGCAGCCCGGCCGCCTCTTCGCCGAGATAGCGCTCGTAGAGTTCCAGCGCCGGCTGCCATCGAGTTCCTCGAGCACGCAGCCGGTGGCCCGGGTGATCCGCCGGCGCGGGCCGGACGGATCCCAGCCGCCGGCGCTGCCGTGCAAGAGCCGGATCGAGCCGCCATACAGGCCAAGTGCCGCGGCCCGTCCCGAGCGGGCAACCGGCCCGACGCCCACGACGGTCCGTTCAGAGCCCTACAGGCTGTGCGCACCGGTCATCCGACCTGGGAGACGCCCTGCAGGTCGTGGTGCGAAACCTCGGCCAGCAACGACCAGATCTGCGCCGGCTCGACGTCGATCTCGGGGTCGTTCAGGAGATGATCCAGCTCATCGAGCTTTGCGAGGTATTCGGTATCGTCCATCGCCCTGCTCCTGACGTCCAGCTGAAGCGTCGCTACCGGCCGGCCTCGGTGTCGTTACACAACTGCACCGTGAACGTGGCATTGATGTGACGGTTGCGCGGCATAATCCAGCCCGATCCGGCTCCTCTCGGGAACGTGAAGAGGGCTGCAACCTGGTGTCCGGACCGCCAGCGGGATGCGCAAGCGTCGTCTGTGCGTTATAGGAGCGCGCATGCCGGACGCCTCATCCCAAGCCTCGTCGCCCACCCGCGCCGCAACGCCGGCTTCCATTCCGCGCGAGGGCGCCGACAGCCTGACGCCGTCGGAGCGCGACCGCATCCTGGCGAAGTCCGCCCTGTTCTCGCCGCCGCCGCCGCTGCTGCCGGATGGGCGGCGCGAACTGGTCGGGCTGTCGCGCGAGGAGATGACTCAGGCACTGGCGGAGATCGGCGAGAAGCCGTTCCGCACCAAGCAAGTCTGGCACTGGATCTACCACCAGGGCGTCACCGATTTCGCCCGCATGAGCTCGATCTCCAAGCCGCTGCAAACCGTGCTGGCGGAGCGCTTCGTGGTCGGCCGGCCCACCGCTGCAGCCGTCCGGACCAGTTCGGACGACACCAGAAAATTCCTGTTCCGGTTCCGCGACGGCCAGGAGGCCGAGACGGTCTATATTCCCGACCGGCGCGAGGATCGCGGCGCCGTCTGCATCTCCAGCCAGGTCGGCTGCACCCTGTCCTGCCGGTTCTGTCATACCGGTACGCAGGGGCTGGTGCGTAATCTCGGCGCGGCCGAGATCGTCGGCCAGTTCATGGCGGCGCGCGACAGCTACGGCGAGTGGCCGAGCCCGCGCAGCGAAACGCCCCGCCTGCTCTCGACCATCGTGCTGATGGGCATGGGCGAGCCGCTGTACAACTACGAGAACGTGGCCCGTGCGATGCGCATCTGCATGGATGGCGAGGGAATCGGCTTGTCGCGCCGCCGCATCACACTGTCGACCTCGGGCGTGGTGCCGATGATGGACCGTTGCGGCGAGGAGTTGGGCGTGAACCTTGCCGTCTCGCTGCATGCGGTCCGCGACGAGTTGCGCGACGAGATCGTGCCGCTGAACCGCAAATATCCCATCGCCGAGCTGATCGAGGCCTGCCGGCGCTATCCCGCCGCCTCGAACGCGCGTCGCGTCACCTTCGAATACGTCATGCTGCGCGGCGTGAACGACAGCGAAGCCGAGGCGCGCGAGCTGGTGCGGCTGATCGCCGGCATTCCGGCCAAGGTGAACCTGATACCGTTCAACCCCTGGCCGGGCAGCGCCTACCTGCCCTCGACCCGCGAGCAGCTCGACCGGTTCGCAAAGATCGTCATGGATGCCGGCTTCGCGTCGCCGATCCGCGTGCCGCGCGGCCGCGACATCCTCGCCGCCTGCGGTCAGCTCCGCACCGAAAGCCGGCGGGCGCGACCCGCGGCGGCGTGAGCAACCGCGAGATCGGCCAGCAGACCGGAATCCTCCTCACCGTCGCCGAGCGCAACTCCAGCGGCGCCGCGCGACGCCGGGCGGTGCCGCGCCACCGGCACGCCGAGTGGATGTCGCCGCCCGACCGCGACGACCCGGTCGGCATCCTGATCGAGCAGGGACAGCAGCGCATTCCCGAGCTGCTGCCGATCCGGTACGGCCGGATGCGCGCCTCGTCGCTGGCCTTCCTGCGAGGTGCCGCCGCCATCATGGCGGCCGACCTGGCGCGAACGCCGATGTCCGGGCTGCGCGTGCAGGCCTGCGGCGACTGCCATCTGGCCAATTTCGGCAGCTACGCGACGCCGGAGGGCCAGCCGGTGTTCGACATCAACGATTTCGACGAGACGCTGCCGGCGCCGTTCGAGTGGGACATCAAGCGCCTTGCCACCAGCCTGGTGCTGGCCGGACGCGAGGACGGCCTGCCGGAGACCGACTGCCGCGCGCTCGCCGCCGACGCCGTGCAGGCCTATTGCGCCGAACTGACGACTCTCGCCCCACTGCCGCCGCTGGCAGCCTGGAGTGCGCGCATCGACCTGCAGCAGGCGATCGCGGCGATCGACGCCGGCAAGGCACGAGCCCGGGCCCAGAAGCGCCTGCGCGCGCGCCTGCGAAGCGCCGAGGGTCAGTTCGGGCTGATCGACAGCAGCGGCCCGAAGCCTCGCCTGCGCGAGACGCCGCCTTTGGTGGTCCGGCTCTCGGGCCATGACGATGCGGTGCGGGACGCCTTCGCGCGCTACACAGACACACTGGCGCCCGAGCGTCGCAGCCTGCTGCAGCGCTACCGGCTGCAGGATGTCATCTTCAAGGTGGTCGGCGTCGGCAGCGTCGGCACCTTCTGCGCGATCGGACTGTTCGTGACCGCGGATGACCAGCCGCTGTTGCTGCAGATCAAGCAGGCGCAGGCCTCCGTGCTGGCGCCCTATGCCGGGGCATCGAAGTACGAGAACCAGGGCGAGCGGGTGGTCACCGGCCAGCGCACCATGCAGGCCGCTTCCGACCTGTTCCTGGGCTGGACGCGGATGCAAGGGGACGGGCGGCAGTTCTATGTGCGCCAGCTCAAGGATGCCCGGCTCGCCGCGGTCGGTTTGCAGATCGAGGGCCGAGAGCCTGCCCGCCTATGCCGCCCTGTGCGGCCGGACGCTCGGGCGGGCGCACGCGCGCTCCGGCGATGCCGCAATACTTTCTGGGTATGTCGGACGCGGCCACCGCTTCGCCGATGCGATCGCGGAGTTCGGCATGCTGTATGCGGATCGCACCCAGGCCGACTTCCGGCTGTTCGAGGACGCGATCGCCTCGGGGCGCATAACCGCGTCGGCCTGACGGGCACCCTCCCGGACCCCTGCGCGTGATGCTGGGGGCTGCAACCTGTATCGGCGAGTGTCTGGACATGAATGCGATCGAGCGGGTGGCGATGCCCAGGCACCCCGACACGGTGACGCGCCTGCTCGACCGGCTTGCGAACGGACTGGCCGAGATCGAGGCGGAAGCCGGTCGTCTCGACCGCGAGGGGCGGGTATCCCGAGCAGGCCTTTGCCCTGCTGGCGGCGGCCGGCGCGATGCTGGCCCCGTTGCCGCGGTCGCTCGGTGGCCTCGGCCTCGGGACCGAGCCCGAGGCGGGTGCCGCGCTGCTGGACGCCCTCCGCCTGATCGGACGCGGCAGCCTTGCGGTCGGCCGGCTCTACGAGGGGCACGTCAACGCCATCCGGCTGCTCATGCAGTACGGCTCTGCGGCGCAGCGGCAACGGGCGGCGGCGGACGTAAGCGACGGCCATCTGTTCGGCATCTGGGTCACCGACGGACGACATCCGTTACGCCTGCTGACCGACGCGGTTGGGCTCGTCCTGCAGGGCGGCAAGCTCTTCGCGTCCGGCGCCCGCCATGTCACCCGGCCGCTGATCACCGCCCAGCCGGAGACCGGCCTGCCGCGCATGCTGCTGGTGCCGCTCGGCGCGGACCGGCGCGCCGTCGACACGCTGGGCGGCGTGCACGGCATGCGCGGCGCCTGCACCGGGTCCTGCGACTTCAGCGGCATCCGGATCGGCGACGACGCGATCATCGGGGCGCCCGGCGACTACCTGCGGCAGCCGGAATTCTCCGCCGGCGCCTGGCGCGGCATCGCGGTGGCGCTGGGCGGGATCGACCGGCTGCTCGACGCGCTACGCGACCAGTTGCGCGCGCGCGATCGCCAATAAAGGACCCACACCAGTTGCAGCGGATCGGCGAGGCGCTGATCGCCCGCGAGACCGCCGCGATGTGGGCCGCGCGTGCGGCAGCGGTAGCCGAGCATCCCGCCGACCCTCGAGGCAACAAACACGCCGAGGGCGATGTCGTCGCCGTGGTCGGGCTGGCCCGGATTGCTGCCGAGCAGGCGGCCCTGGACGTGATCCGCCTGGTGCAGCGTGGCCTCGGGCTGGGCGTGTTCCTGCAGGACAACCCCGCCGAGCGGGTGATGCGCGACCTCGCCATCTACCTGCGCCAGCCGGCGCCGGACGAGACGCTGTGCGAGGCGGCCGGCTGGTTCACCACCCGCGACCTACCGCTGTGATGCGCGCCGACAGCCTGCATGCAATGCTGCTCGCACTTCCGGTCTCGACCGACGATGCTCTGCTGCGAGCCGGCCGCGCGCTGATCCTGGCGCCGCACGCCGACGACGAGACGCTGGGCTGCGGCGGCCTGATCGCGACCCTGTGCGACCAGGGGCGGCCGCCCTACGTGCTGGTTGTGACCGACGGCACCGGCTCGCACCCGAACTCCCGCGCATGGCCCCCGGGACGGCTGCGTGCGCAACGCGAGGCGGAGGCGCTGGCGGCGACCGGTCATCTCGGGCTGGATGCGGCCGATGTCGGTTTTCTACGCCTGCGGGACGCCGCGGCCCCGTGCGACGGCGCCGGGTTCGAGGCGGCCTGCACCCGGATCGCAGCGCTCGCGCAGGAGCAAGGGTGCGACACCCTGCTGGCACCCTGGCTGCTGGACCCGCATTGCGACCACGAGGCGGTGCAGCTCATGGCCCGACGGGTTGCGGCCACCACCGCCCTGCGCCTGCTGTCCTACCCGGTCTGGGGCTGGCTGATCGCGCCCGACGTGGCGCTGGCGCCCGATCTTCCGGTTCGCGGGTTCCGCCTCGACATCGCGGCCCACCTGCGTCGCAAGGCCGAGGCGATCCGGCTGCACGCCTCGCAATACGCCGACCTGATCACCGACGATCCGCAGGGCTTCCGGCTGCCGACGAGCCTGCTGTCGGTGTTCGAGGCGCCGTTCGAGACCTTTCTGGAGACGGACGCGACATGAGCGGCGGATCGTGGGACCGGGCGGTGTTCGACCGGCTCTACGCAGACGATCCGGATCCCTGGAAGTTCGAGACCAGCCGCTACGAACAGGAGAAATACGCTGACACCCTGGCGCAGCTGGACGGACGGCAGTTCACCTCGGGGCTAGAGCTCGGCTGCTCGATCGGCGTCATGACGCTGGCGCTGGCCGGGCGGTGCGACAGGCTGCTGGCCGTCGATCTGGCCGAGGCGGCGCTGCAGCGGGCACGAACGCGATGCGACGGCCTTCCTTTCGGCCGCGTCGAGTTCCGCGCAGCGGTCCTGCCGCGGGACTGGACCTGGTCTGAACGTCGCTTCGACCTGATCCTGGTCTCGGAGCTGCTCTACTTCCTGTCGGCGCCGGACATCGCGGCTCTGGCCAGCAGTTGCGCCGAACAGGCCGATCCGGGCTGCATCGTCCTGCTGGTGAACTGGACCGGGCCGACCGACACGCCGTGCACCGGGGTCGAGGCCGCCGACCTGTTCTCCGCCGCCTGCGTCGCGGCCGGCTTCAGGCGATCAGCGCCTCTGCTACGGAACGGCTATCGGCTCGACCGGCTGGAACGTCCCTGACCCCGGAGTGGAGCGGGACGCGCGGGGTGTCGCGCAGGCCGGCCAGGATGCGCTGCGCGGCGGCGACCTGCATGTCCAGCATCCGGCGTGCCACCTCGATGCGGATCAGCGCCGGGCTCGCGGCCTCGAATGCCGGCCCAGGCGGCGCCGAAGCGCTTCCATCCGCAGCCATCTGGCGACCTCCAGCACCGGCAACTGGGCATTCGCCGCCAGGTTCTGCACCGCCTGCGACCAGGAGGACGAGATCGCGGCGCGCTCGCTCCACAGCATCCGGGCGCGAGCACGCAGCATGGCGCGGCGCAGGCACGTCGCCGCCGGCTCGAGGTCGGCGTCGAGCATCTCGTCCTGCCGGATCATCCGGCGCGCGATGGTCTCCGCCATGCCGCCGGCGGCGCGGCCCTCGAGCCGGCCTGACACACCGTCACCCGCACGTCGGGGCGCGTGCCGGACGGTCGCATCGACCAGGCGGAGCGAGCGCAGGAAGCCGCGATCCTCGCCGCTCGGCAGCGGCAGCATGCCGCCTGCACGCCGCCAGGCCTCCACCGTGACTGCGATGCTGGCGCCGGAATGCTCGGTATGCCGCGGTAGCGGATCGGCCGGATCGGGGTCGGCCAGGGCGTGGATCTCGTCGAGCAAGGCACCGTAGGCGACCTCGCGCGCATCTGTCCTCGTGCAGCGCGGCGGGGATCCGCTTCGCATCCTCGGGGTCGATTACGGCCCTTCCCCGCAGACCGCGTCGACGCCGGTCGCAAACGCCCGCCCTGATCTTGGCGGCCCAGTCGGGCGCCACCTCGCCCGTCGGCATCCGTGGTGGCGACGATGCCATGGCTGCCGGCAAGCAGCGCCGCCAGTTCCATCGCCTCGCTGCGAGCGTGGCCGGCGGTGCACTGCCCCGGGGCGAAGCGACGCACATGCACGGCGACGGGAATGTCCAGCATCGGGCGCAGGCGTGCTATCACCGCCTCAGTGGCATCGGTGCAGTTGTTCAGCAGCAGCACCACGTGATCGATGCAGGCGCCATGCTGGCAGTCCAGCGCGCACAGGCAGCGTGCGATGTGATCCGCCTCGTTGCATACCGGGATGGCAACGACGAACGGCGGCGCCTGCTTGGGCATGTCCCGGAACTCCTGTGCGCGGGCGGAGGTGCCGTAACCGGCGGCAGCAGCCGTGGTTGCGTGCCAGCCGACCACGGTTCCGTGTCGGACCCTCGTCTGGCGCGCTGTTCGCTCTGACGCTCGGATGCTAGGACCGCACTCTGCCGGACCAGATCGCAGAGGAAGCCCGCATGACCGTGAAGGACGTCAAGAAGGTGGTGCTCGCCTACTCCGGCGGCCTCGACACCAGCGTGATCCTGCGCTGGCTGCAGACCGAGTATCGCTGCGAGGTCGTGACCTTCACCGCCGATCTCGGCCAGGGCGAAGAGCTCGAGCCGGCACGGGCCAAGGCCGAGCTGTTCGGGATCAGGCAGATCTTCGTCGAGGACCTGCGCGAGACTTTCGTGCGTGACTTCGTGTTCCCGATGTTCCGGGCCAACACGCTCTACGAGGGGCAATACCTCCTGGGCACCTCGATCGCGCGGCCGCTGATCGCGCAGCGGCAGATCGAGATCGCCGAGATGGTCGGCGCCGATGCGGTGGCGCACGGTGCCACCGGCAAGGGCAACGACCAGGTTCGCTTCGAGCTCTCGTACTATGCGCTCAAGCCGGACGTGAAGGTGATCGCGCCCTGGCGGGAGTGGGAGCTGACCAGCCGCACCAGGCTGCTGGCGTTCGCCGAGCAGAACCAGATCCCGATCTCCCGCGACAAGCGCGGCGAGGCGCCGTTCTCGGTGGACGCCAACCTGCTGCACTCGTCCTCGGAGGGGAAGATCCTCGAGGATCCCGCGGTTGCGCCGGACGAGATCGTGTTCCAGCGCACCATCAGCCCGGAAGCCGCGCCCGACATCGCCACCGAGATCACGATCGACTTCGTCTCGGGCGATCCGGTCGCGGTCAATGGCGCGACCCTGTCGCCGGCCGCCTTATTGACCAAGCTGAACGAACTCGGGCGCGCGAACGGCATCGGTCGGCTCGACCTGGTGGAGAACCGGTTCGTCGGCATGAAGTCGCGCGGCATCTACGAGACGCCGGGGGGCACCATCCTGCTGGCCGCGCATCGCAACATGGAAACCATCACGCTGGACCGCGAGGCGGGGCACCTCAAGGACAGCCTGATGCCGCGCTATGCCGAGCTGATCTATAACGGCTTCTGGTTCAGCCCGGAGCGCCGCATGCTGCAGGCGCTGATCGACACCAGCCAGCATTCCGTCACTGGCCGGGTGCGGCTCAAGCTCTACAAGGGCAACGTGATCACCGTTGGCCGCGAGAGCCCGAACAGCCTGTACGACACGCGCGTGGTCACCTTCGAGGACGACCAGGGCGCCTACGACCAGATCGATGCGCAGGGCTTCATCAGGCTGAACGCGCTACGGCTGCGTCTCGGCGCGATCGCGGGACGGCGCGGCGGGGCGCTGTAGGCCGCGGAGAACGTTGCCTGAACGAACCTAATACGATGGGCCCCGATGAACAGGATGCCCCCTGGCGCGTTGGCTGCTCTCGAAGAGGAGCCGACATGACCAAACGACTGCTGATGATCCTGACCCTCGCGTGCGTTCTGCCGACCGCGGCTTGCGATCCATGGTGGCACCACCACCGCGACGACCGCCGTGGCTATTACGGTCCGCCGGGCCGCGGCCCGGGACCGGGCTACTATCACTGAACATGTGACGTAGCACTGGAGACCAACCCACGGGGGCTGTTCGCTGATCTCCAAGCCGGGCGGACCGTATCAGGTCATGATGACGCGGTTGCGGCCTTCCTGCTTCGCGGCATAGAGCGCGCTGTCAGCGCGCTGCAGCCATTCGGCCAGGGGCTCACCCGGCTCATAGCAGGATCCGCCAATCGAGATCGTTACGCCTTCGAGACTCTCAGGCGCCGTCGGGACGGTGAAACTCTGCGCCTCGATGGACCGGCGTACGCGCTCGGCCAATGCGGCAGCGGCGTCGGGGCGGGTGTTCGGCACGATGATGGCGAATTCCTCTCCTCCGTAGCGTGCGGGGAAAGCCGCGTCATGGACTGCGGCGCGCAGGGTCGTCGCCACCAGGCACAGGACTTCGTCACCCTTCTGATGTCCCCACCGATCGTTGACCTTCTTGAAGTGATCGACGTCGAGCAGCAGCAGCGTAAGGTCTTCCCCGCTATTCATCGCGGCACCCGCCTGCTCGCGTAGAAGCACGTCGAACGCCCGGCGGTTCTGCAGCCCGGTCAGTCCGTCCGTTGCCGCTTCACGGCGGGCATTCAACAGCGTCTGCTCGAGTGTCTCGATCGCCTGCGCCGAGTTCTTCAACCGGCCGCTGAGCCGGTCCGTGCGCGTCACCATCTCCTCCGTCTGCTCGATGAACCGCTTGAGCAACGGGCCGAACGCGGCCTCGCCGAGCTCGAGCCCGGTCCAAGTTTCGTGCAGCACACGCCCGAAACGGCTGGTGTCGGTCTGTCCATTGGTGACCACGGACACGATCTCGCGCAGCGTCTCCTGGATACGGCTAGAGGTTGACCGGAGCGCCTGCTCCTCGCGCGCCGTGGAGAAGAAACGGTCGTGCAGGTCCTTCAGGACGGCGTCGTCGAACTGCAGACGATTCGAAATCATGATGTCGATCACCCTGGTCAGCTCGGGCGAACGGTGAAGATGGTACTCCAGCCAGACCTCGTAATTCGCCGGTGTCATCGTTATGTCGAGGCGGCTCATGGTCTCCATGGATGCCGTGGCGGCGGCATTCACGCGCACAGCATTATAAGTATACATGGCCCAGCCTCCGATCCGCCTGGTGCGGGACGACTGCTGCGCATTCTGAGGCCGGTGTGTTAAGCCGGATCTAACGAAGCGGCGTTAGTTTTTTCCTGCGCAGCGTTGCTCTTCGGGCATGCGCGGCATTCGGACCCTCTTCAGCCGGCGGTCTGCTGCAGCCAGTCGCCGACGCCTTGCAGGCTGCGGAAATCCTCCATTGCCCTTGCATCCGCATCCGGTACTGCTGCGGTGGCGTGCCGGGCAAGCACGCGGCCGGGTCCGAGTTCGAGCATGCGGACGGAGCCGGCCTCGGCGCATTGTGCAACACAGGCCGACCAGTCGATCGTGTGTGCGATCTGCCGGGCGAGCCTCTCGCATCCAGCCGGGACATCCCGGACCCGTTCCCCGTCGATGCCGCTGAGCAACGCATGGCGCGGCGGCCTGGGCGAGGCGTCGAGCAGCGCCTGCTGAAAACCTTCCACCGCACCGGACAGCCACGAAGTATGCGCCGGAACCGCGACACGCAGCCGCACCACCCTGGCGGCGCCGGCGGCACGAGCCCGCTCGCACAGCCGATCCAGCCCAGCGCTGAGGCCGCCGGCGACAACGCTGTCCGGACCGTTGACGATTGCAAGCTCGCAGCCGGTGTCACGCAGCATCGCATCGAGGCGGTTTCTGTGCAGCCCCACGATGGCGGCAAGACCGGCCTGCAACCCGGCGGCGGCCGTGTCCATGAGGTGGGCGCGGGCCGCGACCAGTGCGAGGGTCGCCGTGGCATCCAGCATGCCTGAGCAGTGCCAGGCGGCCAGCTCGCCGACGCTGTAGCCGGCGACGATCACCCTTGCCCCTGGAAGGCCGCCAAGCGCTGCCCATGCGGCCAGCGCCTGGGTGCAGCACAGGACCTGTCCCGCCTGATTCGAGAACAGGGCCGCGTCGTCGGCGTCGCGGGCGAAGTGGCGGGGATCGACGCCGTCCAGATGGACAGCAGCGGCGGCGAACACCGGCTGGGCTTCGGCCAGGCCGCCGGTCAGGGCGAACATGTCGCGATGCTGAGCGCCTTGGCCGCTGCACAGGATCGCGACGGTATCGCTCGTCACGACCGGCCTGCAACCGGCGGTGGCGCATCCAGCCGATCCAGCATGATGGCGATGGCGAGCAGGTCGGCGCTGCCGCCCGGAGACAGGCCACGCGCCACGAAGGCCTCGTGCGTCCAGATTGCCCTCAGTTGCCAGTCGGGTTGCGCGACCCCGCCGTGCGCGAGAAAGCGGCGCGCGGAGCCCTGGGCAAAAGCCAACCCGTCGCGTCCGCCCCGATGCAGCAGGTTGGTGTCCTCGAGCCCCGCGATCAGCGCAAAGCAGGCCTGGACACGGGCGGACCGCTCATCGGCGCCTTTCGCGCGCGCAGCCCGCAGCGCCGGCAGCGCCACCTGATAGACGTGCGGAAAGCCGCATGCTGCCTCCAGTCGGGCGCCGCCTGCGCCATAGCGTCGCAGCACCACGGCGCCGTGGCTCGCCGGCGGCGTGACCGCGACGATGTCCCGGCCCCAGCGCTCACGCACCAGCGCCCCGAGCCGGGCCGACGCGCCGGGCATCACGGCGCGCAGGCCGGCGGCGGCGCAGACCAGACCGATGCCGAAAATGGCGCCACGATGCGTGTTGATGCCGCCGGTCGTGCGCAGCATTGCGGCTTCCGCGCGCAGCCCGATGGCCCGCAGCGACGGCATATCGCAATCCTTGCGACCGGAGGCGGCGAGTTCGGCGAAATAGGGTGACAGCGTCCGCGCGCTGGCCCGCAGCATCGGCGCGTCCATGTCGGCATGGCTGCCATCGTCATGATCGCTGACCAGCCCGGGTTTCGGCCAGACCGAGACCTCGGCCAGCAGTGCGTCGGTCGCCGCCTGTGCGATGCGCGCGTCATCCTGCCGAGGCGCCGCCTCCGACAGCGCGGCGACGTCACTCATGCCGCGTCCCGCCGCACGAGAAGATCGGCGATGCGGACGAGGTGGACACGATCCAAAGACTTGGCGAGCACGCTGTCGCCATCCTGCCTGGATGCGCCGAGCAACTCGGACCATTGCACCGCCTCGCCACCCGGGAACAGCATCTCCCCGTCCAGCGGCGGCACGCCACGGGCAGCGATGGGCGCGATGTCGCGGAGCAACGCGATCACGTCGGAAACGCGACCGGTCGGCCAGAGCAGGTCGAGATCGGATCCGTCCCGGAGATATCGCAGGCCGGTCACGGACTGCCACATCAGGCTGCCGAACACCCTCGGCTCGCTGCCGTGCCGCTCTCCGATCCCAAGCAGGCGCCGCACACTGTCGCTCCAGGGATCAGGTGCCGTATGCAGCACGGACGACAGCAGCGGCGGACGGCTCCAGGCCAGCACCGCGCTTTCAGGTACGCCGAAGGCGACACGCCGCGGTGCCGCTTCGAGTGGCAGTGCGATGGCGGCCGGAATGGTCTGCGGCGGATCCGATCGCATGCGCCGCCGCCGTATCACCGGCCAGCCGCGCACGACCCACTCTCGCAGCAGAGGCAGGGAGGACATGGCGGCGTCAGACGCGACGAGCAGGCTCCAGGCTTCCGGCCGCAACTGGAGCAGGTCATGGCGCTGCGGCAGGATCGGACTAGCGTCCTGCATGCCCCTCCGCCTGGGCCATCACCAGCTTCGCCACACGCGCCGCCGCCTGCCGGCCGCCGCGCTCGGCACCGAGCCGGCCGCGCTCGTCCGTAGACGCGGCAGGCTGGCGCAGTAACTCCTGCAATCGCTGCGCGAACTCCGCAGGATCGGTCCAGTTCTGCGCCACCGCTCCGGTGCGTGTCAGCGCCTCGATCCCCGGCGCGAAGATCGGTGTCGAGCCGGCCATGCGCTGCAACGTCTCGAGGTCGAGCTTGGTCACCCGCGCAATCGAGGGCAGGTCCATCACGCTCGGCTCCGCACCCGGTACCGCGACCAACCGATCGGTCGCGAGCGCGGTCGCGATGAAGGCACCGGCGGCGGCCGCACCATGCAGGATGCTGACACTGCGATGGCCTTTCGAGGATGCCAGGTGCAGGCACTTTGCCAGGTGTGCGAGATATTCGTTCAGGCCGAGCAGTTCGTCCCGGCGCGCCATGCGCTGGCTTGCCGTGTCCACCAGCAGCACCAGCGGCGCATCATCGTCTCTCCGGGCCAGATCGAGAACATGCGAGGCCAGCACGATGGCGCTCTCGATCCCGAGCGGAGCGCCGCCGGTGACTCCGAGTACGGCCGCCTCGCCACCGTCGGCAAGCCGGCCGGTGCCCGAGACGGTGTCATGCGGGCCCGGAACGACATCATGCCCGGCCGGGAACAGCGCCGGCACGACTTCATCGAGCGTCATGCGGGGCACCCTGGGAGGCGAGCAGGTCCGCGAATTCATCATCGGACAGATCGGCGATCTGGTCCGGCTCGGCGATGCCCTTCGCGGTCCAGATCGCAGGCGAGTCGCGACACGCGCCATAGGCCTGCAGCCGATGCTCCAGCCGCTGCTGCTCGGCATCGAGTGTCGGCAGGTCTAGTGGCGTCGCCCGGTGCATGAGATCGGCCGCCGCCTCGCGAAAGCTTGTGATAAGGTCGGGCACGTAGCGATCGGCGACCCCGAGCAGCGCGCGGGTGCGGCCGCCGGTGATGCGCCAGACCAGCGCGCGGTCACGGCTGTCGAACTCCTCGACACCCTTGTTGGTCTCGATCACCTCGGGGCCGGTCGACGCTGATGCGGGCCTGCTCGGAGACGACGACATGCGAGCAGCAGGCGGCGACCAGTCCGGCGCCGCCGAACGTGCCGGCGCGGCCGCCGATCAGGGCGACGACCGCAACGCCCGCCTCGCGCGCCTCCAGGATAGCCCGGATGGTTTCCGAGACCGCGATCTCGCCGGCATTGGCCTCCTGCAGACGGACGCCGCCGCTATCGAGCAGCAGCAGCACGGCGCCCGGTCCATTTTTCTGGCGCGCCGCGCGCAGCAGCCCGACCAGCTTGGCGCCGGCGATCTCGCTGAACGTTCCCCCCATGAAAGCGGCCTTCCTGCCGCCGCCACATGCACTGGTTCTCCCATGAGGCGGGCCCGATCCCACGATCATGCCGTCATCGAAGGCGACCGGCAGATCGAAGAGATGCAGAGATGCGGACTGGTCTCGCGCTGGGTCGGGGGAAATGAACTCGACGAAACGCCCATCGTCGAGCAACCCCGCGATCCGCTCGCGGGCGCTCGCCTCGTACCAACTGGCGATGGTGTCCTCGCCGATCGGGACGGGGCACATCAGGCTGCCTCGCTGATCAGGCGCACGCCCTGCATCAGCCGCAGCGACACCGTGTCGGGACGGGCGCCGCCATCGTTGATCGAGATGCGCAGGCCACCGGGCGAGGCACGTTCCACGAAGTCGGCGAGCACGGCCTCCCAGATCGACCGGAAGCCGCGGGCAGACGTCGCGACCTCGATATCGCAGCCGTCACCCTCGATCCGCTCGAGCAGCACTTCAAGGTTGCCGGATGCCACCACGCCGATGATCGCACTCGCCCGCGTGCCGGCGCAGCGCGAGGCGGCGCGGGCGTGGATGGTGAACAGCTCCATGCAGCGTCTCCCTACCAGTTCCGGAATTTGGAAGGCGGGCGATACAGGCCCTTTGACCACGAAACGAGGTCGCGTATCGAGCGTGCCGCGAGCAGGTGGCGCGTCGCATCGAGCGGATCCAGGCCAAGATCCTCGGGCCGCCGGATGATGCGGCGCTCGCGCAGCGACTGCACCTTCGCGCGGTCGCGCCCTCGGCCGACATCCGTGTAGCCCGCAACCCCACGGATCGCCTGCTCGCGCTCGCTACGGCTGCGGCACAGCAGCAGGTTGGCGATGCCCTCCTCGGTGACGATGTGGGTGACGTCGTCGCCATAGATCATCACCGGCACCAGCTCGAGATGCAGCTTCTCGGCGAGGGCTACGCTGTCGAGCGTCTCCACAAAGGCCGGCACCATGCCGGTGCCGAAGGTCTCGACGATCTGCACCACCAGCTTGCGGCCGCGTATCATGGCGCCGTCGCCGTCGCTGGCCTCGCGTCCGGCCTTGAGCCAGGCATCCGTTGGGTGCCGGCGGCCATGCGCGTCCGCACCCATGTTCGGCGCGCCGCCGAAGCCTGCGATGCGGCTCGGAGTCACGGTGGAGGAGTTGCCGTCGAGGTCGATCTGCAGGGTCGAGCCGATGAACATGTCGCAGGCATAGAGGCCGGCGTTCTGGCACATCATGCGGTTGGAGCGCAGCGTGCCGTCGCGGCCCGTGAAGTAGATGTCCGGACGCGCCGCCATGTAGTCGTCCATGCCGACTTCGCTGCCGAAGCTGTGGATCTGCTCGACCCAGCCGCTCTCGATGGCCGGGATCAGCGTCGGGTGCGGGTTCAGCGCCCACCGCGTGGCGATCTTTCCGCGCAGGCCGAGCCTCTCGCCGAAGGTCGGCAGCAGCAGTTCGATCGCGGCCGTGCCGAAGCCGATGCCGTGGTTGAGCCGCTTCACGCGATATTCGGCATAGATCCCCTTGATGGCCATCATCGCCATCAGGATCTGGGTTTCGGTGATGCTGGCCGGGTCGCGGGTGAACAGCGGCTCGACATAGAACGGCGTGTCGGCCTGGATGATGAAGTCGATCTGGTCGCCGGGGATGTCGACGCGCGGAACGGTGTCGACGATGCGGTTGACCTGCGCCACCACGATGCCGGACTTGAACGCGGTCGCCTCGACGATGGTCGGCGTGTCCTCGGTGTTCGGGCCGGTATAGAGGTTGCCGTCGGCGTCGGCCTGCACGGCGGCGATCAGCGCCACGTTCGGCGTGAGGTCCATGTAGTAGCGGGCGAACAGCTCGATATAGGTGTGGATGGCGCCGAGTTCGATGCGGCCGCGATCGAGCGCGCGCGCCACCGAGGCGCCCTGCGGGCCGGAATACGAGAAGTCGAGCTTGCGGGCGATGCCGCGCTCGAAGATCTCCAGGTGCTCGGGCAGCACGATGCCGGACTGCACGATATGCAGGTCATGCACCCGGGCCGGATCGGCTGCCGCCAACGCGCGCGCCAGCAGGTCGGCCTGCTTCTGGTTGTCGCCCTCCAGGCAGACCCGGTCACCGGGCTGCAGCAGCGCCTCGAGCAGGGCGGTCGCATCCGACGCCGCTACCCGCTTGCCATGGGCGAGCGGCGCCGCACGGCCGAGCCGTTCGGAGCGGGCGGTGCGCTGGCGGTCCCAGTGCTTGGCGTCCAGAGCAGTCATGCGGGTCTCCGGGGCATGCGCCTACCTTGGCGCAGCGTCCCTGCTTCGTGAACCACCCGCCTCGACGCAAGTTGCGCCGGCGGCCGAAGCTCGCCATGACGGATCCCCGCGATGCCCGACATGCCCCCGACCCTCCACGCGCCGGCTGCCCCGACGGTCGCGATCCCGCCCTTCTGGCTGCTGGCCGCGGTCACCATGACCGGCACCGCCGCGCTGCATATTTTCGTCCCGGCCCTGCCCGACGTGGCGCGTCAGTTCGGGGTGAGCCGGCACACGGCGCAATATGCCATCACGCTCTACCTGCTCGGCATGGCGTTCGGGCAGTTGCTGTACGGACCGCTCTCCGATCGCTTCGGACGCCGGCCGCTGCTGATCTTCGGCTTGTCGCTCTACCTGGCCGGCCTGCTGCTAGGCTGCCTGGCGCCCCAGATCGGCACGCTGCTGGCCGCTCGGATCCTGCAGTCGCTCGGCGGCTGCGGCGCCCTGGTGCTCGGCCGCGCGATGGTGCGCGACGGCGCCGGCCGCAGGGACGCCGCGCGCCAGCTTGCGACCCTCGGCCTGGTGATGGGACTGACGCCGGCGGTGTCGCCCGCGATCGGCGGCCTGATCGATGCCTTGCTGGGCTGGCGGGCGATCTTCGCGACGCTGGCGCTGGTGGTGGGGGTACTGCTGGTCCTGGTGCTGCGGCGGCTGCCGGAGACCAACCGGCACCCGGTGCCGATGCCGGGCGCCGGCGCGATCCTGCTCGGCTACCGGGTGCTGTGGCGCTCGCCCGCCTACCGCCGCTACACCGTCGCCGGCGCCTGCGCGGCGACCAGCCTGTACGCCTTCCTGGCCGAGGCGCCGTTCCTGCTGGTGGACATCATGCACCGGTCGCCCGCCTCGGTCGGTTTCTACTGCCTGCTGGCGGTCGCCGGCATGATGCTCGGCACCCTGCTGGCGCGGCAGATGGCGGCCAGCGCGGCACCTTCGGTGGCCGCACGGCGCGGCAACCTGCTCTGCCTCGCCAGCGCCGGCCTGCTGGTGCTGCTGAGCGCAACGCAGCAGCTTGGACTGGTCGCGATGATGACGCTGCTGGTGCTGTATGCCGTCGGCATCGGCATCGTCAGCCCGAATGCGCTCGCCGGCCTGATGAACACCCATCCCGAACGCGCCGGCGCCGCCTCCAGCCTGTACGGCTTCCTGCAGATGGCGTTCGGCGCAGGCTTCACCTGGGCGGTGTCGCTCGGCTTCGGCGGTCCGCAGACGGCGGTGGCGATCGTCCTGCTGGCCGCCGCCGCCTGCGCCGGGGCGTCATTGCATCGTGTTTAGGGGCAGCGTGTGTAGAGCGGGCCAGAGCCTTCGATCCGCCCAAAGCGGGGGTGACGCCGTCCGAGTACGCCAGCGCCAGCGCATAGGCCCGCTCGTAGGCGGCCAGGTCGCTGTGGCCGGTGGCCTCGTGGTCGATCATGTCGCCGATCTCGTTGTAGATCGCGAAATTGGCGAGATCCGGCACCGGACTGCGGCCGGCCAGGTGGTCGTCCCACATGAGGCGATACAGGCCCTCCAGGCTCCCCACCAGGAGCGGCATGTCGAACAGGGTGCAGGTCCCGCGTCCGGCCTGCAGGCGCTCGCGCAAAGCGGCGAGCCGGCCCGGCTGCAACCCGCATTCGACCGCGCGCGCCACGTAGGCGGCCGGATCGGTGCAGACCAGCTCCGGCAGGCCGGCGGCGTGCACCAGGCTGGAACAGACGCGGGCGGCGAAGCTGTTGCCCTGCAGGGTCACCACCGGCACCCCCATCCAGAGCGCGTCCGACGCGGTGGTGTGCGCGCCGTAAGGCCAGGTGTCGAGGAACAGGTCGGCGGCCGGGTAGCGTGCGAGATGCTCGGCATTCAGCCGGCGTTCGGCAAACACCAGCCGGTCCGGCGCGACGCCGTGGCGTTCGGCCTGTTGCCGCAGCCGCACGTCGGTGGCTGCATTGCCCGACAGCAGCCAGAGCACCGCGCCGGGCACCCGGTCGAGGATGGCCATCCAGCACGCGAACATCGCGGGCGTGATCTTCTGCGTGCCGTTGAAGCAGCAATAGACCATGGCCGCCTCGGGCAGTCCGAGCGCGTGCCGCGGCGGCGGCGGCCCGGCCACCGCGCGCCGGCGGTCGGTGGGCTGGTAGCACGGCAGCCGGACCACGCGCTCGCTGCAGAAGCGCTCCCGGTCCGCAGGAACGATCACCTCGTCGGCAATGATGTACTGGTGGTGCGGCGTGCCCATGCTGCCGGGATAGCCGAGCCAGTTCACGATCACCGGCGCCGGCTTCAAGGCGATGGAAGCAGCCGGCACGTCGCCGGTATGGCCGCCCAGGTCGACGAGGATGTCGATGTCGTCCTGCACGATCCGGCTCGCCACCGCCCGTTCGCTCCAGCCGGACACGGTGTGCCACTGGTCTGCGGCCTCGCGTATGCGCGCCTGCATCGCGTCCGGCGGGGCGCGGCCCGAATAGTAGGCGAACACCTCGAAGCCAGCCCGGTCGTGCAGCTCGAACAGCTCCGCGGTCAGGAAGCCGATGGCATGTTCGCGCAGGTCCGGCGAGACATAGCCGATCCGCAGCTTCCGGTCGCGCGCCGGCGCGAGCACCGGCTCGGACGCCGGCCAGCCCCCGACGGTGGCCGGGCCCGAGGGGCAGCCACCATCGCGCTGCATGCTGCGCCACGCATTGGTCATCTGGAACATCGGATCGTCGGCATGGATCGCGAGCGCCAGAGGTGCCAGCGACGCGGTCAGGTTGGACCGGGTGAACCTGCCCCAGGGTGCCAGCACCGGCCACTTGCACTGCATCTCGCGCAGCGCGATCCAGTGCTGCAGCGCGTCGCGCTGGTGCCGATCGAGATCGAGGCACCGGCGCAGCGCCTCCTCGGCACTGTCGAGGTCGCCGACCGACTTGAACACCCGCGCGCAGTGCTTGAGGGCGATGATCTTGTTGCCGATCAGGTCGCCATCAGTCGGTGCCAGCAGGTCCGCGACATGCAGCCACTGCCCGACCGCCGCCTGCAGGTTGCCCAGCCGTTCGAAGGCAAGCCCGGCATTGGTGTAGGCGGCAAGGAAGGACGGCCGCAGTGCCGTGGCGGTGGTGAAGGCGGCCACCGCCTCGGCATGACGGCCGGCCTGGGTCAGCAGGACGCCGTGGTTGAAGCAGGCGACGTTGCGCAGCGGATCGAGCGGATGCTGGTCCAGCCAGTGCGCGTAGAGGTCCAGGCCCTGCTGCGTCCGCCCCGGTCCGGTGAACCTTTCGGCCGCTCCGATCAGCTCGACGATCCCGAAGCCGGGATCTTCCACCTGCACCCGCAACGGCTGCATCAGGAGGCGCTGTGCTGCGCCGACACCAGTTCCGTCAGCCTGAGCTCGAAGGCGCCGGTGAAGCGGTCGATATTGCCGGCCGTGCGGTGCCAGGCCTCCCTGGTGAAGTGCTGCCTGTAGGCCGCATAGGCCTCCGGCCGGGTTGCCAGCATCGTCCCGGTCTCGACGTAGTCGGCGAAACTTTTGGTGATGCCCTGGTGCGCGTCGATGGCATGCAGCATCGAGCCCGCCATGCGCGAGGCGAACGAGGCGCCGCTCAGCGTCAGCAGCGGCAACTGCATGCGGATCGCATCGCTCGCGACGGTGCCTGCATTGTAGGGAAACGTGTCGAGGAACAGGTCGGCGGCGCCGAGGCGGCTCATATACAGCTCGGGGCTCGTGCGTCCCGCGAACAGGATACGCGCGGGCGCGATGCCGCAGCACTCCGCATGCGCGAGCAGGTTCTCCTGCGCCCAGCGGTTGTCCACCGCCAGCCACAGCACCGAGCGGTCAGCACTGGCCATGATCGCCATCCAGGCGGCGAACATGGCCTCGGTGATCTTGTACGAGTTGGAGAAGCAGCAGAGTACGAAAGCATCCTCCGGCAGTCCCGCCTCCACGCGGGTCAGCGGGGCCGCGATCTCGCGCTTGCTGTCATTGGCCTGGTAGATCGGTGCAATGGCAACCGGCGTCGGGCGGTACGCGTCGGCCCGTTCCGGCGGAATGACGAAATCGTCGCAGAACAGGTAGTCGATCTCCGGCATCGGCAGCGGACCGATGAAGCCCAGATAGGTGGCCTGGATCGGCGCCGGGCGCCACTTGAGCACGGCGAGGCGGGTATGCGCGGTGAGCCCGTTCAGATCGACGAGAATGTCGATCTCGTCGTCCCGGATCATGCGAGCGGCCTGCTCGTCCGACAGGCCGCGGATGATCCGTTGATGATCGAAGCCCGCAAGCACACGCTGCCTGATCTCGCTGCCATCCTCAAGGGTCGAGCAGTAGCCGTAGATCTCGAAGCGGCTGCGGTCGTGATGCTCGAACAGCTCGGCCACCAGGAAGCTCATGGCGTGGCGGCAGAAATCCGATGACAGGTAGCCGATCCTGATCCGGTCGTGCCGGTACGCGCGCGGCGGCTCGAGACGACCGTCGATGGCGGGGATCTTGCGCGCGATCCAGCCCGCGATGACGTCGCGTTGCACATCGACATCGTCGGTGAGCGCCAGCAGGCCGAGCGGTCCCGCCTGTTGCAGCAGCGCCTCCGCGGGGAGCCCCGGCATGTCGGCCTGCAGCACCGGCCAGCGGCAGGCCTTCTGGCGGATATGCACCCAATGCTGCACCACGTCCGGCTGTGCCGGATCGGTCAGCAGCGACGTCCGCATCACCGCCTCGGCCTCGTCCAGGCGCCCGTTCTTCTCCAGCAGGCGGGCGCGATGATTGAGCAGCGACGTGCGTGCCTCGTTGGTCTGGATGGCGCCGTCCCAGGCGGCCAGGGCCAGGTCGACCTGCCCCGCCGCCTCCAGTCCGAGCCCCAGATTGACCGCGGCCGGATAAAAATCCGGTCGCAATGCGCGCGCACTGCCATAGGCTGCGAGCGCCGCGCCCTTGTCCCCGCTCAGCCCCAGTGCCGCGCCCAAGTTGAACCAGGCCGCGAACAGATGCGGGCTGACGCCGGTGTTGGCCGCGATCCAGCGCCGATACAGCAGGATTTCCGCAGCGCCCGTCGAGCCGGGGCGGCCGCGTTCGATGGCGGCAATGATCGCCTCGAACGGGGTCCGTCGGAGCTGGTCGTCGGCGCCGGCGGAGAGCGGACCGGACCCGTCATCGGTGACGAGCAGGCTCGCCAACCAGCCGGCATCGACCAGGGGCGCGGCACCGAGCGTCGTTGCCGGCGCCACGGAGCATTTCTTCGTGTCAACCTGGGATGCGGGCACGGACAGCAGGAGCATGCGGACTTTCCAGACATCATCCGATGGCGTTGGACGAGACGTGCGGGAGCTCTGCGTCGCTCCCGGGGGCTACTGGTAGTAGAGTGCGTGCAACTGGGCCGCGGTCATGTCCTGGATCTGTGTGCCGGTGAAGGATGGCGACTGGCTGGCAGTGAAGTAGGTCATCTGCGTCGTCGTCAGCGCCGTGAGCTGGGTAGACGTGAAGGCGGCGATGTCCTTGCTGCCCAGCGCCTGGAGCTGCGTCGAAGTCAGGTTCCCGACATCGGACAGCGACAAGGCTCCGAACTGCCCCGTGCTCATCGCAAGCGCCTGGCTCGAGCTGATGAGGACGGCCTGGGTCGAGGTGAGGCCGCTGATCGCCGCCGTCGTCAGGGCCGCGAACTGCAGGCTCGACAGTACGCCGGGGACCGTCGTGCCCAGGGCGACGATGTCCGACGAGGTCAGCCCGGCCAGTCCCGCCACGTTGAGACCGGGCAGCGCCGTCGAGGTGATGTTGCCCACGTCCGTCGAGCTCAGCGCCGCGACCTGGCTCGAGCTGAAGCCGGCCAGCTGCGTCGAAGCCAGCGCCCCGACCTCGGTCGAGGACAATGCCACGATCTGTGCCGTTCCCAGGCCCTTGAGCTGGCTTGCCGTCAGCGCCGCGATCTGCGTCGTCGCATCCAGCACCGCGGTGGTGTTCAGCGCCGCAACCTGCAGCGTGGTCAGTCCCGTCTGACCCGTGGTGCCGAGGCCGATGAGCTGCGTGCTGTTCAGCGCCGCGATCGCCGCGACACTGAGCCCGGCCACCTGGGTCGCCGTCAGCGCCGCGACTTCCGTGCTGCCCAATCCGGCGATGTTGGTGGCGTTCAGCCCCGCCAGCGCCGCGGCCGTCAGCCCGGGCAGGTTCGTTGCCGTCAGCGTGGAGATGTCGCTGGAGTTCAGCGCCGCCACCTGCGTCGAGGCGAAGCCGGTAAGCTGCGTCGAGGCCAGCGCCCCGACCTCGGTCGAGGACAGCGCCGCGACCTGCGCGGTGCCAAGACCCTTGATCTGTGTCGCCGTCAGCGCCGCGATCTGCGTCGTCGCATTCAGCACCGCGGTGGTGGTCAACGCCGCAACCTGCAGCGTGGTCAGTCCCGCTTGACCCGTGGTGCCGAGGCCGATGAGCTGCGTGCTGTTCAGCGCCGCGATCGCCGCGACACTGAGCCCGGCCACCTGGGTCGCCGTCAGCGCCGCGACTTCCGTGCTGCCCAATCCGGCGATGTTGGTCGAGGTCAGCCCGGCCAGCGCCGCCGCCGTCAGGCCCGGCAGGTTCGTCGCCGTCAGCGTCGAGATGTCGCTCGAGTTCAGCGCCGCGACCTGGGTCGAGGCGAAGCCGGACACCTGCGTCGAGGCCAGCGCCGCCACCTCGGTCGAGGACAGCGCCGCCACCTGCGCGGTGCCAAGACCCTTGAGCTGCGTCGCGGTCAGGGCTGCGATCTGCGTTGTCGCGTCAAGCACCGCGGTGGTGTTCAGCGCGGCCACCTGCGTCGCGGTCAGACCTGCCGAACCCGTGGTGCCGAGGCCGCCCAACTGCGTGCTGTTCAGCGCCGCGATGGCTGCGGTGCTGAGCCCGGCCACCTGCGTCGCCGCCAGGGCCGCGACCGCCGTGCTGCTCAGCCCGGCGATGTTGGTCGAGGTCAGCCCCGCAAGCGCTGCCGCCGTAAGTCCCGGAAGATTCGTCGCGGTCAGCGTGGAGATGTCGGTCGAGTTCAGCGCTGCGACCTGCGTCGAAGCCAGGCCGGAAAGCTGCGTCGAGGCCAGTGCTGCGACCTCGGTCGAGGACAGCGCCACCACCTGCGCGGTGCCAAGACCCTTGAGCTGTGTCGCGGTCAGGGCCGCGATCTGCGTCGTCGCCGCCAGCACCGATACGGTGTTCAGTGCCCCCACCTGCGTCGCGGTCAGGCCGGCGAGACCCGTTGTGCCCAGGCCGATCAACTGCGTGCTGTTCAGCGCCGCGATCCCCGCCGTGCTCAGGCCTGCTGCCTGCGTCGCGGTCAGCGCCGCCACTTCCGTGCTGCCGAGCCCGGCGATGTTGGTCGAGGTCAGACCCGCCAGGGCCGCCGCCGTCAAGCCCGGCAGGTTGGTCGCCGTCAGCGTGGAGATGTCGCTCGAGTTCAGCGCCGCGACCTGGGTCGAGGCGAAGCCGGACACCTGCGTCGAGGCCAGCGCCGCGACCTCGGTCGAGGACAGCGCCACGATCTGCGCGGTGCCCAGCCCCTTGAGCTGCGTCGCGGTCAGGGCTGCGATCTGCGTCGTCGCCGCCAGCACCGATGCGGTGTTCAGCGCCGCCACCTGCGTCGCGGTCAGGCCCGCCGATCCCGTGGTGCCCAGGCCGATGAGCTGCGTGCTGTTCAGCGCCGCGATGGCCGCCGTGCTCAGGCCTGCAACCTGCGTCGCGGTCAGCGCCGCCACTTCGGTGCTGCCGAGCCCGGCGATGTTGGTTGAGGTCAGACCCGCCAGGGCGGCCGCCGTCAGACCCGGCAGGTTGGTCGCCGTCAGTGTCGAGATGTCGCTCGAATTCAGCGCCGCCACCTGCGTCGAGGCGAAACCGGAGAGCTGTGTCGAGGTCAGGGCCGCGACCTCGGTCGAGGACAGCACCGCCACCTGGGCGATACCCAGGCCCTTGAGCTGGGTGGAGGCCAGGCCGACGATCTGCGTGGTTGCCGCCAGCACCGAGGCGGTGTTAAGCGCCGCCACCTGCGTCGCGGTCAGGCCCGCCGATCCCGTGGTGCCCAGGCCGATCAACTGCGTGCTGTTCAGCGCCGCGATGGCCGCCGTGCCGAGGCCGCCGACCTGCGTCGACGTCAGCGCCCCGACCTCCGTGCTTCCCAGCCCGACGATGTTGGTGGAGGTCAAACCCGATAGCGCCGCCGCGGTCAGCCCCGGCAGGTTCGTCGCCGTCAGCGTCGAGATGTCGCTCGAGTTCAGCGCCGCCACCTGCGTCGAGGCGAAGCCGGACACCTGCGTCGAGGTCAGCGCAGCCACCTCGGTGGAGGACAGCGCCGCCACCTGCGCCGTGCCCAACCCCTTGAGCTGGGTCGAGGCGAGGGCGACAATCTGCGTTGTTGCCGCCAGCACCGCAGTCGTGTTCAAGGCCGCCACCTGGGCCGCGGTCAGGCCCGCGAGGCCGGTGGTGCCGAGGCCGATGACCTGCGTGCTGTTCAGCGCCGCGATGGCCGCCGTGCTCAGGCCGCCGACCTGGGTTGCCGTCAGGGCGGCGACCTCGGTGCTTCCCAGCCCGACGATGTTGGTCGAGGTCAGCCCCGCCATCGCCGCCGCTGTCAACCCCGGCAGGTTCGTGGCCGTCAGCGTGGAGATGTCGCTCGAATTCAGCGCCGCCACCTGCGTCGAGGCGAGACCTGCAATCTGCGTAGAGACCAGCGTCGCGAAATCGGTGGATTGCATCGCAGCCAGATACGAGGTCGGCAGCGTTGCCACATTTGACGAGGTCAGGGTTGAGACGGTTGTCATGAAACTCTCTTCGCAGTGCTGGTCATTGCGCGGCCCTGCGCTTCTGGGCTTCGGCGCCGAGGACCCGAACTTGTTCCGGACAGCGACCGAGAGACCCGGCGACACGTCCCGGCGGCCTGTTCTCAACCGGTACTGGTGAAGGATTCGTTAAGGCGCTATAACGAAATTTGCATGCGTCTCTGCGTGGCCGCACCTGTCACCGAACTGCTCGAGACAGCTCCCGTTCGCTCAGACGAGTTCGAGAAGCTCGATGCTCGCCGGCAACAGGGCGAGGACGCCCGATGCGGTGACGCGAAGCTCCGTAGCCGCATCTGGCGTCGCGATCCGCGCGACCGGCGTACGATGCCGGTGCGACGACAAGGCCGCCAACGCCCCGGGATGCCCGCCGGCCGCGGCCTTGCGGAGATAGGCTTCGGCAGCCTCGGGATCTTCCGGCTGGTCATAGAAGCCCAGCGCCAGCACTCCCAGCGCATACAGCGCTCCGACATGACCGGCGTCGGCGGCCTCGCGCAGCAAGGTCTTCGCGGCCGCAAGATCCGGTGGTCCGCCACGGCCGTTGAGGAGCATTTCGGCGGCAAGCGCTTCGGCCTCGGGAAGTCCCTGCTGGGACGCCTGCAACAGGAACCCGCGCGCCGCTACGAGATCCCTGGCGACACCCCTGCCTTCCGCAAGCATCCTGCCGCATGAGTATTGCGCCAGGGCCAGGTGATCGGCGGCGGCGCGGAACCACACCATCGCCTCCGCATCGTCCTGCTCCCTGCCGAGCCCCGCTTCGCAGCAGAGACCGACATTGTATGCCGCCGCTGCGTCGCCACGCGCCGCCATGTCCTGGAACCAGGTCAGGATCACGCGCCAGTCTTCCGCGGACCCGCTCTCGCCGCTGCCGGCACCTGCGCCATCCTGAGCGAGCACGAGTGCCGTCAACTCGGCGCAGGACGCCGCATCTCCGGTGCGTGCCGCCGTCCGCAGCAGGCGCAGCGCCTCTCCCGGATCGACCGGGACGCCTTCGCCCCTCTGATGCAGCCCGGCAAGCGCACGGGTGGCCCCCGTGTGACCGGATGCAGCCGCGCGCCCGAACCAGAGCATTGCCTCGGCATAGTTGGGTGGCAGCGCCCCGGCCTGGGCATACAGTTCGCCCAGGGCTGCCTCCGCCTCCACTTCGCCGCCAAGCGCCGCCCGACGGATCCAGGTCTCGCCCACGAAGCTGTCCGGCTGCAGGCCGTGTCCGCGCAGCAGGGCGAGCCCGTAGGCGAGTTGCGACGGACCATGTCCGAGCTCAGCGCCGGCGCGGTAGTGCTCGGACGCTGAATGGCCACCCGCCAGGTCACACCCCGCCAGGACGCCGAGCAGGTAGTGCGCCATCGGCACGTCCGCGCCTGCGGCCTCTGCAAGGAGCCTGCGTGCCTCGATGACGTTCGCCGCCGGATTGCTGCGCAGCAGCGCGAGCGACCAGCCAAGCTGGCCATGCGCGCAGCCGGCCTCCGACGAGATCCGGTAGCACGCGTCACCGCGCGCCGCGTCGCGCAGGTCAAGCGGTCCGGAGGTGAGGATGAAGCCGAGCAGCGCCAGCGATGGCGGGTGTCCGGCGGCGGACGCCCGCTCGCTCCAGTGCAGGGCCGTCTGGTAGTCCGGGATACCGCTCAGCGCCTGCGACGCCGTCTCGAACAGGGTGCCGGAAGCAGGGCCGGTCACGCCCTGCAGGGCGAGCGAGGCGACCATGAACTCTGCCTCGATGTCGCCGAGCTCCGCGGCCTTGGTGAGCCATTGCATCGCAACCGCCGGAGTGCAGGGCAGGCCCCGGCCGAGCAGGTAGGCGCGCCCGAGTTCAAGGCAGGCGCCACTCGATCCCGCCTGTGCCGCAAGCGAAAGCAGTCTGATGCCGCGGCTTCTGCCCCTACGCCCGAGCAGGCGAAGCACCGGTTCGGCCAGCGCTGCCGGATGGCAGTGCAACCTGGAGACTCCGAGTTGGATGGCACGAAGGATGGACATTCAGCGGGTCCGCTTGACGACCCTCGCATTGTCACCTTTCCGGGTGAATAAAACGTGAGCAAGTCCGTCTTTGCACAGAATATCGCAGACCTAGTGCGAAGCTTAATGACAGTTTAAAGCTTTATTACTTGTCAATTACTATAACGTGGCTGAAAGATCGCCTTGGGCTGCTTCGTGGTCCCGAGCGGGCCTTCCGGCTGCTTTCGATGGACGCCGGGAAACGTCGCGTGGTATCGACGATCAGTATTTGAGAATAACGACTGGTCGGGTTGTCCTCGATCTGCATGTCTGCGCACGAATGCTGCATCGGAACCAGTGATGACCAAGCAAGTCCTGCATGTCGGCTGCGGCGCCAAATCTGCCGGCAAGCTGCACCCGGCGTTCGGCGATGAAGCATGGCGCGAGCTGCGTCTGGATATCGATCCATCGGTGCAGCCGGACATCGTCGGCACCATGACCGACATGTCTCCGGTGCCGGACGCCGGCGTCGATGCGGTGTTCTCGTCGCACAACCTCGAGCACCTCTATCCGCACGAGGTCCCGGTCGCGCTGGCGGAATTCCGGCGCGTCCTGAAGCCGGGCGGCTTCGCGCTGATCACGCTGCCCGACCTGCAGGAGGTGGCGCGCCTGGTCGCCACCGAGGGGCTGGAGGCGACCGCCTATCTCTCCGGCCTCGGCCCGATCAGGCCGCTCGACATCCTGTTCGGCTATCGCGGCGCCCTCGCCGACGGCAACCTGTTCATGGCGCACCATACCGGCTTCACCAGCGCCAGCCTGATGAGTGCCCTGGGTGAGGCCGGGTTTGCCGCGACCACGGTGCAGCGGGTGCCGAAATCGTTCAGTCTGTGGGCGATCAGCTTCTGCGCGTTGCCGACGCAGCAGGAGCTGGACATCGCGCAGAACCGCATGCTCCCGCTGCACGCGGCCTTGCTGGAGTCGATCCCGGCGTCGGCGCGCGAACTCGAGCCGGCCTGACCTTCTATTGCTCCTTCGTCCCGCGGCTCGGCATCTCGCCGGCGGCGATCAGTGCCGCCGCGATTGCGACCGTCCGCCGGCCCTGGTGCCGGATCGCATCGAAATCCTCCTGTCTCGGCGCACGGTTCTCGGCGCCGACGATGGCCGAGGCGCCGTAGGGCGAGCCCGCTTCCAGCATCGCCTCGTCGGTGTAGCCGGTTGGCACGATGACCATGCCGAGATGCGCCATCGGGGCGTACAGCGACAGCGTGACCACCTCGGTGCCGCCGTGCGGCCAGGAGGCGGTCGCGAATGCGCCCCCCACTTTGCCGGCAAGCGCGCCGCGCTTCCATTGCGGACCAAGCTGGTCGAGGAAGTTCTTCAGCTCGGTGGCCATCGCTCCGAAATAGCAGGGCGTGCCGAACAGGATCGCGTCGGCCCAGTCGGCATCGTCGCTGGTGGGCGCCTCGTAGAGCGCGTTCTGGCGGGCGGCGCTCTCCCGCCACCCCTTGACCTTGGCCATCGCGTCGGCGGCTGCCACTTCCCGCGCCCGGCGCAGGCGCACCTCCGCGCCCGCGTCGCGCGCCGCCTCGGCGGCGGCGACCGCCAGCGTCTCGACGGAACCGGTGCGGGAATGGAACACGATCAGCAGGCGGGTGGGCGATGCAGGCAGGGAATTGGACAAGCCAGGCTCCTGTTCGCCGCGGACCGGCGGCGTGAGCCTGCACATTGTGCCAGCGCACCGTTTCGCAATGCGCCGGGACGGAAGCGGCCGTTGACTATAATGTCAGATGCCCGAACTTCCGCAGCGACTGCGCCAGCTCCTGGTGCTCGCGCGCGTAGGTCGCCAGCGGGATGTCCGCCACCGTCGCCTCCCAGGCCTGGCGGATCGCCCGCACCCCGGCGCCCGGTCCGCCGGGATGGGCGATGATGCCGCCGCCGCCGAGATACATGAGGTCGATGGTGCGGCCGGTGCGGGCATAGGTCTCAGGTGCCTGGCCGCCCCACTGCCCGGAGCAGACCACCGGCAGGGCGCGGTCCGACGGCGACAGCAGCGGCGTCGAGCAGTCCTTGAACGACTGCACGAAGCTGTCGTCGGGCTCCCAGTATTTGGCACCGATGCCGTTGACCTGGAACTGGTCGATGCCGAGCAGGCGCCACAGCGTCTGGTACACGCTGAAGTCGAAGCCGAGGCCCGGATGGCGGGTCAGGATGTCCCAGCCGTTGCGATGCGCGTGCAGCACCAGGCGCGAGCGGCGGCGCAGGAAGGCGAGGCCGCCATAGCCGACCGAGTTGATGTTGATGACCGCCGCATTGCCGCCGGCATCCGCCACGATGTCGTGGTTTCGCAACATCAGCTCCGGATCGGCCGACGAGATGCCGAACGCGTACATGACGCGGCGTCCGATCTTCTGCTCGTGGTTCCTGATTACCGGCATCACAGCGCGCACCCGCGCCTCGAGCGTCGAGTAGGCCGGGCTCATCAGCTTCTCGTCGTCCTTGATGAAGTCGACGCCGGCCTCCACCAATTCCGCCGCGATCGCGGCGGTCTCCTCCGGGGCGAGCCCGAGATTTGGCTTGATGATGGTGCCGATCAGCGGGCGGCCATGCACGCCGGACACCGCGCGCGAGCCCTCGATGCCGAATTGCGGCCCGGGATGCGCGCTAATGAAGGCCGGCGGCAGGCGCAGGCCGACGATGCGTATGCCGCTCAGGCCCTTGACCGAGAACACGCCGCCGAGCGCGATGGTCACCAGGGCGGCGATGTCGGTGCCGACCACATCGAGCGGAAACTCGATGTCGGCGTCGGCGCGGTTGTACGGGCCGGGGCTGTCCTGGGGGAAGCCCGGCACCGGCACCGCGGGCAGCGGACGGAGCTGCGCCACCCGCGCGGCACAGCGCGCCTTCAGGTCGGCGGTCTCGCCGGGGAGCGCCACGAAGGTGCCGGTGGACTGGTCGGCGGCGATCCTGTCGGCCAGCTTGCGCGGATCGCCCGCCGTCTCGATCCGGTAGGTCACGGTAATGCTGGCAGCGTCAGGCATCACGGCGCTCCGTCGCTGGTCATGATCCTACCGCGAGGATTTTGACCATCTGGTATGATGAGCATACATCAGAACGGGAAGCCCCAGGAAGCTGCCGATGGTCGCCCCTCCCCTGCTTTCCTACTACGGCGACGACCTCACCGGCTCGACCGACGCCATGGAGGCACTCTCGCTCGGCGGCGTCGAGACCGTGCTGTTCCTGCGGCCACCGGATGCGACACAGCTCGCCCGGTTCCAGGCCTGCCGCGCGATCGGCCTTGCCGGCACCAGCCGCTCGCGGTCGCCGGACTGGATGGAGCGCGAGCTGCGCCCGGCGCTGTCCTGGCTGCGTTGGCTCGACGCCGCGGTCTGCCACTACAAGGTGTGCTCGACCTTCGACAGCAGCCCGCGGACCGGCAGCATCGGCCGCGCCATCGATATCGGCCACCAATTGTTCGGGCAGAAGGTGACACCGCTGGTGGTGGGCGTGCCGCAGCTCCGCCGCTACACCGCGTTCGGCACCCTGTTCGCGACGATGGGCGGCGTCACCTACCGGATTGACAGCCATCCGGTGATGAGCCGGCACCCGGTGACGCCGATGCACGAGGCCGATCTGTGCCTGCATCTCGCGCAGCAGACCGCAAAGCCGGTGCAGCTCGCGGATCTCACGCTGCTGAAGAGCCCGTCACCGGAAGCGGCTTTGGGCCGGCTCATGGACGAGGCCGGGACCGTGCTGCTGCTCGACGTGCTCGATGCGCAGACGCAGCAGATCGTCGGCGAGACGATCTGGCGGCACGCCTCGCAGCGCCCGCTGTTCGTGGCCGGCTCGTCGGGTGTCGAATACGCGTTGCTGAAAGCCTGGCAGGCAGCGGGCCTTGCTTCGCCGGCAGCGAAGTTTCCCTCGCCCGGCGCCCTGGACCGCATCGCCGTGGTCTCGGGAAGCTGCTCGCAGGTGACCGAGGGCCAGATCGCCTGGAGCCTGCAGCACGGCTTTGCCGGCATCGCCCTCGATCCCACCCTGCTGGCCGCACCTGGCGACATCACCGCAGGCGATCCGCCCTTCCTGCGCCAGGCGCTGGCGCTGCTCGCCGAGGGCCGAAGCCCGATCCTGTACTCGGCGATGGGGCCTCAGACCGACCTTGGGAGCAACCGCCTGGACGAGGACGGCCGCCACCAGATCGGGCGCAATCTCGGACGCATCCTGCGAAGGCTGGTGGCGGAGGCCGGCCTCACGCGCGCGGTGGTCGCGGGCGGCGACACCTCGAGCCATGCGCTCGGCGAACTCGGCGTGCTGGCGCTAAAGACGCTGCTGCCGCTGCCCGAGACGCCCGGATCGCCGCTCTGCGTCGCCTATCACGAGGCTGGCCGGTTCGACGGGCTGCAGATCGCGCTCAAGGGAGGCCAGATCGGCAGCCCAGCCTATTTCTCCAACATCAGGAACGGGTCGGGCGCCGCATGAGCGACAGCGAGCGGATCACCCGGCGGCGGCTGTCCGACGAGGTGTTCGACCGGCTGCGCGCCCTGATCGTCAGCGGCAAGCTCGGGGTGGGCGACGCGGTGCCGTCCGAGCGCGAGCTGATGGACCGCTTCGGGGTCGGCCGGCCGGCGATCCGCCAGGCGATGCAGGCGCTCAGCAACATGGGCCTGATCGCGATCTCGCATGGAGAGCGCGCCCGGGTCTGCGACCTGACCGCGGAGAAGCTGTTCCGGCAGATCGACCTGCCGGCACAGATGATGCTGTCCTCGTCACCGCGCTCGCTGGAGCAACTGCTCGAGGTGCGGGTGTTCTTCGAGCGCGGCATGGCGCGGATCGCGGCCGAGCGCGCGACGGCGGACGACCTCGTGCTGCTGCGCGGCTGGACCCAGCGCCAGCGTGCCGCCATCGACGATATCGCCGCCTTCATCCGGCACGACATGGGCCTGCATGCCGAGATCGGCCGCATCTCCGGCAACCCGATCTTCGCGGCGACCAGCCACGCCCTGCTCGGCTGGCTGCGGCAATATCACACCGAGATGCTGCACTGGTCGGGCAAGGAAAACCTGACGCTCGCCGAGCACGACGAGATCGTGGCGGCGATCGCGGCGCATGATCCGACCGGTGCGGAGGCGGCGATTGTCCGGCACCTGGAGCGGTCGAGCACGGTCTACGTGCATAGTCAGTCGAGCTGAACCGCGGCTCCCGAAACGGCGCTCTCGTAGGCGGCGTGCACCAGCGAGCGTTTTGAGGTTGTCGCGTCCTGACGTAGCCGGCTCGCGGTTCCCGCGCAGCGACTGCACCCAGTGGCGCTGGATGTTCAGCACGCTCTCGTGGATGTTGTGCCAGGGCCGCGACGCCCAGCTCGGCAGCGGCGGCGAGACGTCCTGCTCCGCGGTGCCGTCCGGGCCGGTCACGCTCAGCCGGTAGTCATGGGTCAGCCGCAGCGAGCCTGCGGTGCCGTCGATCTCGATGAAGGTCTCCGGGAACGGCTCGCGCGCCAGCCGCGACGCGTACGAGCAATCGACGACCGAGACCGCGCCGCTTGCATGGTCGAGCGGCATGGTGGCGACGTCCTCGCCGCGGATCGCCGGCTTGATGCGCTGGGTGCGGGCGGCCGCGAGACGTCGCCGAGCAGGCGGCGCGCGACGTCGAGGATGTGGATGCCGAGATCCTCGATGATGAAGCGCTCGCCAGTCGCAAGATACGGCTGGCCGCTGAACACGTCGTAGCCGGAGCGGAACCAGAACCGGCCCCAGAACGGCTCCCCGATGCGCCCGCCAAGGATGGCCTCGCGCATCGCCAGGATCGGTGTCTGCCAGCAGAAGTTCTCGTGCACCATCAGCGGGATGCCGGCGGCCTCGGCGGCATCCACCATCGCGCGTGCATCCGACATCGTCGGCGCGAACGGCTTCTGGCAGATCACCGGCACCCGGTGCCGCGCGGCCAGCTCGACCAGGGCCCGATGACTGGGCGGCGTGGTGGCGATATCGACGAAGTCGAGCGCCCGGGCTGCAAATAGTGCCCCGGCATCCTCGCAGCGGCCGGCGATGCCGAACTGCTCGCCGACCAGAGCGAGACGCGCCGGATCGCGATCGCACAGCGCGACGATCTCGACCTCGGGGATGTCCGCCCACGCATGCAACTGGTTGATCGCGAAGAACCCGCAGCCGATCAGCTCCCCGCGCAGGCGACGCAACGGGACGCCAGCTCGCTCACTCATCGGAGCCCCAAAAGCGCGCTCGAGGAGGCGCCACGCTGAGTGAGAGAGCCGCGCAGCGGCACGCCCGTCGTCTTTTCCAAGCACCGGAGCGGAGCGGCCTCCTGACCGTGAGCACCGGAGCGCAGGAAGGCCGCGTCGGATCGCCAGCGTAGCGCATCCTCGAGCGCGTTATCAGGTGATGCGCTGGATGCTGGCGGCCAGTTCCGCAGGCTCGAACACCCGCTTCCAGTCCGGCTGCATGAGCGCCGGCTTGCCGAACGTGATCGCCTTAGTGCAGGCATCCGAGAACACGCCGTCTACTTCCTTGAAGATCACCGCGCCCAGCACGTTCAGGTGGCCGAGCAGGAAGTCGCGCGCGGCCTCGTAGGGGACGCCGCGCGCGACCACCTCGTCCATCGCCTCGCGCATGACGTCGAGCAGGGTCGCCGCCACCGTCTCCGAGAGGCCGGGTTCGAGCAGCGCCATCTGCTCCACCGTGACCCGGTGCGAGCGCATCACCGGCGCCCAGATCGCGCGCGCGACCTCCTCGCCGATGGCGTAATGCGCCTCGGGGCCCTGCATGAGGGCGTTCACGATGTGCTGCTTTGCATGCAGTCCGCCGAAATGGTCGTGCCGGGCGGCGGCGTCGCTCTCGTCGTTGAAGATCGGCGGATGGCAGGGATGCGTCACGAAATAGGTCAGGTCGTCGCGCTGCGGCAGGTGGCCGGCGAATGGCGCCGCGGCGTCGAGCACCACGACGATGGTGCCGGCCTTGAGCTTGCTCTCGATGCCGGCCGCGACCTTGCCGATCGCGGTGTCCGGCACTGCCAGCACGACCAGTTGCGCGCCGTCGACGGCCGTGTCCGCATCGACGCAATTCAGTCCCAGCCCGGTCTTCAGGCGATCCTTGCCGGCCGGGCTGACCTCGACGTGGCGGACGTCGAAGTCCGTCGCCTTGAGGTTGTGGGACAGCCGGTAGCCCATCTTGCCGCCGGCACCGAAGAGCGCGATCGAGGTCATACGAGAACCTGCATAGAGTGCGAGAGCCGCACCATCTTTCAACTGGTATAATGAGTCAACGGTATGATGATGTGAGCCCTAACCTGTGGGTGCGGCAGCCGTTCCTGTCGCAAATCGTCCTGAAGATAAGGAAGTCCTCGATGCAAAACTCGTTCAACGTCAAGTCCGGCACGATCCTGGCTGTCGGACTGGGCGCCGTCCTCTGGATGGTCCCAGTCACGCTCCGCGCCCAGACCCTCGATACCGGCGTCGGGATCGGGCCGAGCGAGAAACTCTCGACGCCACCGGATGCGGACCCCATCAATCAGCCGGGCGCGATGCGGCGTGCGGTGGCGCAGCAGCGCCTGGATGCGGCGCGTGCGAAGCAGCACCGGACCACGCCCGCGACCAGCGGCGGCAGCGCTCCCCCGAAATAGCCCAGGGCGCCGGGCCTTGACCGCTGCGGGCTAGAACCGGACAAACCGGCCATGCAGCGCATCTTCTCCGGCATCCAGCCTACGGGCGTCCCACATCTCGGCAACTATCTCGGGGCCATACGCAACTGGGTGTCGCTGCAGGCCGGGCACGAATGCCTGTTCTGCCTGGTCGACCTGCATGCCATCACCGTCTGGCAGGACCCGGCGGTGTTGCGCGAGCAGACGCGGCTGCAGGCGGCGGTGCTGATCGCGGCCGGCATCGATCCCGCCCGCCATATCCTGTTCAACCAGTCCGCGGTAAGCGCGCATGCCAGGCTGGCCTGGATCTTCAACTGTGTCTCGCGCATCGGCTGGCTCAACCGCATGACGCAGTTCAAGGACAAGGCCGGCAAGGATCGCGAGGCGGTGTCATCCGGGCTGTACGTCTATCCGAACCTGATGGCGGCCGACATCCTTGCCTATCACGCAACAAGGGTTCCGGTTGGCGACGACCAGCGCCAGCATCTCGAGCTCACTAACGACATCGCGCAGAAGTTCAACCACGATTACGAGGTCGCCTTCTTCCCGGTGATCGAGGCGCTGGTGCCGCCGGAGGCCGCGCGCGTCATGAGCCTGCGTGACGGCAGCCGGAAGATGTCGAAGTCCGATCCGTCCGAGCAGAGCCGCATCACGCTGACCGACGAGGCCGACGCGATCGCCCAGAAGCTGCGTCGCGCCAAGACCGACCCGGCGCCGCTGCCCGAGACGGTGGACGGCCTGGCCGAGCGGCCCGAGGCGCGCAACCTGGTCGAGATCTACGCGGTACTGGCCGGCGTTTCGCCCGCGCAGGTGCTCGCCGAGCATGGCGGAAAGGGCTTCGGCCCGTTCAAGGAGGCGCTCACCGCGATCGTGGTGGCGGCAGTGGCGCCGATCGCCGACGAGACCCGGATGCTGCTCGCCGACACTGCGCATCTGGACCGGGTGCTGCGCGACGGCGCCGCGCGCGCGAGTGCGATCGCCGAGCCGATCGTCATCGAGGCCGAGCGGATCGTGGGGTTCCTGAAGTGAGGCAGGCGCTGCACCGGCTTGCTGTCGACACGAGCGGCAAGGGGCTGACCGAGATCACGCACGCCGTCACCGGCTGGGTCGCATCGCAGGAGATCGAGATCGGCTTGCTGACGATCTGGTGCCGGCACACCTCCGCCTCGCTCACCGTACAGGAGAACGCCGATCCCACGGTGCGCGAGGACATCAAGCGTTTCTTCGAGGCGCTGGTGCCCGAGGATGGCGGCCGCTACATCCATGACGACGAGGGGCCGGACGACATGCCGGCGCATCTGCGCACCATGCTGACGCAGACCCAGCTCAGCATCCCGGTCGCGGATACGATACCGGTGCTTGGCACCTGGCAGGGCATCTACCTGTTCGAGCACCGCAGGCGCCCGCACCGGCGCGAACTGGTCCTGCACCTGATCGGCGAATGATCCCGGCGCGACCGAAGCCGCGCCGGGTGCGGTGTCAGCGGCTCTTCGTGTAGAGCTTGCTGGCGATCTCAAAAATCTCTTCCGGCGCGTAGTCAGGCGCGAACGCGCCGTAATTGCCGTCCAGCTCCGGGATCTTGCCGCCTTCCGGCAGGCCGTCGACGATCTCGAGATTGCCCGGCGGATCACCCGGCAGCGCGACCTCGTCGTTCGACCACACGCCGGCGGCTTCCTTGTAGTCGTCCGGGCTGAAGCGATACAGGCGGCGATGACTGCCTTCCTGCAGGTACTTCTGGCATTCCGGCACGCGGTCCAGGTTGATGTTCGGCGTCGGCAGCATCTTCTCGATCGAGACGCCGGTCAGCTTCTTCAATGCGAGCGCATAGGCGTGCGCATGCACCGAGCCACGCACCAGCAGGTAGCCGCAGACCTCGCGTCCGGTCGGCTCGGTCATCGTCTCGTACACGCGCAGCTTGTGGATACGCGCGCCGCATTCTAGGTGGAAATTGTGCAGCAGGTCGATGATCAGGTTACCGGTCGTCGTCACCATGTCCATGTTCCAGGACGCGGCGTTGCTGTTCATCGGCATCGCGCCGCCGCCATTCGCAAGGAAGCTGCCGGCAAGCCGGATGTCCTGCATGTCCTCGAACGGTGCCTTGGAGATGTCCACGTTCTCGGTGGAATTGCCGGGACCGTTGTTCAACATCGAGACGCCGGTGCTGACCAGCTCCACATGGCCGAGTTCCTCGGCGAAGATGCTCGATACCAGGCTGTAGAACGGTCGCAGCTTGGTCTTGTTGCGAAAGTTGAAGCTCTGGAACATGTAGTTCCCAAGCGTTGACATCTCGCCGTACTTGCCACCGAGCAGTTCCTGCAAGGCCGCCGCAGCATTCGGCTCGGGCTTCTTCGGCTCCGGCAGCGCGGCCTGAAGCTTGTCGATACGCATGAACATGGCGAACGGTCCTGTCGCTGTTGCGGCAGGCTTACGGACCGTGGCAGTCCCGGTTGCAGCGTCCGGGTGAACACGATCATGAAGCGGGGCGCACCGTTACGTGACCAGGCGCGGCTCCGCCAGGATACGGGCGTGGTGGGCCACGTGCTCCTCGATCACGCTCTGGATGAACCAGTAGGAATGGTCGTAGCCGGAATGCAGACGCAGGCTGAGTAGCTGACCCGCGGACGCCGCCGCCTGCCGCAGCGCCTCCGGGCGGAGTTGCGATGCGAGCCACTGGTCCGCCTCGCCCTGGTCGACCAGGATCGGCGTCGGATGCGTGCGGCCGGACCGCAGCATCAACGTCGCGTCGTGCCGTGCCCACACCGTGCGGTCGGCGCCGAGATAGCGGCCGAACGCCTTTTCGCCCCAGGGCACCACCGACGGGTTGCAGATCGGTGCCAGCGCCGAAACCGACTGCCAGCGCGTCGGGTTGGCCAGCGCCAGCGTCAGTGCGCCGTGGCCGCCCATCGAATGGCCGAGGATGCCGCGATGCGCGGGCTCAATCGGAAACGCCGCCTCGACCCAGCCTGGCAATTCGTAGGCGACATGGCTGCCCATGCGATAATGGGCCGACCAGGGGGCCTTGGTGGCGTCGAGATAGAAACCGGCGCCGCTGCCAAAGTCCCAGTCCTCGTCCTCGCCCGCGACACCGGCGCCGCGCGGGCTGGTGTCGGGCGCCACGATGGCGAGGCCATGCTGGGAAGCATGGCGCAACACGCCCGACTTGATGACGAAGGTTTCCTCGTTGCTGGTCAGGCCGGCCAGGGCATACAGCGCCGGCACCGTCTCCCCGGCGAGCGCCTGCTCCGGCAGGAACACCGCAAAACGGGCCGGCACGCCGAGGACTTCGGAGTGCGCCTCGTAGAAGCCGATCCGGCCGCCATGGCAGGCGTGCTCGGAGCGGGTGGTGATCGCGACCATCAGTAGATCACCACCGAGCGGATGCTTTCGCCGCGCGTCATCAGGTCGAACCCCTCGTCGATCCGCTCCAGCGGCAGGCGGTGGGTGATCAGCGGGTCTATCTGGATCTTGTGGTCCATGTACCAGTCGACGATGCGCGGCACGTCGGTGCGGCCGCGCGCGCCGCCGAACGCCGAGCCGATCCAGCGCCGGCCGGTGACGAGCTGGAACGGCCGGGTCGAGATCTCCTGGCCGGCGGAGGCCACGCCGATGATCGTGGATACGCCCCAGCCACGATGCGCGCATTCAAGCGCCTGGCGCATCAGGGTCGGGTTGCCGACGCACTCGAAGGAGAAATCCGCACCGCCGCCGGTCAGCTCGACCAGGTGCCCGACCACGTCGCCGTCAGGGCCAAGATCTTTCGGATTCACGAAGTGGGTCATGCCGAACCTCCGCGCCATCTCCTCGCGCGCGGGGTTGATGTCGACGCCGACGATCATGCCGGCGCCCACCAGGCGCGCGCCCTGGATGACGTTGAGCCCGATGCCGCCGAGGCCGAACACCACCACCGTGCTGCCGGTCTCGACCTTGGCGGTGAACAGCACCGCGCCGATGCCGGTGGTCACGCCGCAGCCGATATAGCAGATGGTGTCGAACGGCGCGTCCGGGCGAACGCGGGCCAGCGCGATCTCGGGCAGCACGGTGTAGTTCGCAAATGTCGAGCAGCCCATGTAGTGCATGATCGGCTGTCCCTTGAACGAGAATCGCGAGGTGCCGTCAGGCATCAGCCCGCGTCCCTGGGTCGCGCGGATCGAGGTGCACAGGTTGGTCTTGCGGCTGAGGCAGCTTTTGCACTGCCGGCACTCGGGCGTGTAGAGCGGGATCACGTGGTCGCCGGGGGCGAGCGAGGTGACGCCGGCGCCCACCTCCACCACCACGCCGGCGCCCTCATGGCCGAGGATCGCGGGGAACAGCCCTTCCGGGTCGGCGCCGGACAGGGTGTATTTGTCGGTATGGCAGATGCCGGTCGCCTTGATCTCGACCAGCACTTCGCCCGCGCGCGGACCCCCGAGCTGCACCGTCTCGATCTGCAAGGGCGAACCCGCCTCGAACGCCACTGCCGCACGAACATCCATCGGTCCCGCTCCTGCCTGTTCTTTGCGAGCCAGCAGAGCCTCCAGGGATCAGGCCGTCAACGGCGCGGTCGCGGAACACCTGCCTTGCCGGCCACGGCCACTCCCTCCACGATGCCGGCATGATCGTCGACCGCAACGCCGGCGCCCTGCAGCTGCTGCGCGAGAGCCTGCCGCCGCTGCTGGTGCTGTTCGCCTGGGACCTGGCGGTGGTCGGCGTCTTCCAGCTCGCCCACCGGCCCTGGATGGAGCAGCCGGCGCTGCCGGTGACGCTGATTGGCTCCGCCTTGATCCTGTTCCTGAGCGTGCGCAACAACGTGGCCTACGCGCGCTGGTGGGAGGCGCGGACGCTGTGGGGCGCGATCGTCAACAACACCCGCTCGTTCGCCCGGCAGGCCGAGACCCTGACGGCGGGCCGTCCGGACCTCACGCGGGCGATGGCTGCCTATGCGCATGCGCTGCGTGGTGCGTTGCTTGGGGTCGATGTCGTGGCCGAGATCGAGCCGCTGCTGCCGGTGGCGATGGCGGCGCTGATCCTGCCGAGACGCAACAAGCCGAATGCCATCCTCTACGAGATCGGGCGCGAGATCAGTCGGAGCGTACGGCTGCAGCATCTGGACGGCGCGGTGCACGCCGGCATCGACCGCATCCTGTCGGATATCGCAAACGCGCAGGGCGGTCTGGAGCGCATCCGCAACACGCCTCTCGCAATCCAGTTCTCGATGTTCCCCGCCCTGATCTCAAGGGTGTTCTGCGTGCTGCTGCCGCTCTCGATGGTGCAGGAGCTGGGCTGGATCACTCCGCTCAGCTCGACACTGGCGGGATTTCTCTACATTGCGCTCGACAGGATCGGCGCGGACCTGGAGAACCCGTTCCAGGATGGCATCCATGCGATCCCGATGGCGGCAATCACGCGGACGATCGAGATCGACCTGCTGCAGTCGGTGGGCGATCCGGCGCCACCGCCGGTGCTGCCGGAACGTGGGGTGCTGCGATGAGCGATCGAAGTCCGATGTGGGCGGCACAGGGCGAGGGTCGCCATGGCACCGAGCACCTGCCTCACTCGTGCATCTTGTGGCGAAGTATCGACGTGTTGAAGATCCTGACAATCTTGAGAGTCCGCTTCATGTCAGGAGGCCTGCAGTTCGAACCGGCGGATATCGTGCTGGCTGAGCAGAGCCGCCACGCCCGCGATAACGCAGAGACCGCTCAACCCCAGACTGACTGGCGCTCCGAGCAATCCCATGACGGGTCCTGCCAGGATATAGCCGACCGGATTGAAAGCGATATTCGCCAGTTGCACGATGGCCATGATCCTCGACAGCATCGAATGCGCGACCTCCCTCTGGATGGCCGTGATCGTCAGCACGCTGAGCATCGCGGCGCCGATGCCGAAGGCGACACAGCCGACCACGACCAGCGGGATCGGTGCGTGGAAGGCGAGCAGGAACATCGGGACGGACAGCATTGTGGCAGCCGCTTCCACGCCTAGCAGCAACCTGCGCGGCTGGCGGTGCGCGCAGGCCAACGCTCCGAGCACGGCCCCCATGCCGATCCCGCTCAGGAGCGTGCCCCATGCTCCCGCTCCGGCAGAGGTTCGTGAGAGCAGGGCCGGCGCAATGACGTTGAAGGGTGCGAAGGCCAGCATGTTGAGGGCGCCATACTGGACAAGCAGCAGGCAGAGCCAACGGGTCTGCCTGATGACCTGCATGGCCTCGACCAGCTCGCCGCGCATCGATCGTCGCAGGGTCGCCGGTGATGACGCCTTGGCGGCAAGCCGGATTGACATCAGGCAGGCGGCGCTCGCGCTATAGCTGACTGCATCGAGGGCGATGCACCATCCGGGACCGATCGCGACCACGACGACGCCCCCGATCGCCGGCCCGATCACCATGGCCAGTGCGTTGCCCGTTCTCAGTAGACCGTTCATGCGACCGAGTTGCTCGCGGGGGACGATCTCGGCCAGGAAGCCACCGCTCGCAGGCTGGAAAAACGCATTCCCGATCCCGATGACTGACGACACCAGGACCATCAAGCCCAGCGGGCCGATCCCATGGATCAGGCAGCCCGCCAGGATCGCCTGTGCACCGGCCCGGAGCAGATCGGCAGCGATCATGATCCGCCGTCGCGGCCAATGGTCCCCGGCGATGCCGCCGAGCAGAAGCAGGAGTATGGTGGGGATGCTCTGCGCCGCCAGGACGAGACCGAGGCCGCTGGCGCCATATCCCGCATCGAGCACGGCAAAGCTCATGGCGACCGGAACGAGCGCGGTTCCGCCATAGGACAGGGTTGCCCCGGTCAGGTAGATGAGCGCGTGTTGGCGTTCCGTCACGACATGCCTGTCCGACAGTAAGAGATTATTGTTTGACGGATACTCGCTCGGAGTCGAGGATATGGCAACCGGTTGCGGAGCACGTTCATGGCTGTCGTCGTCCTGGTCAGGCCAAAGCCCGACACCCTCGACACGCCGACAGCGGCGGCAGGTTCAGCCGGGCTCGGCACGGCCTACGACAGGCTGCGCCTGTACGGGCGCACGATGACGTTCTGCTTCATCGCGGTCCTGTTTGCATGGGTGACGGTGCAGGTCGGTTGCCTGCTCTCGCTCTTCCTGCACTTCCGCTCAGGTATCGTCGTCGGCGAGATCGACGGCAGCATCGCCTTCAGGTTCTGGCCGGTTGTCGACTATTTTGCTCCGGCGCATGCGCTGGCGCACGAGTTCGTTCTGAAAATGTACTCGCCGGCGGTAGCGACCGGCTTCTCCGCGATACTGATCCTGGCGTCGGTTCCGTTCTGTTGCAGTCTTGCCTTCCTGGCGCAGCTCTTCACTTTCTATTCGCGCGGCGAGGTGTTCGAACGGAGGAACACGATCGTCATGAGGCGGATCGCTCACTCGATCATGGCCACCGGATACTCGCCGCTGCTGCTCGGCCCGTTCGCCCACGTGATCGGTGTGCTCAGGCCTGTCACCGGCGTGACCGACGGGATGATCGCGTTCTGTCTTGTGGGGCTGGTTCTGCTCGCAATCTCGCATGTCATGACGATCGGGCAGCGCCTGCAGCAGGATCAGGAGGAAATCCTGTAATGCCGATCATCCTTCATCTCGACATGATGCTGCTTCGGCGCAAGGTGAAGTCGAACGAGCTGGCTCGGTCCGTCGGCATCACGGAATCGAATCTGTCGGCGATCAAGTCGGGCAGGATAAAGGGTATCCGGTTCTCGACGCTCGAGGCCATCTGCCATTACCTTCAGTGCCAGCCTGGCGACATCCTCGAATATGCTTCGGACGATAGCGAGGGGCACGAGCGGCTGGCCAGGACCGGCTAGAATCTTTCGTCGCTTTGTCGGGGGGAAACCGACTAATCCGGCTCCAGATCACGCTGCACCACCGGGTTGCGCAGCAGCGTGTCGATCTCCATCGCGTAGTCGAGCGCGGTGTCGGGCTGGAAATGCAGCTCCGGCACGCCCCGCAGCCGCACCGCGTGACCGAGTTGCGCGCGCAGGAACGGCGCCGCTCGCTTCAGGGCAGGAATGAGTGCGTCAACGTCGCTGCGCCCGAGCCGGGTGACAAACGCCGTTGCCTGCTTGAGGTCCGGGCTGATCCGCACCTCGGTCACCGTGATCTGCACCCCGGTCAGTTCCGGATCGCGGAACTCGACGCGCGTGAACAGCTCGGCCAGCACATGACGGATTTCCTCGCCGACGCGCAGTTGGCGCTGTGTCGGACCGGCCGCCGCCCGGCTCTTGCCGCGTTTTGCGGGGGCACCAGACGAAGCAGGGGCCGGCCTGCCGGCCGGCCCCTTGGTTTCGGTCCGGCTGCGAGACGCGCGGCTCAAGCGGGAACCAGCTCCATCTCGTAGCACTCGACCACGTCGCCTTCGCGCAGGTCGTTGAACCCCGCGAACGACAGGCCGCACTCGTAGCCGCGCGCCACTTCGCGGACATCGTCCTTGAAGCGCTTGAGCTGGCTGAGCTCGCCCTGGTGGATGACCACGTTCTCACGCAGCAGCCGCACGCCGCAGCCGCGCTTGACCAGGCCCTCGGTGATGTAGCAACCGGCCACCTTGCCGGTCTTGGTGATGTCGAACACGCGGCGGATCTCGGCGTAGCCGAGGAACTTCTCGCGATGCTTCGGCGCGATCTTGCCGCGCACGAGCTGCTCGATGTCGTCCGACACCTGGTAGATGATCGAGTAGTACCGGATGTCCACGCCTTCGCGCTGCGCCAGGTCACGGGCCTGGCTGGTGGCGCGTACGTTGAAGGCGACGATCACCGCGTCCGAGGCCTTGGCAAGCTGGATGTCGCTCTCGGTGATCTGGCCGACGCCTGCGATGAGCACGCGGACCTTGACCTCCTCGTGCTCCAGCTTGAGCACGGTGGCCTGGATCGCCTCGGCAGAACCCTGCACGTCCGCCTTGACCAGGACGGCGACTTCCTTCTGCGCACCCGCCTGGATACGCGCCAGCATCTGGTCGAGCGTGCCGCGCGCCGCCACGTGGCCGGCCGCCTGCTTCTCCTTGATCTTGCGCTGGCGGAACTCGCTGATCTCGCGCGCCCGCGCCTCGTTCTCGACCACCACGAACGGCTCGCCCGCACCCGGCACGCCGGTCAGGCCGAGCAGCTCGGCCGGCGTCGAGGGACCGGCCTCCTTGATCGGGCGGTTGCGGTCGTCGAGCATGGCGCGCACCCGGCCCCACTCGGCGCCGGCCACCACGATGTCACCCTGGTGCAGGGTACCGTTCTGTACCAGCACGGTCGCCACCGGTCCACGACCACGATCGAGCCTGCTTTCGATCACCGAGCCCTCTGCGGCACGCGCCGAATTGGCGCGCAACTGCAGGATCTCGGCCTGCAGCAGGATGGCTTCGTCGAGATCGGCAAGACCGGTCCGCTTGGTCGCCGACACCTCGACATCCTGGGTCTCGCCACCCATCGACTCCACCACGATGTCGTGGCTGAGCAGTTCCTGCCGCACCCGGTCCGGATTGGCGCCCGGCTTGTCCATCTTGTTGATGGCCACGATGATCGGCGCGTTTGCCGCCTTGGCGTGACGGATCGCCTCGATGGTCTGAGGCATCACGCCGTCATCGGCGGCCACCACCAGCACCACCACGTCGGTGACCGACGCGCCGCGCGCGCGCATCGAGGTGAAGGCCTCGTGGCCGGGCGTGTCGATGAAGGTTATGTGCTGGCCGTTCTCGAGCTCGACCTGGTAGGCGCCGATATGCTGGGTGATGCCACCCGCCTCGCCGCCCGCCACATCGGTCGCCCGCAGGGCATCGAGCAGCGAGGTCTTGCCGTGGTCGACATGGCCCATGATGGTCACCACCGGCGCACGCGGCGACAGGTCGGTATCCTCGTCGACCACACCCTCGATGCCGATCTCGACATCGCTGTCGGCAACGCGGCGCACCCGGTGACCGAATTCCTGCACCACCAGCTCGGCGGTGTCGGCATCGACCGACTGCGTCACCGTCGCCATCACGCCCATCCGCATCAGCGACTTGATGACCTCGCCGGCCCGCTGCGCCATGCGATTGGCGAGCTCCTGCACGGTGATGGTCTCTGGCAGCACGACGTCGCGCACGACACGAACCTGGTCGGAACGCAGTCGCTCAAGTTCGGCTTGACGGCGCTCGCGGTCGCGCTGGCGACGCACGGATGCCAGCGAACGGGTCTTCTCGTCCTCGCCTTCGATCGCGGCCTGCACGTCGATGCGGCCGGTGCGACGCCCGTCGCCGACCTTCTTGGGGGCGACAATCGGCGTCTTGCGCGGCGGCAAGGGGGCACCCGGGCGACGTGGCGCACCGAAGCGGCGGCTCTCCTCGTCCTCGGGACGGCCGGGCTTGAGCCGCAGCGTCTCGGCGGGCGCGGCCGCGGTCTCGGCGCCGCTGCGCGAGGCCGAAGCCGGCACAGGCGCCATGGTGGCGCGCTCGGCGAGCGGCCGCAGCCCCTCGCTGCCGACGCCGCGCGGAATGACCTGCACGCCAGGACGGTTGGCCGCCGGACGCGCTGCCGGCGCTGCGCCGGAGGCATCGGAGGCGGCACGCTCGGCGTTGTCCGCCTGGTCGGCTTCCTCGTGGGCAGCCAGCCGCTTGGCTTCGGCAGCCTGGTCGCGCAGTCGCGCCTCGACCTCGGCGGCCTCGCGGGCCTGCTCGTCCGCGGCCCGTCGGGCCTCGTCGTCGCGACGGCGTGCTTCCTCGGCGGCGGACAGGACAGAAATTTTTTCCTGCTCGCGGCGCTGCTCGGCCTCGCGGCGCGCCGCTTCCTTCTGCTGCTCCTCCAGCACGCGCTGGCGGGTGGCAAGCTCGGACGCGGTCAGCGCCCGGCCGGCGCCCGCCGGACGCGCGGCAGCCGTGCCGGCGCCGCGCGAGGAGGCCGGTGTCTGGCCCGGCGTTCCGGGAGCCGGCGTCGGCCCTGGACCGCGCTTCTTGCGGACCTCGACCTGCACGACCTTGGAACGGCCATGGCTGAAGCTCTGCCTTACCGATCCGGCATCCACGGTGCGTCCCAGCTCCAAGCGGCTGGCCGGCCGGAGCGATAGACGCCCCTTGGCCTGATCCTGGTCGTTGCCTTCGCTCATAGTCCCGCCTGTTCCAACCTGTCCGTGGGATCGTCCCGCCGGACCAGAGCGACCTCGCCGGCCAACCCCGCATAACGTCCATTCTCTGCGACCAGCTTCCGGGCCAGAGCCCCGGCCGCCACAGCCACATGCACTACATGGTCACGGCCGAATACCGCTCCCAGCCTCGATCCGGTCAAGACAGCCAGGACCGGCAGATCGCGCGCACCGGAGAGCAGGCGCGCCCGCTCGTCCGTGCTGCCGTCCGAAGCCTGGACGATGAGGCCGGCCTTGCGGGCCGTGATCCATTCGCGTGCCTTCGCATAGCCGCTCACCGCCTGTCCCGCACGCCTGGCAAAACCGAGCAGATCGGTGATCCGGTGCAGCAATCCGTCCTGCAGCATCACGGCGAGATCGGGAGGGATCGTCACGGGCCCGCGTGCAGCACGCGCGAAGGCCCCCCGCTTGCGGGCGGTTTCTAGCACATCCCCCCGGGCACTCAACCACATTCCCCGTCCTGGCAGACGCGCGGCAAGATCAGGGGTCAGCACGCGGTCCGGAGACAGCACGAAGCGGATCATGCCCTCCGGACTGGCCCGCTCACGCGTGACGATGCAGCGACGCAGCGGGCCGCGCTCGCTCTCGTCGCCGTCATCATCCGCAAGGGTGTCGGCGGCTGTTTCAGACGTGATGCTGCTCCTCGCCGCCAGGTTCGCCCACACTCGCTGCACCTACGTCAGAGGCCGCCGGCGTCGCACCATCCTCACCCTCGAACCAGTGCGCGCGGGCGGCCATGATGATCTCGTTCGCCGCCGCCTCGTCGATCGCATCGGCGCCCAGGATCTCGACCAGCTCGTCGCCGGCGAGATCCGCCAGATCGTCGAGCGTCTTGACACCCTTCTCGCCCAGCATCACCAGCGCCTGCACCGAGAAGCCGCCCATCTCGGCGACCTCGTCGGTGACCCCGAGCTCGATCCGCTTCTCGTTCAGCGTCTCGTCTCGGCGCATCAGGAAGCCCTCGGCGCGCCGGATCAGCTCCTCGGCCACGGTCTCGTCGAAGCCCTCGATCTCGGCAAGCTCGTCGACGGCCACGAAGGCCAGCTCCTCGACCGTGTTGAAGCCCTCGGTCACCAGCAGCCCGGCGATGACGTCGTCCACGTCGAGCGCCTCGACGAACTGGCCGGAGCGACGGCGGAATTCCTCCTGCCGGCGCTCACTCTCCTCGGCCTCGGTCAGGATGTCGATGTCCCAGCGGGTGAGCTGGCTGGCGAGGCGCACATTCTGGCCGCGACGCCCGATCGCAAGGGAGAGCTGCTCGTCGGGCACCACCACCTCGACGCGCCCGGCCTCCTCGTCCATCACCACCTTGGTGACCTCGGCGGGTGCCAACGCATTCACCACGAAGGTCGCCGCCTGCGGGCTCCAGGGAATGATGTCGATCTTCTCGCCCTGCAGCTCCTGCACCACCGCCTGCACGCGCGAGCCGCGCATGCCGACGCAGGCGCCGACCGGATCGATCGAGCTGTCGCGCGAAATCACCGCCATTTTCGCGCGCGAGCCCGGGTCGCGCGATACCGCCTTGATCTCGATGATGCCGTCATAGATCTCGGGCACTTCCTGCGCGAACAGCTTGGCGAGGAACGCCGGATGCGTGCGACTCAGGAAGATCTGCGGCCCGCGCGGCTCGTCGCGCACGTCGTAGATGTAGGCGCGCACGCGGTCGCTGTTGCGGAAACTCTCGCGCGGGATCAGCTCGTCGCGGCGCAGCAACGCTTCCGCATGGCCGATCTCGACCATCAGGTTGCCGTACTCGGTGCGCTTGACGGTGCCGTTGACGATCTCGCCGATGCGGTCCTTGAACTCGTCATACTGGCGCTTGCGCTCGTACTCGCGCACCCGCTGCACGATCACCTGCTTGGCGGTCTGCGCCGCGATGCGGCCGAAATCGATCGGCGGCAGCGGATCGACGATATGCTCGCCGACCTGGATCTCCGGCTTGAACTTGCGCGCGATATGCACCGGGATCTGCGTCTCGTCGTTCTCGACGGTCTCCACCGCCTCGGTCCAGCGCGTCAGCCGCACGTCGCCCGAACGCCGGTCGATGGTGGCGCGGATGTCCTTTTCGTGGCCGTACTTGGCGCGGCCGGCCTTCTGGATCGCCTGCTCCATCGCCTCGAGCACTTCCTCGCGGTCGATGGACTTCTCGCGTGCGACCGCATCGGCGACCAGCAGCAACTCGGGACGTGAGACGGCCGTGTCCATGGGAATTTCCCCCTCTCGTATCGTCTAGTGCGTGTTGGGCGGCATCTTGCGGTGACGCGCCGGCTTGCCCTCGGGCGCTGGTTCCGCCTCGGCATCCTTGGCACCGATCCTGTTCATCCGCGCCGACGCCTCGATTAACGCGTCCGTCAGCACCAGCCGGGCGCGTCGCAACTCGGCCAGCGGCAATTCGACCTCGGTGCCGTCATCGAGACGCATCCGACCGATGCCGTCCGCACCGCCCAGCACGATGCCGGCGAAGCGCTTGCGCCCATCGATCGGGATATTGACCTCGGCGCGCGCCTGATGGCCGGCAAACCGGTTCCAGTCCTTGATCCGCGTCAGCGGGCGGTCGATCCCGGCCGAGCTCACCTCGAGTTCCCATTCCCCCGGGATCGGGTCCTCGACATCCAGCACCGCGCCGACCGCCCGGCTGATCGCCTCGCAATCGCCGACGCCGATCAGGGTGCCGTCGGCGCGGTCGGCCATGATCTGCACGGTCGGCCGCTCGCGTCCGAGCACGGCGACGCGCACCAGTTCGAAACCCATGTCGGTGACCGCGGGCGCGATCATCTCGGCGATGCGGGCTTCCAGTCCGACAAGGTGAGGCAGCTGATGATCCAAGATGGGCAACGATCCAAAGCAAAAAAGGCGGCCTTTTACGGCCACCCTCCGAGAGATACGGAAGATCAGGAATGAGTGTTATTTAGTCTCGCGGGGTGGGCGTGGCAAGAGCCTCATCAAGGCGGCGATACCGGTACACCAGGACGGCGGCGATCCAGGCGGCGATGAACACGCCGATCACGATGAAGCCGATGCTGCCAAAATTGTCGTTCAACCCGTCGATCCCGTGCCAGAATCGGCCGGACAGGCGGAACTGGTCGCCGATCAGCCCGAGCGCCTCGATCCCACCGATCAGCACCGCGACCACCACCGAAACCAGCGTGATCACCAGGTTGTAGTAGAGCTTGCGGGTCGGCTGGACGAATGCCCACTCATAGGCGCTGAGCATCAGGACGCCGTCGGTGGTATCGACCAGCGACATCCCAGCGGTGAACAAGGCCGGCAGCACCATGATCGACCAGACCGGGATGCCCTGGGCGGCCTGCGTCGCCGAGATGCCGAGCAGCGCCACCTCGGTCGCGGTATCGAAGCCGAGCCCGAACAGGAACCCCAGCGGATACATGTGCCAGGCGCGGGTGACGAGCCGGAACAGCGGCCGGAACAGCCGCGCCAGCAGGCCGCGGCTGTTGAGCAGGATGTCGAAATCCTCCTCCACGTAGCGGCCGCCGGCGCGCATATGCCGCCAGGTGCGCCACACCGAGCCCAGGATAAGCATGTTGGCCGCCGCGATCGCGAACAGGAACAGGGCCGAGACCAGCGTGCCGACGATGCCGCTGACCGCCCTGAACCGGTCGAGATGGCTGCTGAGCGCGGTCGCGGTCGCAGCGATGCCGGCCGCCGCCAGCACCACAACCGTCGAGTGGCCCAACGAGAAGAAGAAGCCGACGCTGACCGGGCGCCGGCCCTCCTGCATCAGCTTGCGGGTGACATTGTCGATGGCGGCGATGTGGTCGGCATCCACCGCATGCCGCAGCCCGAAACCGTAGGCCAGCAGCGCCGTACCGAGGAGGAGCGGATGCTGCCGGAACACCAGCAGCGCCCAGATCCAGACCGCGATATTGGCCAGCACAAGCAGGCTGTAGATGCCGATCAGGCGGCCGCGCAGCGAACGGCGAGAGTGCCGGCGCTCGTCGAACACGGCCCTGATCAGGGTGAGCATGAGCGTCTCCAGGCTAGCGCATTCTAGCGCCGAGCCTCTCCAACGCCGCGTGCCAGCCGGCGTTCGGCGAGGCGCGCGAGATGCACGAACGGCAGGCCGAGCAGCAGGTAGGCGGCGCCGATCAGCAGCCCGGTGCCGAGATAATCGAAGTAGGTGGTCGAGAGCCGCACATAGGTCGAGCTGAGCTCGGTGAGGGTGATGACGCTGACCAGCGAGCTGTCCTTCAGCAACGAGATGAAATCGTTGGTCATCACCGGCACCACCAGCCGGAACGCCTGCGGCACCACCACATGCCGCACCGCCTGCATCTGCGTCATGTTTAGCGCCACCGCCGCTTCGACCTGCCCGAGCGGTACCGATTGCAGGCCGGCGCGATAGTTCTCGGCTTCGTAGGCCCCATAGTTCAGTCCGAGCGCCACGACGCCGGCCAGGAACGGGTCGAGCCGGATGCCGAGGCCGGGCAGGCCGTAGAAGATGAACAGGATCTGGATCAGCAGCGGCGTGCCGCGCACGATCTCGACATAGAGCATCGCGAGAAAAGCGAGCGGACGCGGCCCGTAGCGGCGGGTGACCGCGAGGATCAGCCCGAGCACCACCGCCAGCACCATGGCGCAGGCCGACACCACCAGGGTCAGTCCGGCGGCGCGTGCGATCAGCGGCAGGAAGCTCGCATAGCGGCGCAGGCGGTCCGCGAGTCCAGGGATCGGGGCGGTCGCGGCAAGATAGTGCTGCCAGGCCGACGACGGCACGGTGATCCCCAGGCCTGGTCCGACGGCCTGGGGCGACGCCAGGTTCCAGCGCTGCAGGATGCGGCGCAGCGAGCCGTCCTGCTGCATGTCGCGCAGCGCCTGGTCGACCTGCCCGCGCAGGGCGTCCTGGCCGCGGGCGAAGGCGATGCCGTAGGCGAGGTCGCCGACCGGGGCGCCGACCAGCTTCAGCCGCGTGTCGGGGGCGGCGTAGTACAGCGCGATCGGCCAGTCGAGCAGCACCGCATCCAGCCGGTGCAAGGCGAGGTCCGAATAGGCGTTGGTTTCCTCGTCGTAGGTGCGCACCGCGATCGCCGGCTCGCCCTGCAGGATGCGGTCGGCGAGGCTCGCCTTCAGGGTGCCGACGACGTGGCCGCGCAGGGCTGCGAGGCTGTCGAGTCCGGCCTGGTCTCGCCGCACCACGATCTGCTCGAAGGTGCGAAAATACGGGATCGAGAAATCCACCGCCTGGCGGTGTTCCGGGGTGATCTCGATGCCGTCGATGGCGGCGTCGTACAGGCCGCGCTGCAGGCCGGGGATCAGCCCGTCCCAGTCGTTCTGCACCATGACCGGACCGCGGCCAAGCCGGTGCGCCACCGCCTCGATGATGTCGGTCTCAAAGCCGGTGAGACGCGAGGGTTCGGCCGGGTCGTGGAACACGTACGGCGCGCCGGACTGCGCGTCGGCGCCCCAGCGCAGCGGCTCCGCCGCGGCCGGCATCGCGAGCAGCAGGCAGCAGCACAGCGCCGGCAGCCACCTCACAGGAAATGCTTCAGGAAGCGCCGTGTGTCGGCATGCGCCGGATTGGCGAACAGGCTGGCCGGCTCGGCGATCTCGACGATGCGCCCCTGCTGCATGAAGGCGATGCGGTCCGACGCGGCGCGGGCGAAGCGCATCTCGTGCGTCACCACGATCTGCGTCATGCCGTCGCGGTCAAGCTGGCGCATCACTGCCAGCACCTCGTCGGTCAGCTCAGGGTCGAGGGCCGAGGTCGGCTCGTCGTACAGCATCACGCGCGGCTCGCAGGCGAGCGCGCGGGCAATGGCGGCGCGCTGCTGCTGGCCGCCGGACAGGGTGGCGGGATAGCGGTCCGCCACATCCGAGAGCCCGACCTTGTCGAGCAAGGCCATGGCACGCGCGCGCGCCGGCTCGCGCGGCAGGCGCTGCACCACCCGGGGTGCAAGCATGATGTTGTCGAGCACCGTGCGGTGCGCAAACAGGTTGAAGCCCTGGAACACCATGCCGACGCCGCGACGCAGCCGGTGCGCCTGCTCCTCGTCGCCCCGCCCCCAGCGCCCGCCAGTGCGCTGCACCGAGATGCCGGCGACGCTGACGGTGCCCCGGTCGGGGATCTCGAGCAGGTTCAGGCAGCGCAGGAAGGTGGACTTGCCGCAGCCGGACGGCCCAATCAGCGAGACCAGCTCGCCCTCGGCCACGTCGAGCGAAAGGCCCTGCAGCACCGGGGTGCCGTCGAACGACTTGTGGAGTTCGCGCGCCCGGACGATCGCCGGCCCGGTCTCGTCCGGGCCGGCGGTTGCTTCCAAATTAGGCCGCTTCCGCCATGCCGCGCAGCACGTACTGCAGGATGCCGCCATGTCGGTAATATTCGACCTCGTCGAGCGTATCGACGCGGCAGATCACCGGCACGTCCTGCCGGCTGCCATCGGCGCGGGTGATGGCGAGCGTCAGCGTCATGCGCGGCGTGATCTGGCGCAGACCGGCGATCGAGATGGTCTCGTCGCCCTTGAGCTGCAGCGTGTCGCGCGTGGTGCCCTCCTGGAACAGCAGCGGCAGCACGCCCATGCCGACCAGGTTGGACCGGTGGATGCGCTCGAAGCTCTCGGCGATGACGGCGCGGATGCCGAGCAGGACGGTGCCCTTCGCCGCCCAGTCGCGCGACGAGCCCATGCCGTATTCCTTGCCGCCGAACACCACCAAGGGCACGCCCTCGGCCTTGTATCTTTCAGCCACATCGTAGATCGCGCCCTGCTCGCCAGATGGGTAGTGCTTCGAGATGCCGCCCTCGACCCCCGGTACCATCTCGTTCTTGATGCGGATGTTGGCGAAGGTGCCGCGCATCATCACCTCGTGGTTGCCGCGACGCGATCCGTACGAGTTGAAGTCGTGCGGCGTTACCTGGTGCTCGCCGAGATACGCGCCGGCAGGCGAACTCTTCTTGATCGAGCCGGCCGGCGAGATGTGGTCGGTGGTGATGTTGTCGCCGAGCAGCGCCAGGATGCGGGCATTGTGGATGTCGTTGATCGGCGCCGGCTCCATGGTGATGCCCTCGAAATAGGGCGGGTTCTGCACGTAGGTGGAGCCGCGGTCCCAGAGATAGGTCTCCGAGCCGGTCGCCACCTTCAGCGCCTGCCACTCCTTGGTGCCGCGCCCGACCTGGCCATAGCGCTCGATGAACTGCGCGCGCGAGATCGAGGTCGCGATCAGGTCGGCGATCTCCTTGTTGGTCGGCCAGATGTCGCGCAGGAACACCGGCTGGCCGGTATGCGAGGTGCCGAGCGGCACCGTGGTGATGTCCTCGCGTATGTTGCCGAGCAGCGCGTAGGCGACCACCAGCGGCGGGCTCGCGAGATAGTTGGCGCGCACGTTCGGGCTGATGCGGCCCTCGAAGTTGCGGTTGCCGGACAGCACCGACACCGCGACCAGCTTGTTGGTCTCGATCGCGTCGACGATGGCGTCCGGCAGCGGCCCGGAATTGCCGATGCAGGTGGTGCAGCCATAGCCCACGGTGTTGAAACCGAGCGCATCGAGCTCCGAAGACAGCCCGGCGCGGTCGAGGTATTCGGTGACCACCTGCGAGCCAGGGGCGAGCGACGTCTTCACCCACGGCTTCGGATGCAGCCCGAGGGCCCGCGCCTTGCGCGCCACCAAGCCCGCCGCGATCAGCACCGCCGGGTTCGAGGTGTTGGTGCACGACGTGATCGCCGCGATCACCACGTCGCCATGGGTGATCTCGTAGTTCGTGCCGGCGACCGCGGCCCTGGTGCCGACATCGTTGGCGGCCACGCCCAGGCTCCTGGTCAGCTCGGCGTTGAAGGAGGTGGCGGCGTTCTTCAGGGCGACCCGGTCCTGCGGACGCTTGGGTCCGGCCAGCGACGGCTCCACCGAGCCGAGGTCGAGTTCCAGCGTGTCGGTGAACACCGGATCGGGCGTGGCCGCCGTGCGATACATGCCCTGCGCCTCGAGATAGGCGCGGGTGAGCGCGATGCGATGCTCGTCGCGGCCGGTCTGGTGCAGGTACTCGATGGTGAGGTCGTCGACCGGGAAGAAGCCGCAGGTGGCGCCGTACTCGGGCGCCATGTTGCCGATGGTGGCACGGTCTGCGACCGGCAGGTGGTCCAGCGCCGGCCCGTAGAACTCGACGAACTTGCCGACCACGCCCTTCTTGCGGAGCATCTGCGTCACCGTCAGCACCAGGTCGGTGGCGGTGGCGCCCTCGGGCATGCGGCCGGTCAGCCGGAAGCCGATCACGTCCGGGATCAGCATGGCGATCGGCTGGCCAAGCATCGCGGCCTCCGCCTCGATGCCGCCGACGCCCCAGCCCAGCACGCCCATGCCGTTCACCATCGTGGTGTGGCTGTCGGTGCCGTACAGCGTGTCCGGATAGGCGAAGGTCTCGGCGCCCACGGTGCCGGTCCACACCGCCTGCGCGATGTACTCCAGGTTCACCTGGTGGCAGATGCCGGCACCCGGCGGCACCACGGAGAAGTTCTCGAACGCCTCCTGGCCCCAGCGCAGGAACGCGTAGCGCTCGCCGTTGCGCTCGAACTCGGTCTCGACATTGCGCTGCAGGCTGTCGGCGGTGCCCGCAAAGTCGACCATCACCGAGTGGTCGATGACGAGGTCGACCGGCACCAGCGGATTGACCTTCTGCGGATCGCCGTGGAGGCGGGTGATGCCGTCGCGCATGGCGGCGAGATCCACCACCGCCGGCACACCGGTGAAATCCTGCATCAGGATGCGGGCCGGCTTGAACGGCACCTCCTTGGTGGAGCGGCCCTCTTTCAGCCAGTCGGCGACGGAATGGGCGTCGGCAACCGAATAGGAGCGGCCGTCCTCGAAGCGCAGCACGTTCTCGAGCAGGACCTTGAGGCTGACCGGCAGCCGGCTGACGTCGCCGATGGTGGCCTGGGCTTCGGGGATCGAGAAATAGTGGTAGGTCTTGCCCTCCACTTCGAGCGTCTTGCGCGTGTGCAGGCTGTCGTGACCGACCGATTTCATTCTGTTCCCCTCCGAGGGCGTGCGCCGCGCCGACCGCTGCTCAGAGCCCGGTCACGCGGGGCTTGAACATAAACCTAGTGGCAGGCGAGACAAGCACCGCCGCCGGACACCCACCGGCCTGCGTCCTGCAGGCACGGGGCCTGGTCGTGTTCCGCGGCGAACGGCTGGTGCTGGACGGGGTCGATCTCGAATGCGCCGCCGGCGGCGCGGTCCTGCTGACCGGTCCGAACGGTGCCGGCAAATCCACCCTGCTGCGCGTGCTGGCCGGGCTGCGGCCGCCCGACGCCGGCAGCCTGCTGTGGGACGGCGCACCGGTGGCGGACGATCCGCTCACCCATGCCGGCCGCGTCGCCTATCTCGGCCACCAGGACGCGCTCAAGCCGGGCCTGACGCTGGAGGAGAACCTGCGGCTCGCGTGCATCCTCGGCGGCGGCGGCCTCGAGGCGGCGCTGGCGGCGGTGGACCTGGCGCGGCTGCGGCAGTTGCCCGCCCGCATGCTGTCCGCTGGCCAGAAGCGCCGGGCGGCGCTCGCCCGCGTGCTGCTGCTGCGCGCGAGCCTGTGGCTGCTCGACGAGCCGAGCCTCGGCCTCGACCGTCACGCGGTTGCTCTCCTTGGCGAGCTGCTGGCGGCGCATCGGGCAGCCGGTGGCCTGGTGGTGGCGACCACGCATGTCCCGCTGCCGTTGCCGGACGCCGCCATCCTGGCGCTCGAGACCGTCATCACGCAGGACGTGCTGGAACCGCTGGCTTGACCACGCCGGCTGCCCGGTTTGCCGCCCTGGTGGAGCGCGACCTGCGGCTGGCGCTGCGGCACGGTGCGGACACGCTTGGCGCGGTGCTGTTCTTCCTGCTGGCCGGCAGCCTGTTCCCGCTGGCGCTGGGTCCCTCGCCGGAGCTGCTGCGGCGCATGGGTCCCGGCATCGTCTGGGTCTGCGCCCTGCTCGCCGCCCTGCTGCCGCTGGACCGGCTGTTCGGCGCGGAGCTGGAAGATGGCGCGCTCGACCAGCTCATGCTCAGCGGCCTGCCAGCACCGGCGGTCGCACTCGCCAAGATGGCGGCGCACTGGACGACCACCGGCCTGCCCCTGCTGGCGGCCGCAGGGCCGCTCGCCCTGATGCTCGGCATGCGGCTTGCAGTGATACCCGTGCTGCTCGCCGGTCTCGGGCTCGGCACGCTGATGCTGTCGCTGGTCGGCGGCATGGCAGCTGCCATCGTGCTGGGGGCGAGGCGTGGCGGCGTGCTGCTGCCGTTGCTGGTGCTGCCGCTGGCGACACCGGCGCTGATTTTCGGCGCGGCCGCAGTGGATGCGGTGCAGGCCGGGCTGGACTGGAGGCCCGACCTGCTGTTGCTTGCGGCGTTCCTCGCCGGCGGGTTGCCGCTGTGTCCGCTTGCCGCCGGGGCCGGCCTGCGGGCGGCGGTGGAGTAACTGCCGCCAGCGCGACGCGTGGCGCGCCTGGGCGAGGAGGCCGTGAACAAAACAGGATCATGGAGGGGGTTTCATTAACCCGCCTCCTGTAACCATCATCAACGAGCCCAAATGCCTCGCTGACCCGATCCAATCATCCACTGCACAGCTTCAGGAGCCACCGCATGCTGATCGAGACAATCCTGGACGAGAAGGGCCGCGACTGCGCGACGATCCGGCCGGAGGCGATGGTCTCCGCCGCCGTCGCCATCCTGGCCTCGCGCCGGATCGGCGCGGTGGTCGTCGAGGATCTCAAGGGTGCGATCGTCGGCATCTTCTCCGAGCGCGACCTGGTGCGCCTGCTGGCCAAGCGTGGTCGCGACGCGCTCGACATGAAGCTGCGCGAGGCCATGACCTCGCCGGTGATCACCTGCAAGCCGACCGACCGGCTCGACAAGGTACTGGCGATCATGAACAACCGCAAGGTCAGGCATCTCCCGGTGGTCAGCAATGGCAGCCTCGCCGGCATGATCAGCATACGCGACATCGCCCGCCACCAGCTCAGCGAGAAGGAGAACGAGGCGGCCGTGCTGCTGGACATTGCCCGCCTCCACGGCTGAGATCGCGGGCGCCACAGCAGTCAGGATCCAGATCATGGCCGGACCGGCGCCCGCACCCTCGAGCCTGACCCCGGACCAGGCGCTCGAGCTGCTCCGGGAGGGCAACCGACGCTATCTCGGCGGATCCCCGATCCATCCGGAGGCTGTAAGCCGGGAGCAGCGCCTGGCGCTGGCCGAGGCGCAGCAGCCATTCTGTGTGCTGGTCGGCTGCTCCGACAGCCGGGTGCCGCCGGAACTGCTGTTCGGGCGCGGCTTCGGCGAACTGTTCATCGTCCGCAATGCCGGCAACGTGGTCGATCTCCCGGCGATGGGCAGCATCGAGTACGGCGTCCGGGTGCTGGGCGTGCCGCTGATCGTCGTGCTCGGCCACGAGCGGTGCGGGGCGGTCAAGGCGGCTCTCGATGTCGTACAGAACGACACCATCTACCCGGGCAGCATCGGCCAGATGATCGAGCCGATCATTCCGGCCGTCCTGCAGGCCAGCCGCCCGGGAGCGACCGGCGGCGACGATCTGCTGGACCGCTCGGTCAGGGCGAACGTGCGGCGCATCGTCCAGCGCCTGCGCACCACCGAGCAGATGCTGATCGAGCCGCAGCGCGAGGGCCGGCTGAAGATCATGGGCGCGCGCTACGACCTCGATGACGGCAATGTCGAGTTCTTCGAGTAGGCGATCCACAGGATGGGCTCACGGGCCGCTCCGTCTGCACGCGCCCGCGCTTGCGTGCGGCGGGACACCAGGCTGGACGGAGAGCGCCACGCCTGCAACAAGCAGATGCCGCCCGGCCGCGGTCTGGCTAACTCGGAGATCCGTCCCCTGCTGCAATTCGATCCGCACGGTGCCTCACAAACCGCGCGTGCCGCGCTCTGTTCCGACTCCGGGCCGATGCGCATCCTCGTCACCGGCGCAGCCGGCCTCCTGGGCAGCGAGATAACCGGCCTGCTGGCCGCTCGCGGCCACTCGGTCGTGGCCATGGTGCGCAAAAAACTGTCGATCGAGCGCAATGACCGGACCAAGCTGGTCACCGCGCCCTGGACCGGAGTGGCTCCCGCCGGTGGCCGGATCGCTGTCCTTGCGGGCGATGTCAGCCAGGATCGCCTCGGTCTCGGCCAGGAAGACTATGAGGCACTTGCCGGCGGCCTGGACCTGATCATCCACTGCGCTGCCGTGGTCGGTTTCAGCCTCGATCCGGAGGCCTACCGGGCAGTCAATGTGGGCGGCGCACGCAACATGGTCGTCCTGGCGGAGCATGCCGGGGCGACGAAGCTGCTGCATGTCAGCACCGCCTATGTCTGTGGTGAGCGCAACGGCAGCATCGGCGAAAACGAAGTTTTCGTCGGTCAGAGCTTTGCCAACAGCTACGAGTCGAGCAAGCTCGAGGCGGAACAGCTCATGCTGGAGGCGATCGGGCGCGGCGTTCCGGTGGCTATCGCGCGACCGTCCATCGTGGTCGGCGCCTGGGGCGACGGCATCATCCGCAGCTTCGAGAACATCTACACGCTGATCCGGCTGTTCGCGCAGGGGCAGATCCGCACCCTGATCACAACCCCCGACGCCACCCTCGACCTGGTGCCGATCGACCATGTCTGCGAGGCCTTGCTGGATATCGCTGAACATATGGAGCTGGCGGCCGGACGCACGTTCCACCTGGTCGCCGAGCGGCCGGTGTCGGTTGCACTGCTTGCCACCCTGGGCGGCCATTATCTGCAATTCGAGGTGCCGCGGCTGCTCTCCCCGGAGGCCTATCAGCCGGACATGGTGCCCGCGACCGAGCGCTGGCTGCTCGATCAGATCAGGACCTCGTTCGGCAGCTACATGTGCCGCGATCCCCGCTTCGAGACGGGCAACCTCAGCGCCTTGTCAGGCCGTCGCTGCCCGCCGACGGACACGGCGTTCCTGCTCCGACTGGTGGATCACTGCATCCAGGCAGGCTTCCTGCGCGGCCGCGATGCGGGTCGGCCGCGAAGCAGCAGCAACAGCGAGGCTGCGCTCGCCTGATTCCAGGCCCGCGCCAGGTAGCAGTTCTTTGCGCATCGCCAGCCTCGGCAGGTTAGCCGCCTGATCGGTTGGCCGCACCGGATTCGATCGACCCGAAGCTGCCGCTGCGGCTGCCTGATGCTCTAGATATAATGCTCCGCCAGCGGGGCGAAGCCGTTGAACCGGGTCGAGCAGTAGGTCGAGACGTAGGCGCCGGTCGAGAGCAACTCGACCCGCTCGCCGCAGGCGAGGTCGAGCGGCAGCCGATAGTCGGTGCGCTCGTACAGGATGTCGGCGCCGTCGCAGGTGGGACCCGCGATCGCCACCGGCCCGGTGCTGCCACCATCGTGCGGCGTGCGGAACTGGTAGCGGATCGACTCGCCCTCGGTCTCCGCGAGGCCGCCGAACCGGCCGATATCCAGGTAGACCCAGCGCTTGCCGCCGTTGGACGCAGTGCTGTCACCGCGACGGCTGACCAGCACCACTTCGGACGACACCACACCGGCGTCGCCGACGATGAAGCGTCCCGGCTCGACGACCAGTTCGGGCAGCGCATTGCCGAACGCCGCAGTCAGCGCACGCGAGATCGCGAACGCGAACTGGTCGATCTCCGGCACGTCGTCGCGATAGCGGGTCGGGAAGCCCCCGCCCAGATTGACCATGCGTATGTCGAGGCCGGCCTGAGCGAGGTCGGTGAACAGCATGGCGATCTTGCCGATTGCTGCTTCGTAGGCATCCGTGGTGGTCTGCTGGCTGCCGACATGGAAGGACAGGCCGAACGGATCGAGCCCGAGCTCCTGTGCGCGCAGCATCAGGGTGCGGGCGTGCGCGACGGTGGTGCCGAACTTGCGCGACAGCGGCCACTCGGCGCCCTCGTTCTCGACCAGGATGCGGCAATAGACCCGGCTGCCCGGCGCATGCCGGGCCAGCTTGTCGAGCTCCTCGCCGCAGTCGAAGGCGAACATCGAGACACCCGCATCGTGCGCGCGCGTGATGGCCGACACCTTCTTGATGGTGTTGCCGAAGGAGATGCGGGATGCGGGAGCGCCGGCGTGCAGGCAGAGATCGACCTCTTCCCAGGACGCGGCGTCGAACGACGATCCGAGCGACGCCAGACGCTCCAGCACCGGCGCTGCCGGATTTGCCTTCACAGCGTAGTAGATGCGGGCAAGCGGAAGGGCCGCGTGCAGCTCACGATACCGCTCCCCGACACGATCGACGTCGACGACCAGGCAAGGGGTCGCCGGTGCCTGTACGGCAAGATAACGGGCGATTTTGGGGGTCATCGCGCCCACCTCTCCCTTCTGTATCATCCATCTTTTTCAGGCGATGGACGAGTTGCGAAACGGTCGAACGGACCAGCGACCAAGACTGGGTCCCCGCAAAGGGGTCCCGATTGCCAGAACGCTTGACGTCGTTGCGTAACCTCAGAGGGCCAGTGGCACGTGCGTTGCTGCGTGGGGAGCGATATGGGACCAACCGCCCGGCGATGCAACCGGTAATCGCATCGGTGACTTGATGTCTCACGAACGCGCCGACGATAGGGCGCCAGCCGGCACGGGGGCCGCGATGCAGACTGCCGAAAGCCTCAACTCCGACCGAGAGCGGACAGCCGGCGGTGCTTCGGGACTGACGACGCCCCTTGCCGACACGGCGTCCGAGCATCAGATCGGCCGGCACGCCGAGGTGCCGACGCAGATCCCCTGGAGTGGCTGGAAGATGGTGCTCAAGCGCACCTTCTCGGAGATGATCTCGGACCGGATCGGCCTCGCCGCGGCGGGGTGCGCCTTCTACGCGACACTGGCGCTGTTCCCGGCGATCAGCATGCTGGTTTCGATCTACGGCCTAGCCTTCGATCCGCAGACGGTTGAGCCGCAGATGCAGGTGCTGCGGCATCTGCTGCCGGGGCCGGCCTACGAGCTGATCGGCGACCGCATCCACACGCTGGTCAGCAAGCCGCACAGCACCCTCACCATCAGCCTGATCATCAGCATCATGATCACCCTGTGGTCGTCATCGGCCGGCACCAAGTCGATGCTGGCCGCGCTGAACATCGCCTACGAGGAAAAGGAGACGCGGTCGTTCGTGCGCTACCAGCTCACCGCGCTTGGGATGACGCTGGGGGCGATCATCGGCGCCGTGCTGGCGCTGGCGCTGGTGGTGTTCCTGCCGGCGGCGCTCGACTTCATCCCGGCGCATTTCGGCCTGGAGGTCATCGAGGCGCAGACCCAGTTCCTGATCCGGCTCGGCAGCCCGCTGGTCATGGTGATTTTCGTGGCTGCTGCCTTCTCCACCCTGTACCGGTTCGGACCGTCCCGGCAGGAGGCGCGCTGGCATTGGATCACCCCGGGATCGGTGATCGCGACCCTGCTCTGGCTGCTCGCCTCGGCCGGCTTCTCGTATTACGTGGGTCATGTCGCCAGCTACGATGCGACCTACGGCCCGCTTGGTGCCGTCATCGGCATCATGATGTGGTTCTTCGTGACCGCCTATGTCGTCCTGCTCGGCGCCGAGCTCAATGCCGAGCTCGAGATGCAGACCGCCCAGGACAGCACCACCGGGGATGCCAAGCCGATGGGACGGCGCGGCGCCTATGTTGCCGACCACGTGGCCGAAAAATAGACCGGTTCAGCGCCCGGAGTTGGCGATTGCCTGCTCGCTGGTGTCGCCTTCCGGCGCCTGCGCCACTTCGACCGGCAGGTCGGATGGCAGGATGCGCTTGACGGTCACGGTGTTCACGCCGTCCGCGACCATGCCGATTCGTTGCGCCGCGGCGCGCGAGAGATCGATGATCCGGCCGGGAGATGCGTACGGGCCGCGATCGTTGACTACGACCACCACCGAACGGCCGGTATCCTCCGACGTCACCAGGAGGCGGGTGCCGAGCGGCAACGTCCGGTGCGCGCAGGTGAAGCGGGCGGCATCGAAGCGATCGCCGCTCGAGGTCCGGCGGCCCTGGAACTCGCGCCCGTACCAGGTCGCGATCCCGCTCTCGGTAAAGGCGCTGCGGGCGGCGGCGGCGGCGAGGCGCGCCTGGTGCGCGAGTGCCGCATGAACGGAACCCGCCCAGCTCGTGCGATCGGCGGACATCGAAGCCGGCATAAGCTGCACGGACGGGCTGGCGGAGATCGTCGCCGCTTCGGCCACGAGCGGTGTTGCAAGGCTGATGGCGAGCAGGCCGGCAGTGGAGCAGACCATGGCGCGTCCGACCCGAAGGACGCGGCTGGAACGGGTCGATGGCATCACGGTCCGGTGATCTCCTGCAGTGCCGGAGTATAAGACAGGCACCCCGTGCGGAAGATCAAGCTCAAAATGCCGCACGTTCGGTCCGATCGCAGACCAGGCCAGCATCAGCGGTAGGTTCTCAAGCCTGAACCGCGTGGAAAGGCACCTGTTGCCTCATGCCGTGAGCCTAGACGCTGCGCATTACTCGCGACGTGCATCGATCTATTTTGTGCAGTGCAAACGTCCACAGTTTCCCGCATGCCACACTGTGGCTGATCGGCCAGCCTCGGCCGGTCCAGTGCGAGCATGTCTCCCCTGCCGCGGCCGGGTCGCCGCTTGGACAGCGCAACGCGACATGCTAACGCCCGCGTCATGGGCCCGCCTCTGATCGCCGTCCTGAACGGACCGAACCTGAACATGCTCGGCCTGCGCCAACCCGCCATCTATGGCCGGGCGACGCTGGACGACCTCGAGCAGGTCTGCATCCAGGCGGCGGAGCGGCTCGATGTTGCCATCGACTTCCGCCAGACCAACGGCGAGGGTGAATTGATCTCTTGGGTGCAGGAATGCCGGGGCCGGGCGCGGGGAATAGTGATCAATCCGGGAGGCTACAGCCACACGTCGATCGCCCTGATGGACGCCTTGATGGCGGTGGAGCTGCCGGTGATCGAGGTCCACATCTCGAACATCCATCGTCGGGAGGAATTCCGCCGGCACTCCTTCGTCTCGCAGGCAGCGCTGGGCGTGATCTGCGGGCTTGGGGTGCGTGGCTACGCGCTGGCGCTGACGGCGATGGCGGACACCATACTGGACGAGGACGATCGATGAGCCGCCTGCTGCTGGATGCGGACACCATCCGCGCCCTGGCCGACATACTGACCGAGACCGGCCTGACCGAGATCGAGATCGCCGAAAAGGACAGCCGCATCCGCGTCGCGCGTGCGCCCGCGACGGTGCATGCGGTGGCACCGGCGCCAACCGCCGCGGCAGCACCTGCTGCCACCGCTGCCGAGACATTGCAGGCGGCTGCGGCGAGCGATCCGGCGCGGCATCCGGGCGCGGTCAAGAGCCCGATGGTCGGCATCGCCTACCTGTCGCCGGAGCCGTCGGCGCCAGCCTTCGTGGTCGAGGGCCAGCAGGTCGCCGCCGGGCAGACCCTGATGCTGATCGAGGCGATGAAGACCTTCAACCAGATCAAGGCGCCCAGGGCCGGCACGCTGCGCCTGCTGCTGGTGGCCTCCGGCGCACCGGTCGAGTTCGATGAAGTCCTCGCGGTGATCGACTGACCGAAGCGCCAGGCATGTTCGATAAGATCCTGATTGCCAACCGCGGCGAGATCGCGCTGCGCATCCTGCGCGCCTGCCGCGAGCTCGGCATCCGCACGGTCGCGGTGCATTCCACCGCGGATGCGGATTCGATGCATGTGCGCCTCGCCGACGAGAGCGTCTGCATCGGACCGCCGGCCTCGCGCGACAGCTACCTCAACGTGGCCGCCATCCTGACGGCGGCCACCATCACCGGCGCCGATGCGATCCATCCCGGCTACGGCTTCCTGTCCGAGAATGCCGACTTCGCCGAGACGGTGGAGGCGCACGGCCTGACCTTCATCGGCCCGTCGCCGGCGCATATCCGCATGATGGGCGACAAGATCACCGCCAAGGCGGCGATGCGCTCACTCGGCGTGCCGCTGGTGCCCGGCTCCGACGGCGCGCTGCCGGATCTCGAGACCGCGCGCATGGTCGCAGCCGAGGTGGGCTACCCGGTGCTGATCAAGGCGGCCGCCGGCGGCGGCGGACGCGGCATGAAGGTCGCGGAGAGCGAGGGCGAGATCGAGGAGGCCTGGCGCGTCGCGCGCACCGAGGCGCGTGCCGCGTTCGTCAATGACGAGGTCTATCTTGAGAAATATCTCGACAAGCCGCGCCATATCGAGCTGCAGATCCTGGCCGACCGGCATGGCGCCGTGGTGCATCTCGGCGAGCGCGACTGCTCGCTGCAGCGGCGGCACCAGAAGCTGCTCGAGGAGGCCGGCTCTCCGGCCCTCACCGCCGCCGCCCGCGACGCCATCGGGCAGACCGCCACGGCCGCTCTCAGGACGCTCGGCTACCGCAACGCCGGCACACTTGAATTCCTCTACCAGGATGGGCAGTTCGCCTTCATCGAGATGAACACCCGGCTGCAGGTCGAGCATCCGGTGACCGAGATGGTCTGCGACATCGACCTGGTGCGCGAGCAGATCCGCATCGCCGCTGGCCAGCCGCTCGGCTACGCGCAGTCCGACATCCGCTTCAACGGGCACGCCATCGAGTGCCGGATCAACGCCGAGGATCCGGAGACCTTCATGCCGACGCCGGGGCGGGTCGAGATGTTCCATCCGCCGGGTGGTCTCGGCGTGCGCATCGACAGCGCGCTCTATGCCGGCTACGTGGTGCCGCCGTATTACGACAGCATGGTGGCGAAGCTGATCGTGCATGCGCCGACCCGGGCGCAGGCGATCAGCCGGATGGAGCGCGCGCTGGACGAGTTCGTGATCACCGGGATCCGGACAGTCATTCCGTTGCACAAGCGCATCCTGGCCGACCCCGGCTTCCGGTCCGGCGACTACACGATCCACTGGCTCGAGAAGTTCATGGCGGCGCACCCGTCGTAGCGCCGGCCATTAACGGAAAATCAACCCCGCGGCACTAGAAGACGGAACGACGCTTTTCCCGCTCGGGCGCGTGTTGCCTGCGCTCATCGCGATCGCTACCGGGTGCCTGCGCATGTTCGGCCTTTTCTCCTCCAAGCGTGCCCGCGACAATGCCAGCAAGGCCGAGTGGCTGACCTCGCTCTCCGGCCATTGCGGCGTGGGCCTGTGGGACGCGGTGCTGTTCGCGGGCGACGCCATGCATCCGAAGTCGTGCTGGACCTGGTCGGCGGGATTCCGGCGGCTCTGCGGCTACACGACCGCGGCGGAGTTCCCCGATGTCGTGCAGTCCTGGTCGGACCGGCTGCATCCCGACGACGCGTCCCGCGTGTTCACGACCTTCGGCGCGTCGCTGGCCAGCGGCAGCCTCTATGACACGACGTACCGTCTGCGCGTCCGCGACGGATCGTATCGCTGGTTCCGCGCCACCGGTGGCGTGCTGCTCGATGCGGGCGGCAAGCCGCGCCGGGCCTGCGGCTCGCTGGTAGACATCCACGAGGCAACCCTGGCCGTGGCGACGCAGCGGACCGCTCGCGATGCGACCGCCGGCAGATTCGAGAACAAGGTCGGCGGACTGGTGACCGGCCTGTCCTCGGCAGCACTCGGCCTGGAGGACAGCGCCCGGACGATGACGGCCAGTGCGTCGCAGGCGACGGCGCAGGCCGCCACGATGACGGCAGCCTCCGAGGCTGCAAGCGTCGGGGTCTCGACGGTGGCCGCCGCAGCCGAGGAGCTGGCCGCCTCGATCGGGGAGATCAGCCGGCAGGTCGCGCAATCCGCACGCATCACCGCGCGCGCGGTGGCGGACGCCCAGCGCACCGACGTGATCGTGCGGGCACTTTCCGAGGGGGCGCAGAAGATAGGCGAGGTGGTCGGCCTGATCACCAACATCGCCGGGCAGACCAATTTGCTGGCGCTGAATGCCACCATCGAGGCGGCCCGTGCGGGCGACGCCGGCAAGGGATTCGCCGTGGTCGCCTCCGAGGTCAAGAGCCTCGCCAATCAGACCGCGAAGGCGACCGGGGCGATCGGAACCCAGATCGCCCAGATCCAGACCGCGACCGAGGAAGCGGTGGTCGCGATCCGCGGCATTCTGGGCACCATCGAGGAAGTCGGCGCGATCGCCGTGAGCATCTCGGCAGCGGTCGAGCAACAGGGCGCCGCCACCGCCGAGATTGCCCGCAACGTGCAGCAGACCGCGCATTCGGCACGGGAAGTCACCGTCAGCATCGTCGGCGTCACCGAAGCCGCCACCCGCAGCGGCAACGCGGCAACCGAAGTATTGACCTCGGCCGGCAACCTCACCCGCCAGACCAGCCGCCTCAGCACCGAAATCGCCACCTTCGTCACCGAGATCAAAGCCGCCTGAAGCGCCCAAGCATGGGCTAGAGGTGAGACGTCAATGGCCTAATCATTTCGTCGAGAGGCTGTTCGAGAACGCGCTGTGCCAAGGCAGAGGCGCGTAGCGCCGCCCGTCGTGCCTGTCGAGAACCGGAGCGGAGCGGCCTCCTGGCCGTGAGCACCGGAAGCGCAGACAGGCGCGTCGGATGCCCGGCACAGTGCGTTCTCGAACAGCCGCTACTCGTCGTAGCGGACCAGGGCGGTGACCGGAACGCCAAGCTTGCTGCGCCCATCCAGGAAGCCGAGTTCGATCAGCACGGCGGCCGCCACGACCTCGGCGCTGACCTTCTGCAACAGCTTGACGGCGGCAGAGAGCGTGCCGCCGGTGGCGAGCAGGTCGTCGACCACGACCACGCGCTGGCCGGGAGCGATGGCATCCTCCTGGATGTGCAGGCTGTCGCTGCCATATTCGAGCTCGTAGTTCAGCGAGACCGTCCGACCAGGCAGCTTGCCAGGCTTGCGCAGCATCACGAAGCCGCAGCCGAGCTTGCTGGCAAGCGGCGCGGCAAGCAGGAAGCCGCGGCTCTCCACCCCGGCCAGCAGGTCCGGCCGCGCCGGTGCGACGGCCTTCGCCAGCCGTCCCATCGCCACCTGCCACGCATCGGCATCACGCAGCAGCGTGGAGATGTCGCGGAACATCACGCCCGGCTTAGGAAAGTCGGGAATGCTGCGGATATGCTGCTTGAGGTCCATCATGGCCTGGATATCCAACGGTCGGAACAGCCGGGCCTCTACAGAGTCTGCCTGCCACGGGCAAGGGGCGTCCCGGAGGCGGAACTGCCCGAGGCGCGTGGCGTCAGGCGGCCTCGCCGGTCTGGCTGCTCACGCCGATCATCCCGGCCACCATGGCGGCAAGCTGGGCGCGCCGGAACGGCTTGCCGAGCAACACCGTGCTCTCGCCCGCGGCACCATCCGCCGGCACGCTGTCAGCGTCCGAGTAGCCGGACATGAAGATCACCTGCAGTCGGGGGTGCATGCCGCGCGCCTGGTGCGCCAGTTCGCGACCATCGACGGTTCCGGGCATGACGATATCGGTCAGCAACAGGTCGAGCGGGCTGTCGCGCAGGGCCAGGATGCGGAGCGCGGCGCCGGGATCGGCCGCCTCACTGACCCGGTAGCCGAGGTCGCGCAGGATCTCGGCGGCGATCTCGCGCACCGCCGGATCGTCCTCGACCACCAGGATGCTAGGGTGGCGGGAGGGCTGCGCCGCCGGCGGGTGCATGCGCCTGGCCGCGAGGCTGAGCAGGTCGGGTGCCGCACCTGCCGCGACCTCACCGGTGGCACGCGGCAGGTAGAGCGCCACCGTCGTGCCCTGTCCGGCCTGCGACCGGATCGAGACCGCGCCGCGCGACTGGCGTGCGAAACCGAACACCATGGCGAGGCCGAGCCCGGTGCCGCGTCCCTCCGGCTTGGTGGTGAAGAACGGCTCAAAGGCGCGTGCCAGGACATCGGGGCTCATGCCCTGGCCGGTATCGGCGACCGCGAGCCTGACATGGTCGCCTGGCTCGAGATCGAGCTGTCGTGCCTGGTATGGCTCCAGCGTGACGTTCTCCGCCTCGATCACCAGCAGGCCGCCGCCCGGCATGGCGTCGCGCGCATTCAGCGACAGGTTCAGCACCGCGCTCTCCATCTGCGCGGCGTCCGCCGTGACGGGCCAGAGGTCCGGCTGCACCGCGAGGTCGATGCCGATGGCTTCCCCGATGGCCGGACGCAGCAGCGAGGTGAGGCCCGGCAGCGCCACAGACAGGTCGACGGGAACCGGGGCGAGCGGCTCGCGGCGGGCGAAGGCGAGCAACTGGCGGGTCAGCGCGGCGCCACTTTCCGCCGCCTGCACGGCGCGCCTGACCTGCTCGGAGGCCGCCCGCGACCCCTCGGTGCCGACGCCAAGCAGATCGTCCGGCAGCAACTCCAGGCTGCCGAGAATGACCGTCAGCAGGTTGTTGAAGTCATGCGCGATGCCGCCCGTCAGTTCGCCGACCGCCTGCATCTTCTGCGCGACCCGGAGCATGCGTTCGGCCTGGATGCGCTCCGTCATGTCGGTCATGGCGAGCACGAAGCCGCCCCCCGGCATGAGGGTGCGGCGGATCTCGATGTTGCGCTCGCCCGTGCTCGCGCCGGCGCTCGTAACGGGAACGATGCCGGCCGGGGTTCCGGCGCCCGGAGTGCCTGGGCTCGTATTCCGTCGCAGCGGCACCGTTCCCTCATACACCACCGGAGGCCGCTCGCGCTCGGGCAGGTCGCGACGGATCGCCTCCAGCGGCTCCAGGAAGTTGCCGCCGCCGGCGCGCAGGTGGCTCTCCAGCGTGTCGTAGGCGAGGCCATGCCGCAGCAGCGCGGCCGGCAGGTCCAGCATCTGCCGCAGCCGCATGTTCCAATTCAGCAGCCGCCCGTCGGGGCAGAACACCGCGACACCCTGACTCAGGCTGTCCAGGCTGCCGCGCAGTTGCAGGGCCGCCGTACGCTGCTCGGTCTCGGCGCGCACCAGGTGGCTCCAGGCCCGTCGCAGCATGATCCAGGTGACGAGCAGGCCGCCGACGCCGGCCAGCGCGACCGCGGCGGCGATCCAGCGCAGCGTCAGGAAGCTTTCCGATGTCGCTTCGAGCAGGCGCTGGCGCTCGCTCTCGAGTCGTTCGCGGACCAGCCCGACCTGGTTGATGACGTCGCGCGCCGGCGGCTGGCCGCGCATCATGTGCTGCTCGAGCAGCAACGCCGGCGCCATGCCGGAGCTGCGCAGGGCCGCCTCGTGCGCGAGAGCCGCCTGGCGCTGTACGACCAGGGCCAGCATTGCATCGAGCGGCGCCGCGTCCGCATCCTCGCCGCGGGCCGCGAGCGCCACCATCGGCTCGGCCAGCCGCGCCGCGATCACGTTGATCCTGAGGTCGGCATTGCGATAGGCGATCAGGTCGGGACCGGCGCCGGCGACCAGGTAGGCTTGCTCGGCATGCTCCGCATCACGCAGCGACTGGCCCAGATGGTCGACCAGGCGCAGCCGGTTGGCGACCCGGGTGGTGGCAACCCGCATGTGCTGGGTGACCACCGATTGCTGCCAGCCATAGAGCGCGAGTGCCGCCATCACCAGGATCAACGTGATCGGACTGAACCACTTCAGGCCCTGGATCAGCGTTCTGCGCATCCACCCTCCCGGACGTCGAGGATCAACCGGACAGGTCCGGGATCTCGATTCCCGCAAGGCTAACGCATAACAAAACCGACAGCACGCGGAAACTTGTATTGACGAAATTACACGAAGAGCGGCGCGTTTCCCTCTAGCGGGCGGCGCGCGACCGTTGTCCGAGCCCGACCGGCCGGGGCCGGTAGAGGCTGGCGACCAGCATGCCGAGGCAGCCGACCAGCATCATCGCGGCCATCGGCAGCATGGTCCGGTCGCTCATCAGGCCGATCAGCAGGCCGGCCGCCGCGCCGAGCGCGTATTGCAGGGTGCCGATCAACGCCGATGCCGCGCCGGCATGGTGCGCATGCCGTGCCAGTGCGCCGACCGTGCTGGTCGGGCCGGTCAGGCCGAGGGCTGCCAGGCACAGCATCACGCACAGCAGCACCGGCAACGGACGGCTCTCGTGCAGCAGCCCGAGCAGCAGCAGCAGCAGGCTGCCGAGCAGCGCGACCAGGATGGCGCCGCCGAGCACCCTCCGCGCGCCCAGGCGCTGCACCAGCGGCCCGTTGAGCTGCGAGGCGGAGATCATCGCCATCGCGTTCAGCCCGAACAGCATGCCGAACTGCGGCGGCGTCAGGCCGAACAGGCGGATGAACACCACCGGGGCCGCGCCGAGATAGGTGAAGCAGACGAAGGCGCCGGCGGCATTGACCATGGCGTGGCTGATGAAGCTGCGTTCCCTGACCAAGCCGAGCGTGTGGCTGAACATCGAGATCGGCGAGAGCGAGATGCGGCGATCGGGCGGCAGCGTCTCCGGCAGGGTGCGATGCACCAGTACCATGCAGAACAGGCCATACAGCGCGGACGCCCAGAAGATCGAGCGCCAGGACGCCACGCTGAGCACCAGCCCGCCGAGGGTGGGCGCCAGCACAGGCACCACGCCCATGATCAGGATCAGCCGCGAGATCATGCGCGCGGCCAGATGCCCGTCGGAGAGGTCGCGCACGCAGGCGCCGGGCACCACCAGGCTGGCCGACGCGCCCAGGGCGGCCAGCAATCTGAAGGCCGAGAAGCTCCAGATCCCGGGTGCGATCGCGCAGCCGATGGTGGCGACGGTGTAGATCGCGGTGCCGACCAGCAGCGGGCCCCGGCGGCCGAAGCGGTCGGACAGCGCGCCCTGCCAGAACTGGCCGAAGGCGAGGCCCACGAACCAGATCGCCAGCGTCGCCTGCGCCGAGCCCGGGCCGCCGCCGAGATCGGCCTGCATGGCGGGAAACGCCGGCAGGTAGATATCGGTGGAGACCGGCCCGACCGCGACCAGGATGCCAAGCAGCGCCGCAACCAGGCTGGTGCGGCCGTTGGTGGTGTCGAGTGGCCTGGCCCGCGTGAGGCGCGCAAGCAGCGGCGGCGCGGCCGAGAGTGAGAGAGCCATGGCAACATCCGGATAGGGACGTAGCCCGATATGGCATGGCCGATGCGGTTTCGCTAGGAAAATGCTGCAGTGCGGTAAAAGAGGTAGAGCCCGATAATTCCGGACGCCACGAACAAGGCGAGGCCCAGCAGCACCTGGGCGCCGTGACCGATCCCCACCCCGGCCCCGAGCAATCCGAAGATCACCGTCTGCGGCAGGCTCCCCAGCAGGGTAGCCGCCGCGAACGGCGATGCGCGCACGCCGAGCACGCCGGAGAACAGGCTGACCATCAGGCTGCTGCCGACCGGAAGCAGCCGCAGCGTCAGGATCGCGCTGAACGGGTTGGCGGCGATGAAGCCGTCGAGCCGCACCAGCCGGCCGTGCCGGATGCGCCGGCGCACCCAGTCGCGTCCGATCGCCCGCGCCCAGAACAGGTCGACAAGGCAGCCGGCCAGGGTAGCCAGAGTGGTGAGCAGCGTGCCTACCACCAGTCCGTAGGCGAAGCCGCCGGCGAAGCCCACTGCCTGTCGCGGGAGCCCGACCGCGCAGACCAGAGTTCCGATCCCGAGGAAGATCAGCCGTCCCTCGAGCCCGCGCTGCAGGACACCGCCCTGCAGCATCGCGTGGTTCAGGCCCGGCAGCGCACGCAGCAGCACGCCCGCCGCCACCAGCCCGCCGAGCAGCAGGGCGGCCTTGAACAAAGCGCGCACGACGCCGCCGGTGCCGGGCGCGCCGCGCGAGGCGGAGAGAAGCGCACCGCTATTCGTGCTCTCGATCTTGGCCATGGGGCGCGGTAGCATCAGGTCTCTCGGGCCACAAGGCGACCCCCGGCGGCCTTACAATACGGCACGACACTGGAGCGACACTTCAATGCCCTCAGACGCGCTCCTGCTTGCAGATGGCAGCCGGACGGCAAGGCTTGCCGCGGCCCCCGCGCCGCTGGCCACGCGCAACCCGCACCTGGTTTCGCTCTGGCTGTTCACCCTGTGCGGCATGCTGCTGGTGATGATCGCGCTGGGCGGCGCCACCCGCCTCACCGGCTCCGGCCTGTCGATCATGGAATGGCGGCCGGTCACCGGGATCATCCCGCCGCTGACCCATGCGCAGTGGGAGCACGAGTTCGCGCTGTACCGGACCATCCCGCAATACCGGATCCTGCATGACGGTTTCGGGCTGGCCGGCTTCCAGCAGATCTTCTGGCTCGAGTGGATCCACCGGTTCTGCGGCCGGCTGATCGGGCTGGTGCTGTTCGTGCCGCTGCTGGTGTTCGCCTTCAACGGCACAATCGGCGCCCGCCTGGTCACCCGGCTCGCCCTGCTGTTCGTGCTCGGCGGCCTGCAGGGCGCGATCGGCTGGTTCATGGTCGCCTCCGGCTTTAATCCCGACAGCGTCCGGGTGGCGCCGGTGCGCCTGGTGCTGCACCTGTGCTTCGCGTTCGCGCTCTATGCCGCGATCCTGTGGACCGCGCTCAGCGTGCGCACCCCGCGGCCGCTGCCGCTCGCACCCGGTCGGGGCATCGCCTGGACCCGTGGCCTGGCCGTCGCCGCTTCCGTCCTGGTCGCCATCACCATCGTCGCCGGCGGCTTCACCGCCGGCACCCATGCCGGCTTCGTCTACAACACCTATCCGGACATGGACGGTCACCTGCTGCCGCCGCACTACGCCCGGCTGGTGCCGTTCTGGCGCAACCTGACCGAGAACCTCGGCGCGGTGCAGTTCGATCATCGCGCGCTGGCGACACTGTCGGTGCTCGCCGTCGGGCTGACGCTGCTGGTCGGGTTGCGCTCGCGCACGCACAAGGCCGCCCGCGAGGCGCTGATGCTGCTGGGCTGGGGCGTGCTGGCGCAGTACGCGCTCGGCGTCACGGCGCTGGTCATGGTGGTTCCGGTCTGGGCCGGAACCCTGCACCAGACCTTCGCCGCCGTCCTGCTGACTCTGCTGATCGTCGTGCTGCACCGGCTCCGCGGCGCCCGGCGGATCTGAGGCGGGGCCCTCAAGCCCGCGTGGCCGTGCCCGGCACGCGCGGGTTCGCTGCCCTGTTCCGTTGCCAGCTGCTGGCGGCGTTCAACGACAACGTGCTGCGCAACGCCCTGATGGTGACAGCCCTGTGGGGCGCCGCCGGGCACCGGAGCGGCGGCATCTTCGTCACGCTGGCCGGCGCCTGCTTCGTGCTGCCCTACCTCGTGCTGTCCGGGCTGGGTGGCGCACTGGCGGACAAGTGCGACAAGGCGCTGCTGGCCGAACGGCTGAAGCGCTGGGAGCTACCGATCACGGGATTGGCCGCCCTCGGCCTGCTGCTGCACAGCCTGCCGCTGCTGTTTGCTGCCCTGCTCGGCTTCGGAGCGATCGCGGCGCTGTTCGCGCCCCTTAAATACGCCATCCTGCCCGAGTTGCTGGACCGTCGGCGGCTGCCGCTCGGCAACGCCGCGACTGAGGGCGCGACCTTCCTCGCGATCCTCGCCGGTGGCCTCTGCGGCACCCTTGCGACGGCGACCCGGGACAACAGCGTCACCGCTGCGCTGCCGGTCGCGATCCTGGTGCTCGCGTCGTCGCTGCTCTGCTGGCTCGCGGCGCGCGCCATCCCGGCATTGCCCGCGGCGCTGCCAGACCTCGCCTTGCCGCGTCGCCTGCTCGGCAGTTCGTTCGCCCTGCTCGGCGGCCTTCGCCGGGAGCCGGGCCTTTGGCGCGCCAGCCTGTACGCCGCCTGGTTCTGGCTGACCGGCACGCTGGTGCTGGCGATGCTGCCGGTGGTGGTGCACGACACGCCCGGCGGCGGCACCGTCGCCGCGTCGGTCGCCCTGCTGGCATTCTCGCTCGGTATCGGCGCCGGCACGCTGCTCGGGGCGCGGTTGGTGCGCCGGCGTCCCGGGCTGTTCCTCTGCCGGCCGGCAACCGTCGCGATGGGGCTGCTGCTGCTCGACCTCGCCAGGCGCAGCCACGGGCTGAACCTCAAGGGGCCAGGTGATGGGGTCCTCCTTGCAGGCGCCGAGCTTGTGCTGCTGGCCGGCGCCGCCGGTCTGCTGATCGTTCCGGCGATGACCATGGTGCAGGTCTGGTCCCCTGCCCTGCACCGGGCGCGTCATGTCGGCGGCGGCAACGTGCTGTCGGCGCTGGCCATGCTCATCGGCACCGGGCTCGCCAGCATCGGCCAGGCGCTGGGGCTGACGGCGCTCGACATCCTGGGGCTGCTCGGCGTCGCCTGCCTGCCGATCGGCCTGCTGATGTCGGCCAGCCTCGATCAGCACCTGTTACCCTCGGCTGAGGCCGCTATATCTACAGACAGAATCCTGCCCGGGAGCCTGCCCCTTCATGAATGCGCTCACGCCACTGGCCGCGACCGACCAGCTTTTCTTCGATCGCCCCGGCTCGCAGCTCGATCGCGAGGCGGCCGGCAGGCTGCTGGCCGGCGCCCTGGAGGGCACCGATGACGGCGAGCTGTTCCTGGAGTATCGCGAAAGCGAGATGATCTCGCTCGATGACGGGGTGATCCGCTCGGCGAGCTTCGACACCTCGACCGGGTTCGGCCTGCGCGCCGTGCTCGGCGACGAGAGCGCCTACGCCCATTCCGACGAACTGAGCGAAAGCGCCCTTGCCCGCGCCGGCGCCACCGTGCGGATGGTGCGCGCCGGCCGCAGCGGCACCGTTGCGGACACGCCGCGGGCGACCAACTCGCGGCTCTATTCCGACGCCAATCCGCTGCACGAGGCGCAGTTCGCCGAGCGCGCCGCCCTGCTGTCGGCGATCGACGCCTATGCGCGCGTCAAGGACAGCCGGGTGGTGCAGGTCTCGGCCTCGCTCGCCGCCGAGTGGCAGGCGGTTCAGATCATGCGCGCCGACGGCCACCGGGTCGCCGACCTGCGGCCGCTGGTGCGGCTCAACGTGGGCGTTGTGGTGGAAAAGGACGGGCGGCGGGAGAGCGGCAGCTACGGTCTGGGCGGCCGGTTCGCCTATTCGAAGATCCTGAACGAGGCCTCCTGGAAGCACGCCGTCGACGAAGCGCTGCGTGGCGCGCTGGTCAATCTCGACAGCCGCCCGGCGCCAGCCGGCGAGATGGAGGTCGTGCTCGGCAATGGCTGGCCCGGCATCCTGCTGCACGAGGCGGTCGGGCACGGGCTGGAAGGCGATTTCAACCGCAAGGGCAGCTCCGCATTCGCGGGTCTGGTCGGCAAGCGGGTCGCGTCCCCGGGCGTGACCGTGGTCGATGACGGCACCATCGAGGGCAGGCGCGGCAGTCTCACCGTCGATGACGAAGGCACGCCCACCAGCCGCACGGTGATGATCGAGGACGGCATTCTGACCGGCTTCATCCAGGACCGCATGAACGCGCGCCTGATGGGCGTCGCCGCCACCGGCAACGGTCGCCGCCAGTCCTATGCGCACTCGCCAATGCCGCGCATGACCAACACGGTGATGCTGGCCGGATCGCACAGCCCCGACGACATGATCCGCTCGGTCAAGCGCGGCCTCTATGCGGTGAATTTCGGCGGCGGCCAGGTCGACATCACCTCCGGCAAGTTCGTGTTCTCGGCGAGCGAGGCCTACCTGATCGAGGACGGCCGGGTCACCGCGCCGGTGCGTGGCGCCACCCTGATCGGCAACGGGCCGGACGCGATGACCAAGGTCAGCATGATCGGCAACGACCTCGCACTCGATCCGGGCATCGGCACCTGCGGCAAGAACGGCCAGGGCGTCCCGGTCGGAGTGGGCCAGCCGACGCTGAAGATGGCGGGGCTGACGGTCGGTGGGACCGGCGGCTGAGGCGTCTGTCGCCAGACCCGGTATCGTGAAACTTCCGCAACGGGCGATTGCGGTTTAATATCATCGTCATGTCGCGCGCTGCACTTCCCCTGGCCCGGCCCGCATCGAGCGGCCGGAGCCTCACCCATGGCCAGATGCCGCTATGGATGATCCTGCTGCTCGGAGCCTTGAGCGCGGTCGGTCCGCTCTCCACCGACATGTACCTCCCCGCCTTCCCGACGCTCGACGCGGCCTTTGGCAGCGGTGCGGGCTCGGCGCAGATCACCCTGGCCGCCTGGTTCGCGGGGCTCGCGGTCGGGCAGTTCACCCAGGGGCCGTTCTCGGACCGGCTCGGCCGGCGGCTGCCGTTGCTGGTCGGCATGAGCATCTACACGATCGGCTCCGCCGGCTGCGCGCTGTCGCAAAGCCTGTGGAGCTTCACCGCCTGGCGCTTCGTCGCCGCCCTCGGCGGTTCGGCGGGCATGGTGATCCCGCGCGCGGTGGTGCGCGACGTCGCCACCGGGCCGCAAGGGGCGCGCATCATGTCGCAGCTCATGCTGGTGCTCGGCGTGGTGCCGATCCTGGCGCCGACTTTGGGCGGGCTGGTGCTGAGCGTCGCCTCCTGGCGGTGGATCTTCTGGATCGCGACCGTGTACGGGGTGATCAGCATCACCGCCGTCGGCGCCTGCCTGCCGGACACGCTGCCGGTCGCCCACCGGCTCCGACTGCCGGCGATCGAGGTGCTGCAGCGCTACGTCACCATCGTGCGCGATCGCTCGTTCCTGTCCAACACCTTCATCTGCGGCTTTTCGACCTTCACCATCTTCGCCTACCTGTCCGGCGCGCCGGTCGCCTTCGAGCGCATCCTGCATTTCTCTCCCGCCGGCTTCGGCGTGATGTTCGGCATCAACGCCGCCTGCTACATCCTGTGCACCCAGATCAACGCGCACATCGTGCATCGCGTCGGCGTCGGCCCGCTGCTCGATTTCGGCATCTGGCTGCTGTCGGCGGCCGCCGTCGTGTTCCTGGCCCTGTCGCTGACAGGCATCGCCGGCGCCGGACGGCCGGTCGCCTTCGTTTCGGTGCCGATCGCGATCCTGATGGCCTCGATGGGGTTCATCAGCCCGAACGCGGCGATGTTCGCCTTGGCGAGCCATGCGCGGCACGCCGGCAGCGCATCGGCCCTGCTCGGCACGCTGCAATTCAGCCTCGGCTCCGTCAGCGGCATCGCCATGGGCCTGCTCGCCGCCAACAGCCTGCTGCCGATGGCGGCGGTGATCTGCTGCGGCGCCATCGGCATCAACCTCGCTGATGCCAGCCGCAAGCGCCCCCTTGCACGATCCGGTCCGGCTTGATCCAGCCCGGATCAAAACAGGTCCGGCCACCTGATGTGGATTGTGATGGGGATGCGGACCATGCCCGGAGCGTCCGGCGACTCCTGCGGGTCCGCGCGCGGCCCATGAGCCATGGCCGCCTGCATCGTCATCGGCACGCGTTCGTCCCCGGACCGGACTTGCCGATCAGCCATCACTGGATGCGCCTGCTGGGTGAGAGATCCTAGGGTGCCCGAGGCGAAACTCGACGGAAATGCCGCGCCTCCGGTCCGGCTGCTGTCGCATCCCGGGCTGTCGCTGCTGCTGCTCAGCCGCGGCGGTTCGGCGCTCGGCTACCAGATGCAGGCGGTCGCGGTCGGCTGGCAGATCTACGCCCTGACGCATCGTGCGTTTTCGCTCGGCCTGCTCGGGCTCGCGCAGTTCGCACCCATGGTGGTGCTGATCTTCGCCGCCGGCCACGTCGCTGACCGGTTCGACCGCAGGCGGGTGGCAGCGCTCTGCCAGTGCGTCGAGGCCTGCGGTGCCGCCACCCTGGCCGCCGGCTCGGTGCTGCATTTCCTGACGCCGGACCTGATCTATGCGGTGGTGGCGCTGCTGGGTGCCGCGCGTGCCTTCGAGGGGCCGTGCATGCAGGCGATGCTGCCGTCGCTGGTGCCGGCGGCGCTGTTCCCGCGCGCGGCGGCGCTGTCGTCCTCGATGCTGCAGACCTGCACCATCATCGGGCCATCGCTGGGCGGGCTGCTGTACGGCGTCGGCGCTCCGGTTCCGTATGTCGTCTGCACCCTCATGTTCATCATCGCCGCCTGCATGAACGGGATGGTGCGGATGGAGAGCGCGCCGCGTCCGGCACGCAAGGTCGATCTCGACGCGGTGTTCGGCGGCCTGCGCTTCATCCGCGCCCGCCCCGACATCCTGGGCGCGATCTCGCTCGACCTGTTCGCGGTGCTGCTCGGCGGGGCGACCGCGCTGCTGCCGGTCTATGCGCACGACATCCTGCATGCAGGTCCGATCGCGCTTGGCCTGCTGCGCGCCGCCCCCGCCATCGGGGCCCTCGCGGTGTCGCTGGTGCTGGCGCGGCATCCGCTCGGCGGACGCGCCGGCCGGACGATGTTCGCGGCCGTCGCACTGTTCGGCATCGCCACCATCCTGTTCGGCGTGTCGCGCTCGCTGCCGCTGTCGATCGCCTGCCTGGCGGTGCTCGGCGGCGCCGACGTGGTCAGCGTGGTGGTGCGCTCCAGCCTGGTGCAGCTACGCACGCCCGAGGAGATGCGGGGCCGGGTGTCGGCGGTGAACATGCTGTTCATCGGCACCTCGAACCAGCTCGGCGAGTTCGAGAGCGGCACGCTGGCGGCGCTGATCGGCGCGATGCCGGCGGTGGTGCTCGGCGGCGTCGGCACCTTGCTGGTCACGCTGCTCTGGATGAAGCTGTTCCCGACCCTGCGCCGGCTCGACCGGCTGGAGGCGTCGTGAACCTGGCCGGAGCCTAATCATGCAGCACGCGATCGACCTGATCCTCGGCCTGGTGCTGGCCCTGTTTCACCTGATCATCGCCGCGATCGCCATCATCGAGGGGGTGCTGCGCGACGTGCTGGCGCCCATGGGCCTCGGCCATGGCGCCGAGAACGCCATCCTGCTGGTGTTCGCGGTGCTGCTGATCGTGGCCGCGATCCGGATCTTCGGCGGCCTGTTCGCGCTGTTGCTGACCATCGTGCTGGTGCTGATGGTGCTGCACATCCTGCTGCCGGGTCTGGGAGCGCGGCACGTCTGAGCGAAAAGGCTCACAGCGCCGCGGTAACCAGCGGCGTCTTGCGCAGCCACTCGTCGGAGCTCAGTTGCCGCACCGCGAACCGCGCCACGTCGGCCCGCGAGATCTTGCCGCCATGCACGCCTGCGAGGTCGGTCGTGGCACGGACCTGACCGGTGGCCGGTGTATCGGTGAGCATCGTCGGCCGCAGGATCACCCAGTCCAGTCCGCTGGCGCGGATAAGTGCCTCCTGGCGATCCTTGTCCTGGTACACCGTACGCAGCAGCGTCGGCTGGAACAGCCGGTCGTAGAGGAAGCCGCCATGCAAGCGGCTGTCTCCGGCGCCCACACCGGTGATGCACACGAGCCGGCGGATCCCGGCCTGCTGCATCGCCGCGAGCAACACGCGCGTTGCAACCGAGAGCAGGGTGACCGCGCGCAACGGGCTCAGCCCGGTGCCCAGGGAGCAGATCACCGCATCGCAGCCATCAAGCGCGCAACGCACCGCCGCTTCGTCGCGCGCGTTGCCTTCGACAATCGCCGCCCCCGCCAGTCCCTCGGCTTTCGTTTTCGAGCGCACCAGGGCGACGACGGCATGGCCCGCAGCCACGCCCTCGCGGACGATCTGCCGCCCGGTGCCTCCGGTCGCGCCGAGTACCAGGATCCTCATGCAACGACTTCCCTCAACGATGGATCTTCGCCCGGGTCAGGCTCTGACTGGGAGAGCAGCGGTATCACCACCAATGACCGATGTCTCATGAAGTCGGCGCGGAGCGGTGAAAGCAAGCATCTGTCATCACCGACAAAGGGTCGGTTCGAAGTCCAGATCAAGCCGGAAACCTCCTCTGCCCACAGTGTTGTCCGGTTCGCTGTCACGAGACTGGCGGGGTTGCGGCAAATGGCAGAGATACTACAACAAGAGCCGGAATATTTTTATACTCGCCAGATAGCTAGTCGCCCTCCGGATTGAACATCGCCACGAGGTCGGACAGGTGCCCGAGCTCGTGCAGGTTCATGCCCTCGGGCGCGACCAGGCGCTGGCCGCCGCGCGCGATGCGGCGGGGTAGGATCGCCTGCTCGAAGCCGAGCTTCTGCGCCTCCTTGAGCCGGCTTTCCGCCTGCGACACCTGGCGTATCTCGCCGGACAGCCCGACCTCGCCGAAATAGACCGAGCCGGCGCTGGTCGGCTGTCCCGTCGCCGCCGACACCAGGGCGGCGGCGACCGCGAGGTCGGCGGCGGGCTCGTTGATGCGCAGGCCGCCAGCAACGTTGAGGAACACGTCCGATCCGGCGAGCTTCAGGCCGCAGCGCGTCTCCAGCACCGCGAGCAGCATCGACAGCCGCGCACTGTCCCAGCCGATCACCGCGCGACGCGGCGAGGAGCCGCTGTTCGGCGACAGCAGCGCCTGGATTTCCAGCAGCACCGGGCGGGTGCCCTCGAGGCCGGCGAACACCGCCGAGCCCGCGATGTTGCCGCGGCGTTCTGCAAGGAAGAGCGCCGACGGGTTGGGCACCTCGGCCAGGCCGCGATCGGTCATCGCGAACACGCCGATCTCGTCGGTGGCGCCGTAGCGGTTCTTGGCGGCGCGCAGGATGCGGAACTGGTGGCCGCGATCGCCTTCGAAATACATCACCGCATCGACCATGTGCTCCAGCACGCGCGGGCCGGCGAGCGCGCCTTCCTTCGTCACATGCCCGACCAGCACCAGTCCGAAGCCGCGCTGCTTGGCGAGCCGGATCAGCTCGAAGGCGCAGGCCCGCACCTGGCTGACGGTGCCGGGTGCGCTGTCGATGGTGTCCAGCCACATGGTCTGGATGCTGTCGATCACCACCAGGGCGGTGTCGCGTTCGGCATCCAGGCTGGCGGTGATCTCGGTGACGTTGATCGCGGCCGCCAGCTCCAGCAGCGGTGCTGCGAGGCCGAGCCGGCGGGCGCGCAGCCGCAACTGGTCGACCGCCTCCTCGCCGGAAATGTACAGAACACGACGTCCGACCTCTTCCCGGCCCATGCTCGCCGCCGCCTGCAGCAGCAGGGTGGACTTGCCGATGCCGGGATCGCCGCCGACGAGCACCACCGAGGCCGGCACCAGGCCGCCGCCGAGCACCCGGTCGAGCTCGGCGATGCCGGTGCTGATGCGCGGAGGCGGCTCGGCTTGCCCTTCGAGGCCGACGAACTCGATGCCGCCCGCGCGCGGCTTGCCGACCCGTGACGCGGTGGCGCGCGGCTCGACCGCCTCCTCGACGATGGTGTTCCACTCGCCACAGGCCTCGCAGCGGCCGGTCCATTTCGGATACACCGCGCCGCAGGTCTGGCAGACGAACCGCGCGGTGCGCTTGGCCATCGGCTAGCGCCCCACCTTCAGCGCCTGAGTTCCATGGCGATCGGGCCTTCCCGCCTGCCATGCGTGAACTGATCCACCAGCGGGTTGCCGCTGTCCAACAGGGACGCCGCCGGGCCCTGCCAGACCAGCCTGCCGCGAAAGAGCATTGCCGCCGCGTCGCCGATCCGGGTGGCAGACGCCATGTCGTGCGTAATGGCGATCGCGGTGCTGCCGAGCGTCTTCACGCAGTCCACGATCAGCCCGTCGATGACCGCGCCCATGATCGGATCGAGCCCGGTGGTCGGCTCGTCGAAGAACAGGATCTCCGGCTGCGCCGCGATAGCCCGGGCCAGGCCGACGCGCTTCTGCATGCCGCCGGACAACTCGGACGGCGACAGCAGCCCGACGCTCGGATCGAGCCCGACCTGCCGCAGCACCTCGCCGGCCTTGTCGCGCGCCGCGCTCCGGGTGATCTGGCGCCGGGCAAGCAATCCAAACGCCACGTTCTCCCAGACCGGCAGGCTGTCGAACAGAGCGCCGTTCTGGAACAGCATGCCGATGCGGCGGTTGATCGCCTCGCGCTCGCGCCGGCGCAACGCCAGCACGTCGACGCCGTCGATCTCGATGCTCCCGGCGTCCGGCACGATCAGCCCGAGGATGCAGCGCAGCAGCACGGACTTGCCGCTGCCGGAGCCGCCGATCACCACCGTCGAGGTGCCGGCGGCGACATCGAGGTCGATCCCGTCCAGCACCTGCTTGGACCCGAAGGCCTTGCGCAGCCCCCGTATCCGAAGCTTGGGCGTCGGAGCCCCGCTCATCGCGAGAAGAACATCTCGGTCAGCATGTAGTCGAAGGCGAGGACCAGGATCGAGGCCGCGACCACCGACGCCGTGGTCGCGGAGCCCACGCCCTGCGCGCCGCCGCGGCTGTGGTAGCCGTTGTAGCAACCCATCAGCGCGATCAGGAACCCGAACACCGCCGCCTTGACCAGCCCGACATTGACGTCGATCGGCTGCATCACGCTCAACGTGTTGGCGATGTAGGCATTCGGGCTGAAGCCGAGCTTGACCACCGAGACGATGAAGCCGCCCAGCACACCGAGGATGTCGGCCACCACCACCAGCAGCGGCAAGGCCAGCGTGCCAGCCAGCAGGCGCGGCGTGACCAGGTATTTCATCGGGTTGGTGGAGAGCGTGCCGAGCGCATCGATCTGGTCGGTCACCCGCATGGTGCCGATCTCGGCGGCCATCGCCGAGCCGACCCGGCCGGCGACGATCAGGCCGGCCAGCACCGGACCCAGCTCGCGCACCACCGACAGCACCACGATCCCGGCGATCGCGCTCTGGGCATTGTAGCGGGCAAAGCCGGTATAGGATTGCAGCGCGATCACGCCGCCGGAGAACAGGGCGGTCAGCGCCACCACCGGCAGCGAGAAGAACGCGAACTCGACGAAGGCAGCGAGAAAGGCGCGCCAGTAGAAGGGCGGCCGGAACAGGTGCGAGACCGCGTTGATCGCGAACAAGGCGAGCGAGCCGGCCGAGCGGACGAAGCCGAGCACGATCGAGCCGAGCGACGCTACCAGAGACAACAGAGTGCTCAAGCGTCCGGGCTCACGCGTCTGGGCAGCCCGGAATCGACGGTGTCGGGTTGTTCGGGATAGCCGGCTCGGACATATTGGACGGCCTATAGCCCGATCAGGCCAGAGCCGAAACCCCGGCTACACCCGATCGCCGTAGCCTTCGGGATGCGCCTCGCGCCAGGCAAAGGCGGTGGCGACGATGTCGTCGAGCTGCTCGAATCGGGGCGCCCAGCCGGTCTCGCGACGCAGCTTCTCGCTCAGGGCAACCAGCCGCGGCGGGTCGCCGGCGCGGCGCGCACCGATGCGGTGCGGCACCGGCCGGCCGCTGACGCGCTCGACGCTGCGGATCACCTCAAGCACCGAATGGCCGTGCCCGCTGCCCAGATTGTACGTGACGCTGCGGCCGTCGAGTTGCTCCAGCGCCAGCAGGTGCGCCGAGGCAAGGTCGCTCACATGCACGTAGTCGCGGATGCAGGTGCCGTCCGGCGTCTCGTAGTCGCCGCCATTGACCGCGAGCTCGGGGCGGCGGCCGAGGGCCGCATCGATCACCAGCGGGATCAGGTGCGTCTCGGGGGTGTGGTCCTCGCCGGCGCGGCCTTGGGGATCGGCGCCGGCGGCGTTGAAGTAGCGCAGGCAGGCGCTGCGCAGCCCGTGGATGCGGTCCGCCCATAGCAACGCGCGCTCCAGCATCGCCTTGCTCTCGCCGTACGGCGAGCCCGGCTCGACCGGTGCATCCTCGGTGATGACCTGCTCCCCGGGGCGGCCGAACAGTGCCGCCGTCGAGGACAGCACGAAGCGACCCACCCCGTGGCGGATGCAGGCATCGATCAGGCGGATGCCGAGGGCGGAGTTCTCCATGAAGTAGTGCATCGGGCGGACCATGCTATCGCCGACCAGTGAAAGCGACGCGAAATGCAGCACCCCTTTCCAGGGACCGTCCGACAGCACCCGTTCGACAACGTCGCGGTCGGCCAGGTTGCCCCGGACCAGGGTCACCCCGTCGGGCAACGCGCGCGCATGCCCCAGGGACAGGTCATCGAGCACTGTGACGCTGTCGCCGCGATCCGCCAGGGCCAGCACCGCATGGCTGCCGACATAGCCGGCACCGCCGGTGACCAGATAGCGCTTGCCTTCAGCCATAGACTATCCGCCTTGCTTTGCAGAACTTGCACCAGAATGGCGCAACGGGACACACTCCGGCCGGCTGGCAGCCACAGGAACGCACACCCGGGCAGGAACGGCGTCCCGTTCACGGAGCTTCCAACCGTGGTGAGGCTGCCTTATGGTTCACCTTCAACACGCGGTTAACGCAAATGTCACGAACTTCGTCGGCTCACCTGGTTCGCAAGCGGATTCTGGTCACGGGCGGGGCGGGCTTCCTGGGCTCGCACCTCTGCGACCGGCTGGTCCGCGACGGCGCCGACGTCCTGTGTCTGGATAACTACTTCACCGGCCGGCGCGACAACATCGCCCACCTGCTGAAGGAGCCGAATTTCGAGGTGATGCGGCACGACATCACCCATGCAATCAATATTGAGGTGGACGAGATCTACAACCTCGCCTGCCCGGCCTCTCCAGTGCATTACCAGTATGATCCGGTGCAGACCACCAAGACCTCGGTGCTCGGCGCCATCAACGTGCTCGGCATCGCCCGACGCACCGGGGCCCGCGTGTTCCAGGCCTCGACCAGCGAGGTCTATGGCGATCCGACGGTGCATCCGCAGACCGAGGACTACCGGGGCAACGTCAATCCGCTCGGCCCGCGCGCCTGCTACGACGAAGGCAAGCGCTGCGCCGAGACGCTGTTCTTCGACTACCGGCGGCAGCACGAGCTGAGCATCAAGGTGGTGCGCATCTTCAACACCTACGGCCCGCGCATGCATCCCGACGATGGCCGGGTGGTGTCGAACTTCATCACCCAGGCGCTGCGCGGCGAGGACATCACCCTCTACGGCGATGGCGGCCAGACCCGGGCGTTCTGCTACGTGAGCGACCTGATCGAGGGCTTCGTGCGCATGATGGCCAGCGACGACGACATCACCGGGCCGATCAACATGGGCAATCCGCACGAGATCCCGGTGCGGGAATTGGCCGAGCGGGTGCTGAAGCTGACCGGCTCGCGCAGCCGCATCGTGTACCGGCCGCTGCCGCAGGACGACCCGATGCAGCGCTGCCCCGACATCAGCCGGGCGCAGGAGATCCTGGGCTGGACGCCCGTGGTCGGCCTTGACGATGGCCTGGATCGCACCATCGCCTATTTCGATGCGTTGCTTGCCGCCGGTGCCAGCAAGGTTTCCGGCTGATCACGGTCCACCCGCCACGCCGCGCGGCCTGACCTTCGCGACGTTGCCTTGCAGGCTGGATGCTGCCCTGATGCTGACTGACTGGAGCAAGCTGTGCGCGTAGCAATGATCGGCGGTGGCTATGTGGGTCTCGTCTCAGGGGCCTGCTTCGCCGAGTTCGGCGTCGAGGTCGCGGTCGTGGAAACCCATCCGGGCCGGCTGGAGAGCCTGCGCCAAGGCCGCATTCCGATCTACGAGCCCGGGCTCGACAAGCTGGTCGCCGACAACATCGCCGCTGGCCGGCTGTCGTTCGGCAGCGACATCAAGGAAGCCGTCGCCGGCGCCGAGGCGGTGTTCATCGCGGTCGGAACCCCACCCCGCAACGGCGACGGTCATGCCGACCTTACCTACGTGTTCGCCGCCGCCGAGCAGGTGGCGCAGGCGCTCGGGGACTATGCGGTGATCGTCACCAAGTCGACGGTCCCGGTCGGCACCAGCCGGCGCATCGCCGAAATCGTCCGGCACGCCCGCCCCGGCCTTGTTTTCGATGTCGCCTCGAATCCGGAGTTCCTGCGCGAAGGCAGCGCGATCGCCGACTTCATGCGGCCGGACCGCGTGGTGATCGGCACCGACGTTTCCCAGGACGGCGGCAGCGACCGCGCCCAGGAGGTCATGCGCCGACTCTACCGGCCGCTCTACCTGATCGAGGCGCCGATCCTGTTCACCAGCCTGGAGACCTCCGAGCTCATCAAGTACGCCGCCAACTCGTTCCTGGCGATGAAGATCTCCTTCATCAACGAGATGGCCGATTTGTGCGAGCGTGTCGGCGGCGACGTGCACGACGTGGCGCGCGGCATCGGCCTCGACGGCCGCATCGGCCGCAAGTTCCTGCATGCAGGACCGGGCTATGGCGGCTCCTGCTTCCCCAAGGACACGCTGGCGCTGATGCGGATCGCCCAGGAGGCCGGCGCCTCCTCGCGGCTGGTCGAGGCGACCGTGCAGGTCAACGACGCGCGCAAGGCCAGCATGGGCGCGAGGATCATGTCTGCCTGCGGCGGCACCGTGCGCGGCAAGACGATCGCGATCCTCGGCCTGACCTTCAAGCCGGAGACCGACGACATGCGCGATGCACCGTCGATCCCGATCGTGCACCGGCTGGTCGAGAACGGCGCCGCGGTGCGGGTCTATGATCCGGTCGGCATGGAGGCGGCCAGGGCGTCGATGCCGGACCGCGTCACCTATTGCGCCGATGCGCTGGATGCGGCGCGCGAGGCCGACGCGCTGATCCTGGTCACCGAGTGGAACGCCTTCCGCGCGATCTCGCCCGGCAGGCTGCGCGACCTGATGCGCGGCCGCATCGTGATCGACCTGCGCAACGTCTATGATCCGGCGGCGATGGCGGCGGCCGGCATGGAATACAGCTCGATCGGCCGCCCGTCCCGGGCTCCCGGACAGAGCCGGGCCGCACAGGCCGGATAAGTCGGGGCCGGCGAGCCCAGACGTCGGTCAGGCCGCCATCCAGCGGCCCATGATCGCATCCACCGGGATCGCGATGCCGCCAAGCTGCCTGATGTGCGCAGAGCAGATCGCGCCAGGCAGGCCGGCGCCGACCAGGAACACCGCCCCCTCGTACGGCACCACCAGCTCTTCCAGCACCTGATCGAGGCGGTCCGGCGCCGCTCCCCCACCACGCAGCGCCACCGGAACGCCCGGACCGTCCAGCGGCGCGGGGAGCAGCCATGTGGCGGTCTCGGCGATGCGGCAGAAGCGCGCCAGCCGCGCCGCGAGGTCGGGATGGCAGCCCACATAGCCTATGAAGGGCAGTCCCTCGAGCAGCGGCCGGAGGAACGGCAGGGCGTCGTGCAGCTCGGCCATGATGCCGAGCGGGACGAAGTGCCGGTCCGGCCGCCGCAGCACCAGGGTCTGCATCTCGGCGAGGAAGCCGAACACCTGCATCTCCGCGCCCAGCACCGCTTCGTCCGCCAGCCCCACCACGTCGGCCTGGTTCAGGGCGGCCAGCAACCGGCTGGCGAAGCGGCCGGCGGCGAGGCTGCCGGCGCTCTCGATGGTGGCGCCGAACCAGCCCTGCCACACCGAGTTGGCAACCGCAGACAGCTCCTCCTCGTCCAGCACGGCTGCTGCGTGCTGCGCCGGATGCTCGCCGGCGTGGCGCCCCGCCAGGCGACTGGCATAGGCGGCCATGCGGGCCTCGGGCTGGGTCAGCAGGATCATGCTCAGCGGGCGTCGCCGCGCGATGCTGCGCTCCAGCAGCGTCTCCAGCCCCGGCGCGTCGAGCCAGCGCGTCGAGCGCCGCACGGCGTCGAACTGCGCCATGATTGCATCATGGCCGTGATGCAGCGCGAGCTTGGCGTTGGCGAGATGCACGTACGGCATGAACGGCGACGCCACCTCGCGGGCCAGCGCGCGCAGCAGCGGCTCCGCTCCCAGCAGCTCGTGGTAGCCGCCGGTCAGGGTGAGCGCGCTGGTGTAGTTCCACAGCGCACTGTCGCGATGACCCAGCGCCGGTGCCGCGATGCGCAGGTGCGGCAGCGCGCCGGCCGGATCACCGGCCGCGAACCGGCGCGCCCCGATACGGTTGTGCAGCAACGCATCGTCGGGCGTCGCGGCCAGCATGGTCCGCTCGGCCTGTGCATGCTGCCCGGCTGCAAGCCGGTCGGACGTGAGCGGATCAGGGCCGCTGCCGCCGAGCTGCACGAGGAGCTGGCAGACCGGCAGGATGTCGGGCCACAGGTCGAACGCGCGCCGGCAGGCGACCAGCGCGTCCGCCGCCTCGCCGGTCGCCGACAGCAGGCGCGCGCGCTGGAACCAGGCGCCGGCATCCCCGGGGTCCGCCTCCAGCAGGGCGTCCACCAGCGCCGCCGCCGCCGCCAGTTCGCCGCCGGTCACGCATGCCTCGGCCTCGGCCAGATCGGCTCCGACCGGGCGCGCGATCATGCCGCATCCAGCGCCGACACCGCCTGCTCGACCTGCCGTTCGTCGAGGCCGCCGAGGCTATCGAGCGTCACGTAGCGATGACGGCGCACTGCGGACGCGACATAGAACCATGGCCGGAACGACTGGCTTCCGTCGAGCGCGCGGTTCAGTTCCAGCACGCGCAGGCCTCCGGCGTGGAACAGGATGTTGGTCAGCCCCGCGCCGTGCGGGGACACCAGGCGCGTCGCCCCGGCGACGATCGAGATCTGCTGCAGCAGGTCGATGCCCTCAAAATTCACGGTCCGGAACCCGTGCCGATCGAGTACCGCTGAGACGATGCCGTTGATGTCCTCGCCGATCCTGCTTGAGACACCTCCGGATCTCGCCAGATGGATATTATCGAACGCGTGCGACGTCGGAATCGCGTGCACCCGCATGTGGTCGAAGACGCCCGTGAAGGCGTCAAGATACATGATGTCGGTCGGCGCGCCCGGCTCGGTCCAGAAGAAGTGCAGCCGGCGCGCGCGATACAGGCCGGGCGGCAACGACGTCACCCTGCCGGCAAGTCCACTGAACTCCAAGGATTGCTGCCAGGTGGTCTCGCCGTAGGAGATGCCGCCGCTGCGCGCCGCCACCCGGTAGTCCGGGATCGCGATCATCACCGACGGCTCCAGGTGCCGCGCCGCCAGGAAGGCCTTCGTGAGGCTGAAGCACATCCAGTGAAAGTAGTTGCGCCAGGCTCCGTCGAAGCCGACGAACACCTCCTCGAGCTGCGAGGCTTCGGGCAGGTCCAGCACCGTCTCGGGCGCTTCTCCCGCCTGCTTCAGGCCACGAAATGCCGCGGTCTGGTGGATCGGACGCCCGTCCTCGGCGAGAATGGTGCCGTCCAGCCCGTGCCCGATGAAGAAGTGGCCGTTCTCGATGGTATAGAGGCGGAGTTGCAGCGGCGGCGACTCGAGGGCGCCGTCGCGGTCCTGCACCGAGGCGCCGCGAATGCCGCCCATGAGCGCGCACAGGTCCTGTCCGGGGTAGGCGAGCGCAGGAGACGCGAGACTGCGCCGCGGTTGCGACGCGACGGTTGCGGCGGCGGGCAGATCAGCGACTTCGAGAAAACGCCTCACGACAAACTGCATGCGGCGCCCTCATGAGCTTGAAACCCCGGACGCCGGGGTCTCGCGGCATTCTACAGCATGGGCGGCGGATCACGCAGGAAGATGGTGCGGATTCCCCCCTCGGCTTGCAGCGCGACATGCCGGCGGACTCCTGTTGCTCGCTAGCCTGCCAGACCTGAACTTCTTGTTCCGGATTACCTGCGATTGCCGATCGTCTTTGTTGCTTTAGTGTTATGATCTGCGTGACCGCAGGTGTGGTCACTGGATCGACATGAGCTTCAAGGTTACCGCCGCGCCGCCTGTCTCCACTCCGGCCGACGATCTCGTGCAGGGCATCACCGACTATGCCATCTACCGGCTCGACGCCGACGGCACCGTGCTGAGCTGGAACCCGGGCGCAGAGCGGTTTAAGGGCTACACGGCGAGCGAGATCATCGGCCGCAACTACACCTGCTTCTTCACGGAGAACGATATCGCGGGCGGGATGCCGCTGACAGACCTTGCGATCGCACGCGAGACCGGCCGCTTTGAAGGCGAAGGCTGGCGGCTGCGCAAGGATGGCACTCGCTTCTGGGCCAGTGTGGTGATCGACCGGCTGCAGAACGCGAGCGGTGATTTCGACGGTTTCGGCAAGATCACCCGCGACATCAGCGACAACCGGGCTGTCCAGCAGGCGCTCCGGCTGAGCGAGCAGCGTTTCAGGTTGCTGGTCGACAGCTTCGTACACTACGCGATCTTCACGCTCGACCCGAACGGGCTGCTGACCAGTTGGAACCTGGGTGCCGAGCGTGCCAATGGCTACACGCAGGACGAGATCCTCGGCGAGAGCTACGCACGATTCTTCACCGCGGAAGACCAGGCCGCCGGCAAGCCGGCCCAGACGCTGGCCACAGCGCGGACCAACGGACGATACGAGGGCGAAGGCTGGCGGGTACGCAAGGACGGCAGCCGGTTCCTGGCCAACATCGTGATCGACCTGATGCACGACGAGGACGGCACCTTTGCCGGCTACGCCAATATCACCCGGGACATCACCGAGAAGCACGCGCTGGAAGCCGCGCGCGAGCAGATCTACCACTCGCAGAAGATGGAGACGGTCGGGCAGCTCACCGGTGGAGTTGCGCATGATTTCAACAACCTGCTGACGGCCGTGAGCGGCAGCCTCGCCCTGGTCATGGCCACCAGCACCGATGAGCGGGTACGGCACCTCATCGAGGTGGCGCAACGGGCTGCCGATCGCGGCGCCAGGCTGACGCACCAGTTGCTGGCCTTTTCGCGTCGCCAGATCCTGCAACCGCAGACGTCGGACATCAACGAGCTGATCGCGCGGTTCGAGATCCTGTTCAGGCGGGCGGCTGGCGAGACCATCAACCTGCAGCTCGATCTTGCCCCGGCGATCTGGCTCAGCGAGATCGACCCGGCACAGTTCCAGTCGGCCCTGCTCAACCTCGTCGTGAACGCACGCGACGCCATGCCGAAAGGCGGCGCGCTCACCATCGAGACGCGCAACCTGGAGATAGGCGCGGCGGATGCGATCCGGCTCCGCGAGATCACGCGCGGTCCGTACATCTGCATCACGGTGCATGATTCCGGCGCCGGGATGGAGCCATCGGTCCGCGACCGCGCGATCGAGCCGTTCTTCACCACCAGGGATGTCGGCCAGGGCTCGGGGCTCGGATTGAGCCAGGTCTATGGCTTCGTCCGGCAAAGCGAAGGCCAGATCGAGATCGAGAGCGCGCCCGGCGCCGGCACCTCGGTCAGCCTGTATCTCCCGCAATCACGCCAACCCGTCATAGAGGACGCACTCATGGAAGCACCCAAGCCCGACACCAGCCACGGCACCATCCTTGTGGTCGAAGACGATCCCGACGTGCTCGAGATCGCGGTCGCCGCAGTCGAGAGTTTCGGCTACAAGGTGCACGCTGCGCGCGATGGCGAGGAGGCGCTGGCGATCCTGCTGTCGGAAAAGCCGGTCGACCTGCTGTTCACCGACGTGGTCATGCCGAAAGGCCTGAGCGGCGTCGATCTCGCCCGCGATGCACGACTGCTGCAGCCGAAAATCCCGGTGCTGATGGCGTCGGGCTACCCGCGCGAAGCCATGCAGGAACGCAAGGATGACAGCGAGAACATGGCCTTCATTGCCAAGCCCTACACGTTGTCGGCGCTGAGCGAGAAGCTGGATGTGATGACGCGGCACGCTTCGGGTTGATGGCGCCCCACGACCACTTGTTCACCCGGCGGGTAGCGACATCAGCATGAGAGCCTGTCGCAGCGCGGCGGCCTCGATGTCGAACTGGAACCGCGTCTCCAGGAACGGTACCGGCCCGAGCACGTAGCCGCACTCCTGTCCAAGCGCTTGCGCAAGTCCGGACTGCAGGAAACCGGGATGGCGCGCTGCGCCGCGCAGGCCGCAGACGATGGCGCCCGCCGGCGAGAAGATCGAGGCATGCAGGCCGGAGCCGTATTCGCCCACGATCCTGCGAGCCGAACGGAACAGCGCGATCTGCTCGCCCAGCGCCAAGCGTTCCGGGTACACCACGGTATAGCCTTCGCCGACTGCAAGGTGCTCGATCTCCTCGCGGTTGCGCATGGCGCGCCCGTCGCGGTTCGCCCGGGCCCGCGAGATGAAGAGATGCGCAGGTGGCGCGTCCTCCGCCGGCCTGCCACCCTGGTGTCGATCAATGGCATCAATGAGGAAGTCGACGGCGCCCCTAAAGAGCCTTGAGGCACGGCTGCCTGATCTTAGCAGCACCGGAACAATGAGTTCGTGTGCGGTGACGATCTCGCCGAGCGGGTCGTAGGTCAGCAACTGGCCCGGGCGGATCCCCACGATTTCCAACCAGGAGTGCCCGAAGCCCTGCATGTCCGAGGGCACGAGGTACGTGAGGCCGGTGCAATCCAGCCCGGCCTGCTGCAGCGCGAACAGCTTGGGCATAATGTCCACCAGCCAGTGACCATAGACGTCGTAGCCGCCGCCCAGCAGCAGCACGGCGCGATCGACCGTGCGATGCGCGTAGGTCGCAGATGGTAGAAGGCGTCCAGACGCGACCTGGCTGCGACAATACTCGACGCTGTGACCGAGATGGTTGCTAGCCAGCAGCACGCCGTCGCGCACCATCATACCGGAGGCGGTTACGCCGACATCACGCAGACGATAGACTCCAGTGTCGGCCTCTCCCACATGGTTGTGGTAGTACGCGGACAACGCCGACGGGCAATCACCGAGCATGAAGGCCGGGGCGCGTATTGCCGTTTTTGTCCATGGCGAAAGGGCGTGCCAAGCAACCCAATCCGGTTGGGTATGCGGCGGTGTCGGGAGGAGTTCGTGAACGGCCTCAAAGGGCAAGATCGTCACGTCGGTCTGCATACCGCGACAACACAGCGGCCGCATTCTGCGGCAGTCGCTCCGGCAGCGTCACGAGCGTTCCCCCTGCTCCAGGATGCCAGGCTAGCACGGCTAGAGCAGCATCCAATCAATTGGAACCGCTTCGCGACGGCAAGTGTCAGATAAAGCTGCTCCATCAAACGACAAGCAGAGCATGGTCGACCGAATCATGCTGTGGCTGGTGAAAGTCGTTGCTTCTACTGATACCATTGCGTCGGACTGAGGCTGCTGAATAGGCCGTCGGCCCCCGAGGCAAGGGTCACCGCTGCGTTGACGCCGCCGGCTTCGATGGTAGCTCCGGCAGCCGGATAGATCAGGCAAGCATTGCCGCTGCGGTTGAGCAGCCTGATCTCGATGTCGGTTCCGGAGGGCGCTCCTGCCGGAAGTATGAACGCGGGTCGCACCACTTGCACAGGATGTGATCACGCTGAGATGCGCGGAGAGCGGGGTGGCACCTGCCTGTAAGGTTCCGGCTCCCGCCAGGACATTGGCCGCGGTCTGGCGCAGCGGAACCGTTTAGCATCGTGCTGCCATCCGTGTTGAACTGCCGCGTTGTAGCCGCCGGCCGTCTTGACGTAGAGGCTCTGCGTTCCAGTTTCCTGAAGGATATCGAAGCCGGAGCCGGTTAGATTGAAGACCAGGTTTCCAGCCGCCCGCGCGCCGTTGAACGTTGCAGCGATGCCATTGACGGTGGTCGCGGCGAGCTGCGTCCCCTGTAGACCGGCTGCGACGCTCGCATAGAACAACTGGTTGCCGGCGCCGTCCGATGCCCTAAGTGCCGCTCCAGTATCGAGGATCTCTAGGTCGGGCGCGTCCGTGCCGGTCGCCGCCGGCTTGTAGAAGTTGATCGTTGGGAACGCTCCGGCAGGAAGCGTCGTATCCCCCAGGTCGATCTCTCCGGCGCTTTTCGTCAAAACTGCGACTCCGCCCACCCCGGAGCTGCCGGCTCCGGCCCTGTAACCTCCGGCCGCGTTCAGGATACCGGTTGCCGCGAGGGTTCCCGTGGTCGCGAGGTTGCCGCTGCCGTCGATGTCCAGTCCCGACTGCGGCAGTTGGACGCCCGTCCGCCGCCGGCAGCAGCGGTGCAGCACCCGCGCTCGCCGTGGCCGGGCCGCCGCCGAAATGCGCCGAGCTTCCGAACATGTCGCCGCCATGCCCGATCCATGCCAGGGCGCTGTAGCCCAGGCCGGTGCCTTCGCCGTTGCGGCCGCTGTCGGTGCCTACGACCAGACCGTTCTCCACCATCTGCCCCGCGTCGATCCAGATGCCGTTCATCGAGGGCCCCGAACCGCCGACCCGCACGGTGTCGCTGACCGGTGTTGCGCCGCTGCTGAGAAAGGTGGCCACCTCCTTGTTCAGGATGTCGCCGAGGTAGGGCGCAGCCCGGGTCGCGTTGTTGACCAGGCTTTCCTCATCATTCGCGACGGTGCCGTCGGTACCGGCAGCGATCTGCAGCAGGCTCTCCTCGCCCCACATCGAGCCTTGCGTCACCAGCGGTCCGAGCTGGCCCTGTATCGACACGCCGACCGCGCCGCGACCGATGTCGGCCGAGGCGTCGCTGCCGCCGCACGTCATGCCGGCGATCGCCTCGAAGCAGCTATTGTCGTTGTCGGAGAAACTGATACTGGCGGCATTCTTCTGGTACTGGTGCGTGGAGTTGGTCTGCGCGAAGGTCAGGTCGACCTGCAGTCCGTTTTCGTTGTCCGGATAGTTCAGTGTCTTGATCAACGTCTGCCCCGTCGGCGACTGCTCGACGCCGGCATTCGGTCCATCATTGATCGCCGAGCCCTGCGCAAGTTCCGCATTATCAAGTATCCAGGACACCGCCGGCGTCGGCGCCAGCGACATGTGCACACCATACAGGCCCGGGCTCACATGCACAGCACTCTGCCCCCGCGCCAGCGCCACCGCGTAGGCGCTCTCGAACGCCGCAGTGTCGTCGTGCGGCGAGAGATCGAAATAGATGCTGCTGAGCGCGGTCAGCGGCAAGGCGAGCAGCAGCGGTGACGAGAGCGTCAGCTGTGTCATGGCCGGGGCCCCTGCACTCGCGGCGAGTTGCGTCACCGCAGTCACCGTGGTCGGCGTGGCGAGCACGCCGCCTGCCGCATAGACCTGCCAACCGGCGAAGACGGCGAGACCGGCAGTGAGCGAGGTGTCGGTCAGGGTGATCACGGTGTCGCCGACATTCGCCGGCGCGAACAGGACGCCGCGCACGCCATTCCCGGTGGCGCCGAAATCCTTTGGATCAGGCAGCCGTGTCAGCTTGCTGCCGAGCACCACCGCCTGAGTGGCTCCGGAGGGAAGGAACGTCGTCTTGCTGACATCGCCTCCCGCCGATCGCACCGCTCTGTCCGCAGCGCGCTGCGCGGCGGCGGCAGTGGAGATCGCGCCCCCGAGCACCGTCCCGAGCGCCTCGGTCGAACCGTTCGAAGTGACCGGCAGGCTGCTGAGGGCAGTTCCCGCCGACAGCACGGTCCCGGTCGCGGGCGCCGAGGCCATGGTCTGATTGAGCATTGCCGCCGTCGGTCCGTCCGCATCTGCCGGACCGCTCGGGAGCAAGACCGGGCCGAGTATCAGAACCACCGCATAGATGTACCTTCTACCGCTATTGCCGTACATCCTGTTCCCCCGGGACACAAACGAGTGGTCTTCTCTGCGGGACCTGGGCGGCTGATCACCTGGTCCGGGGGATGAGCTTACGGTGTCTCAAGATCCCGACCTACGCTTGCTGCCGCATGACCGGAACTGTCTGCCTCAATCGGAACAGATCCGATGCCGCGCGGCAGATCGCGAGCCAGTTCTGATAGGAGACCTTCCATGCGTGGCCAGCCGGAGTTCGTTCCGGACCAAGACGATCATTGTATCCCATCATCAGGCCATCTCCGAGATCGTGTACCGACCCGGGCGCGTGCGAGGCATCGCTTTTCAAGACGACGAGCAGCTTGCGGCTGCCATATCGTTTCACCGCGCGGTGGAGTTCACGTAGGTCCGCTGCAGTGATGCCCTCCTCGCAGCTATAGACGAAGATCCTGTCATCGGACCGCAGGTCCTCGATCAGATTGCGGCGCAGGTAAGCCAGCCTTGTCACGAGCCTGTCGAAAATCACTGGCTCGTTCTTCGCGTTGATCGGGATAAAGGTGTGCGAGCCCATTCCGTAGCGATCGTGCGTGCTGGAGTACTCGGTATCGCCCGCATGCAGCCGGGTATGCTGCGCTGTCCCGACACCTTCAAATTCCTCATCAAGCGCGAGCGTCAGGCTCCCGACCGAGATGGCGGACCAGCGCAGCAGACCAAGCGGCTCTGCACGGAAGTGCCGTTGCACAAGGCCGAACTCGCAGTTCTCGCCCAGGCTCTCGAAGCTGAGCATGAGCCGCCGATCGGCTTCGCTGGAACCTTCCACGACGTTCGCTGCCGCCATAGCATCTCGCGCGTGCAGGCTGGGGGGCACCGCGGATGCAATCAAAGCGTCGATGCGGTCCGTTTCCACGGCGAGGCGAGCGCTCGAGACCATGTGCCGCACACCCGCATCACTATCCAGCGTTCCCGGATGGACGCCACGCATCAGCTCCGAAGCCCTCAGCACCGCTGGATGGTCGCCAAGATCGTGCCACAGCCGCAGGAGATCGATAGCGACCTCGGGATTGCCAGGAAACCGTGGCACTGCTTCCTCGAGCAGCGTCGCGCAGGTGTCGTACCGCTTCATCCGGAGCAGACACACGGCAATCTGCGTTACGAGTTGGACCTCGTCAGGGAATGACACTGCTCCATGGGTAAGGTGAGCAAGCGCCTGCTCCAGGTGTCCCGCTTCACGCAGAGCGTTGCCGCCATGGACGCACGCCGGAGCGTAGGACGGGAAAAGGCCTCGAACCGCCTCCCAGCGAACGAAGGCCTCCGTCCAGTCAGCCGCATGATAGGCACTCCAGGCGTGGTCGACAACGTCGTGCATCGAAGGCAGCGTCCTGGTCGTGTCGCTCATCGCCATGCGCACCCACTGGTCCGGCAGCGAGCTTTCCACTGCCGGAGCGGGCCGGCGGCACTCCAATGTCGAAACGCAACGTACGAGAGATACCTCGATCATAAAGACCGAGGATTGCCGTCATCACCCCCCATGCACGTGATCCAGATCCGCGAACCGCGTGAACTCGCCCTCGAAGAACAGGTCGATCTTCCCCGTAGGCCCATGCCGCTGTTTCTCCAGCAGCAGCTCGGCCTTGTTGTGCACCTGCTCCATGTCTCGCTGCCACTTGTCCAGCGCGGTCTGGTACTTGTCCTCGCTGTCATACGCCATCTGCTTGGGTGCGCGCTGCTGCAGGTAGTACTCGTCACGATACACGAACATCACCGCGTCAGCATCCTGTTCGATCGATCCGCTCTCGCGCAGGTCCGAGAGCTGCGGCCGCTTGTCCTCGCGGCTCTCCACCGAGCGGCTGAGCTGGCTCAGCGCCAGCACCGGCACCTCCAGCTCCTTGGCGATCGCCTTCAGCCCCTGGGTGATCTGGCTGATCTCCAGCACCCGGCTCTCCGGCTTGGTGCCCACCGACGGGCGCATGAGCTGCAGATAGTCCACCACCACCAGGCTCAGCCCCTTGGTGCGCGCGAGCCGACGGCAGCGCGTGCGCAGCGCCGACAGCGAGATCGCCGGCGTGTCGTCGATATGCAGCGGCAGGCTCTGCAGCTCGCGCGACACCTGGATGAAGCGGTCGAACTCCTTCTGCCCGATCTCGCCTCGACGGATGCGTTCGCTCGACACCCGGCTCTCCTCGGACAGCAACCGCGTCGCCAGCTGCTCGGCACTCATCTCCAGCGAGAAGATCGCCACCGACCCCTTCGGCTGCACCTGGCCGCCCGACTTGCCGGCGCCATGCAGCGCCTCGTACTCGCGGGCTTCCCGCATCAGCGCCCGCGCCGCCCCGAAGGCGATCTTGGTCGCCAGCGCCGTCTTGCCCATCGCCGGCCGGCCGGCCAGGATCAGCAGGTCGGACGGATGCAGCCCGCCGGTCTTCTTGTCGAGGTCGCGCAGCCCGGTGGTGAGCCCCGCCACGTCGCCCTGCCGATGGAACGCCTTTTCGGCGATACCGATCGCATCCGTCAGCGCACGCTCGAAGGTGACGAACCCGCCATCCTGGCTCTTCTCGGTGGCAAGCCGGAACAGCGCCTCCTCGCCCGCCTCGATCTGCTTGGCGCCGTCGAGCTCCGGCGTCTGCCCGAACGCGTTGTTGACCACGTTCTCGCCGATATCGATCAACTGCCGGCGCAGCCAGGCATCGTGTACCGCCCGGCCATACTCGCCGGCATTGATGATGCCGACCATCGCGGTCAGCAACTGCCCGAGATAGGCCACACCCCCCACCTCGTCGAGCAGCCCGGAATGCTCGAACTCGGCCCGCAACGTGATCGCATCCGCGAGTTGCCCGGCCTCGACCCGCCGGGTGATCGCCTGGAAAATCCGGCCATGCAGCGGATCGGCGAAATGCTCGGGCGAGAGGAACTCGCCGACCCGGTCATACGCCTTGTTGTTGGCGAGCAGGGCGCCGAGCAACGCCTGCTCCGCCTGCAGGTTGGAAGGCGGCAGCCGCTGCGACAGGCCGAACAGGCTCTCGCGCTGGGTCGATTCGATCTGGTTCACGCTTTGACTCTAGCCCCTTTTGCGGTCAGCACGGCACGGGCCCTGCCCGTGACCCGTTGGGGCCTCAAGGCCCCAAACCCCTATTCCTAAACGATTCGATTGCAAAGGCGCGCCTTTGCCGGGGTCAAAGGGGTAGCGCCCCTTGCCTTGCTTACCGCCTACGGCACGCGACCCATGCCTGTGGATCACGGGGACGGCGCTGTATAGCGGGGATAACCCTCAGCCGGCGCGGATGCGGGCCAGGGTCGCAGTGGTGGATTGCTCGGCGACCAGGCCGGTCAGCACCACCCGGCCGCCATGCGCCTGCACGAAATCGGCGCCGACGGTGGTGGCGAGCGTGTAGTCGCCGCCCTTGACCAGCACGTCGGGCGACAGTGCCTGGATCAGCGCGAGCGGCGTGTCCTCCTCGAAGCTGACCACGCCATCGACATGGCGGATCGCGGCCATCACCTGGGCGCGCGCCGCCAGGCGGTTGACCGGCCGGGCGGAACCCTTGAGGCGGCTGACCGAGGCGTCCGCGTTCAGCGCCACGATCAGGCGGTCACATTCCGCGCGCGCCGTGGCCAGGAGTGCGACGTGGCCCGGGTGAATGATATCGAAGCAGCCGTTGGTGAAGCCGACGCGCAGGCCCTGCGCCTTCCAGCGGGCCACCTGGGCCTGGGCGTGTGCGAGGGTGGAGAGGGCGGTCTCGGCGGCATGATCGCCGAACTGCTCGTCGAGCAGCAGCAGCTCCTGCATGACCTCGGCGATGTCGGCGGTGGCGGTCCCGAGCTTGCCGACCACCACGCCGGCGGCGGCATTGGCGATGCGCATCGCCTGCGCCAGCGTCTGCCCGGCGCCGCGGGCCAGCGCCATCGCCGCGATCACGGTGTCGCCGGCGCCTGAGACGTCGAACACCTCGCGCGCCCGTGCCGGCACCGACAGCGCCGGGCCGTTGCGTTCGACCAGGATCATGCCCTTGTCGGAGCGCGTCGCCAGGATCGCGCCGGCGTCGGCTTGCTCCATCACCGCGCGGGCTGCGGCTTCCACCTCAAGCACGTCCTCGACCGGCAGGCCGGCGGCTGCTGAAAGCTCTCGGGCGTTCGGCGTGATGCAGTCCGCACCCCGGTAGCGCGAGAAGTCGTTGGATTTCGGATCGACGAAAACCGGGATGCGGCGCCGGTGCGCCTGCGCGATGGCGTGTGCGACCAGGTCCGGCGAACACACGCCCTTCCCGTAGTCCGACAGCAGCAGCACCTGCGCCTGGCCGATATGGATGTCGATGGCCGCCTTCAGCGCCGCCGCCTCCGCGGGCTGCAGGGCAAGACGGCTCTCCTCGTCGGCCCGCACCACCTGCTGGTGCGCCGCGATGTAGCGCGTCTTGCAGATCGTCGGGCGCGCCTCGCTCTCGATGAGAGCGTCCACGACTCCGCCCTGCCCGACCAGGATCTGCCGCAGCCCGGCGCCGGCGGCGTCGCGTCCGATGAGCCCGACCAGCACCGCGCGGCCGCCGAGCGAGAGGATGTTGCTGGCGACGTTGCCGACGCCGCCCGCCATCTCGCGAGTACGGGTCAGCCGCAGCACCGGCACCGGCGCCTCGGGCGAGATCCGCTCCATGTCGCCATAGACATAGCGGTCGAGCATGACGTCGCCGACGCAGAGCACCCGGATCGCGCCGAAGTCCATCATGGAAGCGGGACCGTCATGAGCCGAAGCCGTCCACCATGGCGGCGAGCCCGGTCTGGCGGCCGGTGCGCAGCCGGGCCGCCTGCAGCACGGCGCGGGCGTTGCGGATCGAGCGGTCCAGCTCGGCATTGACGATCACGTGGTCGAACTCGCGCCAGTGCGCGATCTCGTCGCGGGCGGACTGCATGCGACGGGCGATCTCGGCTGGATCGTCGGCGGCACGCGAGCGCAGCCGCTGCTCCAGCACGCCGAGCGACGGCGGCAGCACGAACAGGCTGACCACGTCCTCGGGCAGCGCTGCCCGGATCTGCCGGTGGCCCTGCCAGTCGATGTCGAACACCATGTCCCGGCCCGCCGCCAGCATGTCCTCGACCGGCTGGCGCGGGCTGCCGTAGCCGCGCCCGAACACCATCGCCCATTCGAGCAGGGCGCCGGACGCCGCCATCGCCTCGAACTCAGCCATGCTGCGGTAGTGGTAATGCACGCCCTCGACCTCGCCCGGCCGCGGCGCCCGGGTGGTCACGCTGACCGAATGCATCAAGTCCGGCTCGGCGGCGCGCAAGGCATTGGCAATCGTGCTCTTGCCGGCCCCCGAAGGTGCGGAGATCACCAGGCAGACGCCGCGTCGCTGAACAGCCCTCTCCGCCATGCGTCCGGTCCTCGCAGCAATCCCGCGGCTTCTACCAGCCCAGACCAACGGCGCGAAGAGTTCCTCACTCGCCTGCAGTCGCCCGAGGAGAAGAACTCCTTCAGGATTTAATCAGCATGACCTGGGAGCTCGGCAGTTCGATGACTTTTTCAGGCCGCCCAACAAGATACTCGGCGAAGGCCTCGCGCACCCCGTCCAGATAGGAGTAGTCGTGGCTGACGATCACCCCGCCCGGCAGCATGCGCGGATAGAAGAACTCCAGGCAGGCGCGGGTCCCTTCCTTGAGATCGACATCGAGATGCACGAATGAGAAGCGCTCGTCGTTGCAGGCGACGTTCTCTCCGGTGAACAGACCCTGGTGGAACACCAGGTTCGGCTGGTCGTGCAGGTACGCGCGCACCGCGTCCAGCGAGGCGGCATAGTGCCCCTTGCGCATCGCCCGGCGCTCGTCGCGATCGGGCTCGGGCAGGCCCGCGAAGGTGTCGAACAGGTGCAGCGCGGTTGGACGGCCGGCAAGGCTGATCAGCTTGGCCGAGCAGCCCTGGAACACGCCGACCTCTGCCATCACGCCGCCGACCGCGCGCTGCGCCGCCGCCAGCGAGGTGATCATGAAGGCCTCGTTGCCGCTGAGCAGCGACTCGCGCTCGCCGCGAACCCGGCGGATGATGTCGAGCCGGCCGCGCTGCTTGTGGCCGCCCATGATGGCGAGCTCGATCCGGCTCAGCGTGCCGACCGTCACCCGGCGCAGCAGCCGGGAGCGGGCGAACAGCCGGTGCACCGTCGCCTGCGGCACCAGGCCGGCGAGCTTGCGGGGGCGCCGGCGGGTCGCGGCCGGTGACATGGCAGGGTGGGGCGTCGCCGGGGCGACGGCAGCCATGCCGTCAGCCTCGCGGAGGATCGCGGGCCGTTTCGTATGATCGTGGTGGATGGGAGCTACTCCAAGGCCGCGAATGACAGCGCAGCGGTCCGGACCGGGTCTGATCCTGATGGTGTCTCGCGGCAGACAGCCGGTTGTAGAGGCAAGCCGCGCCGCGTCCAGCAATTAAGTTACGACAGCGTATCGCCGTGTGCGGTCCGGCTCATGCCGCCCCGGCCGCCGGATGATCCAGCACGCCCAGCGCCTGCTCCAGGTCGGCCACCAGGTCCTCGGCATTCTCGATGCCGACGCTGAGCCGGATCAGCCCGTCCACTACGCCGGCCCACTCGCGCAGCTCGGCCGGTACGCCGGAATGGGTGGTCGAGGCCGGGTGGCACACCAGCGACTCCGTGCCGCCCAGGCTGACCGCCAGCTTGAAGATGCGCAGCGCGTTCAGCACCCGAAACGCCTCCGCCTGGCCGCCCTTGATAACGATGCTGAAGGTCGAGCCGGCGCCGGTCGCCTGTCGCGCCTGCACCGCGGCCGCCGGATCACCCTCCTGCAGGCGGTTCAGCGCGTGCAGCTTCAGCACATGCGGATGCGCGCCGAGGAAGCCGAGCACGATCTCCGCGTTGCGGGCCGCCTCGCGCATGCGCAGCCCCAGCGTCTCCAGCGAGCGGCCGATCAGCCAGCAGGTGTTGGGATCGAGCTGGGTGCCGATCGCGCCGCGCAGCAGCCGGATCGGCCGCATCAGCGCCGCGGACCCCAGCGCCGCGCCGCCGATCAGGTCGCTATGGCCGCCGATATACTTGGTGAGCGAGTAGAGAACGATGTCGACGCCGTGCAGCAGCGGCGCCTGGAACACCGGTCCCAGCAGGGTGTTGTCGCAGACGATCAGCGGGGCATGGCCCTGGCGGCTCGCGATGCGGTCGCGCACCCTGGCTACCAGGGAGAAGTCGACCAGCGAGATCAGCGGGTTGGACGGTGTTTCCAGCATGATGACGGAGACCCGGCCGCGGGCGCAGGCGCGATCCGCCGCCGCCTCGATCGCCGCCTCGTGCAGCCCGTCGGTGAAGCCCTCGGCCTCGATACCCCAGCTGGCGAAAGTGCGCATCAGCAGGGTCTCGGTGCCGCCATACAGCGGCTGGCTGTGCAGGATGACGTCGCCGGGCTTGACGTAGGCCAGCAGCGTGGTGGCGATCGCCGACATGCCGGCGCTGAACAGCAGCGCCTGCTCCGCGCCCTCAAACACCGCCAGCCGCTCCTCGACGATCTCGGTGTTGGGGTGGTTGAAGCGCGAATAGACCAGGCCCGCGCCCCCCTGCGGCACCGGCTTGCGGCCGGCCACCACGTCGAAGAAGTCGCGGCCCTCCTCGGCGGAGCGGAACACGAAGGTCGAGGTCATGAAGATCGGCGGCTTCACCGAGCCTTCCGACAGCGCCGGGTCGTAGGCGTAGCCCAGCATCAGGGTTTCCGGGTGCAGCACATGCTCGCCCAGGGCGCGGTGGCGGCTGCGATCTTCGGCCATGGGGGTCCCCTGACTGTTATGGCATGCCAGACTAGCGTGAACCACGTGCGTCCCGCAGCGTCAAAGCGGCGACGCGAACCTGAAAGGGACCCTCATGATGGAACACAGATATCTTGGCCGATCCGGCTTTCAGGTGCCGGTGCTGAGCCTGGGCACCGGCACGTTCGGCGGCGGCAACGAGTTCTTCAAGGCCTGGGGGGACACCGACTTGCAGGGCGCGACTCGCCTCGTCGATATCTGCCTCGAGCATGGCCTCACCATGTTCGATAGCGCCGACATCTATTCAAACGGCCTCGCCGAGGAGGTGCTGGGCGGCGCGATCAAGGGGCGGCGCGAGAAGGTCATCGTCTCGACCAAGGCGACCTTCCGCGCGGGCGACGGTCCCAACGAGGTCGGCTCGTCGCGCTACCACCTGATCCAGGCGGTTGAGCACTCGCTCCGGCGCCTCGGCACCGACTATATCGACCTGTTCCAGCTGCACGGCTTCGACGCGAAAACGCCGGTCGAGGAGACGCTGAACGCGCTCGACGACCTCGTCCGCGCCGGCAAGATCCGCTACATCGGCGTGTCGAACTTCTCCGGCTGGCACCTGATGAAGTCGCTCTCGGTCTCCGAGCGCTACAACCTTACGCGCTACGTCGCCAACCAGACCTACTATTCGCTGATCGGCCGCGACTACGAGTGGGAGCTGATGCCGCTGGGCCTCGAGCAGGGCGTCGGCGCGGTGATCTGGAGCCCGCTCGGCTGGGGCCGCCTGACCGGCAAGATCCGTCGCGGCCAGCCACTGCCCGCCGGCTCGCGCCTGCACAAGACCGCCGACATGGGCCCGCCGGTGTCCGACGAACATGTGTACAAGGTGGTGGACGCGCTCGACCGCGTGGCGGAGGAGACCGGCAAGAGCGTGCCGCAGATCGCGCTCAACTGGCTGCTGCAGCGCCCGACGGTCGCCAACATCATCGTCGGCGCCCGCAACGAGGAGCAGCTTCGGCAGAATCTTGGCGCGGTCGGTTGGAACCTGACACCGGCGCAGGTGGCGGCCCTCGACGAGGCCAGCACCGTCACCCTGCCGTACCCGTTCTGGCACCAGGCTGGCTTTTCCGAGCGTAACCCGGCCCCGGTCTAGTGTCCTGATTCCGAAGTTCGGCTGATTTGCGATGTTCTGGCGCAGAACAGCTGGATGCTGGCCAAGATGTCGTCTGCCGACTTCGTCCATCGGAAGGGTTTTGGATCGGTATTGTGGGCGTTGATGAAGGCTCGGCTGTCTGCCTCGAGTGCCTGTGTAGAGCAATGGACACCACGCCTGATCTGCTTGTCGGTGATCAAGGCGAAGAACCGCTCGACCTGGTTGATCCTTGAGGCACCGGTCGGCGTGAAGTGAACGTGCCAGCGCGGGCGCTTGACGAGCCAGTCCCGGACGAGACCAGTCTTGTGTGTCGCGTAGTCGCTGCGAACAGCGGATCGGTCGAGAGCTTGAAGGTCTCGCTGCGATGCAGCTGCAGCCCGAAGGCGCTCCGGATGCGGTGGATGGTCGACGGTGCGTAACCGACGGTCCGAGCCATCGAGCGCAGCGACCAGTGCGTGGCGCCGGGCGGCGTAGCCTCCAGCGTCAGGCGGATCGTTTCGGCAATTGCATCGTCACCAATCTGCCGCGCTGTTCCCGGCCTGGGCTCGTCGAGCAGGCCATCCAGGCGATGAGCCGCAGAACGACGGCGCCACTTCTCTACAGTGTTGGCGTCCGCACCCACGGCCGCGAAGATCGCCTTGTTCTCCAGCCCCGTCGCAGCCTCCAGCACGATGCGCGCCCGACGCGCCATGCCCTGGCCGGTCTTGCGCGCCCGAGCCGACGACTCGAACTCCCGACGCTCCGCCGCGCTCAACCCAATCCTGACCGCGGTTCGAGCCAAAGCGACCTCCTCTCCCACAAAAGAGGATAATCACCATAACTTCCCGATCCGGACACTACTAAGAAGAGGTTGTGGACCGGAATGTACCCGCACTTGCTGACGATGCCTTGCTCGACGGCCCAGCGCGATGAGCTTGGCTAATCCAGGTTTTATTGGCAGATCCGGACACATTTTGTTTTTGACAAACTTCAAAACCGCACTGTGCTTCATAACTCATTAACTAAACCGAACTATATCATAAGATACAAAGGTGGTCCAGTGCGCCAGTCTATGAGGCAGGTTGAGCCAGCCGAAGCGCGAAACACGATTCGGGAAAATGGCTCCTTATGTCTACGCTGTGGTCATTCGCCAGTTCTCAAGATTGCCTACAAGCGTCCGACTTTGCTTTAAAGGATTAATTTCGTAATGAGCCAAAAGTCGATACCCTCCACTTTCACAACCAAACTGTCGACAATCCGCGTCAAGATCCCGTTTTGCTTTGGTATGGTGTTCGTTGTTCTCTTCCTGCTTGGCATGCTGTCGATCAACCGGATCAGCATTGTCAACGATAATGCGGAGGAGATTCGCAACGACTGGCTGCCCAGCACCGGCCAGATAGGCAAGATGCTGACCTCGATTTACAGTTTCCGCCTGCACGAAGGCCGCTTCCTAATGATGACCAAGGAAGACGCCGCTGCCCGGAACGCTGAAGATAAAGAAATTGCAGATGGTGTAGATCGCATCGCCAAGGCACGCTCTGCCTATGCGCCGCTGACGACGCTAGGCACCGCGGACGAGACTTTCGTCAAGCAGTTCGACCAGGAATGGATCGCCTATACCAAGATATCGGCCACGATGCTGGCCATGGCCAAGGCTGGTGACGACAAGCACGCATACGCATTGTTCAACGGCCTAGGCCGGGAAAGCTTTATCCGTGCGCGCACGGCGTTGAACGACGACGTCGATTTCAGCATCAAATCCGGTAAGGACGTCGCCGATCGTGGCCTGAAAATCTACAACATCACCAAATGGATCATCGCCGGCGCCATCGTCTTCGCTGCCCTGCTATGCAGCCTGCTCTCCTGGTTCCTGGTCCGCAACGTGTCCATGCCAATCACCAGAATCACTGGCACTATGGCCAAGCTTGCTACGTATGATCTGGATGTCGAGATCATCGGCCTTGGCCGTCGCGACGAAATCGGCGCGATGGCATCGGCCGTCCAGGTGTTCAAGGACAGCATGATTGCTGCTGACCGGCTGGAAACCGAGCAGGTGGCCGAGCGCGCCGGAAAGGAACAGCACGCCGCCCTGCTGCGAACCCTGCTGCACGGTTTTGAAGGCAAGGTGGGCCAGATGGTCGGACTGCTCGCCACCGGCTCAACGGAGCTTGAGGCGACCGCGAAATCCATGACCCGGGCGACGGGCGACGCCGACCAACAGGCTGTTATGGTGTCTGCTGCCGCCGAAGAAGCCAGTGTCGGCTTGCAGACCGTGGCCGCCGCCGCCGAGGAACTGACGGCTTCGATCGCCGAAATCGGGCGTCACATGGCTATGTCGGCGAAGGTCACCGGCCAGGCGGTCAGCGACACGCAACGCACCGATGTGATCGTCCGGGCACTGGCCGAAGGTGCGGAAAAGATCGGCCATGTGGTCGGGTTGATCGCCAACATCGCGGGCCAGACTAACCTGCTGGCGCTGAACGCCACGATCGAGGCGGCGAGGGCCGGGGATGCCGGAAAGGGCTTCGCTGTCGTCGCTTCGGAAGTGAAAAGCCTTGCCACACAAACCGCCAAGGCTACCGACGAAATCGGCCAGCAGATTGGTCAGATCCAGGCCGCCACCAAAGAAGCCGTGGCCGCGATCCATGGGATCACCGCGACCATCGGGGAGCTCAGCACCATCGCCACGGGTATCGCGGCAGCGGTAGAGGAACAGGGCGCCGCCACCGCCGAAATCGCGCGCAACGTGCAGCAGACGGCCAATGCCGCCCAGGAGGTGACCGTCAACATCACTGGCGTCAGCCGCGCCTCGGCCGAGATTGGAAGGTCGGCAAGTCATGTCCTGGATGCAGCGAGCGACCTGTCCGGGCAGGCCGAACACCTCTCCGCCGAGGTCCACACCTTCCTCGGCAAAGTCCGCGCCGCCTGATAGGCCCCGGCACTCCAATCGCGCAATCCAAAGGGCGACTGGGAGGCTGCCAAGTGACGCCATATCGGGTTGGCGCCCTTTGACTGATACGTTGACCGTCGGCCTTGGTGTGACCCTGCCCCCAAGGTGTCCTCGTTCATAAGCAGCTTCCCGATTGAGTTTGCTCTGCTCCCCAATGTTGGACCACCCGAAGGCAGAGTCTCGGGTCTGTTGCTCTGCTCCCCAACGTTGGACCACCCGAAGGTAGGGTCTTAAGCCTGTTTCACGACGACGGGCTGGTAGCGTCGCCGAAACTTTGCGTTGAGATCGGCACGTTGTTGCCAATCGTACCGTGTGGACAAACCTCGTTGTAGTACTTGCGCCAAGCCTCCAGCTTTTCCCGCGCGTCCGCAAGCGTCAGGAACCAGTGCGTGTTCAGGCATTCGGTCCGGAAGCGCCCGTTGAAAGCCTCGATTAACGCGTTGTCCTTCGGCTTGCCCGGGCGTGAGAAGTCCGGTGTCACGTTGCTCGCGTACGCCCAGGGGGTCGAGATCCCGGGAGATGAACTCGGAGCCCTGTTCGACCCGGATCGTCCGCGGGTGCCGGTTGCGGCGCAGGTCCGCTCGAGCGTCAGCACGACGTCCCCGCCCGATAGCTGAACCGCGCGTCGAGGACCGGCGAGAACCGCGAGAAGATGTCGACCACCGTCAGAACGCGCAGCTTGTGACCCGTTGCAAGACTATCGCAGTGTTTATTGCCCAGTTCTCGTTCAGGCAAGTGGCCGCCTGCCGGTCGTCTCCGAAGCTTCGCCTTCACCCGCCGCTCCGGCGCCTTTCGGCGCAGCTGCAGCCCTAACTCGTTGTACATCCTGTAGACCTTCTTGGCATTCACCATCCAGCCCTCCCGGCGAAGCAGGACCTGCACGCGGCGGTAGCCATACCGCACGCGGGTCGCGCAGATCTCCTTGATCCTCGCTGTAAGTCCAGCCTGATGGTGCCGACGAACGGTAGTGGTAGGTAGACGGGTCAACCTCGAGAACCCGGCATGCGCGCCGGATCGAGACGTCCCACTCGCCCCGAACCGCGCCGACCAGCTTGCGCTTGCGAGCAGGCCTTAAAGTTTCGGAGAATGACGTCCTGCAGCATCTCGCGATCCAGCGACAGGTCCGCCACCAGCTTGCGCAGCTTCGAGTTCTCGTCCTCGAGCAGCTTCAGCCGCCGCATCTCCGTCGGCAACAGCCCGTCATACTTCTTCTTCCAGTTGAAGTAGGTCGCCTGGCTGATCCCCGCCTTGCGGCAGATGTCCTCCACCGGGATCCCGTCCGCCCCCTGCCTGAGAATGAACGCCTTCTGCGCGTCCAAAAACTTTGATGCCTTCATGGTCCTCCGCTCCGCCCAGCCAACACTATCCAAGGCAGAAGACTCTACCCACAAACGGTCCAGTTTGCGGGGAGCAGATCAGGTGAGATCTGGCGTGTGTCTTTCTCTCTAAAACCATTTCCTGTTGACGCAAGGATCGCAGTCAATTTGAGCAGGCGGTATGGCATGGGTGGCGTCCGCACTCCTGCCCATGCGAGGCGGGGATCATGGCAACGAGATCGTATCGCTCAATGAAGTGGTACTCGAACTCGGCGAGGCGGCGCGGCACATGCTTATACCGCCGCGCCGATGAGCTGACTCTGATGTGATTATTCAGAAGGTCGACGGTGTGATTCGCTTATCCTTCGAGGGGTTGGGGAAGCGGATGGCACTGTCGATCAGGTCGGATCTGTCGTCTGCGGATTTGCGCGCACGGGCGCGGCGGTTACCGAGCCCACGGGCAGCAGCGCGAGCCTTGGCGATTGCCAACGCGCTGGACGGCATGACGCGGGCCGAGGCCGCGCGTCTGGCGGGTATGGAGCGTCAGGCGCTTCGCGACGCGGTGACCCGCTACAACGCCGAAGGTCTGGCAGGACTTGAGGACCGGCCGAAGCCCGGTCGGCCGCCTGGCTTGACCGAGGGTGAGGAGGCAGCACTTGCCGGCCTGATCCTGCGTGGCCCGGACCCGGAACGCAGCGGCATCTCGAGCTACACCCGTGAAGATATTGCCGTGTTGATCGAGCAGCGCTTCGGCAAGCATTACCACCCAGCGAGCTTGAGCAAGGTGCTGCGGCGGATGGGGTTCTCCCGGCAGAAGGCGCGACAGGTGCACCCGAAGTCCGATCCCCAGGCACAGGAAGCCTGGGTAAAAAGGGGCTGCCGAGCGCGCTGAAGGCGGCAGCGGAGGCGCATCCAGACAAGCGGATCGCGCTTTATTTTCAAGATGAAGCCAGAGTGGGACAGAAGGGGCGCGTGTGCCACCGCTGGTGGCTGCGCGGCCAGCGGCCGCCGGGACTTCACGACAACCGCTTCGGGTATGCATACATCTTCGGCGCCGTCGAACCTGCAACCGGCAACGACTTCTGCCTCGTGCTGCCCTCCGTCTCGACCCACGCCATGAACGTGTTCCTGCGTGGCCTCTCCAAGCAGCTCGCGCCGGACGTCCACGCGGTGCTGGTGCTCGACGGTGCCGGCTGGCACGTCGCTGGCGCCCTGCAGGTGCCGGACAACGTCACCCTGGTGAAGCTGCCGCCCTACGCGCCCGAGCTGAACCCGGTCGAGCGCGTCTGGCTCTACCTGCGAGAGCGCTTCCTGTCGCATCGACTGCATGCAGACCAGGACGCCGTCATCGATGCCGCATGCAAAGCCTGGAACCGCCTCACCCCAGAACGGCTCCGCTCCCTGTGCAACTACCCATGGATCAAGCAGGTCACTTCATAGACTCGTCGGTATTACTGCTGATCGCCCGATAGGTGCCGATGAATACCGCCTTGATGTTGCCGAGCGCTGTGTTGGCCCACTTGAAGGCGAGCGTATGCGCCGCGGCGAGTCCCCTGCCTGTGACGATGACCTGATGCGAACATCCCGCCTCGGTGACCCCACCAATGCAGCGCAGGCGATCGCTGACGACCACGCAGTCAGGTGCGAGCCTGTTTTTGGCGAAGGCGGCGACCGACTGGGTGCGGGGACTCGTCACACGCTGGAGCTTGAGGCGAACCGGTTTGCCGTCAGCCTCGGTCTCGACGGCTGCGACGAAGGCTGTCTTATACCAAGTCTCCGTGGTCAGAACCCATGTGCCCAGTCTCGCATGCCGATGGACATGATGCGCCATGGTTGATCGACGAGCTTGTTCCAGGCATCGACGCAGTGTGCGACGACGTCTTCCCCGGAGCGGAAGATGCGGTTCGAGAGCCAGTTGTCGCGCATGAACTGCCAGATGTTCTCTGTCGGGTTCGGCTCCGGGCACTTGGCTGGTAACGGCATGAGAGTGATGTCGGTCGGGATGACGAGCTTCGGCGGCAAGTGCCATCCGGCCTGATCAACCAGCAGGACAGCGTGAGCGCCGGGCGCAACGGCGATGGCGATCTCAGCCAGATGCAGGGTCATTGCAGCGGTATTGCACCATGGCAGGACCAGTCCGGCAGCCTTACCTTCCTGTGGGTAGATCGCGCGAAAGATGTAGGTTGAAGCGGTGCGCTGATCCTGTGGAGCAGCGGGTCGCGTGCCGCAGCGGGCCCACCGCCGGGTGATCTTGTTTTTCTGGCCAACTCTGGCTTCATCGGCGAACCAGAGTTCTATATCGGAGCGGGCGAGCCCCTTCTCGTGGGCAACCTGGTCCAGACGGGCGGGGAAACTTTTTCAAAAGCCTCGATTGCACCCTCTGCCTGGGCGTGATGACGCGGGCGCGCAGACAGCTTGCGATAGCCCATCTTGCGCAGCTCCCGGCTGAGCGTCTGCTTGGCGATAGGCACGCCATACTCCTCGAACAACCACGGGCAGAGATCGATGACACGCCATCGCACAACGCCGTGGATGGCCGGAATGGGGCCGCTCTCGATCTGGCCGACAAGGGCTGCCCGATGCACAGCATCGAGCCTGGACGGCTGGCCGGGCGCCTTGCGATCGACCAGGCCCGGTGGCCCGTCGGCGTTGAACGTCAGCACCCAGTCCCGCACGATCTGCAGGGTCACGCCTCCGACCTTGGCTGCCTCCCCCGGGTGCCACCGTCATAGATCGTGGCCAGCGCCAGCAGACGCCGCGCCTGCGGGGCGTCCTTCGTCGTGCGGGCAGCAGCCCGCATCTGCGCTGCCGTGAAGTCACTCCGAAGCGAGATCGGCATGGCAAAGCTCCAGGTTCGTCATACCGAATCAGATTATGCTCACCTTGGGAATCCCCCACGAGTCAGGCTCTCGGAGCCTCGGTATTACCCTCTGCACCACGTCCGCGCTTGCCGCCGGTGCGCTCGCCGCCGACGCAGGCGTCATCATCTCGACACGCCCGGTCAACTGCTTGGCTGGATCGCGCTCGAGCATGACCTGAGCCAGCTTATGCTTAGTTTTCAACGCCGTGGTCTGAGTACGGACAGATGTCTGGTAGCGCACCGAAGAACGAGGCCGTCATCATAACGTAACCACAGTCACGCGAGCCGCAGGAGCGAGGCCGGTCCTCGCCTTTGGCATAGACGAGCGGATGTGCCGCGACAGCTTGGACGATGGGCTTCGCCTGCCGGAAAGCCGCGAGTGGCCGTTAACCTAGCCTTATCATCAGTAGCGCATGCTGCGCCTGTATTCTTCTGAGAACGAATTAAATGACCCCCATTCCATTTTCGGAACGGTCTAGCGCGACACTTCGCCTTACCTTAGGAAAGACTGCCTTGCGACGTTCGACGCTTTTGTATGGCGCGGCTTTGTCTTGTCTGATAGCAACGCAGGCGCAGGCGCAGGCGCAGCCATCGCCGTCAGATCCCCTTTATACTGGCGCTGGCGCGATTGTTCGTCTCAAGACCGGCGCCGAGGCGCCGGCCGCCGCCGCGATCGGCGGAACCCAGCCGATTCTGCAATTCGCACCGCTGACCTGGAACGGCATTACTCTCTATGGCACCATCGACGCCGGCTTTGGCTATATGTCGCACGGACAAGCGCTCAGCGACACGTTTCCACTGGGTAGAAACTATCTTGTCGGCAAAGACAGCGGTGCATCCAACTGGGGTGTCAATCCCAATGCGCTCGGCAATTCATCGGTCGGCGTGAGGGGCAAGGAGTTGCTGTTTCCCGGCGTAGCCCTCGTGTTCGATGCGCAAACCGGGTTTTTGCCGACCTCGGGCCGCTTGTCCAACGGCTTGGCCTCACTGGTCAGCAACGCTGGCGTGCCAGCCGACCGACAGAGCGGCAACGGTGACTCCAGCCGCGCCGGCCAGATCTTCAATTCCTTCGCCTTCGCTGGCTTCACCACCGCCTTCGGCACGCTGACCTATGGCCGCCAGAACACCTTCACCCTTGACGGCGTAACCGCCTACGATCCGGTCGTCGGCTCAACCGCGTTTTCCTTGCTGGGAGCGCAGAGCACTACGGCCGGTGCCGGCGCAACCGAAGACGCACGCCTCGATTCCTCCCTGAAATACCTAGTCAATATTGGTCCGATACGGACCGGCGTGATTTACCAGTTCGACGATGCGCCAGGCAAGGCTGGCAGGGACGGCCATGGCGGCGGCGGTGCGGTCCAGGTCGATGTTGGCACGACGATCAAGCAGCTCTCGCTCGACGCGATCTTCTCCCAAATCGACGACGCCATCGGCGCCGCCTCGCTCACCAGAGCCCAGTTACGCGTCTCGCCGCCAGACTCGCTCGCTGCCACCGCGTCGGACAATACGAGCGTGATGCTGCTGGCAAAGTACAGCATCGGTTCGGTCCTGCTCCTCACCGGCTACGAGAACATCCGCAGCGCCGATCCCGAAGATCCGATCGTCGCCGGCTCTTATATTCACGGCTATCAGCTCGCCGTAGTCAATAACACTGCGTATGTGCGCAACAAGCTACTCCAGGTCGCATGGGCTGGGGCGCGTTACAAGGTGACCAAGAAGCTCTCCATCTATAGCGGCTATTATCACGAGCACCAGAACAGCTATGCGAAGAACCGTTGCACGAACGCAAGCCACAGCTCCTGCTCTGGCAACCTCGATGCCGTCTCCTTGGTCAACGACTATCGGCTGTATTCCCATTTTGAACTCTATGCAGGGGCGATGCTATCGCGCGTCTCGAATGGATTGTCCAGTGGCTTTATGAACCGCAGCAACGTTGATCCTACAGTTGGCGGTCGACTCACCTTCTAGAGTCGATTTCGCGTGCGTCGTTAGCCCGGCGGTTTCTTCATCCGATCGGATTCTGCTCCAGAGACGATGCCGTCAAACATGGGCTAGTGCGATCTCGTTACGGCCTCGGCGCTCACCCCACAGGGAGTGGTAAAGGCTAGTGTCCGGCCGCCTGTCTATCGCTCATATCCTTGGAATCGTGGAGCCCAGTAGCAGCGGGCAGTCGGTAGCAGCCGCAGCGGAGCAGCTTGCTTCGTCCATAAGCGAAATCAGGCGGCAGGTTCAGCACTCCGCCATCATGAGCGGCCCCGCGGTCAGTGACGCCAACACGGCAGACGCGATTGCCCGCGCCCTCTCGGTATCGGCGGAGCGACTCGGGGAGGTCGTTGGCTTAATTTCGACCATTGCCAGATAAACCGACTCGCTGGCGCTCAACGCCACGATCGAGGCCGAAGGACCGGTGAGGCCGGCAGGGGTTTCGCCGTTGTCGCCAATGAGGTGACAAGCCTCGCCGCGCAGACGGCCAATGCGACCAATACCGAGGCTCCGAGACCATGACTCGTTGGGGGATTCCGAAAGCGCCCGTAATTAGTCGGCCTTATCACGAGAAGCGTTGCCGAACCAGTGCTTCGGCCGATCCATGCACTAATATAACGGTCGGGCACGAGTGGCCTCGGACAGCCGAGGTCATCCTCCTGGGCGACGCGACGCACCTGATGTCGCCATTTGCGGGTGAGGGAACCAACATCGCAATGCTTGACGGTGCGGAGCTTGCCCAAGCGATCATAGCCAGTCCTCGAAACCTCGACGCCGCACTTGCCGCCTACGAGCGCGACCTGTTCCCTCGAAGCCGTAAGATCGCCAGCCAATCGGCGCGGAAGCTCGCGCTGTTCTTCGGCGACGCCGCACCCCGGTAGCGTGGTCGATCTGTTCACATCGTCGACCGCCTTCGACAGCAAGCAGCCGCACCGGGAAAGGTTCCGAGTGATAGCGCGTGCGCCGCAAATCAGGATCCGCGGATCACGACGAAGAGGCCAATGGCGCCAGCAACCGCCGCTATGGTGGTGGCGGCGATCCACGGATTGAACATAAAGCTGGAGAGCATCGGATCGCGTCACCGGCCGGTTTGGCTGGATGTTTCGATGGACAGTGATGCACGGCGGCCTCGCGGCGAACGTTCGACGAGGAGGTAATATTCAGCCAGGAAGACTAGCGTGACGATGAAGAACCTAACGGGGCCAGCCACGGCCGGTAGTCCAGTAGTAGCTTCCGCGGGCCAGCGCAAATCCAAACCAGGTTGCGGAAACTCCGATCGCTGCTGCCCGCAACACGGCCTGTCACAGACGCCGCGCCAAGCGGATTTCCACCGCCACCGGCCCGATCAGGAGCGCGGTCGAGAGGATGGCTCCGACTGTAATAGTGGAAAGAGCAAAGGCCAGAGCTGTGACGATCAGCTAGACGAGCCCGACAAGACGGACCGGCACACCGCGAGCGGCCGCGAGTTCCGCATCAAGCGAGCTCAGTAGAAGTGGCTGATACAGCCGGCAGACCACGATGAAGGCGAGGCAACCGACAGCCAACGCCGGAAGTCTGATCAACGACGGGATAGCAAACATCGACCCGAACATCACGGTTATGGGGGCGCCGCCGCGCTTCTCGATGTCGAGTTCCAGTAAACGATCCCGGTGACGAGTTCACGTTCCTGGGCACGATCGACCGGAACTAGTTCCATGCCGTAGGCTGCAACAGGCAACCGACATGCATGTCCCCGGGGTTTGTAGTCTCGGGGAACTTCTATCTTCTGCGATCTATTTCTTATAACGCTAGCGCTCCCGAGCCATGGCCCAATCCATTGGCGGACGCGACAGGCGCCAATCAAGCTAGGGAGATGGGCCTTTGGCCGAACGACTCAAACTGAAGATCTCCATCGCGGACTTCCCTCATACGCGCGCCGTCCGCAACGGCAGCATCCCGATCGAGGGCGTGGACGCAGAGTTCGTCAACGTGCAGCCACAGATCGGAGCGTTCCGTCGGATGGTGCGCGGCCTCGAGTTCGACGTCTGCGAGTTGGCGCCGACGACCTACATCATTGCTCGCTGTTACGACATTCCGATCATAGGCCTGCCGATCTTCGTCACGCGCCGCTTTCATCATTCCGGTCTACTCGTGCGTCCTGATGCCGGGATCAGTGAGCCAAAGGATCTCGAAGGCAAAAAGGCCGGCGTTCGAGCCTACTCGGTGACGACGGGTGTGTGGACGCGCCAGGTATTGATTGACGAGTTTGGGCTTGATAGCTCGAAGGTCACCTGGGTGGTTGACGACGAGGAGCACGTCGAGCAACTCAAGCTTCCCACGAACGTCGTCCATGTAGCTAGTGGCAAGTCGCTTTACTCGATGATGGAGGCGGGCGAGCTCGCGGCCGGCTTCGAAGCAAATGCCGGGATCGGCCGCACCGGTTCGCCTGTAGGCGGATGGAAGGAGGTCGACGTCAGTCACTATCCCGACATGTTCCCCAACGCGGAGGAGCTCGAGACAGAGTGGTATGGCCGCACCGGCATCTACCCGATGCACGGAACAATCGTCCTTAAGGAGGAGGTGCTGAAGGCTCACCCGTGGCTTGCCAAGTCGCTGACCAACGCCTTCACCCGGGCAAAGAAGGAGTGGCTTGCAAAGCTTCAGACGGACGGGCCCACGAGCAAGTCGGACCTGAAATACCTCGAACTCTCAAAAATAGTAGGCCCCGATCCGCTTCCCTACGGGTTCGAAGCCAACCTCCCCACGATTAAGGCGCTTTCGAAGACCGCGTTCGACCAGAAGCTGACGCCGCGCCATATGCCGGTCGAAGAGCTTTTTGTCGACACCGATGGACTATCGGACTAACCGGTACTGCCGGACGCCCCCTCAAGTCATCATCCGGTCTGGGCAACAATGTGCGGCACATGCGCGCTAGCGAGCCGGCGCTGCAGAAGGTCAACGAAGCAGAGATGCAAGCTCGTCGGCAACCAGTTCTTTCGGGTCATAAATCCGATCGATGGTGCCGCCACCGGCACCTGGAACGGAATAGCAGCCAGACTCTCGCCCTGGTAGATCCGCTCGAACGACGTCATGAGCGTCAGCCGACTATTCGCTGCCAACAGGTGCTGGATGACCGGCATCGAACAGGTTTCGATCGGCAAGCGCGGACCCGGTCGCCCTTTGAAGATCTGGTCAAAGGCCTCGCGCCGGCTCGAGTTGGGGATACCAGCCACCCAGTCGTAAGAGGCGAGATCATCTACCGTCACGGCACCCTTGTTCAGCAGCCGGTGGCCGCGGCGGCCCACAATCTCATAAGGTGTGGTCGCAAGCGGCCGGGCGCAGAGCTCCTCGTTCAGGGCGGCCGGGATCAAGCCGAGCACGAGGTCAACATCGCCGGAGATCAACGCGTTCAGAATCTCCGATGAACTGGCCGTCGTGATGCGCACCCGAGCTTGCGAGTAGGAATTGGCAAACTCGTCGAGAACGGAGCCGAGCAACACGCTGCCGCCGTTCGGCATCGCACCGAGGACGATCCGTGTCTCGGCCCGGCCTTGTGCCGCGTGAATTTCACGCGCGCCGACCTCAATCTCCTGAAGCGCGAGCTTGATCTTACGAGCGAAGATGAGTCCCTCTGGGGTGCCGGTCACACCCGAGGCGGAGCGGCGATATAGCTGCCGCCCGACATTACGCTCGAGGTCGTGCGAGGCGCGCTGAAGTGAGGCCGCCGACAAGCCCTGCATCTGTGCGGCGTCGACGAATGACAGGTGATCTGTGACCAAGAGGATGCTTCGGAGCTGCGAGCGTGTCAGGCGGCGTGCGGTCGCCGCCGCCTGGGTGGCACTGGAGCCGCCAAGCCCCGCGATTGCTTCTTCAATCTGGTAGAAGAGACGCGTCGACCTCCGATGCAAGATGGTGCCGAGATCGGTCAGGTAGCTCCCGCTCGTCGCGCGATCGAGCAAGGTCGCGCCGAGCTGTGTTTCCAGCTTCGCGATCGACTGCGTCACTGCCGGCTGCGACAGGTTGCACTCGTCGGAAGCGCGGCGAATGCTCTTCAGTCGGCCGACCCCTTCGAACAGTCGCAGCTGCCTGAGACTGATAGAAGCGGCCGGTGTCGAGCCGTAATCCTGCATGTTTCTGATCTCCCGGCCCTATATAAGCAACCGAGTAACCCCCGAACAAGGGCAGTTTTCTTATGGCCCATCAAAGTTTGGAAAATCTCGCTTATCCAGCACTTTATTTGTGCGACGCACAATCCGAGCACTGAGGACGGGTTTTCAAGCAGGCAGGCGGTCCATTGCAGATACCCTCAACTCGAATAGAGGCCATGGCGGGGATGCGCCAGGTCAGTCTGAGTGAATGATCGTCGGCAGGGGCATACAGACTCGCGCCCTCCGCTTCAGCTTCGATCTTCGGTTCGGCTGTGTTCAAACGTGTTGCCGACGGCCCGCCCTTATCCCCCCGAGCCCTACTTGATGCCAAGGGCGGTAAGCCAGCGGCAGCCGAGGTCGTCGATCAGCACGACGCCAGAATCTTGCTTGCTAGGATGCACGCCGTAGGAGTCCGCCTCCTGCGCCTCATAGACCGTGATTAGCACCGACGTGCTGCGCTGGACGCCTCACTCGCAGCATCAGGCACGGAGATTGACGTTGAGGCCGATGCACCGACGCAGCCCATGCTGGGGGCCGGGCTTGGTGATCAGTTTCGCCGGCAAACCCCGCGAGCCCGATGACACCGAGCAGCCGGCAGACAAGTTTACATAACGGTAGTTGTCCAGCAGGGATGCCGGCCCGACCGACGCGACGCGGATACTGGCCGAAGGTCGAGGTCTTGTAGCAGGCCCGATAATCGGCGAGTCCGTCGGTCAGACCAATCTGGCCAAGGTCATAGATGGTGCCGACCTACCCGATCGTCGAACCGAGCACGCCCTTCTGCCGGACGTAGCGCTGCGTGGGGTTCGTGCACAACCGAAGGTCGGAGATGTCGCGAGTGAACTGACTGGTCAGGATGCAGCCGCCGCCGAAGCTAGTACGAACGATGGTCAAGTGGAAGCCGCCGAGAATGGGCTGCTCTTGCAACCTGGCCCAATTTGAGGGGGGATGCCCTAGATTTCACGGTGCAGCGGAGCACCGCTGGGCATGGCCTGTGGTGCGCAACCCTAGATTGTCGGGCGCCGGCTTCGAAGGCGCTCCTCGGCCATCCTCTCCAAGCTTCTTATGACCGCTGCAGCAAAACCGATTCCTGCGCCTTACAAGGCGCGACTAATCTGCATTGAACGCGCGCAGACGTGACACCGGGAGAGAGCATGATCATCGACTGCCATGGCCACTTCACCACGGTGCCAAAATCCTTCAGGGATTGGCGGGCGAGGCAAGTCGAGAGTGCGGATGATCGGGCTAGCGCCCCTAACCTAAAAGACGCCATCCTAACCGACGATCAGATCCGTGAGGCGATCGGCAACGGCCAGCTCAAGCTCCAGCAGGAGCGCGGCTATGACCTAACCCTTTTCTCCCCCATCGCCGGCCTGATGTCGCACCATCTCGGCAACGAGCGTACCAGCCTCGAATGGGCGGAGGTCTCGAATAACGCCGTCTATCGCGTGACGCAGCTGTTTCCCGAGAACTTCGTCCCGGTCTGCCAGCTTCCGCAGTCACCCATGGCGCCCCCTGAGAACAGCATCCCGGAACTGCGCCGATGTGTGGAAGAACTCGGCTTCGTCGGCTGCAACCTCAACCCCGACCCGTCGGGCGGCTACTGGACCGGCAAGCCCCTGACGGACCGCGAGTGGTATCCGATCTACGAGACGCTGTGCGATCTCGACGTGCCGGCGATGATCCATGTCGCAGCCTCGTGCAATCCGTGCTTCCATGGCACGGGCGCGCATTATCTGTGCGCCGACACCACCGTGTTCATGCAGATCCTGCAATCCGACCTGTTCCGCGATTTCCCGACGCTGCGCCTGGTGATTCCGCATGGTGGCGGCGCGGTTCCCTATCATTGGGGCCGCTACCGCGGCATGTCGCTCGAGATGATGGACCGGCCGCTCGAAGGGCTGCTCGACAACATCTTCTTCGACAGCTGCGTCTACCATCAGCCGGGCGTCGAACTGCTCACCAAGGTCATCCCCGCGCGCAACGTGCTGTTCGGATCGGAGATGATCGGTGCGGTGCGCGGCAAGGATCCCGATACCGGCCAGTATTTTGACGACACCAAGCGCTATATTGATGCCACCCCGGCTCTGAGCGACGCGGACCGCGCGTTGATCTTCGAGGGCAACGTGCGTCGCGTGTATCCCCGCCTCGACGCGAAGCTCAAGGCGCGCGCGAACTGACATCTGGCGCCGGAACGGCGACGTGCCCAAACAACGACGAGCGGCCGGCCGGCATCGGCCCCCGGGAGATCTCATGACGTTCCCCGCGATCGACATCCACCCCCATGTGATCTCGGACGATGTGGGGCGCTATCCGCTGGCCCCGCTCTTCGGCAAGCGGTCCGACTGGTCGCAGGAGCGGCCGTGCACGGTCGAAACGCTGATCGCCGCGATGGACGAGGCGGGCGTGGCGAAGGCCGCTGTGGTGCATTCGTCGACCACCTACGGGTTCGACAACTCCTACGTCGTCGACAGCTGCAACAAGTATTCGGATCGCCTCATCGCGGTCGGCTCGATCGACGTGCTCGATCCGGACGCGCCGGCGACGTTGCGCGACTGGACCGGACGCGGCATGGCGGGCCTGCGGATCTTCACAGGCGGCAGCACCAAGGATTTTGACCCGAGCGAGCTCGACGATCCTCGCGCCTATCCCACCTGGGAGCTCCTGAGCGAGCTTCGCCAGCCGATGTGCATCCAGACGGGTGCCGTCGGAATCTCTGCGGTGGTGTCGCTCGCAAGGCGCTTTCCGGGTGTGAATATCATCCTGGACCATCTCGCCCGTCCCGATGTGACGGACGGCGTTCCTTACGAGGCGGCGAGCACGCTCTGGGCAATCGCGCCGATCAAGTCGATCTTCTTTAAGCTCACGCCGCGGATCATGGGCGACTCGAAGAAAGGCAAGGCAACGCCGGACACCCTGTTCCGCAAGATCGTCGATTGCTTCGGCGCCGACCGATGTGCCTGGGGCTCCAACTTTCCGAGCTCCGAGGGTACAATGACAGAAATCCGCGCTACAGCCGAGGAGCGGCTGTCCGTGCTGACGGAGTACGAGCGCTCCTGGATCTTCGGCAAGACAGCCCAGATACTCTACCCTTTCCTGAGCAACTCCTAACAAATTGGCTGAGTTCGCCGGACAAGATGCGGACGCCAGAGGAAAGTCCCATGTCCATGTCCATTCGTGCAGCACCGGCTGGAATCAGGGTATCCGCCCGGAATGCGTCGACGGAGACGACTGCACTCCGGCGTTGGTCGGTACTCGCACTCCTGGCACTCGGCGCCGTGATCGCGTTCGTCGACCGCAACAGCACCGCGTCGGTGCTGGCGGTCCCGTCCTTCATCCACCAATTCCGTCTCTCCAATATCAACCGCGGCGAACTCGCCTCGGCGTTCTTCTGGTCCTACGCGGTGCTGCAGATCCCGATGGGGTGGGTCGTCGACCGGTTCGGCGTCAAGCGGCCCTACGCGATCATGTTCGGGCTTTGGTGCCTGGCCTCGGCCGGCACCGGACTGATGACGACGTTCGCGGGTCTCGTCACGATGCGGCTCCTAACCGGCGCTGGCGAAGCGATCGTCGTGCCGGCGAGCTATCGTTGGATTCGCTCGAACTTTCCCGAAGAGCGCGCGGGCCTCGCCGTCGGGCTCTATATGATCGGCACCAAGATCGGCCCGGCGATCGGCGCGCCAATCGCGACGTGGCTGATCCTCCAGCAGAACTGGCGCTACATGTTCCTGATCTGCGGCGCCGTCGGCCTGCTTTGGCTGGTGCCTTGGCTGCTGCTGGTCCGCAACGACCGGCGGACCTCCGAGCAGGCGGCGGCGCGGCGGGCTGTGGCAGCGGCTGTGCCGATCCGGCGCGTGCTATCGAGCCCGCTGATCTGGGGCACCATCATTATCAACTTCTGCTACAATTACTTCGTATTTTACGATATGACCTGGATGCCGTCCTACCTGGTGGAAAGGCGCGGACTTTCGCTGCAGACGATGAGCCTCTATTCCTTCTTCTCCTTCATCGGCATCGCGATCGTCGCCCTTCTCACCGGTTTGCTCGCCGATGTGCTGATCGGCCGCGGCCGCGATGCCGTTCGCGTGCGCAAGTTCTTTGTGATTGCAGGCTTCGTGCTCGCCAGCACCGAGTTGCTTGGCGCCTATACTCGATCGCTCGACGTGGCCCTGTTCTGGAACGTGGTGTCGCTGTCGGGGCTGGGCTTTGCCACTGCCAACCACCTGGCACTCTGCCGGCTCACGTTGATCCCCGCGCCGCTCGTCGGCATCGTGACCGGCATCCAGAACACGTCGACCAGCATCGCCGGGATCATCGCACCCCTTCTCTCGGGCTGGCTGCTTCAGGTGAGCGGCGGCTACGAAGCGCCCATGGTGGTGATTTTCTTCTTTCTGTTGGTAGGCGCCTTGACCTGCCTCGTCCTGCTGCAGCGCCGCTGGGCGCCTGTGGTGCCGGCCGAGTTCGCCGCGGTCGCCTGACCCGACTCAACGCAACCGACCCGAGGTCTCCATGTCCGACAGCCAGCGCCTCAACGGTGTAATCCGCGCCTGGGAACAGGGGAAGCCGGCCTTTTCGGCTTTCGCCAAGCTCGATGTGCAGACCGCCATCGAGATGACGGACTCGCCGTATGACAGCATCGTCTTCGAAATGGAGCACAACCCGTACGACGTTTCGGCGCTCGGCCATGCGCTCCAGTACATGCTCAACCGCAAGACGATCGCCGAGAGCCGGTCGGTGGCACCGTCCGTCACGCCGATCGGACGCATCCCGGCCAACGGCGTCGAGATGAACCAGTCCTTCGCCAAGCAGGTCCTTGATCGTGGCGTTTACGGTGTGATCATGCCGCATGTCGCGACCGTCGCGCAGGCCTATAATGCAGTCGCGTCCTGCCGCTATGCACGGCCGAAGGATGCGCCACTCTATGAGCCCAAGGGCATCCGCGGCGACGGGCCGGCCACGGCCGCGCGCTACTGGGGCCTCAGCCCAGCCGAATACTACCAGCGCGCCGACGTGTGGCCGCTTGCACCGCAGGGCGAGATCCTGGTCGGCCTGATGTGCGAGAGCACCGAGGCGATCGAAAACCTCGACGACATCCTCGCCAACGTTCCGGGCATTGGTTTCATCCTGATCGGCGAGGGCGACCTCAGCCAGCAGCTCGGCTATGCGCGCCAGTACGAGCACCCGGTCGTGCTCGATGCGATGCGCCGGATCGTGGAGACCTGCCACAAGCACAAGGTGCCCGTCGGCAACCCCCACACCACGGCGAAGAACTACGAGCGGCTGCTGAGCGAAGGCTACAAGTTCCTGATGTCGGCGCCGTCACGCTCCTACGGTGTGGTCGGCAAGGCGCGCGAACTGGCCGGATATTGACGCGTCCACGCGGCAGGATCGGGAGAGCGGCATGAACGGTTCGAAAACGCTGGTCCATACCCTCATCGAAGAGGGCGTCGACATCTGCTTCGCAAATCCCGGCACGTCGGAAATGCATTTCCTCGGCGCGCTCGAGAACCCGAAGATGCGCAGCGTGCTCTGCCTGTTCGAGGGTGTCGCGACCGGTGCCGCCGACGGTTGGTATCGCATGCGCGGCACGCCCGCCGCCACCCTGCTGCATCTCGGGCCGGGCCTCGCGAACGGGCTGGCGAACATCCACAATGCCAAGCGCGCCTGCTCCGGCATGGTCAACATCGTGGGCGACCACTCCGCCGCGCATCTGAGATACGACCCGCCGCTCAGCTCCGATATCGAGGGCCTGGCGCGGCCGCTGAGCCACTGGGTGCGACGCATCGAGAGCGCGTCGAACATCGCCTGGGACACGCGCGCGGCGATCGCCCGCGCATCCGAGCATCCGGGTCGGATCGCGACGCTGATCCTGCCTGGTGATGCCTGCTGGCAGGAGGCGGGCGAGCCGCTCGACCTGCCCGCGCTGGCATCGGTGAAACGTGCGCCGAAAGTGCCCGATGCGACGCGCGTCGAGAACGTGTCGCGCGTGCTGCGCTCGGGCGAACCCACGCTGATCATCCTCGCCAACACCGCGACGCATGGTCCTGCACTCACGACCGCCGGACGGATCGCAGTCAAAACCGGCTGCCGGCTCGGCTCGCAGTTCTTCACCAGCCGCATCGAGCGCGGCGCCGGCCGGGTGCCGCTCGAGCGGATCCCCTATGCGGTGGCGCAGGCGACACCCTTCCTCGCTGCGTTCCGCCACATCATCACGGTCGAGACGGGCGAGCCGATCGCGTTCTTTTCCTATCCCGACAAACCGAGCCTGCTGAAGACGTCTGGAACGCAGGTCCATTCGCTGGTGCTACCCGACGAGGACAGCGCGCTCGGCCTGGCGATGCTGGCCGAGCTGCTCGGCGCGCAGGACAGCGCCCCCGTTCTGCAGGAGCCGAGCAACACCGGACGGCCCTCTGGCGCGCTCGCACCACTCAGCATCGCGCACGCGATCTGTGCCGCGATCCGGCCGGGCGACATCATCGTCGACGAGTCGCTGACCACCGGGCGCGAGACGATGCCGCACACGATCGGCGCGGCACCGCACGACCTGATCAACAATCTTGGCGGATCGATCGGCTATGGCACGCCGGTCGCCACCGGTGCGGCACTCGCCGCCCCCGGTCGTCGCGTGACCTGCTACGTGGGGGACGGAAGTGCGATGTACACGATCCAGTCGCTCTGGACGCAGGCGCGCGAGCAGCTGAACGTCACCACCGTGATCTTTGCCAACAATCAGTACGCGATCCTCAAGGCGGAATACACGAACATGGGTGCCGGCAACGCGCCGGGTCCGCGTGCGATGTCGATGATCGACATCGATCGCCCGACGATCGACTGGGTAGCGATGGGCAAGAGCATGGGTGTCCCGGGCGTCCAGGTCACCGAGGCCGGCGAGTTCCATGATGCGATCCTCCGCGCCAGCGCTACGCCGGGGCCCTCGCTGATCGAAGTCAAGCTCTATTGAAAAACGAACGACGGAGAGACGCCATGTCGGATGCCGAGCGGATCACGCTAAAGACCAACCTGGCCGAATACCCCGTCACCGCCGCGATCCGTGATGGCCGCGTGACATCGGAGATCGTCGAGCTCGACAATTGCGGTCCCAAGGAAGCGCATAACGGCTTCAAGCCAATGCTGCGCGAGAACGCCTTCGACTGCGGCGAGCTGGCGATCGTCACCTATCTCCAGGCGAAGACGTATGGGAAACCTTACGTTCTGCTGCCGGCGCCGATCTCGGGCCGCTTCCAGCATCACTGCGCCGGCTTCAACAAGGAGCTGTTCCCCGACCTCAAACCGCACGACATCGAGGGCAAGAAGGTCGGCGTGCGCACCTACGCGCAGACCACCGGGCTGTGGATCCGCGGCATCCTGAAGCACGAATATGGCGTCGACCTCGACGAGGTGCATTGGATGACGGTCGGCGAAGGCCACCTGACCGAATACAACGACCCGCCGAATTGCGAGCGCCTGCCTAAGGGATCCGACATCGGCCAGATGATGCTGGACGGTGAGCTCATCGCCACGCTGCAGGGCAACGACCTGCCGAAGGACCCGCGCGTCGCGACCCTCGTGCCGGATGCGAAGGATGCGGCCAAAGCGTGGTTCGAGCGGGAAGGCGTGGTTCCCATCAACCATATGTTCGTCGTGCACGAGCGTATCGTGAAGGAGCGCCCGGACGTGGTGCGCGCGATCTTCCGGATGATCGTCGAGAGCCGCAATCTGACCGAGGGTGGCGTTCCGAACATTTACCCGCCCATCGGGCTCGAAGCGAACCGCAAGGGCATCCAGCTCGCGATCGACTGGGCGTTCGAGCAGAAAATCATTTCGAACAAGCTCAGCGTCGACGAGCTGTTCGACGAAACAACTGCGGCCTTGGAGCCGTAAGAGAGCTAGTGGCTTTGCACCTGCACACTGCGGGTGCCTTGGCGCTAGCATCCAAAACCTGTCGATAGAAGGTCCGGGAGAACCTTGCGTCCGGGCGAGGTTGACGGGCGGCGTGCGACGCAAGCCTCCGGCGAGACGGCCTTTACCTTGACGACACCCAGCGGCTCAGCGTCCCGCCAGCGGGCTCGATACCTCGGAACTGCGTCATCTCCTCGCGCCAGCGCTGCGGTGGGCCCGCGCCCCACGGCACCAGCGACACGCCGTCGTTCGAGTCCCACACATTCGGCAGGTCTTCGGGATCCATGAACTGCATCGGCGGCAGACCAAACTCGATGCGGTTCCCATCCGGATCGCGGAAGTAGACGAAGATGCCATTCGGCGGACCGTGCCGGCCGGGACCATGCTCCACGTTCCGGCCGTAGCCATAGTTCGCCGCGATGTCGCAGGCGCGGAAGATGGCTTGCAGGTCGGAGACGATAAAGGCCACGTGATGCAGCCGCGGCCCCGCGCCTTGTGCCAGCACCAGGTCATGCGGATTGTTCTTGCGGGTGAGAAAGATGCTCAGCAGGTCTCCGGTATCCGCGTGCGTCGTGTATTTCGCGGGGCGGAACCCGCTTGCCATGAACTTGCCTGCGGTCTCGCCGACGTCGGGGACGACGCACTGGTAGTGGTCAAGCCGGAGTGCACGGCCGCCTTTTTGTACGGGAAAATTGTTCAGCAGGCGCTTGACCACCGGCATGTGGGCACAGAGCTCGATCGGCGGTGCGCCCACCCCGAAGCGGGTCAGCAGTGAAGGTCCTTGATGAGGGCGCTCGACGAGCTCGGCCGTGCCGCCCAACGCGACGATATGATCGCGCGCGCGATGGAGGTCATCCTCGGACCAGACCCGCATTCCGACGCATTCGGCTCCGGGCTCGCCGTCGGTTTGCAGCAAGACGACGCTGTGGTGGCAGGCCTCCTCGATGCCGCGGAGATAGGCGACGTCACCAGCCTGCTCGGTGACCACCAAGCCCAGTATCTCGGTGTAGAAGTGCACGCTTTTCGCCAGATCCCGGACGAAGTAACGTACATGGCTTGCCCGCGTGATGCTGAACGGGGGATGATGAACGGCGTTCGCGAAGTCCATGTTGTTGTCCCGATCCTGGTCGCCGTCAAGCGCGGCGAACAAACGCTGCCTCCCCGCTTATCACCCGCTTCGGAGGGGGGGAGGGACATATGTTCTTGTTGAGAGGAAATACATAACACGGCGTTCCCGCCACTCCCCTGCACCTTGGCTGCGGATATGAGTTCGGCTGAGGGGCCGCCCACTGCCGCAAGGCCCTCGGATGCGCGCCGCCAGACATCCTGACGCGCCCAGCGGCCCCACCGATATAGAGCGTCTTGCGCGGACCATAGACGGCAGGAGCGCCGACCCAGCGTCCGCCGGTCAGCAGCACGTGCACGATCCCCGAGATCACCTGCCGATCGCCAACTCGCGCCACACCACGGGGCTTGTTCGGCAGGAGCGGCCGCAACCGCGTCATCCGCCCCTCATTTAGCCGGAACAGATCCACCATCACGATCGCCCCGCACCTCAGGATCGTGAATCTTTCCCCGTTGCATCGCTCCAAGACCTTTATTGATCTGAATCCTAGATGTTCAGTCCCGGATTGTGGTGGTTTAGGTTTATCTTGAAGCGTTCAAGCTCGATCGTCGACTGGTGGCAGATGAACTCGTAGGTTGTGCTGCCCTCGAGTGTTTTCAATCTACGGGCGCAGTTAGAGGCGTGTCGTGTTGCCTCACGTAATTCTGTTACCGGCTGCCTCACCAGGAATGTTACCGGCACCCCAGGCGGGAGGGATGCGGGGCGCCGTAAGGCGGTAGGCTGCTGACCTCGCCGATCAGCCGCTGCACGGCTTGTTGGCGCCAGGACCGCACTCGCTTCTGCAACGTGTGAAGCTGTCGCAAGGTGTATTCTCCCGGGTAGCGGGCCTGGAACTCGACGAGAAGTTCGAGTGCGGTTTGATCGGGCTGCTCTTCAAGGCACCGAGCCATCTCTTCCCAGTGGTCCTTGAAGGCATCGGGCCGTCGACCACGCGGTCTATTGCTGAGCAGACGATACGTCTTGGGCCCGATGACGACGCCGCGCGCGCGAGCTGCCTGGCGCCAGACACTGACCCGTCGGACGAGCGTCTTATACTGTTTGAGTGTAAATCGACCTGGGAACTGGATGCACAGCTCGTCGAAAAGCTGCATGGCGTTGATGTTCGGGATCTCTTCCAATCGGCGGCATACGATCGGCCACACCATGCGGAGCGCCTGGACACGTGCACGGCCGGGCTCGGCGTAGATCGGCTTCGGTTTGTCCTGCATTTTCACGGATGCTGCGGCAGGAGCTAGTGCGGTCACCGGTTTGACCGCCGAGGTGGGGCTTTCGATAGGGAGTTGTGCTTGGACCTTTTGTAGACCCCGCAGATACCGCGGTTTGGCTTCGATGGAGAACGTCGGACGGATCTCGCCCGCATGCCAGGCGCTCGATAGGCTTGCTACGAATTCGGCTAGGTTGGGCGGGTCGGATGTTGTCGGTGGCGGTGTTTCACCGCTAGCCAACGCTACCAGATAAGCCTGCATAGCTCGCAACTTCTCCAGCAGTTTCAGCGGATCGAGATCCGCGGCGATCTCGCGCAGCGTAGTCTTGGTGACCATCGGGATACTCTCCGCCTGCAGGAGACGCTCGCATGGCGTCTGTGGCGGATGATAGCGTTTGGCCACCTTCGCGCCGTCGCGCTGCTTGGCAGCCAGTTTGAACGAGGGCTGGAAGAAGTTCACGAGCAGCCTGGACGCTCCGTAGAGGCGTGTAATTGCCCTGGCTGCCGCCAAGCCCTCAAAACGCCGGTAGCCCAAGAGCTTCCTTACAACAGCGCCATTCTTCTGCTCTATCCACGCCTGGTCGTTCTTGCGGTAAGGCCGCGAGCGGGTGAGTTCGATACCGTGACCCAGGCAGTAGTCGATCAGCCTGTTGTTGACGAACTCGCTGCCATTGTCCACGTCCAGGGCCTTCAGGGTAAAGGGCAGGCCCACGCGGATGCGCTCGAGCGTTCGACCACTAGAGTGCCTTCTCGAACGACGATCGGCGCGGCTTCCGTCCATCCGCTCGCGATATCGGTCAGAACCAAGCTGTGAACATAGCTGCGTATTCCGATGATGTCGCCCGGTGATTCCGGAACGATGTCGCCCACCGTTCCGATTTGAAGTCGCTCACCATTCCGGAGTGATATCGCCCGGTCTCCAGGCTCCCTGGCCCTGGTTTGTCGTTGCCTCTTTTCCGTCTACCCGGTCAAGCGTTCTGGAGGCGGCCAGAGCGCTTCCTGCGCATGCTTTCACCGCTCAGATCGATACGCGTGGCGTTGTGGACGAGGCGGTCCAGGATGGCGTCGGCGTAGGTCGGATCGCCGATCAGCTGGTGCCAGTGCTCGACCGGGACCTGGCTGGTGACGATGGTGGACTTTCGGCCATAGCGGTCCTCCAGGATCTCCATCAGGTCGTGTCGGGCATTGGCGTCGAGCGGTTCCAGCCCCCAGTCATCGAGGATGAGGAGCTGGGGCGAGATCAGGCCGCGCAGTAGCCGCCTGTGCCGTCCATCGGCTCGGGCGAGGGCCAGGTCGGCAAACAGCTTCGGCGCACGCTGGTAGAGCACGGAGTGGTTGTCCCGGCAGGCTTTGTGTCCGAGCGCCGAGGCGAGCCAGCTTTTGCCGACCCCCGTCGGGCCGCACAGGATCAGGTTGTCATGGTTGTCGATCCAGGCGCCGCTCGACAGTTTCTGGAACAGGGCGCGGTCGAGACCGCGCACGGCGCGATAGTCGACATCCTCCACGGCCGCCTGGTGGCGCAGTTTGGCATAGCGCAGCCGGGCGGCAAGACGCCGGTCGTGGCGGTGGCTGATCTCGTGCTCGAGGAGCAGGGCCAGCCATTCGGCGTGGCCGAGGCTGGCGCTGTCGGGGTCGGCCAGGATCTCGCCGAATGCGCGAGCCATGCCGAGCAGCCCGAGCTGCTGCAGCTGGTCGTGTGTCGGGTGGGTGAGCATGATGGGTCCTCTCGGGATCAGTGGAAGTAGCCGCTGCCGCGGATGTTCCGGTGGCGGATCGGCACCAGATCGGCTGCCTGCCGTTCGCTCGGCTGCTGCTCGAGCTTGTTGTCGAGGATGGATTTGACCGAGCCGTAGGTCAGCGCGCCGATCTCGATGGCGCGTCCGGCGGCGGCATCCAGCCGTGCCGCACCGACCGAGCGTTCCAGCTTCAGGATGCCAAGACAGGCCCGGAACCCCTGCTCGGGATGCGGCCTGCGCTCCAGGATCAGCGCGCACAGGGCGCCGACGGTCGGCCCGATCGCGGCTGCGTCGCGGGTGATGCGCTCGATGGTCCAGCCCGCATGGCGGCGATGGCTCGACGGCATGTGGTCGGCCGCGGTCGTATGCTTGCCGTCGCCGCTGCCACGCCGATGCGCGGCAATGCGCTCGCCGCGCAGAAACACCTCGATCGCACGGGCGGTCAGCCGGACATCGACCTCGGCCCGGGCAAACCGGTAGGGGACGCTGTAGAAATGGTTCTCGGCCTCGACGTGGTAGTCGATGCCGACCCGGCGGATGCGCCACTCCGCCAGGACATAGGGCTCGGCTGGCAGCGGCCTCAGGGCTGGACGGTCGATCTCCTCGAGCAGCTGTCGCCGGGTCCGGTTGACGCGCCGGATGACCCGGTCATCATTCAGGCGACGGCAGAACTCGGCGGCCGCCATGTTGAGCTCAGCCAGGCTGTGGAAAATGGTCTTGCGCAGACGCCCTAGCAGCCAGCGTTCGGCGATCAGCACGCCGACCTCGACCTTGGCCTTGTCGCGCGGCTTGTAGGGTCGGGCCGGTAGGATCGCAGCGCCGTAGTGCGCCGCCATCTCCGCATACGTCCGGTTGATCACCGGGTCGTACAGGCACGCCTTGATCACCGCGACCTTGGTGTTGTCCGGCACCAGCAGCGCCGACACGCCGCCGATCGCGGCAAAGGCGCGGTTGTGCGACTCGATCCAGTCCGCCAGCCCCTGCGTCCAGCTCACCTCCGCATACAGAAAGCTCGACGCGCCCAACACGGCGACAAAGATCTGGGCCGATCGCGTCCGACCGGTCAGGCGGTCGATCACGACCAGGATCGTGTCCCCGGCATAGTCGACGAACAGCTTTTCCCCGGCCTGATGCGTCTGGCGCATCGTGACCGACAGCCGCCTCTCCCAGGCCCGATAGAGCTCGCAGAAGCGGGAGTATCGATAGCCGTCCGGATGATGCGCGATATACTCGTCCCACAGGATCGTCAGCGTGACGTGCTTGCGCTTGAGCTCCCGGTGAATGGCCGCCCAGTCCGGATCGGGATGCAGACGATGGCCGATCTTCTTGCCAGACCCCGAGAACAGCGCCGCCTCCAGCGCCACATCCGTCTGCTCCGGCGCACCTCCTCCCGAGAGCCCTGCCTGCGACACACGCTGCAGCGTCAGCCGGACCGTCGAGGCCGCCACACCCACCCGGATTCCGATCTGCCGGGTCGAGACCCCGGCCGTATGCAGCCTCATAATCTCGCGCACCTGGCGCATCGTCGTCCTCTCCGCTGGCATCGGCCGCTCCTCAAAAGAGCGACCCTAAAAAGGCCAAGGGAGCCTCAAGACCCAGCCGATAAAGACCGCCACGCCGGGCGACTTCAGATCGAAATGGTGGGCGACTTCAAATCGGAATCCTGGGCGACATCATCCCGGAATGGTGGGCTAGCATTTCTCGGAATGCCGGGCGACACGACCCCGGAATCCGCAAACAGGGCCTTGAGGCGCTTGCCGCAAACCCGGTCGGATGCCTCCCACAGCACAATCAAGGCGCCCCGAGCGGCCTCATCATAGATCGACAAGCGTTGACGGGTCTGTCGGCGCTTCGGCTCCAGAGGGGTGTTCAGGACACGGATCGCGACTTTTCGTGATACCGGGTTGCCGCGATGAACTCCTCCAGGATCCTCCGCTTGCCCTTAGAACGCCTTTCAAAACCCCTTGTACGCACGGGCGGACTGATTCATGAGGGAGGATGGCCTCTCCTCTCGTCTCCGATGCACTCTGGTCGATCATCGAGCCGCTGCTACCGGCATCCCCTGCACGACCGCGAGGTGGACGGCCGCGCGTTCCCGATCGTGCGGCGCTGCCAGGGATCCTGTTCGTGCTGCGGACTGGCCTCCAGTGGGAGATGCTTCCGCTCGAGATGGGATACGGGTCTGGCCTCACGTGCTGGCGGCGTCTGCGGGATTGGCAGGAGGCAGGTGTTTGGGACGGGCTGCACCGCGAGCTGCTGCGTCGGCTGCGGGCGGCCGACCGGATCGACTGGAGCCGCGCATGCATCGATAGCGCGTCCCTCGCCGCAAAAAGGGGGGCGACAAGACAGGGCCAATCCGACCGATCGAGGCAGGCTCGGCACGAAACGCCATCTTGTGACCGACCGGAACGGCATCCCGCTCGCCTTCGTCCTGACCGGCGCCAACACCAACGACAGCATGCCGTTCGAGGAGTTGCTCGACCGTATCCCGCCGATCGGCGGCAAGACAGGCCGCGCGCGGCATCGCCCCGACAAGCTCCATGCCGACAAGGCCTACGACCATCGACGCTGCCGACATGCCTGCCGCCGTCGCGGCATTAAACCCTGCATCGCGCGACGCAGCATCGAGACCAGCCAGAAGCTGGGGCGGCACCGATGGGTCATCGAGCGGACCTTCGCCTGGATCAACCGCAACCGCCGCCTCGTCACCCGCTACGAGCGCAGAAGCGACATCCATTACGCTCTCACCTCTCTCGCCTGCTCGATCATCTGCCTCACCAAACTGAAGATCAGGTTTTGAAAGGTGTTCTAAGGCCCCATCGGATTGTCCTGGACGGCCGCGCGCTTCCGCCACTTCAAGACCGTCTTGGGGTTGATCCCGAAGTGCCGGGCAGCGTCGCGACCGATGCGTGCGATCGCTTTAGCTCAACTCGGACAGCGTGCGTCGTCTTGGCGCAACCGTGGAGAACCTGACGCATATCTCATCCCTTCGGAGATGCTCATACTACGCACCATCAGTTCGGGACAAAACAATCAGCCCGGCATGCGGCTCAGCCGTCGCTGACCGCGAACGACAACTGCCGGGGCGCGCCGTCGGCGATGGCTTCCTGGGCCGCCTGCACCACGGCGGCCTCGACACACCCCCCGCTTACCGACCCCTCGATCCGGCCCGAGCCGGAGACCGCCATCATGCTGCCGACCGGGCACGGGGCGCTGCCCCAGGTCTCGGTCACCGTGGCCAGCGCCACCGCGTCGCCGCCGGCTTGCCAGCGCATTGCGTAGTCGAGCGCGTCGGCAGGGCCGGAGGCGAGCGAACCGTCCTGACTGGTGCCCCCCATCAGAAGATGCCGACCATGAACAACAGCACGATGAGGAACAGCACGCCGCCGATGGCAGCCGGGTTGAGCATGACCGCCCAGGCCGCGGCGGCGCCGTCTGCCTCGGCCGACGGCTCGGCGGTCATGCGCGAGGCGGGCTGGGTGCCCACCTCGGGTACGGTGGGCCGTGCGCGCAGCACGCGGTCGCCGAGACCGGACAGCACCAGGTCGCCTTGTCTTCAGCCGGCGCGCATGGTTGCGGTGTCATGTGGAAGCAACCGATCGCATCATCGGCAACCGCTTCGTCTTCGGCCTGTCAATGAGAAGCTCGAGCAAGCGGCTGATGCCGTGCCCACGCACGCAGCGGTGCAGCGAAAATCGCACGAGATGCCGGATTTTCGGCTTTACGCCGTAGAGGTAGTGCTCGAGCGGCCGCAGCCACCGCCGGGCTTCGTTACGCTGAGCTTGCTTGCCGATCGGCACCGCGGACATGCGCCTCTTACGCTACTCAGCAGGGGGGATATTGCGATTGTTGTGAAAGATGTTGTTCGGATCATATCGCTGCTTGATCGACTGCAGCCTTGCAAAATTGTCGCCATACGTGCGTTTCACGTCAAGCAGTTTGCCGCTGCTGAGATAGTTGACGTAGGTGGGAATCGAGTACGGCCCCAACGCCTCTCCAGATTGTTTCACCCATTCCATTTGGTGAGTGGTCTGGTCATCGTCACTCCACTCTGCGTTGAAATGGTAGCTGAATGAACCGAGAGGACGCGTAAGTGCCGTCTTGGCTGGCGGAGTCCTACAAATTGCGCCATGGAGGTAGTGCACGAGGCTGAAGCTCCAGTTTCCCCGCGCTGTCCCGATCCGCTCAGTAAGCGCATGGATGGCGGCGTCACTCACCGCTCCAAGGCTGCCGCCGCGCTGTTGTGCCGAGGGTGGTACCCCCTTGGCCGTACCGACGGGCTGGGGATGGAGAATTGCCTTGATCGATGGAGCCATGTAGCTAACTTGACCGTACGGACGCTCAGAGATGTCAACCGCTAGCGGCGAGCCGTAGGCAAGAAGCGGCGCTAGGACCTTGCGGCCGGCCTTGACATCACCCGACCAGCACATGTGAGCGGTGATGAGCGTTTGTTCAGCCTGTACTACGCCAATCTCAACAGCAAGTTCGTCTGGCGCTAGGGAGATGTAATCGCGATAGAATCGAAGGAAGCCGCCTATGTCACGGGCAGCGTACAGGGCATAGCCGGCGAGGACCGTTTCGATTTCAACGGTGCCATATTCAAATTGAGTAACGATCCCAAAATTGCCGCCGCCGCCGCGGATCGCCCAAAACAGGTCGGGATTCTCTTCTTCACTTGCAACGACACGGCGGCCGTCTGCGAGGACCAGTCGAGCCCTAACCAGGTTGTCGCACGTCGCTCCGTACTTGCCAGCAAGCCAGCCGATCCCGCCGCCCAGGGTCAAGCCGCCAACGCCTACGCCCGCCGAGTCACCAAAGGGCACGGCGCGGCTTGAGGGCTGGAGAAACTTGGTCACCTCGCCGGTTTTTGCACCGGCTCCAACGATGGCCGTTCTCGATGCACTGAGTTGGCACGAAGCCATCGGCCGAGTGTCAATTAGGATTCCATTGCCTGTAGAGGCGCCAAGAAAGTCATGTCCACCACTACGTATGGCAATATCAAGACCCTTTGACCCGGCAAAGTCCATGCAAGCAGCAATATCGTCCTCGCCGGAACATTTGGCGATCACCACCGGGTGCTTGTCCGTGTTCGGATTGAACGTGAAGCAGCGTCGTTCACGATCATAGCCAGCAGATTCCGGACCAATGAGGGTTCCGCGAAAGTGGCGCCGTAACGAGGATAGATCGACCGGGGCCGCCGCCTCGACCCGTAGAGGCAGAGAGGAAGCTGCCATAGCTGCGGCAGCCGCTTGCAGAACCCAGCGCCGCTCGAAGCCTGTACTCGTCTTCATCCTTCCTCCTTGGCCACTCGGCCCCAACTTCGCATTGCTTATGGCTTGTAGAGCCTGCCGGACTCTTTTGGGGAGCCGACTTCGCCGTTCGTGGCTGACACGAGTGAAGGGCGCCGTCAGCTTATGTCCTCGACAACGCGCGCCGGCCGATCGATAGAAAGAATAGGTTGACCTGCCGAGCCAGCAAGGTTACTTAGCGCACAGGTGTGCTTCTCGTTTCTAGAACTTGTAGCTCACGATGTAGCGGCCATAGGCCGTGTTCTTGCCGCCCGCGGTCCGCATCGCCGCGCCCGGCACGAAATCCGTCACAACAAATTCCATCGAGAGATGCCGGTCGAGCGCCCAATCGACGGTCAGTTCGGCTTGGTGCCCGATGTACCTCGCGTGGTTGTAGGCCGTCAACCCGTAGGTCATCGGTGTCACGGCTGCAGCCCAAATTCCATTGTAGACCGCGTCGTTCAAAGAGTAGCGCCAAAAGACTGAGTCCTGGAAGGTCACTATGACACCGCGCGCGGGCCTTATGGTGATGCGTGGCATCACGTTAAAGATGTTCGCCGGCGCAATAGCATCACCTTCGGCATAGTAAAAGGGCGCTGTCTGGAGGGGCTGAAAGGTGTAGATCTGCCGGTCCGCTTTGCTGGCGCCGCCGGAGGCGACATTGAAGCGGACGGCGATGCGTGGCCGCCAATCCCGCGCTGAGAGTAGGTAGCCGGTTTCCGTGTTCAGCTGAAAGGCGTCCACGGAGTAGTTGCCATAGGAACCGCCCTGCCAGGCCGCTTGCCAGTCCCAATCGAAGCGGTCGATGCTTCCGAAATTGCGAACGCCGAGAGTATGCCGGACGTCGAGTTGCGCCGGCCCGACTCCCGAGCCCGGCATCGGAGTGATAGGACTGCCCGGCACGAGAAGGGCGTCGTCGTAATAGTAATCCCCGGGATTATTGCCGCTCGGCTGGGCCCGGTAACCGAAGTAGAACGGCTCGATCGTGCTCTTCAACGTCCCGAGCGATGTCTTGCGAGGCCGGAGGTCAAACGAGCTGTAGAGGCCCCACATCGTGTTGCCGTCATTGGTCGAGGCGCTGAGCGCGCGGTTGTCGTAGTAGTCGACGAGCGCCCCGTAAAACGCGTCGATGCGGTACCATTCCCCGTCGACATAGCCACGCGCGGCATCGAAGATCGTGCTGGGAATGTTGGTCAGCGGGCTGGAGCCGATATACAGATTGTTTCCCAGATAGATGACCTGCCGCCCGAGCCGCGCGCCATACCAGGTTTTGCCGTCGATGTTGCGCAACTCGACATAGGCCTGAGTCAAGGTGAGGTCGTTGTTGAGAACGCCCGGGAAGTCGCTGCCGGCATGAATGGCGGCCTCCTGCCCGTTGATGAGCTCGACATAGCCCATCAGCCAATCGTGGACGTTGAGCATCGCGCCGAGTTGCAGGCGCGAGAAGTAGAAACTCTGGTCGCTCGACTGGGGGATCAGGGATCCTCTGGGGGTGGTGCCGGATGCGACGCCAAAGTGGTTGTGCTCAAAATACTCGTAATATCCACGCACCTCTCCGTTCAGGCTGAGATACACGCCGTCATCACCCGTCAAGGGGATATTTTTCACCGGGTCCCAAAAGTCGTGGCTTTGGCGAGGATCGCTCAGATAGTCATAGTTTTCCTCGTTGCGTTCGAAATAGGCATTGTCGCGGCCCGGACCCTTTTGCTTGTAGTGGAGGTCCACTGCAGTGGGCTTCCTCGGCGCATTGCTCGTGTACGGGGACGAGCCGCCACTCGACTGGCTGCGCCGAATGGTCGTTGGCTTACCGAGAACGGCGGTGCCGGTCGAGTTCTGCTGCGCACGGGATTCCGAACTCGGTTCCCTTGGCACACCCGGAGGTGCGGGCTGCTTTGACGGAACGGTGAGTGTCTCCTGGCCGAGTGCTGTCGTGCTCATTTGCACGCCGAAGGCCATCAAGGACATGATCGCAAGCGATCCGAGCGTAATGTCTCGGCGGCATCGTTGTCTGCCGGAAATAACGTAGCCCGTTTCGCCGGCGCCAAGCCTGGTCATCGTGTTTCTTCCCCTGAGAACGGCACGTTGATCGCGCCCGTTTTCTGTTAAGCTAGCTCGGCGTGATATCCTGGCTCTGAAATGGACCACGAGACAGCTCGCCGCATCCTTTGCACGACCTCACTCAAGAGCGCCGCAAGCTCGGCGTGGCATCGAGCAATTTGGCCATGTGAAGCCGGCGACGCTGAAGCCGGCGCAGCTCAGGCGCCTGATCGGGTGGCGACGCGAAGCTCATGCGTTGCATTGCTTCGGGGTGATTGCCTTCATCAAAGATTTACACTTGGTCTCCTGACCATCACGTTAGGCAGGCACACGAGAGGCCAGATATTCAAAATGCGTGCTGTCCCCTCCATTCTGCGCTGCCAGGGCCGTCTGGGCTGAGGCGTCTGGCCGCGCCCTGGGTCCTGGGGCCGGAATCTGGGGAGCAGTGGAACGTCAAACCGATCAGTCAATACCAATCCGCGCAGAACAGTCTCGAGCATAGCGGCAGAGTGAACGTCGGCGTTTTGATCGCCTCAAAGCCTAATCCAATCACCCTGTCCGGACCTTCCGGCGACATGATGTCAGGCAGCTTGGCGCCCTCTAAGTAAGATGGAGGCTAGCGACTGGAGAACGGTGTGGTAAAGTGCTTGGACGTTGATCGCCGGTGGGTTCTGGGCACCGGCGTCGCAGCAGCCGCCACCGCCTTTGTTCCCTCGCGCGCCAGGGCGCGCTCTGATTTGTCAGCGCTGCAACGGCGATTTCAGGGCGTTCTCGTGGTTCCGGAATCGATCAACTACGACCGCGAGCGCCGCTCCTTCACATTCAATCCGAACGCCGACAAACACCCGGTCGCGATTGCCAAATGCACCGGCGAGGAAGATGTCGTCGCCTGCCTGGATTTCGCCCAGGCCAACGGGCTCGACGTCGCCGTGCGCAGCGGCGGTCATGACATCCTGGCGGCGTCCACCTGTGACGGCTTGGTGATCGACACCCGACCGATGGCTTCGAGCCGGCTGAGCGCCTCGGGCGCCTCGGTCGCAGTGGGTGCCGGCGCCAAGGCGGGCGAGGTCACCAGCTACCTTCAGCGAACGGGCCACGCCGTGCCCTTCGGCGACTCGGTCGATGTCGGCGTCGGCGGCCTGACCTTGGGCGGGGGCATCGGCTTGCTGTGCGGCAAGTACGGCGCGACGTGCGACAACCTGATCCGGGCGCGCCTGGTGCTTGCGGACGGTCGCCGCGTCATCGCCAGCGAGGACGAAAATCCTGACCTGTTTTGGGCGATCCGCGGCGGCGGCGGCAATTTCGGCATCGTGACGCAGTTCGAATACGCTACCCAAAAGGTCGGAACCGTCCTCGCCGGCTACGTGCTGTACGATGCCAAGGATCTGGCCGGCTTTCTTCGGTTCTACCGCGACTACATGGCCGTGGCGCCCGACGAGCTGGTAATCGAGGTGGACGTCGAGCCGGCAGAGAAGACGCTGATCAATGTTCAACTGTGTTGGTCGGGCGATGTGGACACGGGCCGCAAGGTCTTGGCGCCGTTTCTGTCCTATGGACCGCCGTTGGCGGTTAGCGTCACCGAACGCCCGTATGCTCAGGTCGCCTACGCTGCGCCGGAGATCCGAGCGCTCCTTCGAAGCGAGCCCGTAACACTGCGCAGGACCGCACCGCATATGGCGCAGCGGCGCGGCGGCAGCTTCGGCCACGTGAGCGATGCCGCCATCCACGAGATAACCGAGCGGATCGGCACGGCGCAGGGCGACTGGAGATTTGGTATTTTGCATCATCTGCACGGTGCCATCTGCCGGGTGCCGCCAGGCAAGACAGCGCTGGTGCGTCCTCTCGGGTCGTTCAGCTACAACTTCATATCCCAATGGATCAATAATGACGAGACGGCGCGTCAAATGGCGTGGGTGGAGCAATCGGCCGCCGCCCTGAGGCCGTACTCGATAGGAAGTTACGTCAACTACTTGAGCAGCAGCGATCCGCAGGACGTGCGGCGCACCTATGGCGATAATTTCGCTAGGCTGCAATCGGTGAAGCGGCGCTACGACCCGAACAACATTTTGCACAACAACCGCAACATCCCCCCTGCGGTCTAGCGAAAGCCAGCAGCCGCGACAGCCCAGGCTCAGGACCTATCACACGGCTTCTCCGTTCCGTCGCTCCTCATAGCCCAGTTCCTGCGGACCTTCACCATCCTGACGACGGTGATGGAGGCGGAGATCCGTGCCGTCCAAGATCGAGGATGCCGGTGGGTGCTTGAGCCGGAGGCTTGGTCGGCATGGCTGGGGGAGAAGACCGGCGAGTCCGAACTGCTCGTGCGGCGGCACCAGTCGGGATGCTCCGCATGTGGCCGGTGAAGCCAATCCTATTGATCGGCGAATCGCCATCCAGCTCACCCTTGCGACAGATCCGACCCGCGCACGTCCCGGGATGGTCAAGGTGGCGACGAGTTCACCAAGCCGCCGCCTGACGGGCTCTCATTAAAAATTTGAGGCGCAATTGTGCGCCGGGGCGAACACGAAAGCGTTCATCTTGGCTGCCTATTTATACCTAGGCTTCCGGGTCATTGTTGTAGCGTCGGACTTCAAGATAACACGCCGAGACAAAGCGTGACGAGAAGGGTGGGATGGACGCGGGCCAATAGAAGCGAACGTGACCATCCTGCGACGGACGTCACTCGCCCATATTCCTGAGCGATATCAGCCAAATGCACGGATCGAAGGCGGAAGGCTTACATAAGTGATAGATCGTAGGGTTTTCTTGGCTTCTGCACTGGCCGCGATGACATCGGCACGCCTTTTCTCGAGAGCTTCGGCCGCGACGGGGATCAAGGGCGTTTTACTGATGCAGCGGATCGGCCCGACGGCGTCCACGCTCTACATCGCTCGTGAGGACGGCTCTGGCGAGCGTCCTTTACTTTCAGACTCTATGTTCGCATACCATGCGAGCTTTGCGCTGAGCGGGGATTGGCTCTTTTTCACTTCCGAGCGCCGCGGTAGGGGGCAGTCTGATCTTTACCGCGCCCGCATTGATGGCTCCGCGATAACCCCGGTAACCGAGTGGCCTTCTATGGAGGATGCCGGGGTGGTCTCCCCCGACGGCCGCAAGGTCGCCTTCGTCTCGACGCACCAAGATCATCGCGCCAACATCTGGGTTCTGGATCTCGCGACTGGTCATGCTCAAAATCTGACCAGCCGCTTCGCCGAGCAGGACCCGGGCGGGCCCAACGGTTTTTTTCGACCTTCCTGGTCGCCGGACGGTAAATGGCTCGCCTTCTCATCGGATCGAGGCACTGAATGGCAGGGGCATGTCTGCGGGGCAGAAAGGACGATCTCGTGCAGCGGTCGCGGGATTGGCTGGGAACACGTTCAGCAGCTTGGCATTTACGTCATTCCTAGCGGCGGTGGCGAGCTTCGCCGGATTACAACCCGCTCAGACTACAGCGCAGGGTCACCGAGATGGTCCCCGGATGGTCGAAGGCTTGCTTTCTACGAACTATCGGTGCTGGACTCCTGGAACGCCCGCATCGCACATCTCGCGATAAGGGCTACGTCCCAAATCGTGTCGGTTGATGTGGCAAGCGGCGAGCGAATTCAGCACACGAACGGCCCAGGCCTCAAACTCTTCCCGCAATTCCTGTCTTCGCAGGAAATCGCATATCAAGTCCGCGCTGGTGGCGAACCGGGGTTGTATTTCACGTCGGGGAAACCTGCGGTCAAAGCGGAGATTCGCTCTCCCATCTGGTCGCCTGACGGGAAGCAGGTGGTTTACGAGAAGACTTCCTACAAGCCTCTGGAACAAAATACCCCGCTATATAGCTGGGATCCTTCGTACGAATGCCGCTTCACCGAGACCTTTCCAGCGATTTCCCACGACGGCAAGCTCGCCGTCACCGAGCAATTCAAGACCTCGTCGGTGGCGGTGATGAACATCGACGGGTCCGAGCGGCGAGTCGTGTTCGATGCGGCCGGCAAGGGGCTCGCTTTCCAGCCGTGCTGGTCGGCCGACGGCGCCACGATCTACTTTGGCTACGGGTTCTGGTTTGAAAACCGCGCCACCAGTCCAGCTCGGATCATGCGGATCAACCGCGACGGAACAGGCCTGGAAGCGATGACGGAGGCCACGCATAATGCCGGCTTCCCAAGTTGTGCACCCGACGGGAAGAGGCTCGTCTTTCGACTCTGGACAGAACAGGGCGCTGGAGGGCTACGGATCCTCAATCTGGCCGATCGTTCAGTCCAGGTGCTCACCACCGGGTTCGACAACCTCCCGGCCTGGTCCCCGGATGGGAGCCTGATCACGTTCACTCGTCGAGTGGCGGGGGGCAATTTCGACATCTTCACGATTCGCCCGGATGGATCCAACTTGCGGCGGCTTACCACCTCCCCGTGCAACGACGCGCACTCGGTCTGGACCCCCGATGGCCACATCATGTGGACCAGCGGATATTATGGCTTCAAGGATGAGTCTGCTCTGTACGACAACAACTTCCAGCCTTATGGGCAGATCTGGAGCATGAACGCCGACGGCAGCGACAAACATGTTCTGACCGACAGCCTGTGGGAAGATGGCGAGCCGTTGTGGATACCTTCTTCGATGTTACGTCGCGCGTGAAAACGACTTCCGCCAGTATTAATGAGAAGAGGACAGACGCCGTGGTTACACTGTCTCGGGCTTTGGCTTTGGCTGCCACCATTGCACTGAGTGCCGCGACACTGGCGGACGCACAAACCTCGCGACGGGTGCCGGCATCGCCCGTGGTGTATACCGGAGCGATCGTGGCAACCGGGGAGCACAGCGTTCAGCTCAAGACGAAGAGTGGAGTGGTAACGGTGCAGATGAAGCCCGGCTGGACAGTCTCGAGCTCACATCCGGCGGCGGCCAGTGCGGTCAAGCCGGGCGATTTTATCGCGAGCAACAACCTTGATATCGATGACAACACAGGCAAGGCGACTGAGCTAAGAATATTTGAACCAGGCTATCGGCCGGAATACGGTTCCCATCCGATGCCGACTCCTGGCTATTCCATGACCCATGCCCTGGTGGCCGCCTCGGCGGTCGCCCCCGAAGGTCAAAGGCTCACGGTAACGTTTCCTGCTGGATCGCGCCGAATAATTGTTCCACCTGGCGTCAAGGTCCTCTCTTACACCATCGAAAGTCGTAGCCTCGCGACGCCCGGCACCGTCGTCACGGCGGTGACCCGAAAGGATCCTGACGGGGTGTCGAGAGCGGGAAGGCTTCTCCTCGTGACCAAGTAAAATCGAGGATCGAGCATAAATGGCTAAAGACCCGCGCGACGTGCCCAATCCGCCCGGTTTAAGGCGCCGCTCCCTGTTGCGTGGAGCGACCTTAGGATCCTTTGCCTTGCAGGTCGCCACTTTTGGCGAAGCTTCGGCTAAGACTCAGCAGCCGGAAGCGTCGGTCGGTCGAGAGCTGGCTGTCGAACTGACTGTCAACCAGCGTACCAATCGTCTTACGCTGGACTCGCGGACGACCTTGCTGGATGCGCTACGGAACCAACTGGGGCTGACAGGCACCAAGAAAGGGTGCGACCACGGCCAATGTGGTGCTTGCACCGTCCACGTCGATGGAAAACGCGTGCTCGCCTGCCTGACTTTGGCTGCGATGGTGCGTCATCCGGTCACCACGATCGAAGGACTGGCTTCACCTGAGGGAACGCTCCACCCGATGCAGCAGGCATTTATCGAACAAGACGCCTTTCAGTGTGGCTATTGCACACCGGGCCAGATCATGTCGGCGATCGGCTGCGTGAAGGAAGGACATGCGACCGATGCTGATGCGATCCGTGAATCTATGAGCGGCAATCTCTGTCGTTGCGCAGCCTATCCGCACATAGTAGCCGCTATCGAGCAAGCGGCTCCCAAGGTTACTTAAAGGCTCAGAGCGATGCGTCCATTCAGTTATTCGCGCGCGGACAGTCTTCCCGTAGCCATTGAGTTTGCTCACCTGTCGCCGTCCAGTTCGCCGGCCAATGCGGCGCCCGCTCAGTTTGTCGCCGGCGGGACCAATATCCTCGACCTGATGAAGCTGGACGTCATGCGTCCTGAGACGCTGATCGACATCAGCGGGCTTGCCGCTCATTATGGTAAGGTCGAGGTGGACGCGAAGGGTCTCCGGCTGGGTGCCTTTGCGCACATGTCCGAGGCGGCCGACAATGCGAAGATCATCCGTGAATATCCGGTGGTTGCCGAGTCGCTGAAACTGGCGGCCAGTGCACAGCTGAGGAACATGGCGACACTTGGCGGCAACGTACTCCAGCGAACGCGTTGCCCCTATTTCCGGGACGTTGCATGGAGCCAGTGCAATAAACGGGGCTCCGGTGGCGGCTGTGCAGCGCTGGAGGGGAGCAACCGTAAGCATGCGGTGCTCGGCACCAGCGAGAAGTGCATATCCGCATATCCTGGTGATTTCGCGCAGGCGCTCGTTGCGTTGGGCGCAAGCGTGCACACGGTTGGCCCCGGCGGCTCCCGCGTCTTTCCCTTTGAGCAATTGTTTCTCAGCGCCGAAACGCCCGAACGAGAGACCGTGCTGGCGCCGGGAGAGGTCATAATCAGCTTCTTTGTGCCAGCAGGCGGTTGGACACGCCGGTCGACCTACGTCAAGATTCGCGACCGTCAGTCCTATGAGTTCGCCCTCGCGAGCGCCGCGGTCGCTCTCGAGCTTGATGGTGACGTGGTGCGGGAGGCGCGAGTAGCTCTGGGCGGCGTAGCGTATAAGCCATGGCGGGCGCGCGAAGCGGAGGCCGTTCTCAAAGGCCGGCAGCTTGATGATCGCGTGGCGAGGGAGGCAGCGCGTGCGGCCTTTGCCGACGCGCGAACACGCGACCAGAACGGCTACAAGGTAGCGCTCGGACAACGCACACTGATACGTGCGCTTCGACAAGCCCGGACAATGGACGTATCATGACGACCACTGGACAAGAGATACCGCGGGGCGCGCAAGGCGAATCACGACGGCCGGGTATCGGGACACCGACGATGCGCATCGATGGCCGCGCCAAGGTAACCGGCGAAGCGCGCTACGGCTCCGATTTCGATGGTGGCCGCCAGCCGGCACATGCTGTCCTTGCCACCAGCCGTATCGGACGCGGCCGCATCACACGCATCGATGAAAACAGGGCCCGCCAAGTGCCTGGCGTGATCGAGATTCTGACCTACCGAAACGTTGGCGACCGTATCCGTCCAGGCAGGCCGTACTATGCAAAGGGGTCCATGGGCTCGTCCATTGCGCCGCTACGTTCCGACCAGATCTGGTACAGTGGCCAGATCGTAGCGCTGGTGGTCGCAGATACGGTGGAGGCGGCACGCGAAGCAGCCGACCGCCTCGTCATCGATTATGCCGAGGAGCGGCCCTCTGCAAGCTTTGATAGCCCTGGCACGTCGATGAAGCCAGTCCATGACGGGATGGCAAGCGTTGGCCAGGCCGAGGAAGCTTTTGCAATCACGCCGCTCAAGATCGACGCGCGATACGAAACTCCAACCCAGCATCACAACCCTATCGAGCTGTATACAACCACCTGCTCATGGTCGAGCGGCAAGCTCACGGTCTGGGAGTCGAGCCAAGCCGTCTATCGCTTCCAGAACGGGCTCGCGGAGCAGCTCGGGCTCGATCCCGCGAACGTGCGGGTGATTTCACCGTTTGCTGGTGGCGGTTTTGGATTCCGCGGCGCCCTGAGTCAGTCCACCGCTATTGCCGCGCTCGCGGCGAAGATGGTCGGGCGCCCGGTACGGCTGGAAGCCACGCGCATGCAGTGCTTCACCATTACCACCTATCGGGCCGAGACCCGCCATCGGGTTCGCTTAGCGGCTGATGCGGACGGCAGACTCAAGGCGATGCTCCTCGAAGCATGGGAAGTGACCTCCCGGGCCGACGACTACAAGATCGCTGGGGTGAACTCATCGAGCCGGCTTTACGCCTGTCCGAACGTCGATACGAAGGTCACCATTATCAACGCCGATCGGAACACGCCGGGTTTCATGCGTGCGCCCGAACTCCCTTATACCTTCGCGCTCGAATCGGCCATGGACGAGCTGGCCGTCTCGCTTGCCATGGACCCGATCGAACTCAGGCGCATCAACGACACGATGCATGAGCCGATTAAGGGCCTGCCCTTCACGTCCCGCGCTCTGATGCCGTGCTTCGATGCGGCCGCAAAAGCGTTCGGCTGGGCAAGGCGCCCACCCAATCCGAGATCGATGCGCGATGGCGACTGGCTCGTCGGTTGGGGTTGCGCCGCCACCATGTATCCGACGAACATGGCGCCAGCGGCTGTACGTGTGACGCTCAGGGCTCAAGGATCGGTAAAGGTGCAGACCGCGGCTCAAGAAATTGGCAACGGTGCCTATACCGTGTTGGCCTTGACGGCTGCGCAGGAACTCGGTGTGTGGCTCGATGACGTGAGCGTGGAACTCGGCGACACCGACCTGCCCCCGTCGCCCGTCGCTGGCGGATCGAACAGCACCGCGAGCGTGTGCAATGCAGTTGCCAAGGCTTGCGCGCAGATACGTGATCGCCTGGCGGATGCCGCCGTGATGGCGGAAAGCAGCCCCTTTCACGGAACCGATGCGAAGACAATCTGGCTCCAGGACGGTGCATTGCATGGCTCCGACGGCCGTAGCGAACCGCTCAAGGCGGCTGTCCTCCGGATTGGCGGCGGCGCGGTGGAAGCATACGCCGAGAACTTGCCTCACGGCGTGCCTCCGGAAGCCATGGAGGCATTGTACCGAGGGCTGCCGACGCTGACCGGCGGCCCAAGGCTCAAGGATCGCATACAATACGCCTTCGGCGCCCAGTTCGCCGAGGTGCGGGTGCACGCTCTTACCGGCGAGGTGCGCGTTCCGCGTCTCGTCGGCGCCTATGCAGCGGGTCGGATCGTCAACCCCATGGCCGCGAAGAGCCAGTTGATGGGCGGGCAGATCTGGGGCGTGAGCGCCGCGTTGCATGAGGGTACGGAGATCGACGCTCGCCAGGCACGCTACGTCAATGCGGATCTCGGTGAGTATCTGATCCCGGTAAATGCCGACATCACTCACGTCGAGACGATCCTCCTTCCGGAGGAAGATCACTTGGTGAACAAGCTTGGCATCAAGGGGATTGGGGAACTCGGCAACAACGGGCAGGACGCTGCCGTCGCGAACGCTGTCTTTCACGCGACCGGCCTCAGAATCCGCAGGCTCCCTATTAGGATCGAAGACTTCATGTCGCCTGGTACTGTTGCAATCGATAGGATATAATGTCTTTCTCCACCTGCGGCTTCAAGAGCATGGCACTCTGTTGAACAAACCCTGACGATTGAGTGCGTCTTCGGGTTCCCGTCTGTGCGGTATGATGCGAACCTGCGGCGTGTACGCGGGTGTTAGAGTTGAAGCGAATGCTACGGATCGCCGCCATCTGGTCGCGGTTGTAGTGGACCGGCACAGTCCTCAGAAGCACGTCTGGCGGGCACAAGTCGTATCGTTGGTCATCGGCTACGGTCGTGTAGAGTTCGTGCGCGCCACCTGCCTGAGCAAGACGGCGGTGTGGCGGTGGCAGGAGCGCCTCATGACCGAGGGCGTCGCGGGCCTGTTGCGCGACAAGACGCGGCCGCCGCGCGCCACCTTCGCACGAGGTCGAAGCAGGCGTGGTTGCTGCGACGCTGGGCAACCTGCCTGAGGGTAGAACGCGTTGGATGGCTGCGGTCATGGCTGAAACGCTCGGCATCATGGTATCTCTCGGGTGGAAGCCCTGTAGCGATTTAGGCGGCAGACTGCTTGGCGTTGAGCGTGTTCACGTAGTTCCATGGCCGCGGGTCATGCAGGCGTTGGGCTGGATGGTCAGCGATGCGGCGGAGGGTGTCTGCAAACCATGCGCCCGGATCGACGTCATTGAGCCTCGCAGTCACCATCAGGCTATAGATCGTGACGGCGCGTTCGCCTCCACGGTCTGATCCCGCGAACAGCCACGCCTTGCGGCCGATGGCAATGAGGTTTGGGCAAGGACGGAACGGAAAACCTACGTAAGACCTCGCTCGTCGGCGTCGGTGTCGTGTGCGGCTGGGCTTCGCAGGGGCCGAAGTTCGCCGCTGCGACAGCCTCGGGCAGGGAGAAGGCATGGCGGCCGAGCATGTTGGTGGGCTCGAAGCCAAGTGGCGACAGCCGAGCCACATCCTCTTCGCGGACGTCCAAGCCTCCTCCACAATCGCATCGTCAAACCGAAGGACGCCGGCTGTCGAAGTGTCAGTCTCAGTGTCATTGCAAAAGGGATACGGTCTGCGACTTCTTGTCGTCGGCGGGGTGGCCGCCGTGACAATTGAATCGATAAGTCCAGTAGGATACTGGATTCTGGTCTTTCGGATAACCGGCATATACCACTGCGCCTGCGTTACGCGTACCGTCGGGCCGCGGGTCTCGGGCTGTTTGAGTCTCCGAACGTAGCACGGTGCACAAAGATAGTATGCGCCATATCGAAGCTGTTCTCCATCATCCACAATCCAGCGCAGTCCAAGACAACGTAAAGCTGTTCGATCTTCCGGAAGCCGTACGCATCTGCTTCTTCAAACTCAGGACTAGGGCTCATCGGATCGTCCAGTGCGACCCAAACATAGCCATAGCGCTCGGCGGGCGTTATAGGAAGGGGCACGCTTTGCAGTCCGACGATCGCGCGTTCCCGTAACCTGCGGCACCTAAACAACCATACCATTCCGGTCGTATTGCCAACAATTATAACGCAGACTTTACGGCCGCCTTCGCAGTAACCGCGCGACAGGTCCCGTTACGGTGGAAGCAGTGATCCGCGAGGGCAGCGGGCGTACCGTCGGACGTCAGCCAAGGAACAATACCCGTTCCCAGGAGCCTTACACCAAGTACCTTCGATCAGGACCCATGCGCCCAGTCTCGCAAGCCAATTGACGGGGGCAGATCCCGCCGAAGATGTAGGTCGAGGCGGTGCGCTGATCCTGCGGAGCTGCGAGTCGCGTGCCGCGCCGGGCCCACCGCCGGGTGATCTTGTTTTTCTGGCCAACTCTGTCGAACGTCACTTGCGCTCGACCATCGGCGAACCAGAGTTCTATGTCGGAGCGGGCAATACCTTTTTCGTGCGCAATCTGGTCCAGACGGGCGGGGAAGTCTTTTAAAACCTCGATCGCACCCTCCGCCTGGGCGTGATGACGCGGGCGCGCAGACAGCTTGCGATAGCCCATCTTGCGCAGCTCCCGGCTGAGCGTCTGCTTGGCAAGCTGTTACCGGTATTCCTCGAACAACCACTGGCAGAGGTCTATGACACGCCATCGCACAACACCATGAATGGCGGCAATGGGGCCACTTTCGATCTGGCCGACAAGGGCGGCCCTATGCACAGCATGGAGCCTGGGCGGTGGCCGGGCGCCTTGCGGTCGATCAAGCCCGGCGGCCCGTCCGCGTTGAACTTCAGCACCCAGTCCCGTACGATCTGCAGCGTCACCCCTCCGACCTTGGCTGCGTCGCTCCGGGTGCCACCGTCATAGATCGTGGCCAGGGCCAGCAGCCGCCGTGCCTGCGGGCCGTTTTTCGTCTTCCTGGCAGCAGCCCGCACTTGCGCCGCAGTGACCTCGCTCCGGAGCGGGATCGGCACGGCAAACATCCAGGTTCAGCACAGCGAATCAGATTACGGGCGCCTTGGGAGTCCCTCTACGATTAATGGTCTCCGAGCCTCGGTATTAGCCGTAGTGCGCGTCAGGCGACTGCTCGTTAGAAGTGAGCCAACTTCGATACCGCGAAGCCTCGACCAGCGGGCCGAACGCGGTGTTCTGCTGTCGGCGGCTTGGGTAGTAGAGACGGTAGCCGGGATAGGGCGGACGCAAGGCCTCGAGCACCCTGGCCAGTTGCCCGGCAGCCAGATGCGCCTGCACCTCGTCCTTGGGCAGATAGGCCAAGCCGACGCCGGCCAACGCAGTCTACAGCATCGGGATGCTGGCGTTGAGCACCAGCCGGCCATCGACGCGCACACCCACCGACCTGCCGTCCTTTTCGAACTCCCACCGATAGAGGCGCCCCGCGTCGGCAGGCGCAGGTTGACGCACTCGCGGGCCCAGCCCAGTCCTGCGGCGTCTCGGCTTCGGCCGTCCGGCGAATGAGGAGGGCACGCCTACGACCGCGGTGCGCAGGTCCGGATCGATCCGGACCGCAACGTTTCCCTGCACGATCATCTCGCCGAGGCGAACACCGGCGTCGTAGCGCTGCCAGCAAAGCCGGGCACAGCACCGACTTGATGGGCATGATCGTGCGCGGTTATCCGGACGGTTCCGGACGGCGTCTCGCGCAACTCGTGCATGGCGTCCAGTCTGGAGTCGATCTCCTCCTGGCGAGGGGCTACTGAACGCAGCAGACGCTCGCCGGCTTCGGTCGGCGCCACGCCGCGGGTGGCGCGCGTCAGCAGCCGCAGGCCGAGCTTTTCTTCGAGCCCGCCCAGGGTCTGGCTCAGCGCCGATTGCGATACGCCGATCTGCGCCGCCGCCCGGGTGAAGCTGCACTCGCGCGCGACGACAGGGAATGTCCGGAGAGCGTTGAGGTCGATCGACTGCATTGGGAAGCGGCACTTCTGGGTCCATGCCGGAAATACCGGCTTACCGGCTGCCGCGACACGTCCTAACTGGTTCGCCATCCACACCGGAGATTGTAATGGACATCACGCGCGCGGGCAGTGCGGCCTCCACCAGGGGGCCTTCGGACTGGTTCACCGGTAGCGTCCGCATCGACCCGCTGTTCAGCCCGCCCGAGCCGGCCCGTGTCGGCGGCGCGCTGGTCACCTTCGAGCCGGGCGCGCGCACCGCCTGGCATACGCATCCGCTCGGCCAGACGCTGATCGTGACCGCCGGCCTGGGCTGGGTGCAGCGCGACGGCGGCCCGGTCGAGACCATCAGGCCCGGCGACGTGGTCTGGTTCCCGCCCGGCGAGAAGCACTGGCACGGCGCCTCGGCCGCCTCCGCGATGAGCCACATCGCCATCCAGGAGAAGCTGAATGGCTCGCCGGTCGACTGGCTCGAGCAGGTCAGCGACGAGGATTACCGCCTCTAGGCTTTCGACAGGGTTTGCCTTCGCTCCGGCACGCGGGTGGCGGCGGCAAGTCTCTGCACCAGGCCAGGCCAGAGATGGGCGCCGAGCATCATCAGGTACTGGCCGGGCGTGCTCCGGCCGATCGAATAGAGGCCGCCTGCCAGCCGCATCTGCGGTTGCAGCGCCTGGTGCATCCGCGCGTGGTAGGGAGCGGCCGGCTCTCCCTCGAGCACCGAATGCGCGGCCTGTGCCGCCGTGTGCAGGGCGATCGCCATGCCGTCGCCGGTAAAGGAGGGGATCACCGCCATCTGGTCGCCGAGGCGGAACAGATCGGGCGCTCCCCCGGGTGCCGGGCGATGCAGGAACCCGTACGGCACCCTGGCGATCGTCAGCGGCCGGTCCAGGCACTCTTCGGCGTGCTGCAGGCGTGCGCGCAGATGCGGGCTCTCCGCCATCAGGGACGCGAGCAGCTTGTGCCAGGTCCCGCCTTCTCGCGCGAGCCGGGCGCGTGCCGTCACTAGGCAAAGATTCGCAAGGTCGCCTTCGACCATCTGCAGGCCGGCATAGCCGTCCCGGAACAGGATCAGCTCGACATGGCCGTCCAGCGCCCGGCGCACCGACGGCGCGAGGGCGAAATAGCTCTTGAAGCAGACCTGGTCCTCTGCGGGCGGCGGCCGGCGCAGGCCACGCAGTTCGTGCTTGCCGGTGGCAAGCAGCACGCACCGGGCGCCCAGCCGCTCGCCGCCCTCCAGTTCCAGCACCGTCGCGCCATCGCTGCCGGTTGCGGCACGTCGCACGCCGCAGCCCAGCCTGAGGTCGGCGCCGGCTGCCCGGGCCCGGGCCAGCAGCGCGGCATCGAGGCGTCGCCGCGTCAGACTGCTGCCGGTGAACGGCAAGGCGGCCTCGATCAGAGCGTGCCGGCAGGCGATGCGCACCCGCTCGATCGGCACCGCCCCGAGCGCCGCGAGGTCCAGCCCGAGGGACGCCAACTGGCGCTGCGCCTCGATGCTGATGAACTCGCCGCAGACCTTGTGGCCGGCTTCGCGCTCGCGCTCGAACACGGTGACCGCCCGCCCCTGCGACGCCAGCCGGCAGGCCGCCGCCGCGCCGGCCAGGCCGCCGCCGATGATCAAGGTGCTGCCGGCGGTCGGCACGATCAGGCCAGGTGCTCGACGCAGAGCCGGAACATCGGCCTCCAGAGCAGGCGCGCCTCGACCTCGGCCTCGTCCAGCAGGACGCGCCAGTCGGCGAACCGGAAGCCACGCGCCACCGAGAGCTGCCCGTCCTGCCGCACGATCGGATGCCAGCGGGCGAGGCGCGCCACCACCCCGAAGCTGTGATAGGCGAGTGCGTGCCGCTGCAGGTCGTTGATGAACCAGCCCAGGCGCGCGTGGCGCTGCATCCAGCGCAGGTAGCGCACGGCGTCGGCGTCGTTCAGGTGATGGGTGAACAGCGAGCTGACGATGAAGTCGGCGTCGTCCGCATGATCGAACACGTCGCCGGTCTCGTACTCGATCGGCATCGAGGCCGGGGTGCGGGCGCGGGCGGCAGCCGCGCCGCGCGGGTTGAGGTCGATGCCCGACAGCTGCACGACCAGGCCGCGCCGCCGCGCCCAGCGCCCGATCCGGCGCAGCAGGTCGCCCTCGCCGCAACCGACATCGAGCACCGAGAGGCTGGCGCCCCGCGGCATGTTCCGCGTCGCGCGGTCCAGGAAGCCGATGGTCGGCGCGTGCGCCAGGAGCACCCGGCTGACGGAAGCGAGGTCGTCCATGACGGCCGCGAAGGTGTCCGGCCCGACATCGCCCGCATCGAGGATCTCTGGCCCCTCGGCGCGCGACGACAGGTCCATCAGCCGCCGTGACCGGCTCGACGGAACCGGAAGCTCTCGGCCATCATGCCCGGGCCGAACGCCAGGCCCAGCCCGCGCGTGCCGTCCTGCCCGCCCAGGATGCGGGCCAGCACGAACATCACGGTGGCGGACGACATGTTGCCATACTCGTGCAGCACCGCGCGCGAGTGCCGCAGCCGCGAGGGGTCCAGCAGGAGCCCGACCTCGACCGCGTCGAGCACGGTGCGGCCGCCGGCATGCACCGCCCAGAGGTCATAGGCATCGGCGCCGAGCCCGCGCAGCAGCCCGGCCGGGTCCTCCGGATCGCGGCGCAGGGCGCCGGCGATGCGCCCCGGCACCTTGCCCGACAGGTGCATGTCGAAGCCCTGGTCGCCGATGCGCCAGGTGATCAGGCCGGCGCTGTCGGCAATGATCTCGCTGCGGAAATCCTCCACCGCCAGCCCTACCGGATCCGCGGTCACCAGGGCGGCCGACGCACCATCCGCGAACAGCATGAAGGACAGCACCGTCTCCAGGTCCGAGGTCTCCTGCAGATGCAGCGTGCTGAGCTCGCAATTGACCAGCAGCACGCGCGCCGTCGGGTCGGCCCGCACCGCGTCGCAGGCGACCCGCAGCGCCGGGACCGCGGCCGAGCAGCCCATGAAGCCGACCATGGTGCGGGCCACGCCCGCGTTCAGTCCGAGGCGGTCGGCGATCTGCAGGTCGAGGCCCGGCGCGGTGAAGCCGGTGCAGGAGGCCACCACGATGTGGGTGATACGGTCGGTCTCGCCGGCAAGATCGAGGTCCGCGATTGCGTCGAGCGCCAGCGTACGAGCGAACGGCTCGTAGAGCCGCATCCTGGCCCCGGTGCCGGGGAAGGCGCCGCGGCGGTAGAAGCCGTCCGCATCGACCTCGCCGGCGGCAAGGCTGCCGGGACGGAAGTTCGAGTAGCGGTGCGCGATCCCGGAGCGCTCGGCCATGCGGTCGAACACCAGCCGGGCGCGGTCATCCTCCAGCAGCGTGCGGGCGAAGCCGAGAAATGGGAGATGCACGTCGTGCGCCGGGACGGCGGTGCCGATGCGGTTGATGTGCGGGCTCAAGCCGTGTGGTCTCGGGCAGGGCGGCCGATCATGAGGGTCTCCGGGAGGCTGACGCACGGCGCACGATCAGCGTGGCGTTCAAGCCGCCAAAGGCGAACGAGTTCGACAACGCCACCTCGATCGGCGCCGCGCGGGCGACGTTCGGCACGCAATCGATGTCGCAGTCCGGATCGGGGGTGGTGAAGCCGACGGTCGGCGGCAGCACGCTGTCACGGAGCGCCGCCACCGTGACCGCCAGCTCGAGCGCGCCGCTCGCGGTCATGCAATGGCCCAGCATCGACTTGGTCGACGACACCGCCATGCGCTCGAGCTGGCGGCCGAACACCGCGCGCAGGGCGGCGACCTCGGTGCGGTCGTTCAGGCGCGTGCCGGTACCGTGCGCATTCACGTACTGCACGGCGTCGGCGCTGATCCCTGCATCGTCGATCGCGGCACGCATGGCGGCAGCCGCGCCGTCGATGGCCGGCGCGGTGATGTCGCCGGCATCGGCGGAACTGCCGTATCCGACCAGTTCGGCCTTTATCTGTGCACCGCGTGCAACAGCGGAGGTCCACTCCTCCAGCACCAGCATGGCGGCGCCCTCGCCGATCACCAGACCCTTGCGATCCAGCGAGAACGGCTGGCACCGATCGGGGCTGAGCACGCGCAGTCCCTCCCACCCCTTGATGAAGCCGACCACCACCGAGGCATCCGCGCCACCGGTGATGGCGACGTCGAGCATGCCGGCGCGTATCATGTGGAAGGCGTGGCCGATGGCATGGTTGGCGGATGCACAAGCAGAGGCCATCGCGACGCTCGGGCCGCGCAGCCCGAACTCCATCGAGACCTGGCTGGTGCCGCTGCTCGGCATGACGCGCGGCACGGTCAGCGGGTGCACGCGCTTGACGTTGTCGCGATAGAACGCCTTGTAGCAGTCGTCGAAGGTGTTGTGTCCGACCGCTGCCGCCAGCACCACGCCGCCACGCGCGCCGGCACCCCTCGTATCCAGGCCGGAGTCCCGCACGGCCTCGCGGGCGGCGACAAGGGCGAACTGCGAATTGCGATCCAGCAAAGACATCTGGCGCGGGTCGAACCAACGCAGCGGGTCGAAGTCGTGGATTTCGGCCGCGACACGCGTGGTCAGGCGCTCGGTCGGGATCGTGCGGATCGGCCCGATGCCGGAGCGGCCCTGGCGCACAGCGCTCCAGAGGGACGGCATGTCGGCACCGATCGAGGCGATTGCGCCCAGGCCGGTGACCGCGACGCGGCGTGTCACCCGCGGGCCGCGTCCGAGGCGTCGTTGGTCTTCGCTTCGGCAGCGCGGGCGGCGTCGATGGCGCGCAGGGCGTGCGTGACCAGGTCGCCGATGGTGCTGAACTCGCCACCGGCGCGCTCGGGCGCCACCGGGATCTCGACGTCGTAGCGGGCCTCGATCTCGAAGATCACCTGGACCATGTCCAGGGACGGAATGCCGAGCGCCTCGATCGAGGCATCAGGCGCGAGCTTCGCGCGGTCGATCTGGGTCTCCTTGGCGACGATGTCGAGGATCTCGGCGGTTCTTGGATCGCTGGCCAGTTGAGGCTCGGGTTGAAGCATGGGCATCCTTGGGCTCACGGCGCCGGCGTCCGTTTGGTCTTCCGTGTCGGAAGACCATTAGCGACCGGCCGCGTTGCGCGCATCCGATTTTCTTGACGGCGGCGGCAGCGGCAGCGATGCATGACGCAAACAACGAGGGCCCACAGGATGCGCCGACCCGCTGCGCCCCGCCTGCGCCGGACATTCTGTCTGGCCGCACTGGCTCCGGTCTTTCTGGCCGTGGCCGCGCTCGCCTTGGTCGCATGGGCGACTTTCGCCGGCGGCACGGCCCGGGCGATGAGCGCCGGCGGGATCACCATGCCGGACAGCATCGAGATCCAGGGGCAGCATCTGCAACTGAACGGCATGGGCGTGCGCGCCTTCACCTTCCTGCATATCCGCGGCTACGTCGCCGGGCTCTACGTCCCGTCGCAGAGCCATGATCCGCAGGCCCTGCTAGCCCAGCCCGGCGCCAAGGTGCTCAGGATCGCGTTCGTCCGCACCGCAGGGGTCGGGCGGGTGCAGGACGAGTATCGCCGCGGCCATCTGCTGAACTGCATTCCGGCCTGCTCGAAGACCGAGGAGACCGGCTTCGGGCAGCTGCTGGACACGGCAAAGCCGGTGCGCGAGGGCGACACCACGACCTTCATCTTCCTGCCCGACCAGGTGGACGTGCTATTCAACGACAGCAGGATCGCCGCCATCGAGGGAGCGGAGTTCAGCCACCACCTGCTGGCGAGCTTCATCGGTCACCAGCCGCCGACCATCGCGCTCCGTGACGGCCTGCTCGGCGTCGGCGCAAGTTGAACGGCGGATTATAACGAGAATCTGACGTTGAGCGTCGCGGTATGGCAACTTCCTGTGGCTGGCCATGTTGCCATCGCTGAACCGCAGGATGCTCGATGCCGCAGCGTGCCGAAGCACTGATGATGACGGCGCGGCGCGGCAGCAGGGGGGCGCCGTCGCAGCGCGCGGAAGCGCTTCCGGGACATCGCATCCTGATCCTGCATCGCCAGCTCGACGAGCTGTCCGTCCTGGTCGGCACGCTGGCGGCGGCCGGCTACGACGTGCGCACCCGCCGTCTCGGCGTTGGCGAGGCGTCGCCGCCGGCCGACATGGTGCCTGACCTGCTGCTGGTGCAGCCCGGCACCGGTCCCGGCGCCGTCGTCAGCATCCCGAGCATCCTGATGCCGACCGAGGCGGAACTGGCGGCCGGCGGCCCCGGCCTGTCGGCGCATGATGACATCCTGGTCAGGCCGCTCCGCACCGCCGAGGTGCTGGCACGCGTGGCCGCGGTCCTCGGGCGACTGCCCGACCCGGCTGTTGCGCGCTTCAGGGAACCGGCACGGCGCCGGCCGGATCTTCCCGACCGTGTCGTGTTCGAGGCCGAGCTGGCCCTACGCATCGGCATGGCGGTGCCGCTGCAGGCGCCGCCGGGCGCCGTGCTGGTGATGGCCCTCGACCGCATCCGCGAGATCAACATGGTGTTCGGCTATCCGGCCGGCGATGCGGCACTCGCAGAGGCGGCCCGGCGGTTGCAGTCCTGCCTGTCCGCCGGCGAACTGCTCGCCCGGATCGGCACCGATACCTTCGCGCTGGCGCTCGACGGCATCGCCGGCCCGGCGGAGGCGGAGGCGCGCGGCGTCGAGATGGTCAGGCGGCTGCGAACCGCGCGGATCGGGGGTGGAGAGATCCTGCAGCTCGGCGTCGTCGCCGGGATCAGCCTGTTCCCCTCGGATGCGCGCGAGCCGGAAGGGCTGCTGCGTCGCGCCAGCCTGGCTCTCCAGGAGGCGCGGAACGCCGGAGCCGGGCAGGTGCGGCTGTTCCGGCCGGACAGCCAGCCGCTGCAGCGGCGCGTGCTGCTCTCCCGCGACCTGCACACCGCGATCGAGCGCGGCGAGCTGATCCTGCACTACCAGCCGCAGATCATGCTCCGCACCGGCGCGATCTGCGGCGTGGAAGCCCTACTGCGCTGGTACCATCCCGAATTCGGCGCGGTGCCCCCGGCGAGCTTCATTCCGCTCGCCGCGGAGGCGGGCCTGATGTCGGCGATCGGCCGCAACACACTCGCCGTCGCCTGCGCGCAGGCGGCCGCGTGGCAGCAGGCCGGCTATCCTCCGATGCGCATGGCGGTCAATCTCTCTCCGCACGAGTTCTACAGCGAGAGCCTGGTGGAGGACGTGGCCAGGATCCTGCGCGAGGCGGACCTGGAACCGCACTGGCTCGAGCTCGAGATCACCGAGGCGATGCCGCTCGACGACCTTGCCGGGGCGATACGCATCATGGGCGAGCTCAAGCGCATCGGCGTCAGCCTGGCGGTCGATGATTTCGGAACCGGCTGGTCGTCGCTGGCCTATCTTCGCCATTTTCCGCTGGACCGGCTGAAGATCGACCGCTCGTTCACCCGCGACGTCACCCGGACCGCGGACGCCGCCGCCATCACCCGGACCGTCATCGGGCTCTCCGGCGATCTCGACGTCGCCTGCCTTGCCGAAGGCATCGAGGAGACCGAGCAGCTCGATTGGCTGCGCAGCCAGGGCTGCGGCGAAGGCCAGGGCTACCTGATAAGCCGGCCGATGGCAGCCGACGGGATCACCCGCCTGCTCGACCTGCAGCATGGCCGTACCCCGGATGGGCCCGGGTTGCAGGCGCCGCCCGGCTGAGGCATCGCTATGCCGGTGTCCAGAAGCGAGGCATCGGTGACGCCTGATATGCAAGACGACCTGCTCGATGCGCTGCGCGGCGCGCTCGACGGCGAGACCGACTTCATTGCCAACTGCGCCAACACGGCGGCCCTGTTGTTCGAGCGGCTGCCGGAGGTGAACTGGGCCGGCTTCTACTTGCTGCGTTCCGGAATGCTGGTGCTCGGCCCGTTCCAGGGACGGGTCGCCTGCGTGCGCATCCCGCTCGGCCAGGGCGTGTGCGGGACGGCGGCGGCGCGGCGCGAGACCATCTTGGTGCCGGACGTGCACGAGTTCCCCGGCCACATCGCCTGCGACGCCGCCTCGCGTTCGGAGATCGTGGTGCCGCTCGCCAGGGACGATCGACTGCTGGGCGTGCTGGACATCGACAGCCCGGTGCCGGACCGCTTCTCGCACGCCGATCGCGTGCTGTGCGAGCAGGTCGCGCGGCTTCTGGTGGACGCTTCGGAGGCATGATCCGGCCGGTCCCGGCAGCACTCGCCGTGGTGCTGCACGAGGACCGGGTCCTGCTGGTGCAGCGACGCAATCCGCCCGATGCCGGGCTGTGGGGCTATCCGGGCGGCAAGATAGAGACCGGCGAGACGATCGAGGCCGCAGCCGTGCGGGAATTGCTGGAGGAAACCGGCGTGGCGGCCGAGGCCACGCGCCTGCTGACGCCTTTCGACATACTGTATCGCGAACATGGCGGGGACCTGCTCGGCCACTACGTCCTGCTGCCGGTGCTGTGCGCCTACCGCGGCGGCATTCCGGCCGCCGCAACCGATGCACTGGATGCGGCCTGGTTCGGGTGCGCCCGGGTTGACGGCGAGGCCGGCGCCTTCTCCAGGCGGGTGGGTGTCCTGATGCGGGAGGCGCAGTCGAGCTGACTTCACTATAATTAAGAGTGTGTCAGGTAATTTCCAGCGCCTGCACGGCGGTCTCGAGATCCTGGAAGGTCGGCATGTGCTCGCTCGGCACCATCTTGCGCCCGCTCTCGACGCTGACCTGCGGCGGATTGCCGTGCAGGTGGGCCACCAGCACCGCGCGGATCAGCTCGTAGTATTTGCTTTCCTCCTTGATGATGGTCTGCAGGCGCGACGCGATCGGCGCGACCACGCCGTAGGCCAGCAGCACGCCGAGGAACGTCCCGACCAGCGCGCCGCCGATCATCTCGCCGAGCACCGAGGGCGGCTCGTTGATGTGCGACATCGTCTTGATGACGCCGAGCACGGCGGCGACGATGCCGAGCGCCGGCAGCGCATCCGCCATCGTCTGCAGGGCATGCGCCGGATGCAGCTCCTCGTTGAGGATCTTCTTGAGTTCACGCGCCATCACGTCGTCGATCTGGTGCGGGTCGTCGGCGTTCATGCCGACCATGCGCAGGTAGTCGCAGATCAGCACGGTGACGTGGTGGTTCGAGGCGATCTTGGGAAACTTGCCGAAGGCGCTGCTGGCTTCCGGATTCTCGATATGCGGCTCCAGCGCCATGACGCCGCGGGTCGATGCCAGCTTGACCAGGAAGAACAGCAGGCTGAGCAGCTCGACATAGTCGCTCTTCTTGAAGGACGGTCCCTTGATCGTCTTGATCAGGCCGCCGACGGTGTGTTTCAGGTCGTGCATCGAGTTGGCCATGATGAAGGTGCCGATCGCCGCCCCCAGGATGCTCAGCAGCTCGAACGGCATCGATCCGATCAGCGCGCCGATGGCGCCCCCCGATGCCATGAAGCTGCCGAACACGCACAGGATGAGGAAGATCAGGCCGCCGATCGTCAGCATGCGTGATCCCCCTAGGGCTGTACGGGAGCGGGCGGACCATCCGGGACCGCTGCGACGTCAGGCACCGGCAGGGTGCGCTGCAGCGTCAGCACGATGCGCCGGTTCGACGGCGACAGCGGATCGGCCGGCAGCAGCAGACCGTGATCGGCATAGCCGGTAACGTTGCTGAGGCGGCCTTCGGACAGTCCCGACTGCACCAGGACGTTGCGCGCCGCATCCGCACGGCCGGCAGACAGGCTCCAGTTCGAGATCTGGCCGCCGCGATAGGCGCCGGCATCCGTGTAGCCGCCGATCGAGACCGCCTCGGTCAGCTTGGCGATGAACGGGGCGACCGCACGAAGCAGCGACTGCGCCCGCTCATTCGGCACCATCGAGCCGGTGGCGAACATCGGCTGCCGCTCGCTGTCCATGATCTGGATGCGCAACCCGTCCGGCGTGACATCGACCGCCATCTGTCCGGCGACCGTGCGCAGCGCCGGATCGTTCGCAATGGCGTCGCGCAATCCCTGTGCCGCGTCACGCAGGGTCTTGGTTTCGGCCTGTGCCGCCGCCTGGGCGGCCGCCTGGCCATCGCCACGGTTCGCGTCCTGGGTGGCCTGGGTTCCGGTGTCGCCCTTGGCGGCCCCGCCGGGCGGCCCGGTCGGGTCCACGGCCAGGATCCCGGCCGCCTGCGCCGGCGGCGTCTTGCTGTCCGGGGGCGTCACGGGCGCCGGCGGATTGGCGTGAGCGCCGGCAACGTTCGGCCCGACTCCGAGCGGACCGGGCTTGGCTTCCGCCGCGGTGCCGGTGTCCGGATCGCCGTCATTCTGCGGCGTCTGGTTGTCGGCATGGGCGGACAGCGTCGCAAGCTGCGGTGGCCCCTGGTCCACCAACTGTGCCCCATCGGCCACCGGGGCGGCACCGCCCGGCACCATGCCGGTGCCCGAGAAGCCGTTCTCGACCTTCGCCATCGGGCTGAAATAGGCGGCGATGCCGCGGCGCTGGTCCTGCGTCGTGGCGTTGATCAGCCACATGAGCAGGAAGAACGCCATCATCGCGGTCACGAAGTCGGCGTAGGCGACCTTCCAGGCACCGCCGTGATGGCCGCCTTCGATGATCTCCTCGCGGCGGATGATGACGTTGCCGCCACCGCGCGCCGCGTTCTTGCCGTTGCTTCGTCCGCCCGCCATCTGCTTCCGCCTCCGTCACGACCCGTGCGGGGCGCCTGCAGCCATTCTGGCCGAGCGGAGTTAAGCCGGGGCTAACGCAGCGGGACCGGCATCGCCACCACTTCGCCCTGCCCGGAGGCCGCGGCTCGGAGGGTCACCCGGTAGAGGTCGTAGCGCTCGGCGGTCATGCCGTTGCGTCCGCGGGACAGGCTGCCGACCCGGCCGATCACATCGAACAGCAGCGGATCCGGACCGCCCTTGCGCCGCGCGCTCCGGACCAGCAGCATCGTCTCGCCTGCGACCGGCGGATGCGGCAGCTCGAACCACCGCCAGCGCGGCTCGGCCGCGAACACCGCGCACCCTGGCGCGGCATAGGCAAGCTCGGCGGCCAATCCGTATTCGTCGGCCACCAGCGGCGTGTCGGGACCGGCCTCGGAGGCGGCCTGCCGGGCGAGCGACTGCCAGCCGGCGAGACGCATCAGCGTGACATTGAGGCGGCGCGGCAGCGGCAGCGGCGCCGCCACCGACTGCATATAGAGCAGGGTCGTCAGCACGAAGCCGAGCGCCGCCGCCGCGCGCCACCAGCGCCAGGCCAGGGGTGCCGCGGCAATTGCGCAGGCCGGATAGAGCAGGCCGGGCCAGTTCGCCTGCACCCGGTCGCCAAAGGCATGCTGCACAAACACCAGGGCAGCCGGGATGGTCACCGCCATCAGCAGCGCATGTCCCGGCGGCCCGGCCCGGAGATGCCGCGCCAGCCGGCCGATGCCGCAGACCAGCAGGACGAAGACCAGCGGCGTGGCCAGTCCCACCTGGCCGCCCAGCAATTCGGCCAGGTAGCGCCAGGCCCGGACCGGATGCCAGTCACCGGTGCGGCCGCCCTGCTTGGCGAAGCTGGCCCAGCCATGCCCGGCATTCCAGGCCAGTATCGGCGCGAACACCAGCACGGCAAGCCCCGCCGCGAGCCAGGGCCAAGGCGTCCGCAGCCAGCGCCTGCCCTCCACGCTCAAGACCAGCCAGAGCGGGATCCCGCCCGCCGTCAGCAGCGCGGTGTATTTGCTGTCGATCGCTAGTCCGACGGCGAGGCCCACGGCAAGCCACCAGGCGCCCCGCTGCGTCGCGATCACCCGGCCGAGCGCCGCCAGCGCCGCGGTCCAGAAGAACAGCAGCGGCGTATCCGGCGTCATCGTGACTGCACCGACGCCCAGCAGCAGCGTGGCGTTCAGCAGGATGGCCGCCTTGATGCCGCACTCCCAGCCTGTGCGATTGGTGTCTGCGCCGGTCGCCAACAGGTCGCGACCCGCGGCAACCAGAAACAGCGAGCCGATGGCAGCCGACAGGGGCGCGAGCAGCCGGATGCCAAGTGCAGTGTCGCCGAGGAGCCGGGTGCCCGCGGAAACCCATAGTGCGACCATCGGCGGATGGTCCAGATAGCCGGGTGCCAGCGCGTGCGACCACGTCCAGTAGTAGGCCTCGTCAGCCGATACCGGCGACAGGCCGGCGACCAGCAGCCGCACCGAGGTGAGCCCAGCCAGCAGCAGCAAGAAGCCGGTCCCCTGGCGTCGCGAACCCGGCCGCCAAACCATCAGATTATCCGGCTCAAAGGCTGTCTGCGGACGCCTGATGCTGGATGAGAGCGGCCCGCAGGGCCGCGGCCGGCGCGAGGTCCCGAGCACCGGAGCGGAGCGGCCTCCTGGCCGTGAGCATCGGCGCGCACGAAAGCCGCCCAAGCTTGAAAAGAGGGGGATCGCCAGCAGCAGGCGTCTGCAGACAGCCTTTCATTTGCGGCGCCAGATCAGGGTGGACGACACCGCATAGTTCCACACCACGCCGATCACGGCGCCGGCGGCGGAGGCCGGTCCCCAGCCGCGATGCGCGAGGAACAGGGCGCGGGCGATGCCGACATTGGCGAGCGCGCCGAACGAGCAGACCACCATGAACACCGCCAGGCCGAGCCAGAACCGGCCGCCGCGCAGCCGTCGGTCGCGGTAGGTCAGCGAATTATCGAGCGCGAAGTTGACGATGATGGCGACCACGGTGCCGCCGAGCTGCGCCTCGGAGAACCGCGCGCCGGCGAAGCGGGCGAGGTCGAGCACGCCGATATTGACCGCGACCCCGACCGCACCGACGACGGCAAAGGCGATGAAACGGGTCGGCAGCAGGCCGCCCATCGCCTTGTCGAGCAGCATCGCCACGAACTGGACCAGCACCAGGGCGTCGAGCTTGCTCTCGCCGGAGGCGCGCTGCTTGAAGTGGCAGGGGATCTCGACCACGCGGGGCGGCGTGCGGGCGGTCAGGATCAGGTCCAGCAGGATCTTGAAGCCGGTGGCGCTCAGGCGCGGGGTCAGCGCATCGAAGTAGTCGCGCCGGCAGGCGAAGAAGCCGCTCATCGGATCGCCGAGCCGCACCGGCAGCATCGCCTGCGCCATGCTGATGCCGCCGTCCGACAGGCGGTGCCGCCAGGCGTTGCTCAACCCCTCATTGTCGCCGCCCTCGACATGCCGGCTGCCGACCGCGATATCGCAGCCGCCGGAGCGGACCGCCTCGACCATCGGCACCAGGCGTGTCTCGTCATGCTGCAAGTCGCCGTCCATGACCGCGACGACCTCAGCCGAGGAGGCCATCACGCCCTCGATCACCGCCGAGGACAGGCCCCGCCTGCCGACCCGGCGCAGGCCACGCACCCGGACGTCGCCCGACGCCAGCGCACGGATCTCGGCCGAGGTGCCGTCCGGGCTGTCGTCATCGACGAAGATGACCTCCCAGGCGCCGGGGAAGACCGCGTCGAGGGCCGCTTCGAGTCCCGCGACCAGGGGGCGGACATTCGCGCGCTCCTTGTAGCAGGGCACCACGACACTGAGCATCGGACCAGTGGCGACCACCGCCGGGCGGTCCAGGGTTGCTGACATCGCTCTGGGTCCTCAGCGAGGTTCGATCGGCACGCCGACCAGGTTGCGGCTCGTCCGGATGGTCTGCAGCGTCTGCACCCGGCTGACATGCGCCGCCTCGGTGAGGCGGCGGGTGAGCTGGTTCTCGTGGCTGGTGTCGCGCGCGACCAGGCGGAGCAGGAAATCGCCTCCGCCGCGTATCATGTGGCACTCGCGGACCTCGGGCCAGTCGGCCACCATGGCCTCGAACCCAGCCAGCACCGCGTCCTTCTGGCTGTCCAGCCCGATCAGCGCGAAGAAGGTGATCGCCCAGCCGAGAAGCTGCGGGTCGCTGTCGCCATGGTAGCCGCGGATGACGCCCAGCTCCTCGAGCCGGCGCACCCGCCGCAAACACGGCGGCGCCGAGATGCCGGCGCGACGGGCCAGCTCCACATTGGTGATGCGGCCGTCCTCCTGCAGCTCGGCCACGATGCGCCGGTCGATGGCATCGAGTTCGGTCACGAACGTACTGGCGTTGTAACGATGTAGGGCAGCATCGGGCTCTTGGGTGCGGAGATCGGCATGGTCTTTGATAACGGTGTCGGCATGCCAGCTTATAGGGCAGCAACGCGGAATGCCGCAAAAACTCCGCCCGGGTGCGGCCGTGGCGCGACCGGTCCGGTTGCCCTCGGCGGCGCGCGGCAGGCATCTTGCTTGCACCGCAGCAAATCCCACCGATATCCTCGGGTTGGATGGGGCCGTCCAAGGCGGCTCGGGAGTTCAGATCGATCATGAGTAAGACCATCTCGACCGAGGTCCTGGTCATCGGCGCCGGTCCGGCAGGCTACACGGCGGCGATCTATGCGGCGCGCGCCAACCTGCGGCCGGTGCTGGTGGCGGGCCTGCAGCCGGGCGGCCAGCTCATGATCACCACCGATGTCGAGAACTATCCGGGCTTCGCGGACGCGGTCCAGGGACCCTGGCTGATGGAGCAGATGAGCCAGCAGGCCGAGCATGTCGGAACCCGCATGATCCACGACCTGATCATGCAGGCCGAGCTCTCCGCCCCGCGCGCCCCGGGTGCGCCGTTCCGGCTGGTCGGAGACTCGGGCGACCTCTACCTTGCCCGCAGCGTGATCATTGCCACCGGCGCCCAGGCGCGCTGGCTCGGGCTGCCGTCCGAGAAGAAGCTGCAGGGCGCCGGCGTGTCGGCCTGCGCCACCTGCGACGGCTTCTTCTATCGCGGCCGCCGGGTCGCGGTGGTCGGCGGCGGCAACACCGCGGTCGAGGAGGCGCTCTACCTCACGCATCATGCCGACCACGTCACCCTGGTGCATCGCCGCGACAGCCTGCGCGCCGAGCGCATCCTGCAGGACCGGCTGTTCGCGCATCCGAAGATCTCGGTGGTCTGGAACAGCGTGGTGGAAGAGATCACCGAGACCGGCACGCCGCCGGTAGTGGGCGGGGTCGTGCTGCGCGACATCACCACCGACCAGAGCAGCAGCCTTGCCGTAGACGGCGTGTTCGTCGCCATCGGCCACATGCCCAATACGTCGGTATTCCGGGGCCAGGTCGAGCTGGACGACGAGGGCTACATCATCACGCAGCCAGGCACGACGCAGACCTCGCGTCCCGGCGTGTTCGCCGCTGGCGACGTGCAGGACAAGATCTTCCGCCAGGCGGTCACCGCGGCCGGCACCGGCTGCATGGCGGCGCTGGAGGCGGAGCGCTACCTCGCGGAAGTTCGACCCGCGCAGGCCCTCGCCGCCGAATGACGGCGGGGCAGTGACGGCACACTCGATGGCAGCTTGGCGTTGAACCGTGACAGGGTAGGCAAGACAGCATGAGCATGGACTGGGACAAGCTCCGCATCTTCCATGCCGTGGCCGAGGCCGGCAGCTTCACCCATGCCGGCGACGTGCTCAATCTGAGCCAGTCGGCGGTCTCGCGGCAGATCTCGGCGCTGGAAGAGGCGCTGCAGGTGCCGCTGTTCCACCGCCATGCGCGCGGGCTGATCCTGACCGAGCAGGGCGAGGCGATGAACCGCACCGTCCGCGAGGTGTTTGCCAAGCTCGCCATGACCGAGGCGCTGCTCACCGAGAGCAAGGAAAAGGCGGCCGGACGGCTCAAGGTCACCACCACCACCGGCTTCGGCGGCACCTGGCTGACGCCGCGGCTGCCCGCCTTTCTCGACGCCAACCCCGACATCACCATCACCCTGATTCTGGAGGATGGCGATCTCGACCTGGGCATGCGCGAGGCCGACGTCGCCATACGCATGCACCCGCCAAGGCAGCCCGACCTGGTGCAGCGCCATCTCGCCGACATCCACCTGCCGATCTGTGCGGCGCAGTCCTATCTCGACCGCAGCGGCACGCCGGCCGCCATCGAAGACCTCGACCGTCACCGGCTGGTGCTGTTCGGCAGCTACCACCCGCCCTCGCCCGACATCAACTGGATCGCCGCCGCCGGTCGCCCCAACGGCTCCAAGCGGGTGTCGACGCTCGAGGTCAACAACCTGGCCGCGATGGCCGACGCGATCGAGGCCGGGCTCGGGATCGGCTCGCTGCCGCACTACATGCTGAACGAGCGGCCCGGCATCAAGAAGATCCTCACCCAGGTGAAGTCGCCGGTGATCGAGGCGTATTTCGTCTATCCGGAGGAGCTGCGCACCTCAAAACGAGTGGCGGTCTTTCGCGACTTCCTGCTCTCCGAGATGGCGTCCCGCAGCTAGAGCAAAAAGCCGCCAGGTTGCCGGCGGATTCTTTTTCGGCCTTCAGGCGCGACGGACTTCCGATCGGCTCCCGTTCAAGGGAGACCAGAACGGGAGATCTTCATGCACTCCATCGCGAGACACCTGCTTGCGGCGACGCTGGTCATGCTGCCGCCACTGGCGGCTGATGCATCGGCGCAGGATACGCCGCCCGCAGCACCGGTTCGACGTCGCCAACACATCCGACGACGGACATCTCACGCTTGCGCAGGCGCAGGCGCGCGGCCTGCGCATGGTCAGCCGACACTTCGACGTCATCGATGTCGGCCACAGGCGCTACGTCACGCTCGATGATGTCAGGCAGTTCACGCAAGCACGGCACGCTGCACGGCAGAGCCAGGCCGCTGCCACCGAGCCGGTCCAGCAGGAGCCAATGATGATGTCGCTGTCTTGCACGGGTTCCATTTCGTTCGAAGCCGCCGTGCTGCTCGTGGCAACCCCGCCGCGGCTGCGCCTGCCGCCCGGGCCGTCCCGGCGCAACGGCATTCATCCAGCCCGCTGCTGGATCTGGTGAGGAGGCTCTGACATGAGAAACCTAGACAGGCGAACGCAGGTCGGACTGGCAGCCGCCATCATGGCAACCGCCGCGGCGTCGCTGCTGGCTCCGACGCCGGCCGCCGCGTGGGGCTGGCACCATCCGGGTTGGGGCTGGCATCACGCCCGGCACCCGGGCTGGGGATGGCACCGTGGCGACGGCTGGGATCGGCCCGGCTTCGTTGTGGGTGTGGTGCGACCGCCGGTGATCTACGCCCCGCTGCCGATCGTTGCCGGACCGGTCTGGATCCGGCCGCACTGGAACGGTCCATACTGGGTTCCGGGCCACTGGGGTTGAGACGACGGCATTAACGCCCAATCAAGGAAATCCTGCGATGCGAGTTTGCGCCGCCCTGCTTCTGCTCGGAGCGCTTGGAGGATGCGCCTATGCGCCACGTGGTGGTCCCGGACCCGCTCCGGCACCGATCGTCGAACGCGCGCCGCCACCGCCGCCGGGATACTATGCCTGGCGTCCCGGGCACTGGCGCTGGAACGGCTACCGCTATGTCTGGATCACCGGTCACTACGTGCTGCGCCCTGCATGAGGCTTGCCGCCCGTGCAGGCCTGATCCGGAATCAAGCCGATGATTCCCGCCGTAACGCCGCTGTCTCCCGTCGCCATCGCGCTCAACCGTTTCGGCCTCGGTGTGCGCGCGGAGGAGGACCTGCCAGGCGACGCCCGACGCTGGCTGCTCGAGCAGTTCGACAGCTTCGATACTCGTCCGGCGGCCTTTGCGGCGCTCGCCGATGCCGGAGCCATCGTGCAGCACTACCGCGTGCTGCAACGCAAACTGCGGCAGGCAGCGCACGCGAAAATCGATGACGAGAGCGCGGAGCTCAAGGCGGCGCGGCAGGCTTTTTCCCAGGCGACGCAGGCGCTCTATCGCGACGCGGTGCAGGCCCGGGCACAGAGCGCGCTCGCGACCTCGGCGCCGTTCGTCGAACGGATGGTGCATTTCTGGTCGAACCATTTCTGCGTCTCGGCCGACAGTCCGGAGATCGCAGCCTACGCGGGTGCTTTCGAGCGGGATGCGATCCGCCCGCATGTACTCGGGCGGTTTTCCGACATGCTGCTGGCCGCGGAACAGCATCCGGCGATGCTGACCTATCTCAACCAGATCACCTCGGTCGGCCCGGACAGCGTGGAGGCAGCGCGCGCGCAGCAGCGCCAGCCCGGCCGCCGGCTGGGCCTCAACGAGAACCTCGGCCGCCAGATCATGGAGCTGCACACGCTCGGGGTGCGCTCCGGCTACAGCCAGGACGATGTCACCGAGTTCGCACGTGCGTTGACCGGGTGGAATGTCGACGGTCTTGGAGGTGGCCACGCACAGGAGGGCGATGCGGATCGTTTCGCCTTCCGGCCGAGTCAGCACGAGCCCGGCATGCGCACGATCATGCACCGGACCTACGGCCAGGACGGCGAGGCGCAGGCCGGGACGGTACTGCTCGACTTCGCCCGGTCGCCCCACACCGCGACGGACATCGCCACCAAGCTCGCGCGGCACTTCGCCGGCGACACGCCGCCGCCGCGACTGGTCGCCCGTCTCGCTGCTGCCTTCTCCGGCACCGGTGGCCATCTGCCGAGCCTCTACCGGACGCTGATCCTGTCGCCGGAGCCCTGGGCGCCACGGCCGCTGAAATTCAAGACGCCCTGGGAATGGACGATCTCGACGCTGCGCGGACTCGGCCAGAAGGACCCCGGACACCTGCAGGTAGCCAGGGTGCAGGCGCAGCTTGGCCAGCCGGTCTGGAAGCCAGGCTCGCCAGCCGGCTGGGACGACGTCGCCGCGAGCTGGGCGGCCCCGGATGCGCTGCTGCGCCGCGTCGAGTTCGCGCAGCGCCTGGCGGCCACGTATGGCGACCGCATCGATGCGCGTACGGCAGGGACGCGCATCCTGCCGGCCTCGCTGTCCATCGCGACCGCCGAGCAGGTGCGGCGATCCGAAAGCCCGACCAGCGCGCTCGCCCTGCTGCTGGTCTCGCCCGACTTCCTCAGGAGATAGGCCGATGCCTGCCCGCCGCCAGTTCCTCTCCATTGCCGCCGTCGGGGCGGGCGCGTTCTGGGTCAGCCCACAGATGGCGCTCGCCAATGTCGCCACCGAGCGGCGCTTCGTCTTCGTCATCCAGCGCGGCGCGGCCGACGGGCTCGACATCGTGCGCCCGTACGGCGATCCCGCCTACGCCGCCCTGCGCGGCGCATTGGCGGACAAGCCGGGTGACGCAATCAGGCTCGACGGCCTGTTCGCACTGCATCCGTCCCTGGTCGAGTTCGGCCGGATGTGTCGGAAGCGGGAGGCGCTGTTCGTCCATGCCGTCGCATCGCCCTACCGGGACCGGTCGCACTTCGACGGCCAGAACGTGCTCGAGACGGGCGGCCTGCATCCCTACCAGGTAAGTGACGGCTGGCTGAACCGGCTGGCGACGCTGTTGCCGAAGACCCGCGACGAGGCGATCGCGATCGCCGACACCGTCCCGCTGGCATTGCGCGGACGCGCCCCGGTGACGTCCTACGCGCCATCCGGCCTGCCGCTGGCGTCCGACGACCTGATGACCCGGGTCGCGACGCTGTACGACGCCGATCCGCAACTGCATCCGCTCTGGTCCGAAGCGGTGCAGGCCACCACCCTGGCCGGCCACGGCTCGACCAGGCAGGACCCGGCCAGCCTTGGCGGGCTGGCCGCGAGCTTCCTCGTCCAGGAGAACGGCCCGCGCATCGCAATGGTAGAGACCGGAGGCTGGGACACCCATGTCGCGCAGGCATCGCGCCTCGCGGCAGCGCTCAAGGCGCTCGACACGATGATGGCCGCGCTGCGCGACGGTCTCGGGCCGGTCTGGATGCAGACCACCGTGCTGGTAGCGACCGAATTTGGCCGCACGGCAGCCGTGAACGGCACCGGGGGCACCGATCACGGCACCGGAACCGTCGCGATGCTGGCCGGAGGCGCGGTATGCGGCGGCCGCGTGATCGCCGACTGGCCCGGCCTCGGCGCGGGCCAGCTCTACGAAAATCGCGACCTGCGACCGACCGCCAGCCTGGATGCGCTGATCGCGGGTGTCGCGGCGGAAAGCCTCGGGCTGGATCCGGGGCGTGTCGCACGCACGCTGTTCGCGGCCGCCGCTCCCGGCAGGCCGATCACCGGCCTGGTCAGGGCATAGGCGCCCCGCGGCGGCCATACAGCATGGTCACGTTGATCCGGCGATTCTCGTAGCCGGGCCGGAAGTTCAGCGGCGCGGTCTTGTGGAACAGGTCCGACCTGAAGAGGATCATGCGATTGGCGCGATAGGGGACGACGCTGACCCCGGGACGCCGCTCCGCGAGCAGGGCCTCGATGCGCCTGCCATCCTTGTTGTAGGCGTCGAATGCCCAATCTGCCGGCGCCTCGAGGTCATGGATAACCAGTCCACCGGTCGCCGGATCCAGGTTGGCTTCGTCCGGCGTGATCCAGAAGTTGACGTTCACCGCGGCAAAGTCGGCATGGCACGACGTCTCGGGTTGCACGTGGTCGTTCTTGAAGGCCCAGAGCTGGAGCAGCGGATGGCGCCTGCCGATGAGCTGCGGCAGGGCCTGCTGAAGCTCCTCCGCGACCTGCAGCAGCAGCGGGCAGTTGAACCCATCGCGCAGGAACGCGCCGAGGCGGCCGTAGCGATAGCTGTTCTTGAACCAGACCGTCGATTGCAGGCAGAAATTGCGGATGCATTCCAGCGCCTGGTCGGACAGGAAGTCGTCGATCACGACGAACCCCTTGGATCCGCTTAGAAAGCCAGCCTCCACGGCGGCCGGATCCCATTGTGTCGAGAGCGCCCGTCCCGGCAGTCGGGGCGCCGGCGGACGGAACACGATCCGCCCATACACCTCCCCGATCATGTCCCGCTCGCGGCCGCCGAGCTCGATGCTGAAGCGGTCGTCGCGCGAGCCGAACGTCTCCAGGATCTGCTCGTGCCTCGCGATGAGCGCGTCGAACTCCGGTCCGAGCAGGTCGCGTTCCCGCAGGTAATGCAACTGCTCGATGTCGTGGCGGAGCTTCCCCGCAGTCAGGTGCGGCACCGGTTTCAGCCTGGCCGGAACCGACCGTATCAGGTCGTTCCGCCCGTGCCATCGGCTGCCGCGCCGCATCCGCGCTTGGCGGTCGGCCAGGATGCCGGCGAGCGGCAGCCTGCCGGCGTTCAGCGCGGCCTCGATCCCGAGGCTGAGCGTGCCTGCACCGACGTCCTTCTCGAAGGCCATCGTCTCGAACAGCCCTGAGGCTTCGTCGAAACAGCCTCGTTTCGTCAGCAGGGCCGCAAGATTGGCCTTGCACATCGTCAACGCCGGATTCAACGAAAGCGCCGTGCGGTAGCAGCGCAGCGCACCGTCCTGGTCGTCCTGGGCCTCGAGCACCCAGCCCAGGTTGTTGTGCGCCATTGGCAGGCTCGGATCGAGGGCGATCGCCCGTCGGAAATGCTCCGCAGCCAGTCGCATCTGGCCTTCGCCGGACAGCCGGTGTCCGGTCACGATGGCATCGAGCGAGCGGTCCACGGCCGATGGGTCGGCCCCGGCTGCCAGTGAGGTTCGGGTAGCAGCGTGCATGGCACTTGTCTCCTGCTCTGGTTGCGTCAGTCACGCCTGCCTGGCGCCGGCCGATCCGGTTCCAGTTCCCGTTCCGGTGCCGATCCGTGGCTCGGCTTGCAGTTTTGGATGGGTGTGCTTGCCCTCGGGGTCGCCACCATCGTCCGTGTCGTCGCCGGTCTCGTCACCGGTCGGGTCTTCGGTGGCGTCGCCAGTCGGATCACCGGTCGGCTCGCCCGTGGGGTCGCCGGTCGTATCTCCGGTGCCGGTGCCGGTCTCGCCACCCGTGCCGGTGCCAGTGCCGGTACTGACATTGTCCACGCCGCTGAACAGGGCTGCGTTGATGCCGCCGGCGCCGAACACCTTTCCGGTCTTGGGATCGATCGGCCAGTCCCAGGCCGAGATGTCGGCGGGATAGCCGGCGTCGGGCTTGCCGGGACCGGTTTCGCCGCGGGTCACGCGTATGTAGCGGGTGCCGGAAAAGAAGTAGTCGACCGGGCCGCTGTTGAGAGCGGCATCGATCCCGGCGGCGCCGAACACCTTCCCGGTCTTCGGATCGACGGGCCAGCCCCAGGCCGAGATGTCGGCGGGATACCCCGCATCGGGCTTGCCGGGACCGGTATCGCCGCGGGTCACGCGTATGTAGCGGGTGCCGGAGAAGAAGTAGTCGACCGGGCCGCTATAGAGCGCCGCGTTGATGCCTTCGACGCCGAAGGTCTTTCCGGTTTTGGGATCGAGCGGCCACCCCCAGGCCGAGATGTCGGCGGGGTAGCCCGCATCGGGCTTGCCGGGACCGGTTTCGCCCCTGGTGACGCGTATGTAGCGGGTGCCGGAAAAGAAGTAGTCGACCGGGCCGCTATAAAGCGCCGCATCGATGCCATCGACGCCGAAGATTTTTCCGGTCTTGGGATCGAGCGGCCAGTTCCAGGCCGACAGATCGCCCGGATAACCGTGATCGGTGGTGCCGGAACCAGTCTGGCCGCGCGTCACCCGGATATAGCGCGTACCAGAAAAGAAATAGCAGGGCATGGCAGTCTCCTGTTGCCGTCCAAATCGCCCCTGGACGGCGTGCCGGGTCGATTGGATTGCGGGAAGCGTCAGCTCGGCTGGCCCTGCAGCAGGACCGGCAGCCGCCTGACGGAGAAGCCGACGGTGGCGCTGTAGCTACGGCCGGTTGCACCGCTCGCCCCGGCGGCGCTGGGCGTGAGGTAGGCGGTGGCGGTGTAGATGACCGGCGCCAGCGACGTGCCGTTGCCCGGGGGCACCGGCAGGCTCGCCTGCCACCGGCGTTCGCCCTGCACCTCGATCGCGCGGGCCAAGTCGTCGAAGATGCGGCCGGTGCTCCACAGCGCGACCTGGACGTCGCTCGCATCACGGATGTCGACGTCGAACTGCTGGCCGCCGGCAAAGGCGAGCGACAGCGGCGGCGCATCCAGGTTGCTCAGGATGAGCGTCGCGTTGATCGATGGCTGGTGGGTTGCGGAGACAAAATACGTGCCCTGGTCGAGCAGGAGCTCGAACGACACGCCGCTGCACGCCGCCTCGTCGGGGGTGTCGGGCGGAAGCGTGATGCTTGTGTTGGCAGACATGACGATTCTCCTTCATGAGGTGACCGGCTGGGTCGTCGCCGCCACGGGGTCGGTCGGCGGCTCGTCGGAAGCCGGCGTCGAAGCAGGGCGCTGAAACTTGAGGGCGCGCTGCTCAAACCTCCTCAATCCGCCTCAAACGACATAAAAGCCTTGTTTTTTCAGCAACCTTTGATCCGCTGCCGGCGCGCTTGCCGGGCCGGGCCTCGTCCTCTAGCGTCGGCAGCTGCGCTGGACCTCGGCATCGGCGGCGATGGACACCATTCGATCGTTCAGATTCGGGGCGTTCCGGCTCGACTGCTCCCGCCGGGTGCTGGAGCGGGCGGGCAGTCCGGTGGCACTCTCGTCACGCGGCTTCGATATCCTGCGTGTGCTGATCGAGCGGCGCGAGGACGTGGTCACGCGCGCGCAGATCATCAGCCTCGTCTGGGCCGGCCTTGCCGTCGAAGAGCACAATCTCTCGGTGCAGATGTCAAAGCTCAGGCAGGCCCTGGGCGAGCCCGGCGACGGCGTCATCGCGACGATCCCCGGACGCGGCTACCAGTTCGTGGCGCCGCTGGAGGCGGACGCGCCCGCGCCGGAAGTGCCGCAGAATGAAGCGACGGCCGCAAAGCCGGCGAGAGGGTTGTCGCGTTACCGGCTCGTGCTCGCGATGCTGGCGATCCTGCTGTTCGCCGCGCCGGTGGCCGCGATCGTTACGCTGCATCGCGCGCCGCCGCCGCGCCTGTCGATCGTGGTCATGCCGTTCCGCGATCTGAGCGATCATCCGGGGGAGCGGTATCTCGCGGATGCAATCAGCGACGACCTGACGACGGACCTCGCGCACCTCCCGGGCAGCATGGTGATCGCGCGGGAGACGGCGGATGCCTATCTCGGACACCCGGTTTCAGCCAGCGTCATCGGGCATACCCTCGGCGTGCGCTACCTGCTGGAGGGCAGCCTGCGTGTCGAGGAGGGGAGCCTGCATATCAATGCACAACTGATCGACACGCTCGGGGGCGGCCATCTGTGGTCGGAGCGGTTCGATGTCTCGCGCGCCGGGCTTGCGGAGACGCGGGCGCGCATCGTCGGACGAATCGCGGGGGCTCTCGACCTCGCCCTCGACAGGGTGGAGGCGATACGCGCCGAGCGTGAGCGGGCGCAGGATCCCGACGCCGTCGATCTGCTGTTCAGGGCACGCTCGAGGCTCGACCATGACGACACACTCGCCGGGTTCGAGGCTGCGGAAGCGCTGCTGCAACGCGCGGTGGCGCTCCGGCCGGACTTCGCGGAGGCGCAGGCCGCGCTCGGCCAGACGCTGCTGCACAAGCTGCGCAGCACGGACGATCCCGAGACGGAGCCCGACCAGGCGCAGGCGCATGCCGCGATCTCGCGCGCGCTGGCGCTGGCGCCGAATGACCCGGACGTCATGGCGGCACTCGCGGAATTGCAGTTCAGCGACGGACATCTTGGCGAGGCGGCCGGCAGCGCCGAGATCGTCCTGGCTTCCGACACGAACAACATCGAGGCGCGGGACGTGCTGGCGACGTGCGCGTCCTCGGAGGGGCACCTGGATGCGGCGGCGGATGCGCTCGAGGAGATCATGCGGCTGAACCCGGAAGGGCGACGGAGCCGCATCCGGGCGCTGCGGCTCGGCACGTTCCGGCTGCTGCAAGGCCATCCTGCGCAGGCGCAGGGCTGGCTGCAGCGCGCCATCGCCGGGGAGCCGGATCCGCAGCCGGGGGCGCCGGACTGGGGGTATCCGGAGGAAGCGCGCCTGATGCTGATCGCGGCGGCCGCCATGCAGGGACGCGTCGCGCAGGCCCGGTCGGACTATGCGCATTATTCCCGGATCTGGACGCATCGCACGACCTGGCGGATTTCGGCGCTGTCCACCCGGGCGATGTCCTCGCTCCCGGGTTTCAGGGCGATGACCGACGCACTGCAGGATGCCGGCATGCCGGCTTATGCCGATGAGCATGCCGACGACGGCGTGCCCGCAGGCGCCGCGACGCTGCCGGACAAGAGTTTCGTTGCCACGCCCCGAAACTTGACGAACGCCGCGACCGTGGATACGCTCGATCTGGAAACGATGATCCACGCAAAAACGGTTGGCCTCATCCTCGATCTTGGCCCTGGTGTCGCGGTCATCCAGGGCGCTGCCTGGGAAGGCCAGGGCGGAAACCAGGACGATGCCAGTTTCGTCGCGGCGTCGATCCATGCGAGACCAAACGTCGGCCGTGAGACACCCATCGTCGTGATGGGTGATGGACCGTACGGCTCGGTCTCCTACAACGCGGCGCTAAAACTGGTGCTGGCAGGGTATCGCCATATTCTCTGGTACCGCGGCGGCGAGGAGGCCTGGGCGGAGGCGAAGCTTCCTGCCAGCGACCTGCGGCAGTGATGTCGTGGTTGAGACGGGCGATCGGAAATCCTGCCGGGGGAAAGCAGCATGTCGATGGATAGCGGGATTGCAGAGACGCAACCGGGCGATGGCGCCGGTTCAGGAACAGGCACGACCTTGTCGGTCACGTTTAAATTCGCGCAGGCTTCCAACCTGATCACCGGCGATCGCATCACCGGGTTCCCGTCCTATGTCGAGGCTGGGCATTCGATCGTGATCGACCCGCTCCCGCAGGGACTGGACACGGTCGCGATGCAGGCGGCGATCAACCGTCGTGCCGCCGATCTCGCCTCGATCGCGCAGGCACTCGGTCTGGCGTCTTCGCAGCTGTCGGAAGCGATCTCGGCGCTCGCACCGGCGTCCTGATCAAACTCTAGTCGTCTCCCGCTCCGACGCGGACGATATCGTCCTCGCCGAGATATGGGCCGGACTGCACCTCGATCAGGGTCAGCGGAATGCGGCCGGGATTCTCCAGCTTGTGCTCGCAGCCGAGCGGCAGGTAGATGCTCTCGTTCTCGCGCACCAGGGTCTCCTCGCCCTCGCGCGTCACCAGCGCCACGCCGGCCACCACGATCCAGTGCTCGGCGCGGTGGTAGTGCTTCTGCATCGCGATCTGCGCACCGGGCGAGATCAGCACGCGCTTGACCTGGAAGCGGTCGCCCTCGGTGAGGCTTTCCTTGAATCCCCACGGACGATAGACGCGGTTATGCGCCACCGCCTCGTGCCGGCCATGCGCGCGCAGCCGCTCGACCACCTTCTTCACGTCCTGCGCATGATCGCGATGGGTGACCATGACCGCATCCTCGGTCACCACCACGATGGCGTCCCGCAATCCGGTCACCGCGGTGACGATGCCGTCGCTGCGCACGTAGCAATTGTTGGTATGCTCGAGGAACACATCGCCGATGGCGACATTGCCGGTCTCGTCCTTCGGGCTGATGTCCCAAAGCGCATCCCAGCTCCCGACGTCGGACCAGCCGAGATCGGCAGGCACCACGGCGGCACGCGTGGTGTGCTCGGCCACGGCATAGTCGATGCTGATATCCGGCGCCTCCCGGAACGTGGCGGGATCGAGCCGGATGAAATGCAGGTCGCTGGTTCGCGCCTCCACCGCCTTGCGCGCCGCCGCCAGCACGGCGGGCGCATAAAGCTGCATCTCCTCGAGCAGGGTCTCGGCGGTGAACACGAACATGCCCGAGTTCCAGAGATGGTGGCCGGAGCTGAACAGTTCCGCTGCCCGCTCGGCATCGGGCTTCTCGACGAAGGCGGCGAGCTCGCGCACGCCGGGCAGGCCTGGCAGCGGCTCGCCCGCCTCGATATAGCCGTAGCCGGTTTCCGGCCGCACCGGCTTCATGCCGAACGTCACCAGCCGTCCGCTGATCGCGGCGGTGACCGCGGCCGACACCGCCTCGGCCAGCGCCGCCGGCTTGGTGATCGCCGCATCCGCCGCCATCATCCACAGCACCGCCTGAGGATTCTCCTCGGCCACCAGCAGGGCAGCCGCCGCCAGCGCCGGCGCCGAGTTGCGGCCGACCGGCTCGAGCACGATGCGGGCGCCCTCGATGCCCGCCTCGCGCATCTGCTCGGCGATCAGGAAGCGATGCTCCTGGTTGCACACGATGATCGGCGGCGCGAAGCCCCGGCCGACGCCGCGCAGCGCCGTCTCCTGCAGCATCGAGCGCTCGGAGATCAGCGGCCAGAGCTGCTTGGGGAAGCTGGCACGCGAGACCGGCCAGAGCCGGCTGCCGGAGCCGCCCGACAGGATGACCGGAACGACCGTGACGCTGTCGACGGAGCCCGTCGCTAGCTGAAGCACACTGTCCATGACGTAACGACCCCGGCGCTGCCTATGCGCCCCGATCATAGCCACGCGGCGGCGAGGCTTCCACTATCCGGGCACTGGCCGAGCACCCAGCCTTCCCAAAGTTGCACCCACGCATCGTCCGGGATGCGGTCGCCCCGGTCTCCGGCCAGCACCGAGAGGACGCACAGCAGGCCTGTCATGCTGTCGAAACGATCCTCTCCGGTCGCATCGCTGCCGAAACCGTCCAGCGCCAGTGCGCGCAGGCGAGCGTCCGCCACCGCACCGAACCGGCTTAGCAACGCGAGCAGACCGGGCCCGAGGGCGGCGCGATCGGCCTGCCGTCGCTTGCTGCCGCGCAGGGTGGCGGCCTGTCCGCTGCGTGCAAGCCGCAGGCCGAGCTGGTGCAGCGCCTCGGCCGGATAGGTCTCGGCCAGCGTCACCAGGCCGGGCAGGGCGGCGGCATCCGCGGCACAGGCGGCCAGGGTGCCGTCGAACGGCCACAGCCGGAGCTTGTCAGGCGATGCCGAAAGGGCCGGCAGCACCAGGTCGCGCCAGGCTGCGATTGCGGCCTTGCCGGACTGGTTGGCACCCAGGGTCCAGAACATCGGCGCACCGGCCGCGCGGCCCGATGTGGCGCGATCGCAGAGCCGCATCAGGGCCGCGGCATCGGGGAGCCCAAGGGCTTCGGCGTGCGTGGCCCGGCTCATGCCGCGTCGCCCGTGCATCGGGTAGAACGGTCGTGCCATGCCGACCTCGTCCAGGGCCGAGCACACATCGAGGAAGTGCGGTCCGACCCGGCCGATGCCGCCGCCAAGCCTGGAGAGGAAGTCGCGGAAATCGCGGCCCAGGCCCGGATGCCGTGCGATGAACGCCCTCGGCAGCCCGATCGGGCAGTCGATGCCGAACGCGACCGCGTCGCCGGGTGCCTTGGTGTCGGCGGCCTCCCGGCGCAGCCTTTCGAGCAGTGTCGCCACCGGTCCGACCGGCTCCGGCGCCGTCACCAGCCACCCGGCGCCATGCCTGCGTGCGATCGTCATCCAGCGTTTCGACGCCTGCACGCTCCAATCGGCATGCAACGCGAGGGCGTAGGCCTGCAAGGCCTGGCCGCCTTGATCAGCGTCGCTGCGCGCAGGTGTTCAGATCGGCTTGTGCGCCCGGTCCAGCAGGCGCTTGAACAAGCCCGGCCTGGCCGGCTGCCTGGCCTGCACCGCCTTTCGCTCGGCCTCCTGCTCGGCGCGGACGCGCTTCTGCTTGTCCGCCATCCAGCGATCGAGGCTGACCCCCGCCTTGGCGGCGCGACGCGCCTCGTAGGCCAGCTTGGCGGCACTGGTCGCGGCCGCCGTGGCGGCGGTGGAAATGGCGGCGGCGGGGGTGCTCACTGGCCGCGCAGTTTCGCTCTTGGCCCGGGCCGGCGCCTGCTCCTTGCTCGATTTCCTGAACATCAGCCCGCTCCCCGCCAAAGCAGCGCCCTTCGGCGCCGCGCTGTTCTCGGCGATGCAGCCCGCGTCTGCAAGATCGCTGCAACTGTCTTCGCCGCGCCCAGCCGGCGCTCTTGTTCCTCAGCCATGCCGGCGGGTCGGGGCCTTCCAGCGGCAAAGCACATCCGGCCGGGAGAAATACATCGCGCTGCGAACTGGCGCAAAATAGTGGCGCGGCGCGAAGTGCTGCACCCGGTGACCAGGACGCGCCGAGGCCGGATAGGTCGCGCAATGCAGCAGCCGTTCATGCGCGAGCGCAGGCCGGCCGGCCGGTCCCGCCGGGCCAGCGATGCAGAGTGCCAGCCCGCACGTCGCCATCCGGATCGTCCCGCGCATCGAACCTTCTCCAGGTTGCCTCATGGGTCTCTTCGAACGGAGCTTACAGAACCGCTCTGAACGAAACAAGAACACACAGTTGTCGTTTATGCTTGGACTTTGTCGACCCGGGTTCAGATCCGGCGGCCGGTCGGCCGCCGGTTGACCCGCTCGCGCAGTTCCTTGCCAGCCTTGAAGAACGGCACCACCTTCTCGCCGACCGCGACCGCCTCACCTGTGCGCGGATTGCGTCCGGTCCGGGCATCGCGCTGCTTGATGGTGAAGGCCCCAAAGCCACGCAACTCGACGCGCGCGCCTCGCGCCAGGGCCGCCGTGATCTCGTCGAACACCGTGGAGACGATCAGCTCGATGTCGCGGCTGAGCAGGTGCGGATTGGCCGAAGCGAGCTCTGCGATCAACTCCGACTTGGTCATCCTGTCCCCCCGAACAGGCTGTCAAGGCTGCCAGAGCGCCACCGGCCCGTCAAGCACAAGTCCTTGCGCTGCAAAGGTTTTTGCCGCCGGGCCCGAAACAAGAACATCGAGCGCGGACAGCAGCAGACCCTGCAGCGACGCGTGCATCTGGCGACGCCACCACGGCCCCTTGTCCTGCGGCTCCAGCGGCCGCACCGGCAGGTCGGAGGCCAGATGACGGTTCGACGCCAGCCAGTCCCGCGCATCCTGCTCGGTGCCGATCTGGTCGATCAGACCGAGCGTGATCGCCTGGTGCCCGGTATAGGGCCGGCCATCCGCCAGCGCCCGCACCCGCGTCGCATCCATGTGCCGCCCGCTTGCCACCATGCCGACGAACTGGTCGTACAGATCCATCACCACGCCCTGCAGCATGACGCGCCCCTCCGGCGACAGCGGCTTCACCACGCTGGGCTGCCCCTTCAGCGGACCCGACACCAGCTCGTCGACGCCGATGCCGACCTTGTCGAGCAGGCCCGACAGGTCGGGCGACTGCAGCAGCACGCCGATCGAGCCGGTGAGGGTCGCATTCGACGCAAAGATGCGCGCCGACGGCACCGCGATCATGTAGCCGGCGGAGGCGGCGGTCCCGCCCATGACGGTCACCACGGGCTTGGTGGCTGCGAACCTGGCGATCGCATCATGCAGGTTCTCACCGCCGGCCACCGAGCCGCCCGGACTGTCGATCGACAGGATCATGCCCCTGACGCTCGCATCCTTGCGCGCCGTATCGATCATGGCGATGCGGTCGGCATCGTCGGTGATGATCCCGTCCACCTTCAGCCGCGCCAGATGCGCACCCGCCGCATGATGCAGCCGGAAGCCACCGACGCCGAGCACCGCCAGCACGAAGGCCAGCACCGCCGCGACGCGCCAGAAGGCGAGCCCGCGCTTCAGGCGCAGCCGGTCCGCGACCAGATCCGATTCAAGACTCATCAGGCCGTCCCGACATAACGAATGGGGTAAAGGGCATTGAGGGCAACAGGATGCGCAGGCTACGGCAAAATCGTCCGACAGCAAATCGATCCGTGGGCCGACTTTGCAGGCCGTCGAACGTTGTTGCCGGGCCAAACCAGAGGGCGCATGACCGGGCAGTTGCAGCAGAGCCTCCGCATCCAGAAGCAGGCGGCCCTGCGCGAGCCGGTGCCGAGCGCCGCGTCGCGTCGGAAGGCCCTCGCGGGACTCGAGCGGCTGCTGCGCGGCAACACCGCCAAGCTGCAACGGGCGGTCATGGCCGATTTCGGCAACCGCGCGCGCCCCGAGACGGTCCTGGCCGAGATCCTGCCGCTGCTGGATGCGATCGCATATGCCCGGGCGCATCTCACGGGCTGGATGCGACCGAGGCGGGTGCCGGTAGGCTGGCGGTTCCAGCCCGGCCAGGCCTGGGTGGAGCCGCGTCCGGTCGGCTGCGTTGGGATTGTCTCGCCCTGGAACTACCCGTTCCTGCTGTCGCTGCAGCCGGTGATCGACGCACTGGCCGCCGGCTGCCGCGTCATGCTCAAGCCGTCCGAGCTGAGCCCCGCTTGCGCCGACCTGCTGGCGAGCCTGCTCGGCAAGGTCTTCGATCCCGAGGACGTTGCCGTCATCCAGGGTGACGCGGCGGTGGGGCGCGAGTTCTGCGCGCTGGAGTTCGACCACCTGCTGTTCACCGGCTCGACCGGCGTCGGCCGCGAGGTGATGCAGGCGGCGGCGCGCAACCTGGTGCCGGTCACGCTGGAGCTCGGCGGCAAGTCGCCCGCGATCCTCTGCCCGGACAGTGTCGCCACGGAGGCGGCACGCCGGCGGACGGCGCACAGCCTCGCGGTCGGCAAGTTCTTCAATGCCGGCCAGACCTGCCTGGCGCCCGACTACGTGCTGGCGCCGCGCGAGCATCTCGTCGCGACCGCCGCGGCGCTCGCCGAGGCCGCGAGGCGGCTCTACCCGCGGATTCCGGACAACCCGGACTACACCTGCCTGATCAACGACCGCCACCAGGACCGCCTACTCGATCTGGTCGCGGATGCCGACCGACGCGGCCTCGTGATCCTGCGACACCCGGACGATCGCGCCGATTTACGAACGGTGCTGCGCGCGCAACGCCGGCTGCCGCCGACCATCGTCATGTTTCCCGACCTCGCCGCCGCCGCCGCGGGCGCAACCCTGATGCAGGAGGAGATCTTCGGCCCGGTGCTGCCGGTGCTGCCATATGACAGGCTCGGTCAGGCGCCGGCCTTCGTGAACGACCGCCCGACGCCGCTCGCGCTGTACTGCTACTCGGACGACCGCGCACAGCAGCGCCGCCTGCTCGACACCACCCGGTCGGGCGGCGTCACCCTCAACGGCACGCTGCTGCACTGCGCGCAACCAGGTCTGCCGTTCGGCGGCCTCGGCCATAGCGGCACCGGCGCCTATCATGGCCATGCCGGCTTCCTGCGCTTCTCGCACCAGCGGGCAATCTACCGGCCGGGACGGTTCAGCGGCTTCACCTGGATGACGCCGCCGCACGGTGCGATGACGGGGCGCGCCCTCCGCTTGATGCTGAGACGTAGCAGCTAGAGCATCATCCGATCGACCTTGCTCCTCGATCGGATAACGATGCTCGCCATAACTGAGACCTAGAGACTTCTGCCGATCCACTTCGATCGGAGAGTCTCTAGATCTTGATCGCGACCTTCAGCACGCCGTCCTGCTGGTTGGCGAACAGGTCATAGGCCTGCTCGATCTCCTCGAGATGGAACCGGTGGGTAACCAGGCCGCCGAGATCGACGCGGCCCGGACGAGATCACCGCCAGCATCCGTCGCATGCGCTCCTTGCCGCCCAGGCAGAGCGTGCTGCGGATCGACTTGTCGCCGAGCCCCGCCGCAAAGGCGTCGAGCGGGATCTTCAGGTCGCTGGAATAGCCGCCGAGACTCGACAGCACCCCGCCCGGACGCAGCACGCGCAACGCGTTCTCGAAGGTCGCCTGGGTGCCCAGCGCCTCGATGGCGACATCGACGCCGCGCCCCTCGGTCAGCCCAATGATCGCCTCGACGGGGTTCTCCTGCCTGAAGTCCAGGACCTCGTCGGCGCCCATGCGCCGCGCCATCTCGAGCCGCGCCGGCATCGTGTCGACCACGATGATGCGGATGGCGCGAGCAGCTTCGCGCCGGCGGCGGCGCACCTCCCGATCGGGCCCTGCGCGAACACCGCCATCGTGTCGCCGATCCTGATCTCGCCGCTCTCGGCGCCGGCAAAGCCGGTGGACATGATGTCGGGACACATCAGGACCTGCTCGTCGGTCACGCCGTCATCCACCGGGACAAGGTTCGCCATCGCGTCCGGCACGCGCAGGAACTCCGCCTGGCAGCCATCGATCGTGTTGCCGAATTTCCAGCCGCCGATCGCCTGCCAGCCATGTCTCGTGCCCGCGCCGTCCCGCGAGCCGCATCCGCACAGGCAGGCATGGCTCCAAGCCGGACGGCGTATGGCGCCGGCAATGACGCGCTGACCTTCGCGCAAACCAGTCACGGCCGAGCCGAGCCTCTCGATCAGGCTGACCGGTTCGTGGCCGATCGTGAGCCCTTTCGCGACCGGATACTCGCCCTTGAGGATATGCACGTCGGTGCCGCAGATCGTGGTCGTGGTGACCCGCATCAGCGCATCCATCGGACCGACCTCGGGGCCGGCTCGTCGTCGAGCACGATGCGGCCCTTCTCGACGAAGATCGCCGCGTTCATTTCCACAGCAATTGGCTTGTTTCCCGTCTTCCCAAAACAGGACTGCAATCATGTTCAAGACAGCGTCCGTATCGTCCCGAACTTCGCGCCGGGCTGAGGGCAGTATGCGCCGTCGGCCAGCCGCGTCCGCCATGCGTGCGGAGAAAATTCAGGCGGCAAACGCTGCAGCGGCGCTCCGGCACAGGAGCAGCCAGAGCGCCGGATCGAAATCGTTCGCGTTGCTCAGCGAGATCGTGCGCAGGGTGCCGCGCAGCAGCCGGTCGGACACCCACTCGACATCGCCAGGCCGGTGTGCGTCATCCTCCGGCGTGACCCAGAGCAGCCTGCACGCCGCACCGAACCGGTTCAGGGCCGCGTGCAGGGCCAGCACCTCATGCGGATCCTGCGTGACGGCGCGCTTGTAGACGAAGATCTTTTCGCCATCCTCGAGATCCTCGCGCAGCTTGCGCGCCAGGTAGCGGGTCTTGGCCTCGTTGTCGCGCAGCACGTCGGCCGCATCGCTGTCATGCTGGTAGCGGAAGGTGTGATAAGCGACGCCGTAGATGCGGTCCTGTATCCAGTATTCGCCGCCGACGACGATGGTGCGCAGCGAGCCGGGCTCGCCGAGCCTGCCGAAATCGTCATCGAGCAGACGGATCAGCCGGTACGCGTCGCCAAGACCGGCAAACCGCAGCAGGCCGACCGGCTCGGCGCCAAAATGTCGTTGCACCAGCCCGAACTCGCAGTTGTCGCCGATATTCTCGAACAGCAGCATCAGTTCTGCATCGGAGCGTTGCCCGGCTGCCAGCGCCGTGCCGAGCGAGAGATCGAGCCCGGCCAGGTCGAAGCCGTCCGCGTGATGGAACTCGAGGGAGAGCGACCCGGGTTCGGAGCGGCCGGGCGGCAGCCAGAACGCGTATCGCGCTCCGTCGCGCTGCCAGCCCGGATCAAGGACCGCAGTGCCGATCGGCCGGCCGTCGGCCAGGATGCGTACGAGGTCCGGCGACTGCCCCGGCGCGATCGCGGGCTGCCCCTGCAACGGCACCAGGGTGACGCTCAGAAGCTGGCGGGACGAAGCGGGCACCATCGCCAGCCGGGCCATGGCGGGCGACGAGACCGCCCGCGGCTGGGTGCCCTCTTGGCGCGACCAGCCATCGCCGAAGGTGAACGCCATGGTCCCCGCATCGCTCGTGCCATCGACCGGATGACGCGCATACGGATGCAGGCCGTGCGGCGCCTCGAACATCATCGGGACATAGGCGCGGGACGGTGGCGAGAGGCCGAGGATCTCCCGGCGCAGGCGGGCCTCGATGAACTGCAACCCGTCGCCGATCAGGCCTTCCGGCCCGGCCACGCCGCTGTCCTGCACCGAGCCCCGCAGCGCCGCACGCTCGCCAGGTTCGAGGTCGGACAGCCGGTCGCCGAGCCGCCTGCCGTCCTGCGACACGATCCAGGTCGCCTGTGCGCCATCCGGCCGCTCGAAGGTCAGCAGGTCGGCAAAGGCCAGTCCCGCATAGGCCAGCATCGGCGTCCACCCGGCGCCGAAATCCGCGACCGGGCTCGCGTCGCGATGCTTCAGGACAACGGCCTGCCGCTCGCCCCGGCGCAGATGCCAGAGCCGGTCGGACCGGAACACCGGATCGAGCAGCAGATGCCTGTACGCGACCAACCGGGAACCCCTATGCGGTGCACGCTAGCAGGTCGCGACCGCAGACTGCCAGCGCGAGACTGTCAGCGCGAGACTGCCAGCGCGAGACTACCAGCGCAGCCAGACCGACCGATCATTGTCGTAGACGAAGCCGATCGGGGTTGCGGGCGTGATCGTCGTCGCGGCCCCGGCTAACGTAGTACCGCCTGGCACAGTCAGGCTCAGCGTGGTCACCGTGCACTCGGAACCGATCCTATAGTGCTGCTTCGGCAGCGGCAGCGTCGGCATGACCACGGTGATTGCCGCGATGGTGCCGCTGCAGACCAGGATCATGCCGGTCGAGCCGTTGGCCGCGGTCTGCGTGCTGCCGCTGGGAGCACCCACCGGCGTCACCGAGCTGTCGACGATGCCGCCCTTCGGACTGATGGTGAACAGCGCCCTGGTGGTCGGCGTCAGCCCGTTCGGGTTGATCCCCTGCATGATCGCGGTGCTGTAGGCACCCTGGTAGATCGTGCCGACTGAGTGGGTGCCGTGATCGTTGCCGAAGGTGGTCGCCGACGAGATCGACAGCATGTCGTCATTGACGGACGAGACGCTCTCGACCCCCTCCAGCCAGCCCGCGCCGCTGATGCCGGCGCCGATGAACAGCCCGGCACTCATGTTCTGGTTGCCATTATTGCCGAGCCATACGCCGTAGCCGCCGACATTGGCGGAGAAGTTAGCGACATCGATCTCGATGCCGTGGATCGAGCCGTTCGATCCCGCCTCGGCCTCGACGATGAAGTTGCCGCCCCAGGCCTGGCCGCCGGAGCCTGGCCCCTGGTGCGCGGTGAGGTCGACCGAGGCTGCGATGCCGGTGAATTGCTGGGCGGCGGTGCTGGTCGAGAAGGTCACCGTGGCGCCCGGCGGCAGGTCGGCCAGCGTCGGGGCGGACAGGCTTAGGACGGTGCCGCTGGCGCCGACCGAATAGCCGGTGATGGTCTCGCCCGCCGGCAGCGCGCCGGCCACCGAGGAAGCGAGCGAGCTCAGCGTCCTGACCGCGCCGATCGCGGGCGTGGTGCTGATGTTGGCGGTGGCGGCCTGGTTGTTGATGGTGATCGCGCTGCTGCCGGGTCCGGCATCGGCGGATACGGTGAGCGGCGGGCTCGCATAGTCAACGATGCCGCCCTTCAACCCGAAGATCGCGGCCGCTCCGCCGACGAACGGAATGCTCGGCGTGTACTGCATGCAGACGCCGGACGGGCTGGTGAGCTGCCCGGTCTGCGGGGCCTGGCACAGCACCGAGCCCTGGGTGAGGAAGGCACCTGCGGAATCGTTCACCAGCAGCGAGGTGTTGACGTTGCTGAACGCACCGGCGCCGGCCTTGGAGAACACCGGCTGGGCCAGGACGGCAGGCGTTCCCAGCAACGGGACCAGGGCGGTCGCCAGGACAGGAATGAGCGCAGCCGAACGCGGACGCGGGATCCACATCGTTTTCAAACTCCGGGTTGGTCGCATGCAGGCTGGGGCGGGACGCCAGGCATGATGCCGCGGCGGCCATGCGAAAAGGGCACCGGCAGGCTGTCGCCCATCGGTGCTTCGCGTTATTGTTTCAGTATCGCATCAATCTAGCATGCGCCGGACCCGCCGGTAAAGCGGCCTGCGCCTCAGGCGGAGCGCTTACGCCGAACCAACCGCTAGGCGGACCGCTTACGCCGAACCAACCGCTAGGCGGACCGCTTACGCCGAACCAACCGCTAGGCGGACCGCTTACGCCGTCCGCGCGGCCGCGGCGCGTCCTCGGCGGGCTCCTCCGCCTCCGGCTCGATCTCCTCGCGCCCGGGCGCCGCGTTCTTGCGTCCCAGCCCGATCTCGCGCGCCAGCGTGGAGCGGCGCTCCGCATAGTTCGGCGCCACCATCGGATAATCCGGCGGCAGCGACCAGCGCTCGCGGTAGCGCTCCGGGGTCAGACCATAGGCGGATTGCAGATGACGCTTCAGCATCTTCAGCTTTTTGCCGTCCTCGAGGCAGATGATGTAGTCCGGGAACACCGACCGCTTGACCGGAACCGCCGGCTGCGGCTTCTCCGGCTCCACCAGCGGTTGCCCGGCGCTGGCCAATGCCTGATAGACCTGACGGATCAAGGGTGTCAGCCCCTCCGCGCCGATCGTGTTGTTGGACACGTGCGCGGACACGATCTGGGCCGTGAGCGCCAGGATCGGCTGAGCTTCATCCTCGATTGACATCTTAACTCCAAAAGTCCCGGCGCGATGGTAGAAGCTGGTTACAGCACGACCAGAGCAATACCGACAAGAACGCGGGGCCAGGAACCAGTGGATTTGCGGACGTTATTCATACGGAAGTGTCGCACTATCATCACATGCGCTTCGTAAGCGTGTGCAGGCGCCCCCATCACATCCGCTTCCGGGCAAGCCTTCGCCGAGCCGACCGGTGCATGCGCCGGCGCAGGGTCCGAACCGTCCAGCCGATGGCGAGCAGTGCCAGCGTCACCAGCAGGGCGAACAGCACCGCTCCCGCGAGGAACCAGCTCCCGGCGACGACCGGCGACTGCCCGACCGGCCGCAGGCTCGCCGGCCCGTATTGCACGGCAAGCGCCTCCAGGATCAGTCCGCCGGCCAGCGGGACCGGCCAGCGCCACTCGACCAGCGGTCGCCACACCCGCGGGCGCCGGGCGCCGCAGTTCGGACATCTCGACGCACTGGCATTGTACTGGACGTGGCAGGAAGGGCAGATGACGTGCGGCATACCAGGCGGCCACTCTCTAGGGTTTCCGCCGTGACCTTAACACAACCGCGCAGCGACTCCTCCCGGCGACGCCCGACCCTGAAGTGATGCCGCCGATCCATCCCGAGACCGCCAACTTCGCGGGCCTGTCCGGCGCCTTCCTGCTGGCCTTCCCGGCGCTGTTCTCGATCGTGAACCCGCTCGGGGCCGCCCTCGTCTTCGCCGAGGTGACCCAGGGTCGCAGCGGCGTCGAGCGCGCCCTGCTGGCACGCAGGGTCGGCTGGTACGGCTTCCTGATCCTGTTCGTGTCGCTCTGGGGCGGGGGCGCCCTGCTGCATTTCTTCGGCATCACGATCGGCGCGCTGCGGATCGCCGGCGGCCTCGTCGTTGCGGTGCGGGCCTGGGGCCTGCTGCAGGCGCCCGAGGTCTACGAGGCCCACAAGGAGCGGCAGGCGAGCCAGGACGGCCGCACCGCCGCCACCGAGGATGTCGGCGAGGTCGCCTTCTTCCCGCTGACCATGCCGTTCACGGTCGGGCCGGGCAGCATCTCGGTCGCCATTGCATTGAGCGCCGAACGCCCGCAGGCCGGCGGGATCGTGGCGCTGGCCTCGTTCGGCTTCGGGACCACCCTCGCCGCCGCCCTGGTGTGCATCATCGTGGTCTTCGTCTATCGCGGCGCCGATCGGGTTGTCCGGCTGCTCGGGCACTCGGGGGCGAGAATCGTCACCCGCCTCGCCGCGCTGATCCTGCTGAGCATCGGCGTGCAGATCGTGGCGTCCGGGGTCCAGGACATCCTGGGACCCGTGCTGGCGGCTGCCTGGCAGGGTCAGACTAACATCCGCTAACGGCACCCTGGCAGATCCGGCCGGAGGAGTATTCGCAGGACGATGCTGGCCCCGTTAAAAATACGTTCTGAAACAGTATCGAGTTGTCTTTTTGTTAGTGCAAAGGCATCTACACCTCACCGGACGCGGTGTCGCCGGCGACAGAGCGAGACTTCAGCCAGCTTCTTGAACGGACTTCCAAGCCAGGGTTTCGGCAGCACATTATGCAACATTTCTTTCAGCGCCCGCGCAAGCGTTTCAACGGCCTCGCCTGGACCGTCCTGATCGGCTTCAGGACCGTTGCCGGCCCGTTCCGTTTCGGAAACGATGCCGACTACGCCATTGCCAAGCTGGCGACCGACAGGTTTTTTCAGGCTGCCCTCGTCAGACCGGGCCGGTGCAGCCTGGCGGCGTGGACATGACCGGGCTGTTCGGCGGCCATGATCCCGTTGCCATAACAGCCTTGGTCATGGCGGTGCCGATCTTCCTGTTCGGCCTGGCCCTCGGCATCTGGACGAAGCTCGACAAGCCTCCCCGCGAGGGCTCCTTCTGGTAGCGCCTTTCCGGCCAGTGCTTCCAGTCGCTTCCTGAAATCTTTCACAATCCTCGATCTGAAAGATCAGCCATCATGGCCGCTCAGATGAAACCCCTCGACATCGTCGAAGGCAGCCTGCTCTCCGCGCAGAGCGGCAAGATCCTCAAGCCGTATCCCGCCTTCTCCGTGTTCCACGAGCCTTGGTGGCTCGATGCGGTCACCGACGGCAACTGGCGGCAGGCGGAGGTCCGCCAGGGCGGCACGCTGGTCGGCACCATGCCCTACATCATTGACCGTCGCTTCGGTTGCGACATCTCGATGATGCCGCTGATGACGCGCACGCTCGGACCGGTCGTCAAGCCGGGTTCCGGCAAGCCGGCCTCGGAGTTCCGCCGCCGCACCGAGATCATCGAGCAGCTCATCGGCCAGTTGCCGAAGGCCTCGGTGTTCGAGCAGCGGTTCGACCCGGCTGTCACCGACGTCCTCAAGTTCCAGGAGGCGGGTTTTGCCTGCTCGGTCGAGTACACCTTCCGCACCCAGCCGGGCCAGGCCGCTTCCGACATGTGGTCCTCCATGCTGGACAAGACACGCAACCTGATACGCAGCGCGACCAAGGAAGGCCTGACGGCGCGTCGCATCGAGGATGCCGACATATTCTGCGACTTCTACGAGAGCATGCTGCAGGATCGTGGCCGCCAGAACCTCTACACCACGGACGCCATGCAGCGCGGCTGCCGGGAAGCGCTGCGGCGCGACGCCGGCGCGGCTCTCGGTGCCTACGACGCCGACGGAGTCCTGCAGGCGGCGATCTTCCTGGTCTGGGACAAATCCACCTCGTACTATCTTCTCACCACCCGGCAGCCGAAGGCGCATAGCGGGGCCGTCAGCCTGCTGCTCTGGCAGGGCATGCAGGATGCCGCGGCAACCGGACGGGTGTTCGACTTCGATGGAATCGCCACGCCCGGGATCGCGAAGTTCCTCAGCGGCTTCGGTGGCTCGCTGCATTCGCGCATGACGGTGAGCAAGACCGACATGACGTTCCGGGTGCGCCGCTTCCTGACCGAACGGGCGCATGTCCCGGCTTTCGTCTGGAACGGCGCGCCGAAGCGCTCGAACGCAGTGGAGACCGCCGCCTGACGCGGTCGCGCACGCAAAACGGGCCGCTTCAAACCCGATGGATTGGATCGACCCAGGCGACGGCCTCCGGCTTCTCGACCGGCTCGATATCGAGATTGACCACGACCGCCTCGCTGTCGCTCCGGACCAGCACGCATTCCAGCGTCTCGTCGGTCAGCGCGTTGATCTCCTGGTGCGGCACGTAGGGTGGCACGAAGATGAAGTCGCCGGGCCCCGCTTCCGCGCTAAATTCCAGCGCCTCGCCCCAGCGCACCCGGGCTTGCCCGCGCAGCACATAGATCACGCTCTCCAGCGAACCGTGATGATGCGCGCCGGTCCTAGCGTTCGGGTGGATGCTTACCGTGCCGGCCCAGATCTTCTGCGCGCCGACCCGGGCGAAGTTGATCGCGGCCGCCCGGTCCATGCCCGGCGTCTGCGCGGTGTTCGGATCGAGCTGGTCGGCGCGTATGACCTGGACGCCGTGATGCTTCCAGTCGTGGCTGCGCGCCTGGTCCGTCATGCCCGAACCGCTACGCTGGAACCTGGGGGCTGTGCTCCCTGGCGTATTTAATATCGAGCGCCTTGATCGCCTCGACATTGCCGGCCGACTTGCTCTTCGGATCGAACTGCTTGGCCAGGAACGTGTCCACGATGGCCTTGGCCAGCTCCGGGCCGATCACCCTCGCACCCATGGTGATGATGTGCGCGTCGTTGCTGAGCGCCGCCCGCTCCGCCGAATAGGTGTCGTGCGTCAGGGCCGCCCGGATGCCGGGAATCTTGTTCGCCGAGATCGACACGCCGATGCCGGTGCCGCAGGCCAGGATGCCGCGATCGAAACCGCCATCGAGGATGCGCTGCGCCACCCGGTCGGTCATCTCGGCATAGTATTCCTGCTCGTCCTGCACTTCCGGCTGCGACAGGTCGACCACCTCATGCACGCCCTGCTGCGTCAGATGGGCCTTGATCACCTGGATCAGCGGCTCGCCGGCACTGTCGCCGCCCAACACGATGCGCATTCTCGTTCTCCTTTGTCGGGATCACGATCCGTCTGGTCAGGATCGCAAGCCGTGGGCCACTGCGAGCCCGGTCTCTTCATCGAAGATATGGATAGCACCCCGGGGGATGCGCAAGACCGCCTGGCTGCCGACACGGGCGTCCACATGCCGGTCGGCCACCGCGATCAGGAAGCAGCCGCCGATGCCGATGCCGGCATGGCTGTGGTCGCCGAGCCAGTGGTTGGACAGCACCTCGCCGCGCAGGACCGCGCTTCCCGCCGCAGCGCCGGATGCATCGTCGGCGCCGTTCGCATCCCCGAGATGCACCCGGTGCGGTCGGATGCCGATGCTGAGCCGCCGCCGCCCGGCGAACTCGCCCGGCTGGCACGGGATGCGGAAGGCCGGCTGGCCGCGCTCGTCCAGCACCACCAGTTCGCTGTCGGCCACCTCCGCGGTGTACAGGTTCATCGGTGGCTCGCCGATGAAGGAGGCCACGAACAGGTTGGCCGGCCGCTCGCGCAGGTCGTCCGGCGTGCCGAACTGCTGCAGCACGCCGTTGTCCATCACCGCGACCCGATCGGACAGCGCGATCGCCTCGGTCTGGTCGTGGGTCACGATCACCGTGGTCATCCGGTGCAGCGTCATGTGGTCCTTGATGCGCGCCCGCAGCAAAGCGCGTAGCTGCGGTTCGAGCTGCGACATCGGCTCGTCCAGCAGGTAGGCCGAGGCGTCGCGCACCAGCGCGCGCGCCAGGCTGACGCGCTGCTGCTGTCCCCCCGAAAGGTTCGGCGGGAATTTCTCCAGCATCGGCCCGAGTTCGAGCATGTCGGAGACGGCGTTCACGCGCTTGTCGATCTCGGCCTTCGCCGTCCGGCCGCGCAGCAGCGAAAAGGCGATGTTGTCGCGCACCTTCAGCGGCGGATACAGCGCATAGCCCTCGAACGCCATCGCGACATTGCGCTCGGAGGGCTTCAGCCGGTTGATCACCGTCTCGCCCAGCCTGATCGTGCCGCTGGTGACGCTCTCGAAACCCGCCACCATGCGCAGCGTCGAGGTCTTGCCGCAGCCGGACGAGCCGAGCAGCGCGATGATCTCGCCATCCTTGATCGCCATCGACACGTCGTCGACGGACCGCTCGTTCGAGCCGGGATAGACCTTGGAGAGTTCGCTGAGCGTGAGCGTGCTCATCGGGCGGCCTCCGCCATGCGGGGGCTTGGCTCCAGCAGGCGGCCACCGGAGGACTTGTCGAAGAAATGCGCCCGGTCGAGGTCCAGGCTCGCCCAGGCCCGGCGCCGGCCGCGCTGTTCGGCACCGTCATGCTGCGCGAGCTGGTCCGCCTGGGGTCGGCTGGCAAAGATCTCAGTGCCGTCATCCGCACGCAGCAGCATGACCTGGCGATCGTTCAGCGGCGTGACCGCATCGATCTCGACCGGCACCGCTCCGGGCACCGCCTCCAGGCTGACAGCGACATCCTCGGGCCGGATGCCCACCACGCAGCTCGACACCGCCGAGTTGGAGGTACGCGTCGGCAGCGCCACGCTGTTGGACGCGATGCGCAGGGCGTTGCTATCCTCGCGCTGCGCGTCCAGCAGGTTGATCGGCGGATCACCGAACAGGCGGGCGATCCTGCTGTTCGCGGGCCGGTTGTAGATCATCTCCGGCGAGCCGATCTGGGTGAAGGCGCCGTCGCCCAGTACCGCGATCCGATCGCCAAGCGCCATCGCCTCCTTGTAGTCCTGGGTCACGTAGATCACCGTGGTGTCGCGCTCGCGCAGCAGCCGCGGCAATTCCAGCCGCATCTCGTAGCGCACCTTGGCATCCACGTTGCGCAGCGGATCGTCCAGCAGCAGCACGGAGGGTTCGCCGACCAGCGCGCGTGCCAGCGCGGTGCGCTGCTTCTGGCCGTTCGACAGCGCCTTCGGCAGATGGCTGATCACATGGTCGATGCGCAGCAGGTTGGCCGCCCCATGCACGCGGCTGTCAAGCTCCGCCCGCGCCATCCCGCGCGACCGTAGCGGGCTTGCGATATTCTCGTAGGCGGTCATGTGCGGATAGAGCGCGAAGTTCTGGAACGCCATGCCGATATCGCGCTGGTCGGGCGCATCACGGGTGATGTCGGCGCCATCCAGCACCACGCGTCCGCGATCCGGCAGCACCATTCCGGCGATCAGCCGCAACAGCACCGTCTTGCCGGCGCCCGACGGTCCGAACACCACCAGGAACTCGCCGCGTTCGACCTCGAACGACAGGTCCCGGATGACCTCGTTCTTCCGGTACGCCTTCGAGATGGTCTCGATCGAGAGGTAGGCCATTCCGTCCGTCACCCCTTGATCGCGCCGAGGGAGAGGCCTTCGACCAGATAGCGTTGCGTAAAGATCGCCAGCACCAGCGTCGGGATCACCGACAGCACCAGGGCCGCCGCGATCTGGCCGTACTCGATGCCGGATGCGGTGATGAAGGCGAGTGCGCCGACGGTCACCGGCTGCACCGCGGACGAGCCCAGGATCAACGCGAAGATGAAGTTGTTCCAGGCGAAGATGAACGACAGCAGCCCGGCGGCGGCGATGCCCGGCCGCGCCAGCGGGATCGAGATCTTGAAGAAGGTCGCCAGCCAGCTATGGCCGTCGAGCCGATAGGCCAGCTCGATATCCTCCGACACGTCCTCGAAGTAGCCGCGCACGATCCACAGCACAAGCGGCAGCGTGATGAGCTGGTACACCCAGACCAGCCCGAAATAGGTGTCATACAGGTGCAGGGTCTGGAAATAGCCGAGCAGCGGCAGCAGCACCAGCAAGGGCGGGGCGAACCGGAACGAGAGCAGCGTGAACGCCATGTCCTCGCCGCCGCGGAACTTGTAGCGCGCGAACGCATAGGCCGCCGGCACGCCCAGGATCAGCGACACCACCACCGAGCACACCGACAGGATCACGCTGTTCAGCAGGTTGTGCATGTAGTCGATCTGCACGTCACCCGAGCTGGTCGAGAGGTGGCCGGAGATCAGCGCCACGTAGTTGCGCAGCGTGGGGACGAAGAACGGCGACGGCGGCGAGCGCAGGATGTCGACGTTCGTCATGAACGACATAAGCACCACCCACAGCAGCGGGAACAGGAAGAACAGCCCCACCATCACCATCAGCACGATGCGCAGCGTGCGGAGTATCTGCGACGACATGCCTGCCTCCTAGGCCAGCCCGTGCGCGCGTTCGCGCAGGCGGGTCCAGTTCTTCATGAACACGGTAGTGAGCGCATAGGTGATCGCCCACAGCACCATCAGGATCGCCGACGAACGCCCGACATCGGTGAAGGTGAAGGCCTGCAGGTAGGCCTGCACCTGGAACACCAGCAACGTGTCGCCGGGCCCCCCCTGGGTCATCGCATAGATGATGTCGAACTGCTGGATGCTGTCGAGCATGCGGAACAGGCTCGCCGTCAGCAGGTACGGCAGCAGCATCGGCAGCAGGATGCGAAAGAATACGAAGCTGCCGGGCACGCCATCGAGTTCGGCCGCCTCGAACGGCTGCCGCGGCAGGCCACGCAGTCCGGCAAGCAGCAGGATGGCGATGAACGGCGTGTACACCCACACATCGACCAGCACGACCGTGAACAGCGCGCTGTTCGGCGATGCGCCCCAACGGAAATCATGAACGCCGAGCAGCGAGACCAGGTAGGACAGCACGCCGAAGTTGGAATTGGTCATCAGCTTCCACATCAGTGCCGCGATCGCCGGTGCGACCATCAGCGGCAGGATGAGGAGGACGGAGAGCAGGTTGGTCAGCCAGGACCGCCGCCACAGCAGCAGCGCGATGCCCAGTCCCAGCAGCAGTTCCACGCCGACGGTCAACACGGTGTAGGCCAGCGAGACATAGACCGTGTGCCAGAAGCCGGAGCTGCTGAACAGGCTGATGAAGTTGCCGAACCAGATCCACCGGCGGCCCATCGGGAAAGCGAGGTTGTAGCGCTGCAGCGAGTACAGCACCGCGGTGATGAACGGCACCAGGATCCCGATGCAGACCAGCAGAGCCGGCATGCTCAACAGGTAGGGCAGCACACGCATGGAAACCCGCGACCCGCGCCGCACGCGTCGCTCGATCGGAGGAAAGTTTAAGGCGTCCATACCAGCAGCCCTTGAAGAAAAAACGGGTTCTAGAATGCGCTACGCTGAGTCAGAGGCGCCAACGGCGCCGCCCGGCGTGACTGTTCGAGCACCGGAGCGGAGCGGCCTCCTGGCCGTGAGCACCGGAGCGCAGAAAAGCCGCCTCGGATGACCACGTAGTAGCATTATGGACGCGTTTCAGTCGGTGATGCCGGCGTTGGAGAGCTGGCTCTTGATGTCCGCGGCAAGCTGGTCCAGGCCGTCTTCGACCGAAACCTGGTTCGAATACATCTTCTGCAGCGCCGCCGCCCAGTTGGTCGTCACGTTGAAGAACAGCGGCTGCGGGGTGAAGTAGATCTTCGCCCCCGGCGAGGATGCCGCGAACTGGTCCAGGAAGCCCGGATATTGCTGCATGCGGGTCTTGAAGTCCTGGTTGTCCCAGACGACCTGGCGCGTCGGGTCGATCAGGTTCGCCTGGGTGGCGCCAAGCGTAAGCTGCTGCGTGCTGGTGGCCCACTGCATCAGCTTCCACGCCGCCGCCTGCTGCTGCGAGAAGTTGCTCATCGCCAGCGACCAGATCCAGACGTTCGGCGTCGGCCGGCTCGCCTCCGGGTTCGGCGTGAACGGGTGGTAGACGATGTTGCCGGCTTCCTTTGTGCCCTTCTCCTGGAAGAACGCCGCGCTGTCGGCATCATACACCATCGCCGAGGTGCCGCCGCCGAGGTCGTTGGCGACCTCGTACCAGGTATAGGTGGTCCAGTTCTTTGGGCCGCCCTTCTGCAGCATCTCGATCCACAGCTTGGTGAAGGCCTTGGCCTCCTTGCTGTTCATCGCCGGCACCAGCTTGCCGCTGCTGGTGTCAAAATCCCTGGCGCCGTAGTTGCTGTAGGCGGACAGGAAGCCGGCATGGATGGTTGCCCAGGACCGGCTGCCACGCGCGCCGATGCCGTATACGCCCGGCACGTCCTTGGAGATCTTGGCCGCCATCTCGATCAGGTGCGGCAGGTCCTTCGGCGGCTCGACATGCGCCGCATCGAGGATGCGCTTGTTGTAGGCGATCGAGTTCAGCTCCCAAGCCCAGGGCAAGGCCCACTGCTTGGCGTTGGCGCTGCCGAGCGCCTCGCCGGGCACGCCGCTCCAGGCGGTCGAGGCGCGCAGGTTCGGCAGGATGCCGTCCCAGTCATAGTCGGGTGAGGTCTCGGACGGATCGTTGATGAACTTCTTGAGGTCGACAAGCCAGCCGGCCGGCCCGTACTGCCAGGTCTGGTAGGCGCCCGACATGAACACGTCGTAGGTGGTCGACTTGCTCGACAGCGCCGCGGTGACCTTGTCGAAATAGACATCCTCGGGAAACACGTCGTAGGTGACGTCGATGCCGGTCAGCGTCTTGAAGCTGGCGATGTTCTTCAGCAACGCATCGGTATACGGATGCTTGTTCATGAGCAGCTTGATCGACTTGCCCTTCTGCGCCATCCAGTCATAGGACGAGGCCGCCAGGGCACTCGACTGCATGCGGTTGATCAGGGTGGTTGCCGCCGCGGCGCCGATGCCGTACTGGCCCAAGCGGGACAGCAACTCGCGCCGTCCCATTCGACCGGCGGCGAAGGCCTTCAGCGTGTCGTGGATCTTGTCGGCCATGCAGGGTTTCCTCTAGATATTCTTGTTATGGGACCAGGATGATCTTGATCGAGCCGTCGCCCTTCTTCATCAGGTCGAAGCCGTGCTTGAACTCCGCCAGCGGCAGCGAGTGCGTCACCACGCCCTCGGTTGGCAGCCGGCCGTCACCGATCGCCGCGATCGTCAGCGGGTAGCAGTATGGTCCGAGATGCGCGCCATACAGGTCGAGCTGCTTGCGGTCGCTGATGATCGACCAGTCCGCCGTGACCTCATGCCCGAACACCGAGAACTCGACGAAGCGGCCGAGCTTGCGAATCATGTTCAGGCCCTGGGTCACGCTGCTCTCGTGGCCGGTGGCCTCGATATAGACGTCGCAGCCATAGCCCTCGGTGAGCTCCTTGACCGCGCTGACCACGTCCATCTCGAACGGGTTCATCACGATGTCGGCGCCGAACTTCTTGGCAAGGTCGAGCCGGTCCTGCTTGCCGTCCAGCACGATCAGCTTCGACGGGTTCTTCAGCCGGGCCGCACCTACCATGCCAAGCCCGAGCGGCCCGGCGCCGGACAGCACCACCACGTCGTCGAGCTGGATCAGGCCGCGATTGACCGCATGCACCGAGCAAGCATAGGGCTCGGCCAGGACCGCCTTTTCCAGCGGAATGCTGTCCGGCACCTTGTGGGTGCGGCTTTCCTTGGGGAAGCGCATGTACTTCGCCATGCCACCGTTGACGTTGTTCTGGAAGCCATAGACGTCGTGCCGCTCGCACATCCAGTATTCGCCGCGCCCGCAATAGCGGCAGGTCTCGCACGGCACGATCTGCTCGGAGATCAGCCGTTCGCCGACCTTGTACAAACCCTTGCGCGCGACGTTCTCGCCGACCTCGACGGCGCGCCCGACGAACTCGTGCCCGGGGATCATCGGCGCCTTGACGTAACGCGCCTGGCCCTTGTTATCGCCCCAGAACGACGGCGCGCCCTGGAACGTCTTGATGTCGCTGGCGCAGATGCCGCAGGCCTCGACCTCGATGATGATGTCGTCCGGGCCAGCGCGCGGCACGTCCACCTCCTCGAGACGGTAGTCGCCCGGGGCATAGGCGACCACCGCCTGCATGCGCTTCGGCAGGTTGATGCCGGCGGGCCGATTGGTCTCGATCACACTGTCCATCGTGGCATCCCCTCGCAGGATCGAAAGAAGTTGGTCAGGCGGATCCGAGGCGCCGCAGCAGCCCGTCGGCCAGCGCCTGCAGGATCAGGTTGCACGAGCAGGCGCCGGCATCGAGCGTGCCGCGCGAGCGCTCGCCGAGCCGGGCTGCACGGCCCAGTTTCGCCACCATGTCGCGCGTGGCCTCCAGCCCGGCGGCGCTGGCGGCCTTGAGAGCCTCCAGGCTGCCGGCGAAATCCTGGCCATCCTTGGCGGCTGCGACAAAGGCATCGCGGGCTGGCACCAGCACGTCGATCAGCGTCTTGTCGCCGACCTTCGCCTCGCCGAGATCGACGACCGCCGCCTCGCCGGCCGACAGGATGGCGGCGAAATTGTCGCGGTCGAGCGCGCTCGCGCCTTCCAGCGCATCGGCCATCTCGGTGAAGAACGAGCCGTACAGCGGACCCATCGAGCCGCCGATATCACCCAGCAGGGTGTCGCCGATGGTGGCGAACCCCTCGCGCAGATCGGAGCTCCTGCCGGCCAGGCGCTCGCTGGCCAGCCGGAAGCCCTTGGCCATGTTGATGCCGTGGTCACCGTCACCGATCGCGCCGTCGATCTCGGACAGCAGCCCCTGGTTCTCGATGATGACGGCGGCGATCTCGGTGGCGATCGGCGCCGCATCGGACAATGTGACAGACCCTGACATGAGACTATTCCTCAGCCCGCTACCGTGAGGCCGGCAACCGTGAGCCCGATCGAGCGCGCCGGCGCCCGCAGCAGGCGATCGAGTTCCTCGTCGAGGCGCGTCACCGTGACCGAGACGCCCGACATTTCCAGCGAGGTGAAATAATTGCCGACGAAGCGAAACCGCGGCGTGATCTTGTGCGCCCGCAGGATCTCGTCGACATGGCCGTACAGCAGGTAGAGCTCCATCAGCGGCGTGGCGCCGAGGCCGGAGACCAGCACGCTGACATCCTCGCCGCCGAACGCTAGGTCGGCCAGGATGCGCTCCAGCATCAGGCCGGCCATCTCCTTCGCGGGCGCCACCGGCAGCACCGCGATGCCGTGCTCGCCATGGTGGCCGATACCGACCTCCATCTTGCCGGCCTCGATGGTGAAGTTCGGCCGGCCGGCGGCGGGGATGGTGCAGGCCGACAGCCCGATGCCGATCGAGCGCGTGTTGTCGATCGCCTTCTGCGCCGACGCGATCACGCCATCGAGGTCGGCGCCCTCGGCGGCACGCGCGCCGCCCGCCTTCCACATCAGGATCTCGCCGGCGACGCCGCGGCGCTTGTCGGCCTCCCCGGGCGGGGCCGACGCCACGTCGTCGTTGGCGATCACGGTCTTTACCGTGATGTCGTCCTTGGCCGCGAGCTTGGCCGCCATCTTCACGTTCATGTTGTCGCCGGCATAGTTGCCATACAGGCAGGCGACGCCCTGGCCGCCATTGGCTTCCCGGAACGCGGCATGGAAGCTCTTCGCGGTCGGGGAGGCGAACACCTCGCCGACCGCCACCGCATCGCACAGCCCCGGTCCGACATAGCCCAGGAAGGCGGGCTCATGCCCCGAGCCGCCGCCGGTGACGACACCGACCCGGCCGCGCGGCCGGTCGCCGGCATGGCGCAGCACACGCGGGTGGTCGGTGGCTGCGAGCAGGTCCGGATGCGCCGCCAGGACGCCACGCAGGGTGCCCTCCGTGACCTGGTCCGGATCGTCGATGACGCGGTTCATGCCGCTTCCTCCGCCGCGTTTCTGGCGGTCAGACCCTTGTCCGCAGCCGCACGAAAGTCAACATCATGCGCGCTTGCTCAAGTCGATCCGGTGTAAAACAGTCGGTGAGGCCCGATTAGGACTCAATCGGGCGCGGTGGCTCGGATAAATGAGCATCGCGCAGTGAGCAAACGAGCATTAGCGTGATAATTGTGCAGCGCACTAAACCGTGCCGATCTGTCTGAAGGGGGTGACTATGCCGGACCAGGTCGTGCCCGATCGTGCCATCCAGGCCAGGCCACCAGGCACGCGCCCACCCGAGCGCGCCGAGGTCAGGATCGAGACCCTGATCGAGATCGCCACCCTGTACTATTATGACGACGTCACCCAGGAGGAGCTGTCCCGGCGGTTCTCGCTCTCGCGCGCCAAGGTCGGACGGCTGCTCAAGCGCGCCCGTGCCGATGGGCTGGTCGAGATACGCGTGCACCAGCCGCCTGCCGTCGGGGCGGAGCTGGAACAGGATTTCATCCGCCGCTTCGGCATCGACCGGCTGCTGGTCTCGATCGACCATCGCGATCCGGTGGCGCAGCGCAACGCCGTCGCCGCCCTGGTGGCCTCGCATCTCGAACGCAGGCTGACCGCCGGCGCCACCGTGGCGGTCGGCATGGGACGTAATGTCGCCGCCGTCGCCGACACGATCGGCGTGCGGGCGCGCGGCAGCACGATCTTCGTCTGCGCCATCGGCGGATCGCAGCGCGCCGGCGAGCACATGAACCCCGACCATATCTGCCGCCGGCTGGCCGCCCGCTTCGGTGGCGAGAGCGAGACGCTGTATGCGCCGGCGCTGGTCACCAATGCCGAGCTGCGCGCCGAGCTCTACCGCAACGAAACGGTGAAGCTCACCCTGGATCGCGCCCGGCGCGCCAACGTCGCGCTGATCGGGGTCGGCGACCTATCGGAAGAGAGCAACATGGTGCGCATGGGCTGGTTCTCGCCCGAGGAAATCGCCGAGGCGCGGCTCGCCGGCACCATCGGCGACACCATGGGCTACGACTTCATCGACATCCACGGCCGGCCGGCCAACACCGGCATGCAGGGCCGCGTCATCGGGCTGAGCCGCCAGGACCTCGAGCGCATCCCCGACGTGATCGCCATCGCCAGCGAGAACACCAAGGCGCCGGCGATCCTCGGGGCACTCAGGACCGGCGCGATCGATACCCTGGCGACCTCGTTCACCAATGCCCACACCATCCTGCGCCTGGATGACGCGACCCGGTCGCCGCCGTCGGGCGATGTCCGGTAGTCAGGTCAGCGCCACCGGCGCCGTCGCGGCAGTCGCCCTCGCCGGTAGCTTCCCGCCGGTGGCCAGCGTGTACTGGTCCAGCACCTCGTCGGCCGGCCCGTCGGCGCGCACCCGGCCGGACTCCAGCCAGAGCACCCGGGTGCACCAGGTGCGCAGCACCGACACCGTATGCGAGGTCAGCACCAGGATCTCGGCGCCGCGGACAACGCTCTCCAGCCGGGCGCGGGCCTTGTCCTGGAACGCCGAGTCGCCAGCCATGAACCACTCGTCCATCAGCAGCACCTGCGGCGCGATCGCGGTGGCCAGCCCGAAGCCGAGCCTGATCACCATGCCGGACGAATAGGTCCGCACCGGCATGTCCAGGAACGCATCCAGCGCCGCGAACTCCTCGACATCCTCCTCGAGCAGCCGGATCGCGCCCGACGACAGCCCGGCGTAGCGGCCACGCAGCACGATGTTCTCGCGGCCGGTCAGGTCGACGTTCATGCCGAGGTTCGGATCGAGCAGCGCGTTCACGGTGCCGCCGACATGCACGCGGCCAGCGACCGGCTCGTAGATCCCCGCCATCGCCCGCAGCAGGCTCGACTTGCCGGCGCCGTTATGGCCGACGATGCCGAGACGGTCGCCCGGCACCAGCGACAGGTTGATGTCACGCAGCGCCTGCACCACGACACGCCGGGTGGCGGCGACGCCCGACACGGCCCCCCCGGTCGCACCACGCGCCGGGCCGAGCTTGCCCGAAGCGACCGAGAGCACCGTCTTCTTCAGCGAACGCGCGCCGCCGTGATAGATCGGGAAATCCAGCGACAGCCCCTCGATACGCAGGAAGGCGGCCGGCCGGCTCGAGATCGGCTCGCTCATATCCAGAACGCCAGCCTTGGCCGGGCGCGGGTGAAGATCACCAGCGCCGCCAGCCAGAGCAGCAGGCTGTAGCCCAGCGCCGATGCCCAGATGAGCAGGCCTGCCGGCACCCCGAGCAGTGGCGAGCGCACGATCTCCAGCAGCGCGTCGAACGGGTTCAGCGGCAGCCACCAACCGTGCGTGCCGAGTTGCGACGGCTTCCAGACGATCGGCGTGATGTAGAAGGCGATCTGCATGATGCTGTTGACGATCGGGGGAATGTCGCGGAACCGCGCGCAGATGCTGCCGAGCAGGAAGCAGGCGGCGATCCCGTCGGCGATCCAGAGCACCAGACCAGGCAGCGACCACGCCGCCGCCGGACCCGGCCAGGTCCGGAAGATCGCGAACACGCCGATCGGCACCACCAGGTTGTGCGCCAGCACGATGAGGTTGCGGGTGACACAGCGCAATACCTGCACGGTGAACGGCATGCGCATGGCGCGTATGATCTGCTCGGCGTCGAGAAAGACCGTGCAGGCATCGGCGGTCAGGCCGCCGATGAACGACTGCCACAGGATCATCGAGAGGGCGAGGAACGGCAGGTAGTCGTGCATCACGATGCCGAACAGCCGGCTGTAGATCAGCCCCATCGAGGCCACCATGATCGCGCCGGACAGGGTCAGCCAGAGCGGTCCGAGCGCCGAGCCGCGATAGCGCAGCTTGATATCCAGCCAGCCGAGCGAGACCGCCAGCCGCCACAGGGCGAAGCCCTCGGCGAGATCCTGCCGCACCGCGCGACGGCGTGCGGCAGGCCCGCCGGTCGCATCCAGCAGCAGGCCGGTTCCGCGCAGCGGAGCATGGGGTGCCGCGACGTTGCCGAACCGCGCGGCGACGTCATCAGCGCGCGCAGCGACATCGATCTGGTCCATGGCGGTCGCGTAGCCGATCCGCATGGCCTTCGCAACTCGGGGACGGGCTCCGATGGATGCGCTGCCAGATCATCTGACCATGAAGAGAGGTTAGTTGTAGCGAGTTAGGAGGGGTTCCTGCATGATCAGGCGAGCTTTCGCTGATAGGGCCGCCCGAAATGACACGACAGACTGGACGCCGGGGGCAGATCAGCACCGGCACGCGTCCGGTGGCAGGGCCCAGGACACCGAGGACGGGGGGGCTGCGCGTCGCGGCCAGCTTCCTGCTGCTTACGCTCCTGGCCGCCTGCGCTGGCACGCCGCGCGGCCCGATGATCCCGGTGGCCCAGGAGGCCGCCGACTATCGCGCCCACGCCCGCAACTACTATGCGCCCCCCGGCCCGGCGGACGATCCCTGGGGGCCATACATCGACTCCGCATCGCAGCGCTTCGACGTGCCGGACGCCTGGATACGCGCCGTCATCCACCAGGAATCCGGCGGCCATGAGTTCATCAACGGCCAGTTCGTGACCTCGGTGCCTGGCGCGATGGGGCTGATGCAGCTCATGCCGCCGACCTATGACGACATGCGCAACCAGTATGCGCTCGGGCCTGATCCGTTCGAGCCGCACGACAACATCATGGCCGGCACCGCCTACCTGCGGCAGATGTACGACATCTACGGCTCGCCCGGCTTCCTCGCCGCCTACAATACCGGCCCTGGCCGGCTGGACGACTTCCTGACCCGCAACCGCTCGCTGCCGAACGAGACAAGGCAATATGTGGCAATCATCGGACCACAGATCGCCGGGATCTTCCCGAGCAGCCGCTCGCAGGCGGACCTGATGGTCATGAACCATGCCGGCGCCGCCAACGTCATGTACGCCTCGGCGCAGAGCCAGCAGGAGACCCGCTCGGTCCGCATCGCCTGGGCGCGCCGGCGTGACCATTCCGCGGGCGATGACCAGCCGGTCCAGGTCGCGGAAGCGCCGGTCGCCCTGCCGATGCGGGCGCCCGCATACCAGACCGCCTGGCACCGCCTGCCGCCGGCGCGGCCGCAACCGTCTGACGCTTCATCCGGCGTCTCGCCGGCCGCTGTCAGCAGCGTCTGGGCGAGCCGCCTCGGGAGCGCTCCGGTGCAGCCGGTCCAGGACGAGCCGGCACCGCCGCCGGAGCCGACCCTGGTCGCCCGCGCGGTGCCGGCGCCACGCCGGTTCCACCTGGTGGCGCCGGCTATGGCGATGAGCATCCCCGCCGCGCGCACCGAAGGGGGCGCCCGAGACTGGGCGATCCAGGTCGGCGCGTTCGGCACCGAGGGCCAGGCCAGCGAGGCCGCCGGCAGCGCGCGTTCGCGCATGCGCGGGCTGCTGCCGGGGGCGCAGACCGAGATCGCCGGTGTCAGGGCCGGACGCGGCGGTGCGCGGATCTATCGTGCCCGCTTGACCGGGCTGTCCCGCAACGGCGCGATGGAAGCCTGCGAGCGCCTGAGCCGCGGCCGCGGCGAGTGCATGGTCGTCTCGCCGGACGGCCGGCTGTGACCGCGCGAGCCGCGCCGCTCGCGGCTGCGGCGCTCCTGCTGGTCATGGGCGGGACCGCTGCGCGCGCCGCCCTTCCGGTCGGCGGCAAGGCGCCGGACTTCGCGGCGCAGGCAGCGCTCGACGGCCACGAGTTCCATTTCTCGCTGGCCGATGCGCTACGCCACGGGCCGGTCGTGGTGTATTTCTACCCGGCCGCCTTCACCCAGGGCTGCACGATCGAGGCGCACGATTTTGCCGCGGCGATCCCCGACTACAAGGCGGCCGGGGCCACGGTGATCGGGGTGTCGGAGGACCGCATCGCGACCCTGGACAGGTTCTCGGTCAGCGAATGCCAGGGCAAGTTCCCGGTAGCCGCCGACGCCGACGGCAGCATCGCGCGGCACTACGACGCGCTGATACCGGTGGTGCACTATGCCAACCGGACCTCGTATGTGATCGCCCCGGACGGCTCGGTGCTGGAGAGCTATTCGGCGATGAACCCGGACGGCCACGTGCAGAAGACGCTGCAGGCGGTGCAGGCCTGGCGCGCCCAGCACAAGGGCTGAACCGTCCTGACAGGTTGCTGAAGAACTCCCGCTGCTGGATGAGAGCGGTCCGCCGGACCGCGGCCGGCGTGACTTTCCGAGCACCGGAGCGGAGCGGCCGTCCGGCCGTGCGCACCGGAGCGCAGGAAAGGCGTGTCGGATCGCCAGCACCGGGAGTTCGTCAGCAACCTGCTACAGGGTCTCGAGATAGGCGGTGTACTCCGCCTCTTCCATCAGGCCGTTGAACGCCTCCGGATCGGCCGGCTCCATCCGGAAGAACCAGGCCTCGCCCTCGGCATCGCGGTTCACCAGGCTAGAATCCTCGGCCAGCGTCTCGTTGACCTCGAGCACCTTGCCGGCGAACGGCGCGAACACGTCGGAGGCCGCCTTCACGCTCTCGACCACGGCGCAGCTCTCGCCCTCGGCGAGGTCGCGGTCGCGGTCGGGCAACTCGATGAACACCACGTCGCCCAGTGCCTCCTGGGCGTGGTCGGTGATGCCGATCGTGGTGGTGCCGTCATCCTCCAGACGGACCCACTCATGTTCCTTGGTGTAGCGGATGTCTGCCATTCTGCTCGTCCTTCGAGACCGAGGGTTCAGCGAGGCATATGCGCGCGGTTGTAGGCAAGTTGCTCCGGTGTGAGCTGGAACCCAACCTCGAGCCGATAGCTGTCGCTGCTCATCCGCCGGGTGATCGGCAGCTCCAGGTCCAGCGGATCGCTCTTCAGCGCCAGCCGGTCGGCGTTCGGCGGGAACGTCGCATCGATGGAAAGGTCGTGCTTCTCGACGATCTGGTCGCCATGCAGCACCGCCACGAAATACGGCAACGTCAGGGTGCGCAAGCTCGCCGCCGGCCCGCGCTGCACGCCGATCGTCACGCTGACCGCGGTGTGCAGCGCACGCCCCTGCTCGGAATTGCTGCAGGTGCCGCCGACGGCCGCGATGCTGGCATGGGTCACCAGGGTCGCGAGGTCGCGCGACGGTCCGGCATAGGTGGAGAGATCGGCGGCATCGGCGAGGATCCCGACCGGCACGCATTCAGGCGCGAACGCGTTCGGATTGTCGGGCCCGCAGGAGGCGAGAGTAGATGTCAAGGCGGCAATCGCCAGCATCGATGCAACACGTCCGGCGGATACGACGTCGGTCGCGACGGTTCTGAAGCGGATCGGCAGGTTCATTCTCGACTTTCGGCCAGTCTCGCCTGTAAGGCAGGGTCCCGGGCGGGACGGGTTTCGCGGCGTGCGCCCGCACGGGTCGCCATCCGGAGTGCGCTCGCCGTATACTGCCGACCGCTCGGGAGGGGAACACCATGCCGGACCAGATGTTCGATCAGCCAGACACCCACCTGCTGCCAGACTCCCGCCTTTCGCAGGACCCCGCCACCGCGCTCCGGCCGCTGCGCGTGCTGCTGGCCGGTCCGCGCGGCTTCTGCGCCGGGGTCGACCGGGCGATCCGCGTCGTCGAGGAGGCGCTGCGCCGTTACGGTGCGCCGGTCTATGTCCGCCACGAGATCGTGCACAACCGCACCGTGGTCGAGCAGCTTGAGGCGCAGGGCGCGATCTTCGTCGAGGAGCTCGACGAGGTGCCTCCGGATGGCCAGGTGGTGTTCTCCGCGCACGGGGTGCCGAAGTCGGTGCCGGCCGAGGCGCAGCGCCGCAACCTGCTCTATCTCGATGCCACCTGCCCGCTGGTCAGCAAGGTGCATCGCGAAGCCGAGCGGCACTATGCCGATGGCGGCCCGGACAGTCGGCACATCCTGATGATCGGCCATGCCGGCCATCCCGAGGTGGTCGGCACCATGGGGCAGTTGCCGCCGGGCGCGGTGACCCTGGTGCAGGATGCCGAGGAGGCCCGGCGGGTGCAGCCGGCCGACCCCGTGCGCCTCGCCTTCATCACCCAGACGACGCTGTCGGTGGACGACACCGCCGAGATCGTCTCGGTGCTGCGCGGCCGCTTCCCGATGCTGGAAGGGCCCAAGCGCGAGGATATCTGCTACGCCACCACCAACCGCCAGGAAGCGGTCAAGGCGATCGCGCCGGGCTGCGACCTGGTAATCGTGATCGGCAGCCCGAACTCGTCGAACTCGCAGCGCCTGCGCGAGGTGGCGGAACGCTCGGGCGCGCCGCGTGCCCTGCTGGTGCCCCGCCTGCGCGACCTCGACTGGTCGGCGCTCGACGGCGTGCACACGCTCGGCATCACCGCCGGCGCCTCGGCCCCGGAGACGCTGGTGCAGGAAATGGTGAACGCGCTGTCGGTGCGGTTCGCGCTCGAGATCGAGGAGCGCACCGTCAAGCAGGAAGATGTGATTTTCAAACTCCCAGCGCCGTTGGGCTGAACGTCCGCCTCAACGCGGCATGGCCGTCTATACAGACGTCTCAGACGAGGCCCTGGCGGCATTCCTCGGCGATTACGAGATCGGCGAGCTGGTGGCGTTCCGCGGGATCGCGGAAGGCGTCGAGAACAGCAACTTCTCGCTCCGCACCAGCACCGGCGACTTCATCCTCACGCTCTACGAGAAGCGCGTCGAGCGGCGCGACCTGCCCTGGTTCCTCGGGCTGATGCGCCACCTCGTCGCCGCCGGCGTGACCTGCCCGCTTCCGCTGGCCGGACGCGACGGCGAGGCGTTGCGTTCCCTGTGCGGCCGGCCGGCGGCGATCACCAGCTTCCTGCCCGGCGTGTGGCCGCGACGGGTCCGGGTCGAGCATTGCCGCCCGCTCGGCGAAACGCTGGCACGCCTGCACGTCGCCGGGCTCGACTACACGCCGAGGCGCGACAACGCGCTCGGTCCAAGCTCCTGGCTGCCGCTGCTGGCGCTGAGCCGGGACCGCGCCGATGCGGTGCAGCCCGGGCTCGGCGCGGAGCTCGACGCGGCGCTGGCACGCATCGTGCCCGCTTGGCCGACCGAACTACCAGTCGGGCAGATCCACGCCGACCTGTTCCCAGACAACGTGTTCTTCCTCGGCCGCGCGCTGTCCGGGGTGATCGACTTCTACTTCGCCTGCACCGACATGCTGGCCTACGATATCGGCGTCTGCCTGAACGCCTGGTGCTTCGAGCCCGGCTGGGAGTTCAACGTCACCAAGGCGCGCGCCCTGGTCGCCGGCTACGAGAGCGTGCGCCCGCTGCTCGACGCGGAGCGCGCCGCATTGCCGGTGCTGGCGCAGGGAGCAGCCCTCCGATTCGTGCTCACCCGGCTGTTCGACTGGCTCAACCCGCCGCCCGGCGCGATGGTCACCCCGAAGGATCCGCTCGACTACCTGCGCCGCCTGCGCTTCCACCTGGCTGCAAAGGATGCGCATGCCTACGGATTCTGATCCCGTAGTTCCGCTCGTCGAAATCTGGACCGACGGCGGCTGCCGGCCCAATCCGGGCCCGGGTGGCTGGGCGGCGCTGCTGCGCTTCGGCGAGCGCGAGCGCGAGCTCAGCGGCGGCGAGACGCAGACCACCAACAACCGCATGGAGCTGACCGCCGCCGCCGAGGCACTGGAAGCGCTCACCCGGCCCTGCGTGGTGGCGCTGCACACCGACAGCGAATATCTGCGCAACGGCGTCACCCGCTGGTCCACCGGCTGGGTGCGGCGCAACTGGCGCAACGCCGCCGGCGATCCGGTCGCCAACATGGATCTGTGGCGCCGGGTGCTCGATGCGGCGAAACGCCACCAGGTGTCGTGGCACTGGGTGCGCGGCCATGCCGGGCATATCGAGAACGACCGGGTGGACCGGCTCGCGACCGCGGCCCGGATCGAGGTCGAGCAGACAGCGGGCTGATCCTATGCCCGTTTCAGCGCCAGCAGCATCGGTGTCCAGCGCGTGACGAACCCGATCCGCTCGTAGAGCGAGATCGCACCGAGATTTTCGGCGTAGGCGTGCAGGAACGGGGTCTCGCCGCGTGCCAGGATGGCGCGCGCCACCTCTCGCAGCAGACCCGCGGCGTAGCCCCGTCCGCGATGATCCGGATGGGTGCACACGCCGCTGACCTCGGTGTAGGCGCCCGGCTTCATCCGCTCCCCCGCCATCGCGACAAGTTCTCCTTCGTGGCGGACGCCGAGAAAGCGTCCGAGCTCGTGCGTCCGGCCGGCGAACGGACCGGGCGTGGTCAGGCTGGCCAATGCCAGCATCGCGGCCGCATCCCGCGCGCCCAGCACGTCGTACTCGAAATCGGCCGGTGGACCGTGGATCCGATCCGCAACCATCTGCACGGTGCGCGCCGCACTCACCAGGGCGAGGCCGGGCGGCGGTGCGATCGGCTCGCTCTGCTGAAGGACGACCTGCCCACCCACCGGCACGAGCGCCACAAGCCCGGCCAGGCTTTCGGCGGTGTTCCCAGCGCTGGCGGCAAACGGAGCGAAGGCAGGATCGAAGCGACGGATTCCGCCCGAGACCAGTGCACAAGCCGCCTGCCGGGTCGTCAGGGCGGTCCAGATCGGTCGGTCGAGTGGATGATCCATGGGGTCGGGTTCCTCCGAAACGGACTTGTCGGGCGGTTGCTTCGCCGGAACCGCCGCGCCCGCGACCATGCCGGGCGGCCTGTCCCGAATGACCTACGACCGCCGCTCGATCCGCCGGTCCGGGATGAACCAGAGCAGCGCGACCGTCGCGTAGATCGCTGCGACGAGTAGCCCCTGTCGCATCCCGTAAAGAAAAAGGCCGCATCTTGCGATGCGGCCCTCGTCCGGGTTGTTGCCCAAGCCTCAGAAGCTTGCGCGGACCGTGAAGGTGATCGCCGCGGGCTCGCCCGGCAGCGCGTCGTTGAAGGCGGGCGTGCAGCCGTAGTTGCTGATCCCCTGCCCCGCGAACTTGCCGGTCTTGAAGGTTCCGCACGAAGACGGCGAGATTTGGCTGTAGTAGTACTGGAAATAACGGGTGTTGAAGATGTTGAGCCCGTTCAGGTCGAAGTCGATCGTGTGCAACGGCCCTGCATGGCCGTGCATCGGCAGCTTGTAGTTGATGTCGAGATTGAAGACCGCGAACGGCTGGATGCCGCCATTCGGGTTGTAGATGGTCGCTCCTGCGGTGGCGTTGTAGTACCCGTAGGTGCCGTAAGGCGGGAAGCCGGGGATCGGTCCGAGGTTGCCCAGGCCATTCACGTCGTAGGTTGTGTTCTGCTTGCCGGTATACTGCCCCTCGAAGCGGACGTTGAACTCGTCGCCACGAACCAGCGTCGAGCGGTGATCGTAATCAACACCGAACGTCGACAGCCAGTCCGGCACCCCGGTCTCGGGACTACCGCGGAACACCAGGCCGAACTGGTCTTCCTGCACCGTGACATCGGCGGTGTATGTCTTGAGGTACTTCGCGAGCGTGTGCGAGACGTTGCCGAAGAGCTGCCAGTCATGCGAGACCTGATAGATTGCCGAGGCCTCGATGCCCTTGCTTTCGCGCTGCCCTGTAGCCGCGTAGAAATTCGTACCTGTGAGCGGGCCGCTCTGATACTCGAAGAAGCCGAAGTCGCGCTCGATGTGCTGATAGAAATAGTCGAACGAAAGCGACAGGTTCTGTCGATTGTACTTCACGCCCGCCTCGTACATATGGACGATCGAGGCAGGAGGCGGAGGGATGTCGAGACCGTTCGGACCGAAATCGGAGGTCGGGGCAAACAGTGCCGATGTCGCGTAGCTAGCATAGAGGGACACGCCGCGCGCGGCCGGAAGGATCTTGTCCAGGTCGTAGGCGACGTTCATGAACGGCAGCCACTCGCGGTCCCACTTGTGGGCCTTGTAGTTGCCGTTTGCACAGCCGCCGCCCGTAGCCGCCTGAGCCTGGCAGTAGGCTGTTGCGAGGTCCGAAGCGTTCGGCGTCCCGTTCAGGATGTAGTCGCCAACCGCACTGGAGTCCGTGCCTTCGAGCGTAACGCCGGGCGTCAGATGCAGGGTGTTCTGGACAAGGTCGATCTTGTCCTGAGCATAGCCCTGGTAGATCGTCCGCTGCGTGCCGCCGTCATAGCCGTTGATCTGATCGGCAGGGGTGTGCGGGAACTCCGAAGCGATGCCGAGATAGGACGGGCCGACATTCGCGCCCGGACTGGCGTCCGACGTCTCCTTGGCCACCAGCCCACCAACCTTGATGGTATTGGCGATGCCGAAAATGCTGGGCGGCGTGATCGTGACGCGCGGCTGGAAGCCATACGTGTCGTTATGCACCCGCGTATATTCGGAGTTGAACCCACAGGGACTGGTCAGGCCGGCAGCGCTGAACTGCGCAGTGGTTGAGGCGGGGCAGCCGGTCGTCGTGGGGTTCGCGCCGTAGAAATAGGCCTGCGGGTCGTAGAACGGGCCACCAGGCTGGTAGTAGCTCTGCTCGCCAAAGCCAGCGACAGTCTGATTGAACGGGCTCGCGCCACCGACAGTCGCGGAACCCGCCTCGCCGTTCGGTGCGAAGATGCTCGGGTTGCCGTAGTTCTCCGTGTAGGAGTCCGAATACAGGTAGAAGCCGGTCAGCCCGGCGCTGATGTAGTCGTTGATATAGGTGTCGTTCTTCAGGATCAGCGTGAAGTAGTCGTTGTACTGGCGGACGAACTGCTGCTCGGGCGAGTAGTTGCTGAATTCGCCGTTCTGCGCCAGATACGGCAGAGGCACCGGCTCCGGCGTAATCAGGCCGTTGCCTGTGTTGTAGATCGCGGTCGCCTGGAACAGCGACAATCCATCGCCATACGGCTTGTCGAAAGCGAATTCCATGTTGTTGTAGCGCGCGGGGGTGTAGTCGACGAAGCCGGCGGTCTGCAGGTTGGAATATTTCAGCATCATCTTCGGCGCGTCGTCGCCCGTGCCGAGCAGGCCGCCAAACAGCTTGTCAAGACGACCGGTGTCAACCTGGAAGCCCTCGTTGAAGGTCTTGAACGAGCCTACCGAGCCGATCAGATCGACCCCAGCGGTGTTGCTGGGCCGGAGGCTGGAGTAGGCGATGGTGCCGCCGATGGTGCCGAAGGTGCTCTTGTCTGGATAGGCGACGCCCGGATAGATCGAGACGCCGCTGATCTGGTCGAGGTTGAAGTGGCCGCCGAGCAGGTTCTCCAGGTAACTGCCACCGCCGCCGCTGAGCAGATCCTGCATTGGGACCCCGTCGAGCGTCTGCGCCACTTCGATTCCGCGCGCACCACGGATCGAGATGACCGGCTCGTTGTCACCGATACCCTGCTGGTACACGTAGACCGAGGGTGCAGCACGCAGCAGCGTTGCGGTGCTGCCCTGGACGCCGGTCTGCGAGATCTGCGCGGTGCCGAGCTCGGTCACGCCACTCGGCGAGTTCTTCTCGCGCAGCAACTGCCGCTGAGCGCGGACGGTGATGTTCTCGGACGGGGCGGCGGTATTGCCATTAGCCGAACCGCCGGCCTGGGTTCCGGCATTGCCTGGGATGCCGGACGGGACGGTGTTGTTCGGGACCTGGGCCAGAACCGCGGTCGTCGAGAGTAGTGTCGAAATCGCGGTTGCGCCAAGCAACGTGCGCTTCCGGTGAAGGGCTAGTGACGTCTGCACACTATAGGCTCCCTGTATCGGGCCCCGGAGAGGCCTGGTGAGGCAGGGTTACCTCAAGGCACCTACCCGTGAAATGGGTTACGCGCCCTTCAGACATGGTTACTAATTAATGTGTCGCATTTGCCACATTTGATACAATGCGTCCGTCGCCAAGCTTTAATCCACTGCACAGGGACCCCGGCGCCGGTCAACACGCAAGAAATGCAAGCATGCCTGTTCTGTTACATTTCGTTGGCGGCACGCGACTAGGGATTAACAACGGTTTTACAGGGCAAAACCTGGTCTCGCCTATTTTATGGGCAATGAGTGCTGAAAAGCCGATCAGAGATGCATGCTCATGTCCGGGCCGCCGGTGCCTCCCGACCCGCTCGCCGAGATGTCCGGACCCATCCATTGCGACCCGCATGACCGCCTTGTGCTCGTCGATGCCGCGCGTCTGGTTCTTGACGTGGATGCCGGGATGCGACGCCCGGTAATCCGCAATCATCTGGTTGAATGCCCCGGGTGCGACGTCGTCCCAGGGGATCGTCCAGACCTTCAACGTGATACCGGCAAATGCGGCACCAGTTGTGGCAACCTCGCCTCGTTTCCGGAGCTCCACCCATGACCCTGACGATCACCAGTGCCCCCGCCACCTCGGCGGCAAAAGCGGTACAGCAGGCCCGCCTGAGCAACGCGAATGGCATCGCTGTCCGCATCCTCGGCTTCGGCGGCATCATCGCGTCGCTAGAGGCGCCCGACCGTAACGGCCGCCTGGCCAACATCGTGCTCGGCTACCCCGACCTCGCCGGCTACGAGGCGCATAACGGCACCACCCATTTCGGCGCCCTGATCGGCCGCTACGCCAACCGCATCGCTAACGGCCGCTTCAGCCTCGACGGCACCGACTACCGCCTGCCGGTCAACGACGCGCCGAACAGCCTGCATGGCGGCCCGGACGGCTTCGGCCGCAAGGTCTGGACGCTCAAGCCCGAAGGCGAGGATGCGGTCCGCCTGTCGCTGTCCAGTCCGGATGGCGAGGCCGGGTATCCCGGAAAGCTGGACGCGGCGGTCACCTACCGGCTGACCGATGCCGACGAGCTGGAGATCGACTACGTGGCGACGTGCGACGTGCCGACCGTCGTCAACCTGACTAACCACAGCTATTTCAACCTCGCCGGCGAGGCCAGCGGCTCAATCGAGGGGCACGTGGTGCAGATCGAGGCCGACCAGTTCACCGCGGTCGATGCCAGCCTGATCCCGACCGGCAGGCTCGTCCCGGTGGACGGCACCCCGCTTGATTTCCGTGTGCCGACCCAGATCGGTGACCGCCTGCGCGTCGCACACGAGCAGATGGCGCTGGCTCGCGGCTACGACCATAACTGGGTGCTGCGCGGCCAGCCCGGAACGCTTAGGCGGGCGGTCACCGTGCACGACCCGGCCTCCGGTCGCGCGCTGACCTGCCTCACCACGCAGCCCGGCCTGCAATTCTACAGCGGCAACTTCCTCGACGGCACGCTGGCCGGCACCTCTGGCACGCTCTACCGGCAGGCCGACGGGTTCTGCCTGGAAACGCAGCATTTTCCCGACAGCCCGAACCAGCCGGACTTCCCGTCCACGGTGCTGCGCCCCAGCCAGACCTACCGCGAGCGCACGATCTTCCGGCTGCACGTCATATGAATAACGCCGACCACCCCGGCCGCCTCCAAGCAGGCTGCTGAAGAACTCCGATGCCGGATGAGAGCGGTCCGCAGGACCGCGGGCGGCGCGACTTTCCGAGCACCGGAGCGGAGCGGCCGTCTGGCCGTGAGCACCGGAGCGCAAGATAGGCGTGTCGGATCGCCAGCAGCGGGAGTTCCTCAGCAGCCTCTCAGTGCGGCCGCCACCCCTTCAGGCGCAGCGCGTTGAACACCACGCTGACGCTGCTCAGCGCCATCGCGCCGCCTGCGACCGCCGGGCTGAGCAGCCCCGCCATCGCCAGCGGGATGCCCACCAGGTTGTAGGCGAACGCCCAGAACAGCCCCTGCCGGATCCGGCTGGAGATCAGCCCGGCGATCTCGATGGTGTCCGCGACCAGAGCCGGGTCGGGCCGCATCAGCGTGATCCCGGCCGCCTCGATGGCGGCGTCGGTGCCCCGGCCCATGGCGATACCCAGGTCGGAAGCAGCCAGTGCCGGCGCATCGTTGAGGCCGTCGCCGACCATCGCGACCGAGGGACGGCTGGTGCCGCGCAGCTCCCGGTGCAACGCCTCGACCGACGCCGCCTTGCCCTCCGGCGAGATGCCGGCCAGCATCCGGTCCAGCCCGGCCGCCTCGGCGACATGACGCGCGGCGCCTTCGCCGTCCCCGGTCAGCATCACCGACATGATGCCCATGGCATGCAGCCGTGCCATGGCCTGTGCGGCTCCGGGACGGATCGTGTCCGAGAACCCGAGCAGCCCCAATATGCGGCCACCGCCGCTCGCGCGCCCGCTCCAGTCGATCGGCGCCCGCTCGGCGAGGAACGAGACCGTGCCGCCCTCCGCGTCGATGCGGTCGGCCTCCTCGGCCAGCGCACCCCCCAGGACCAGGCCCTCGGTCTCCATCATCCGACGGTTGCCGAGCAGCAGCGAGCGGCCGCCGACCCTAGCCGTCACCCCGCGACCGGCCACTGCGACGAAGCGCTCGGCCGGCAGCGTCACCGCGTGGCCGGACGAGGCCCGCACCGCCTCGGCCAGCGGATGCTCGCTGCCGGCCTGCATCGCGGCCGCCAGCGACAGCAGCTCGGCAGCCTTTTCATAGTGGAGGCCCGCCGCTTGGCCGCCCTCCGGATGATCGCCGCCCTCCGCCGGGATCACCCGGTCGAGCACCGGACGGCCCTCGGTCAGCGTGCCGGTCTTGTCGAAGGCGACGATGCCGATCCCGCGCGCCCGCTCGATCGAGGCGGCGTCGCGGATCAGGATGCCGGCCCGTGCCGCGGCACCGATCCCTGCCACCAGGGCCGCCGGCGTCGCCAGCCCGAGCGCGCAGGGGCAAGCGATCACCAGCACCGAGACCGCATCGAGCAGGGCCCGCGAGACCTGTCCGGTTTCGACCCACCAGCCAGCAAAGGTCAGCGCCGCCAGCCCCAGCACGACCGGCACGAAGATCGCGCTGACCCGGTCCACCAGGCGCTGCACCGGCGCACGCGACGCCTGCGCGCTGTCGATCAGCCGCACGATGCCGGCGAGCCGGGTCTCGGCTCCGACCGCCGCGGTCAGCACCACCAGCCGGCCATCCACGGCCAGGCTGCCCGCAATCACGGTGTCGCCGGGGCCCTTGGCGACCGCCCGGCTCTCGCCGGTCAGCAACTGCTCGTCGACGCTGCACTCGCCGTCCCGGACCGTGCCGTCCACGGCGACCCGGCCGCCCGGACGCACCACCAGCAGGTCGCCGACACGCACCTCGCCGAGCAGGACCTCGTGCTCGGAGCCGGCGGCGTCGAGCCGCAGGACTGTGTCCGGACGAAGCCGGGTCAGCGCGCGCACGGAGGCAGCCGCTCGCCGCCGCGCGCCACGCTCGAGCCACTTTCCGAACAGGATGAAGGTGATGATCAGCGCCGAGCTCTCGAAATACAGCGTGGTCGAGCCGCGCAAGAGCGAGACCGTGCTCAGGCCCCAGGCCGCGCTGGAGCCGAGCGCCACCAGCAGGTCCATGTTCCCGGTGGCATGGCGCACCGCGGAGGCGCCGGCCCGGTAGAAGCGCCAGCCGAGCCAGAACTGCACCGGCGTCGCGAGCAGGAACTGCAGCCAGCCGGGCAGCATCGCCTCCGAAGCAAGCCGATCCTGGTGCGACAGCATGAAGACGACATGCAGCACCATCGCGATCAGCAGCGGCGCCGACAGCAGGCAGGCCAGCACCAGGTGCAGGCGCTCGCGCCGGTCCAGCGCTGCGTGCTCGTCGGCCGCGCCGTCCGGCTCGGGCGGCAGTACGCGCGCCCCGTAGCCGGCTCGCTGCACCGCATCGCGCAGGCGGGCGCCGAGCGCTGCATCGTCCTCGGCGCGTCCGGCACTGACCGACACCCGCGCCTGTTCGGTGGCCAGATTGACCAACGCCGACAGCACCCCGTCGCCCTGGCCCAGGGCACGCTCGACGCGCCCGGCGCAGGACGCACAGGTCATGCCTTCGATCGCGAGATCGACGATCCGGGCGCGAGCCCGTCCTATTCCGTCCTGCGCTCCCTCAGGCGGGGCCGGTATCCCCATGCCGTCCACTCGCACGTCTCCCTTAACGGTCCAGGCCTCCTATATAGGCGGTCCCGAGTTGAAAAAGCGGGCGCTCGAACAGCCGGGACGTCCGGATCGACGATGCCCAGGCAGGAGACACCGCGCCATGGACACGACCCTACAGCGCATCGAGGTGCTCGGCATGACCTGCGCGCATCGCGGGCGCGCGGTGACCGAGGCGGCCGGCACGGTTCCGGGCGCGTCGCGGCCGCAGGTCGAACTGGCGACAGGCATCCTCAGTTGGCACGGCAGCGCCGACCGCTCGGCGATCCGTGCCGCGCTGGAGCGGGACGGCTTCGGCACCGCCAAGTAGGTTTTCACTTGTACTGGAAGAATTCGTCGCAGAACCCTAAATCCGATTTGAACTGCACGATGCGGTTCATCGAAATTTCACCTGGCGCACGGCTGGACTGCTTGAAGTCGCGGTGGGGTTCTTTATCTTCATCGCCGGGACGACCGGGATCCAACCGGCGAGCCGCAACGCCAGAGACAGGGTTGAACCTGCTGCGGACGGAGACGATGAAGACCAGCCTGCCTAGAACCACCGCGGCGCAGCGTGCCATATCAGCCTTCCACAGCAGCCACGCAATCGCCGAGCGTCTGTCGGCGGACCTGCTGTTCCTCGAGAACTGGGAAAGCAACCCAGCGCCGGGCACCGCTGCCGCCTTGCGGATCGGCCAGATCCGTCGCGCGAATCCCCGCCTTGCCGCCGAGATACGTGAAGAGCTGCTGTGCGAGCATCGGCCCAGGCGTACCAGTTGAAGGCGACTAACTAGCGCCGTCCGCTGCGCGGACGGCGGCGAGGAAGGCCGCGATCCGGGCCGGGTCCTTGCGCCCGGGTTCGCTCTCGACGCCGGACGAGACATCGACCGCCGGCGCGCAGGTGACGCGTATGGCCTCCGCGACGTTGCCGGCATCCAGGCCACCCGCCAGCATCCACGGCCCAGGCGCCTGCCAGTCCGCCAGCACCTGCCAGTCCAGCCGCGTGGCGTTGCCACCGGGCCGCTCCGCGCCGTCGGGCGGCCGGCTCTCGATCAGCATACGGTCGGCCAGGGCCATAGCCGGCAGGTCGGCCGTGCTGCCGATGCCGCGGGCGAGCCAGACCGGCACGCCGAAGCGCTCGCGGATCTCCGCCGCCCGCTCGATGGTGTCGTAGATCTGCAGGGCGTCCAGCCGCACCCGGTCGAGGCAGGCGCGGATGGCGTCGTCGCCGGCGCGCACGAACAGCCCGACCCGGCCGGGGCCGCCGGCTTGGCGCGCCGACAGCACTGCCGCGCGCGCCGGATCGACCGCCCGGGGGGATCTCGCGAAGAACACGAAGCCCAGCCAGTCGGCGCCGTGCTCGACCGCCGCATCGCAGCCCGCTTCGTCACTCAGGCCGCAGATCTTGACCTGGGTCATCCGGGGCAGGCTTTAGCCGAGTTCCGCCGCGATGGCGGCGGCGGCGGCGGCGGGATCGGCGGCCCGGGTGATCGGGCGCCCGACGACGATCCAGTCGGCACCCGCCGCCGCCGTCTCCGCCGGGGTCATCACCCGCTTCTGATCGCCGATCGCCGAACCCGCTGGCCGCACACCCGGCACCACCAGCACCGGCGCATCGCCCAGCGCGTCGCGCAGCGTGGCCACCTCGTGTGGCGAGCAGACCAGCCCGTCGGCGCCGGCCTCAATCGCCAGCCGGCCGAGCCGCATCACCTGCTGCCGGGCACCGCCCGCGATGCCGGTCTGGTGCAGGGCGTCCGCGTCCAGGCTGGTCAGCACCGTCACCGCCAGCAGCAGCGGCCGCCCGGGCATGGCGTCGCAGGCGTCGCGAGCCGCCGTGATCATCGCCGGCCCGCCGGCGGCGTGGACGGTCAGCATCGCGGCGTTGGCAGCCGCGAGGCTACGCAGGCCGCCGGCGACGGTGTTCGGGATGTCATGCAGCTTGAGGTCGAGAAACAGCCTGGTGGAGCCGGCGACGCGCCGGATCCCGGCAACTCCCTGGGCATAGGTGAATTCGAGCCCGAGCTTGATCGCGCCCACGTGCGGAGCCACCGCTTTCGCCCAGCGCTCCGCCTCATCCAGATCGGGAGTATCGAGTGCAGCGATCAGCCGGGTGCGGCGATCCTGCTTCATGCCGATCAGAACGCCGAAGGCGGCTGTGTCGCCGGCAGGTAGCCGGTGGTGGCGGGCACGCCCTGCTGCGCCAGGCTGTGCTGCGCCACCGCCTGTGCGAGCTGCTGCCGGAGATCGACAACCTGCGCCTCGAGGGCCCGGATGGTGCTTTCGGCCCGACGCGCTCGCCGACGCTGGCGCAGTTCGGCGAACCACATCACCAGGCCGCCGACCAGGAAGAACACCAAGGCGACGACGATCACCAGGATCGGGAGTGCGAACGTGCCGTTGAAGACATAGGGCAGGTCAAGCTGAACCGGCTGCTGGTTTTTGATCGCGAACACGACCAGAGCGAGCACGAACGGCAGCGTGATGATCAGGCGCAACATGTCTGGCTCCCAGGACGTGAACCGGTGGCTTGAACCGGCGGATCATGCCCTGCCTGTCGTTGGGTGATGCTCTAGCCCGCTGACGCCCCGGCATCAAGAACACGCCAGCGCAAGGACGCGGCAACCCGGGCAGCGGTTCCCCGCCCGCTGATCCTGGCCCTCGCTGCCAATCCTGGCGCTTGCAGCCGCCACGCAACTCATGGTTTCGTCGGCCACCAAGCCGGAGGACCGCATGAGCGAGATCGTCACGCTCGATCAGGTGCGGAATGCGCGCCGGGACGACCGGATCTGGGCAGTGATCGCAACCTCCGGACGCGCGACGCGCATCGCCGAAATCTATCCCACCCGCGACGCCGCGCTCGCCGACCAGGCCTGGCGCGAGCAGCAGGTCCGCGCCTACGCCCAGTTCCTCCGGCTGTCGCGCCAGCCGGTGCCGTCGTACAGCGTTGCGCCGATCCGGCGTGCCGACCTGCCGCGAAGCTGGCGGCCACTGCCGGCGCTCGGCTTTCTGCGCGGACGCCTGAACTGACGCGTCTCCGGGCGCTCATTCTGATACCGGTCCAACTAACGATCCCGTCATGAACCTCGCGAGAACTTTACCCACCGTCTGATGGACGTGCTAATCGGGTGCCGCAAGCCCCGAACATCATGGCGGTTGTCTCGTGAACGAAACACGCATCGAGATGCTCCCGGCCGGCACCGGCGCAGAGCTCTGCGATCTCGAGCCGGTGCTGCGCAGTCCGGCATGGTCACTCTTCGATGCGGCCTGGTATCTCGGCGAGTATCCGGTGGCAATCGAGCAGATGCGCGCCGCCGGCCTGGCCGACCTCGAAACGTTCTACCGCCAGTACGGCGCCCGCCTCGGCCATTCACCGAACATGTTCTTCGACGAAGGCTACTATCTCGACACCAACCCTGATGTAGCCGCCCTGGTCGCCCGCGGCACCATCCCGTCGGGATTTTCGCACTACTGCGCCGAAGGGTTCCACGATCGCGCGCCGCACTGGCTGTTCTCGGAGAGCTTCTATCTCAGTAGCAATGCCGACATCAGCCGCGGCGTCCTCGACCGGCACGGACTGCTGAACGGCTACGACCACTACCTCACCTTCGGCGACCGCGAATTCCGCAGCGGCCACTGGCTGTTCGATCCGATGCTGTACCGATACAACAAGCCGGAAGAGGATCGCTCGCCTGCCACCGCGGGCGGCTCGTTCCTGCAGTTCCTGACCGGCGGCTGCATCGCCGGCTCGTTCGGCCGCATCTCCTGGTATTTCGACCCGGTCTGGTACATGGCGACGCACCCCGATGTCGCCGGCGCCATCGCCGCCGGCGGCTATCGCTGCGCCCTGCACCACTACCTGACGAACGCGCAGCCACAGGACTACCAGCCGCTGCAATGGTTCTCGGAAGCCTACTACGCCGCCACCTATCCGGACGTTCAGGGCGCAGTCGAGAGCGGACGCTTCCGCAACACCTACGAGCATTTCCTCAAGCACGGCGCCGAGGAGCGCCGGCGCCCGCATGCCGACATCGATCTGCTGCACTACTATCTGAGCGGACGCGTGCAGGCGGATCTCGAAGGCGGCGCGTTCCGGGACGCCTTTGCGCATTGGCTGAAACACCTAGCCGCCGGGACCCTCGGCGGCATTGTCGAGCCGATCGCCGAATTGCAGTGCAAACAACTGTTCGCACGCGCAGCCGAGGCAATGCTGCCGCAACTCGCGCGCGACGGCCTCGATTTCCGGGTGGCTGCGGGCGTGGCGCCGGCGCTCAGCGTCATCGTCGTGCTGCACAACCAGTTCGCGCTCACCATGATGGCGATGGCATCGCTGCGGGCGAACTTCGCGGGCACGATCGAACTGGTCCTGGTGGACTCCGGCTCCTCGGACGAGACGCGCCATGTCGAACGGCACATCGCCGGCGCCAAGCTGATCCGCTTTCCGTACAATGCCGGCTTCGTGGAGAGCTGCAACGCCGCCCTTGGCGAGGTCACCGCGCCGGCGCTGCTTTATCTCAACAACGACCTGCTGCTCGGCATCAATGCCTGCCAGCGCGCCATCGACCGGCTGTTCTCCGAGCCGTCGATCGCCGCCGTCGGTGCCAAATGCATACGCACCAACGGGCAGTTGCAGGAAGCCGGCTCCATCATCTGGCGCGACGGCACCACCTACGGCTACCTGCGCGATGCCGACCCGAACATCCCGGAAGCCAATTTCCTGCGCGACACGGATTTCTGCTCCGGCGCCTTTTTGATGTTCCGCACCGCGCTGGTCAGGCAGCTCGGCGGCTTCGACGACGACTACCGCCCCGCCTACTACGAGGAGGCGGACCTGTGCGTGCGGCTGCGCAAGGCCGGCTACCGCATCCTCTACGACCCGTCGGTGGTGATCCAGCATTTCGAGTACGGGTCCGCCGACGCCGCCGCCTCCAGCCGGCTGATGCTGCGCAACCACAAGATCTTCCTGTCCAAGCACATGGACTGGCTGCGCTACCAGCACCCGCCGCGGCTGCGCAACGCCGTGCACGCCCGCTCGCCGCGCGCGCGGTCGGCCCAGCGTGGCGCCGCATCCGGCGAGACCGGCGCCGGCGTCGAGACGCTGCGCATCCTGTTCATCGAGGACCGCATCCCGCTGCGCAACCTCGGCGCCGGCTACGTGCGCTCCAACGACATCATCCACAGCATGGCAGCCCTCGGCCACCAGGTCAGCGTGTTCCCGATCTACAAGGCGACGGCAAGCCCGATCGAGATCTACCGCGACATGCCGGAGACAACGGAGGTCCTCTACGAGCGCGGCATGGAGGCGCTGCCCGGCTTCATTGACGAGCGCGCCGGATATTTCGACATCGTCTGGATCGGCCGCACCCACAACCTCGAACGGCTGCTGCCGATCCTGGGCGATGCGTCCTCGTTCCTGCCAGCCCATGGTTTCGTGCTCGACACCGAGGCGATCGCAGCCCCGCGCACCGCCGAGCAGAACCGGGTGCTCGGCCTGCCGCAACCTTACTCCCTGGACGAGGCGCTGAAGCTAGAGCTGGCCTGCGCCTATTTCTGCCAGAAGATCATCGCGGTCAACGCGGCCGACGCGGCCCTGGTCCGGCGCGCCGGGCACAGCAACGTCTCCGTACTCGGTCATCTGAAGCTGCCGGCGCCGACGCGCTCGACCTGGAGCCAACGCAGCGGGCTGCTGTTCCTCGGCGCCATCCACGATCCGAACTCGCCCAACCATGACAGCCTGGAATGGTTCATCGAGCAGGTGCTGCCGCTGCTCGATCACCGCCTGCCGCCCGGCGTGCGCTTCACCGTGGCAGGCTTCGTGCGTCGGGGGATCGACCTCTCCGCGCTGGGGCGGCATCCGCGTGTCGACCTGATCGGCAGCGTCGACGACCTCGAAGCGCTGTACAACCAGCACCGCGTGTTCATCGCGCCCACGCGCTTTGCCGGCGGCATCCCGTTCAAGGTGCACGAGGCAGCCGCCTTCGGCCTGCCGGTGGTCGCTACCGGATTGCTCTGCACCCAGGTCGGCTGGACCGACCAGGCCGAGATCATGAACGGCGGCACCGACGATCCGGCCCGCTTTGCGGACGGCGTGCTGCGGCTATACGACGACCCGGAGGCCTGGAACACGGTGCGCCGGGGCGCGTTGCGGCGCCTGGTGCACGAGAACAGCCAGGCGCTCTACCTCGACAGCCTGCGGGACATCCTGCACGATATGCACCCGGGCTGCGGATAGCCGGGGCGGCAACAAGGCAGCGTTCTCCATGAGTGCAGGCGGTCCAGAAGGCGCAACGGAAAGCGCGATACTTAGGACCCTGGCCCATATCGACGCCAACCTGGAGCCGAGCCTCGCGCGCCTGTTCGACCTGCTTCGCATCCCCAGCATCTCCACCCAGCCCGTCCACGCCGGCGACTGCAGGCGCGCCGCCGGCTGGCTGTCGGACCTGCTCGGCGGCATGGGCTTCGACGCCTCGGTGCGAGAGACACCGGGCCACCCGATCGTGGTGGCGCACGACCGGACGGTCACCGGCGGCGCGCACGTGCTGTTCTACGGCCACTACGACGTGCAGCCGGTCGATCCGCTGAGCCTGTGGGACACCGCGCCCTTCGAGCCCCTGGTGCGGGACGGCGCCATCGTTGCCAGGGGAGCGTCGGACGACAAGGGCCAGGTGATGACCTTCCTGGAGGCCTGCCGCGCGCTGCGCGAGGTGGAAGGCGGCCTGCCGGTGCGGGTCTCCATCATCCTGGAGGGCGAGGAAGAGAGCGGCGGCGAGAACCTGCTGCCGTTCCTGAAGGCCAATGCCCGCGAGCTGCGCGCCGACATCGCGCTGATCTGCGACACCGGCATGGTCGGGCACGAGATCCCGGCGGTCACGACCATGCTGCGCGGCCTGGTCGGCGAGGAGATCGTGATCTCGGGCGCCGACCGCGACCTGCACTCGGGCATCTTCGGCAACGCCGCGCGCAACCCGATCCATGTGCTGGCCGACATCATCGCCGGGCTGCGCGACGCGGATGGCCGGGTCACGCTGCCCGGCTTTTATGACGGCGTGATAGACGTGCCGGAGACGGTGCGCGCCGCCTGGAACCGCATCGGCCTGACCGACGAGGCGGCGCTCGGCCCGGTCGGGCTGTCGATCCCGGCCGGCGAGCGCGGCTACAGCGCGCTGGAGCAGACCTGGGCGCGGCCGTCCTGCGAGGTGAACGGCATCTCCGGCGGCTACCAGGAGCCCGGCTTCAAGACCGTGCTGCCGGCCAAGGCCTCGGCCAAGATCTCGTTCCGGCTGGTCACCGGGCAGCAGCCCGAGCGCATACGCAGCGCCTTTCGCGACTATGTGCGAAGCCGCATCCCGGGCGACTGCTCGGTCGAGTTCCGCCCGCATGGCGGTTCGCCGGCCTGCGCGGTGCCGTTCGACGGCGCCCCCGCTGGCCGCCACGCTGCGCGCGCTCGGCGAGGAATGGGGACGTCCGGCGGTGACCATCGGCTCCGGCGGCTCGATCCCAGTGGTGGGCGAACTGCAGCAGGCGCTCGGCATGAACGCCCTGCTGGTCGGCTTTGCGCGCGACGACGACCGCATCCACTCGCCGAACGAGAAATACGACCTCGACAGCTTCCACCGCGGCATACGCTCCTGGGCCCGCATCCTGCACGCTCTGGCAGCGGTCTGAGCGGTCCCGCCCTGGTCCGGGGCGCCAAGAGATTTCCATGACCATCACGCGACGCCATTTGCTCGGCGGCGCCGGCGCGGTCATCGCAAGCCCTGGTGCGATGGCGCATGCCGCCACCACAGGCGGCGTCCACGATGTGCGGCAGTTCGGCGCCGCGGGGAACGGACGGGCGATCGACAGCCCGGCGATCAACCGCGCCATCGACGATGCGGCGTCCCGTGGCGGTGGCACCGTCCGCCTGCCGGCCGGAACCTACCTGTGCTTCTCGATCCGCCTGGAGAGCGGCGTCACCCTGCTGCTTGAGAGCGGCGCCACCATCAGGGCCGCCGGCGTGCCGCGCGACGGCACGCAATCAGGCGGCTTCGATGCCGCCGAGAGCAACGCGCCATGGGAGGCATACCAGGATTTCGGCCACAACCACTGGCACAACAGCCTGATCTGGGGCGAGAACCTGCGCGATGTCGCAATCCTCGGGGCCGGCCTGATCGACGGCACCGCGCTGAGCCGCACCTACGACTGGGACCAGGGGCTGCCGCTGGTGCGCGCGCCCGGCGTCGCCAACAAGACCATCGCCCTGAAGAACTGCCGCGACGTCACGCTGCGGGATTTCGCCATCCTGCGCGGCGGCCATTTCGGGATCCTGGCGACCGGCGTCGACAACCTGGTGATCGACGCGCTGCGCATCGACACCAACCGCGACGGCATGGACATCGACTGCTGCCGCAACGTGTCGATCTCGAACTGCATCGTGAACTCGCCGGAGGATGACGGGATCTGCCTGAAAAGCTCGTATGCGCTCGGCCACGCACGCATAACGGAGAACGTGTCGATCACCGGCTGCCATGTGACCGGCGGCTACGTTGTGGGCACGCTGCTCGACGGAACCTTCCGGTGCTTCGACCGGATCAATGGCGGCGAGCGCGCCTATACCGGGCGCATCAAGGCGGGAACCGAAAGCAATGGCGGCTACCGCAACATCACCGTCAGCGGCTGCACCTTCGAGACCTGCCGCGGCTTCGCGCTCGAAACCGTCGATGGCGGCGTCTGCGAGGACGTGACCTTCACCGGCAACACCATGCGCGACATCCGCAACGCGCCGCCGCTGTACCTGCGCATCGGCGCGCGCATGCGCGGCCCCGCGGGGGTGCCGGTAGGCACCATGCGTCGCATCCTGATCAGCGACCTCGTCTGCCAGGCGAGCAGTCCGATGCCGTCGATCCTGGCCGGCCTGCCGGGCCACGCGATCGAGGATGTACGGATCGACAACGTGCTGATCCGGGCGCCGGGGGGTGGCACCGCCGCGATGGCCTCGTTGCAGGTGCCGGAGGACGTCAAGGGCTATCCCGAGCCGCGCCGCATGGGCATGCTGCCGGCCTCGGGGTTCTTCATGCGCCACGTACGCAATCTGGAAATGAGCAATGTCGAGATCGGGTTCGACGCCTTGGACGCACGGCCGGTGTTCGTGATGGACGACGTGACCGGCGCCGACCTCTTCCGGCTGTTTGCGACCGGGCGCGGCCGGGCACCGGCATTCTCGCTGTCCGGCGTGACCGGCTTCTCGGTATCCGGCAGTCCAGGTATTCCGGGTCGAACGGTCGCCGAGAGCGGGCGACGTACGAGTTTCTAGTCTAGGAAGCCGACCGTGGCGGCGGAGAAGAGGGGCCGGAAGCGAGCATCCCGGCATGCAACCGATGCTCGAGCCCGAGCACCCGGGCGACGTCGCCGCCCAGCAGGCTGACCAAGATCGCCAGCAGGACACCGACGATCCACCACCAGGCCACCTGCATGACGAACCATCCGGGCGTCGAGCGGCTCAGGATGCCGTCCCACAGCACCAGCAGGATCAGCAGGCTGGTCGACCGGAACACCAGCCGCGGGCGTCCGCCGGGCGCCACCCGGACCAGCGCCAGCAGGCCGGGCAGCACCAGCAGCAGAAGCACCGCCCGGTAGCCGATGTTCTGGTGTCCGAAGAAGCAGCCGGCGCACAGCAGCCCGCCCACGAGCAGCAGCGCGCGGGCATCAGGCTCGATCCGGTCGAGCATCCCCCGAAGCGCCTGGTTCCGGCCGCACATAATGGCGGCCAGCGCGCAACCGCCGGACATCACTGCGAACAGGATCCAGCCCAACAGGGTCATGGCCGGACCGAGGGCGTCCGGGCCGATATAGCGGCCGGACGCATCCCGGAGTTCCGCATGGCCGAGCCGCAGCGGAACACCGAACGCCAGGCTGCGCGCGCCGAACATGTCGCCGAACGGAGAGTTTGCCATGTTGGCGCCGATCCGCGACAGTTCAGCGTGGAAGACTAACAGGAACGCCACAAGCGCGAGGGCGCACAGGGCGCCCGCCCTCCAGGCCCGCTTGCGAGGTTCGCGGACGACGAGCGCCAGCATGGTGAGCGGGTAGAATTTCAGCAGTCCGGCGCAGAGAACCAGCGCGTAGCCGGCGCACCGCAACGCCGCCCACCGCATCGCAAGATGCGCGAACAGCACGGCGACGGCGAACATCAGCAGATCGGTGTTGCCGCGCTCCATCGCGAGCATCGTCGCCCAGGACACCACCGCGCCGCCTGCCACGACGACGCCGAAGGCCCCGTGCGGCCTCCAGGGCATCCTGAACAGCGCGAACAGGAACGCGCCGTCGATCGCGAGACCGAATCCCGGTGTCCAGCGATCCGGCCGCGCCAGGAACGGCAGCCGCAGCCAGAGCGGAGAATAGTCCAGCGTCCGCCCAAGCGGGTCGCACGGGTTGCTCGCATAGACGTCGATGCCCCGCTGCCAGCATTCCACCTGCGCCGTCACGAACCGGGTGTCGAGGAACGGCCGCGGAAAGGGATGCACGTGGACGGCGTTCAGGATCGCGAGATAGACCGGCCGGTCGATCGCATACATGAGTGCCAGCATCGCGAAGAAGACGGTCGCCAGCCCCGGAGTGAGATACCGCCGCATGACCTGCCGGTCGATCTTTGCCGCAATCCCGCTCATGTCTCAGTCACTGCCTGTCGACATCGCCCGCGTCTATAGCGCGCCGACGAAGTTCCCACCGCGGACGCTGCCCGGCGGGACCGGCAGGCCTAGCCCCATCTCATCCTGGATGAGATGGGAACCGATCCGCCTGCACGGCCCGGGGCGATGCAGCAGGCAGGCCCCCTGGATGCACCTGGAGAGCACGTAGCCGGATGGCAGGTAGGCCAGCACCGCCTGGTCCACCAGCAGCGTGTCGAAGCCGGGCGCCGTCGCCGCGAATCCGGCCGGAGTGCGCAGCAGGTAGAGCGGCACGTCGCGGTCGAGCAGGCTGTAGCCGCCGGTCCAGATCCACCAGTTCTGGTCACCGACATAGAGCGCCAGGCCACACAGCCCCGGTATCTGCCGCGCCTCCCGCATCAGGACCGGCAGGTTCGCGTGGTCGCGCCGGAGCGCCTTGTAGCCGCTGAAGATCGTCGTGAGGCACATCGCCGCAATACCGAGCGCCACCCAGGACGCGAGCGGGAGCCGGGGCGGCGCCAGGGGTGCTGCCGGTCCGAACCGGTCGAGCAGCGACACGGCGCCGATGCCGGCCACCGACAGGATGAGCGGCACGGCCCCGGCGATGAAGCTGAACTCCTTGTGCGCGATCACGCTGTGCGAGAGAACCAGGGCCGCAACCACGAGGCCGGCAATCGTCGCCCTCCGGACGCCCACCACGAAACAGGCCGCGAGCGGCAACAGGGCGGCCCCCCAGAACGACACCATCTCCGACAGGTAGAATACCGGCGAAGAGGTCCCGAACAGGTCGGCACGATGTTCGCCGAGATTGACCTCGAGGTTCTTCCAGATCGACTGCAACGGCGTGCCGAGCGTCAGCGCATCCAGCACCGACTGTCCCACCAGCGGCAGTGCCGCACCCAGCAGCATGACCGGTCCCTGCCGGCGCCCGTCGGCAAGCCAAGCAGCCGCCAGCACGATTGCGACGCCCGCGCTCAACTGGAAGCGCAGGATCGTGGCGAGCCCGAGCAGCAGGCCGATCCCGAGGGCGGCCCGGAGCGAGGCCGGGCTGCCGCCTTCCCGGGCGCGGCACAGCGTGATGCTCGCCAGCATGGTGCCGATCGCCAGCAGGTTGCCGCCCTGGGTTTCCGACAGCGTGTGTGAGCCATCCAGCACGGTGTCCGGCCAGAACGCGGTGAGCACTCCGCAGAACAACGCGCCCGACCTGCCCGCGAAGGCGCGCCCGAAGCGGACGGCGGTGGCGACGACGGCGAGCGACAGCGTCGCAAATACGCACTGCACCACCAGGATCGAATGGCCGAGACCCGCCCAGGCGCTCGCCTGCATGATTGCCGCAATCATCCCGGGCAGCAGCCAGGACCGGATCCCCGCATGCCATTCCCAGGTGATCGCGCCATGGCCTGTCAGCAGGCGATGCGCCGGCTCGAGCGCCTGGAATACTTCGTCCGGCCGCATGAAGAAGGGGCCCACGGACAGGAAGAACAGCCGGACCAGCAGGGCGGCGAGCAGAAGCGGAAGCATCGATGCGAGGCGCGGCGCTGGCCTGTCGCCGTCGCGCGACGCGTAAGCCGCCGGGTCCGGTACCGCCCGTGGAACTCCCTGCAAGCGAGCAACCCCCTCCCCCGGAGCAGCCTGTCTAGGGCGACGGCCGGCCAGGCCGCAAACCTCCGTGCGCTTGCCTGCGGGGCGCATGGGCGAAACCTTCCTGACCCGCAGGTCGGCACGCCTCGGCCTCATGCTCGGTAAAACTGCGTTTCATTTCCGATTGACGTTCTATTCATTCAGCGACTGCCGACCTGAAGCGATAGGGAGACTTGAGATTGAACCGAAACCGAAATGGGTTAGTTTCCGGCCATGATCGAAGTGTCAGTCACGCTGCTGAGCCTGTTGCCCGTCGGAGCCCTCTGGGCGCTCTGCTCCGCGCTTGGGTGCCACGCACCCGACTAGATCTCGCTGTTATGGCGGTTGATGCGAGGGCGACCCTCATCCCGGAGCATCGATCTTCTGGAGCAGGATGCGCGCGGCCCCGACCGCAGCGCTAAGTCGGACGACGCGCTGACCTGATGGCGGAAACCAAGCTGGAAGTGTTCCGAGCAGCGCCAGCCCTTGCGCGAACTACTCGGAACCTGGAAAGCCCCTGCAGGATCGGGACGACCTTCAGCCGGGCCTCACAAATCTACCGGCGTCGCGCAGCACGGCACCGTCCACCTGATCGATCGCAGCCAGGCCGAGCAAGGCAAGGTCCGTATCGATCTCCTTCGTCAAGAGCCTGATCGCGTGCGCGACGCCTGCCTCGCCGGCAAGGGCGGCGGCGAACAGGAACGGACGGCCGATCAGGACGCAGTGCGCCCCGAGGGCCAGCGCCTTCAGCACGTCGGTTCCGCGCCTGAAGCCGCTATCGGCGAACACCGTCATCGCGCCGCTCTCGCCACGGATCTCGGGCAGCACGTCCATCGGCGACACCGCGCCATCGAGCTGCCGCCCGCCATGGTTCGACACCACGATCCCGTCCACGCCGCTCTCGCGGGCGATCCGCGCATCCTCCTTCGACAGGATGCCCTTGAGCACGAACCTGCCCTGCCAGTGACGCCGGATCAGCTCGGCCTGCTCCCACGCGAACGCCGCGTGCCCGGTGACGCCGCCCAGCGAGCGCGAGAAGATCGTCGGACGCGCCAACGGATCGATATTGCTGATCGCCGGCACGCCGCGCCGCAGGATCGTGCGCAGCCCGGTCCCGGCCAGCCAGCGCGGATGGCACAGCCCGTCGAATGCGAGGCGCGGTGTCGGGCGCAGCGGCATCGTGTAGCCGTTGCGTATGTTGTTCTCGCGGTTCGATCCGACCGGCACATCCACCGTCAGCATGAACACGCCGAAGCCCGCTGCCGCCACCCGTTCGCACATGGCGCGGATGTTGTCCGGCTCCGGCTTCTGGTAGGCGGCGAACCACGCATCCGGATTGACCCGCGCCAGCTCCTCGAGCGGGGTGATCGAATTGGCACTGAGAACGAACGGAATGTTTGCGTCGCGCGCCGCCCTCGCCATGCGGTTGTCGGCATCGTATCCGACCACCGCGGATGCACCCATCGGGGCAATCGCGAACGGCGCCGCGTAGGTGTGGCCGAACAGGGTCGCCGCCGTGCTGCGCTGCGAGACGTCGCGCAGGATACGGGTGACGAAGCGCCAGCGGTCGAACACCTCCCGGTTGTGGCGCTGCGAGAGTTCAGCCTCCGCACCGCCGGCGACGTAGCCGAACACGGCGCGCGGCAACCGATGTTCCACCAGGCGCTCGAAATCGTCGAGATTGAGCGCATGCCGCAGTAGATGCCGACGCCGGCGCGGGCGTTGGCCGGATGCGAAGTCGGATCGCTGGGCCAGGGGGTTCGCGGTGGCGGCGTCGGCAGGCATTGGCGTGGTCCTAAGATTCCTCAGGCGGGGGCGGCTCCCGCTCGATCACCGACACCTTGCCGTTCCGCTCGACCACCGCATACTTGATCTGCTCGAGACGTTGCAGGCCGCGCTGCCGCACCCCCGCCATGACATCCGGTCGCTGCACGCGCAGGCGGTTCATGCGGTTCTCGTGCCAGCGTCCCTGCTCGAAGATCACAACCGGTGTCCCGCCGCCCGAACCAGTCGTAGCGGCCCTTCAGGTTCGAGACCAGGAGATGCATCAGCCCGATCGTGCAGATCGCGCTGTAGCTGGCGACGAAGGACTGATCCTTGCCGATCACCGCGGTGATGGTGATGCTCGCGGAACAGGAACAGCACGATGAGATCGAAGGGTGCCAACTGGCCCACCGTGCGCCGCCCGGTCAGCCGCACGGCGATCAGCAGCGTCCAGTAGGCGATCGCCGCCCGGATCACGACGCTCACGCGCGCATCCTCCGGGTGACGCTCATGGCGGCACCCACTGGGTCCAGCGCAACTCGACGCCATGCTCGTCACGTGCCAGAAGCCCGACGGGCCCGATGGAAGCGGGCTCTGCCGTCATGCGCACCAGCACGTCCGAGGCGCCGGATGGCATCGGAAAGCTCAGCGCCATGCCGCCATGCGTCGCCTCCGAACGCACCGGCTGCGGCGTGATCCGCTGCAGGCCGAACGGCTCGACAAAGCCGGAGCCGACGAACAGGCGGGCGGTGTCGGCGCCCGCACTCTCTGCCCGCAGGTGGAAGGTGATCTGGGTCCCGGTGCCGTAGCGCACGGCCGCTTCGTAATCGACATGCAGCGGGCCGGACGCGGCGTAGCCGGTGCAGTGATCGAGCGGTCCGTTGCCGAGCAGGCCGGCGGCGGCGGCCAGCACGAAGCCCAGCATCAGCAACCCGGCCGACCAGTTCGGCGCGATGCCAGCGCACCTCGAACCGGGCATCGAAGCCGACCTCGAGTCCGTCCTTCACGGGTTCGGCGCCGCGCATCATCCCCACCGGTCAAAGCCACCGCCCAAACCCGGGCCTCGTGGTGAGGTGCCTGCGCCGCAGCCTTGGATCCTGGCATCGCAGAGCCGAGCGGTGTCCGACGCCTCAGCGGCGGAACTCCCCGCGCAGGGCGGCGTAGAGCGATCTGAACCGTCCAAGGGCGACGCCGTGGCGTGCGTGTCGCGCCAGGTCCGGCATCGTCCGGTCGAGCAGCGGCGGGGTGGTGCAGACAAGTGCCGCTTCCTCGCCCGTCACCGCGAGCCGTGCCAGCCGCGCGGCGCCGAACGCCGGCCCGGTCTCACCGCCTGCATACCGGATCACCGGCACGCCGATGACGTCGGCGATGATGCGGGTCCAGAAGGCGCTGCGTGCGCCACCGCCGACGATCGCGGCCGCCTCGATGGTCGTTCCAGCCTGCGTGAGGCAGGCGAGCGCGTCGGCCAGGCTGTATGCCACGCCTTCGAGCACCGCACGCACGACCTCGGCGCGCGACGTGGCCGGGGTCAGGCCGAACAGCACGCCGCGTGCATGCGGGTCGTTGTGCGGGCACCGCTCGCCGGTGAGATAGGGCAGGAACAGCAGGTGGCCTGGACTTTCCGGCAAACCATGTGGCACGCCTTCCGCCTCTGCCAGCAGAGCCGCCGGGTCGTCCTGGCCGAACAGACGGGTCGCCCAGGCCAGCGCACTGGCGCCGTTCAGCACCGCACCGGCCTGGAACCAGAGCCCGGGCAGGGCGTGCGGGAAACTCTGCACCGCCGCCTCGACCGCCGGCCGGAAGGTATCGGTGGTGACGAACACCTGTGCCGAGGTGCCCAGCGAGATATAGGCGGCGCCGTCCGCGATCGCCCCGATGCCGATGGCGCCGGTCGCGGAGTCGCCGCCGCCGCCCGCGACGACGACCGGGTCCGACGCGATGCCCCAGTCGGCCGCCACCGCCGGATGCAGCATGGCGGCCGCCTGGTCGCCCTCCACCACCTCGGGCAGGACGTCGCGGGAGACGCCGCCGGAAGCGCCGCATACGGACAGGATGGAGGTGGACCAGTCGCGCGCCGCCACGTCCAGCATTGCGGTGCCGCCGGCGTCGCAGGCATCGGTCTGCGTGCATCCGGTCATGCGCCAGCGGACATAGTCCTTCGGCAGCAGCATGTGCCGCGTCCGCCGCAGGGTCTGCGGTTCGTGCCGCGCGAGCCAGAGCAGCTTGGCCGGCCAGAAGCTGGTCGAGTGCGGTGCACCCGCGAGACGGGCGAACAGCCGATGCTGCGCAGCCAGGCGCGCGGCCTCCTCGCTCGCGCGGGAATCATTCCAAAGGATCGCGGGGCGCAGCACGACGCCCTCTGCATCCAGCAGCACCAGCCCGTGCATCTGTCCGGACAGGCCGATCCCCTGGACCCGCGCCATCGCCTCGGGCGCGGCCTGGCGCAGGGACGCGACCACCATGCAGACGGCCTGCCACCAGTCCTGGGGCGCCTGCTCCGACCAGTCCGGATGCGGCCGCGAGGTCGCGAGCGGAAGCGCAGCGGTGGCCAGCACCGCCTGGTCCATGTCGGTCAGCAGCGCCTTGACCGCCGACGTCCCGAGATCGATCCCCAGGAAAACCGCGCCGGCGACCATCCCGGCGATCAGTCGAGCGAGGTCGGCCGCGGCCGCAAAGCCTCCTGCGCCGCCTTCAGTTGCGCCTCGGTGAACTGCTTGGCATGGCTCGCAAGGTCACGCCCGTCGGTCCACAGGTTGCGCCAGATGCCGAGGATGCCCTCCAGCGGCTGGCCCACGACCGCCGACGAGAACGACTCGAAGGTGATCGGACCGGCATAGCCGGACGCCACCAGCGCCCGGAAGATCCGGCTGAACTCGATCGAGCCCGAGCCGAGATAGCCGCGATTGGAATCGCCGGTGTGGAAATAGCCGAGATACTCGCCGGTCTGGGTGATCGCGGACGCGACGTCGGCCTCCTCGATGTTCATGTGGTAGCAATCAAGATGCACCCGGACATTCGGCTCGCCGACGCGCTTGCAGAAAGCGACGCCCTGGGCTGCGGTGTTGAGGATATTGGTCTCGTAGCGGTTCACCACTTCCATGCCGAGGGTGATGTTGCTGGCGGCCGCCTGTTTCGCGACACGCCGGATCACGTCGACCGAGTTCCCGATGCCCTTCGGCGTCGGCGGCACCGAATATTTCTGGAACGCCGAGTACAGGATGCCGCACAGGTGCGTCGCCCCGAGGTCGCGCGCCACCGAGATGGTATCCGAAAGCTGCTGCTCGCCGCGCCGGATGCGGTCCGGGTTCTCGCTGGAGATGTCCATCGACGCATCCAGGCCGAACGACATGGTGATGCCGAGCCGGTTCCGCTCCAGCTCGCGACGCGTCTCCGCCACGTCGACGGTGGTGAAGTCCATCACTGATGCCTCGATCAGGTCGAAGCCGAGTTCCGCCGTCTGGCCGATGGCATAGGCCGCATTCTGGCGGCTCCAGCCGGCGGTCCACACAAAGGCATGTACGCCTAGCTTGTTCATTGTCGCCTCCCCTCGTGCGGGCCGGGGCGGCCGCCCCGGAACCCGCTTTTGCTGAGTGGCGATAACAGCGGGGCGGCATCAGGCTGGTCAAGGGGCGGTCGAGGACTCCGCTGCCTGCGGCGCCGACGACATGACCGTCAGGCCGCCCGCACCGAGGCAAGGAAGCTGCTCACTTCCGATGACAACGTCTCCGCCTGACGCGACAGGCCGCCGGCGGCATCGAGCACCTGTCCCGCCGAGGCGCCGGTCTCGTTGGCCGCGCGGCTGACACCTGCGATGTTGTCCGTCACCGTCCGCGTGCTGACGGCGGTCTCCTGCACGTTGCGCGCGATCTCGCCGGTGGCGGCGCCCTGCTGCTCGACCGCGGCGGCGATCGAGGTGGTGATGGCGCCGACCTCCTCGATGAGGATCGCGATCTCCTTGATCGCCTCGACCGCGCCCTGCGTCGCCTGCTGGACCTCGGCGATCTGGCCGCCGATATCGCCGGTCGCCTTTGCCGTCTGCTGCGCCAGGCTCTTGACCTCGGAGGCCACCACCGCGAAGCCCTTGCCCGCATCGCCGGCACGCGCCGCCTCGATGGTCGCGTTCAGCGCGAGCAGGTTGGTCTGACTGGCGATGTTGTTGATGAGGTCCACCACCTGCCCGATGCGTGCCGCGGACTCCGCCAGCGCCCGCACCGTGGTGTCGGTCTGCCGGATGCTCTGCACGACCTTGCCGGTCAGCATGGCAGACGCCGAGACCTGGCGGTTGATCTCGGTGATCGAGGAGGCAAGCTCCTCCGACGCCGCCGCCACGGTCTGCACGCCGGCGTCCGAGCTCTGCGCCGCCTGGGCCACCGCGGTCGCCTGCCGGTCGGTCTGCGCGGCGTTGCCGCTCATCGAGCGCGCCGTCGCCTCCATCTCCGTCGAGGCCGCCGCGAGGGCCGCCACGGTGCCGCCGATCTGCCGCTCGAAGTCGCCGACCAGGCTCTCCATCCGGGTTGTCCGCAGGGCCGTGCCCTCTCGTGCGCCCTCCTGCTCAAGAGCCGCCGCATCGGCCTTGATCATGTTGTCCTTGAACACCTGCACGGCGGCCGCCATGCGTCCGATCTCGTCGGCACGACCGATACTCGGTACCTCGGTGCTGCTGTCGCGATCGGCAAGCCGGCGCATTGCCTCGGTCATCCCGCTGATCGGACCGCAGATGTGGCGGATGAGGGCGAAGGCCGTCATCAGACTCAGCAGCAGAACGACAACGATCCCGCCGACTCCCAGGCGCCACGTGTCGATGTAGAGAGTGCGGCTGAGTGCGCCAGCGGCGTTCGCTGCCCCCGCGTTGTAGTCGACGGCCCATCGCAACTCCGCCATCGCAGCCTCGAAAGGAGCCAACGGTGGCACGGTCCTGGTCAAACTGACATCGCCTGCCGCAAGGAGCGACTCCGCCTGTGCTCGGTAGACCGGCCAGAGCCGATCGAACTCGGCGAAGCGGGCGCGCTCTTCTCCCTCATCGATGAATGGCTCCATGTGATGCCGTTCAGCTTCGACAGCTTCCATGGCCGCCCTCGATCTGGCAGCGTTGCCGCTGCGGTCGGAAGCGTTGGCACTCATCAGGATGTAGCGAAACTCTCGGCGCCTGACGTCACCCAGGTCCGAGATGATGCGTCCGGCGATGAGCATGCTGGGCAGCCGTTTGTCGCGCAGGTCCGCGATGTTGGCATTGATCACGCTCATCCGGTTCAGTTCGAAGCAACCGAGGCCGATTGCGAGTACCGTGATGATTCCGAACCCGGCCGCGAGCTTGGCAGCCAATCCGAAGCGCGCGATGGTGCCTGACGACGGTTCGCGCGCGGATGAAGCCAGCATGATGATCCCCGTGCCGTTATCCTCGGGCACGGGTGATGCGCCTGATAGATTACCAAATCGTTTCGACGGTCACTCCATCCGCCGGATCGTCTCCAGCAGCGCATCGACGTCCGCCGCCGCCGTGTCGAAGGCGCAGACCAGCCGCACCATGATGCCGCCCTGTTCGGGCCGGCTGGACCAGCGGTAGAAGCCATAGCCCGCCGCCTCCAGCCGGACGACCACCGCCTCCGGCAGCAACACAAACACCTCGTTGGCCTCGGTCGGCTGCACGAGTGCCGCACCCGGCTGCGCCGCCAGTCCCTGCGACAGCCGCGCCGCGGCCGCGTTCGCGCGCCCGGCATTCTCCAGCCACAGGCCGCCCTCCAGATAGCCGGTCAGCTGCGCGCTCAGGAACCGCTGCTTGGACCAGAGATGGCCGGCGCGCTTGCGCCGCTGCGCGAAGTCGCGCGCGAGGTCACGGTTGAAGAACACCACCGCCTCGGCGGCCATCGCGCCATTCTTGGTGGCGCCGAGCGACAGCACGTCAACCCCCGCCTTCCAGGTCACCGCGGCCGGCGTGGCGCCGAGGAAGCTCACCGCGTTGGCGAAGCGAGCGCCGTCCATGTGGACATGCAGCCTGTTGTCACGGGCGACCTGGGCCAGCGCCTCGATCCGGGCGGTCGGATAGCATGTGCCCCACTCCGTCGCCTGGGTCAGGCTGATCGCCTCCACCGGGCTCTGGTGCACGCCGCTGATCCGGCGCCGCGCCAGGAAGGCCTGCAGCGCCTCGGGATCCAGCCGTCCGTCCGGGCTCGGCAAGGTGAGCAGCTTGGCGCCCCCGGAAAAGAACTCCGGCGCACCGGCCTCGTCGTTCATGATGTGGGCAACCTCGTCGCAGACGATCGCGCCGAACGGGCGGACCAGCGCGGACAGCGCCAGCGCGTTCGCCGCCGTGCCGGTCGCCATTGGGAACACCGTCGTCTCGGTTTGGAAGATCCCGGAGACGAGGCTGTCGAGGCGTGCCGTCCAGGGGTCGCCGCCATACGATGCGACCGCGCCGCGATTGGCCTCCAGCATCGCTTCGACCACGCGCGGGTGCGCTGGGCCGACATTGTCGCTGCCGAAGTTCTTCCGTATCTCAGTCATGCCGAACTCCCTCGCTGCCCGAACCGTACGCTGCCCGAACAGGCCTTTCTCATGAGCACCATCGACACCCGCCTGATCGACGGCAAGCAGCACGCCGCCGCCCTGATGGCTAGAATCACCGCCGAGGTCGCCCGGCTCGACCGCGAATACGGGCTGGTGCCCGGCCTGGCGGTGGTGCTGGTCGGCACCGATGCCGCCAGCGAGGTGTATGTCCGCAACAAGACCCGCCAGACAAGCTCGGTCGGCATGCGCTCGTTCGCGCATAGCCTGCCGGCCGAGACCACGCAGGCCGAGTTGCTTGCCCTGGTGGCACGGCTCAACGCCGATCCCGACGTGCACGGCATCCTGGTGCAGCTTCCCCTGCCGCCCGGCATCGACAGCACCGTGGTGCTCGACACGATCGAGCCGGCCAAGGACGTGGACGGTCTTGGCCAGGTCAATGTCGGGCGCGTTGCCCTGGGTCACCCCGGCCTGGTGCCCTGCACGCCGCTGGGCTGCCTGCTGCTGCTGGAGGCCGAACTCGGCAGCCTGCGCGGCCTGCATGCCGTAGTGGTCGGGCGCTCCAACCTGGTCGGACGCCCGATGGGCCAGCTCCTGCTGAATGCCGACTGCACGGTCACGACGGCCCACATACACACCGTCGACACGGCGTCCCATGCCCGTCGCGGCGACATCCTGGTGGTCGCCACCGGCCGCCCCGGACTGGTGCGCGGCGATTGGATCAAGCCCGGCGCCACCGTCATCGATGTCGGCATTAACCGCATTCCGACCAACTCCGGCAAGACGCGGCTGATCGGGGATGTCGCGTTCGAAGAGGCGCTAGGGGTCGCGGGACGGATCACCCCGGTCCCGGGGGGCGTCGGCCCGATGACCATCGCCTGCCTGCTGAGCAACACGCTTCATGCCGCCAGACGCCAGTGGGGTCATCGCGATGCCGGTATCCGGGCCGCCTGAGGCCCGGACCTCCAGGACGAAAACCTAAGCGGCCTCGCGGTTGACCTCGGAGGTCGCAAGCCGGCTGAGTCTGTCGTCGGCCGCCTTTTCCTCGGCGAGCGTCTGCTCCAGCACGCTGGCGCAATCGCGCCGTCCGAGCTGCCGCGCGATCGCGATCATCGTGCCGTAGCGGGCGATCTCGTAATGCTCGACCGCCTGCGCCGAGGCGAGCATCGCAGCCTGCAGCACATCGGGATCTCCGACGTCCGACATCACATGCTTCGCCTCCTTGAGGATGCCGTCGATGGCCTCGCAGGTAACTCCCGCAACCTCGACGCCATGCATCTGGAACACCTGCTCGAGGCGCGTGATCTGGCCCTGGGTTTCGAGCAGGTGCGCCTGGAAGGCATCCCGCAACTGGGCGTTGGAGGCGCGCTCGATCATCGTCGGCAGCGCTTTCGTGATCTGGTGCTCGGCATAGTAGATGTCCTGCAGCAGGTGCACGAACAGGTCGTCGAGCGTCTTGATCGGCTTGGTGAACAGTCCCATCGGAACCTCCTTGCTGGTTCGTGGGCCAACGGGCTCGGCCCGCGTGCGGTTCGCGCAAACTATCGTGTCGAGGCGGCAGGCGGCAGCCGATAGGCCGGGGTCGCCGGAGGCAGCGGCCGCAGCCGCACCTCGTAGCCCTGCGCCAGGGTTTGCACGCTGTAGCTCCGCGCGATCCGCACCGTCGGGGGCACCGCACTGCCGGGCCGGTAGCCGGGATTGCGCTCGAGCATCCAGCCCGAGCAGATCGCCACCGGACGCCCCGCGACGGGGTGCTGCCCAATCGGTCCGTCGAGGCCGAACACGTCGAGGTCATGCGCGGCGGCTGTCCGGTCGACATAGGCCACCACATCGGGCTGCGAGCAGGCCTGCGGGGCGCAGCCGGCGACCATGGTCAGGATCGCGAGGCCGAGCGCCTGCTGCACGCGACCGGGCTTGGAACTACGATGCGGCATCTCGGTATCCGTGCGGGCTCGACTGGTCGGGTCCCGTTGCTAGCAGATCGACCGGCGGTGTAGCAGGGCCTATCGATAACGCTCCAGGCTGTTACAGACCGGGGCGCAGGACGCCGCGAAGGCGGCTGGTCCAGGTTGGTCCCGTGACAGGCTGAGGGAGTAGGTTGTTGGACAGCAAGATCTGGGTCGATGTCGAGGACCTGTTCCAGTACGCCGCGGCAAATCCCCGACCCAGCGGCATCCAGCGCATCGAGTTCGAGCTCTGCCGGGCGCTGGCGACGCTGCCGGAATGCCGCGAGCGGGTGCGCTTCGTTCGCCATGCTCCGACCCAGCAATCCTTCGCGTCGATCGCGTATGCCGAACTGGAGCGGCTGCACGGCCAGTTGACCGGGTCACAGCGGGCTGGAGGGTCGCGGGGCAGCGGCAAGCGCGGCAAGCCGGCGCGCAGGCTGTCCGAGAGTCCGCTGCGCCGGCTGGCCTACCGGCTGCCGGAGGGCCTGCGCAATCCGCTCGTCGCCCTGTTCAAGGCGGAACGCGAGGCCGGCCGTGCGGTCCTGCATCTCGGCAGCGCCCTGGCCTGGGCGGGCGGAACCCGCGCCCGGCGGCTAGCCCAGCGGCTTCGTCCGCTTGCCTCGGGAGCAGGTGGGCGGGGCGCGGTTGTCACTGCGCCGTTCGGCCCCGGCTTGTCGCCCGGCAGGACAGGATCAACGCCTGGCCGCGATGCCGACACGGGCGCGTTCGACACAACGACCGAGCCCGGCGACATCCTGCTGGTGCTGGGGTCGCCCTGGTTCCACCCGTACTATGCCGAGATCGTAGAAAAGGCGCAGCGCACTCGCGGCCTGCGGTTCAGCCTGCTGGTCTACGACATCATCCCGTTGCGTCGCCCGGAATGGTGCGACCACAACCTGGTGCTACGGTTTCGGGAGTGGACCGGGGCGATCTTCCCGCTGGTGGACGTGCTGCTGACCATCTCCGAGGCCAGCGCCCGCGACCTGGAACTCGACGCGAAGCGCGCCGGCTACAGCCTGCGCAGCACGCCGCGCCCGATACCGATCGGCACCGGCTTTAGCGACGCCGCGCCGCCGGCGGCCGGCACCCCGACTATCCCCTTGACGTATGGCCGCACGGCACCCGGAGAGACCGAACGCTCCCTGCCGCCACCCGGCAGCTATGCCCTGATCGTCTCGACGATCGAGGCCCGCAAGAACCACATGCTGCTGTTCCGCGTCTGGCGCCGCATGGCCGAGGAGATGCCGCCGGACCGGATCCCGACCCTGGTGTTCGCCGGACGCGTCGGCTGGCTGGTCAGCGACCTGATGCAGCAGATACGCAACGCCGACTATCTCGACGGCAAGATCGTCCTGGTCGAGGACCCGAGCGACGACGAGTTGCGCGCGCTCTATGCGGGCTGCCGCTTCACCCTGTTCCCGTCCTTCTACGAGGGCTGGGGCCTGCCGGTCACCGAAAGCCTTTCGTTCGGGCGTCCCTGCATCATCTCCAACGCGACCTCGCTGCCCGAGGCGGGTGGTGAACTCGCTCGCTACTTCGACCCGGAGAACACCCACGAAGCCTACGACATGATCCGCCACGCCATCGAGCATCCCGAGGAGACCGAGGCCTGGGCCGAGCGCGTGCAGCGCGAGTTCAGGCCGGTATCCTGGGAAGAGTCCGCTCGTGGCGTGCTGCGTGCGCTGGAGCCGGTCGACGTCGCAGAGGCTGCATCGACGGCGACGGAGCCCGCGCCGGTGCGGGCTCCTCGCAGGAAGCGCGCCTCAGCCCGGGGGACCTGACACGGTGCGTCCTGCCAGCCGGTAGCGACGCAGGGGGGGACGCATGAACAAACTTCGCGCCGACTGCAGCACGAGTCGGCGATAGGCCAGGTTCAACTCGATGGTGTGCGAGTGGTAGTCGCCGACCGCCAGCAGCAGGTTGCCATGCGTCTCGTCGAGATAGGTGCGCATGATCGCCCCCGCCGCGGCGATGTTGTAGCAGGGCCGGTCGCGTAGCCGCAGGAACACCTCGGCGGCTGCGGTGCCCGTATAGCGTGCCAGCGGCGCCAGCCAGCGCGTATTGATCTGCATCACCCCGACATCTAGGGTCCCGTCCGTGTTGTGGTGCAGCACACCCGGCCGGCCGCCTTCGACCACTTGGATCGAGGGCAGCACGCGCGGCGGCAGGTGATAGAGTGAGGCGACCAGCGCCATGCAGGCGGCGAACGGAACCAGGACGGAGTCTCCCTTTGGCCTGCTTGGCTGTAGCCGAGCGTGACCGCGATGTCCAAGCGGCGCCCCGCGGAAACGGCTGGGGATGCGGGCTTCACGTTGATCGAGTTGCTGGTGGTGATCGCGATCCTTGGGCTGCTGATCAGCCTGGTGGCGCCGGCGGTGCTGCGGCAGCTTGGGGGTGCCAAGATCTCGATCGCGCGGCAGTCGATCGAGCGTATCGGCTCGATCCTGGACACCTACAAGCTCGATGTCGGCAACTACCCGTCGACCGAGGACGGCATGCAGGCGCTGGTGACAAAGCCGTCCGAGGCAGAGAACTGGAACGGCCCGTATGTAAAGGGCACCAGCGTGCCGCTCGACCCGTGGAACCATCCGTATGTCTATCGGGCGCCGTCCGACCGGCCGGGGCACGATTACGACCTGTGCTCGCCGGGACCGAACAACAACGCCAGTTCCGACAGCGCGATCTGCAACAAGTAGGGGCGATCTGCAACAAGTAGGGGCGATCTGCAACAGGTAGGTGCTACGCCGTGGCAAGCAGCCACACGCCGAAGGTCGCCGTCGCCAGCCCGGGGCCGAACGGCAGTCGACGCTCCCGGCCGGGCATTCGCCGGTGCCAGGCCGCTTCGCCCAGCACGGCAAGCAGGGTGAGTAGCGCCGCGCCGCAGACCGCCTCCGGCAGCGCCGCCAGCCCGACCCAGGCCCCTGCCGCCGCCGCCAGCTTGGCATCGCCCTGTCCTAGGCCGTCGATCCCGCGCAACCGGCGGTAGAGCAACGCCACGACGCGAAAGCCGAGCCAGCCGACGACAGCCGCCAGCACATGCGCGCCGAGCTGCTCCGGGGTTCGCAGCGCACACACGGCAAGGCCTACTAGCAACAACGGCAGCGTCAGCACATCCGGCAGCCGCTGATGCGCGAGGTCGATCAGCGCCAGCGTCAGGCAGATCCAGCCGAGCACGCAGCCGCCCCACAGGGTCAGGCTGTCATCACCCGCCACCAGCACCACCGGAACGGCTACCGCGAGTGCCGCCAGCTCGGTGGCCGGATGGAACCAGCCGATCACCGCACCGCAACCGGCGCAACGGCCGCGTTGCCACGCAAAGCTCAGCAGCGGCACCATCTCGTGCGCCCCGAGGACCCGCCCGCAGGTCTCGCAGGCCGATCGCGACGCCACCACCGGACGCCCCGCCGGCAGGCGGCGCACCAGGACCCCGAGAAAGCTGCCGACGGCGGGTGCGGCGATCAGCGCCAGCAGAGTATCAGGCGAGAGGTCGGGCAGTGCTGCATCCTGGGCGTTCTGTCATGCGACAAGGCTTGCACTTGCCTCCGGCTACGGCAATCGTCCGCCGCATGAGCGCCATTCTCGAAGTTCCGGGCGGCGGAACTGCCGTTCCCTCGGCTCCCGACCTCCCGGCAGGGGGACCGCGCGATGCGGTCGAGAGGCTGGCGCAGCTTCTGCTCGAGCAGGGCCAGTGCGACGCCCGCACCCTGGATCGCGGCCGGCGGGTGGCCGACGAGAGCGGCACTCGGCTCGACACCGTGCTGCTGCAGCTTGGTCTGGTCACCGAGCGCGGCCTCGCCGAAGCCTATTGCGCGCTGCTCGGCCTGGCCCGCGCGGTGCCTGAACGCTACCCGGCCGAGCCGCTGCTGCCCGATCGGCTCGCGCCACGCTTTCTACGCGAGGTGCGCGCCCTGCCGGTTGCCCTCGATGGCGACGTGCTGGTGGTCGCCTGCGTCGATCCGCTCGACGAGTTCGTGCCCGCGTCGGTCGCGGCCGCGACCGGCCTGCGGGTGCGGCGCGAGGTGGCGGTGCCGATCGAGCTCGAGGCCGCGTTCGACCGGCTCTACCCGGCCGAGACCGGCAGCGGCCCCGAGCAGCACGACGACACGCCGCTGGAGGAGGATGCCGAGCGGCTCAAGGATCTCGCCAGCGAGGCGCCGGTGATCCGGCTGGTCAACCAGATCATCCAGCGCGCGGTCGAGACCCAGGCGTCGGACATCCATATCGAGCCGTTCGAGGACCGCCTGCGGGTGCGCTACCGCCATGACGGCGTGCTGGTCGAGATGGACAGCCCGCCGGCGCGGCTGATCCCGGCGATCATCTCGCGCGTCAAGATCATGGCCCGCCTCGACATCGCCGAACGCCGGTTGCCGCAGGACGGCCGCATCAAGCTCGCGGTGCGCGGCCAGGAGATCGATTTCCGCGTCTCCACCATTCCCTCGCTGTATGGCGAGACCGTGGTGCTGCGCGTGCTCGACCGTTCCGCCGTCACCTTCGACTACGGCAAGCTAGGCCTCGCACCCGCGGTGGTGTCCCGGCTGCACGAGCGCCTGGAGCTGCCGAACGGCATCGTCCTGGTCACCGGCCCGACCGGCTCGGGCAAGACCACGACACTCTATACCGGGCTGCTCGGCTTGAACTCGGTGACCCGCAAGGTGGTCACCGTCGAGGACCCGATCGAGTACCAGTTGCGCGGCATCAACCAGATCCAGACCAAGCCGCAGATCGGCCTCACCTTCGCCTCCCTGCTGCGCTCGATCCTGCGCCAGGACCCCGACGTGATCATGGTCGGCGAGATCCGCGACCTGGAGACCGCGCAGATCGCGGTGCAGGCGGCGCTCACCGGCCACCTCGTGCTGTCCACCCTGCACACCAACTCGGCCGCCGCCGCCATCACCCGGCTGCGCGACATGGGTGTCGAGGACTACCTGCTGACCGCGGTGCTGCGCGGCGCACTCGCGCAGCGGCTGGTGCGCCGGCTATGCCCCGAGTGCCGCGAGCCGTACGAGGCGCCCCCAGCCCTGATCGAGCGCTTCGGCCTCGAGGGGCGCACCGCCGACCGCCCGATCACCCTGTTCCACGCGCGCGGTTGCGCCCATTGCCGCCAGACCGGCTATCGTGGCCGGCAGGCGATCGCCGAGTTCCTGATCCCGGATGCCAGCATCGAGCGGCTGATCTTCGCCCGCACCGACCATTCGGCGATCGAGCGCGCGGCGGTGGAGGGCGGCATGGTCACCATGTTCGACGCCGGCATCGATGCGGCGCTCGCCGGCCAGACCACCCTGGAGGAAGTCGCGCGCTCCATCAGGGCCGAGAACTGAAAGCGTCCGGGCGATGCCCAGCTACCGCTTCACCGCGATTACCCCGACCGGCGTCCTGGTGCGCGGCGTCACCGAGGCGCCAAGCGAAGCCGAGGCGGTGCAGTTCATCCGGCGCCAGGGCAACATCCCGATGCGCACCGACGCCGCCGGCATCGGCGTCGGCGCCGGCGCGTTCGACGCCCTGCGAAGGCTCGAATTCTCCCGCCGGACGCTGCGCCGTTCCGAGGTCGCGCACCTCACCCGCGAACTCGCGGTCATGCTCGGCGCCGGCCAGGATCTCGACCGCGCGCTGCGCTTCCTCGACGAGACCGCGCCCAATCCGCGCGTGCGTGCCGTGGTGCGCTCGCTGCGCGACCAGGTGCGCGACGGCGCCACCCTGCACGAAGCCCTCGGCCGCCATCCGGGCAGCTTCCCGCGCCTGCATATCGGCCTGGTGCGCGCGGCCGAGGCAGGCGGCAACCTCGCCGGCACGCTGGAACGCATCGCCACGCTGATGGAGCGCGAGCGGGCGCTGGCGGCGACGCTGACCTCGGCGATGATCTATCCGGCGATGCTGACGGCGGCGGCGGTGGGCGCCATCGTGCTGCTGCTGACCGAGGTGCTGCCGCAATTTACCCCGCTGTTCGAGCAGAACGGCGCCAGCCTGCCGGCCTCGACGCAGTTCCTGGTGGATGCGGGCGCGCTGATCAGCAGCTACGGCCTGCTGATCCTGCTGCTGCTGACAGGGCTCGGCCTTCTCGCCTGGCGCCTGCTGCGCGAAGGTCCGGCGCGCGCCCGGCTCGATGCGCTGGTGCTGCGCACGCCGGTGTTGGGCGGCGTGCTGTCCGAGGTGCTGGCGTCGCGCTTCACCCGCACGCTGGGCACCCTGCTGCTCAACGGCGTGCCGCTGATCGCCGCCATGGGCATCGTGCGCGACGTCATCGGCAACCGCGCCGGACTCGCCGCCATCGACCGCGCCACCGAGGGGGCCAAGAGCGGCGCCGGGCTCGCGCGCACGCTCGGCGAGGCGGCGATCTTCCCCGCCCGCATGATCCACCTGCTGCGGCTAGGCGAGGAGACCGCCCAGCTCGGCCCGATGGCGCTGCGGGCCGCCGAGATCCACGAGGAGACCACCCGCATCCGGGTGCAGCGGCTGGTGGCGCTGCTGGTGCCGGTAATCACCATCGTGATGGGCGCCGCGGTTGCCGGCATCGTCTCGTCGCTGCTGCTGGCCATGCTGAGCCTGAACGATCTTGCGCAGTAGGCTCCAGAAACCAGCACGCGAAGCCGGCTTCACCCTGATCGAGATGATCGTGGTGCTGGCGGTGCTGGGCCTGGTGCTGACCCTCGTGCTGCAGCGCGGCCCGACCCGCTCGCCGAGCCTCGACCTGCGAGCCGCCTCGCGCAGCCTGACCGATGCGCTGCGCCAGGCCCGCGGCCGGGCGATCTCCACCGACCGGCCGGTCCTGGTCAGCGCACGGCAGGCGCGGGAGGCGCTCGCCGCCCTCGGCAGCCGGGTCACGCTGGAACTGCACAGCCCGCCCGGCGCGCCGACCGGCAACGGCACGCTGCGGTTCGACCCCGACGGCGGCGCCACCGCGGCGTTGATCCGCCTCAGCGAGGGTAACGCGGCCCTCGATGTCGGCATCGACTGGTTCAGCGGGCAGATCCGCCAGGGGGCGGTGCATCCGACCGATGGCGGCTGACTGGTTGGCGCCTGACGGGAGGACCCGGGAGGCCGGCTTCACCCTGCTGGAGGTGCTGGTCGCCTTCGTGATCGCGGCGCTCGCACTCGGCGTACTGTTCCGGGGCAGCATCGAAGGGCTGGCCTCGGTGCGGCTCGCCGACCGCACCACCGAGGCGGTTTCGCTGGCGCGCTCGCACCTCGCCGCCGTCGGCCACGGCATCCCGCTGCGCACCCAGACCCAGGAGGGCGACGACGGCAACGGCTTCTCGTGGCGACTCTCGATCCGGCCGCTGACCTCCGCCGCCCTTGCGGATGCCGGCAGCGATCCGCTGCATCCGCAGCGCGAGACGCTCTACGAGATCCAGGTCACCGAAAGCTGGGATGGCCCGCAAGGTCCGCGCGGCACCACGCTGCTGACCCGGCGCGCGGCCCTCGGAGCGAACTCGTGAACCGCGGGCGCCTAGAAGACCGCGAGGCCGGCTTCACCCTGCTCGAGATCATCGTGGCGCTGGTGGTGCTCGGCGTGCTGTTCGCCACCCTGTCGCAGGGGGTGCGGTTCGGGTTCTCGAGCTGGGGCCGACAGGACCAGGCGCTGCGTCGCGGCGAGGCGCTCTCCGCCGCCGACCGCACGCTGCGCCGGCTGATCGAGCAGATGGATCCCGGCTCCGAGCGCGAAGGCGCCACCCTGGCCGGCCACCCGCACGCGATGGCCTTCATTGCCCCACTGCCCGGCGCATCCGACGCCGTGCCCGAGGCGGCCGACATGCGGCTCAGCGTCGCCGACGGCCACCTGCTGCTGTCGTGGCTGCCGCACCGGCATGCGGTCCGGCTCGCGCCGGCGCCGGCGCCGCAGACGACGGTCCTGCTCGACGGCATCGCCAGCCTCGATCTCGGCTACTGGTCGGACGGCAGCCAGCACTGGAGCAGCAGTTGGAGCGGCAACGGCCTGGCCGACCTGGTGCGAATACGCATCGTGTTCGGCGAGCACGATTCACGGCATTGGCCGGACATTGTCGAGGCGCCCGTTAGAGCGCAGGTTCCTGGCTGAGAGACCACGCGACGATGCGCTACGGCGGTCGTGCGACGCGCCCGAGCGTATTGTCGAGCGGTTTCTGGGAACAGGGTAAGATCTGGAGACCGGGTGGCGGACGATCCGTATACGACCCTGGGTGTCGCGCGCGATGCGGATGCCGGTGCGATCCGCAAGGCGTATCGCAACCTGGCGCGCAAGCATCATCCCGACCTCAATCCGGGCGACAAGGCGGCCGAGGAGCGCTTCAAGGCGATCGCCGGCGCCAACGACCTGCTCTCCGACAAGGAGAAGCGCGCGCGCTACGACCGCGGCGAGATCGATGCGTCCGGCCAGGAGCGCCACCAGCCGCGCGGACCGGGTCCCGGAGCGGGCCAGCAGCGCCGCTACCGGGACTATGCCGAGAGCGACGCCGGCCGCCGCTACAGCGCCTCCGGGGGCGCCGGGGCGGGGGCGTCCGGCTGGAGCGAGGAGGATTTCGGCGACATCTTCGGCGAGTATTTCCGCCATGCCGGGGGCGCCGCGGGCGGCTCGGCACGCGGCCGTGACGAGATGTATGCGCTGGACGTCGCCTTCGTCGACACCGTCACCGGTGCGACCCGCCGCCTGACCCTGCCGGATGGCCGCACGTTGGATGTGCGTATCCCGCCCGGCATCGAGGACGGTACCACCCTGCGGCTGCGCGGTCGCGGCGGCACCGGGCAGGAGGGCGGTCCGGACGGCGATGCGCTGATCGAGATACGCGTGCAGCCGCACAAGCTGTTCCGTCGCGTCGGCCGCGACATCCATTTCGACCTGCCGGTGACGCTGAAGGAGGCGGTGCTGGGCGCCAGGGTCCCGGTGCCGACGCCGTCCGGCACGGTGACGCTGAGCGTGCCGCCTGATTCCGACACCGGCCGGCAGTTGCGCCTGCGCGGCAAGGGCGTGGCCGAGCACGGCGGCCATCCGGCCGGCGACCTCTACGTGACGTTGCGGCTCTCGGTGGGGCCGGTCGATGACAGCCTGCGCGAGTTCCTGCGCAACTGGACGCCGCCCCCAGCTCCCGGTGGGGGCGATGATCCGCGCGCCAATCTGGAGGGGGCAGCATGATCACGATCGAGACCCTCTGCATCGAGGTGCGCGGCCTCACGCGCGAGGACGTCGAGCGCTGGATCGAGCGAAGCTGGGTGCGTCCGCGGGGCGGCTCCGGCCGCTACGAGTTCGGCGACATCGATGTCGCCCGCGTTCGGCTGATCCTCGAGCTGCGCGAGGAGCTGCGCGTCGACGAGGAGACGCTGCCGGTGGTGCTCTCCCTGCTCGACCAGCTCTACGAGGAGCGCCGCCGCCTGCGCCGCGTGCGCGACCTGCTCGACCAGGTCGGACCCGAGCAGCGCGCGGCTCTGCTACAGCTGATCGGCGACACCGGGGACTGAGAGACCGTCTGAGAATGCGCTAGACTGGATCAGAGGCACCTCTTGGCGCCGCCCGGCGTGACTTTCCGAACACCGGACCGGAGCGGCCTTCTGGCCGTGAGCACCGGAGCGCAGGAAAGGCGGGTCGGATGACCACCCTAGTAGCATTATCAAATGGTCTCTGACGGCATGGCCCTGATCAACTACGTCACCAGCATCCAGTTCGAGTTCGGCGCCGTGCGCCTGCTGCGCCAGGAGTGCGACCGGCTCGGCGTCCGGCGCCCGCTGGTGGTGACCGACCAGGGCGTGCAGGCGGCCGGCCTCGCCGACCTCGTGCTGTCGCAGCTCGACGGGCTTGCGCCGGCCCTGTTCGCCGAGACGCCGTCCAATCCGACCGAGGCCGCGGTGCGCTGCGGCGTCGCCAGCTTCCGTGCCGGCGCCTGCGATGGCGTTGTCGCGATTGGCGGCGGCTCCTCGATCGATCTCGCCAAGGCCGTCGCACTGGCCGCGACGCATGACGGCCCACTCGCCGGGTTCGCGGTGATCGAGGGCGGAGCGGTGCGCATCACCGATGCGGTGGCGCCGGTGATTGCCATTCCCACCACCGCCGGCACCGGCAGCGAGGTCGGCCGCGGCGCCATCATCATCCTCGAGGATGGCCGGAAGGTGGGGCTGCTGTCGCCGCACCTGATCCCGCGCGTGGCGCTCTGCGATCCGGAGCTGACCTTCGGCCTGCCGCCGCGTCTCACGGCGGCCACCGGCATGGACGCGCTCTCGCACTGCATCGAGACCTTCCTCGCCCCCGCGTTCAATCCGCCGGCCGACGGCATCGCGCTGGAGGGCCTGCGTCGCGGTTGGTCGCACCTGGAGCCCGCCACGCGCTCACCGCGGGACCGCGAGGCGCGGCTGAACATGATGTGCGCCTCGATGATGGGGGCGATGGCGTTCCAGAAGGGGCTCGGCTGCGTGCACAGCCTGAGCCATGCGCTGGGCGGTCTCGATCCGCGCCTGCATCACGGCGTGCTGAACGCGGTGCTGCTGCCGGCGGTGTTGGAGTTCAACGCCGAGGCGCCGTCGGTTCGGGCGGAGGGCCGGATGGACCGACTGGCGCAGGCGATCGGACTGCCGGACGAGGCCGACTTGGCCCAGGCGGTGCGCGACCTCAACCGCCGGCTCGACCTGCCGGACGGGCTGGGCGCGCTTGGCGTGTCGCCGTCGCAGTATCCCCGGATCATCGAACGCGCGCTGGCGGATCATTGTCACCGCACCAACCCGCGGCAGGCCACGGAGGCCGACTATCGCTCGATGCTGGAGGCCGCCGCCTGAACCGAACGATCCGAATCAGGGCGGAGGATCTGCGCCGCTCTACCGGAACACGGTGTCGTTGGTGTGCGGCCTCGGCGGTGAGATGGAGCGGACCAGGCGCAGCGCGCTTACCAGGCGCTGCTGGATCGGACCGGGCTCCAGCACATGCCGCCTCAGCAGCGCGCCGAGCGGGTTATCGCGCAGCCGGCGCTTGAGATCGGCCGTGCCGGCATAGTAGCCGCGATGCGCCGCGATCCTCAGCCGGTTGGCGAGAGTGCGGCGGAACAGCAGGATGCGGGCACGCTGCTCGATCACGTTGGTCGTGTGCTGCCGGTAGGCGGGATCACCGAAACCCATGTCGACACGGGTGAACTCGGCGCGCTCGATCAGGTCGCGCAGGATGTATTGCCACAAGGCTGTCCCAGGCGAGAACTTGTTGAGCGAATCGTCGTGGAAGATCTTGTGGACCAGGAAGGTCCTGCGCGACTTCGACCCGATCGCGAGCCCGATGATCCGCGATGGCGTGCGCAGCACATAGCAGAGCAGGATGCCGTGCTTGCAGGTGAGCTCATACTGCTCGCGGCTCAGGATGGCCGGGTCGGTGGCGCGCAACTCGTCAATTGCCGCGTAGAGCTCAGGCAGGCGGCTGACGCGATCGACCGCAATCAGGCTGATCTCTTCCGCAAGATGCTCCTGCAGCAGCCGCTCCTGGCGATGCAGGTTGTAGCGCCGCTTCTTGCTGAGACCGTGTTGATAGGCATCGAGCGAGATCGGCACGGTGATGGAGTGGCAGTTGCGCGGCCCCTCCGGCATGTAGAGGTAGTAGTTCTCAGTGATCAGTTTCGATGTCGTGACATAGCGCCAGGTGAAGCTGTCGACGACAACGGACATCATCGAGACTGCCTGTGCCCGCGGATAATGCTGCAGCAGATGCAGGAAAAGACCGTCGAAGGCGTCGGTGTCCTCGACAAGCATCGGCTCGCTGCCGAGCAGGAACAATCCCTGCGGAGCCAGCCGCAGAAACACCGCGGAGCGCGCGATGAACTGCAGGCCGATCCCGGTCGCCTTGAGCGGAACGACCCCGACGATAGAACCCTGTGCCGTCCCGGAGACCGCCAGCACATCGCCGTCGATGTCGCCGGTCTCGCACCGGTAGTCATAGTAGTTGTCGCTCTGATATAGTGCACCGGGCCGGTCGTTGCTGGACAGCAACTGGTTCCAGCAGGACCGGATCGCCGTCCTGGCTTGCTGGGTGGACAAGGCCTTTACCACGAAGCGCGCCGTCGGGCGCTCGGCGCCAACTGCAGAGATGGTCCGACGCGTCGCAGGTGCGACGCGGTCAAGCGTGGCCAACTCTCGCATCGGAGCCCCCGGGACGTCGTCGCACAGTCGGAAAGTCCCCGTCTCGGCAGACTGGAGCAGGGCACCTGACAATTGGTTACCATGGCTTTCGCAACGACAACAGTGGCTGTCGCCGGCCAGAAAGTTATATAAACGCTATCTCCATTTTACGCCGCATGGGTGGCATTCCGGGTATGCAATGGCGCCTGGGAACCCGTCGCAAGCCCGTGACGCTCGCCTTCCGGCCCCCGATCCGCTAGGCACCCCCTGCACATGACCATCGGGCGGCGCCATCCTGCATGCTTCAGATCGACTCCATGACCTTCAACGCCTGGGGGCGCCGCTTTTTCGACCGCGCCAGCGTGACGCTGCCGCTGGACACCCGGGTCGGGCTGGTCGGGCGCAACGGCGTCGGCAAGTCCACCCTGTTCCGCCTGATCAAGGGCGAGTTCAGCCCAGATGGCGGGGAGATTGGATTGCCCAAGGCCGCCCGCCTCGGCTCGGTCGACCAGGAGCACCCGGCCACCGCGGTCAGCCTGCTCGACACCATCCTGGCCGCCGACATCGACCGCGAGGCGCTGCACACGGAGCTTGAAACCGCGGCACCCGAGCGCATGGGCGAGATCTACGCCCGCCTGATCGAGATCGATGCCGACCGCGCGCCCGCCCGTGCCGCCGAGATCCTGAACGGGCTCGGCTTCTCCACCGAGGATCTGGCACGCCCGATGGCCGAGTTCTCCGGCGGCTGGCGCATGCGCGTGGCCCTTGCCGCCGCCCTGTTCGCGCAGCCCGACATGCTGCTGCTGGACGAGCCCACCAACTATCTCGACCTGGAAGGCGCACTCTGGCTGGAGGCGCGGCTGAAGAAGTATCCGCACTCGGCGCTGATCATCAGCCATGACCGCGAGTTGCTCAACAACTGCGTGGACGCCATCCTGCACGTCACCGAGGGCAAGCTCGAATACTATACCGGCGGCTATGACGACTTCGAACGCCAGCGCGCCGAGAAGCAGCGCCTGCTGTCGTCCGCCCGCGTCAAGCAGGAGGCCGAGCGCGCCCACCTGCAGAGCTTCGTCGACCGCTTCCGGGCGAAAGCCAGCAAGGCCGCCCAGGCCCAGTCGCGCATGAAGCGCCTCGCCAAGCTGGAGCCGATCTCGGCCACCATCGAGGAGCGCGTGGTCCCCTTCACCCTGCCCTCGCCGGTGCGTCCCCTGGCGCCGCCGCTGATGCGGCTCGAACACGCGAGTATCGGCTACGGCGATGCCCCGCCGGTGCTGCGCGACCTCAACCTCCGCCTCGATGTCGATGACCGCATCGGGCTGCTCGGGGTCAACGGCGCCGGCAAGTCCACCTTTGCCAAGATGGCCGCCGGCGCGCTGCCGATCACCGCGGGCCGCATGCAGCGCGAGGGCCGCATCAAGGTCGGCTGGTTCCACCAGCACCAGATCGAGGCGCTCGACCCGGTCGACACCGCGCTCGACATCATGCGCCGCGCTCGCAAGGACGACAGCGAGACCGTGCAGCGCTCGCGCCTCGCGCAGTTCGGCATCGCCTTCCAGAAGCAGGAAACCACCGTCGCCAACCTCTCCGGCGGCGAGCGCGCGCGCCTGCTGCTCAACCTGGTCGCGATGGAAGCGCCACATCTGCTGATCCTGGACGAGCCGACCAACCATCTCGACATCGACAGCAGGCGGGCGCTGCTCGACGCGCTCAACGACTACGAGGGCGCGGTCATCCTGATCACCCACGACCGCTCGCTGATGGAACTGGTCGCCGACCGGCTGTGGCTCGCCGCCGACGGCACCATCGTGCCGTTCGAGGGCGACATGGACGACTACGCCAAGTTCGTTATCGAACGCGCCAAGGGTGGGCCGGCGCCTTCGCAGAACGCCAAGGCCAATAAGAAGAAGGGCAAGAAGCGAGCATAAGGCGAAGGGCTTCGCCCCTCCACCCGATCAAAGGCAAGCCTTTGAAATCCATTCGCCTAGGAATCGGGGTGTGGGCCCCCCAGTGGGTCAAGGGCAAAGCCCTTGTCTGATCCCTGATGCTGTTCAACTCACAGATCTTCCTGTTCGCCTTCCTGCCGATCGTGCTTGCGGCGTACTACGCCTGCGGTACGGCGAGAGATGCGCGCCTGCTGGTCCTGGTGGTCGCGTCGCTGACCTTCTATGCGAGCTGGAACTGGCACTACGTGCCGCTGCTGGTCGGCCTCACGCTGCTGAATTGGTTGCTGTCGAATGCGTACGGGCGCGGCGGCCGCAAGACGTGGCTCACCCTGGGCGTCGTCATCAATCTCGCGACGCTCGGCGTGTTCAAGTATGCGAACTTCCTGGCCGCCAACATCGACGCGCTGTTCGGGCGCGTGCATGCGCCGTGGCCGATCCTGCTGCCGCTCGGCATCAGTTTCTTCGTGTTCCAGAAGATCGCTTATCTGGTCGATCTGCGTCGTGGCGGCTGGCGCATTCACGGGCTGCTCGAGTTTGCAGCCTTCGTGACGTTCTTTCCGCAACTGATCGCCGGTCCGATCGTGCGCCACACCGAGATCGTGCCGCAGTTCGACCGGGTGCGGCCGACCGAGACGCCGATGCAGGACATCGCGCGCGGGCTCGCCTTGTTCACCGTTGGGCTCGCCAAGAAAGCCGGGCTTGCGGACAGCATCGCGGTCAATCCGGACGCGCTGTTCGCGTTGGCGGCGACCGGGCAGCCGCTCGGCCTCGCCGGCGGATGGGTGGCAGCGTTCTGCTACACGCTGCAGATCTATCTGGATTTCTCCGGCTATTCCGACATGGCGATCGGGCTCGCGCTGATGTTCGGGTTGAAGCTGCCGTTTAATTTCAACGCCCCCTACAACGCCGCCTCGCTGCGCGATTTCTGGCATCGCTGGCACATGACGCTGTCGCGGTTCCTGCGCGACTACGTGTACATCCCGCTCGGCGGCAACCGGCGTGGCGAGGGCCGGCAGATGGCGAACCTCGCCGCCACCATGCTGCTCGGCGGCCTCTGGCATGGCGCTGCCTGGACCTACGTTGCCTGGGGCGGCCTGCATGGCGTGGGCCTGGCCGTCAACCATCTGTGGAACCGCGCCGGCCGCCGGATGCCGCCTTTTGCCGGCTGGGCGCTGACCCTGCTGTTCGTCATCGTCGGCTGGGTGTTGTTCCGGGCGCCGGATTTCCATGTCGCCTGGCACATGCTCGGTGCGATGGCCGGACTGCAGGGGATGGGCCACGTGCATGTGCGCAACGCCGGCATCGTGGCGCTCGCGGCGGTGTGCGTGTTCATCGGGCCGGCCAGCCAGGCGGCCATGCTCGATCGTCTCGCGCCGCGCCCGTGGCTGGCGCTGCCGATCGGCGCGGCGCTGGCGTTTCTCGTGATCCTGGTCGGCGGCGGCATTCCGAGTGAGTTCATCTATTTCCAGTTCTGAACAGACCCGCTCGGAGACGCTGTGGCGCCGCTTCCTGGCGGTGCTGCTGCTCTCGGTCGGCGTCCCGCTCGGCATCGCCTACCTGTTCGTGGTGCTGGTCGATCCGTGGGGCATGCTGCCGTTGCACCTGCCGATTGCGCGGGTGCCGATTTCGACCAATGCGCGCTACTCGTTTCCGGCGCTTGCGACCGATCCGAAGTTCGACGCCGTCATCATCGGCACCTCGACCAGCCGGCTGCTGCGCCCGGCGGTTCTCGATGCGCCGTTCAACGCACATTTTGCCAATCTGGCGATGAACGCCGCCACCGCCTGGGAGCAGGAGCGACTGCTGCTGCTGTTTACCCGCACGCATCCACATGCGCGGGCCGTGGTCACTGGCCTGGATGCCTCCTGGTGCCTCGCCGGCCCCGCCTCGCCGCGGCTCACCGGGCGTCCGTTCCCGGCCTGGATGTATGGCGGCACGCGCTGGCGCGGCTACGGCCAGATGCTGAGCCTGTATGCGCTGCAGGAGGCCGCCAACCAGGCCGCGGCGGCGCTTGGGCTGAAGCGCAGGCCCTACGGCGCGGACGGCTACACCAACTTCCTGCCGCCCGACGCCGCCTACGATGCCGCCCGGGTGGAGGCGATCTTCCGCAGCTGGGGCCATGTCGACGACACGCCCGCCGGCCCGGCGCCGATCGAGCTCCCGTACATGACCGGCCTGGCCGCCCTGCTCGGCCGCCTGCCGCCCGACGCAGTGAAGTTGCTGTATTTCCCGCCGATCACCGACGAGACCATGGGGGTTGTGGGCAGCCGCACCCGCGCCTCCTGGGACGCCTGCAAGCGGCTTGCGATCACTGCCGCCGGACGCACGCCGAACAGCATCGTGCTCGACTTCGCGCAATCGGACGCCATCACGCTGGCGCACAGCAACTTCTGGGACCCGCTGCACTACCGCATCGGGATTGCGAACCAGGTCATGCAGGACATGGCGGCATCGCTTTCCGACAAACACGCGACCGGCCCGGAGTTCCATATCCTGGCGTGGAACCGTAATCGATGACCGTGGTCTGATCCGGACTTGTCAGGCAACCCGATCCGTCGTGGCATGGCCCGACACCCAGCTCCAGGAGCACCTCCCCCATGCGTATCCTCATCCTCGGCGCCGCCGGCATGCTCGGCCGCAAGCTTGCCGACCGTCTCGCGCACGACGGCCAGCTCGGCGGCCAGCCGGTCAGCACGCTCGACCTCGTGGACGTGATCACACCGACCGCGCCGGCCGGCTTCACCGGCGAGGCCAATTGCCGGGCCGGCGACCTGTCCGAGCCCGGCACGATGGCATCCCTGGTGCGCAGCCGGCCCGACCTGATCTTCCACCTCGCCGCCATCGTCTCCGGCGAGGCAGAGGCCGACCTCGAGAAGGGCTACCGCATCAACCTCGACGGCACCCGCCTGCTGCTGGACGCGATCCGTCTCGAGGGCGACGGCAAGGGATGGAAGCCACGCGTGGTGTTCTCCTCGTCGCTGGCGGTGTTCGGCGGCAGCTTCCCGAAGGTGATCCCCGAGGAGTACGTGCTGACCCCGCAGACCAGCTACGGCACCCAGAAGCTGATGGGCGAGCTGCTGCTGGCCGACTACGCGCGGCGCGGCATTCTGCAGGGCATCGGCATCCGGCTGCCGACCATCTGCGTGCGTCCAGGCAAGCCGAACCGCGCCGCGTCCAGCTTCTTCTCCGGCATCATCCGCGAACCGCTCGCGGGCCAGGAGGCGATCCTGCCGGTGGGCGAGGACGTGCGGCACTGGATGACCAGCCCGAGATCCGCGATCGGCTTCCTGATCCATGCCGCCACGCTTGACCTCGCCTTGGTCGGCGACCGCCCCAACCTGAGCATGCCGGGCCTGTCGGTCACCGTGGGCGAGCAGATCGCGGCGTTGCGCGAGGTGGCCGGCGAGCGGGTGGCCGCGCTGATCCGCCAGGAGCGCGACCCGGTGATCGAGCGCATCGTGGCGGGCTGGGCGCAGGCGCTCGACGCCAGCCGCGCCGAGGCGCTTGGCTTCGTCGCCGAGAAGAACTTTACCGATATCGTACGGGCGCATATCGAGGATGAACTGGGCGGCCATATCGGCTGAACCCGCGCGCCCGGCATCAAGAAGGCGCATCCGAGAGGAACACGGCCTTGCCCGACCAGACCTATGACAGCGCTGCCACGGGCAACGCCGCCCTCGTCGGCGCGATACGCAAGGCAAAATCCCGCCTGATCCCGCTGCTGCTGACGATGTACACCCTGGCCTTCCTCGACCGCGTCAATCTCGGCGTCGCCAAGCAGGCGCTGCAGTCCCAGGTCGGCATCTCCGGCGGCGCCTTCGCGCTGGGCGCCAGCCTGTTCTTCGTCACCTACGCGGTGTTCGAACTGCCCAGCAACCTGATCCTGCACCGGGTCGGCCCGCGCGTCTGGATGGCGCGCATCATGATCACCTGGGGCCTGGTCTCGGCCGCCACCATCTTCGTCACCGGCAACACCTCGTTCTACGCCCTGCGGCTGCTGCTTGGCGCCGCCGAGGCCGGCTTCTTTCCCGGCGCGATCCTGTTCATGACGTACTGGTTCCCGTCCGCCGAGCGCGGAAAGGTCATCGGTCTGTTCTATCTCGGCTACCCGCTTGCGCTGCTGTTCGGCAACCCGGCCTCCGGGGCGCTGCTCGACCTCGACGGCGCCTTCGGGATCGCCGGCTGGCAGTGGATGTTCATGATCGACGGGCTGCTGGCCTCCCTGGTCGGCATCTTCGTGCTGTTCTGGATGCCGGACAGCCCGGATGCGGTGCGCTGGCTCGAACCTGGCGAGAAGCGGGCGCTGAACGCCGCCATCGCCGCCGAGGGCGAGGAGAAGCGCGAGGTCGGCCGGCACAACCTGGTCGACGCCTTCCGCGACCCGCGGCTGCTGCATTTCGTCGCGATCTATTTCTTCCTGCAGATCGGCAGCTACGGCGTCACCTTCTACCTGCCGACCCAGGTGAGCGAGCTGGTCGGGCGCAAGATCGGCTTCGTCGTCGGCCTGCTGTCCGCGCTGCCCTGGGCCTGCGCCATCGCCGTCAACCTGTTCTGGCCGGGGCTGGCGGTGCGGCTCAACCGCCGCCGCCTGTTCGCGGTGATCTCGATGCTGTCGATCGCGCTCGGCATCGCGGTGTCGGCGCAGTCGCCGCCGGTCATCGCCATCGCGGCCCTCTGCATCGCCGCCAGCGGCATCATCAGCGCGCAGCCGGTATTCTGGACCTTCCCGGCGGACCATTTCGGCGGCGTCGCGGCGGCGGCGGCGTTCGCGATCATCAACTCGCTGGGCAACCTCGGCGGCTTCGTGGCGCCGAACCTGCGCGAGTGGGCTGACCACCATTTCGCGGTGCATGGCGCCGGCCTGTATGCGCTCTGCATCTCGGGCGCGATCGGCGCAGTCCTCGTGCTGCTGCTGCGCGAGCCGAAGGTGGCGCCGATCGCCTGATCGCCCTTCCCCCGCTGCGCAACAGCTCCCCGGCGACCTGGTGCCGGGCGCCGGGCGCCGGGCGCCGGGCGCCGGGCGCGCTAATGGACCATCTCGATGTCGGAGGCCACCCGCCGTGCGGCAAAACGCGACGAGGTTGCCTCGCGGGGCCATGCAGATGCCGGCCTCTAATGGTTCCTTAAGAGGTGGGCTGCATGATGCGTGTCCTGAAGTCACAGGATTGCGCAATGACGGCCGCAGCATGTCGATGGCGGAAGGAAGAGGAGGCGGATCTGGCCTCGCTCCTTGCCGTCGATCACTCGAAGATCGGCCTGTTTGACCTCGCCGAGCAGCTTGCGCATGTCGGGCACTGGCGGGTGGACCTGCCGGACCACGCCGTCACCTGGTCCGACGAGGTCTTCCATATCCACGGCGTCACCCCCGACACCTATGTTCCTGAGATCGAGACGGCGATCGGCTTCTACCATCCAGACGACCGTGACGAGGTCAGAAGCGCGCTGGCCTCGGCGGTTCGCGACGAGTTGCCGTTCATGTTTTCGCTCAGGCTGATCCGGGCGGACGGCGAATTGCGCCACGTGAGGTGCAGAGGCCTCACGATCCCGGGCCCGGAGGGCGCTCCCATCGCGATTATCGGCGTCTTCGTGGACGTGACAGAGCTGCAGGAGGCAAACTTCAAGCTGCGACGCCTCGCTTATGTGGACGTCCTGACCGGCCTGGCGAACCGGCGGCAGTTCGACGAAACGCTCGAACGCGAATGGCGGCGGGCGGCCCGCGAGCAGACCGCGCTGTCGTTGATCATGCTGGATATCGACAGGTTCAAGAGCTTCAACGACCTGTATGGGCATCCGGCCGGCGATGACTGCCTGGGCATCGTGGCCAAGGCCGTGGCTTCCAGGTTGTCCCGGCCGGCCGATCTCGCCGCGCGCTATGGCGGCGAGGAGTTCGCGCTGATCCTGCCGATGACCGATGCGGCGGGGGCGGAGACCGTCGCGGACGCGGTGCGGGCCGCGGTCGCTGCGCTTGGGATCGCTCACACCGGGAACAGCCCATGCGGCGGCTCTGTGACCGCAAGCCTCGGGGTCTCGACGGCCTATCCGCAGTCGGACGGGTCAAGCGGCGCCTGGCTCGGCCTGGTGGCAGATGCGGATTCGATGCTCTACGAAGCCAAGCGGACCGGGCGTAACCGGGCGGTCACGTCGCGCACCCTCGGATACAGAGGCCCCGCGCTACTGCCGGACGACGAGGAGGCGCGTCTTGCTGCGCTTGCGATCTATGAACTGGCAGGGGCCTGCCGCCGGAACGACGACCTGGACCGGATCGCGCGCCTCGCGGCGATGCTGACAGCGTCTCCCGTCGCGCTGGTGTCGCTGGTCGGCAGCGACGAGCTGAAGTTCGTCGGAAACCACGGGCTCGAAGGGGTGGAGGGAATCGGTCGCGACATCTCGTTCTGTGCCCACTCGATCCTGGGCACCGAGCCCTTGGTGGTGCCCGATGCGACGCTCGACAGCCGGTTCGAGACCAACCCGTTGGTGACCGGCGCCATGGGCGTCCGCTACTACGCCGGTGCCCCGATCATGAGCGTCGCGACCGGGCATCCGCTCGGCGCGCTCTGCATTGTCGACACTGCTCCACGCACAGAGACGAGCCTCTCCCAGCGCGCGCTGCTTGCGGACCTCGCAGGCATGGTTGCCACGCTTCTCGAGGATAAGGTCACGACGTCGCTCTGCGTGTCTCGTTCGGCTGGCCCGACAATGGCCATCCCAAGACCCGTGATCACACGGATACGTGACCGCTAAACGTTTCTATTTCGCGACATCTATCCGTGGAATCACCTATACAGCCTTCAGCAGTGACCAGGCGCAAAAACGCATCAGCCGGTTCTGCTACGGCCCGGACTACTTCGAAAACACGAGCGACACCGGCAGATCTGCCTCGGCACCGCAACCTGTGATTGAGATGTAGATGGTCAACGCATCGCGAGAGGGAACCTACGACTGGCGCGTTGTCTTTCGTTGGGCCACCGATGGAAGTCCCGAGGCGTGTGACCAGACGCTGATCGTGTTCGGGATCGCGAATGAGGCTGTGGCTCTCGAAGAAGCACGGCTCTCACTTGCTATTGCCGAGCGTCTCTTCACCATCACCACGATCACCAAGACGACCCTGCCGTTTCTGATGCCCCTGTGGATGACCAGGGATGACAACGAGCCGAGTGACCTGACACTGTCTGGCTCGCCATCCGCAATGCCGATCAGTTCGACGACCAAGTCGGCGAATTTGTTGCCGAAAGTCCTTGATCTAATCCGTCCGCATTAGCCTGGCTTGATGGCACGCCTGTGCACTCTGGATTTCCGGCGTAGTGCTGCGAGCCCCAATATGGTCGCGCCGATGGCCGCCATGGCGGATATGGCAGCGCCGGGATTGAGTTGAGCCTCAAGCGCCAGACTTGTCTTGCGGGTCATCGGACGCAGACTGCTGTTGACGTGAAGGTCCTCCCGCGGTTCGTAGAGGTTGTCGCGTTGCGCCTCGTCGCCTTCTCGCTCCGTCGTCATGGCAGTGTGGCCGAACCTGGCGAACAGCCAGTCCATGACGCGGGGAGCGAGCCGGTTGCCGACGACCATGCTGACACCGCCAGCCCCGCCGATGGTGAGATCACGCACGGGCGAGGTGCAGGCATGCATGATCGCGCGGGCGACCAGATGCGGGTCGTAGGCTGGTGGCGGATTGCGCGTACCCGTGGAGTCCATTCGGTTGCGGGCATGGTCGGTGAACGGCGTGTTGATCGCCGCGGGCTTGATCAGCGTGATCGAGATCGGATGCTGGTGCGCTTCGGCCTCTCGCCTGAACGCCTCGGTGAATCCTTTCACCGCGAATTTCGCGGCGCAGTATGGACCCTGGTAGGGGATGGCAATCTCACCAAGCACGCTGCCGACGTTGATGATCGCGCCCCCGGTCACCTTCAGATGCTCAGCAGCGATCAGGCTGCCATGCACCACCCCCCAGTACGTGACGTCGAACAGCCTGCGTTGATCGTCGAGTGAAACCTCGTCGAGGCGGCCGTAGATGAAGGCGCCGGCATCGTTGATCCAGGTGTCGAACCCGCCGAAGACCGAGAGAACCCTGGAGGCTGCCGCCTGCATGGCCGCGTGATTGGCAACGTCCGCAACTGCATAATCGACCTGTCCGCCTTGAGCCCGGATCTCGTCGCGCAGCTTGATCAACGCCTCCTCATTGCGTGCAATGAGGAACAGCCGGGCGCCATGCTTTGAAAGCAACCGCGCAGTTGTAAGCCCGATACCGGACGTTCCCCCGGTCAGGACGACAACCTGCCTTGCGATCTGCTTCAGGAAAATACGTGCGATGGCAACCTCCCGTGACGACTGCAAACACAGATGGAGTAGCGTCGGTTGCCTGCCATCTTCCTGATGAGTACAAGACTGCTAAGACGTGATGCGACCAAAACGGATTTGGATGTGTATGGTGAGGAGCCGATCGCGGCGCCGCCGGATTGATCGAGCCGGGAGCTTCGCCCCGTCATGCGCGACATTGAATTGAGCACATCATGGTGTTTGAGCCTAGGTGGAACCGCCACGATCCGGCAAAGGTCAGCGTCCCAACGGTCAAAGTGCGTGTAAAGGTCGTCCGTCCCGACGAACAAGCGGCGGCCGGGATGCTTGCTCCCGCGAGACTGAGACAGACCGAGACGGTTCGAGAGATGCGCGACCGTGGGCTCACCGTCCAGCAGATCGTCAACAGCCTGCGCGCCCGGCATGTCGTCCGCCCCGATGGCAAGCCTTGGTCCAGCCACATGGTCGAGAATTTGCTGGCGCGCGGCGGCACGCGCGGAGCCGGCGTCAAGAACCGGCAGACGCAACCATAGCCACGCCACGTCGTCTTCACGGCGCCACTGGAGTCCTGGAGCTCGATCGATGCGTCTGCTGCTTGTGGAAGACGAGGCCCTGATCCGCGAGATGTCGGCGGATCATCTTGTCGAAGAGGGCTATGACGTGCTGACTGCAAAGGATGGTATGGAAGCGGCGCGCCTGCTGCAGCATCCCGACCATGTCGAAGCGCTGCTGACAGACGTCCGTCTCGGAGGATGGATCGACGGTATCGATGTCGTCGAGCTGGCGCGCCTGCGCAATCCGGGGATACCCGTGCTTGTCGTCTCGGGTTATGCATACAGTCTCTCCGAGCGCCTGGCCGCTCTCAATCCGCCCCTCGGCTTCTTGCAGAAGCCGTACGGCATGGCGCATCTCAGCGCAGCGCTGAGTCGTGTGATCAACGAGTAGCGCCCTGTAATAACGCTAGCCTCTGGCGGATTGAAGTCCTTTTCACTACGTCAACGCGATCCAGATCCATAGATAGTCGATCAGCCGGATCGATACCGGAACGGCCTCGGAGTTTCCGCTATGCTCGAAATGTCGATTATGCTGCTCGGCTTCCTTGCGTTCGGGGTGTTCTGGGCCTTCTGCGCCGTGTTGTTCGAGTCGACACCGATGCTTTCCACCGACGACGTCTGATCGCTGCCAAGGATGCCGGCCGTCGTCAGGCTTGCCGTCAAGCCTGAAACCAAGCCGCTCTTGCGAGTGGCAGCCTTCATGCCGGCGATCGTCACGCCGGATATCTCGAAGCTGCAGACCGAGGTTCACAAGTGGGATCGCAGGGCAACCATGCTCTATCGCGGCTATCTCAGAGCCGCAGTGGTGGCCGTGGCGGCTGTGGGCGGGGTGCTCATCCTGTTTGCGCCACCGCTGTTGGCGCCGATGCTCGGCGACGTGTACTTCCTCGGCTCCCGGGCAGTCTGAGAAACAGCCGAACACGGGCCAGGGTCTCGTCATCCTGCTCCGACCAGGGATCGGCTGTGCCCTGCCGCTGCTGCTGCGCGAGCCGAAGCTGGCAACGATCGCCTGAACGCCTACCTGACCTTGCGCAACAACTCCTCGGCAACCTGGCGCCGGGCGCGCTCGTGGACCATCTCGCTGTCGGAGGCCACCGCGAGCTTCCCGATCTCCGCCATGACCTCGGCGCGCGCCTCGGCAGGCAGTGCTCGGATCACCAGGGTCATGATGTGCTCCAGCGTGCCGATGCGGCCGGTGAGGCCGATGTTCGGATCGTCGTCCATGCTCTGCATGACGGGTTCCTAGAGCATGATCCGATCGATCATGCTTCGCTTGTCGTTTAATAGAGCAGCTTTATCCGACACTTGGCGTCGCGCAGCGATTCCAAGTGATCGGATGCTGCTCTAGAACGCCGTTACCGGAAAGGCGACCGCTGCCTTGCTCAGGTCGCGGTCAGCGCCTGGATCTCGGCCTCCAGCGCGTCGAGGGTGAACGGCTTCATCAGGACGCGGGCCTCGGGAGCGAGCCCCATGCGGCTGTCCGCCTGACCCAGGAAGCCGGTGGTGAACAGCACCTTGAGGCCGGGCTGGTGACGCCGGGCCTCGTCGGCCAGTTGCTGACCATTCATGCCGGGCAGCCCGACATCGGTCAGAAGCAGGTCGACATGCAGGTCCGACTGCAGGAACCGCAAGGCAGTGGGGCCGTCCAATGCTTCGTAGGTCACATAGCCCCGGCGGCGCAGCCACTCCGTCACCAGCGAGCGCAGGGGCGCCTCGTCCTCGACCACCAGCACGGTGCCTTGCCGGGGGACGCCCTGGGCCACCTTGAGGTTGCCGCCGGTCTGCATGTGGGTTGGCAGATAGAGGCAGATCGTGCTGCCGACGCCGGCCTCGCTGTCGATGCGCGCATGGCCGCCGGACTGCCGGACGAAGCCGTACACCATGGCAAGGCCGAGGCCGGTGCCCTGGCCGATCGGCTTGGTCGTGAAGAACGGATCGAACGCGCGCGCCAGCACCTCGGGCGCCATGCCGCCACCGGTATCCGTCACCCAGAGGGCGACGTAGTGGCCGACATGCACGTCGGCGTGACGGGCGACATACGCCTCGTCGAAGTTCACGTTGGCGGTCTGGATGGTAAGCCGGCCGCCGGCCGGCATCACGTCGCGTGCATTGAGGCACAGATTGAGCAGGGCGTTCTCGAGCTGGTTGACGTCGCATCAAGCGATGTCATTGTAATCATTGTCTTAGTTTCCAGTTTGAACGCCTAGCACCGGAAACTGTTCACTGATTGTCCCTGCAACCAGCGGTGGGTGCTATCTGGCTGCCATGCCCCTCCCCACCAACCGCCCCGGCACCTTCGCCGACCTCTACGCCAGCAATGATCGCTGGCCTCTCTTCCACCCCGACGACGTCCAGCCCCTCCCCACGATCCGAATCACCCACGAGAGCGGCCACAACGTCCTGGTACGCTGCAACCGCTGCGACCGGGCAACGCCGCTAGACCTGCCAAGCCTGATTGCGGCCGGCCGCGGCGAGGTCGCGCTGGTCGAGCTGCCGATGCGCTGCTCCTGCGGCAGCTGGGAACGGACCATCACGGTGATGGCGGGGCGCGCGTCTCACGATCCACGACAGGCAGGACGATAGCTGCACCGAAACGGCACAGGCCGCCCACGCCGTTTCGGATCAGGACGTAGGCTGAAGCCCCAGCAATCACGTGATTTTGTTGCAACAAATCTCTAGCATCGGCCTTAGGCATTTGAACGGTTGTTGAGGTCTGGCCATGCCAGTTTGCCGACTGCTGATCCCCCCTAGGGACCTCAAGGCATGCAGCACTTCAAGCAGCGGCACGCACCAAGCGGTCGGGGGTGGCACGGTGGTGCCGTTCAGGCGGCCCTCGGGGCCGGGGCCGGGGCCGGCGGGTGACGTAGCCTTCTGGCGGGAGCTAGCGTTCAGGAGCGAAGCATTCGGGGACATCGAGCCCGCCGTCAGCTACTGGCAGGCCGCCATAGCGGCAGCCAAGCTGCTGGCGCCGTCGGTAAAGGGAGATGCTGAACTGAAGTGGCTGCGGGACCGCCTGACGCGGGCCACTGCGGTGGTGAAGCATGTCGCAGGGGATGCAGCCGCCCAGACCGTCCATTGACGCCAGCAAAAGGCCTCGCCACCGGTTAGGGCAGCGGGACAAGTTGCAGGAGGAAACAAACCTGCTGAGTGCAAGCGTCGTGCCCGACCTGCTTCTCCAGCTGCACCGGGCCTAACCGTCATGGCCGGTCGAATCTATCACGATCCTGGACTGCCGGGCGGTAGGTGAGTCCAAACGGCCTGGATTGGAGTCGACTAAAGAACCGCATCAGTTACCGCGTATGGGTCACTGATTTCGGTCGCCCCGTGCCAGGCAGCGACGGCTACCGCCCTGATGCCGACGAGGGTCGCCGGAACGGCCTCCGCAACCAGGCATTCGTCCGCGATCTGCGAAAGTGCCGTCTTGAGAAGCTCGATCCGCTGCTGGTCGGTCTGTGCGTAGCCGCCGAGATGACGAATCAAGGTCCGATGCTGATCAATGGCTTGGGACATGCACACCTTGCTGTGTGGGTGCAGGCACGAATCTGACATAGGATCGCTCAAGTCAGGGTTGAACGCCAGCTTCATGAAGCCTGAGCTCGGTCACCAGGACGCCAACGTCGGTCTGCTCCAGCAGCAGCCGGTGGCTTGGCCAGCCAAGCTTCTCCAGGAGCGTGGCCGGCACGACGATTGAGCCGCTAGGGCGGGGGGACACTCGTACTGGTCAACAACGGCGAACATGGTCTAGCGCCTCCCGGCAAACATCAGCGCTAACACTGCGGCTGCGAGGGCAACAGCACACGCAACGAAGAGGATGTCGAGGATCACCGACCTGACCAGCGGTCGGTGGTTTGCGCTGCCTCAGTCATGGGTTCCCATCCGCGTCTCTAGCTCGATAGCAATCTCGCCCAACAACCGATGCACTGTTTTGATCCGTTCATCGTCAGTTAGCGTGGCGGCCAAAGCCGACCGGGCACACCGCACGCGAATGAGATCGGACACAACCGTGTAGGCGCTCTCGCTGACGCGCACTCTTCGGCCTTTCTTCATCGTGGTTTGAAGGTCAGCGGTCATTGTCGTGCTCCCACGTCTGAACAACCAGCATGGCCTCCCAGAAGCCGCATCCGCTTCGGCTGGCGATCTTCTCTGCTGCCTCGCCGGGATAGTCGCAGCCTTCGATCAGCAGAACCTCGTCGCTAGAAGGCGCGATCTGGAACGGGGCGGGTGTGGTTTGCGGGCTGTCGGTCATGGTGCTGCCTTTGCGTCCCTCTCTCGAATCCTGCGGAGGATGTCCGCTTTTCGTTTTGCCCCTCTACGAAGGAGAAAGTCGTCTCTGAGATTGCCCCGTTGCCTCGCCACTTCCATGTTCTTTTCGAGGGCTTGCAGTTGCTCCTCCAGTGAAGGGCGCGGGTTAGCACTCACTTCTGCTTCTCCATCCTGATCTGCTTGCGTCGGTCATCCATGCGCCGCTTCAGCGTGTTCCGGTGGACCTTGAAGTCGTCGGCAACGGCTTGCGCTGCCTCACCTGCTTTGACGCGGTTGATCGCCTTATCGACCATGTCCCTAGTCAGTTTGGGCGGCCTGCCGCCAATTGTGCCGCGTTCGCGGGCCTTCTCCAAACCGTGTTGCGTGCGCTCTCGGATGAGCGCGCGTTCGAACTCGGCCAGTGTCGCGAAGATGCCGAGCAGCAAGCGGCCCTGGGCAGTGCCTGTATCAATAGCACCGTTCAGCACCTTGAGGCCGACGCCGCGCTCCTTCATCTCATCGACCGTCAACACGATCTCGACCATGTTTCGGCCAAGACGATCCAACGAAAGGATGACAACCGTGTCGCCGGCTTCAATCTCTTTCCACAACGCCTGCCAGCCTGGACGCTTCATCGTTGCGCCCGACATGCTGTCCGTGAAGATCGCCCGCGGGTCCACGCCGGCGCGGACCAGCTCGTCGATCTGGCGTTGCGTGTTCTGGTCGCTCATCGACACGCGAGCATAGCCGATCAGGTAGCCCTGCCGCTTCACTGCATCGGGAAGATCATTCGCGACAGCCCTCTGTATTGCAACGCTCACTGGCTCTGTTCTTTCTTTCGTGCGCGTGCCGCCGCCATTGCTGCTAACCGCTTCTCCTCACGATCCTTGAAGCCCTGCTCGTTTCGGTAGAACGCCTGCGCAGCTCTGCGGCTTCCGAGATACTTGACGAGCGTAGCTGGTGCCATCGGGCGCTTGCCGTCGAGGCTCGCCATTCGACGCAATTCTTGAGTGTTTGGCTCGGGTAGTGGCCACAGCGGCCTGACGATCTCAATCTTCTTCCGCGTCTCGACCTCTTGGTTGGCTGCTCTGACCTTTCGCGCGTTTGGAAGATCGGACCCAAACTTCGCGGTCGAGAACGCCGCTAGAGCCTTGGCCACGAGAGCAGCCGGAGGGTTCGGCGGCAGCTCCAGGCCGTCGTGGACTGATACGAGCGTCGCGTTCTTCTCGGCCAGTGCCGCCAGCACGGCCGTCAGGTCGGGAAAGTCGAACGCCAAGCACGGCAGTGCGGCCACGCTCACCCGCAGCGCCTCTGGTCGCCCTCTCGGCGTCAGCAGGACTGCCCGCTCAGTTAGGGACGTCACCTTGCGGGCCTTGCGAGCCGGTCCCTTGATGATGTCGCGAAACACGCTCCGGACATTCGCCAAGTCGCCGAGCGTCTTCTCCTGGCGATCGATGGACCACGCCATCGAGATCGTGGAGAGGTACGTCGCTTCTATCACCCTCTGGCTTTCGCGATTACACTTGTAATCTGCGCTAAGACGGTGCTACTGTCAAGTAACAGACTGGGAGGGTTTCCCGTGGCCGAGCTTACGCCAGACGTCATGTTCACGACCGAGAACAGCGGAGGCGCAGATGACCTGAAGGTCGCAACGCTGAACTTCGAGTTGATGGACGTCCTTGGTAGCCTTGTACCAGGCAGTGTGGCCTACCGGGAGCGAGCGAAAGCGTTTCACGCTGAAGTGGCTGCTCGCCCTGGGCGCCAATAACCCCGATCTAAAACGGCCAGCATCCCTCATAGGCAGACGCTTCCGGCTGTCCTATGACTACCCGGCAGCGATGGACGGAAGCCGACCCGAATGAGCTACGATTTGATCCAGCCGTGGACACTCGAAGGCATCACGGTGAAGAGCCAGAACATCATCAAGGCGGCCGCCGAGAATGCTCGCGAGCCACTCGAAACATGGTGTGAGCGCGTCCTTCTTGAAGCGGCGCACCACGAGTTGAGCGATCGCAAGGACTTGCCAGTCACCACAGCCCGGGAGCAGGCGGCACAGGGGTCGTCCTATGACCTGGTCATGGCGGCATCGCTGCTCCAGCCGCGGAGCCCAACCAAAGCCAAGTAGAGGATAGGCTCGGCATCTGGACGCGATCGTCTGCTGGAGCGGATAGTCTCAGTACGGGTTGCCCTTGGTGGTCGTTCAGGTCAGGCTCACGGCCTTACGACCGAGCTAGGAGTTCCGAATGGACCCTCGAAGAGAGATGATCCTAAGCTTCTTCGACGAGAAGGCCTACCTAGCCGGTTATCCGGATGTCCCGGCTGTCATTGCTAGTGGAGGCGTTGAGTCCGGCCGGCACCACTTCGTGACGTTTGGTTTCGATGAGCCGCGGTCTCCGTGCCCCTCATCACGGCGCCCCCGACTGCTTGGCAGCCTGGATCCAGCCCACCTTCAGGGTGTTGAGATCGGAGCTCTACACTATCCCGTAGTCAAGAAAGCCGAGGGGTCCATTCTCTACGTTGATTATGCCGATCGGCAAACGCTTGTTGACAAGTATAAAGATGATCCTGGCGTCAACGGCGATGAGATAGTCGAAGTGGACGCTATCTGGGGTGACAAAAGCTTGCATGAATGCCTGCCGGCGGGTTTCAAGGCGGATTATGTTGTCGCTTCCCACGTCATCGAGCACGTGCCCGACCTAATCGGGTGGCTGCTGGAGATCAGGGCTATTCTCGCGCTCGGAGGGCAGCTTCGGCTGGCTGTACCCGATCGGCGCTACACGTTTGACTACATCAGACACACCAGTCAGCTCTCGGATGTGCTGGACGCACACGTGCGGGGAGCACGGCAACCTCTGCCGCGGATGGTCATCGACTTCTTGCTGGGATATCGCCATGTCAGCAAGAAAGATGCTTGGTTGGGCACGGTAAGTCCGGAAGCCATGAGGCCAACGTGTTCTGTTGAAGCGGCCTCTGGGATGGCACGAAACGTCCTGAAAGACGGTCGCTACACAGACTGCCACTGCTGGGTGTTCACCCCGCAATCATTTGCTGAACTCATGGAGCAAGTAGTCCGTGCCGGCTTGCTGAACTTCCGGTGCACGGACTTCTCCGATACTCGGCCATTTGAGTTCGAGTTCTTTGTAGGGTTGTCGCCAACAGACGATACCGAGGAAGCTGCAGAGACCTGGCAACGCATGGCTCGATCGGCATTCGACCCGGACAGCTTTTTGGCCAAACACAAAGCGACAGCCCAAGCGGCAACTAGCGCCGGTTCGGCTGCTGCTTTGGACGTCGCTCGCATGCAGCTCGATGAAGCCCGAGATCAAATAGGTATCTTGCAAGAGCGCGTTGTCGGGTTGATGGACGCGATTGCAATCATGCAGAGAGAACCCCTGGACCAACGTAATCGACTGAACGCGCAGATCGCCAATCTTGAGGCCCATATCCAGCACGATCAAGCCGCGTCAACCGAGACGCAACGTCGCCTCACAGCCATTGAACGGTCTACTGCCTGGCGCGTCACTGCGCCTGCCCGCGCCGCTCTCAGTCGCCTTCGGCAGCCACGGCGGGGATAAATACAAATAAGCCCCGGCGCAGAGGATGTCCTCCACGCCGGGGCGAGTTGTCTGAACGCCAGTCGTTACGACACTACATCATCGCGGATATACCGGCAACAATCCTCCGCGTTTGTAGGTCCGGCCTCCGGTGGTCGTGACCTCGAAATCCAGCCGGTATGTTGTTCCGGCCGTGCCGCCGCTGACGAAGCAGCTCGCGATGCCGCCCGACAACTGCCCGGTGCCCATCGTCAGCCCGGCCGGCGTCGCAGTCACGCCCACCAACGCATTCACCGTATCTGCGTCGAGCGCCATCTGCGCTGTGAAGTCCATGCCGTAGTCGAGCGTGTCGAGAGGGTCTTTGACCGGGTAGGTGAACGTGGTCATGCGACGAGGCACTCCATGCTGATGAGCACCCTGCCCTCGCCCGCAAGCACGGCATGTCGCTGCTCCGCGGCCAGGGCGGCAGTCCGGTTCTCAGCGACCAGTGCGAGGAGCCGTTCGTGCGGCGGCGGCTTGATGACATCGGTGCTGCCACCGGTCGCTGAAGGATCGATCTCGCCGCCGCCTGCCGCCGGATCCGCCAGCGCTGCGAGGCTAAGTGCCGCCGGTGCAGCAGTGCCGGCGCCCGATGCTGCATCCTGCTGCGACGCAGTGCCGCTGCCGTGCACTGGCGGCAGGAGGCCAGTCCCTGACGCCTGATCGGTCCCTTGCACCTGGCCGACTGCGCCTGGTGTTGCAGTCCCACCGCCCGTTGCCGTGACGCCGGCTGCAAGCGTGCCAGCACCGGCCAGACGAGCCGTGCCGCCACCCGCAGCCGGATCGGCCTCCTGCGCCGCGCCTGCTACGCCTGGCTGAGCTGCGCCGAAACCGCTCGCCGCGTCCGCGGCTTGCGCGGTACCGCCGCCGGTGACAGGAACGGTGCCCGTGCCGGTGACGCCGGGTGCGTCCTGCGCGCTGCCTGAGGCCGACAGCGTGATCGTACTAGTCGCACTCGCCGGATCGGTGCCGGTGACGGCGCCCGTGGAGGACGGTGGCACCGTTCCGGCACCGGTCGCGGGATCGCTGCTCGAGGCGGCACCTGAGGCGCTCGGCGCCACCGAAGCATTGCCGGACGCGCTGTCGGGTCCGGAGCCCGCCACGCCCGCCGCCGCCGGCGTGATCGTGCCGCCGCCGGTGAGGTTGTGCGCGGTGTCGACGACGCCCGTGGCGCTCGGCTGCACGGTTCCGGTGCCGCTCGCCGTCTGCGCCTCGGCGACGGTGCCTGCGCCGCCCGCCTGCACCACGCCCGCGCCCGAGACCGGGTCGGCTTCCGAGGCAGCGCCGGTCGAGCTCGGGACCACGAGTCCCGCGCCGCTGACCGGATCGGCCGTCGTCGCAGCACCGCTCGCACCCGGCGCGATCGTGCCGATGCCCGCAGCCGGATCTTGCGCCTGCGCGCTGCCCGCACTCGAGGGTGCGATGAAGGCGGCGCCGCTCGCTGCGTCCTGGCCTGCCACAGCGCCCGCAGCCGAGGGCAAAACTGAGCCAGCACCCGAGGCGGGGTCCGGACCCTCGGTTGCCGATCCTGCGGCGCTGGGCGCAATCGTCGCGAGGCCGGTCGCCGGATCGCGCGCGCTGGCCGCGCCCGTTGCCGAGGGCAAGGCCATGCCGCCGCCCGCCGCCGCGTCCGCCGCGCTGGCCGCGGCCTGCGCGCCTGGAACGGCCGAGCCGGTGCCGCTGGCGGGATCAGTGCCCTGCGCGGCACCCGCGCCCTGTGGCGCAATCGTCGCGAGGCCCGCGCCCGCCTGCGCCTCGGCCGCACTGCCCGCCGCTCCGGGTGCGACGCCGCCCGCGCCACTCGCGGGATCAGCCGCACTTGCAACGCCAGATGCCGAGGGAACGACGGTGCCGGTGCCGCTGGCAGGGTCGGGCGAGGCGACCGCGCCCGTGGCACTCGGCGCGATGGTGCCCGTGCCGCTTGCCGCGTCCGCCTCTGTGGCGGTGCCCGCGGCGGCTGGTGCCACGCTGCCTGTGCCGCTTGCGGGATCGACGGCACTCGCGGCGCCAGATGCGGACGGCGCAACTGATCCTGTGCCGCTCGCAGGGTCCGCTGCCGCCGTAGCACCGGTCGCACTCGGCGCGATGGTGCTGGTGCCGCTCGCCTGGTCCGTCTCGCTTGCCGCACCGGCCGACGATGGCGTCGCTGTCGCGAGCCCGGTTGCGGGATTGCGCTCCGTCGCTGTGGCGGTGGCCGAAGGCGTGACCGTTGCCAGCCCGCTTGAGCTATCGACCGACTGCGTCGAATAAGTTAGGCGGACCTGACCAGGGCCGCCCGAGCCGCTGTTGCCAGTGTCACCCGGCCCCGCGCCAGCGCCGCCGCCGCCAGGAGTGCCGCCATTGCCCGCCCCGGCATATCCTGCACCACCGCCAGCGCCGCCTTCGACATTTGAGCCGCCGTTGGCTCCGCTTCCCGAACCGGTTGGACCCGCAGCGCCGCCCACCGCCGTGCTCGGTGCGGGCGAGCTCGCGCCCGCCGTGTTCTGCACGGATGAACTGCAAGCGGCAGCGGTGTTGCCGTTGCTCTGCGAGGTAGCCGAGGAGCCGCCACCGGTAGACGTTTGGTAGGTGTAAGGCTGCTGCCCACCCTGGCCGCCGACATAGATCGTTGTTCCGACCGACGCGGAGGTAATGTTGGGCGGCGCCACCGCGTCGTTAGTGAGCTGGCCGACACCGCCCGCAGCAAGCACAGTCGTCTTGGAGCCGAACCAGGTCGGGCCACTGGAAAGGCCGACGCCGGAGCCTGCCGGAGACGTTCCTATTGAGAACGCCTCGTTGGCACCCGGCGTGACTGACAAGTTTAAGATTGCCGCGTAGTCGCCGCCGTTGCCGCCAGTGCCATAGCCGGGCGCACCCGCGCCCCAGCACTCGACCAGCGCCAGGTTCGAAACACCGGGCGGCACTGGCCACGACGTGCCCGAGGTCAGCACCACCACGAAGGTCGGCAGCACGAAGCTCGAGAAGGCACGCGAGCCGAAAGGAGCGCCGCCGAACACCCTACGGGGTCAGGATCGCGGTGGAGCGAGCGGCGGTCAGGATGCCCGCGCTCACCAGCGCCGCGTGCGCGGTGACCGTCGCAGGATCGGTGAGCGTCACCGTCGGCCCAGTGAGCACAGTCCAGATCCAAGCCCAGGTGGCGCCACCTACCGTGGCGCCCAGGATGATCTGCTGGCTTGTGGTGCTGTGGGTGAGCACATAGTTCTCCCACGCAAGCAGCTCGGCCGTCGTAAAGCGCCCCATGTAGGTGCTGCTGAGGATTGTCACCGGATTGGCGACAACCGGGGCTGCCGTGGGCACATTGCCGGCAGCCTGCCATGTCAGGAAGCGCTGCCAGTCGGAGTTGCTCGGGTCGGCCGGGATTGCGGCGCCGTCAGAGAGACGGAAGATCGTGACCGGCAGCGCGCTTAGTTGATAGGGACCGGACCCGCTCATCGCCCATCCTACTCAGAGTTCGGCCGTCGCAGTAAAGGTGTAGGTGTAAGTGGCGAGGCCAGCTGCTGTCGCCTTGGTCGTTACATAGAAGCCGAGTGCGGTGCCTGCCGTGTAGACCCCGCTCGCGAGGTTAGCCACCGAGGTGGCGGTGAAGACGACCGTGGGTGCTGCACGCATCGGCGTTGGGTAGAAATACTGCTGGTAGTAGACGCCTGCCGCCGTGTCGTAGAAGCTTTCGCCGCCCGAACCATTGCAATAGAACCGCTGCGCCCACTCTAGTTCCAGCACGATGGGCTTCTTCTCCAATGCCGTGACGTAGGAACCAGCCTCCAGTTGAACGCCTGCCACGGTCAGAGCCGTAGTTCCAGTGCTGGTCGCCTGGGTCAGTGTGATCGCGACCTGAAGCCCATTGGCGATGTTCGCGGGCAACGTCGAAAAGGTGACGGATACTCTAGTCGCAGTCGCAGTCAGTGTTACCGGAACCGACTGGACTAGCGTATTTGTTCCAAAGTTGTCCTGCGCGCTCGGGTAGTAGAGACCCACGGCCGCCGTGAAAGACCCGGCGCTCGTCGTCGCGAGACCGGTGAAGCTGACCGTCACCTGCTGCCCGACAAGGTCCATGACGTCATAGGATTCAATACGCTGAAGAAGATTCATGTTCGCGCCGGAAGTCAGGCCGGTCGTGGTCGTCGTGAGCGAGCCGGAGTAATTATACGTCGAGGACGCCGCAGCGATCGTCGTAGCCATCGTGCCAGCGCTGCACGACACCAGCCAGCCATCCGATGTGTAGCTCCCAGAGCCCGCGAATCCGGAGGTGCCGCGCTGATTGACCTGAAACCGCGAATTGCGGATCCGGTTGCGGCCATAGTTGCTGTCCGCACGCGCCTGCAAGTCGGTGCCGAACTGCGCGCTGGGCGTGAGCGAGAGCACGGCGTTGGCGGTCAGCGTGAGCGCGGTCGTGTTGCCCGCGCTGGTCAGCAGAACGGTGGTACGCGTCCATACCGCCGTTGCCGTCAGCGTGCCGACGCCCACCTCCCACGAGGTGCCGTCCTCGATCAGGTAGTAGCAGCTGCTTCCCACGACGAAGGCGGCGGGAAAGCCCTGATAGGCGCTGACGGCGGTGCCGACCGCGAACGTGCCGGTGCCAGGCGCAGCGCTTGCCGCCACCCGGACCCGGTCGGCGAACAGCAATGCCATGCGTGCGGATCCCTAGCCCAGGATCACAGGGCCGGGATCCTGTTGGCGAATGAGCTGATGCTTACCGGCACGCCCACCTGGATCCCCGTATTGCCGATGGTTATGTCAGCCCCCGAGGTCGCCACTGTGTAGTCGCAGATGACCGTGGTGCCATTGGATTCGAAAGCGCGGGCGTAACCCACCGTACCGGAGGCGACCGGGTTGGCGCTGGTGCTGGTGAAACTGCCCGCGCCACTCTCGTAGCCGCCCGAGAGCGAAGGCGTGCCGAACGCCGTCGCCGAGAAGGTGAAGGTGCAGAGCACCGTGCCTGTCGCGGTCGTCTCTGGCGTGGCCGGTGCGGAGCCGGAATAGAAGACCAGCGTTCCGCCATTGAACAACGCGTTGCCCGCGTTGAGCATGGTGGTTGCAAACAGGGTGCCGATGTTCATGTGCAATGTCCTCGGTGGGTTGTGGTAGCGTCACGGCCGGGCGCACGAGCCCACAACCGGGAACAGGAAAATGACGATGCAGTGGAAGAAACCGGCGATCGTCGAGATCGCGCTGGGCGCCGAGATCAACAGCTATGCGAGCGCTGGCGTCAGCGAGTCCGAATAGAGCCGAGTTGCTGCTCTAGCGCCAAGCGGGCGGCACAAGCCTCTTCGAAGGTCTCGTAACGCTTGCTGACGAGTTTCTCGCCCTGCCGATATTGAACGAGGAATTTGTGCTTCTGCCGGTCCCAAGTAACGCCAGGAACGCCCACGGTCTTAGACCTCTGGCTGGCGTGAAAAGATGTGTCGTCCTTCAACGCGCGTTTAAGTTCCCGAATGTTTGCGCGCGGTCTGCTGCGTTTACCGGAAAGGAACTCGTTGAATACCTGAGCCATTGGCTGCTTGTATCTGGCAGCTAGCGTAAGCAGCGAGCCATAATTGATACCAGATGCTGAGCAGGCATCTATGACTGACATTCTTACGCCTTGATACGTTACCCAGGCAGTCGTCGTCTTATTACGTGCCTGCTCCCAAGCCGTTGCCCAGCGGACGTTGCCAGGCTTGTAATTGCCGTTGACGTCGATCCGGTCGATTGAGTAGTGCGGCCCTGGCTTTGGGCCGACGTCGGCTAGGAATCTCTCGAAAGAGCCCTGCCACTCGTCACAGACCTTAATGCCTCGACCACCATAATCCTTCCAGGATCTTTCATTCTGGTTCCGACAGCGGTTAAGCATACCCTGCCAAGCCACATATTCTGATGGTCGTGATCCGTGTATCGCCGATCCATGTCTCGTCATTGCTCGACGGGTGCTGTCTACTCGGAAACATCCGCAGCTTTGTGTGTGGCCACCCCGGAGGTTGGACGGCGTGCAGGTTGCGAGTTGACCGCAGTCACACCGTAAGAGGGCTCGGGTTCGGAGGACACCATTGCCCTCAAGCAGGGGCTCACCCTTTCCGATCAAAGTTAAGCGACCAAATCTCTTTTGGCCGCGGAGAAGCTCCGATAGGGTCTTCTTAGCTGTCATGGCCTCTACCCAGGCTGTTGCAGTCAGGGCTGATGGACGGTTGGCGCCGTTTATCAGCCCGCCATACTATAGCCTATTCAGCTAAAAATCGCACCAAACCTGACTGTCTGTAATGACATCTTATCGTGGCGCTAGTGAAAACTGGTTAAGTGTTCCCCCGTAGGTGCAGTGGTAGAAATTGCCTCGCCACGGGGTGCCCCTGGCAAACTTGCAGTGGGTAAACTGAATGCCCCAGTCAGCGCTGCTCCACAGCTTCTTGATCCAGCCAGAGCCGTCCGCGAACCGCCCGAGGTTGTCGGGATCGAAGATCGCGTAGACACCGGGACTGATTACGCGATTGCTGTCCAGCCTCGGATACAGGACATGAAGCAGCCCGGAGCCGACCGCGTTATTGTTCGACGACACGCTGATAAAGCCGCCCGGCATGCCGCCGTAGAGCTGGCCCTGCACGACAGGCGCATCCGGTGATGCATATTCCTGCGTGCACCCGAGGTAGGTCGCACGGATGCCGGTCGTGTCAGCGTTCGATAGCCCGAAGCACCGAAGGTTGCCGTTTTCGCCCATGACGTAGATGCAGGGACCGAGGGCCGGCGACTTGTAGAACACCGCTTGGCTGTGAATGTGGTGGGTGCGGTTCTGGTAGACCGTCTGCAGCTGGCCGAGGTCGGTCGGCGCCGGCGAGGCCGGGTTGTAGTACGTGCCCCAGAACGGCGGGCAGAGCAGGTTGGCGTAGACCTTGGCCTGAATCGTCGAGGGTGCGAAGTCGGCGAGGTTGGCGCCGTTCATGCCATCGCCGTCTGCAACGTAGATCACACCGTCCTTGCCGCCGAAGATGGCGAGGTTGTAGGTCAGTCCGCTCTGGGACGCCGGGACGTAGAGCACCCCAGCGCTGCCGAGGTCCTCGTCATTGGCCGATAGCATGTTGACCTGCGCCGGCGCGCTGTTGTGGTTGAACGAGCCGGTGATGCCCATCATCCGCATGGCGTTCGTCGGCATCGGGTCAGCTGCGTCGCGCACCGCCAAGGCCCGCGGGATCTTGTTCAGGCTGGGCAGTGTCTGATAGGCCGCGCCGTAGCCGCGCCCGGTGTCGGTGTAGGGCGTGAAATGGTCGATCACGGCAATCGAGGCCGCCGTGGTGCCGCTGGCCTTCGTATAGCGCAACCGCAGCAGGCTCTCGCCCCAGTTGTCGGAGACTCCAGGCGCCGCATTGAAATCGCCGTTCGCCGTGACCACCAGCAGGCAGCCCTCGGGGTCGATCACCGGAGCCTCGCTACCCATCCACACGCCGGCACCTGATCCGGTGACGCAGGTGGTGAAGGCCGCGGCCACCTCCGGCTTGGCCGTTGAAACATCGCAAGCCAGAATGAAAGATCGATTCGTGGGGCTCGACTCCAGAAAGCTGCCCGTGCAGACGAACACCGTCGAGCCGTCTGCCGACAGCGCCAGGCCGGACCGCTGCTTGCGGACGGCTGCCGTGAACTGCTGCAAGGGCAGACCATTCGGCGGTTGATAGGTCGCGGTCGAAAGGTCAAGCGGAGGCAGCACGTCGCTGCCGTCGCGCGGCGAGATGGAGTGCAGCCAGAACGTCGCGTCGGTGAAGCTGTCGTCCGCGCTGGTCATCGCGCACAGGTGGATCGTGCCGGTCGTCGAGTTGATTACGGGTGTGGAAAGAACACCCCACCTCTGGTTGACGAGCCACAAGTCCCACTGGCGGCTGCCGTCAATTGCCTTGCCGACACTCACCTTCCACAGCTCGGCGCCGGTGTCGGCGTCCCAGCCCTGCACCCAGTCCGCCATCGTGGCCGTCACCAGCACATTGCGGGTGCTGCCATCCGCCATCTTCACGCCGGGCACGATGAGCGGCTGCCCCTCGGAGCCCCGCGCGTCGCCATAGAGCGGCAGCGTGCGCTTGAGCACCATGCCGCGCGTCCGGACCGCATCCTGCGTCAGGATCGTCTCGTGCGGCCAGTGCCCGGAGCGTGATGTGTCGAAGCTGCGGGTGTAGACACCCGGCGGCACGACTGCGGCGGCCGCCGGCGCACGGCCCGGTGACAGGGCGGCCGCGGCGGTGCCGACCAGCAGGGAGCGGCGGGTGAGGTTCATGCCGTGAACCCCCGCGGCGCGGTGTAGTCCACCTTGAGCTCGAACGGCGATCCGTCTGCCGGCATACCGGCCGCAACGATGGAAAGCGTGTGCCACCCGGCTGCCTGCACCTTGAAGCTGGCGCCCTGCGTGTGGCTCGCATCCTGGTCGTCGTAGCCGTGCATGTTCAGAAAGTCGACCTTGTCCTCGATATGCACCGCGACGTCGACGCCGTTGCCCCAGCCGGTCTGGTCCGGCGTCAGCGTCACGCTCAGCAGCGAGTGAAGCGCGCACCACACCCGCCCGACTTGGAGCGTGCCGTTGACGATCGGGCCTATGTCCAGATCGGCGGCGCCGAAGAGCACCTGCTCGGTCTGCCGGTCGAAAGTCTGGATCTCGCCTGCGATGCCCTGGCGTGAGTAGCCGACCGTCCCGAGCCCGTTGTCGTTACGCGGGACGGTGATGGTCGCCATACCCTGCGCGTCGGTGCACACGTCCGGAGCGTGTCCGGTGTAGTCGTGCAGCCAGACACCAGCGCCGAAAGCCGTCTGCACCGTGATGGTGTAGGTGCTCCATTCGTCGTTGTTGATCGCCGACAGCAGGCCGGGCGCGCCGAGGCGCTCGATTGCATAGACCTGGTAGGTCGCGTAGCGCTCGACCTGCTCACCGTTCGCAAGCTTTGCCTGGAGCCAGATGCTGTTATTGATGTGAGGCTGCAGGCCTCCGCCGCCGTAGCAGCCCGCGTCGTCGGACCAGTCCTTGTAGTACGCCACCGGATACCCGGTGCGGCTTGCAACCCAATGGTACGCCGCGGCCTTATTCCACACGATGGTCGCGAAGCCGTCGGTGTCGGTGTCCGGGCTCTCCACCATTGTCACGGCGTTGCTCGGTGACATGTCGGCAAAGCTGTCCCGCAGCTGCTCCATGTTCCAGTTCGAGGTATTGTTGCACATGCCCTCGACGGCATAATGCGTCGAGAAGTCGAACGCCTGGCATCGGCCGTCGGTCTGGTTCCACACCCACCAGTTCAGGTTGTCCGGGTTGCCGTCCGCATATTCGCCCACGATGACCTTACCGGCCATCGCGCCGTGATTGGCCCACTCGTTCACAAACTCGCTCGCCATGCCCTTCGTGTCGTCCAGGCGAGCGCCCTGAACACCAAGCGTCCGGAACAGCCAGTTGCCGGCGTCGAGAAGGCCGGTCATGACCGCACCCTTGGGTGTGGCGTTGATCGGGCATAGCTCGTCGCCGAACGAGAAGTCGTCAGCTGGAACCGGGACCGGGTCCTCCGGCACACGGCCGTCGGCGGCGTCACCCCGAAAGTAGGAGGGCTGCTTGGGGAAGCGACCATTCTTGGTCTTCCCGTCGGCGCCGAGATACTCGTAGACGCCGTTGCTGCCGCCCATGCGCTGATGCGGCACCATGTCCACGTACACGTCGAGCCCGTTGGCATGGCAGGTGGCGATGCAGCGCCGCAGTTGCTCGGCCGAGCCGAACCTGGTCTCGACAGAGTAGAACTGGTTCTTGCTGCCGATATCGTAGTCGTCGAAGACGCCGTAGCCGTCCGCGCCGATGAAGCGCCCGGCATTGCTCTTCAGCGGCGGCGGCAGCAGGACGGCCGTGATGCCAAGCTCCGCCCACGTTGAGGCCTGGCTCGCCACGTGATCGTACCACCACGCGACGTGCGGCGTGTCTGCGTCACACGGCGCAGGCACCGACTTGTCAGCCGCTTGGCGGTAGGCCGCCCACATCAGAAACCCGATGACACGCTCTCCTAGTTCCAGGCACTCGAGAGATCGCGCCCAGGTGTCAGGTGTTTGCGGCAGGTGCCTTAAAGCCGTTCAGCAGGTCGCATGCCGACTTCTTCACCCCCTCGGTAATTTCTGCCTCCGTGGGAAGCTGCAGGCCCAGGGCAGCCGCGACCTGCTGCGCCGCTGCGATGCTCTCGGCCAGCAGGGGGTTGCTGCTCTCAGCGGTGCTGAACTCAGCGACCAGGTGGTCGACGGCCGCGGCGACATCGCTGTCGGCGGTGGCGATCCCGCTCTGGATGGTGACGTTCAGGCCGGCGCCTTTGCCAGCGAAAGCCATACCGATCAGAGAGGGCAGCGCGGCCAGCGTGGTTTGCTCGATGGTGCTGACGGCAGTCGTCGTGGTGGTGCTCATGGTGTTCTCCTGGATCATGGAACCCGGGCGCAGACCCTCACTGCGTCCCTAAGGCCGAGGTAGTCGGCAATCGCGCGCTGGGTGACGGGTCCGTCGCTCGGCAATTCGGCGGCCAGCGCATGCTCCTGGGCGGGGGTGTAGCGCACAGGCACCGGACAGATCGGCACGGCGGGACGCGCGGCACAGGCACCCAGGGCCACGCACAGCAGCAGGACACGCATCAGAACGTCCCGTCGTTGGCCCGGTGCATCACGCCAGGCGTGTCGTGCGGTGCATCGGCCTCGGCCTGCGCCATCTGCTGCTGTTTGGTGATCACGCTGGCCTGGGTTGCCTCGTCCTGAGCGGCGTCGCCGGCTCGTGTCGCGTTGGTGCCGTCGCTGCGGCCGAACCAGATCAGGCCGCCGATGGTCACCATCAACATGCCGAACCCGACGAGCCAGACGATCGACATCACGCGCCACCCGTGCGCTGGAAGAACGCTGCCAGCAACATCGCGCAAGCCATCAGGACGTAGACGACACGCATGCTAGTCGATCCTGTTCCAGCCCAGCACCAGCACGGCAAAGACGATGGCGGCCACCCACGCGATCAGCACGACACCGCTCACAGCCTGGTCGCCAGCGCGTTCGCGACGCCGGTCACCTTGCGCTGCACGTCGGCAATGCGGCCGCCGTTCGTTGCGATCGCATCCGTATGGGCGCGAGCCACGTCCTCGATCGCGTCCAGCTTCGGCAGCACGCGCGGGTCCGAAAGCTTCTGCGGCATCGCAATGGCGCCAGCCGCGAAGGTCAGCGCCATCTCGAATTCACCAGCCGTCAGGGCCTGCCGCCAGACGCCGACGAACGCGGCAATCAGCGTTGCCACGCCGATGCACGTCGAGCTGGTGTAGCCGCGCATGGCGTCACACGGTGCCGAAATGGCCGAACAGCAGCCACACGACGAGGATGACCAGCACCAGCGGCAGCAGGCCGATGGCGTTGAAGCCGCCCTGGCCATAATAGCCGGCACGGTAGCTTGCACCGCTGCCGCCGAGCGCCAGGATGATCAGGACGACGATGAGGATAGTGATCATCGAATGCTCCTATTTGCCCGGGTTCGCTGCTGAATACTTTGCGAACGCCGCCTCAATGGTCGCCAGGATCGACGCTGACGTTCCACTGGAACCCAAAGCAGCCACAACCGCGGCGCTGAGCGTTGTCCAGCTGTAGGACGTCGATGCGGTTGTGCCGGTGCCGGTAGTTGTACCGCTCTGTGTGACCGGGAACGTGGCGCTGGTCGCCGTGCCTGACACCGTCAGCTCGATTTCGGTGAGGTTCTCGGGCACCGTGGCGAAGTATGGCTGCAGCGTCTCGGTGCCGTCAGGGCAGTTGTCCCAGTAGGTGCCGATGCCCACCATGCCGGTGCTGGCGGTCTGCGCGCTGAGGTAGAGCGTGGCATCGCCGCCCGTCTTCTTGACGAAGCTGATCGCCAGCTTGTCGCCGGTCTGCTGTGCGGCCGTGATGGTCAGCTCACCGCTGGAACCACTGCCGCTGGATGGCGGCGTGACGGGCGAAACGGGCGCCGTAGGGGTGGTAGGGGCGCTTGTCGCCGCGCCGCCCGCTTCCGCCACCAGCTTGGCCAGGATGCCGCTGATGCCGCCAGCCGCTGCCTTGTCAGCAAGAGCGATCCACTGCGCGATCTCGATATACATGCCGACAGGGCTGGTCTCGGTTTCGGCGCCGACACCAAGAACCTGATTGACCCCGCCGTCGGCGTAGTCCTTCGGCACCTGCGAGCCGCTCACCGAGTAGATCTCGGTCTCGTCGATGTAGAAGGTCAGCACGCCGGGCGCCCAGTCTAGCGTAAAGACATGGTTCTTTGTCATGTCGATGCCGGTGGTGCCGTGGAACAATTGGCCGTTGTTCCCGCTGGCGCTGCTGCTCCAATAGTGCAGCGTGCTCTGCGTCGTGACCGAGTTGTCCCAGGTCTCGTGCATGTCCATCTCGGTAAACGTGTTCGGCCTGGTGCTGTCCAACCACGTATCGTCGGCACGCCAAAGTAGCGCGTAGCAGCCGCCCGGCTGATTTGCTCTCTCGTGGCGCAGGATGAAGCTGAACGCGCCGTAGCCGTGGCCGGCAGATGGGCCCGACGGCATCTCCATAAGGCCCATCTCGCCGTAGTCATTGGTCGGGCCACTGCCGATCAGCAGGCCAGCGCTGCTCAGGCTCATCTGCGAAGCGTTGCCCCAGAAATGGCTCATCGCTGTGTTGTAGACAGACGAGACAGTGCGGAAGTCTATCGTTAGACTCATAGCGACAGCTCCATTATAAGAGATGGCGCCATGTGCGCCCAGACTTGAGCATGTAGATTGAATTGGCTGACACGCGGTATTGCGCCGCAAGGTCGTCTATCTGACCGCGATAGTAGTCTTTCAGGGCTTTCTTGATCTCGCGAGCCTGCGCCTCTGTCAGTCTGGCGTTCGGGTTTTTGCTACCGACTACGTCCGATTGCCGCTTGTTGTTAGCCTGTGCCTCAGCGTCTGCCCACCGGCAGTTTCCTGGCTCATAGCCGCGCTCGTTATCAATTCGGTCGATAGAAAGTCCCTCGGGGCGCTCTCCCATGTCTTCCAAGAATGCTTGGAAGCTATTCCACCTGTCGCAGACGGTTATGCCGCGCGCCCCGTACCATTGAAAACTGGGAGACTTCGGGTTACCGCAGCGCTGCCGCATGCCCTTCCAAATATTCCAAGTCGCCGTCTGGGAACGACCATGCACTCGCCGCCCGATGCTCATCAGTTCTCGCTCCAAACATCCACAACTCTTTGACGCACCGTTCTTCAAATTTAGACCTGCAACAGTCTTTTGTGTGCCGCACTCACAGCGGCAGAGCCAAAGACAGTTCCTCACACACTTTCCGGCGTAGCTGAGCACCGCCCAACGGTTGAAAGTCTGTCCTGTCAGGTCGTATTTGTACGGTTGCACGGCTTGTCCCCCAAGCTGTGAAGTCGAGCCGGGAAGGTCATCACCCTTCTCGGCTCGGCGATTCTACACTTGCAGCATTCTCCAAGTATAGCCGCTAAGCGACTGGAATAGCCAAGCCGTAGGCCGCCATCTGGCGTGCGTTCACGCGGTTGAGCCAGCCGGCGCCAAACTCGCGATAGTCTGGCAGGCTGCGGTAGTACGCGGACTGACGCGCGTTCAGTGCTGTGATGACCAGCAACGCGATCTGCGCCGGATGCGCCGCGATCGCTTTCTGTGTCTGCGGCCCGATGACGCCATCGGTCTTGATGCCGAGCGCCTGCTGCAGGCCGTGCACCGCATTGGCATCGGCCTGCTCGAGCAGCGCCGCCGGCTTGACGGTGCTGATCGCGGCCAACGTCGCCGGTCCGATCCAGCCATCCTGCTTCACGCCGAGGACGTGCTGCAGAATCCGCGCGCTCGCGGCCGCACCGGCATTGAACGCCATGTCGGCGACCATCAGATCGACACCGGCTGGCAGGCTGGCACCCGAAATCGGCAGCCAGTAGAGCACCTGGTAGATCGAGCGCACGGTCGGCGCCGCAATTGCCGCCATGTCCTCGGCGGTGATCGGCACCGGCGCCACGAAGGCCGATAGTATAGGCGCCGAGATGCCGCAGTTCGTGCCGATCAGCGTTCCCTGCCCGCACACGCCGCTCGACCAGTTGCCAGCGTCGTCGGGATCCTTAGACAGACCGCCCTCGGCCTTCATGGTCCAGGCAAGGATGGTCTCGAACGAAGCCTGCACAGGCGCCTCGCAAGAAAAAGGCGACCCCGAAGGCCGCCTTGCTCAGTCGTCGGATTGCGCGGGTCGCCTAGTGGCGAGTGGCCCTCACTCGCACTCGCCGGTGTCGCAGTTTCGGAAATCGGTGCCGGGATCAGACGGGCTGGATGGCGCTGCAGCGGGTGACAGCCCGAGCACGGCCAGCAGGTCGTTTATGACGCCGGCGCGCGCGGGGTGCGCGGCGATCAGGCACGAGACGGTGGCTGCGACAGCGGCAGCGAACAGCAGACGACGCATGATGGTCTCCTAGTGCGAGGGGTTCGGATCGTAGGGCAACGTCGTCACGGCGACCCCGGATCGACCGAGATCGTCGTGCAGCACGGTCGACCGGGCGGTGAGGACGCCGGACATCGGGCCGCAGCCGGGTAGCGAGACGGTCTGCTGCAGAACCCAGTCGGTGCGGGGCTCGGTATCGCGCGGGATAGGGATCTCGAACGGTGTGCCAAACCCGGCCATGGCGCTGTCGGTCAGCACCTGGATCTTGGTGCCGGGCCGATCGCAGTCCCGACTGGTGCACAGCCGCTGCATCATCTTGGGAATGCACCCCGGTGGCACGATGATCTTCTCGTTGATCAGCAGGTCATCGCCCGCATGCACGGGGCCCACGATCGTCGCGTTGCGGATGTCAGGCTTCTCGCTGGCGAGCTCGACGCCCAGGACGGTTCCGGCGACCACCAAAGCGGCTGCGGCGCCGCCGAACAGCGCCCAGGTCGACCACTTCAGCAGCAGGAAGGCCTGGGTGCTGAACGTGCTCATAGATGATGCCCCAGGACTGTCAGCAGCATCGTGATGAAACCAGTGATGGCGGCGAGGAAGGTCGCGACGTAGCCGAGGCTGACGAGGTTCTTGTTCCTTGCCAATGCGGCTTTTCTCGCCTGCTGTTTGCACCACTGCCATGTCAGTTCAAACTCTTCCGCATCCCTGGTCATCCTGCGCAGCAGATCGATCAACGCCGCGAAGTGTTCCTCATTGGCACCCGGGTCGAACGCATCGCGCGAAGCGTTCATGCCGATATTCTGCCAGCGCCGGACGATCTCCTTGGTGATCTGCTCCCGCGCCGCCGTGATCAGCGCTTCGATCTCGGAGCGGCTGAGGAACTGATTCTCCAGCCGGAAATGCTTGAGGGCTTTAGCGAGCTCGACTTCACCCACGATCACGTCATATCCGGGCAGAACGGCCGGCTTGCGTCGGTGGCGCGGGCTGTCGTCGTCATCGTCAAGTTCGGGCATGCGGCGAACCCTTATCCGAGAGCCCGCTGGCGGTGCTCATCTCCACGTCAGGCCATCGGGATCCGGATCAGTGCTCCTCCTCCGTCAAGAACAACCATGTCGCTGCGCCGGCGGCCACGATGTAGGGCGCGCATCCCGTCTGGATCGGGTAGTGCGAGCTGAACAGCACTTCCAGCAGCAGAAGCCAGAGTGCCTGCAGGCCAGCCGCCCCACGGCGTATCGGGCTTGGGTGAAGGAACACCCCGGCGGTGGAGACAAGGGCTACAGCAGCGGACGCCGCGACCCAGCCCGACGTGGGCATGATGTGCAGGAACGGCTTGTAGCCGGGGCCGGACTTCAGCACGTCCTGCGGCTGCAGCAGGATGGCGGTCCAGAGCCAGTGCATGGCGCACAGTCCGTTCCGAACGACACGGCGTCCGGTCACCGGGGCAGCAGGCCGGTGCGGATGGCGTCGGTCGCGTGCATGACGTCAGGTGTACTCGTAGATGATAAGGATCCCGGTGCCCCCGGCGCCGCCTCCCGTCGCGGCCGTAGACGTACCCTGCCCTGTGCCAGCGCCTCCGGCGCCATGCCCAAGAGCGGCACCACCAACAGCTACTGATCCATTAACGCCGCCGGCGCCAAATGGTGACATCGCGCCTTGTCCAGGAAGCGGCCCAACATTTGGGATGATGATGCCGCACAGCCCCGGCTGGCCTTGCGATGAAACGATAAGACTAGCGCCGGTCGCTGATGCCCCGGGCGCCCCTTGGCCCGCAAAGAGACCGGATGTGGTTGCTGCCGACGCTATGGAGCCACCTCCGCCACCGGGAAATGTCGCTACAGTCCCAAAGGTCGTCGTGCCACCGGAGGACCCAGATTGGCCTGCTGTGGTCACTCCACCAGCACCAACCGTAATTACTTGCGAGCCAGGGTTGGTGGTGTAGCCTTCACCATAAGTGCCAGCCGCCCCGCCCGAACCTACAGCATACGCACCCGATCCAGTCGCAAAGCCGCCGCCGCCGGATCCACCTCCGCCGACACCCTTGTAATAGATATGCGTGGTGCCGGCTGTGGGTGTGTAGGTGCCGGAGTTATTAAAGACCTGTATGTTTAGCAGCCGACCGGTCTGCGCCGCCGCCGTGACCGGACAAGATAACCAGCCTGAGCCGCCGCTATCCGGGTTGGTGGTATTGCCGTCGACTGTGTTCAACCAAGCAAAGCCGGTCGTTGTGCTCTGCAGTATGGTGCCAATAGGATAGCCGCTGATGGCAGTTGCAAAGGTTGCGTCATATCGGATCGGACCGCCAGCGTTCTGCCACTGGACCCAGGAAGACAATAAGTTGAGGATGCCGTTGAAGTCCTGGCCAAATGGCGCCACGCCCCCTGCCGAGAGAGGCGTCATGGTTAGCGGCGGAAATCCGTCGGTGAGGGATGCGGCTCCCGGCGTGATCGTGATCTGCGATGCCGTCGGTATGGTGTTCTTTGCGCCGCTGTTTGCAAACGGAACGGGCAGTTTGGACGGGATGCCGGACAGAAGCATGCAGGCGACCTCTAATTGATGACTGTAGCGCCGTCAGGCAGGAAAGTGCCCTGGCCGAAGCCCACTGCCGATGCGGAACCCGCTTCCTTGAAGCCGAAGGTACTGTATTGCGGCTGCTGAACTGCCGAGATCAGCACCGCCGCCGGGGCCGGCAGCACGCCTGCGGTAGTGACGATGGCGAACTCAAACGGCTGCAGATAGAACTCGAAGGTATAGCGCATCTGCATGTTGCCGAAGTTGGTCACATAGCAGCGGCCGCGCCCTGGAAACAGCGTCTGCAGCATCTGGTTCAGGGCGGCTATCGTGGCCCGCGTAATGTTCGCAGCCGCCTTGACGAGGATCAGCGTGAGAAACGCCTCGTCCGACAGGGTATAGTTGCTAGTTGCGACTGAGCCGGTATTGAAGACAGCCTGACCGAACGGCCCGTAGTCCGCTGAGACTCCGCTCGTGGTGTCATGAAAGCCGAAATTGATATTAGACGCCGGCACGGTCAGCACGCGCGACACGCCGACAATCCGCCCCCAGATGTCCAGGCCAATCCCCTGGGCAGTCATGACGTCAAAAATGTCGCTGTAGAAGGCGTTTATGTTTGCTCGCGGATCCAGGTAGGTGTTTGCGAGCCCAACGACCTGCATCAACAACGGTGAATTTGCATACTGACTAAGAACTGTCGCTCCAACATTCTGCATTGCCAGGTCTACATCAGGATCAGCGAGACATTAGACGGTGAGAACGTCGGGATCTGATTGATCGGGCAGAGAACCTCGTAGGCGTTTGCAGAGCTGGTGCCGATCAGGATGGAGACCACCTGGGCCCAGGGTCCAAGGGCTGCGATGACCGCGTAGTAGCGGCTGGCATAGAGCATTGAACCAATCCGGGCTCGGCTGCCGCCATCGCCCCCAGCGAAAGCCAGTGCGATAGCTGCCTGAATGAGCGCTAGCGCGTTAGACGGCACCGACGTGCCGTTGGTGATGGTCACCGCGAACAGGATCGGCAACGAGGCAGGCGTCTGGAAGTTGATGGCGTAGGATGGCTGCGGGTAGCTGTAGCTGGTGTCGGTCACCGTGACGGTGGTGTTGCCGGTGGTGTTTGCTCCCGGACCGATCTTGGTGAAGATGGCCTGTGCCACGGCGGCGGCTGCTCCACCCGAGACGCAAACATAGACGCTGTTGGCACCGATCGTCTGGCCGCCGGAGCTGACTGCCGTCCCCGTCGGGTTCTGGGTGACGTAGGCATCAAGCACGCCAGACACCGAGAGCACAGCCCCCAGGATAGACTGGATGGTTCCTTGGGCGTTCTGCTCGACCGACTGCTGGCGTCGCGTCTCGAAAGCGCTACGGCTTTCCACCACGTTGCCGAGCACGCCGGCCGTGGTGTTGGTGATGGCGTTCCAGTTCGGGATGGTCTGGTAGATGGTGTTCAGGTACCCGATTGGGCAGGCGATGGGTCCGGTGGTCTGGCATGCGAACGGCAGTACGATCGTGCCTGCGCCCTGCGGCACGGTCCCGCCGGCCGTGCAGGTGTAAAGGTTGCCCGCCTGATCCTGAGCCAACGCGCCGGTCGGAATGGTCACGCCCGACAGGGCGGTGCAGGTGGCCTGCACGACGGTCGAAGTCGCCGGGTTCCGGGTGATGAAATAGATCCTGCCGACGGCGTCCTGAAAGCGGCCGTAGCTGAAGGCCGGGTCGACCAGGTTGGTAATCAGCTGAAAGTTGGCGTTGCAGTCGGCAATGATGGCGGAGAGCGAGGTCGCCAGCTGCCCCTGCGGCGTGTTCAGCGCCGGGTTCAGCGACGCCCCAAAGGCCGCGGCAAGGTCGGCCTGGACACCGGCGAGAATGACGCTCTCGGCGGGTCCGACGAAGCCGGTGGCGCCGAACGTAGGCGTCGGCACATTGGTGGAGATAATGCCGCTCATGCTGCCTCCGTCAGAAGTTGGCGGGTGTCAGCACGCCGGCCTCGTCAGTGATCTGGACTTGCCCGGCGCAGACCCTGCCGGCAATCGAGGTGATGAAGCACTGGGCGTGCACCACGCCTGGCACCGCCAGCGCTGCTGTCGTGAACAGGCTCTTCAGCGTGGTGAGCGACGGCGTGTCAGCGAAGATGTTGGTAAAGTACGGCACTCCCAGCGTCGTGTCGTAGTAGGCCTCGCCCTGAAACGTCTTGATGGCTGAGGCCGCATCCTGCGCCAGCGCATAGCCGCCTTGACTAGTGCCTGTGGCACCGAAGGTCAGCGCTATGTTGCCGTTGACGTCGAGCTCGAGGTCCCAGGTGGCGGCGTTGAGTAGAACGGTGGCCGGCATCAGCCTTGTGCCTTGCCGGTGACGCCACTGCCTGTTTGTACGCCGCTATGCACATGATTATCCATGTCGATGCCGCCGAAAATGCCGTTCCCCTGTCCAACGGTGCTGCCGCTAACCGTGAGGTTGCCCTGAACGGCAACCGTCGGCGCGTTCAGCGTGATCTCGGTCGGGGAATAGACGGTCACGCCGTTTTGGTTGAACTGGATGTATTGCATCGGCTGCGCATTGAGGCAGCCGCCGAGGTAGATCCCGTCTGCGTAGGAGAAGCGCCGGTAGCTCCCTGGGCTGGCGGCGGCTTTGGTCGTCTTGACGCTGGAGATGTCGCGCGAGCAGAAGCCGGCTACGCCGATGTCGCCCACCACCGGGTCAATGATGATGGCGTTGGTGCCACCCTGCACCCGTACGTAGGGAAGACCATGGATGATGCCGTGAGCGGTGGTGTTACCGGCTCCGTCCATGCCCGCTGTGAGGATCTGCACGTCGACGAAGCCGACCGCGGCAAGAGCCCCACTCGTCGTCACGGCTTTTACTTGCACCAAAGATGTGGTGGCAATGCGTCCCAACGCCTGCCGGATTTGAAAGGCGGTTGCGTGCCAATTCGACCCAGAACTGCCAACGTCCATCTGCCCGGCGTAGCCGCTCAAGTGCTTAGCCCTACGTTCGGAGTGACGCTTACGCCCGCCTGCTCCGCTGCAGCGAGGTTGATCAGTCCGAGATCAGTGAACCACGGCCCATCTGGTGTCAGGCTCGCCAGATCGTGGGACAATTGGTGCACCGTCCAGACACCGTTGGCCTGGGGGACTGACCGACGACTGCACCTGCACCTGTCCGAAGTAGCGGATCGACGGATTGTAAAGGCAGCGCACCGAGACCTGGATGCCGCCGCTGTAGGTCGGGTAGCCGACCATGGCCGGTTGTCTTGCTGACTCAGCGGAATGGCACCCCGACGAGAACTGTTATTGAGCCAGATACACAGTGTGCTGCCCAAAGTGTCGTCCGTGGTCATGCCGATGCCGGCGTCACGAGCCACCTGCTCGGCCTGATCGTAGGCGCTGCCATAGTAGTACGCGTTGAACAGTTTGATGCCTTGCACCCCGTTGTTCTCGAACCCGTAGCCCATCTGCGCCGCAAACCCCGCCATCAGCTGCGCCACGTCGGCCGAGCCGGCCACGCTGGTAGGCGCTGCAGGTGCTAGACGGTCAACATACTGGGGTGAAGCTGTTGACGTTGAAAGCCACGTCGGGCGCGCCGGAGTAGTCGGCCCATGCATCGGTGATGGTGCCCTTGTAGACGGCTGACACACCGGCTACCGCATCGCCGGCCGAGATGGTGATGGTGTTGTTGCGCACCAGGTAGTTCGGCACACCCAGGCTTGACAACTGCCGCATCAGGAAATCCTGCATGCCGTAGATACGCGCAGTTGCGGTTCCGAAGCCGGGCAGCCCGGTGCGCTCAACCGTGACGGCGCAGCGCAGCCCGCTCAACGTGACCGTGTTGCCGCCAGCCTTTCCAAAGGTGCCGGTTCCCAGCGTGATCGCGATGGTGATCTGCCGCTGCGTGATGCTGCCGCTCACGTCGGCACCACACCTATCGTGGCTAGATCTGCCGGCGCGTAATAGTAGAGGGCGTACTGCCGTGCCCAGGCCGGTGTAGACCGGATTGGTGCTGTTGGTGATGGTATCCAGGAACGCCAGGTCACCGGCAAAGCCGAGATAGGTCTGCCGCACGATGAGCACGCGGTTGAGACAGAGCACGCCGCCGATGACGAGCGCGTTGTTTACGGACAGGTCCAGGAAGAGCGCCGTGTGCCCCGGTGCGGTCAACCGGGTATAGAGGTTGATCTGGCAGTTCTGTTGGTCGAGCAGCACGCCAAAGGTCTGGTTCGGAATGGGCGACAGCGGGATCGACTGCATCGCTATTCCGGCATGCTGGTGGACTCGGTCGGGCACGCTGACGGTCTGCGTCTGCATGGTGCCAAGGTCGGTGGTAGCGATACTCGACGGCTGGCTCGTGTTGGTGAACGCAGGCGGCGGCGCCAGAAGCACCTGCTCAAATATCAGATTGACGGTCAGCATGGTGGTGCCGTTCTGCGCCGTTCGCCGAAAGTCGAAGCTGGTCAGGTTGAAGTTGTTGTAGCTGCCGTCCGGCGTGACGATGGTGACTAGCGAGGTCGAGTAGACAGCACTAAAGACCGTTGTCAGGAACTTGCCGCGGTTGCTGTTGCCCGGGGTCAAGCCGCCCAGCGCGCTTGTCAGCGCCGACCCTATGGCACCCCCGGACAGCAGCGTTGCGAGCGGACCGCTCTGGCCTCCGTAGGCCACCGTGACGTGACACTCCCCCCGGCGTCACGACCTTGTTGTAGGTCTGGAACGTGCCGTCCTCGACCGGGAAGTCGCTGATCCGGAAGCCCTTGCGTATTCGAAGCTCAGGATGGCATCAGGGCGCGATGATCGGCTGCGTGGTCTGGGCAGCGAAGATCCCCAGCTTGGTCCCGAGAACGCCTTGAGCAGTCCGGCTGCATCGGATGGCCGCCAGGGCAACTGTGCCGAGAAGGCCGCTCACTAGGCCGGCCCATAGTTCGACTGCACGGCGTAGGCGTGCGTCTTCATTGCCTGCGTTATATCGCGGGCGATTGCATTGGCGTCCTTGCCCTGCGTCATAATGGTGATGGTGTCGACATGCATCGAAGCGGTGCGGCTGTTGTCGGTGTTGTGTGTCACGCTGTTGGCCGCAGCCGCGCCACTGCCGCGTATTCCGGCTAGCATGGAGGCAAACGCTGGGTCGACGACTGGGGTGGCGGGCGGCGCTGGCTGCGCACGACGCTCACCGGGCTGGAGATTGGCTTCGTGCTTCTGCCACGCCGTTAGGCGGGCTTCGGCCATCGCGCCGCGCGCATTGGCCTCCACCACTTGTCGCGAGGCCGCTCACCCACCTCGCTGACGGTGGATCCGGCACCGTGGGCGGTGGTCTGCTTGCGCAGCGCGCGACCGGTTTCGCTCTCGGGGCCGTCCGGGCCGATCTCCCAGGCGTAGGCCCGGAGCTGCTCGCCATAGTCCCATCTCGGACAGCTTCTTGTGGAAGTGCGCCTCGATGGCTGCCTGCCGATGCGGGTGCCACTGCGCCAGCCCGATGGCCTGCCCGTTGTCGCCTGTGATGTGCGGGTCGAACGTGCCGCCGGTCTCGCGCTGGATGTTGGCCACGATGCCGGATGCCTGCTCGGGCGAGTAGCTCCCTCCAGCCCGCGCTGGTGAAGAAGTCCATCGCCTGCTGCGCCATCTCCTTGCCGTGCTTGGAGATGCCGAGGCTCGGGAAGGCGGCGTGGAACCGGTCGTCCAAGCGCTGCATCAAGCCATGGCGCCGGATTCGACACCGAGCGGATCCTGATTGGGCGTGTTCGACGGCGCCCCCGGCGCATCGTCAAGGGTCGCCTTCATGTCGCCGTGATGGGCCAGGATCGGTGGGGTCTGGGCCGGGTCCTTGCTGCCGCGCAGGTAGAAATAGATAGCGGCGGCTATGGCGCCGATCGTGCCGATGTTAGGATCTCTGCAGAGAGCGGCAATCACGCCACCAAGACTCAAAGCCTCCGCGCCAGCCGCTACCTCTCCGCCGGCAACCGCCGCACCTTCGACCGCACCAGCGCCGGCCCGGGCCGCACCGGCAGAACCAAAGAGCTTCTTGATTACGAGGACGGTGCGAGCACCGCCGCCAAGGCTCCCAGCCCGGTCGTCAAGGCGGCAACGCCTGTCACCACGTCCGCTATACTGGTGGCAAGCTTCGGGTTGGCTTCGATCCAATCGTTGACAGACTTAAGGATGTGGCTCAGCCCGGGTTCGAGCTGGTTCATCACCGTGTCGCGTAAGTGCAACAGGTTCTGTTCAAACTCGAAACCTGGCCGGCAAAGTCGGTGCCGTTGCGCACCATGTCTGCCGTGCGAACACCGATTTCCCGGCTGCGCGCCATATCCGCGTCGTACTGCTTCGACCCGCGGTCCGTCTCGTTGATGATGTCCTGGCTCAGGCCAAGATTCTGGCCGCGCAAGTTGGTGTCGGCGACGCTGTGCGTGTCGCGATACACCGCAGCTTGCGGATGGATCGGTAACCTTCCGTGAGGGCCCTGTAGTAGCTCAGGCGGCCGACTACTTGGCGATGAGCGCGTTCGCGTAGTTCCACGGCAGCAGTTCGTGCAGGCGCTGTGCAGGGTGGTCGGCGATGCGGCGTAGCGTGTCGCCAAGCCAGGCACGCGGATCGACGTCATTGAGCCTCGCGGTCACGATCAGGCTGTAGATCGCGGCGGCTCGTTCGCCTCCACGGTCTGATCCGCGAACAGCCACGCCTTGCGGCCGATGGCGATGCCACGCAGCGCGCGTTCCGCCGCGTTGTTGGTGAGACAGATCCGGCCGTCCTCGAGGAACCGCGTAAACGCGGTCCATCGCTTCAGCATGTAGTCCATCGCGCGCCCGACATCGTTGTGTCTCGACAGCCGCGCGCGCTCGGTGCGCATCCAGGCTTCCAGCTCGCTGACCATCGGCACGATCATCTCTTGCCGTACTGCCAGACGCTGCTCGGCAGGTTGCCCGAGGATCCCCCGCTCGGCGTCAAAGATGGCGTCGATCCGCCGCACCGCCTCGATCGCAAGCGGCGCCTTGGCCAGGTCGGCGAGGACGAACCAGCTTGCGCCTGCCATGCGCCCAGCACGCTGCCTCGACAATGGTCCCAGGCGCGCGCCCCTCACGATAGAGCTCGTTGAACCCGGCATAGGCGTCCGCCTGCAGGATCCCCGTATAGCGGGAGAGATGCCGTCGCGGATGAGCCGCCGTCCGGTCGGGCGTGTAGTGGAACATCGCTGCTGGTGGGCTTGAGCTGCCGAATGGCCCGTCGTCGCGCACATAGGTCCACAATCGACCGATGCTCGTCCGGTTCCTGGCCAGCACCGGCACGGTGGTGTCGTCGCCGTGCAGCCGCTCGGCTGCAAGCACATGGGCGCGGATCAGCTCGATGAGCGGCGCGAGAGCCCTGCTGCAGGCTCCGACCCAATCCCCCAGCGTGGAGACGTCGAGGTTGATCCCCTCATGGGCGAACGTCTCGCTCTGCCGGTTCAGGGGCAGATGCTGGCCGAATTTCGCCTCGAGGATGGTCGCCAGCAGTTTCAGGTCCGGCGCGTCCGCGCGAGATCGGATGGAACGGCGCTGGGACCTGGGTGATCGTCTCGCAGGCGCGGCAGACCAGGCGCTCGCGCACCGTCTGCACCACCTTCCAGGAGCGTGGCACCACCTCCAACGTCTCGGTGATGTCCTCGCCAAGCTTCGTCAGTTGCCCCTGGCAGCACGGGCAGGCCACCGGGCCGGGGATGACGACACGCTCGCGCGGCAGATGCGCCGGGAGGGGACGCCGTGCCGGACGAGGGTGCACGGGTTCCGGCCGATCGCTGTTGGATGACGTGACCGCCGTTGCGCGATCCTCGCTGGCCGTGGCCTCGAGCTCCTCGAGTTGCAGTTCGAGCTGGTCGAGCCTGGCGCCGCGCTCGGCGGAGGCGCCGAACCGCTCCTGCCGCAGCTTGGCGATCAGCAGCTTGAGATGCGCGACCATGGCATCCAGCCCGCTCGCCCGCGCCTCTGCCTCCTGGCGCGCCGCACGCTCGGCCAGGAGGGCCGCGCGCAGCGCCTCGAGCTCGTTCGGGATCGGATCCGCCGCGTCGGTCACGCTGCAAGTGGAGCACGACGCGCACGCGGCGTGTACCCCCTTTATCCCGCCATCTCCGGCCGCCAGGTGCGCTGCGGATGTCGCCAGTCGATGCCTTCCAGCATGTAGGCGAGCTGCGAGGCCGAGATCGCGACAGTTCCGTCTGCGGGCGTCGGCCAGATGAAGCGGCCGCGCTCGAGCCGCTTGGCATACAACGACATGCCGAGACCGTCGTGCCAGAGGACCTTCACCAGATCGCCCCGACGGCCGCGGAACACGTAGAGGTCGCCTGCATGCGGATCGCGCTCGAGAGCCTGCTGGACCTGAAGCGCAAGGCCGTTCATGCCGCGGCGCATGTCGGTGTGTCCCGCCGCCCAGCCACACGCGCACGCCGGATCGGATAGGGATCACGACCGCAAGGCCGTCAGCACGCCCCGGAGCACCTTGAGATCCGCACCACGGCCGACACGCACGCAGACGCCGCCCGGCAACATGATCTCGATCGATCGGTCAACGGGGACCTGTGGCGCCGCCCTGCTGTCGCCAACCACCGTCACCGGCAGGAAGCAGAGCCCTCGGCCGATGACAGCCCCGCTTGTGATCCATGCATGGCGCGCCGCCAGTGCCAGAGCAGGCCGCGACTAATGTCGTGGCGGCGCGCAACGATCGCGATGCTTGCGCCCGGCTCCTCTGTCTCGGCGAGGATCCGCGCCTTGTCCTCTGGCCGCCAGCGACGGCGACGCTCAACTCCAGTGATGATCTCAACCACGCCAACTGCCTCTAACGCCACATCTAAAAGCGTGCGTAGAGTCGCCTAACTCCGGACGTCACAGCAGGCGGTGTTCACCGGACGGATACGATGATCGTCAGCGGATCGTCGTTGATGCTGGCGCCGATATACCCGAGCGCCTGCATAAGCGCCGGATTGGCCTGGAAGTGCGCTGCGGGTGGTGGCCTGGCGCAGCGTCACCAAGGCCTGCTGCGCGCCGGCCGCGTTGCCGCTTAGGCGTCCGACCGCCATGCTGAACGCGTCGATGGCGCCCGGGTCGAGCTGCGCGTTCTGGGCGGCAAATCCCAGGTTGCGCATCTCGGTGCTGCTGCTGGCCAGCGCGGCCTCAAGCCCCTTGCCGCCCATCAGCGCGGCGAACAACCCGAGCGCCTCGAGCTTCAGCTTGCTGAAGAACCCGGCCGCCACGCTGCCCTGCGCGTTCATCTCCTTGGCGCTGCGGGTCGCTTGATCGGATGTGCTCTTGGTGGCGCGGTTGGTGGCGCCCGCGCTCTGCTCGGCCTTCTTCCATAGGCCGTCGAACTCGGCGCCGCTCATGCCGAGCGCGGTGCGCAGCTTCTGGCGGGCCGCCTCGGCCTCGGCTGCGAAATTGCGCAGTCCTTCCTGCGCCTTGTCCATGCCAGACGTGAAGCCTTCGGCACTCAGGCCGAGCTCCATCACGAGACTGTCGATCACCGTGGGCATGCTGCGTATGCCCCTATGCCGGCGGCTTGAAGTTGCGCGCGAGTTCGGCGTTGCGCGCGTTCACCTCGACCACCTCGACGAGATCGTAGAGATCCTCGGTGCCGTAGTGCTCGTCCAGGTCACGCATCGTGACACCTATGCCGCCGCTCAGGACGGCTCCGACGGGTCCGCTGACGTTGGGATAGTCGTGGAAGTCGGGTCGGGCTGTGGCGACGGCCGCGCCGCTCTCGACAGGGCTGCGGCCATGGAAAAACCCGTATGCAGCTCGAACACCTCGCTACGCAGCTGGAGCCGGGTGCGAACCTCCTCGATGTCGTCCTCGATCAATGCGCGCTTGACCTGGGGCCGCGCCGGATCCGGGATGAACTGGATGCACTGGAACATCTCGTCCATCAGCACGTCCATGTCCGGTCCACTGGCCGACGCCAGGGCCTGGAAGCCAATCGCGGCCACACCGGCCATGCCAGCCGCCATGATGCCGACAGGAATGTCGCGGCCGCTGCGAGCCGCCGCCATGAACAGCCGGCGCGCCCAGCGCTCTGCGGCGGAGGCCGACATCTCGGTGATGTAGTAGGTCCGGCCTTGGTCGCGCCCCTCGGCCTCGACGGTGTAGGTGGCAGTCTTACGCGCCATGCGACGTCCTCAGAGCGCGACCGGGACCGGGTCGATGCTGCCCCACGTGATGACGGCGTTGCGCGCCTGCAGCACGCGGCGGGTGCCGGGGATGGAGACGTAGCTGGTCAGCACGCCGTTGCTGCACACGTAGCTGCGGTTCACCGACGGCAGGCTGATGGTGGCGGTCGCGTAGTAGATCTCGACGGCTGCCTTCTGTGCCGCCAGCCAGCTCTCGAACAGCAGGGAGCTCGGGCTGTCCGGCATGATGGAAATCGTCTGGCGGGTGAGGAACGGCACGTACCCTGCGCTGATCCCGCCATCGACGCCTATTACCACCTCGGCCGGCTCGGAGGCGTCGGTGTCGAATGCTGCGTCGGCTGCATAGCCCTGTAGGATCTGCGGCACCGGAAACAGGCCGGTGATGACCAGAGAGTAAACCGAGTTGGCAGCCGTGATGGTGCCGGGCGAAGGAGCGGCCATCTTATTCGACCTCGACGCTGGAGAGGGACAGGCTTTGGACGCTGCCACCCGACACGTACCAGAACGTCATCGGCGGGCTTTGCCTTGCACCGCGCGCTTGCGCCGTGGCCGGCAGGATCTGCAGGTAGTAGCCAAGGTTCTGCAGGGTGGTGCCGATCGACAACCCGGCCGCTGCGTTCACTTCGGCGATCTGCACCGCTGACAAAGCGACGCCCGGCTGGATGGCGCCGAAGTTCACAGCGGCCTGGATAGGGGCCTGCAGGGCTGCCGTGATCAGGCCGTAGCCAAGCGCGTTGTAGGGGATGGACTTGACCGAGGTCAGCAGCTCCATCAGCGCGAGCTCGAAGGCGCCATTCAGCCAGATCTGGTCGACATAGCCGTCGATCCAGGAGAATGGACCGGAAATGCTGCCGGGATAGAAGTAGACGAAGTCGTTCGATGCGGACGCGACGTTGCAGTAGGCGTTGTAGCCGTTTGCAATCAGGTTGTTCAGCACGGTCTGGCTGGTAACGTCCGCCGCAAGGCCGGTCTGTCCCTTGTAGGCCAGCGTGGTCTCGCCCTGGGTCGCGGTGAAGTCGATCGAGGCGATCGCGCCCATCACGAAGGCGCCCATCAGCGCGCCATTCACCGGCGCATAGACGCAGACGGTGCCGGACGACGAGGAAGATTTCAGGATGGCGCCGAGCGACGCTGTCGCCGAACCGCTGGCCGCAGGCGTCGCGTCCTGATCCCAGGCGACGTAGACGAACTGGTCGTCCTGGCCGTTGGTCCAGGCGGCGAATGTCTGCTTCTGCGTGTTGCCGGTGCTGCCGAGGGCGTCAGGGTTTACCAGGGTGGTGAAGGACGCCCAGTTGGTCGTCGCCGCGGTCACCAGCTGCATGATGGTGGACGGCGTGCTCAGCGCCGCGCCGGGCGAAATGATCGCGCCCTGCGTCTGGCTGAGGCCGAGCGGGGTGACCAGGGTGCCGGCGGTCGGATAGGCCACCGCCGACGCGGTGCCGGTCGTGCCGGACGCTACCACGAAGGCGCCGCTGACGCTGTCGAAGCCGACGGTAGGCAGCAGCAGGGTGATCGCCTCGCTCGCCACCGTCTGGCTCACCGAGACGGTATAGGTGCCGACACCCCCGTTGCCCGTCCCCAGGGCGGTGATGTAGGTGCCCGCGGTGATGCCCGTGCCAGAGAGGATCTGCCCAACCGCCAAAGTGCCGGAGGTAACGGCGGTTACCGTGAGGGTTGTGGTGGCGACGGAGCCGGTCACGGCACCCACGGTGGGACCAGTGCTGCCAAGGGCGGTACTGATCAGGATCCCGGCCTGCGTGTAACTGGTCGCCGTGCTCAGGTTGACGGCCGTTGCAGTCTTGACAGTACCGTCGATGCTGATGGTTAGCGTGCCGGCGGTGATCGCCTGCAGTGCCGCGATGCCGGCGCTCGTGACGGAAGCGCCGCGCAGGAAGCCACCGATCGCGGCTTGGTTGAATTGCGCGATCAGCAAAGCCGCCGGCTTGGCGGTCGAGTTGGTGAAGCCGAGGAAGTAGTCAACCGCGAAGGCATACTCGGCGCTCGCGGGACCGAAGTAGGTGCTGACCGCAGCGGCATTCGAGAACGACTGCACAACACCATAGGGGAGGCGCGTACTGGGCGTGAGCAGCACGCCGATCAGTTGTGCCGCCGTGCCGCCCGCACCGATCACGCTGGGCGTGACCTGCACGAACTCGGACGCGGGGATCGAGAGGGTGCCCGACATGCTAGTTACGCTCCAGTATTGCAACGGAAAAGATGCTGACCGTTAGAAGTGCGTCCAGCGATTCGTGATGCCGCCCGGCGTCGTGGTCGCTGCGTTCATCAGCTTGGTCAGCTGCGCGGCGACGGTGGGCGCGATCAAGGCGTGCCCGAGATAGGTCGGATGCAGCTGGTCGGCTGCGGTCATGTACTGGCCCTGGTAGACCTGACTGGCCAGCGGCAGTCCGACATCGATGACACCGACATTCATGTCCGTCGGGTTGGCTGCCTTGTAGGCGCTGACGGCGGCATTGACGCCGTTTCGCCAGGCGGTGCCGGTCGAGAACTTAACGGCATACTCGAACGCGACCGGCACCATGATTGCCAGCAGCGCATTCGGCGCCGCAGCGCGCAGCGCGGTCATGCACTTGGTGATCGCGCTCTGGTAGTCGGACAGTTCCTGGGTGGTGCCCACTTGGATCTCGTTGGTGCCGAACAGGATCATCACGAAGGACGGGCTTGTGCCGGTCGATCCGTAGGAACTGATCTGGTTGGCGGTATCGAGGAGCGAGACGCCCTGGTCGATCAGGTTCCAACGTGAACTGCCAGCGCTGTATGTCCCCCCGGTGCCGCCGCTGCTGCCCGAGACGTAGTAATAGGCAGGCACGTCGCCTGAGCTGTCGCCGACCGTCAGGAAGCCGTTCGCGCCGCAGGCGCTGATGCACGTGTCATATCCCGCCGCATCGAGGGCAGCCGCCACGTAGTGCGAATAGTCGTAGAGGACGCTATGCCCCCCGCCCAGCCCGGCATAATGCCCCTCGGTGATGCTGTCCCCGACGATCAGGCCCCATTTTGCATTCGGGGTCGTGGTCCCCGCAGACGACGCTCCATCAATCTGCATTCCGTTGACCTGCAGCTGATTGACGCCGCCATTCCAGCGCCCGGTAAAGGGCGAGGTGACGTGATGCACGATCAGCGTATTCGTGGCGTTCGCGACGAGCCCGGACAGGGTGACGTTGGCATTGGCCGCGACGTTGTCGGTGAGCGCGCCATTCAGGTAGTAGGAGACGATCGAACCGGTCGACGTCGATCCGAACAGGATCTGGGCCGTCGGGCTCGCACCGGTGGTCCAGGTGAACTTGAACCAGGCGCCGCAATACCAGGTCTTACGATAGACGCTGCCCGCCCGTCCGGTATCGCCTCGCCAGTTGCCAGGCGAGAACTGAAACGCGGCCGAGGTCACGGCAATGGTCGTGCCGGGGAGGGTGTCGGTCTCCGAAGATGCTGCGGTGGTGTAGCTCTGGTTATTGGCAATCGTGACGGTGTTGGTGCCTGAATTGGCAGGCGTGAAGGTGAACGTCTGCGCCGCTGTGGCACCGGCCGCAAAGGACAGAGACGTGGGGCTGAACGTGCCCCCGTTGCTGCCCGACGGGGTGACGGTCGAGGCGGCAATCGTTCCCGTCGGGGTGACGGTGTAAGTTCCTGCCGTCCCCACGGTGCCGGTCGAGGGGCCGCTCAGCGTGAAGCCAGGGGTTGCCGCGCCGTCGCCGGAATAGAAATTGATCTGCGTAATTGCGGTGAGCGGCGTTCCGGCGGTGTTGTTGACACAGAAGCCGATATTGCCGCTGAGGCTCTGGACCGCGCTGCTATCGCTAAAGGTATAGGTCGTCTGCGCAAGCTGGGTTCCGGTGCAGAGTGTCTGTGCGCCGCCTCCTGCGGGCGGGGCGACACCTTGATAGAACGTCAGGGTGCAAATAGTGACCCCGGTCGCGTTCTGGACCACGGTCGCGGACGTGTCGATCCAGCCGCTTGCCGTATAGAGCGTGCCCTGGGTCGTGCCCAGCGTGCCCTGCAAGAGCTCGATGAAGTAGCCGCGGCCGACGAGAACCCCGTCAGGCGCGGATACGCTGGTCCCACTGGCAGTCTGGGAGTAACGCGCAATGCTGTAGAGGCTGGTGCTGGCGCCGACATAGAACCGCATGTCGGTGCGGGCATTGATGCAGGTCGCGAGCGTGCTGTCGACCAGCTGCCCCGCCTTGTAGGAGGTCGAGCCGCTATAGTTCGAGACCAGGCTGAGGCAAGGCACGCTGGCGATGGTGCCGCCCGCCACGACCTGCCACTGACTGTACGGATCGGTGAAGCCCGGGACAGCGCCCGCAGCCGCGACTGCACTGGGCGCGAAGATCCGCGTAAGAGTCCAGGTCGGCATCGCCTAGTAGCTCCCGATCAGCGTCGTGCCGGCATCGGGTGTGCTGACGGTGTAGACGTTGACCGCGCTGGTGGACGGCGTGGGCGCAGTGCCACCGGGCCACTTGATCGTCGCCGGGAAGCTCTCGGTGAACCCGCCGGCGCCAGGCCGCACCACGATGGTCAGCGTCTGGTATTGCCCGGCCCGGCCGCCGCTCAGCGTGAAGGCGACGTTGCCGGTCTTGGTCACGTCATAGGTGGCGTTGCCGCTCGCCGCGAACGCCAGCGACTGCGCGGTGCCGCTGGCGGCGACCACCGTCACCGGATTGGCCGCGGCCGCCGTGGCAGCAGCGGCCGCCGTAGTGGCTGCGGCCGAGGCGCTGGTGGCGGACGTCGCGGCGGCGGTCGCGGCGGCAGCCGATGTGGTCAGTGTTGCTTCTGCGGCTTCGGCGCGGGCGATCTCGGCGGTCAGGCCGGTATAGTCCGCCTTGCTGGCCCAGAGCGCGTTCCACTCGGTCGAGGGCGGCACGTAGCCGGTAGTCCAGTTCGGCGTCGTTTGCGCCAGTGCCAGGGCAGGCAGCAGCACGAGCGCCAGCGCTGCAGTCATCGTCCGCATCATGACACTCCGATCGGCGACAGGCCGATTTTCAGGCCGGTTCCGATAGCGTTGGGCGTGGGCGTGCCGCCGACCGGCGAGATGCCGACGGCAAAGCCGTTGCCGATGCCTGCGATGGTCGCCGCGGTGTTAACGCCGGTCTCGACATCGACTGGGTAGGTGGCATCGACCTGCAGCAGCCCGACCTGCAACTGGTTCGCAAATTGCTGAGCGACGGTGACGCTGGCATTGACCTGCAGGGCGACGTCAACCGTCCAGTTGATCTCGTACTGACTCTGAGCGTCCACGAAAGGGGCCTGCCTTGGCTCGCCGGCATAGAGCGGCATGACCGGCAGACCCATGGCCGTGAAAAACTCCGTGGCCGTGAAGTCGCGCAGCAGCGTGCTCACCGCCTGCGCGCTGTCAGCAGCGAGCGAACCGTAAAAGTTCAGCTGGACCGTGACCTTGGTCGGCTGCGTGGCGTCATAGCGGCCGCCATAGAGCGTCTGCTCGCCAACGGTCTGGGGCAGGTTGACGGTGTAAGTCGCGGTCGCGCCGATGGCGGAGGCACCAATGGTAAAGCTGCCGATGCCGTCCTGGCCGCCGAGGCCTGTGACGTAGGTGCCGGGCAAGACACCGGTCCCGACAATGGGCGCGCCAGGCGTGAGCAAACCTAAGCTAAAGGAGGCGACCGAGAGGGTCGTGCCGGCAATCGATCCGGTAAAGACGGTGTCGCTGAAGCCGAACCAGTTGGTCGACAGCCGCTCCCGGAGAATTGGTGTCATGACCACGTAGGCGCTGTTCGCCGGCTGGGCGACACGGTTCTGCTCGGCGCGCACGATGTGCACGGTGACTGGCAACAGGCTGCTTAGGTACGACCGCAACGCGGCAAGAGCCAGCGCCTCGGTCGTCAGCATGACGAAAGCCATGCGTTAGGTGCCGTCCTGTAGCGTCAGCGCAACCGAGGTCCAGCCATCCTGTTCGGACCAGTTCTCGAGCACCATGACTACGAGCCAGATACTGCCATCAGGCATCGTGACGAGATCACCGCCACGCTGGTCGGCGCGGATGACACCATCCCAGTTGCCGTCAAGATACAGCTTGCACTTGATGCCGGTGAGATTGAGCCCCTGGACCTGCATCAGGTCGGTGGTCGCCATCGGCTGGCGATGCGCCCGCACCGTCACAGGCGCGGCGTAGCTCGGCACCTGGCTTCCGTCCGGAGCGATTGTGTTGCCGGTCGAGCGCTGGATGGTGACAAGCGTGTACGGGTTGACCGTGCCGACGCCGCTGCGAACCAGCTTGTGCAGATTCACGACGCATCGTCCATGGCGACGTGGTGGTCGATGCTTTGCAGCATGTGCCCGGTGTCGACCAGCGCCTTGTCGTTGCCCTTGGCCTGAACGGTGGTCTGGGCCAGCGCCGGCGTCGTGAACTGCTGGATGCTGTCGCGAAGCTGCGCCGCGATCAGGGCGCCCATGCGGTCCAGCGAGACCTCGGGGTTGTCGTCAGCCGCGTCCAGGATGCCGGCGAAGTCTCCAGACCACTCGGGTGTGTGCTGTGCGATCATCTGCCGGAAGAACGGCCGCGGCGGGATGTTGCGCGACGGTGCTCCGAACTCCTGGATGGCTGCGACCGTCGCCACCGGCGTGCCGTCGGCATAGGTGGCGCCCTCAAGGAACCCGATCTGCACCGTGCCGCTGCGACCGAGACGCTTGGAGAGCTCGCGCAGCGCGTCGCGCAGGCGGTCGCCGCCATCGAGGCGCAGAGTGGTGAAATCGTTCACTGCCGCCACCCATAGCTGCCGAACGGCGGTCGCAGGCTCGGATAGTAGCGCGCCCCCAGCCGGGCCACTGCAGTCGCCTGCCAGTAGGCGGCGCCGTAGCGGGTCTGGGTGAACCACGCGGCCGATCCCGGCGTCGCATAGTCGGTGGCGAAGTTCACGCTGCCTTCGCCGCCGGATGCGAGACGGCCAACGATGCGCGCCATGTCGGGATCGTCGATGGGAACTGTCAGCGCTGCGATGTGCGCCGTCAGCATGTTGAGCAGCAAGGTCAGCGTTGTGGGCTGGCTTGCGAACGGGCCGGCGCTCGTATTGTCGCAGTAGATGCAGGCCTCGTTGAAGAACAGCTGCAGGTTGTTCTCGACGCCCGGCAATGCCAGTTCGGGATACCGCAGCAGGAACGCGTCCGGATCGAAGGTTACGATCGGCGCCGGCAGCGTCCCGCTCATGGCTCAGTGCTCCGCGTGCTCGTCGTGCTCTTCGGCTGGGGGGGAGGCCTCGGCCGGCTTCGTCGACATGCGTGCCGAAAGGCTGGCGAAATAGTCGGTGCCGCGGTCGCCCTCGGGCAAGGCGCTGGCAGCAGCGCGTGGCTTGTAACCCCGCGTGCCGAGCACCTTCATGACTGCAGTTCTGTCTGGCTGCGCGGGCTGTCGTCGGCCGGTGCCTCGCTGGTCGGCTTGAGCTCGCTGTCGTGTACCGGTCCCGGATGCTCGGTTACGCTGCCCTCGGTCTGGCCGGCCGGATCGACCGCCTCAAGGCCCGGCTCGAAGCCGGAGGACGCCTGCAGATCGGCATGCTTCTCGAGGTCGTCATCGGACACCTCTGTCAGCAGGTCCTTGTGCTCCGGGTGATCCTCGATCCACTGGTGGAAGGTTTCGGCGTGCACGCCCTCGGTGATGCCGACGCCGTTCACCGCGCTGGCGTGCGTGTTGCCGTTGATGACGGCCTCATGCTCGGGCACATCCTGCTCGGGATGCTCCTTGTCTTTCGGGCGGCTATGGATGCGGATCGCGGTGTGCGCCTTCGAGGCGACACGGATATGGTCGGTCATTGGCTTCCTCTCTAGGCACGCGCGATGGCGCGGAACTCGTCGGGGTGCTGCTTGGGATCCAGCGGCTCCAGCCCGGTCTTCTCCCGGGACATCTCGACAGCCTTGGCATCGACGTCTGACACCTTGGCAGCCGCGAAGACATGCCCGCGCAGGACGACGTCGCTGTCCTTGTTCTGGTTCAGCCAGGCCGCGAAGAAGTCCGCATCGACACCGTGCGTGAGACCGACGCCGTTGCGGATCTCGTGCGGGGCGTCCTTGCCGATCGCGCGCGCCGGACCGTTGATCTTGATCCGGCGACTGTCGGCGAGCTCGGCACGCTGCTGCAGCTTCTTCTCGCTGCTGCCCATGACGGGAACGTATTCGTCGATCATTTTCCAGACCTGCAGCTGCAGACCGTTCGGGATCTTACAGGCGACGGTGACGGTGCCGGGCATGGATCAGACGCCCAGCAGCTGCGCGAACGCCAGTGGGTAGCGGATTATAGCCCCCCACGTGCCGGCCGTGCGCTTCTGCTCGTAGGACGAGAGCATGCGGACGACCTGGTGATCGCGCATCTTCTCGTTGAATGCGCAGTAGCCGGTGGCCTGGCCGCCAAACTGCTTGGCAATCAGCTGCACGACGTTGCCGCTCGTGGTCGCATAGCGGGGATCGACCACGAACTCCATGTTCGGGAAGCTCTCCTTGATGAACGCTCGGATGGTGATGCCGAAGCTGTTCACTGCGGTCAGAGCACCGGCCACCGCGTTCGGGTAGACCAGCACCATCGCCGTGTCGGCGTCGATCTCACCGAACGTGCTGGCCGCCAGCTGAGTGTAGAGGGTCTGGATGTCGGTGTAGATCTCCGACGCCTGGGCGACGACGGCACCGTTGTTGACCCACTTGACGCCACCGTAGGCCTTGGTCGACGGCGTCAGCGCCGCCGGCAGCGACGGGTCGTTCAGGATGCCGTAGTTCTGCAGTCCGGCAACGCCGAAGTGGTACGTGTAGTCCAGGAACTTGTCGAGCGTCTTGGCGGCGGAGATGTTCTTCTCGGACACCATGTTCAGACGCGCGGCACCGGCCCGGTCGACCTCCAGGTCGCCATATTGGATGACGGTTTGGAACAGGTAGGCCTGGCGCTGCTCGAACTGGAAGTTCGCGTCCGACACGCCCAGCGTGTTGCGATCGCCGTAGGACGACACCTCGCCGACGTTCTCGATGACCGAGAAGAACGCCGTCTGGTCGACCCAGGTGCCCTTCTTCTCCTCGCCGAGAATCGAGGCGCCCTTGTTCGGCGCCTGCAGGATGCGGACGACCTCGGGATCGATCAGGGTGGTGAAGTAGGACGGGATGGAGGCGTTCGGGTTGGTGACCAGCGTCGGCTGCGCGTCCATTGCCGCCTGGAAGTTCTTCTTGAACTGGGGTTCCAGCCAGCCGGATGACTGCGTGAGGTGGATACCCCACTCGTCGGCAAGCACCGCGGCGTCGGCCACGAAGTCCGAATTTATATGCATCTCGCGGTTCCTTAGCCGAGGGGAGTGTTGGACATCTTGATCAGTTCGCCGACAGCGCCAGCCGACATGGCAATCCACTTCGTCTCGATGGCGCCGGTGACCGTGCTCCCGGTGGCCGCGAAGCTGATAGTGCCGTTGGTAAGGTTGGCGAATGCCTTCAGGCCGATCGTAACGGCGGCGGTACCGGCGTTCTTGACCCAGAAATCGCCGCCGTTGAACAGCTCACCGACCCCGAAGCCGGCCGGGATCGTCATGCCGACGTCCGACAGGTAGGTCGTGTTCAAGCCCTCGGTGGTGGTCCGCGCGAGGAAGCCGGTGGGAACGCCGGTCCCGGTGTTGCTCAGCAGCGTTCCGGTCGCTGTGTCTGCCCAGCAGAACAGGCCGATCGTGACGCCGTTGGCACCGGCGACGAAACCGCCGGGCACGCTGGGCACGCTGTGACGGGGATTGAGGGACGCAAAGTCACCCGGAACGCCCGGGGCCTGCGTAACATTCATGGTGGTCTGGAAGGCCATGGTGCAGGCTCCTTAGCGCGACAGGCGGTTGGCGTTGGGAAAGCGCTCGGCAAAGCTCGTCCGACGCGCCGCGTCCTGCGCTACCGAGATGCGCTGCATCGGCGCATCGGCGCGCGGCAGCAGCTTGACCAGCGCCGGATAGGCGCTCGCATGGACGTCCTTGGTGTCCACGCCGGCGGCGTCGAGCGCGAACTTGTAGATCGCGTCCGCGCTGTCCATGCCCATGGTGTTGACCTCGCCGACACGGTCACGCACCGCGGCGCGCGCGGTGTCGATGGCCTGCAGGCGCGCGATTGTCGCCGCCTCAGTCTTGCGCGCGGTTTCCGCCAGCATCGCGTCCATCGCCGCCTTGGTGATGGCGGGCTCCGGCTTGTCGGCATCGGTTGCCGCGGGGGGGACATCCGGCGGCGGAGCGCCTTCGCCCTTGAGCGCCTTTTCGACCATGGCCAGGACATCGTCGGGCACCTTGCCCTTCAGGCGCGCCATCACCGCATCGTCGTCAGTATCGGCGTCCTCGGTCGTCTTGATTGGGAGCGCCGTGTTCACGTCGTCGGGCATGTCGTCCACCACATCATCCAATTGGTCGAGCATTTCGACGACGTCCTCGAGCGAGGCGTCTTTGGCGAGCTTGCCCTTACACGCGACAGCGAGCCGCTCGGCAATTTTCGGCTTCTGGTCCTGCCAGTTTGTCTTGGTGACCCCAGATATTACCGGCCGCAAATTGATTGCGGCGTCGTTCGCCACGCGGGGGCCGATGCCAGCGCGCAAGGCCGCCTCAAGAGCGGCCTGAGTAGCGTTCTTCTTTGCCATCGAGCTCTCCTGATGGGCGGTGAAAAGGGTAGTCATGCGTTGCGTGCTTTTGTGCTTGCCACGGTGGCATTTCTGGTCGCCTTGAAAGCAGCATCCGACTTGCTTCCAGCATCTGCTTCGCTCGAAGCATGTGCCGATGCCGCTGAGTAGTGCGCGGATGCAGCAGCTTTATGCGACTTCTCCGCTGATTGGCTGGCTCTAGCACCGGCTGAACCGGGCTCGCTCCGACTGGCTGCTGTCGCGTGTGACGCTGCCTGTTTTACGTGGCTAGCTGCAGCGGTTGCGTGTTGACGCGCCTTATCACTGCCACTAGACCGCTCCTCGCCGATGCCCGGAGCTACGCGGCCGCCGCCGCCACCACTACTGAACTTGCCGCTCTGATCTCGCTGTTCTGCGTCGCTTGCAAATCGGCGATCCCAGCCGCAGTAGAGCTTGCCTGGACGTGACCAAGGTGAGTTCGTCATGTTCGTCCGAGACTCCGGAAGCGGCAGCGCGGCGTCGCCGACGACGACGTCGTTGCCGGCGCGGCCGAGCTCGACCAGGGCAACGTGGTTGCCGCGGATGTTGCGCATGACGCCGTCGTAGTGAGCGCCTTCGTAATCGCCGGGCGTCATGTCGGCGTCGTAGCGGTAGCTGCTGGACAGCTCTTTCTGCTCGCCGGTCTCAATGCCGGCGATTGAAGCCGCATCCCAGACGACAAGCTCGGCCTTCAGGTAGGGCGCGTCCCAGACCACGTTGTGAACGCTGCCTACAGTCAGGTCGTGGTCGTGGTCGGACGCCGTCTGCGGCTTGTGGACGTTGAGCAACTGCTTGCCGTGAAAGGAGGCGGCGGCGCGCTCCAGTTCCTCAGGGTCGCGCAGCAGCTGGTAGATACGCCCGGGTTCCAGGCCGAGTGCATTGGCGTTTGGAATCTCAGAGCCGAGATAGCCGCAGATATTGGCCTTCGAGATCGGCGCGCTGCTGACGTGCAGGTGGCCGTCCTGGTCGATGCGGCGCGTGCTGGCGACCCGGTCGAAGGCAAGCCGGTCCTGCGGCATAACGCCCGCGGCGCGATCCTGAGCGAGTATGCCTGTCATGGTGTGGTCCAGCCTTGGCAGCCCGAGCTAGGCGGCGCGCTTCCCGGCTCGGGCTGCCGACCGCCCGGCCGCTGCGTCGAGCTCGTCGTCCTTGCCGCGGTAGGCGGTGTGCACGAGCCCCTTGGGGCTGTAGAAGACGCCCGGGATCACCGGCCTGCTCACGCAGCGGCAGTTGATCTCGGTGCCGGGCCAAATCCACTTGCCCTCAAGGTAGGCGCCCTTCGTGACGTCGTAGCGCAGGTGGTCACGACCGGCCTTGACGTGTTCGGGTCGCGGATGCTTGCCGCCGGCGCTGTGCACCCACTCCGCCTCCGTCAGCCCCATCTCCTGCTGCCGTGCGCGGGTGACGGTGGCCGTCGCGGCATTCACCTGCTGCCGCGCGATCAATGTGGCGCGGTCTCGGGTGACGTCGTGCCTTTCGCGTAGCTCAGTCACCAGCGAGCTCAGGTCACGACCGGCCTGGACGCTACGCATCACCGCGCCCTCGACCGCGTGCATGTGCTGCTGCGGGATGGAGCGGATCAGGCTGACGTTCTGGGCGATTGACGCCTGCAGGATGTCGTTGACGGTCTTGGTGAGCTTGAACTCGACAGTAAAGCCGGCCTTCTTGAGGCTGCTGCGCAGGGCGGCGTCGGAACGCCTGGCGGTCTCGGTGGCGTAGTGGGCGCCCAGGTTCTGAGCGAGGCCGTCGAAGCGCTTCTGCCAGCGCCGGGCGAGCCGTCGCATCAGCTGGCGCAGCACCATGGCCGGGCTGCGGTCCTGGGCAATCTCTGGCTGGTTGGCCCGGTAGGCGGCGGTGACCCAGTAGTCGATGGAGTTGGCCATCTCGTCGATCAGGGCCAGCATCCGACGCCGAAAGTTGGCCTCGAGCCCGGCATTGGGCCGGACAGGCGGAAGTAACGTGTCCTTACCGTTGCGAGATGTTATATTCGTTGTCAATTCGACTCGGTCCCGTCTATCTGCCGAGATTGCCGGACTCCGGCAGATTGAGGACGATAAGTATGAGACTGCTGCTGACTGCCGTTGCCGCCACCTGCGCGGGGCTGCTCCCAATTGCCACACCCGTCGCGAAGGCAGGCGGGATGTTTTCGGCGCCCGAGTACCTTTCCGATGCCATGAAGGCTCCTGGGCCGTGGCGCAGCGTGCTGAGCGAGCTATTTAACGACGACCATCCCGCGCCTGTATGGTTTAATCAGTGTGCTACAACTGTTCACGACTGCGGTTTAGAAACCGAAGTCAAGATGGTGGTCATCGACGGCAAGGTCTTTCTGCGTTACGATCAATCTAAGAATCATGAGGCCACTGAGCACATGATGACCATTGTCTTTACTACGGACGGCGAAACTGCCTGGGCTGACTACAGCTCTACCGACCACGTCCTACATCATTCAGTCCTATCTCTTTACGGCGACGAGGGCGACCAGGATCATATGATCGACAAGGTCACCAACCTAGTAACCGCAGACTACGATTAAGCCGCCGCCTGCCGTTCCATCGCCTCCGCCGGGTCGGTCGCCTCGCCCGGCTCCTCGTGCTCCTGGAACCCGGTCAGCATGTCCGGCTCCGGCCCCGCTGGTGGCGTCGGCGGCGGCCCGCTGAGGTCGATACCGGCGTAGGGGCTTTCTTCGTCGCCTGCCACCGCCATGCGGACATCTTCGGCGTCCAGAACGCCATGGTCCAGATAGACCGCGTGCGTGTCGGCCTTCATCTTCTGGACGGCGGCTTCCTTCTCGCTGTCGAGCTGCCAAAGCGGCTCGAACTTAAACCGGATGCTCTCGTCGATCGTCCCGAACAGGCTCAGCTGCACGATCTTCAGCACCCGCTCCAGGTTGGTGCGGAACAGGTGCTCCTGCTGGCTGTGAATGCTGTCGTAGAAGGTTCGTAGCTCACCCTCGGACGAGGCATTCAGCCCGGCTGGTGAAATGCCTAGCAGCACGATCAGCGGGATACCGCAGACTGAAGCCATATGCTCCTGGGCTTGCGCCTGGAGTTGGTCGAGCCCGCTCAGCGGCGTCGAGATGTTGAAGAATTCCTCCGCCGGCGCTGCGTCGCCACTGCCCTTGTCGAGCAGCATCAGGCCGCGGTTGTTGCGGGTTGCGTTGAACAGCTCGGCGCGCATCTGCAGCGCCTCGGCTCCTCCACCCTGCAGCACCACGCTCATGTCGGTCTTGATTCCCGAAACACTGAACGAGGCGATCAGGTCGGTCACCGCCTGCCGGGTGCGCAACCAGTTGTCGACGTAGGGCTTGGCCAGCTGGCTCATGCTCAGCCCGCTGAAGTTGTAGGCCGGCTTGAGCAGGTCGGGCAGCTCGCGGCCGACGAATGTCAACATGCGGCTGGCGTGAATCTGCCGTCCGAACACAAACCAGGCGCGCGGCTTGTAGTAGTCGCCACTCAGCGGATCGATCGCGTTATAGCCGGTCGGGTAGGTCCAAACCGGCTCGACCGGACGGAGCCCCTTCAACGCGCCAACGCCGATCTTGCGGGCATCGATGGTCAGCGGCGTGGTCTGCTCGGTCGCATTGTCGGTCGTGCCGACGTCGATGAAGATCTGTCCGCGGCCGAAGAAGCCGTCCATTGCGGCGGCTTGCCGGAAGGCGTCGCGCACGTGCAGCCGGTGCAGCGCCTCCTCGATCTGCTCGATCTGCTCGGTCTTGTCCTCGTCGCCCTTCGCCGTGATCTTGATCCAGCGCCGCGTCATCTCGCGTGCGATGATCTCGCTAATCCGGCGATACTCAGGGCGCTGTGCAAGCTCGGCCAGGTAGGGGTAGCCGAGCCAATGCAGACCCTCGCCACCGCCTATCAAGCCGCCATTGCCCGCGTAGCCATAGGCTGAGCCCAGCGCGTCGTCCTGCGCCATCGTGGCCGCGCCCTTCGGCACCACGCCCGGCGGCGGCTCTGGAAAGCGGAACGGGTTCACGGGTGCCTGCTTGGCGCGTGCGGCCGCAACCGTTTCGGGCGCGATCTTCATGGCCGGCCGGGCTGCGGCGACCGAAAGCGCTGGCTCGATACGGGGCTGCGGGCCGATCGCTGGCCGGAATGGCCACATCAGCGTCGATTGGCCCAGGCCAACGCCTCGGGACTGATGCGCATGGCCGGCCGCTTGTTACGAATGATGCCGTCCAGGGCATACCGAACGGCGTCGATCCCGTGGTTCCAGGCATCGACGATGACCGGCAGGATGTCGCTGGTGAGGCGATCGACCTTGTAGGAATACATCCGGAACTCCTTGGCGATCTGCTCACACCTCGGATGCACCCGGATGGCCCTAAAGCTCTTGAGCCGCTCCACACCGTCCTCGACCGACCCCGGCCACTTGTCGGCGGCCGAGATCTTGAAGCCGAACCGGTTGGCCATGTAGCTGATGGTCTCGGGGCGGGCATTATCCGCCTTGATCGGCCAGTCCCGAGATCCGGGCACCCGGTCGAACAACGCCGGGATTTGATCCATCTCGACGCCAGTGCCGAACGCCTCATGGTCGATGTGCAGGACCTCGTCCAGGACGAAGCACCGGATCAGAACGGTCGGATCCTGCGCAAAGCCCCAGTCGGCGCCGAAATGGAAGCGAACTCCCGCCGGCGTCTCGAAATCGACCACCTCCAGCCGATTGCGGAAGATAACCGCTTCGCTGATCTTGAGGCACTCGCCGCCCCAGATGTGGTCATAGGCATCTGGATCACGGGCCAGCGTCCGCAGACGGTCGGCATTCATCTCCGCCGAGAACCAGGGATTGTCCTTCCAGCCGACCTTGCGGACGATGGCTCCCGGATCGCCCTGCAGCGACCGCATGAAAGCATGCATCGGCGCTGTCTCGAGATCCGGGTTGTAGCTGAACCACAACTCGGACCCCGTGGCCCGGATCGTAGGCGTCAGAATACCCAAGCTGACCTTGCTGATGGTCTGGGCCTCTTCGACCCAGCAGATGTCGATGCTCTCCGTCGACTTGATGCCGTCGATGTTGCGGGCGAGGCCCTTGAAGAGGAACTCACTGCCGGTTATCGCGCAGGTGATCGTGGTGTCCTGGACTTTGAACCAGGCGCTTAGGCCAAGGGCGTCGATCTGATCCGCCAGGAGCTTCTTGACGCTGTCCTGCATCGAGTTCTGATATTCGCGGCAGCACAGGATCCGAAGCCGACTGGTATAGGCCAGCGCAATCAGTGCCCGGGCCATCGCCCAGGACTTGCCGCTGCCACGGCCTCCGTAGAAGATCTTGTAGCGGCGCGGCTCGAACAGCGACGCAAAGGCGGCTGGGTTGTCGAGTTGGACTTCACTCACCCGAGGGCAGAACCGGATTAATGATCAGCGTTGGCGGCGGCAGCGAATTGCCGTCCGCGTCCGCGTGCTTCAGCTGGACACTGTCGCCGAACACCTTGGGCTTGCGGTGAGCGGCCGCCCACTTCAGCGTATCGATCTTGACCTTCATCGCCGCGGCATTCGTCGCCGTGACAGTGCGCGCGGCGTCCAGGATCTCGGCCTCGAAGGCGTAGGAGGCGGCTTCGCGCGCGCGCCCATACTGCGCCCGAAAGTCCTCGTATGCGTCGAGCCAGCGCCGGATCGTAGCCCACGGCGGCATACCCTCGGTCTGGCTGATATCTCGGATGGTGTGGCCTTCCTCGACCATCTCGACGATGCGGTTGGCAACCCTCGGGCGTGTAGCTCGAAGGTCGGCCACGCTGAGGCGCCAGAACGACCAATGCTTGATGCCGATCGGACATCGCTAGGCCCTCAGGCCACGAAAAAGCCCACTCGGCGGGACCGTGTGGGCACAGCATGCGACACTACAGAATCCCGCATAGGCGAGTGACACTCGATTTGGCAACAGAAATCGTGCGCCGCTACCAGATTTAGCGCCCGGCATCGTTATCCAGCCCGAAATGCTCCACGACGCGGGTCAGAACGGCGTCAACCTCGCCCATCAGGCGACGCTCGTCGGCCGGTATTCTCCGGCGGGTGATCGGATCGTTGTGGCCGAAGCGGACGGCAATGCCGCTGACCGGGAGGTTGTCCACCACCAGCAGCGTCAGGATCACCCGTGCCCGACCGCCAGGATGTCATGCAGCCGACGCAGATTGGTCGCCGCCTGGACCTGCGTCTCAGTGGCCGGCAACCGATCCCAAAAGGCCCGCGAGCCGCCGTTGGCCTCGCCGTTCTGCCAGCGCGCGCCGAGCTCGGCCTCGCGCAGTTCGGCGTAGCGCTGGGTGGCTAGGTGCTGAGGCTTGGTGATGGCGCCGCGGTTGAACAGCCGGTCGGAGGCGCTGACGGCCAGCGGCCGCGAGACGGTGCGATTCGGGTCGTCGACCTCGGGGGCGCGGTGCTCGACGGCCACGTCGCCCCGGCTGTAGCGCAGTTCCAGGCCGTGCTCGGTGACGACGCTGGGCAGCGCCTCGGCAGCCAGGCGGCCGCGCTTCTTGGCACGACGGGCAGGCTGTATCGGTTTCGTCGCCATCGCGTTCATGCCCATCCGTCCTTGCGGTCCCTGCCGACCGGGTAATCGTCCGCTGGTGTCCGCTCGCCCTGCGGCCCGATGACCACTTTCTGCACGAAGCGCCCTCCAGGGCCGCGCAGGATGGCGTGCGGCCGATACGGCATCACCTCGACCCGACAGCCCTCTGGAACCGCCACAGGGCCGTCTGTGAGCCCGTTTGGCCGCACCTCAGCGTCCAGGAGCACCAGATCGGCGTCCGTGAGCTCCGGCAGCCTCAGGCGCGCCTCCAGCTCGGACACCGTGTCGGCGTAGCGGCGGCTGACGGCGAGCGCCACGTCGCGCTGCAGGTCGACGTCGGCGATGTGCTGCTCGAGGAGCGTGATCGTGCCCTGCGCGGCGGTGAGCAGCCGACCGGTATCGGCGATGGTCCCCTCCAGGCTGCGGATCACGCCGTTCGCCTCGGTCAGCTGGCGGACGGCGCTGGCCGCGTAGTTGGCGGACATGTCGGCGCGGGCTCGGGCCTCGCGCAGCAGGCGGCGGTAGACCACCAGCAGCACGCCAAGCGTGACCAGGACGACCAGGTGCAGCATCAGGGCCGCCATGACGATGGCGTGGAACCGGGTCACGTCGCACGCTCCGCGTCCCGGGCTTCGACCAGCAGCTTGGCGTGATAGAGATCGAACCCGAAGTGCACGCAGGGCTCGCTGAACCGGGACGTGATCAGCACCGTGCTGCTGGACAACACGCCGTAGCGCTTGGCGGTGCGCCAGCCGGCGGCGACGGCAGCGAGGTTCTGGGCGGTGGTCATGGCGGATCACACCCCGCAACGATTTCGTTGTGCGACGCAATAACTTGATTTTTATTGAGCAGCCGCCTGTTCTGGCGCTTGAACGTGGGGAAACTTGGGTTGAGGCTGTGGCGATGCATGGCGATCCGAAAACGCCGGGGCGGACTTTGGTCGACGACTACCTTAAGCCGCTTCGAATTTCTCTGCCGGTATTGGCAGAAGCACTGAAGGTTGAACCCTTTCGCTTGGGGAATCTGATGATTTACCAAGACAGACTCGACGTCGATCTGGCTCTCAGACTTTCCCGCTACTTCGGCACGACGCCTGACTTCTGGCTCGACCTTCGGATCGCTCACATCCAAGCCAACATGCGGCACATGAAGCTTGCCCAGATCGAAGCCGAAGTGACACCACATGAGTCCGCCTGCAAAGCCGCAGAGTGACACTGAAGCGGAGAGAGTGAGCTTCTGCACCTCCGTCATGCCCGGCTCTCGCGGCTCGCCTGCCAGAGCCGGAACCCGAAGGCGACGCACGGGTCGACGAACACCACCGGCTCTGTGCCCGGGATGACGGCGCCGCCTGCGGCGTAGGACCAGCCACGATGCATGGCGCTAAGGTCAGCCTCGATAGTCATGCCGGGACGCCTTCCCGCACACGCTCTTCGCCAGGCGTCAGGGGCTCCTGCCAATAGCCCCGCAATGCTGCGGCATCCTGCTGGTGGATCTCGTTCCAGCGGCCATTGCTGACCCAGCGCTGCGGCGCCATCTCGTCGCGTGGAACCAGTCCCTCGACCCGGCTTCCCGAAAACAGCGCCTTGGTTACATAGAGCGTCTCGAGCTTTGGAAGAACCCGGGCCAGTTCCTCCATCGACCACACCACCAGATGCCGTCCCTCGGCCTGCTGAACGGCCGCAGACGCTTCGGCAGCGGTCCGAACGAGGCAGAGCACCCGACCATCTTCCAGCGCTGTTTCGAACGAGCTGATGACAAGTGGGGCATGCCCGGCGTCGGTCGCCTGCTTATCCATGAAGGCCAGCGCCTGCCGGATCTTCGGCGCCAGTTCCCGAACTGCCTGCATGTCGCCCGAATCGATCGCCGCATTCCACTTGTCGAACCCGATCTTCCACCGCGCCAGAATTGCCGGCTCGATCAGGCAGATCAGGCGGCCGACACCCCACTTGCGCTCGCTGGCCCGCATGACCTCGTCGACCGGGATGATCTCGGCCTGGATCAGGTCGGCATCTGACAGGCGGGGGGTCATCGCCCGATCTCCGCATTGACCTGCCTGAGCTCATCGAAAATCGCCTTGCGCCAGCGTTCGGCATCGTTCAGCCGTTGCCGATGCGGGTTCCACTGATGACCCAGCACCATCCGCTTGTCATATGCGGCGAACAACGCCGGCTTGCTGATCGCCTCCCCGCAGGCGCGCCGCAGATGCAGCAGGACCAGGTCGTCATGCGCATCCCGAAAGGCGCGCTCATATGGCCCCTGGATCGTCTTCGCCTGCGCAACTTCGGCGTGCGCTTCGACCAAGTCACTGGCCAACCGCTCTGCCCTGCTCCGCAGGTCCGTCAACCGGTCGCTGGTGTCCTCGGTGTCGCCAAGAAAACCAAACCCGGTTTGCGCCATTTGTGCGCTATATCGGGCCTGTTTTGCGCCATTTCCGCCTCGGGACGGAGGGGGTGCGCCATTCCTGGCCGCCATTAACCCTGGAGCTTCGCTCCAGGTTAATGGCGCAATGGCGCAACCCGTCCCTCGGCCATCCTGGCTGCGCCATTTGTGCGCTATATCGGGTCGATTTTGCGCCATTTCGTTTCGTTCGTTAATCAACATGAAATGGCCCCTCTGCGCGGGTCATCTCGGCCAGACGGACCGCATCGACGTCCAGGCCATCTACAACCTTGCGTTGCGTATTCCTGTATTCGGTCTTGATCAGCAGGCCGCTGCCGGCAGGCCCGCTGGGCCACCGCGACGTGGCTGATGGAGACCTACCACAGCGACATTCCCTACGTGGAAGCACCTCTCGAACTCGAGGAGCACGCCTGATGTCCCTCTTCCGCACCACCGACGACGAGCGTCCGACGTTCGATCCGCCGCGCGACACCCACTGGCAGAACGCGCGCATCGCGTCACTCGAGCAGGAAATCGAAGAGCTCCGCTACCTGCTCGCCGAGCGCGACGTCGAGATCGCCGGCCTGCGCTGGGCGCCCGCACCCGGCGGCCGCGTCGTGCGCCTGAGCACGCAACCACGTCCGGTCCTGCAGCTGGTGGTCAACCATGACCAGTGACCGGCGCGACCCGCGCAGCAGCGACGAACAGGCGATCGCCATCATCGCCGGCACGCTTCGGATCGCGTTCATCGTCATCGCGTCCGCTGCAACCGTCGGCCTGGCCTATGGCGGCCGCGACTACGCCCGGGCAACCGTTGCCGCCGCACAGGACAAGACCCGATGAGCACCCGCGGCTATCTGAACGCCACGCTCGAGACCGACGATGGCGCCGACAGCGTCAATTTGCGGATCCACTATGTGTTCCGCGCCGGCGCGCCCGCAATCATGTATCAGCGCAACGGTGATCCCGGCTGGCCGGAAGACCCTGACGAGATCGAGTTCAACTACGTCGAGATCCTGGAGCCTCTGGAGCCGGGACAGCGACCGGTGTGGCACTTCGTCCATTCGGCCGAGGTTCGCTTCGATACGAACCTGCAGAACTGGGCCGAAGCCTATCTCGACGAGCACTTCGCCGAAGTCATCGAGACCGTCGCAGCCGAGGTGGCCGAGGCCGCCGAGTATCGCGCCGAGCTGAGGGCAGAACGATGAACACGATCAGCGCAGTGCCGCGCATTCCGCCGGTGCCACTCGAGCCGACCACGGATGTGCACGCCAACCTGGCGCGCTACGTCCGGTTGATCAGCTATCTCACCGTCGAGCACAGGCAGGGCCTGCTCGACCTGGTGCAGAACGCCGATCGCTACACGACGATGGTGTCGGCGCGGCACGACCTGTTGCTCGACCGCGTGCTGGTGCCGCATCGCTACCGGTGGCCGCATAGCCGCGTGAGGACAGTGCGATGAACGGCAACCAGTCCGCCGCCGACAGCATCCGCAGCATACTAGAAGCGATGCACAAGGATGACATCAAGCCAGTCAGTGACCAGTGGTCCGCTGGTATGCGAGCCCTTCGTGCCGTCGACCAGGAGCAGCCTGATCCATACGAGCCGACGTTGCGTGCCGGTGTTCAGCTGCTGATCGCGCTCGAGGCGATGGCCAAGGCGACGAAAGAGACTATCGACATCCTGCGCGCCGAGATCGCCCGCAGCATGGCCGACACCGGTTGTCCCGGCCTGTATCTCGAGCACCACCACGTCACGCCGGTTGAAGGCCAACGCGCGGTGCTGATCACCGACGAGGCGGCACTGGCGCTGGCCCATCCCGATCTCATGGGCGACCCAAAGCCGCCAGTGCCGGACAAGCGCGCGATTGCTTCGCGGTTGCGCGCCGGAGAGCCGCTGACCGGCGCCGTGCTGGCGAACGAGCCGCCCAAGCCGGGCATCCGGATTAACACCATCAAGTCGAAGGCTGCATGACCATGAACGCCGTGAGCAGAGAACTCGTCACCCGGCTGCCGATGCCGCCCGGCACCAATCTTGATGTCGCGCAGTGGTCCGTGCTGTGCGACGCGATCTGGCCTGGTGCCAAGACACCCGAAGGTGTCCGCATGGCGCTCGACTATTGCCGGGTTCGCAAGCTCGATCCGTTTAAGCGGCCGGTGCATGTTGTCACAACCTGGAACAGTGCGCTGCGGCGCGAAGTCGAGACGGTCTGGCCCGGCATCAATGAGTTGCAGACCACCGCTGCCAGGACTGGTGACTGGGCCGGGATGGACGAGCCGAAGTGGGGCCCGATGACGACGCAGACCTTCAAGGGCTTCGTCGGCAAGTCCGGTCAGGAACGCGAGGTCTCGGCGACGGTGACGTTTCCGGAGTGGTGCGCTGTCACCGTATGGCGGTTCATCCATGGGCAGCGCTGCGCCTTTTGCGAGCCGGTCTACTGGATCGAGGCTTACGGTCGCCAAGGTCGCTCAGTCGTGCCGAACGAGATGTGGGCGAAACGGGTTAGAGGTCAGTTGCACAAGGTGGCAAAGGCTGCATCCCTGCGCGCTGCGTTTCCGGAAGAGACTGGCAACGACTACACGGCCGAAGAGATGGCAGGGCAGCAAATCGACGCTGGCGGCGTGGTCATCGACCACGAGCCACTCGCCGAGACGGCTCCCGAACCGTCGGCATCACCGGCACCTCATCAAGCCGTAGATCATGTGGCGTTGATACAGCGCAAGGTCGCCGCCTGCACGGATGCCGACTGTGTCGTGCGTCTCGGCGCCACCTGGGCCAGCACCATGGAGCGCGCCAAGGCCGCCGGCCGCCCGATTGCCGAGGACGTGCACATCAGCGTCACCGACTTGCTGGCCGACGCGCTGGGCCGGTTCGAGGTGAGCGAGCCGGACTATGGCGAGATGGCCGACGAAACGATGCCCGCATGACTACCGCCCTCACCTACATCGTTGCCGGCGCCATGCTTGCGTGCGGCGTCATCATGCTCACCGGCACGGGAGGGATGCTGTGATCCCCGACGATGACGACGGTCCCGAGATGAGCGACGAGGAGATCGGCACGCGCCTGCTGTACTTCGCGGCGTTCATGTCGCTCGTCGTGCTGGCGCTGTTCGAGGTGCTACCATGAGCGAGCAGACATTCGTCGGGATTGCCGACGCCGAATACGAGCGTCGACACAACAGGGCGTTGGCCACACTGCGTGTGAAGCTCATCCGTATGTCGGACAAGCGGTTGCTGTCCTACACCCGCAAGGTGCTCGCTTCGACGGCCGCGCCCTATCACGTGTTGGCGGTGCAAAGCGGGCTACCGTCGACCACGCTGAACAACATGGCGCGCGGGATCCAGCAACGCCTGCATGACGACACGCGCGAGCGGCTCGTGCGTTTCATCGCCGAGGTCGAGCATCAGCACGCACTGGCCGAGCCATGACACGCGACGAGCGCTCCTGGCTTGACGACCTGCGCAACTACGGACCGACGCGGCCCATCACGATCTACGACCGGCGGGTGGCCGTAGCGTGTTTTCGGCAGGACTGGTGCGCCGAGACCGGCGATGGAACTGGGCGGTTTTGGCTCACCAGCAACGGTAAGGATGCGCTAGACGCAGAGGAGTTGCACGCGTGAACTGGTATGAGATCTTCGGCCTCGCCATCGTCGCCTGCTGGGTTGCGCTGGCCCTGCTCGTCGCCGTGCCGTTGGCGCTTTTGATCAGGTGGTATGACCGCGCCGAACGGCGCCGCCAGGTTACCCACCAGCGCCGCAACGGCGGGATCTCGCTGCCGGCCGAGTATCAGCATCAGCACTGGGTGGATCTTTCGCGATGACCGACGGCACGCTGATCGAGCGCGTCAACGCGCTGCGGCTGTCGGGCTTGTCGCTGGAGCGGATCTCCGAGGGGTTGGGAATCTCGCGCTGGTCGATCGCCGAACTGCGCAAGCTCGACCTAGCGCGGCGGGAGGCGGTCGACGGCATCGCGTCTGAGCGGCGAGCGGCGGGGCCGGCGCCGCTGGCGGTGGGGCACGCGTTGGCGGCGGTGGGGGAGAGGCGGCTGTGAGCGTAACCGCACGTTGGCTCGACCGTGACCACGCCGCTGACCATTTGTGCGTCCGGCCAGACGAGCTGCGTCGTATGGTCAAGACCGGCCGTATCCCGGAGCCGTCCTACCACCTCGGCCCGCGGCGGCCCCGCTGGGACCGGTTCGCTCTGGACGCCGCGATGACTGGCAGCCTAGCGTCCATCGGCTCAACCAACGCCGACCTAGCTATCGAGGCCCTGTGCAATGACCTCATCAGAAGACCGCGTCGTCAGAAAGCGGCTTGCTGACGGGGCTATCAAAGAATACCGCTACCCGCGGAGCCGCGCGAGGCCACCCGGTCAGCACCTGCCGAACAGCCTCGGGGCCATGCTGGTGGCATATCGCCGCAGCCCGAACTGGACGGCACTCGCCGAGGCAAGCCGCAAGCAGTACACGATCTACCTGCGGCCAATCGAAAGCATCAGCCACCTGCCGGTGCGCGATATTTATCGGCGGCAGGTGCTCGCGATTCGAGATGCTTTGGCTCTGCGAAGCGGCAACGGCGCGGCATCGGTCTTCGTGCGGGTCGTCTCAGCTGTCTTTGCTTGGGCAGTCGACCGCAACTGGATCGACTTTAACCCCGCCAGCCGAATCAAGGCTCTGGAAACAGGTCACTTGGTCGCATGGACGGTCGAACAAGCCGAGCATGCGATCGCTCACCTGGAGGAACCGCTGCGTCGAGTCGTGCTGTTCGGCATGTACACTGGGCAGCGTCGTGCGGACATGTGCCGGCTGACTTGGTCAGCCTATGACGGCCACGTGCTTCATCTGACACAAGGCAAGACCAAAGTTTCCCTGGTTGTGCCGGTGCATCCGCGTCTGAAGGCTGAAATGGACGTCTGGCGCTCGACGGCCACCTCGACGGCCATCTTGACCTCGCTGACGGGGCGGCCGTGGAGATCTGACAGCCTTTCGCATCGGATGAGGCATGCAGTGAAGGCTGCCGGCCTACCGAGCGGCCTGAACATTCATGGTCTGCGCAAACTGGCGGCGACTATGCTGGCTGAAGCTGGCTGCTCGACGCACGAGATCGCCGCGATCACCGGCCACAAGACGCTCTCTATGGTTGCGCTCTACACGGCCAGCGTCAGCCAGGAGAAGCTGGCTAAGGCGGCGGTTTTTCGCCTGCAAACCGGAACAAGAAACCGGTCAGAAACCGGCTGATAAGCAACTGATACTATTTAGTTGCCAGTCTACGTCGCAGAAGGTGCTGTCGATCTCGCCGTCCAGCACCAGCCTGAGCGTGATCGCCGGCCCCATCGTGCGGACGATCAGGTCCTCCATGCCGGTCACCATGGCGTTGATGTCGACCGCCTGCGGGCTGAGCACCTGCATGCGGGCGAAGGCCAGCAGCCGCTGGGTCAGCGCGGTGGCGCGGCTGATCGAACGCCGGGCCACCCCGGAATGCCGGGTGAGGTCACGCAGTGCCGCCTCGTCCAGGTCAGCTTCGAGAAGCCCGGCCTGCATCATCTCCAGGCTGATGCTGATGATGGTGAGCAGATTGTTGAAGTCGTGCGCGATGCCGCCGGTGAGCTGGCCGACCGCCTCCATCTTCTGCGACTGCCGCAGCGTCTGCTCGGCACTCTCGCGCTCGAGCACCTCGGCCTGCAGGTTGCCGAGTGCTGCCTGCAGCGCCGCCGTCCGGTCGCCGACCAGGGCCTCGAGCCCGTCCCGGTAGCGTGCGAGCTCGGTCTCGATCTGCTTGCGCCCGGTGATGTCGAGCGCGATGCCGGTCAGCGTCGGAGGTCGCCCGGGCGACCGCAGCAGGCGTCCGCGATGCTCGATCCAGCGCTCGCTGCCGTCCGGGCGGCGGGCGCGGAACTGCGCGTTGAAGCTGCTGTCGTCGGCCACCGACCGTGCCAGCCTGACCAGGTAGGCGGCGCGGTCATCCGGCTGCATGCCGCCCAGCATCTGCTCGCAGGTCAGCGCCGCGTCCGCAGGCAGCCCGAACTGCGCGCTCATGATGGCGGACGCATGCAGGGTTCCCGCCGCCGGATCGATCTCCCAGGTGCCGAGCGATGCGGCCGACAGCGCGAAACCGAGCCGGTCCTCGACGCCCTGCAGCGTCGCGCGCAGGCGGCGGAACGTCTCGCCCGCGACGGCATGCTGGGCCTCGCCGGCCAGCGCCAGGTCCGCCTGGGTCCAGGGCCGCGAGCGACCCTCGAGAACCTGCTTCCAGGCCTCGAACGATTTTCGAGGTGTCAGTCGTCCGGGATCGAGACCGGGATCGGCCAGCTTGTCCGGGTTGCCGGCCCAGACCACGGTCAGCGGCTGCTCCGGCCGGAACCACAGGATCGCGTCGTCGTTCGCCCGCGACAGCGGCTGCAGCAGGACACCGCAGCCCTCGCGTTGGCAGGCGGCAAGGTCGGGATGCCGCAGCGTCAGGTTGTCCAGCGCCAGCACGCGGCCGTTGGCCGCCTGCGACAACACCGCGAGCGCGCGGGCTGCATCCGACGGCCCCGGCGTTCGTCCGAAGCAGCGGACCTCGCCGCCGATGCGCAGCACCGCACCATCCGCCGCAACGAGGCCAAGCAGGTCGGCGCCGAGTGCCGCCACGGCGTCGACCAGCAACCCGTCGGTCGCCAGCCGGCCGCCCAGCGAGGCGATGACGCCGCTCTGCCGGCGCCGTTGCTGCTCGATGTCGGCGTCACCGAGGCTGCCCAGAAGCAGCGAGAGGACCTGGCTGACGATGTCCACCGAGGCGCGCAGGTCGGGGTTCATCCAATAGGGCTGGTCGTGGTGGCAGGCGATCAGGCCCCACAGTCCCGGCTCTCCGTTGGCATCCGGCCCGGTCTCCGGCGACGACAGCGCGATGCTGCACGATGCGCCGACGCCCATGTTGTGCAGGTACTCCAGATGCACCGGCGAGACGCTGCGCCAGGTGCAGTAGGTCATGTCCAGCGGCGGGTCGTCGGCTGCCGCGCGGGCGACGAGCATCGGCACCGGCTCGGCATAGACGTCGGCGATCAGCCGGACCCGCTGCTGCAGGAACATCCGCCGCGCCTGCAGCGGGATGTCGGTCGCGGGATAATGCATGCCCAGAAACGGCTTGAGGTGTGGCGCGCGGGCCTCGGCGACCACCTCGCCATGCCGGTCGGGATCAAAGCGGTAGATCATCACCCGGTCGTAGCCGGTCAACTGCCTGATCTCGCGGGCAGCGATCTCGAAGAGCTCGTGCTGGTTGGTGGCTTTCGTCAGGCTCGCCAGCACCGACTGCGCGGTGCTGATCGGCGAGTTCAGCGGCGTTAACACTACCGCCGGCTCCAGCTCGACGCAGATCATGCAGCCGGAGCGATGCACGCGGGCCTGCTGCACGTCGCCGCCGGGCCGGTTGAACGCGAGGACGTTGCTGGGCGCGTAGGCGTAGCGTTCGATGGCGGCGAGCAGCGCGTCAGCCGGCGCCTGGCCCAGAACCTCCGCCAGGGTGCGCCCGAGCGCCGCCTGGGCCGCCATGCCGACGAAGGCTTCGAGGTTGGCACTGGCCTGCACGACCAGCAGGTTGTCCGGACGCACGACGAGAAGCGCGCCCTGCGGCTGGATCGAACCCGGGATGTGGACCGGCTCGGTGTCGCAGCTCGACAGGTCGGGCTCCGGCACCGGCCACGGCACATGCCGCAGCTTTTCGAGGACTGTCAGTGCCGCATGTCCGCTTGACGCGACGCGGTCACCCGGCGTGCCGGAACTTGTCTACGCACGATGATTGCTCCCGGCGTGAACCAGGATTATCTACGCAATTTTAACGATTGTATACGGCGGAGAGGGTTTCCAGAAGGTGATGCTGGCTTGCGGATCCAAGGCGAACGCCCTCGGGATCTCGGTCCCGCCGCCGGTATGCCAGCCATACTGCACGTTCGGGCGCAGGATGAACCGGTGCGCGACCTAGCGGCCTGTCGGGTTTGCGTGTCGGTTGGGCGGGCGGAGCGAACCCACTTGGCTGGTCATGCTGGCTGCAGGCGGTGTATCCGCCTGCAGTTGCAGGCCTGGCGGTACTCGTGCGCGTCGGAGCGGCGCATCAGCGCGCTGTCGGGGTCGGTGGCGTTGCTTTGCCACTCGGGAGGCGCCGCGTCGGGCGGCTTGGGCGATCGGCCACGGCGCCCTGTCCTGGCGTCATAGGCCGCCTGCTTCGCCGCATAGGCCTGACGGGGCGGCGATGTCGTTTGCCAGCCTGGCCCGCACCTCGCGGGCCCGGTCGTAGCGCACCGTGCGGATCTTCGATGCGTCGGCGTCAATCTTGGTGCCGTCGATCGAGACCGTGCCCAGCCGCAGCAGCCCGGCCTCGCGCGCCAGCAACAGCACCTGCAGGAAGGCTGCCTCGGACGCAGCCTTGTTGGTCCGGCGGAAGGTCGCGATCGTGTCGTGGTCGTGGTGCAGGTTGGCCGCCACGAAGCGCACCGCGATGTCACGGTACGTGGCACGCTCGATCCGCCGCGACGAGAACAGAGCGTTGGCATAGCTGTGGATCAGCAGCGCCAGCATCAGCCGCGGGGGGTATTGCGGCTTGCCACCCGGCCGGGCCGCCACCTCGAACGCAGCAAGCGGAACACGCTCGACGGCTGCCACCACGAAACGCGCAAGATCGTCCTCCGGCCAGCCACGCCTTCAGGTCCGGCGGCAGGAGAAACCCTGGTCACGGTTGAACGGAATGAACGTCGCCATGGCGCCAGGTTAGCCGCCAAAAGGAAAAGCGGGTACCCCGATCCGACAGGCTGCTAGCTAGGTCCGCCTCGCTCCCGTCGCCCGGCAGAGCGGCCAGTGGGACGGCAACAGCTTCATCAGCGGCGGAAGAGCCTCGCTCCGACAGGGCCTCTAACTATGCCCGCCCTCGTCGCCGTCCGCTTCAACGCAGACTTCAAGGCCGAGTATCAGGTCATGACCGGCGCCGGAAAGTCAGAGGATCGCAATCATCGCCGTCATGCGCAAACTCGTCGTGCTCGCCACCGCCCTGCTCGAAGGTCGACGCAGACGGACCAGAGACAGGCTTGATCAGGACGGACTCTCCCGGCGCGGGCGCTAAGCGGTTGGATGCTCGGCTCGTTCGCCCACCAAGATCAAGACTCGCGGTGCACCGCTCCAAGCGCTCATGACGATCAGGAGGAAGCATCATTCATGGTCGGCGATGATATCCAGCAAGTCCTGCTCGTCTCGCACGAGCTAAGCCGCTCGGATACCTTGAAGGAACGAGGCAACTGCGACTGAGAGCTTGTCGGCTTGCTTAGCCAGTCCCGACGCCGACCCGAGAACCTGACCTGCAGCAGCGCCGGTCTCTTTAGCCGACACGCTTACGCCTGTGATATTGCGTGTCACGGCATCTGTTGCCTGTGCCGTGGATTGGGCGTTCTGTGCTATCTCCTGCGTCGCCATTCCCTGCTCACGAGCCGCACCCGCGATAGCGGTAGCGATTTGACCAAGATCCTCGATGGTTCCCAGAATCTCCTTGATCGAAACGACAGCGTTTCGTGTGGCTAATTGGATTGAAGTCACCTGCGATGCGATCTCGCTGGTCGCATTCGCCGTTTGAGACGCGAGGTTCTTGACTTCCGAGGCCACTACGGCGAAGCCCTTGCCCGCCTCACCCGCTCGCGCTGCCTCGATCGTGGCGTTGAGGGCCAGCAAGTTCGTCTGACCTGCAATCTGCGAAATGAGTTGAATGATGCGACCGATCCTTGCTGCGGCCTCTGCGAGGTCTCCGACCATACTGTCAGTTCGGCGGGCACCCTCTACGGCGCGTTTCGTCAGTACCGATGACTCTTCGATCTGACGAGAGATCTCCCCAACCGAGGCAGTCAACTGCTCGGCCGCCGCGGCGACCGTCTGGACGCCCGAACCGGCGAGCGCAGCGGCCGACGCGACCTGGCCAGCCTGATGGTTGGTCTGCTCCGCCGACGCCGTCATACCGCGAGCAGTCGCTTCGAGTTCGGCCGACGCGCCTGAGAGCAGATCGGTCATCGTGCCGGCCTGAAGCTGAAATGCGCCAAGGAGCTCCTCGATACAGCTGGTCTTCCGGTTGCGGATCGCGTGTGTACGCTCCTGCTCCGTAGTGAGCCTGTCGCGCTCGAGCATCACGCTCTTGAAGATCTGGACTGCCCCCGCCATGCCGCCTAGCTCGTCGCGACGCTCAAGACCGGGGATGATCGTGTCCAGCTCGTGATCGGCAAGTCGCTCCATTGCGTCGGTCATCTGACGGATCGGGTGGGAGACGTTCCTTACAATCGCCACTGCTAGAAGGATGCAGGCCGCGACTGCGACGCAGAGAACCGTGATGATGATCGACTTCGTTGGCCCGTAGATCGCGGCACCTGAACTCGCCGCCTGACGCCCCTGGCGTAGATTAAGGTCCAGGTCCGACTTGGAAGCGGCATAGGCAGCGGCGTAGCTCTCGCTTTCCTCGACGCTGAACAAGTTTTCAGGATCACCCTCTGGACCTAGATCACGTTTGACCATAGCCTCGTGCAAGATCCAGGCGCGATCGAAGTCGAGCATGAGCTTTGTCTCGGATGTGTCGTGAAGAGTCACTCGGGCACCTTCCGCGCGGAGGCGTTCAAGCGTCTGACTTGCGTCTGCAAGTTCACCCTTGATCCTTAGACGATCGCCTGCGTCAAGCGCGAGCGAGTGACGGGCTTCCAAAAGACGCATCTGTTGGATCACGCTCAGGACTTGTCCCTGAAGGCCGGTGCTCGGCAGCCAATGATCTCTTATCTCCGCCGCTCGATAGTTGATCGCCGCTAGCCGGTCCAAAGCAGTGATTCCGAGGCCGGAGATCAGAGCAAGCACCACGACAAAGGCGAGCAGCGTCTTCGCCCTTATGGTGAGGCGATTCATCATATCTCGCACCTGCATGCCCCGCATTAGTGGTCCTGGGTGTTTCTTGGGAGTGTCTTACGTCAAGTCTAATTCTTAATCCTTTAAATTAGGTAAACGCGGCCCAGGGCGGAAATGCGTTCCAAGCTCTTTCGGCTCTCAGGCGAGCATCCTGATCCTGAAGGTGGACAAGCGGCCGCTCACGCTACCTGCATGATGTTGAGTGTTGTGCGGCAGGCCCCGCGTGAAGCGGGGTGGCGAGTCAAATGCCTTGACGATCTGGTTGGGGCGGCTTCGCGGACGGAGGAGATCATCCGGGAGTTCATAATCGTCGCGACAGAAGCGGTGGACACACCATGTCGTTAAAGCCTCGCATAGATCGGCTCCGACTTTGATGCCGCGATGGTCCTGTTCAAGACGGCTGCTTTGGGTCTCGACCCTGGAGCTGCTGCGCGAGCGACGTGAGCGTGGCACGCGGGCGGGATCACCATCGCGCGGCAACACGCTTGTAGAACACCCGTCTCGGATTAAGTCTTCTGACAGCCTGCTATGCGGCCTCAGCCGGCATGGTCGGGGCTCGGCCTCGCCTGATGATGCGTCCATGGCTTGCAGGTGGCCGCGTAGCTGGTCATGACCGTCGTAGTGGAAGCGTTTGACGGTCGCGTCCTTGATCGTCAGGTTCATTCGCTCGACCTGCCCATTCGTCCAGGAGTGCCGTGGCTTGTCAGGCGGTGGTCGACGTGATTTTGCGCGCAAGCGGCCTCGAAGGCGTGCGCGCGGAACAGCTCATCGCGCTCCATGCCCGCTCGGATATCGGCTGCGGCCGAGGACACATTGCCGGTGTGGTGAAGTGAATGCCATTATCGGTGAGCACCGTTTGGATCTTGTAGGGCACGGCCTGGACGAGGGCGCGGAGGAAGTCATCAGCGATCCGCGCTGTGGCCTTCTCGTGCAGTTCCACGAAAGCAAACTTGGAGGTTCTGACGATCGCAATGGGAATAAAGCTTACCCTGCTCGGTGCGGATTCCGCGATGTCGATGTGGAAGTAGCCGAGAGGTTAGGCCTTGGATATGCGCTTGGCCGAGGTCTCAGTCTCGACAGGGAGAATCGCGAGATGCCGTGCCGCTGCAGGCAGCGGTGCAAGGACGAGCGGGTAAGATGCGGGATGGTCGGCTGCAGGGCGTAGAGGCAGTCGTCGAGCGGCAGCAGCGCATGCTTGCGAAAGGCGACGATGATCGCCGCGTCGCCGATCGAGAGCACGGTTAGTTTCGGGTCTTTTGGGCCGGTCGGGATGTCGGCGACCGAAGCCCGGCGCTTCCACTTGGCGACGGTCTTCTGGTTTATCCCGTAGCGCTTGCCAGGCCCTCAGGCTCTCTTGACTACGCTGCCTCGCTCGACGGATCGCATCAGTCGTCGTGGCGCTCCCATGCAGAACCTGGCCCATAGTGCGTCCTCCCAAGCCATGGATATACTGCACCATCAAACCCTGGGATCATCGACCCGCTGCATCCAGTCGTCCAGCACGTCGGCGAGCGTGCGGTCCCAGGCGATCCGCGGCGCCCAGTCCAGCAACGCCCGGGCACGCGAGGCATCCCCGATGGCACGCGGGATGTCGCTCGGGCGCATCCGCGCGGGATCGGCCTCGATCGCGGGGCTGATGCCGGCCAGGGCGAGCAGGTCGTCGAGCAGGGCGCCGATCCGGCGCGGCGTTCCGGATGCGAGATTGAGGATGGTCCCGTTCGGCAGCGTCCGCACCCGCGCCAGCGTCAGCGCATAGGCCCGCGCCACGTCGCGTACATCCAGGAAATCGCGCTCGGGATCGAGATCGCCGACACGCAGCACCGGCGCGTGCCGGCCGAGGGCGATCATCGCCACCTGATGGGCGAAGGCGGGCAGCGCGAAGCCATCCGACTGCCCGGGACCCGCCTGGTTGAACGGCCGCAGTCGCACCACGTGCAGGGCCGGACCCGCCATGGCGCCGAGTGCCAGGTCGGCGGCCGCCTTGGTCGCGCCATAGACGTTCATCGGAGCGAGGGGCGCGCTCTCGTCGAGCGGGATGCCGCCGGTAAAGGAGCGCCCATAGGCGTCGCCGGACGAGACATGCACCAGCGCCGCGCCGGGCGCGTGCCGGACCAGGGCATCGGCGAGCGTCAGCGTGCCGTGCAGGTTGACCCGCCACGCCAGATCCGGATCGCTGCCCGCGACGCCGATCGCAGCGATCGCGGCCAGGTGGATGCAGGCGTCCGGGCGCACGTCGCGCACCCGTGCCGCCACCGCATCGGCGTCGGTCAGGTCGCAGACCAGCGGCAGCAGTTCGGCATCCGGCAGGAGGGCGGCCACGGCCGGCGGGAGATGACGTCCGGAAAAGCCGGAGAGACCGGTCGCGAGGATGCGCCGCGGCGGCAACGGACGGTCCTCAGCCCCGGCGTGAGCGATGGCGCGCGAGATCGGCCTCGACCATCTCGGCGATCATCGCCTCGAGGCCGGTGCCGGCCTCCCAGCCGAGCTTCTGCTTCGCCTTGCCAGCATCGCCGAGCAGCACGTCCACCTCGGCCGGGCGCATCAGCGCCTGTGCGCTGACCACGTGGTCCTCGTAGTTCAGGCCGGCATGGGAAAAGGCGATCCGGCACAGCTCGCGTATCGAGGTGGTGCGGCCGGTCGCGACTACGTAGTCGTCGGCCACGTCCTGCTGCAGCATCAGCCACATGGCCCGCACGTAGTCGCGCGCGTGACCCCAGTCGCGGGTCGCCTCGAGGTTGCCGAGCTGCAGCTCGGAGGCGAGGCCGAGCTTGATCCGGGCCACGCCGTCGGTGACCTTGCGGGTCACGAACTCGATTCCTCGAAGCGGGCTCTCGTGGTTGAAGAGGATGCCGGACGAGGCGTGCAGCCCGAAGCTCTCGCGGTAGTTCACCGTCATCCAGTGCGCATAGAGCTTGGCGACCGCGTAGGGCGAGCGCGGGTAGAACGGGGTCTTCTCGCTCTGCACCTTCTCCTGGATCAGGCCGTACATCTCCGACGAGGAGGCCTGGTAGAAGCGCGCCGTCGGCCGCACGAGCCGGACCGCCTCCAGCACGTTCGCCGCCCCGATGCCGGTCGCCTGGCCGGTCAGCAGCGGCTGCTGCCAGCTTGCAGCCACGAAGCTCTGGGCGCCGAGGTTGTAGACCTCGTGCGGCTGCACCTCGTTCATGATCCGGATCAGGCTCGACAGGTCGAGCAGGTCGCCATCCACCAGTTCGACCCGGTCGAGCACGCCGAGCCAGCGCAGGCGCTCGCTGACCCTGTCCGCGGAGGCGGACCGTCGCGCCAGCCCGACCACACGGTAGCCCTTCTCGAGCAGCAGGGCGGCGAGGTAGGCGCCGTCCTGGCCGGTGATGCCGGTGATCAAGGCTGTGGACATGCGCAATCCCTGGTTCATCCTTCGGGTCGGCAAGCGAGTAGAGCAAGTGCCGTGACAGAGCAAATCCCGGTCGCCGGCCGGCTGTCGCACCACATGGCCTGGTCGATCGCCGCGGTTTCAGTCCTCCTGTTCAATTTAAGCGCGCAAAGCCGGATGCCGGGTCGTGCTTCGTGCTACAACGGATTGCCGCCGAGGGGCTGGCTGGCCCCGCCACCTGGCCGGGGCCCGGGCTATCGTCGAACTCGTTCCGGACCTGACAGCAGATGAGCAAGTCCATCGTCGCCCGCGCCAACGGCTTGATGCTCGGTGTCCTGGCTCTCATCCTGCTGCTGATCGCCATCCTGACCTGGAACCAGATCGGGGCGGCCCGGAGCGCCCGGCTCTGGTCGCAGCACACCGACGAGGTGCTGGGCGCCATCCAGAGCCTGGATCTCGCGGCGCATGACGCCGAGACCGGCCAGCGCGGCTTCCTGCTGACCGGCGACGACGACTACCTGGTCCCGTACGAGCAGGCGCTCGGCCGGATCACCTTCCTGCAGGGCGACCTGCAGCGCCTGACCGCGGACAACCCGGCCGAGCAGGAGCGCCTGCGCCAGCTCTCGCCGGTGCTGCAGCGCAAGCTCGAGGAACTCGCCCAGACGGTCCAGTTGCGCCGCGACGGCGACACCGACGGCGCCATGCGCATCGTCCTGACCAAGTCCGGCCTGCGCTACATGCAGCGCATCTCGTCGATCCTCGGCGCGATGACCACCGACGAGCGTGGCCTGCTGCGGGACCGGCTGGCGGAGGCCGACCAGCACGGGTGGCGGTTCCGCACGCTGCTGCAGGCCGGGATCGCGCTGGCGCTGCTGGCCCTGCTGTGGGGCGCGCGGATGCTGAACCGGGCGTGGAAGCAGACCTATCAACTCGAGGCCGAGCAGCGCACGGCGGCGCTGCGGCTGCACACCTCGCTCGACAGCCTGAGCCAGGGCGTCGGGGTGTTCGGCGCCGATCGCCGGCTGACCGACTGGAACCCGTGCTTCCAGCAACTCCTGGCGCTGCCGAAAGCCATGGTGCGGGCTGGCAGCCCATACTCCGCGTTCGTCGAATTCACCGCCGCCGAGGCCCGGACGCCGACCGGGGGCGCGGGCGCGCCCGCGGCCGGGTTCCTGGAGAGCGAGACGCAGATCAGGCACGGCCTGAGCCGGGCCGGCGAGCCGGTGGTCTATGAGCGCAGCCGGGCCGACGGTCACCATCTCGAACTGCGCCGCACGCCGATGCCCGATGGCGGCTTCGTGCTGACCATCACCGACATGACCAAGCGCGCGGAAGCCGAGGCGGTGCTCCGCGAGGCCCAGAAGATGCAGGCGATCGGCCAGCTCACCGGCGGCATCGCGCATGATTTCAACAATTTGCTCACCGTGATCCTCGGCAACCTGGAGATCACCCGCGCCAGGCTGCCCGGCGATGCGGCGCTGCAGAGCCGCATCGAGCGCGCGACCTGGGCGGCCCAGCGCGGCGCCACGCTGACCGCGCAGTTGCTGGCGTTCGCGCGCAAGCAGCCGCTGGCGCCGAAGCCGATCGACATCGCGCTCACCATCCCGGAGCTGATCCCGCTGCTGCGGCGCACGCTCGGCGAGCATATCGACGTCCGCTATGTCGAGACCGCGGGCCTCTGGCCGGCAATGGCGGATGCCGCGCAGCTCGAGAGCGCGGTGCTCAACCTCGCGCTGAACGCCCGCGACGCGATGCCCGGCGGCGGCCGGCTGACCATCGAGCTCGCCAACAAGGTGCTCGACGAGAACTATGCCCGCCAGCATGCCGAGGTGACCGCCGGCGACTACGCCATGCTGGCGGTGTCCGATACCGGGCACGGCATGAGCAAGGAGTTGGTTGCCCGGGTGTTCGAGCCGTTCTTCACCACCAAGCCGGACGGCCGCGGCACCGGGCTCGGAATGGCGATGGTGTTCGGCTTCGTCAAGCAGTCCGGCGGCCATGTGAAGATTTACTCGGAGCCCGGCGAGGGCACCACGGTGCGCATCTACCTGCCGCGTGCTGCCAGGGCACCGGCCCAGCAGCAGGCCAGCACGCCGGTCGATCTGCCGGCCGGAAGTGCCACCATCCTGGTGGTGGAGGACGAGCCCGCGGTGCGCGAGATCTCGGTCGCGATCCTGTCCGACCTCGGCTACCGGGTCCTGGAGGCCGGCGACGGCGAGGAAGGGCTGCGGGTGTTCGGCGCCCATGCCAACGAGATCGACCTGCTGCTGACCGACGTGGTGCTGCCCGGCAAGGTCCGCGGGCGCGCGCTCGCCGAGCAGATCATCGCCATCCGGCCGGCGACCAAGGTGATCTACATGTCCGGCTACACCGAGAACTCGATCGTCCACCATGGCCGGCTGGATGACGGCGTGCACCTCATCGCCAAGCCGTTCAAGCGGGAGCAGCTTGCCCGCAAGATCGCCGATGTCCTGGCGCCGGGCGCAGCCAGCGCAGCAGCACCCGCTGCCGGCGACAGCAACGGCATTGGCAACGTCTTCGAGATGAAGCCGCGCCGGCAGCAATAGGGGAGCTGCCCGCGCATGACCGCGCCCCGCTCGATCGGCCTGATCTCGGACACCCACGGCCTGCTGCGCGCCGGAGCGGTGGACGCGCTGCGTGGCTGCGAGGCCATCATCCACGCGGGCGATGTCGGCAGCCCCGGCATCCTGCAAGCCCTGGCGGCGCTGGCACCCCTGGTTGCGGTGCGCGGCAACATCGATACCGGCGCGCTCGCCGCCATCCTGCCAGAGACCGCCACCCTGCATGTGGACGCGATCGCGATCCATGTGCTGCATGATGTCGCCGCCCTCGCGCTCGATCCGGCGGCTGCCGGCATACGCGTGGTGGTGTCCGGTCACTCGCACCGGCCGGAGACGCGGGAACAGGAGGGCGTGCTGTTCGTCAATCCAGGCAGCGCCGGCCGCCGCCGGTTCTCGCTGCCGGTCATGCTCGGTCGGCTGCTTGTCGATGGCGCCAGCGTGGCGGCCGAGCTGATCGAACTGGAGACCTAGGACGTGCGCAAGGACCCAACCGGGATACCCAATTGGGATGATCGACCTGGCCGAGGGCAAGCCGTCTGCCGGGAGCCTGGCGCGTGAGTGACATCCAGACCCGCGACGAAGCGCTCAGCCGCCGGATCCTCGACAGCGCGATCGACTACGCGATCATCAGCTTCGACCTGACCGGCCGGGTCACGAGCTGGAACGACGGCGCGCGGCGCATCCTCGGCTGGACCGAGGCGGAGATGCTCGGCACCTCGGCGGAGCGCCTGTTCACGCCCGAGGACGTGGCCGCCGACGTGCCGGCCACCGAGATGGGCAACGCGCTGCGCCACGGCCGCGGCAATGACGAGCGCTGGCACGTCAAGCGGGACGGCGTGCGCTTCTGGGCCTCCGGCGAGATGATGGCGCTGCGCGACGATGACGGTGTCATCAACGGCTTCATCAAGATCATGCGCGACCGCACCGAGCAGCGCATGGCAGTCCGCGTGCTGCGCGACAGCCGCGAGCGCATCGAGACCGCGCTCGATACCGGCCTGGTCGGCTTCTTCGACTGGGACGTCCCGTCGGGCCTGATGCGCGGTGATGCGTCCTTTGCCGTGTTCCACAGCGTCGATCCGCAGGCGGTCGAGGACGGGATCCCGATCCTGGAACTCGTCGGGCACCTGCATCCGGACGACCAGGCCAGGGCAACGGCAGCGGTGCGGCAATCCGAGACCGGCACCGACGACTATTCCGAGCAGTTCCGGGTGTTGCACGGCAGCGGCGAGACGCGCTGGATCCTGGTGCGCGGCCGGTGCTACGAGCGCGACGGCTATCGGGCGCGGCGCTACACCGGCATCGCCATCGACATCACCGCATCGAAGTCGGCCGAGCTGGCGCTGCAGGCGAGCGAGGAGTTCAACCGCCGCATCCTCGCCAGCTCGAGCGACTGCATCAAGGTGCTCGACCTCGAGGGCAGGTTGCTCTTCATCAGCGACGGCGGCATGCGCGCGTTGGGAATCGACGAGTTCCATACCGTCGCGGGCTGCTTCTGGCCGACTTTCTGGAAGCACGAGGGGAACCGCAACGCGGTGGCCGCGGTCGAGACCGCGAAGCGCGGCGGGATCGGCCGCTTCAACGGCTACGCCGACACGATGAAGGGGGTCAGCCGCTACTGGAACGTCGTGGTGACCCCCATGCTGGGCACCGACGGCCGCCCCGAGAAGCTGCTGGCGATCTCGCGCGACATCACCGAGCAGCGGCAGGCCAGCGAGCGGATCGAGCTGGCGCTGGAGGCTGGCGCGGTCATCGGCACCTTCCTGTGGGACGTGCCCACCGACTTCCTGACCGGCGACGACCGCTTCGCCCGGACCTTCGGGATCGATCCCGCCGACCTCGCCGGCGGCCTGCCGCTCGGCAGCATCATGGATGCCATCCATCCGGACGACCACGCCACGGTCACCGCTCGAATCGACGAGGCGGTGGCACGCGGGTCGCGCTACCGGGCCGAGTACCGGGTCCGGCAGCAGGATGGCACCTGGCTCTGGGTCGAGGCGAACGGCAACTGCGAACTCGATCCGGACGGCACGCCGCGACGCTTTCCCGGCATCCTGTTCGACATCGACAGCCGCAAGCGCCACGCCTTGCGCCAGGCCGCCGAGCTTGAACTGGGCGACCGGCTGCGCGACCTGCGCGACACCGCCAGCATGGCCGAGATCCTGGCCGAGATCCTCGGGCGGACCCTCAACGTCCGCCGGGCGGGCTATGGCCGCGTCGACCACAACCACCGGGAGCTCATCATCGAGCGTGACTGGTGCGCCGATGCGTCGGTCGCCAGCATTGCCGGCAAGCACCGCTTCAGTGCCTACGGCAGCTTCATCGCCGACCTGTTGCGTGGCGAGATCGTCGCCATCCCGGATGTCGGCCAGGATCCCCGCACACGCAGGCATGCCCTGTCGCTGCGGGAGATGCAGATCGAGAGCCTGCTGAACGTGCCGCTGATGGAACGCGGCAAGCTCGTGGCCGTGCTGTTCCTGCACGACACGCTGACCCGGAGCTGGTCTCCCGAGGATCTCGCCTTCATCCGCACGATCGCCGACCGGACCTGGGCGGCCGCCGAACGGGCGCGTGCCGAAGCCGACCTGCGCCGCCTGAACGAGACCCTGGAGGCGGAGGTCGGCGAGCGCACCCGCGAGCGCGACCTGGTCTGGCGGGTCAGTCCGGACCTGTTCGTCGCTTGCGGCCATGACGGCTATTTCCGCAGCGTCAATCCGGCGTGGACCGAGGCGCTCGGCTACGAGGCGGCAGACCTGGTCGGCCTGCGGTTCGACACCCTGCTGCACCCCGACGACATCGCCTCGACCCGGGGTGCCCGCGAGCGCCTGCGTGGCGGCGAGCCGGTGCGCGACCTCGACATACGGGTGCGCGCGCGGAGCGGCGCCTATCGCTGGTATAGCTGGACCTGCCTGCCCGACGGCGACGAGTTCTATGCCGCAGGTCGCGACATGACCGCCCGCAAGATCCTCGAGGAGCAGTTGCGGCAGAGCCAGAAGATGGAAGCGGTCGGGCAGCTCACCGGCGGGCTGGCGCATGACTTCAACAACCTGCTGACCGGCATCGTCGGCAGCCTCGAACTGCTGCAGACCCGCATCGACCAGGGCCGCACTGGCGACCTCGGCCGCTATGTCGGCGCCGCGCAGGGCGCCGCCAACCGGGCGGCGGCGCTGACCCACCGGCTGCTGGCGTTTTCCCGCCGCCAGACGCTGGACCCGAAGCCGGTGGATGCCGACGCCCTGGTCGATGGCATCGAGGAGCTGGTCCGACGCACCGTCGGCCCGGAGATCGACGTCGTGGTGGTCAAGACGCCTGACCTGTGGTCGACGCTGTGCGACCCGAACCAGCTCGAGAACGCCCTGCTCAACCTGTGCATCAATGCCCGTGACGCGATGCCGGGCGGTGGCCGGCTGACCATCGAGACCGCCAACCGGCTGGTGGACCCGTATGCCGCGCACATGCGCGACCTTGCCGCCGGGCGCTACGTGGCGCTGAGCGTGACCGATACCGGCACCGGTATGGCGCCCGACGTGGTCGAGCGCGCCTTCGACCCGTTCTTCACCACCAAGCCGCTTGGCCAGGGCACCGGCCTGGGCCTGTCGATGATCTACGGCTTCGTGAAGCAGTCGGGCGGCCAGATCCGCATCCACAGCACGGTGGGCGTCGGCACCGGAGTGACACTCTACCTTCCCTGCCACGAAGGTGCCGCGGATGCGGCAGCGACAGCGGTGGCCCTGGCCGAGGCGCCACGCGCCGGCGACGGCGAGACCGTGCTGGTGGTGGATGACGAGCCCACCGTGCGCATGCTGGTGGTCGAGGTGCTCTCGGAGCTCGGCTACCACGCGGTCGAGGCGTCCGACGGACCAGCCGGCCTGCGCATCCTGCAATCGGGCCGCCGCATCGACCTGCTGGTCACCGATGTCGGGCTGCCGGGAGGCATGAACGGCCGCCAGCTCGCCGACGCCGCCCGGGTCGGCTCGCCGGCGCTCAAGGTGCTGTTCATCACCGGCTATGCGGAGAACGCCGTGGTCGGCAACGGCATGCTCGAGCCCGGCATGCAGATCATGAGCAAGCCGTTCACCATGGAGAGCCTGGCAACGAGGATACGCGAGATCCTGACAAAGGCCTGACCGCTGACGCCCCCTGGTCGTGCCTGCACCCGGCTCCCAGATGTAGCGCTGAACAGCAGGAGCAGGACGATGACGGAAGTGCTGCGTGATCATCGCGATGCATCGCTTGGCAGGTTTTCGGACAGCGCGAGCGGCGCGGTCTCGTGCAATCCCGCCACCGGCGAGGTGTTCGCGCGCTACCCGCACGACGATGCGGCCGCGATCGAGCGCCGTGTCGCCGAGGCCGAGGCCGGCTACCGAACCTGGCGCGAGGCCCCGGTTGGCGAGCGCGCCGCCGTGCTCGCGCGGCTGGCGCAGGGCCTGGAGGACGAGGTCGAGGCGCTGGCGGCGCTGATCACCGCTGAGATGGGCAAGACCCTGGCCGAGGCGCGCGCCGAGGTCCACAAGTGCGCCAACACCGCCCGCTGGTTCTCCGAGCACGGACCGGCGCTGATCGCAGACGAACCCGCACCGGTCGAGGGTGAGGACGTCCATGTCTCGTATCTGCCGATCGGCACCGTGCTCGGCATCATGCCGTGGAACTTCCCGCTCTGGCAGGCGATTCGGGCTGCCGTGCCGATCGTGCTCGGCGGCAACGCCTTCCTGCTCAAGCATGCACCGAACGTGATGGGCTCCGCCTACGCGCTGGAGGCCGTCTGGCTGAAGGCCGGGGCACCGGCGGGCGTGTTCGGGGTGCTCAATGTCGAGAACGAACCGATCGCGGCGCTGATCGAGGATCCGCGCATCGCTGCCGTCACCCTCACTGGCAGCCCGCGCGCCGGCAGCGCGGTGGCAGCCCTGGCCGGCCGGGCGCTGAAGAAGTCGGTGCTGGAACTGGGCGGCTCCGACCCCTTCATCGTGCTGGCCGATGCCGACATCGAGCGCGCGGTGGCGGCCGCGATCGGCGGCCGGTTCGCCAATTGCGGCCAGGTCTGCCTCGCCGCCAAGCGTTTCATCCTGGAGCAGCCGATCGCCGAGGAGTTCACGCGAAGGTTCGTGGAGACGGCGCGCGGCATCGTGGTCGGGGACCCGACCGACGAGGCGACCACCATCGGCCCGATCGCGCGCGAGGACCTGCGCGACGGGCTCGACCGGCAGGTGCAAAAGGCGATCGCGCAGGGTGCGAGCGTGCTGCTCGGCGGCCACAGGCGGCCGGGACCAGGCTGGTTCTACGAGCCGACCATCCTTGCCGACCTCGGACCCGGCAACACCGTGTTCGACGAGGAGACCTTCGGCCCGGTGGCAGCACTCATCGTGGCCCGGAACGCCGAGCATGCGCTCTCGCTCGCGAACAACTCCGAGTACGGGCTGAGCTCGAGTCTCTGGACCCGCGACATCGACCGGGCAAAGCGCCTGGCCCGGCGCATCGAGGCCGGCGGCGTGTTCATCAACGGCTTCACGGCGTCCGATCCGCGCACCCCGGTGGGCGGCGTCAAGCGCAGCGGCTACGGACGCGAGCTGTCGCATTTCGGCATACGCGAGTTCGTCAACGCGCAGGTGGTCTGGACCAGGGCGGCCTGAACGCCGGCTACAGGGTCCCGGCGGCCCGCTCACGGCCGGACCGCACGGCCACCGAAACCATGCAGGCGGCGTAGCCGAGGGCGCCGACGAACCAAACCGCACCCGGCAGGTCTGCCCGTGTCGCGCCGAACCCCAGCGTCGCCAGGATCGGCCCGATCACGCCCGAGAGGCTGTTGAGGCTGGCAAGGCTGCCCTGCAATTCGCCCTGCCGGTCCTCGCCCACCTCGCGTGACATCGCGCTCTGCAGGGCCGGCAAGCCGACATTGCCGGCGCCGAACAACGGCGTGATGGCGAACGGCATCCAGCCATGGCGGGCGATGCCCATCAGCGCGCAGGCGAGGGCATCCAGGCCGACCCCGGCCAGCAGGGTACGCCGCTCGCCGAGCGACCGGTTCATCGGGCCCGGGAGCAGCATCTGCGCCAGCGCGAACAACAGCCCGAACCAGGCGAACGACCAGCCGACCACCGCGGGCCCCCAGCCGTAGCGGGCCTGCCCGTACAGTACCCAGAGCGAGCCCGGGATCTGGCCGAGCAGGCACAGCACCGCGTAGAGCGCCACCAAGGGCGCCAGCTTCGGCGCCGTGCCGATCCAGCGCAGCGAGGCGAAGACATTGAACTGCGCCAGGCTGACCGCAGGCCGGACGTCTGCGGACGGGCGTCGCGGCTCCGGCAGCAGGAAGACGGCGAGCAGGAGGTTGAGGCCGTTGAACCCCGCCGCCAGCAGGAAGGGCAGCACCGGCGACATCTGGCCGAACGTCCCTCCCAGTGCCGGCCCGGCGATGAAGCCCATTCCGAGGGCGGCGTTCATCGTGCCGTAGCGGGCGGCGCGTTCATCCGCAGGCGTCAGGTCGGCGATGATCGCCGAGACGACCGCGAGGTTGGCCGCCGTCATGCCGCCGATCAGGCGGGCGGTGAACAGCAGCCAGAGCGACGGCGCAAAGCCGGTCAGCAGGTAGTCCACGGTACCGCCGGCGAGCGACAGCAGCAGGATCGGGCGCCGCCCGTATCGGTCGCTGAGCGCGCCCAGGACCGGTGCGAACAGGAACTGCATGGCGGCGAACGCGGCTACCAGCAGGCCGTACTCCAGCACCACCGGGCCGCCATCCGCCAGCCTCCGGAGCAGCGTGGGCAGGATCGGGATGATCAGGCCGACACTGGTCGCGTCGATGAAGGCCGCCATGTACAGGACGGCGAGGGCACGGGTCATGCAGGCTCCGTCAGGTGTCCGCCAGGGCGACACCATTCGCCGGCGCAGGTGTTATGGACCAATAGGCAGCAACTCACTCCGGAGTCGGCAGATGGCGATCACCCGTCAGGTCATAACGGCACTCGATCAGCGCGGGGTCGACCTGCTCGGCACCAAGAATGTCGCCCTCAAGCTGACCGACGACCAGAACATCGTCTCCGGCTCGCTGCTGACCGTGGAGAGCAACCATTTCTGCGTGCTCAAGAGCCGTGGCGCGATCCTGCAGGTGTACGAGACCGGGCAGTATCCGCTGACCACGCCGGACAAGCCGCTGTTCGGTTCGATCAGCCAGGGCTTCTTCGGCGGTTCCTCGCCCTGGGTGTACGAGGTCATCTATATCAACCGCTCCAAGCTGCTGGTGCGCAGCGGCGGCACGGCGACGACCTCGGAGATGGCCGAGGTGTCCTGGCAGGCGGACTACTACATCCATATCGACACCAAGCAGGAGGCGCTGGATCTGATCCAGCACCTGCCCTTCAACGGCTCGGTGATCAACACCGACGAGATCTCCGCCTATGCCGGCCCGGCGATCGAGCAGGCGATCAACCAGGTCATCCAGGTCACGCCGCTGGAGAACATCAACGAGCGCATCGGCGAGCTGCGCGAGAGCGTGAAGGGCCACCTCGCCGACTTCCTGCGCGTCTACGGCATCATGCTGAACGACCTGAAGATCCTGGTGCTGCCGAAGGACGAACGGATGCGCCAGCTGATCTCGCTGAAGGCCTTCGGCCTCACGCCGATCGAGGCGGTGCGGTATTACTTGGCGATGTCGATGGCCGAGGCCCGGCTCGTCTCGGCGCCGAATGCGGCCGTCGGCGCGCCGTTCAACATCGGCACCCAGGCGCTCGGCACCTTCCCGCTCGGCGATCCATCGGGGCTGGGCAGCCAGCCGGCAAAGCCCTGATGCCGGACGGCGAACCCGACGAGGCCGAGCAGGTCGGCGTCGATACGTTCTTCGCGTGGGGCCACAACTTCTATGGCAGCGAGGACAGGGTGTGCGCCGACAGCCTCGCCGTCAGGAGCCGGGTAGCCGAGTTGCTCGGTTCTGCACGCCAGTGCGTCATCGAGGTCGAGGCGGCCTACCGGCGGGAGTTCCTGCCGCCGCTGTCACGCGAGCGGCCACGACCCGATCCCGATGCCGTGCGCCGCGCGTCGGCCCTGGAAGCTCTGGCCGGGCAGCTTGCAACACTGCAAGGCCAGGTGGCGGTACTGCCTTTGCCCGGCGATGCGACCGGCATGCACCGTCGCCACGCCCCGACCGGCATCATGGAGGGCCTCGCCGATGCCGACCGCCGGCTGACCGGACAGGCCGAGTTGCTGCGGCGGGCAATCGCGACCGCCGGCACCGATCAACTCGCCGATCGCCCAGGCCCGGTCGGAGAGCGCGTCGCCCGGCTGAAGGAGGCGATCGACACACGGCGCGGGCTGATCATGGCCTGATGCCGCCGGCCGCGAACGCCTTCAGCCGCGCCGGATCCTCGAATGCGGTCTCGAAGCTGAACTGCACCGGCATCAGGGCTCAGGATAGGCGCTGCGCGTGTAGATCTGCGCGATCGGCCGGAACCAGCGATGCTCGTCCAGCGTGCTCGGCCGGACGATGACCTGGCCTGGCCTGTGGCGCTGTCTGGCTCGGTATGGGTCCAGCCGGTGCAGAACGGACAGCTATAAATTCAGCTCTCCTTGCCGCTGCTGCCGACCATGGTCCAGCGGTGCGGCGCGCCGCTGGTCCTGGAGTTGGGGGTCCGGCAGAAATGGAACCGGAACCGCATTTAAGCTCTGGCGGTCCGCGATCGTGTGATCGCGGAGCGGCCTGAGCCCGCCGCAGGCGATCTCGTCGGGCAGGATGAATGCGTAGCGGCCGAGCCTGTTGACGTGGTCGAAGCCAAGCGGCGACAGGCGGGCCACATCCTGCGCCCGCACGTCAAAGCCCTCGGCACGGAGATGCTTCAGGGCGGCATCCATGTAGATCGTGTCATGGCTGAACATCGACGCCGTCCGCTAGTCACGACCACGCATCCCAAACCCTCGATCCGCCAGAAAAGCGAAAGTTCTTCAGCAGCCTGCCAGTGCATGATCCGATGGAACATGCTCCGCTTGTCGTTTGATGGAGCAGCTCTGCCGACACTCGGCATCGCGTAGCGATCCAGTTGATCGGATGCTGCTCTAGGCTGCGCGCACACCCGCAACAAAGTCATTCACCTCATTCGTGAGTTGGTCTGCCTGCTGTGAAAGACCACTGGCAGCATTGAGCACCTGCTCGGCTGCGCCCCCTGTGTCATCGGCAGCTTGGCTTACTCCGGCGATGGTAGCCGTCACCTCCTGCGTACTCGCTGCGGTCTGCTGCACGTTTCGGGCGATCTCGGCCGTCGCGGCTCCTTGCTCCTCGACGGCGGCCGCGATGTTTGAGGCAATCACGTTGACTTCCTCAATCGTCGCGCCGATTGCCTTGATCGCCTGCACAGCCTCGCCCGTGGCATCCTGGATTTGCCTGATCTGGGCGCTGATTTCCTCAGTGGCCTGCGCGGTCTGCCGCGCCAGACTCTTCACTTCGCTTGCGACCACAGCAAAGCCCGCGCCCGCGTCACCCGCTCGCGCCGCCTCGATCGTCGCGTTCAGCGCAAGGAGGTTGGTCTGTGCCGCAATCCCGGTGATCAACTGCACGACATCGCCGATCTTCTGCGCCCCCTCCGCCAGGGCCCTTACGATTGCGTCGGTCCGGCGGGCCTCGCCTACCGCCTTCCCGGTGATCTTCGCGGACTGGGCGACCTGACGGCTGATCTCGTGGATCGAAGCCGTAAGCTCCTCGGCGGCCGCGGCAACGGTCTGCACACCGGCGCTCGCTTCATCAGCGGCGGCGGCTACCGTCGTCGCCTGCTGGTTTGTTTGATTTGCCGTGGCGGACATCGATTGTGCCGTCGCCTGTAGCTCCGTCGCACCGGACGACAGCATCGAAACCAGAAAGCCGACCTTGGCCTCGAAAGCGTCTGCTGTCTGGTTCATCGCAGCTTTCTGCTCTGCTGCGGCGCGCAGCTTGTGCTCCTGCTGCTCCGCTACCAGCAACCTGGCGCTAACCATGCTTTCCTTGAACACCATGACAGCGGCTGCCATTTGTCCCACCTCGTCGGCGCGATCGGTCCCGGGAACGTCGATTTCAAGTTCATTCTTCGCCAGCTTACCCATTGCCATCCTGAGGCGGTTAACCGAGCGTGTGATGTCGGAGTTCAGTAGCAAGGACCCGAAAGTGGCAAGGATAAATAGAGCTCCGCTTATGAGGAATTCGCGTCCAACAACATGCCAGAAGTTAGCGTCGATATCGTCGATGTAAGCGCCACTAAAAATCGCGATATTCCAGGGAACGAACTTCTGGACTGCTACGATCTTGATGAGTGGTTCCGTCATCCCTGGTTTTGGGAACTTGTAGCGCGCAGATCCTGTTGATGTCTCTCTGACTGCATTGACAACTAGGGTCGAGGCGTTACTGCCAGCGATAGTTGGGTTACGTTTGCCCTCAAGCGAGACGTTGGCTCCGTGGATGAGAATGACACCACTATCAGCGTCAAGGACACTCAAATAGCCGTGGCCGTTGTCAAACCGAATTGCGTGGATGACGTCACGGAATGTGGCCAGTGCCTGCTCGCGGGTCATTCTCAGCGTCGTCACGCCACCATCCAGCTCACTTGCGATATCGGCAGCAGAACTTACTTGGGCTCGCAGCTTATCCATGCGGTCATCGACCATCCGCTGGTAAAGAACGGAGCTGCTCTCGATCATTACAAAACCGATGGAAACTAAAAAAAGCCCGATGACCGTAAGGAGTTTTGTCTTCAATCGAAAGTACTTCAGGCCGAACATCGAGAGACCCCCTATTCCCGCTTGCCTCAAGCCCATGGCCTTTGCGTCCAGCCAGAAGCGAACACGGATGGTCTTCACAGCCAGTTCGTATCATGCCCGGTCGAGCATGAAGATCTGGTTAACCCTAGCGGCCTATCGGCTTAGGGTACGCACTTTATCCTCTCGGTGGCTGATCTCGGGCCATGCCGACATTCATTCCGTCCGACCGTGACCAGGCGTTTCTCCTGCCGCCGGATCTGGCGGTCCGGTAGCAGCGAAACCGAAACTTCGTATCAGCCGAAACCTTCCATGCTGTGAGGGTCGCGCAACGGCCTGAGTTCACCGCAAGCGATTTGGTCGGGTAGGATGAAGGCGTAGCGGCCGAGCATATTGATGTGGTCGAACCCGAGCGGCGACAGGCGGGCCACATCCTCCGCGCGCACGTCGAAGCTCTCGGCACGGAGATGCTTCAGGGCGGCATCCATGTAGATCGTGTTCCATAGCACGATGACGTTCACCACCAGGCCGAGTGCGGCGAGTGGTCTTCCTGGCCCTCGCGGTAGCGCTGCCGCAACTCACCGCGCTTGCCATGGAAGACGACGCGGGCAAGCTGGTGGCCTCCCTAGTTGCGGTTGAGCTGCACCAGAATGCGCCGCCGGTAGGCTTCATCTTCGATGAAGCGGAGCAGGTAGAGCGTCTTGATCAGCCGCCCCGATTGCTCCAGAGCGCGGGCGAGCTTGGTCGTGCGTCCTTGGTTTGCATGGTATGGGTATGGATCCCGTTCACGCCCGACTTTACCGTGACGGGTTTCCGGCAATCTGCTAGGCATCTGGCTAATATGCCACGTGCCTTCTGTAATGGACCCTTGGTCGTCAAGCTCCAAAGCAGGTTCGATTGCCGGTTTCGTGCTTCTGTCCGTGATCAGCACAAGACCGCCACTTCATGCTGTCGGAGGGAGTGGCGGAGCAATCTACCGGGCGTAGTCTCGGAATGCCCTCCGGCCACTGCAGCGGAACCTGCCTCACCATCCCCGCGTCCCGGCGACGGGACCTCGTGGGAGCTGAGCCGCGTTGGCCCGGCTCCGAACCGTATGCCTCCTTGGCGTTATGCGGCGGCTGCCGAGGCCGGATCCTTGCCCCAGACGAGCTCCGTCCCGTCCGCCCAGATCCGGTGCAGCACGATGGCCAGCTTACGCGCCAGTGCCACCTTCGCCCTCCGCATGCCCCGCCGCTTGGCGACGTCCATCGCCCAGCGCCTGAGCGTGCTGAACCTGGTCGCCCGTGTCAGCAGCGCGTGGGCCGCGTCGTTCAAGGCCGTGCGTACACCAGCGTCGCCCACCCGCGTGATCGCGCCGGGGAGTTGGTCAGCTCGGATCGGCTCTTCTCGATCGCGAACCCCATCGAGAAGGCAATCGAGGTGCGTTGCTGGCAGTCGGTGCAATGGCACGCGAACGAGAATGCAGCCGCACCGGTGATGCGGTAGCCGATCACGCCGCAACGGCATGGCCCGGTCGGTGTCTCGGGAAACTCGGCTCCGCCGATGCCATACCCTCGCCTGTCGGGCACGCAAAGCGGGAGGACGGATACCGGTTCGGCTCAGGCAAGCAGATGTGCGACCCGGACCGGAACCGGCGGATGGGTGTCGTGCACCAGGGAGAACAGCGGATCGGGGGTCAGCGTGCTGGCATTGTCGCGCGCGAGCCGGGTCAGCGCGGACACCATCGGCGCCGCGCCCACCATCGAGCGCGCGAAGTCATCGGCCTGGAACTCGTGCCGGCGCGAGATCGCCCGCCCGAACAGGCCGAGCACCGGCGAGGCCGCCGACGCCAGCATGAAACCGAGCAGCAGGCCCAGCGCCGGGTCGGGGTGCCGCATGCCAAAGCCCCCCAGCAGCCAGGGCTGCCGGCACAGCCAGCCGACCACGGCCAGCATCGCGAACAGCGTGACGATGCTGCGCAGCGCGCCGGTCAGGGTATGGCGGTGCCTGAAATGGCCAAGCTCGTGCGCCACGATCGCCTCGATCTCGTCGGGTTCGTGCTTCGCCAGCAGGGTGTCGAACAGCACGATGCGCTTGGTGGGGCCGAAGCCCACGAAGAAGGCATTGCCGCGGCTCGACCGGCGCGACGCGTCCATCTCGAACAGCCCGTCGGAGCGGAAGCCGCAGCGCACCAGCAGCGCCTCCAGGCGCGCGGCGAGCTCGCCGTCCAGCGGCGTGAAGCGGTTGAACCAGGGTGCGACGACGCGGACATAGACGGTGGGTGCCGCCAGCATGAGCAGGGTCAGCGCCGCCCAGGTGTAGATCCACCAGGGTCCCTTCAGGTCGCGCAGCGCCCACAGGATGCCGGCCGCCAGCGGGCCGCCGATCAGCACGGTCAGCAGCATGCCCTTGAGCCGGTCGCGCAGGAACAGGCCGGGGGTCTTGCGGTTGAAGCCGTAGCGCTGCTCCAGCCCGAGGTCGCGCGCCGCCGCCAGCGGCAGCGACACCAGGCTCGAGGCCAGGCCGAGGATGCCGAGGATCACCAGGCTGCGGCCGATCGACGGCGCCATCCAGCCGGACACCAGGCCGATAACGAAGTCGAGCGCCCACAGCAGGGCGATGAAGGTGACGGCGAGATCGACGACGGAGCCGATGGCGTCGAGGCGCAGCCGGTCGCGCGTGTAGTCGGCCGAGCGGCGATGGTCTTCCAGCGTTACCGAGGCGGCGAAGGCGGCGGGGACCTGCTCGCGATGGCGCTGCACGCAGGCCGCCTGCCGTCGCCCGACATAGAACTCGAACCCCCACCAGGCGGTGAACAGTGTCAGGTAGGCCAGCAGCAGGATCGGCACAGGCGGGATCTCCGGCGTCGCGCCAGCAGATCCCGGCGGCCCACAAGCAGATCTATGGCTTCCGGCATCGCTGCGGAAGGGGCATGCAGGCCGGGTGCAAACAGCAGGAGCCTTGATGAGCATGTCCGCGTCGGACAAGTCGGGCAACGCGTTCGTCGCCGGGCAGTACGCTCCGCGCGCCCAGGCCTATGTCAGCAGCCCGACCCACAGCAGCGGCGCCGACCTCGACCAGATCGAGGCGCTGCTGCGCGAGACCGGTGGCGGCTCGCAGGTGCTCGATCTCGGCTGCGGCGGCGGCCATGTCAGCTTCCGGGCGGCGCCGCATGTGGCCCAGGTGGTGGCCTGCGACCTCACGCCCAGCATGCTGGAGGCGGTCGCCGCCGAGGCGCAGGCGCGCGGCCTGTCCAACATCAGCATCCGACAGGCCGCCGCCGAGCGCTTGCCGTTCGAGGATGCGAGCTTCGACCGGGTGCTGTCGCGGTTCAGCGCGCATCACTGGCACGGCTTCGAGGCCGGCCTGCGCGAGGCGAGGCGTGTGCTCAGGCCGGGCGGATCGGCGATCTTCATCGACACCGTCACGCCGGCGTCGGGGCTGCTCGACACCTACATGCAGGCGATCGAGGTGCTGCGCGACGCCTCGCACGTACGCAACTACACGCTGGCGGAGTGGGTCGCGGCGCTGGCGCGGTCCAGGCTCCCGGTACAGGACGTCACGCTGCGCCGGCTGAAGCTGGACTTTGCCGCCTGGATCGGCCGCACCCGCACCGAGGCGGCGCGGGCGCAGGCGATCCTGTCGCTGCAGGCAACGGCGCCGCCCGAGGTGCGCGACTATTTCTGCATCTCGCCCGATGGCAGCTTCGAGATCGACACCGTGACCATCATCGCTCCCAGGTCATGACCTCGAACGGTGCCGCGTCGGCAGGCCGCCCGGAAGCCTGGCTGGGCGGCTCCACGCGCAGCACCGCCCGACGCGAAGCCCTGGCGCCATCGGATCCGGCCGCGACGGCGCTCACCAGCACCACCGTCTCGTCGGCAACGGCATTGCCCAGGGTCGGCACCGACCCGGTCGCAAGCTCGATGGCATGCAGCACCACCGGGTCGGCGGCGTTAGGATCGGGGTCGGTGTCGCGATACAGCGACAAATGCGGCACCATGCAGGCGAGCAGCGGCGGCGTCACGCCGAGCACCAGCCCGACTTCGGCCAGACTCTCGAAGCCCGCGCCCGGCGGAGCGTAGTCGCGACCCGCATGCCGGTAGACCGCGGGCCCGAAATCGGTCTGCGCGCTCGGATAGCGCCACGCCACCATCGCGGCCGCCGCATGCACCGCGCTGGTGCTGTCGGCGCCACATGCGCGCAGCAGCCCGGCCAGCAGTTCCACCGAGGCGATGCTGGGATTGACCAGTCCGGCCTGGTTGTCGAGCCGCACCCGGATCTCGGCGCCGTCCCGACGCAAGGCATGCACGGCGCCGTTCGCGGGCCAGTGCACAGTCCCGCCGGCGACGAGATGGTAGCCCGCCTCCTGCACCGCCCCATCGGCCGCCGCCTGCAGCGCCGCGGCATTGCGCAGGTTCCCCGCAAGCCGCACCGCCTGCCGCCCGGAGCCCGCCATCTGGCTGATCAGCAACGACAGCAGCGCCAGCGTCCACAAGACGATCAGCAGCGCAAAGCCGCCCTCGCGGGCCGACCTTCGTCGACGAAGCAGAGGCGTTCTCAACCGCCTCTCTCTTAATGTTCCAGGCCAAGGCTGCGCTTGAGCCTCTGGTTCGGATCGGCGCTGCCGCTGGGGATCACGGAGTCGTCCGGCACCGCCGCAGCACCGCTGAGATGCTCGCGCAGGTCCTCGGTCAGCGCCTGCGCGTCGTGCTGGTCGCGCACCACATGCGGCGTGATCAGCACCAGCAGCTCCTGGCGGGTGCGCGTGTTGGTCTGCGTGCCGCCCAGCAGCCCCAGCAGCGGGATGTCCTTCAGCCAGGGAATGCCGCTGTTGCCGCGGCTGGTGTTGTCGCGGATCAGGCCGGCGATGCCGATGGTCTGGCCGTCCGCCACCACCACGCGCGAGTTGACGTTCTGGGTATTGAAGGTCGGCGAGTTGACGCCCACGGTGGTGACGCCGCTGGCCACCGTGCTGACCTCCTGGCTGACATCGAGCGTCACCAGGCCGCCAGTATTGATGCGCGGCGTCACCTCCAGGATCACGCCGATCGGCTGGTACTGGATCTGGCTCACGATCGAGGCGGTGCTGGTCAGCGTGCTTTGCGCGGTGCCGCTCTGGTACGGCACCAGCGAGCCGACCTGCAGGCGGGCCGGCTGGTTGTCCACCACCATCAGCTCCGGCGACGACAGCACGTGCACCTTGGTGACCGCCTGCAACGCGGAGATCGCCAGCGGCCCGCCGCCGGCGCCGAGCCCGCCGATCACCAGACCAGGGAGTGTGGCGCCGAGCCCGACCGACGAGACCGTGTTGGCAATCGTGCCGGTGACCGTTCCGGAGCTGGTGGTCGCGTTGCTGAGAATGCCGTTGATGCCACCCGACTTGAAGAAGAACTGCGTGCCGTATTGCAGATTGTCGTTGAGGTCGACCTCGGCGACGATGGCGTCGATCCGCACCTGCAACGGCACGATGTCGATCCGGCGCAGCATCTGGCTGACCGCGTCGGTCTCGTGCTCGGTGCCATAGACCAGCACCGCGTTGTTCTGCGTGTTCGGAATGATGCGCATCGTGTTGTCGGCCGAGGCGCCGTTGCCGCCGGAACTGTCCAGCCCGCCGAGCAGCGGATTGGACGACCCGCCACCACTCGGCGTCGACGGCGCGCCGGTCGACCCGGCGCTGGTGCCGCTGCCGGAAATCGAGCCGGCACCCCCGCCCCCGATGCCGCCGCCGATGCTTCCCCCTCCGATGCCGCCCGACCCGCTCAGCGAGTTGCCGCCGCCGAGCGAGCTGCCGCTGCCCAGCGTGCTGCCGCTGCCGACCTGCTGGCCGCTGAGCGCGCCACCCTGCGGCAACTGCCGTGGCGCGCTCGGCTGCACCGTCACGTTGTTCGGGGTGAAGGCCTGCTGCAGCAGGTTGGCAGTGTCGTCGGCGTGGCTGTTCTGCAGGTAGTAGACGTGCCAGGCGCGGATGGTGTTGCGCCGGCCGCGCTCGATCAGGGCGAACAGCCGGCGCGCGGCGGTGATGTAGCGGGGCTGCGGCGAGGTCACCAGCACCGCATCGACGCGGCTCATCGGGATCACCCGGACGATGTCGGCGAGGGTCTTGTTCTGGCCGCGCAACGCGTCCTGCAGCGAGGACGCCATGTCCTTGGCGGTGCCGCTCTCGACCGGGAGCAGCACGTAGGACTGCCCGGCCAGCGCATCGACGTCGAACGCCGAGACCATGTCGAGCAGCGTGTTGCGCGCCTGCGGGTCGCCCGCGATCAGCAGCGCGTTGCTGCCCGGCACGGCCGTCACCTTGGCGCCCTGCCCGACGAACGGCTGCAGCGCCTTGGCGAGATCCTCGGCGTTGGCGTAGTGCAGCTCCACCGCCGAGGCGCCCCCGACCGAGGCGCCTTCCGCCAGCGCCATGTTGGCCGAGCCGCCGGACGCACCGCCGGCGCCCCCGGCGACGCCGACGCTCACGATCCGGTACAGTCCGCCCGATTCCAGCATCTCGGCGCCGACCTGGGCCAGCAGCGCCTGCATGGTCGGCAGCAACTGGCGGGTGGAGAGCGGGGCGGCGGTATGCAGCGTGACCGTGCCGCGCACCGCGGGATCGATCGTGTAGTTGACCTTCAGCAGCGTGCCGAGGATCTGCGTGGCGGCGTCGCGTATGTCGGTGTCGGCGAAGTCGAGCGTGATGGTGCCGTGCTCGTCGATGCGGGCGTTGGGAGCACCGGCCGCCGTGTCGCCGGGGACGTCCGCATTGCGGCCGTAGCTGTACAGCGCCGGTCCCACCGCGGTCGGCGCCCCAAGGCTGCCGTTCAGGCGCGGTGCGACCTGCGTGCTGCCGGGCCCGCCGGGCAGCGGGCCGATCACCGGCTGGTCCGGCGGGCTGCACCCGGCGAGCGGCTCGGCCAGCAGCACCAGCAGGCTGCTCGCAAGCAGCGCGGATCGCCGGAAAGTGGGCCGCGGGACAGCGGGCCGCCGGGAGGCGGAAGGATCGGTCAGACGGGCCTGCGGCAGAGACATGTCGCTCGTTTATCGGCGGGAGGAACTGGTGTCGGCGGGCGGTCTGGAAGCGGGCTGGCTGGAAGCGGGCGCGACCTGCGGCCGGAACGGCCCGGGCATCGCGACACCCTGGGATGGCATCCCGGAAGATGGCGAACCGGGGGCATCGCCCGGGCGCAGTCGGGCGCGCAGCATGTCCAGGATGGAGCCTCCCGTCGGCGCCGGGGCCTGCAAGGCGCTGCCTGGAAGGCCGGATGCCGGGGCGGCCGCGCTGTCGTAATGCGGCAGCAGGTGCTCCCTGCCGTTCGGGCCGGTGACATCGACGCCTTCGGCGCTGATGCCGCCGATCAGGTAGGGTCCGACCCGGGCGCCTACGCCGGCCAGCGTCGCCCGGGCCTCGCCGCCGCCGGCGAAGATCGCATGGTCCCCGGTCGGTCCGACGATGATGCCGGCCAGGCGCGGCGGCGCCGTGGCGGCGGCAGTGGCGGCTGCGTTCGGTCGACGCGACGGGCTGAACAGCGGACGGTCCAGGATCGTGCGGCTCCAGGCCTCCTGTAGCGCACCCGCCTGGGCGCCGGCCGGATCACCGGGAGGCGGCGACGCGCCGATGGGTGCAGGCGGGCGGGCGGGAATGGCTGAAATCTGCACCTGCTCTCCGGCTGCCGGTCCCAGCAGTTCCAGCGCGATTGCTCCCACGAGCAGGGCGGCCAGCGCAACCAGCGCAACAAAACGGTAGCGCAGCATGCTGCCTTACCCGCCCTGGCCGTCCGCATCGGCACCGGCAGGCGCCCGGGCATCCGGCAGCGCCTCGGCCTCGTCGGGATGCCTGAAGCCGAGGACGGTAAAGGCGACATTCAGCGGCGCCGACTCCGGCTGTCCCAGGATGCGGGCGCCGTGCATCTGCAGGTCGTCGACGAGCAGGCTGGGCTGGGCGGCGTCGATCGCGGCGAGCAGATGCACGACCACCGGAAACGCCGCATCGAGTGAGATCCGCACGCCGACCCTTCGGTACGCCCCGTCCGGGGTGCCGGCCAGCGTCTCGATCGAGGACAGGCTGACTCCGAGCGCGGTTGCCAGCGACGCCACCTTCTCCTGGATCGCGGCACCCGCCACCGCATCGCTGCTACCCTCGATCAGCGCGTGCGCGCCGGGATCGCCGGCATGGGCGGCGTCGCGCACCTGCTGGCGCAGTGCCGGCAGCCGCTGCACCAGCAGCGCCATCCGTGCGGCAAGCGCTTCGCGTTGCGCGAGCGCGTCCTGCCGGTCGGCATACCAGCCGAGCAGCGGGCTCGCCACCGCCCACCAGAGCAGGGCCGCCGCCAGCAGCGTGAGCAGCAGCGCCAGGATGCGGCCACGCTGGCCATCGGGCAGGGTCAGGGGTGCGGCCATCAGCGGGCAGCGACGTGGGCGCGGATCGAGAACAGGTCGGTGTTGCTCGCCTCGATGCGGGTGACCGGCGCCGAAAAGGCGGGCGCCGTGAAGGCCGGGTCGGCGCTCAGGGCCGGGATCAGCCGCACCGCGCTGCCTGACTGGCCGGTCACGGTCATGCTGCCGGTGCGCAGCGTCAGGTCGCTCAGGTAGGTGTCGTCCGGCAGCACCCGCGTCAGCGCCGCCATCAGGCGCAGCGGGTCGCCAAGGCGCAGACGGGCGGCCGCGATGGCATCGGCGCCGGCGCTGCCGGCGAGCAGGGTGCGCCGCAGCGCCTGCACCTGCGCCACCTGCGGCTGCAGCGCGGCGATGCGGCGCTCCGTGCGGTGGGCGGCGATTGACTGCTCGAGGAACGGCAGCACGATCGCGACCAGGGCCAGCGCCGCGCAGGCACCGGCCGCCATGCGGAGCTTCAGGCGCTCCACGCCGCCCTGGCGAACATCATGGGCGAGCGCGATCCGCAGCGGCGCCGCATCGGCCAGACCGTTTGTCGGGCTGCCTGAAGCTTCTATTGCCGCCGGCTGCAGCCCGGCCTCGGCCAGCAGGGCCAGCGGGGCCGCGAGCCATGCCCGCGGCACCAGGTTGAGGCGCAGGTCGAGGCGTCCGACCGCACGGTTGCGCCGCAGCACCTGCGCCGCCCAGAACACGTCGCCGGCGGCGAACGGCGTCAGGCGATCCATCTCGTAGCCGAGCACGCGCTCGTACTCGGCCTCCGCCGCCAGTGGCAGCGAGACGTCGCGCACCAGCACCGAGGCTTGCGGCAGGCGCAGCAGCAGGATCGCGGCGGGATGCTCGGAGCGCAGCCGACGCAGCGTCGCATCCCCCGGCTCGTGCACGCCGAGCAGCGTCTCCTGGCCGTTGCGACGCAGGCTGATCGCGAGGTTGCCGGACGAGCCCGGAGTGGCCAGCAGGGCGTTGACGTCGGCCGGATCCGCCTGCACGAAGCGGGCCGGGATCAAGCCGCGCATCTGCTGCGCCCACCAGGACAGGATTTCCGAGATCATCCGGGCCAGGATCTAGCAAATGCCCGGGCAAACACAAAGCCGTCAGCCCGGCGCATGGACAGCCTCGCGGGCGCTGGTCCAGCATGCGCCCGAGGCGGCGATGGACGGGCGGATGACCGGCGTTTTCGAGGTTCTGAGCATCGGCGAGCCGCTGCTCGAGTATAATTCCTCGGCCCGGCCGGAAGCGGGCGGTCAAGGAGGCGGCTCCGGGGAGAGCTTCACGCCGCATTTCGGTGGCGACACCTCGACGGTGGCGATCGCCGCCGCGCGCCAGGGTGCGCGAGCGGCCTATCTCAGCGCGGTCGGGACGGACAGCGCCGGCGACGGCCTGATGGCGCTGTGGGAGCGCGAAGGCGTCGGCACCGGGTTCGTGCGACGGAGCGCCAGCCACCCGACCGGCATCTACTTCGTCAGCCACGACGCCTCCGGGCATCATTTCAGCTACTACCGGAGCGGCTCGGCAGCGAGCGCTTACACCACCGCCGACCTGCCGCGCGAGGCAATCGCCGACGCGCGGGTGCTGCACGCCTCGGGGATCAGCCTCGGCATCTCGAACAACGCCGCCGATGCCGTGCTGGAAGCCATCGACATCGCCCAGGGCGCCGGCGTGCAGATTTCGTTCGATACCAACTACCGGCCCAAGCTGTGGCCGGCCCGGCGCGCCGCCGGGGTGATCCACGAAGCGGTGCGCGGCGCCGACATCGCCTTTCCCGGCCTCGACGACGCGGCCGCGCTGACCGGGCTCAACGATCCGGACGCGGTGGCGGATTTCTACCTCCGGCTCGGGCCAGGGCTGGTGGTGCTGAAGATGGGCGCACAGGGCGCGCTGCTGGCGACACCTGACCGCCGGCTCCGGATCGCACCGCATCCCTGCGACCCGGTGGATGCCACCGGCGCCGGCGACGTGTTCTGCGGCAGCTTCCTGGCGCGGCACATTGGCGGCGATCCGCCGGAGGCCGCCATGCGTTACGCCGGGTGCGCCGCCGCCCTCTCGACGATGGGCTTCGGCGCCGTCGGCCCGATCCCCCGCGCGGACGCGGTGCGGGCGGCCCTCGCCTCCGTCTGACATTCCCGCTGCAGGATCCCCGCCATGCCGCATCCGGCCTTTTCCGCCTCACGCGTCGCCGTCATCACCGGAGGTGCCTCCGGCATCGGACTCGCCGCCGCGAAACGCTTCGCCGGCTGGGGGATGCGGCTCTGCCTGGTCGATCTGGAACCGGACCGGCTGCAGGCCGCCGCGGGCGAACTGCCGGTAGCGGCGGACGTCCTGACGGTTGCGGCCGATGTCTCGCGCGTGGACGAGATCGTGCGGGTGCGTGACGCGGTGCTCGCGCGGTTCGGGGCGCCGGACGTGCTGATGAACAATGCCGGCATCCAGCCTGCCAGCACCGCAATCGGCGGCGAGCCGGCCCAGTCCGGCAGCCAAGCCTGGGCGCGCATCATCGATGTCAACATGTGGGGCGTCGTGCATGGCGCGCAGAGCTTCCTCCCCGCGATGATCGCGCATGGCCGCCCGGCGCTGGTGATCAATACCGGCTCCAAGCAGGGCATCACCACGCCGCCGGGCAATGCCGCCTACAACGTGTCCAAGGCGGCGGTGAAGGTGTTCACCGAGACGCTGCAACACGAGCTGCGCAATGCGCCCGGCTGCCAGGTCGGCGCCCACCTGCTGATCCCGGGCTTCGTGTTCACCGGCCTGACCGCGAATGGCCGCACAGAGAAGCCGGCGGCGGCCTGGACCTCGGAGCAGACCGTCGACTTCATGCTGGCCGCGATCGAGCGAGGCGACTTCTACATCCTCTGCCCGGACAACGATGTCGACCGGCCGACCGACGAGCGACGCATGCTCTGGGCGATCGGCGACATCGTGCAGAACCGGCCGCCCTTGTCGCGCTGGCACCCGGCGCATGCGGAGGCGTTCAACCGCTTCCTCCAGACGGGCTCCGGCAGCTCGTGATCGATGTCGAGCAGTTCCTGCTCGGGCCGGACGGCTGGGTCCCGAACAGCGCGCGGCTCGCGGTGCTGCTGTATCGCGAAGCGATGCCGGATCAAACCTGCTGCGCGCTCGTGTCCTGCACCCACGTAGGAAACCGCAACGACAGCAATGCGGGCGCCACTGACAGCCGTCGACGAAGAAGGGCAGCGACCCGGCCGGGTTGGTGGCGAGGAACTCTGGCTGCTTCAGCCGGGGCGGGAACAACACCAGCGTTGTCTGCTGCGGCAAGCCCATTTCGGCGAGCAACCAGGCGACCCGAAGCGAGCGGGTTCCGTGGCCGTGGATCAGGTATGGCCCGGTGCCAAGCTCCGCCCGAACGCGCTTTTCGTGGGCGTATGGTCTCTCCATCGCGATCACTCTGCGATCTGCAACGGGGCGCGTGCGCAAGGCGGTTCTGACGAGGCGACCCGGCGCATCTGAACCGCGTTCAACGCCCCATAGGCGAGCGAGCCGGCCGTCACGGCCGCGAACACGGTGGAAATGTCTGCCCCGGACCTTGCGAGCACCAGGCTGCCGCCGGCGCCGATGACGAGCCGCGCGACGCCGGCGACGAAGGGCCAGAGCATGCGGCCTAGCCCCTGGCTGGCGAAATACAGCATCATGCCAAAGCCGATCGCGACATAGGCCGGCGCCACGATGCGAAGGTAGTGCGTGCCCGCCTCCAGGGCGGCAGGATTATCGGTGAACAGGCCCAGCCAGGCATGAGGGCACAGGCTGGCGAGAAGCCCCGCACCTCCGGCCGGGCCGACCGCGAGCAAGACGGCGGTCCAGGCAACCCGCCGTGCCCGGGCGTGGTCATTGGCGCCGGTGGCCGCACCGACCATTGTCACCACGCCGCTGCCAAGGCCGAACAGGAGCGGGATCAACAGCCAGTCCAGTCTGGACGCAATGCCGTAACCGGCCAGGGCATCAACGCCGAACAGCCCGACCGCGGCGGTGACCAGCATGACGGTCAGGTTGGCGATCAGCGCACCGAGCGCCGACACCGATCCCACGCCGAGAATTGCACGGAACGTGGCCCAGCGCAGCTTCGACCGGCGCAGCCTGAGCGCACCGCGCCCGTGAAGCAGGTGGCGAAGCAGGACGAGTGCTGCGCCAAGACTGTAAATGTTGGTTGCCAGCCCGGCCCCGGCCAAGCCCATGCGTGGAAGCGGGCCGACGCCGAAGATCAGAGCGGGCGAGAGCGGGATCACCACGAGCGCCCCGGTTAACGTCACGACCGCTGGAAGCCGGACCTCCCCAGCCCCGCGGAGAGCGGCAGCCATCAGGTTCACTGCCCAGATTGGCACCGAGCCGGCGAAGAACCAGCTCGAGAACAGGAGAGCAGCGGCGAGCGAGCCTCCGCTGCCGCCCATGACGCGATAAAGGAACGGGCCGGCGAGGAAAGCACCAACCGTAAACAGAACGCCGAAAGCGACGGCCAGCACCAGCGCGTGGACAAGAAGCGAGTCGGCCTCGCCTGCATGACCTCTGCCCACCGCGCGCGAGACCGCCGCCGAAACACCGCCGCCGATGCCGCCGTTGCTGGTGGCCGTCATCAGGGCAGCGAGCGGGAAGGCGAGTGCCATGCCCGCGATGGCCTCGGTGCCAAGGAAACTCGTCCAGTAGCCTTCGGCAACCGAGACCACGGTCTGGGCGAGCAGCACGCCGACTGTCGGAAGGCCGAGCCGAAGCAAGGTGGGCAGCACCGGCCCGCTCAGGATGGCCTCCCGGCGGGTTATCCGTAAAGCGCGGCCATCGTGCGGCGCCACGTCGCCAGGCCGGAGTGTCACCGGTGCCGTGCGGGCCACCAAGGTCTCGGCGACGCCGATCGGCGCGGCGACGTTGTCGGACACGGCAGTTCTCCTCGTTGCAGACGACAGACCTCGACCATCAACATAATGACTGCTCAGTGTTCATCGAACATGTAATCGATCGTACGAGAACACGAATCCGTCAGGGCTGCGGCCCTTGTGTTCGTCCCGGGAATTGCGCCGGCGACGCCTGCGGGTCGGTAGCCATCGGACACGCCCGAAAGCTGTCTGTTCGATGCTCGTTGAGCGTGGCAAGACGCCAGGACCCTGCCTGATGCGGTTCTTGGATGGCGCTTTCCCCGGACAACAGAAACCGGACTGAGGATTGCCGATGTCCGTCGAGCAGATGAGCTTCGATCTTCTGTCCCTTTGGCTACTTTCGCTATCTTGTCGGGGCAGTCTGGCCTCGCCGCCTCGCCTTCGCCCCTGGTCGGGCCGCTCCGACGGCGGCGCTGACGCTGTTCATGACGGCCGTTCGCGGTGGGTCGGGTTTCGCTACCAACCCGCCCAGAAGCATATCGGCGTGCACCCGAACCAACTCGTCGAGCTTGACCCAGTCGAAGTCGGAAAAGGCCAGCAGCAGCGCAACGAGGCCGTGCATGGCCGCCCAGATTGACTGCGCCAACGCCTCGGGCGAGGCGGTCGAACTGCGCAGCGCCCCGCTCGCCTGTGCCGCTGCGAGGCGCTCCCGGAAATCCGAAAACACCTTGCGACCTTCGATTTGACGCTGTTCCTGCGGCAGCAGACCTGGATGCCGGCCGTCCCGCAGCAGGAAGGTCAGCCGGTACTCGTCCGGATGCTTGAGGCCGAAGCGGACGTACTCCGGGATCCAGGCGCGCAGAAAATCTACGGGATCGTTGTGCCGGTCGCTGACCTCCTTCATCGCTTCACCAAGGTCGCGAAATGCGCCTTCGGTGAGCCGGTCGAGCATCTCTCCCTTGTTCTTGAAATAGACGTAAAGGGCAGTCTGCGATATGCCCACACGCGTGGCGATCTGCCGGGTCGAGACGTTCTCGACGCCGTGCTGCAGGAACAACTCGCGGGCGGCCTCGAGGATCTCGCCCACTCGCTCGTGCCCGGACCCGCGTGCCTTCCGGTTGTCGAGCGAGACCACGTAGAACCGCGACGGCTTACCTGCCTTTGCCGCACCCTTCATCTCTGCTCCCTGACGAGCCTGGACGGCAAACGCCTGCGGTCCAAGCTTGCCATGATCTCTCTCTAATCAATGCTCAGTGTTCACGATGAACATCGCCATTCCTCTGGCCGAAGTCAAAGGCTGGGTGTGACCGCCAGACCAGGCACAAGCGATCATCGAACTTTCTGGAACACACCCAGGGGAGACAATCCAGGGAGCCCTTGGACAAGCCTTCAACGAACACCAGCCCTGCTAGGACGGCGGTGCGGTCTGCTAACCTTCGTTCCATGGACCAGGTCGTCTGTGGAACGTCTGCTCGCCTCGTCCTATGTCTGAGTTCCACCGCAAGCCGCCATACGGAAGGGTACGAGCGTCACGCTTTTCACCGCTACCCTCGCTCTGGCGCCGTCCCTGAACGCGACACCGACCGTGCGAACGGCCATTCGATGACCTCGCCCGCATAGAGCGCCCACCATACCAGGACCGGCTGAAGCGCCAGCCTGGGCGCATGATACCACCAGCCGAGCTGCACCTGGCCGGGCGGCAGGCCGTAGAGAGCGTGCCTGATGTTGGCCGGGTAGACGCAGACGGCATACAGCGCGAGCGCCCATCCGGCTGCACGGCGCAGGCGGGTGTTGAGCGCGATCGCGCCGGCGATTTCGCACAGGCCGGTGGTGATGATGACCTGACGCGGCAACGGAACCCAGTCCGGCGTGATCATCAGGAAGGTGCCGGGGGTGGACAGGTGGAAGATCCCGGCGGTCAGGTAGATCGCCGCGAGCGGCCAGCGTGCGATTGCGTGACGTCTTGCGGAAACCGCCGTCATGCTGCCGCCTTCACTCGCCGACACCTGACCCTGGACCTGCTATGCACCACGAGACCCTGACCTACCAGGCCGACGGACTTTCGATGAAGAGCGAGCTGTTCTTCGAGCCCGGATCCGGCCCCCGCGCCGGCGTGCTGGTGTTCCCTGAGGCGTTCGGCCTCGGCCGGCACGCGATCTCGCGCGCCGAACAACTGGCCTCGATGGGCTACGTCGCGCTCGCCTGCGACCTGCACGGGGATGCGCGGCTGGTCGACGACCTGCAGGAAGCCATCGGCCTGCTGCAGCCGCTGTTCGCCGACCCGTCCAGGACCCGGGCACGCGCCGCCGGCGGCCTGCACGCGCTGACCGCGCGCACGGAGGTGGATGCGGACCGCGTGGCCGCCATCGGCTTCTGCTTCGGCGGCACCATGGCGCTCGAACTGGCACGCTCCGGCGCCGACCTCAGGGCGGTGGTCGGCCTGCATAGCGGCCTCGGCACCAGTGCGCCGAAGACCGACGCGAAGGCGATCAAGGCGCGGGTGCTGGTCTGCATCGGCGCCGACGACCCGATGATCCCGGCCGCGCAGCGCGCCGAATTCGAGACCGAGATGCGCGAAGCCGGCGTCGACTGGCAGATGCACCTCTACGGCCGCACGGTGCACAGCTTCACCAACCAGGAAGCGGCGAAGCGCAACATGCCGGACGCGATCCGCTACAGCGCCGAGGGTGATGCACGGTCCTGGGCGTCGCTGCGGGAACTGTTCTCGGAGACGCTGGCCTGATTGCGGTCATTGCCGCATCAGTGCGCGCACATGCGCGACACTCGATGCGGCAAGCGCTGCGAGGTCGTAGCCGCCCTCCAGCAGCGAGACCAAGCGGCCGCCGCACTGCCGGTCGGCGAGTGCCATCAGCTCGTCGGTGATCCAGCGGAAATCATCCACCTCCAGGGTGAGCTGCGCCAGCGGGTCGGCGCGGTGCGCATCAAATCCCGCCGATATGATCAGCAACTGTGGCGAGAAGGCTTCGAGCGCGGGCAGGATGGATTTGCTCCAGCCGCGCCTGAACGACTGCGAGCCGGTGCCAGGCGGCATTGGCAGGTTCACCACATTGTTCGCAACGCCACGCTCGCTGGCGGCTCCGGTGCCCGGATAGCACGGCGACTGGTGCGAGCTGGCAAAGAACATGCCTGGATCGTTCTGCAGTATCGCCTGCGTGCCGTTGCCGTGATGCACGTCGAAATCCGCAACCGCGATGCGCCGCAATCCCCAGCGCCCGCGCGCATGCAGGGCTGCGATCGCGGCGCTGCTGAACAGGCAGAACCCCATCGCGCGCGCCGCCTCGGCGTGATGTCCCGGCGGCCTGACGGCGGCAAAAGCGGCCGCGCAGCGTCCCTGCATCACCGCATCCACCGCGGCGCACGCAGCACCGGCCGCACGCAAGGCGGCGTCGATGCTGCCGGCGCCGACCAGTGTGTCCTCGTCGAGCTGCCGCGTCGCGGCGCCGACCGGGCGCATTGCCAGCAGTTGTCCGATATAGGCGGCCGGATGGGCGAGGGCGAGTTGTGCGACCGTCGCGAGCGGTGCCTCCTCGCGTTGCAGATCGGCAAAATCCTGATGGTCGAGGGCGTGCCAGACCGCGCGCAGCCGTTCCGGGCATTCCGGATGTCCGGAGCCGGGGTCGTGCGCGAGGCAGTCGCGGTGGGTGAACAGCCCGACCGGCATCAGGCCGCGATCGGGCGATCTTGCGGTGTCGGACAGACCGGAACCACGTAGGGGCCTTCGGGGATGAAGGCCACGTTCGGATCGCCGCTGCGCCGAATGCTGTCCGCGATGGCGGCCGCCACGTCGCCGATCAGTTCGACACCGGTGATGCGGCGCTCCTCCGCATCGAGACCGGTGGTGTAGAGCGCCACCCGTCCCAGCCGCATCGGCTTGAGCTGCATCTCGGTCTGCCACTCGTCGATCTCGGCCAGCGACTTCGCCGTAAGCGTCGCCAGGAATTTCTCCATGCCCAGCTCGACCAGCCGTTCCTGCGCATGCCGGAACTCCTCAGAGCCGAACCCTTCGGAACATTCAGAAACCATGATCAGCGTGCCGCCGGGTGCGAGGATATCGAGCGGCGTCACCATGCCCTTGACGGTCTGGTAGTATGTCTTGTCGAGCGGATAGCCGGCCGAGGAGGTAACCACGGTGTGAAAGCGGCGCTCGACCGGAACCCTGGTTGCACCGGTGACGAACTCGACCGCGGCGAGATGGCTCGCGATGATTTCGCCGAAGGTGACGCAGGCGAGCCCGCGATCCTCGTCGAGCACGGCGTTCAGCGCATAGATCTCGCCGATCCGGCGCACGATCTCGAGCTGTTCCTCGTGCAGCGGATTGCCGACCAGGTTGCACTGGATCGCAAGCGGATCCTCCATGAACCGTGCCGAATGGAACGTGCGTATGGTGGTGTGGTGCGCCACCCCGGGCGCCACCACCTTGCGGCCACCCGACCAGCCGGCCATGAAATGCGGTTCGACCAGGCCGGTGGCGATGCGCAGGTCGGCCTCGATGAAGCGGCGGTCGATGACAATCGGAACGCCGCGACCCTCGGTGAGGCCTAGATCGACATGCGCCGCGTCGTCGCGCGCGAAATGATTCTCGACGCGCACATTCGCAAGCACCCAGTCGTCGCCGACCAGTTCGCGCAACTCGTCGCCCTCGTTCGGCCGATGCAGGCCGGTCGCGACCAGTACGTTGATCGCCTCGCGCGGAATGCCGCCCGCGATCATAATCTCGATCATCGGCCGCAGGAACAGGTGGTTCGGAACCGGCCGGGTGATGTCGCAGATCAGGATGCAGGCGCTGCCCCGTCCCTGCACCAGCTCATGCAGCGTCGGACTGCCGACGGGGGCCGCGAAGGCGGCGCGAACGGCGGCGGCGGCATCCGGCAGCTTCGGCAGCGCGCGCTTGCGCACGATTGTGGCGCGCGCACTGTCAGGCACGGCTACCTGCAGATGTCCGCGCCCGAACGACAGTCCGACCTGCTGCATGACCTGGCCCTGCCTCATCGAGATTGCTCTTGGCGAGTTGTATGATAACAAGACAAAGCTGGATGTCCAGCGGGGTTACGGGGCGTTAGATATGGCAAATGGCAAGGTCGGTTTCATCGGCGTCGGGCTGATGGGACATGGAATGGCGAAGAATCTCGTCGAAAAGGGGTTCGCGCTGGTGGTGCTGCGCCACCGCCGCGCCGAGGCCGTCGAGGACCTCAAGACGCGCGGCGCCATCGAGGCCACCTCGCTGCGCGACATGGCGGAGCAGTGTGACCGCATCGTGCTGTGTGTGACCGGCACGCCGCAGGTCGAGGCGCTCGTGCTCGGGCCGGAAGGGCTTGCCTCGGCCGGGCGCGGGCTGCTGCTGATCGACTGCTCGACCTCGGAGCCGGAGAGCACCCGGCAGTTGGCGGCGAAGCTGGCGCCGCAATCCATTCGTATCGTCGACGCGCCGCTGTCGCGCAGCCCGCGCGAGGCCTGGGAAGGCACCCTCGACGTCATGGCCGGCGGAGCACCCGAGGATCTGGCCGAGGCGCTGCCGCTGCTGAACTGCTTTGCCCGCCGGGTGGTCGAGACCGGCGAGGTCGGTACCGGCCACACGCTCAAATTGCTGAACAACTCGGTCTCCCTCGGCTATGCCGCGATCTATGCCGAGGCGCTGATGCTCGGCGCCAAGTCAGGCATCACGCCGGAAATCATCCACAAGGTGCTGGCCGGTGGCCGCATGGACTGCCCGTTCTTCCAGACCTTCTTCGAGCATGTGGTCGGCGGCAACCACGAGGCGCATCGCTTCACCATGCGCAACGCGCTCAAGGACATGACCTACATGGCCAACGTCGCCGGCGCGCTGTCCGCCGCAAATCCGGTTGGCAGCGCGGTGCGCAATGCGCTGGCGCTCGCGGTCGGACGCGGCGACGGCGAGCGCTACCTGCCGCACCTCGCCGCCTCGATCGCGGAGGCGAACGGGGTGACGCTGCCTGGCGCCTGAGGGAAGCATCCGATGACCCGGCTCGCGGTCGCGCTGCTGGCGCTGGTCCTGCTAGCCGTCGTGCTGCAGGACGCCTTCGAGGTGATGTTGCTGCCGCGCCGGGTGTACCGGCGCATCCGCCTGGTGCGCTACTATTTCAGGGGCGGCTGGGCGATCTGGTCCTGGATGGCCGGACGCATGCAGGCCGGGATCCGCCGCGAGCATGTCCTGAGCGTGTTCGGGCCGCTCTCGATGGTGATGCTGTTCGCGCTCTGGGCGATCGCCCTGATCACCGGGCTTGGGATGCTGGAATGGGTGCTGCAGACGCCCGGCGCCACCGGCCACTCCGCCCTGTCCGAACAGATCTACATGAGCGGGGTCACCTTCTTCACCCTGGGCTATGGCGACGTGGTGCCGCACAGCGCCGCCGCCCGCGCCCTGAGCGTCGCCGAGGCCGGCAGCGGCATCGGCTTCATCGCCGTGGTGATCGGCTACCTGCCGGTGCTGTACCAGCTGTTCTCGCGGCGGGAGGCGCACGTGATCCGGCTCGACGGGCGCGCGGGCTCGCCGCCGACTGCCGTTACCATGCTCATCCGGCACGCCGAGGGCCGTGGGCTGGACAAGCTCGACGACCTGCTGAGCGATTGGGAGGTCTGGGCGTCGGAGCTGCTGGAGAGCCACCTCTCCTACCCGATGCTGGTCTATTACCGGTCGCAGCACGACAACCAGTCCTGGCTGGCGGCCCTCACCGCGGTCATGGATACCTGTGCGCTGATCCTGGTGGGCCTCGACGAGATGCCGCCGCTGCAGGCCCGCATGACCTTCACCATGGCGCGCCAGGTGGTCGTCGAGATGGCAGAGACCCTCCGGGTGGCGCCGACCCCCTTCGAGGGCTTCGACCGGCTGCCGCGGGAAGGCTATGCCCGGCTGGAGGGACTGCTCATCGGCAGCGGTCTGAACTGGACCCACGATGCCGAAGGGGTCCGGACCCTCGCCGACCTGCGCGCGACCTACGAACCGCTGCTGGCGGGGCTCGCCTCGAGGCTGCTGCTGCCGCTGCCCGGCTGGATGGCGGCGGACGACGCGGCGGACCACTGGCAGGACGGGCATCATGGCCTCATCACCAGCCGGCTGATCGAGCAGTTGTCCGACCGCAACGAGGCGCCGCCGACGCCGCTGCGGACCGACGGTCGCTGAACGCCGCAGCCGGCCGGCTTGATCTCCCGGCCAGGTTGTATGATAACATGACCCAAACTGTTCAACTGCTGCGGATCGCCCCATGAACGTCACCACCTCGCCTGCACGGAGCGGCCGCCCGGCGGTCGCCGCCCTCGCCGCGTTGCTGCCCGAGGGCACGGTGCTGACCGATCCGGCCGACCTCGAGGGCTACAGCCGGGACTGGTCCGGCGACCATCACGGCACTCCGCTCGCGGTGGCGCGCCCGGCCAGCGCGCGGGAGGTCTCGACCATCCTGCAGCATTGCAGCCGGCACCGTATTCCGCTGGTGCCGCAGGGCGGGCTAACCGGGCTGGTCGGCGCGGCAGTGCCGGAGGATCGCGTCGAGCTGGTGCTGAGCCTGGAGCGCATGCGCGCGGTGCGGCTGGTATCGCCCATCGACTTCACCATGATCGTCGAGGCCGGCTGCGTGCTGGAGGACGCCAAGCGCGCCGCCGAGGCCCAGGACTGCATCCTGCCGATCACCTTTGGCGCCGAGGGAAGCTGCCGAATCGGTGGCAATGTCTCGACTAATGCCGGCGGCTTCAACGTCCTGCATTACGGCATGACACGCGACCTGGTGCTCGGGCTCGAGGTGGTGCTGGCCGATGGCCGGATCTGGAACGGGTTGAAACGCCTGCGCAAGGATAATCGCGGCACCGACCTCAAGCAGCTCTTCATCGGCAGCGAGGGCACGCTGGGCGTCGTCACCGCCGCCGCTTTGAAGCTGTTTCCGAAGCCCGAGCAGGTCGAGACCGCCCTGGTCGGCCTCAATTGCATCGACGACGCGATGGCGCTGTATGCGCACATGCGGCGCAAGACCAGCGACCTGGTCACCGCCTTCGAGCTGCTGCTGCGCGAGTGCCTCGATGTCTCGTTCCGCGACGATCCGACGCTCGCCGATCCGCTCGCGGACCGCTACCCGGTCTATGTGCTGATCGAGCTGTCCGCCGGCAGCGGCTTCGACCTGCGCGCGGTGCTGGAAAACGCCCTGGTGAGCGCCGAGGCCTGGGTGATGGACGCAGCCCTCGCCGCCAGCCAGGCGCAGGCGCTCCGGCTTTGGCGGCTGCGCGAGACCATGGTGGAGACGCAGGGCCGTGGCGAACCCTACCTGCGCACCGACGTCTCGTTGCCGATCTCGGAAATCCCGGCCTTCCTCGCCGAGGTGCTGCCGCATCTGGCTAGGCTGTTCCCGGACAGCCAGGCGCTGACCTACGGCCATGTCGGCGACGGCAACATCCACCTCAACGTGGTGCCCCCGCGCGGTATGCGACACGAGGCCCGTGCCGCGCTGATCCACGACGCGCAGGAGGCGATCTTCGACGTGCTCGACCGCTATGCCGGCAGCATCAGCGCCGAGCACGGCATCGGGCGCGCCAAGCAGGCGGCGTTCCTGAAGCGGATCGACCCGGTGTCGCGGGCGCTGGCCGAGGGGCTCAAGCACACGCTGGATCCGGACGGCATCCTCAGCATGGGCCGCATTTTCCCCGGACCCATGCCGCGCGCATCCGGGCCGTGACACTCAGGCTCGACCGGCTGAGCCGCGGGCCGCACCTGCCGGCGCTGGTGGCAAGCTCGATCTCGCGCGAGATCGCCGAAGGCAGGCTGCGCCCCGGCGACCGGCTGCCGACCGAGCAGGCGCTCGCTTCCACCTTCGGGGTGTCGCGCAACGTGGTGCGCGAGGCGATCGCGCGGCTGCGCTTCGAGGGCCTGGTCTGGTCGCAGCAGGGCCGTGGCGCCTTCGTCAGCGAGACGAAGCCGGTCGTGCTGCGCCTCGAGCCGTCGGACGGGCACGCCGCCGGATTGTTCGCCAGCCTGTTCGACCTGCGTGACATGCTGGAAGTGCCGGCCGCGGCACAGGCGGCGAGCCTGCGCGCCGAAGCCGAGCTGGACCGGATGCGCGACGCACGCGACGCCATGCTGGAGGCGCCCTATGGCAGCATCGCATGGCTCGAGGGCGATCTCGACTTCCACCGCGCCATCGCGGCGGCCACGCGCAATCCCTATTTGCAACAGATCATCGGCTTCACCGGCGAGCGCGTGCGCGAGAGCATGCTCGCGGCCGGCAACCGGTCGCGGTCGGACGACATGGCGCAGGCCACTCTGGGCGAGCATGGGCGCATCCTCGATGCGGTGGCCGAAGGCGATCCAGACGCTGCGGCAGCGGCGATGCGCCTGCATCTGGCCGGCGCCAGGCAGCGCCTCGGCCTGGCTGCATCGGGTGGTGCGGCATCTTCGAGATCGGGCCGATCGAGAACAGCGAGGGCGGCATCATGACGGGACGTCTTACCGGGCGCACGGCGATCATCACGGCAGCAGGCCAGGGCATCGGCCGGGCGGCAGCCCTCGCCTGCGCACGTGAAGGCGCGCAGGTGGTCGCCACCGATATCGACGAGAGCAAACTCGGCACGCTGCGCGACGTCGCAGGGATCAACCCGCGCCGGCTCGACGTGCTGAACGCCGATGCGATCGGGAGCTTTGCAGGGTCCGTGCAGGCCGCGGATATCCTGTTCAACTGCGCGGGCTTTGTGCATGCCGGCACCATCCTGGAATGCGACGACGACGCGTTCGACTTCTCCTTTGCGCTGAACGTAAAGGCGATGTACCGAATGATCCGCGCCATCCTGCCCGGCATGCTCAAGCGCCGGCGCGGCTCGATCATCAACATGGCGTCGGTGGCGTCGAGCGTGATCGCGGTGCCGAACCGCTTCGTCTATGGCGCCAGCAAGGCGGCGGTGATCGGCCTGACCAAGTCGGTGGCGCTCGACTACGTGACGCACGGCATACGCGCCAACGCGATCTGCCCTGGCACCGTCGACAGCCCGTCCTTGCAGGACCGCATGCGGGCCCAGGGCGATTACGAGACGGCGCGCGCGCGTTTCCTCGCCCGCCAGCCGATGGGACGGCTCGGCACGCCGGAGGAGATCGGCGAGCTGGTGGTGTTCCTGGCCAGCGACGAGAGCGCGTTCATGACCGGCAACGCAATAACCGTAGACGGCGGCTGGTCCAACGCCTGATACGATCCGGGAGCGCCATGCCGGTCATCCCCCTCTTTCAAGAAACGGGCGGCGCCAAGAGGCGCCTCTGACACAGCCTGGCGCACTGCCGAACCGTCTCTGCCCTCAAAGGATCAAGGGAAGATCAAGATGAAATTGCTTCGTTTTGGCCCGCGTGGGCAGGAAAAGCCCGGGCTGCTGGATGTTGACGGCCGGATTCGCGACATCTCCGCGCACGTCCATGATGTTGCCGGCTCCGTGCTGGAACCGACGACTTTGCAGCGCATCGCGGCGCTCGATCCGGGTTCCTTGCCGCTGGTCGATGGAAATCCTCGGATCGGACCGTGTGTCGGGCGGGTCGGGAAATTCATCTGTATCGGCCTGAACTATGCTGATCATGCAGCCGAGACCGGTGCGCAGATCCCCGGCGAGCCCATCATCTTCATGAAGGCGACCAGTGCCATCACCGGGCCGAACGATGCGGTGATCATTCCGCGGAATTCGGAAAAGACCGACTGGGAGGTCGAGCTCGGCGTGGTGATCGGCACCGAGGCACGCTACGTCTCCGAGGACGAAGCGCTCTCGCATGTCGCCGGCTATTGCCTGGTCAATGATGTTTCGGAGCGGGCGTTCCAGACCGAGCGCGGCGGGCAATGGACCAAGGGCAAGTCCGCCGACAGCTTCGGCCCGATCGGGCCGTGGCTGGTGACGCGCGACGAGGTCGCCGATCCGCAATCGCTGGCGATGTGGCTCAGCGTCGACGGCGTGAAGCGCCAGGACGGCTCGACGAAGACGATGATCTTCGGGGTCAGGACGCTGGTGTCTTACCTGTCGCAGTTCATGAGCCTGCAGCCGGGCGACGTCATCTCGACCGGCACGCCGCCCGGTGTCGGGATGGGGATCAAGCCGGCTGCGGTCTATCTCCGCCCCGGGCAGACCATCCGCCTCGGGATCGAGGGGCTGGGTGAGCAGACCCAGGTCACCGAAGCCGCCACCTGATGGGCAGCCGCGGGCCGTTATTCTCTCAGCCCGGCTTCTCGCGCATCGAGCAGGCGCCGAACCTCACCGGCGGCCTGATCGAGGCGCTGGTGGCGCAGATCGAGTCCGGCCAGCTGGCGCCCGGCCAGCGCCTGCCGACGGAGCAGGCCATCGTCGCGGCCACCGGCGTCAGCCGCACGGTGGTGCGCGAGGCGCTGGCGTCGCTGCGCGCACGCGGCCTGATCACCACGCGCCAGGGCCTCGGCGCTTTCGTTGCCGACCGCTCGGCGCGGCGCTCGTTCACCATCGACGGTGCCGACGACACGCTGGCCGACACGCTCAGCGTGCTGGAACTGCGCATGAGCATCGAGGTGGAGGCGACCGGCCTTGCCGCCGAGCGCCGCTCCGATGCCGACCTCGCGGACATGCGCGCGCGCTTCGAGGCGGTGTCGGCGGCCAAGGGGGAGGCCGGCGCCGGCGCGGACGAGGATTTCGCCTATCACCGCGCGATCCTCGCCGCGACCCGGAACGCCTATTTCACCCGCGTCTTCGACGTGTTCGGCAGCCACATCATCCCGCGCCAGCGCGTGCGCCTGGAACGCATGCAGACTGGCGAACTGGCCGCCTACCACGAGCGCCTGCGTCGCGAACATCTGGCCATCCTGCAGGCGATCGAGGCCGGCGATCCGGCAGCGGCGCGACAGGCGGCCCGTGATCACCTGGCGCGCAGCCGCGATCATTTCGCCAGTACTCTGGCCGGCAAAGCCTGAACACCGCACAACCTGATCCTGCCCGCAGTTCCTCGGCGAGCGCGGCTACCGGGTCATTCCCCTGACCGGCGCAGCCATGGCCGGTCGGACCAGACCTGGGACGACAACCACATGGACCAGTATGCCGATGATCTTGCCGAGCTGATCACGCGGCTTGAGCTGCGCGACGCGGTGATCGTCGGTCATTCGACTGGCGGCGGCGAGGTGACGCGCTATATCGGCCGCCACGGCACCGGCCACCTGTCGAAGGCCGTGCTGCTCGGCGCGGTGCCGCCGCTGATGCTGAAGCCCGGGGCCAACCCGGACGGCCTGCCGGTCGAGGTGTTCGACGGGATACGCAAGGGCACCTTCGACAACCGCTCAAAGTTCTTCAAGGATCTTGCGGTTCCTTTCTACGGCTACAACCGCCCCGGGAAGACGGTATCCGAGGGCGTATGTGACCTGCCCTGGCTGCAGGGCATGCAGGGCGGCCTGAAGGACACTATGGTTGCATCAGGCACTTCTCTCGGAATCCGACTTCACCGACGACCTGCGCCGCTTCGATATCCCGACCTTGGTCGCACACGGCGACGACGACCAGATCGTGCCGTTCGTGGCGTCCGGCAAGCGGTCGGCCGAGATCGTGCGCGATGCGGTGCTGAAGATCTACCCGGGTGCGCCGCATGGCCTGAACCTGACCCACCAGGACGAGTTCAACGCCGACCTGCTCGCCTTCATCCGCGGCGACACGGTCGGCTGATTTCAGAGCTGCTCCGAGGCTATGCGCTGCCGCCGGCTTGCCAGCGCATCGTTCGAGGTGACCGGGGCGGCGTACGGGCCGGTCATGTCATCCACCCCGAGTGCCAGCAGGGCTTCCGCCTGCTCGCGCGCGGTCACGCCATAGGCGACCGTTCGCGCCCGGATCGAGCGCGCGAACAGCACCGCCGCCTCCACCAGCACGTCGGAGTTCCCCGGACGCGCCGTGCTGTCGGTGAAGCCGCGATCGAGATGCAGCCGGGTCAGCGGCAGGCGCAACATGCGCTGCAGCATGAAGGTCTCGATGCGGATGTGCGCGCCGAGCCCGAGCCCGAGTTCGCGCAGGCGGTGCAGGCTCTCGACATCGGCGAGGCCGTCTGGCTCCTCGAGCGTCACCTCGCACTGGGCCGGGTCGGCGCCGGTCTCCAGCAGCAGCTCGTGGATGGTGGTCACGATGGCCCGGTCCACGAACGCGGACGCATGCACGGACGCGCTGAACACGACCGGATAGGTGGTCTTCTTCCACAGGCTCGATTGCAGCAGCGCCAGCCGCAGGTCGCGCAACTGGCCGTCTATGCGTTCGGCCGGCGGCTGATCACGACGCTCAGGATCGCGCTCCGGGTCGCGCCCCGGGTCACGTCGTGCGTCGCGCTGGCGCCGGCCGCGCGGAACGATGCTGCCGCCCCGGAAGGCGGCGCCCGCCAGGCTGAAGAACAGGCCGTACCGGACCTCGCGCAACTGCTGTTCCACCGCTTCGGACGGCGGCGCGGGCGCCGGCGGCTCCTGGCTGCCCTGGAACAGGCGGAAGATGCCGGTGCCGGCGGACTTCGCCTCGTACATCGCAATGTCGGCGCGATGCAGCAGGTCGGAGAAATTGTCGCTGTGCGTGGGATACAGCGCGCTGCCGACGCAGCCCGCCATCTGGATCGCGTTGCCGTCGATGATGAACTCGTCCCTGAACACGGTCAGCAGGCGCTCGGCGAAGGCCTTCAGGTCGTCGGCGGAGATCGCACCCACCTGCACCACGGCGATCTCGTCGCCACCGAGGCGGGCCACGATGTCGAGCCTGCGCGAATTCTGGCACAGCCGCTCGCTGACCTGCTTGAGCAGGATGTCGCCGGCGCGATGCCCGTAGCGGTCGTTGATCTGCTTGAACTTGTCGAGGTCGATCATGTGGATGCCGAAATTGACCTCGCCCTCGCGCCGGGTGCCGAGCTCGGACACCCAGTTGTCGAGGTAGAGCCGGTTCGGCAGCCCGGTCAGATGGTCGGTATAGGCGAGCGAGCGCAATTGGCTGGCCTCGGTGGCGACACCCTCGACGGTCCGCGACAGCCGGTCGATCTCGCGCTGCTGGCCGACCGCCCGGCACAGGCCGGCGAGGCGCAGCCGCAGGTCGGGCAGCGTGTAGGAGCCGACCAGAACATCGTCGGTGCCGCTCGAGATCGCCCATTCCTTTTCGAACTCGTGACCGTCGATCAGCAGCAGGACGAACGGCCGCCGGGAGACAGGCTGGACCGCCAGCCGTCGCAGCGCGACATCGGCGATCTCGCGGCCCTGGCGTGCGTCCAGCACCACCGCCGCGATCTCGGGGTCGATCCCGGCAAGCTCGCCCAGATGATCGTCCACGAGGACCGTGAGGCCAGAGCGCGCCGCACCGGCCTGGCGCGGAAACTCATCGCGGGCCCGGGTCGAGCCGCTGACGAACAGGATCCTGAGCATGGCGGTCGAGTCGGGCCCGACCTGCTCACCGGGAGGGACGTTAGAGATCGCCGCGACTCCGGGTCGAGACCGTCGTCCGAAGCCCGGCAGCAACCGAAACTCCGCTGGTGGCGCGCAGCAGGACGAGGCCGGCAGGCATTTTAGTTACGATATCCGATCATTCGGTTTGATGTTCGTGTCTATCCCTGACTAAGTCAACAAAACGATGCCATCACCCCGGAGGCCTCGGCAACGTTCCGGTGCAGCCGGCCAGGGCGAGAGCCGCCCGCGCGCTGTGCTCGACGCCGTGCAGGTCGAAACCGAGCCTCAGCAGGTGCCGGTCGGCCGACATCGTCGCCTCAACCGTCGAGGCCTGGCTCGGGCTGAGGCCGGGATAGTGCGGCGTCGTCTTCCAGGTCCGGGACGTGGGCGAACCGCCCGCCGCGATGGCGAGATCGATGAGCTTCTGCTCCTTGAAGCCGGGCAGATAGACCGGGACCATGCCCGGCCGGTCGAGCCAGCGCAGCCAATAGAAGGCCAGGGCCAGGGGAACACGGACCGGCCGCATGTCGTGCGCGAGGTCGAGTTCGGGGCGGCGGGCGGGCGCCGCCGTCGCGTAATCCGCCAGCCAGGGAGCGCCGAAGCCGGCCGGGTCCCAGTGCCTGGCAAAGCCGGGATGCTGGCGCCGGAACTCCGCGGCCCGCTTGCCCTGCACCCGCCAGGCGGCGAGACCCGTCGGCGAGCGGTCATAGACGTCCCATTGCTGCCGGACGACGTGGTCGTTGAAGCGGTAGCGGCTGTTCACGGCCAGTTGCGCGAGGCCGTCCCGGTGCCAGACACTGATCTCCTGCATCAGGTAGTGCGTATGCACCAGCGGCAGCGGAGCCGCGTCGAGTTGCAGCCGGACATCCAGGTGCAGGCCGCCCTCGCCCGCGACGGACCGGGCCTCGATGGCGAGCCGGCCGCCATAGTCGCTGCTGCCGGCATAGCGACAAACCTCGTCGGCCGAGGCCGGTGCGGCCAGCGACAGGAGACAGGCTGCACTGCCGAGCAAGGATGCTGTCGATGCCAATGAAAATCTCCGACGTGCCGTATCAGAGTGCGCCTTACCACGACATGCTGGCGCTCCGCAGGCGGCTGCTGCGCGCGCCGCTCGGGCTGGTGCT
>CAXMMQ010000009.1:0-357683 GCA_963693035.2 uncultured Lichenicoccus sp.
TGGCCGCCGTTCGGGCGGCTCGCGGCCCTGATCGTGAGCGCCGACACTGCCGAGGCGGCCGACGCGATGGCGCGCGAGCTGGGCCGGGTTGCGCCACAGCGCGAGGGGGTGACGGTGCTGGGACCGGCGCCGGCGCCGCTCGCGATCCTGCGCGGGCGGCACCGGCGCCGGCTGCTGCTGCGCACGCGCCGCGAGGTGGCGGTGCAGCCGATCCTGCGCGCCTGGCTGGCGCAGGTGCAGGCGGGGCGCGGGGTGCGGGTGGATGTGGATGTCGATCCGGTGTCGTTCCTGTAGGGCTGGCTCGGTGTCGGTCAGCCGGCATCATGCTGCTCCGGGCGGCGGGACAGCGCCCGCAGGCGGCCCTGCTGCCGCGCCGCCACGGCCTCGCGGCCATGCAGGTGCCGGACCTGCGCGTGCGCCCGTGCCACCAGGGGATCGGCCTGCCTTGGGTCATCGGCTAGGCTGGCCATGATCCACGCCGCATGGGAGGCGTCGATCTCCGCCAGGCACGACCCGTCCACCGGCACCAGGCGGTATTTGACGGGATAGCCGGTCCGCGCGGTCACGAACTCGCCGCTGGCCGCGTAGTCCGGAGCGATGACGGGCCGGTCGAGCAGCATCGCCCGGGCGGTGGCGAGCGCCAGCCCCTCGCTCCGGTGCAGCGACAGCAGGGCGTCGCAGGCCGCGGTGAGGCTCTGCCGGTCGGCTGCGGTCAGGGTCCGATCGAGCAGCACGATGTCGGGGTCGCCGTCGATTGCCGCGTCGATGCCGGGACGCTGCTCCGGCGGCACGGCGCCGTCATGGCTTGCCAGCACCAGTGACGCCCGCCCGCGCCGTGGGAAAGCCTGCCTGAAGGCCCGGATCGCGGTGCGTGGATCGGTGCGATCCAGGCTCGACCTTCCGTCGAACCACGCCAGGAAGGCAAAGCGACCCTCCTCGAGGCCGAACGCGCTGCGGGGCAGCGCGGCCACCGGTTCGGGTTCGATCGCGAGCGGCATGTGGATCACCGGGCGGTCGGTATGCCCGGCGAGGGCAATCTGGATGAAGCGGCTCGGCGCCCAGACCTCGTGCACCAGCCCGAGGGTCGACAGCGCGGGGGCCGGGAAGCAGGCGAGATCCCAGGCCGGGACCAGGATGCGAAAACCGCCGCCTTGCGCGGACATCGCGGCTGGCAGGGCGTCGGCCATGCGGTCGCCCGACAGGCAGGTGATCCGGACCGGAACGCCGTCCGCACCCTCCTGGCAGCCGTCATCCCGCAACTCGACCGCGACGCCTGCGGACAGCAGCGCATGGAAGGTGAGGCGCCCGCACTGCATCGCGTCGCCGCCGGTCCGCAGCGGCGCGGTGACGGTCACCTCCATCTCGCTGTCGCCCGGCCGCCCGGGGATCGCGGCGATCGCCGGCCGCCCTTCGCCGAGCCGGATAGCGGCGGGTGCGACCAAAGCGGGGTCGAGGCAGAGCGCCCCGGCGGCTTCGGTTGCGAACCAGCGCACCAGGCGTTCTGCATCGTGCGGCTGGCGGGGGTCCAGGCCACCGAGCGGCGGCACGATGCCCTGCAGGAAGCCCATGAGGTTGGTGACGACATGGCCGGGCGCGGCCTGCACCGCATCGGGCCAGGCTTCGTCCAGATAGGCCTCGTATCCGACGAACGGGTCGCCCCCCCCCGGCCGGGCGCTGGTCGCGGAACATCGCCCGGATGACGGGATGGATCGGCGTGCCGGACGCGAACCGGCCATAGGTGTAGGACACGCCCGGGAAGCTGCCATGGCCCTGCATCCACAGGCGCTCCGCATACTGCGCCGTCAGGGCGGCGAGCGGCGGCGGCAGGTCGCCGACGAAGCGGGGACTGTGCCTGGACAGGCGATGCGGCAGACGCGGGTTGAAGCCGCTGAAATGGAAAAAGGTGAGCGGCGCACCGTCGACGGTCCAGCCCTCCGCGGTCCGGTCAAGGGTGCGCTGCTCGAGATTCCAGTACGCGACGTTGAGCGTCGTGTCGTGCGAGATGGCGGCGTTCGACGCGAAGCTCGGGATCAGATCCATGAACTTCTGGTCGACGAACAGTCCCTCCGCCTGCGCATTGACGCACTGGGTGCGCAGGCGGCGCGCCCACCAGCCCAGCAACACGACGGTCTCCTCACAACGCGAGACCGCGAGAAAGCCGAGGTTGTACGCCCCAGCACGCATCATCGAGAGATCGTTCGGCTCCGCCCGGTGCTCGCTGGGCGCGCAGAGATGCGGCGTGAAGACGAACGAGGCGCCCGACTGCAAGGCCGCGAGCACGCCGGCCAGCGGCGCGAACAGTTCGATGTCCGGATCGAGATAGACCACGGCGTCGAAGCCGCGCGCCTCGAGCAGATGCAGGAACATGAACGGCTTCAGGGCGGTGTTGAATTCCATGATGTCGTATCTGAAGGCGAAGCCGGCGAAGTCCGGGATCGGCAGGTCATTCGCCTCGATCACGGTCCAGTCGCGCGGGCCGGAGCCCGGTGTGTCGTTCAAGCGATCGGCCAGGCAGAGGAAAAGCGCGGCATCGGGGTGATGGCGACGCAGGGATGCGAACAACACCTGCGCGAACGGCATGTAGTTGTTCGAGCAGATGGTGAAGATCGCGAGGCGCAAGCTTTCGCCGGATGCGGATATCATCGGCGGTGCCGCCCGCTAATGCTCGAGTTCGGCAAGCTGTACGGCCTGCCCATGGTCCGCGAAATCCTGCCAGATGCCGCCCGAGGCGCCGGCCCGGGGTTTCTGCACCGCCAAGCGCCGCAGCATCCCGTCGACCACCTCGACAAAGGCGCTGGCGCTGACATCCCAGTCGAAGACCTTGGCGATCCGCTGTCCCGGCGTCGACGCGGCGCGCCGTCCGACCTCCTGCGCGAGCCATTCCGACGCGACCAGGACGCTGTTCGTGGTGGGAATGCCGAACTCGCGATGCGCCGGGATGTCCGAGCCGAGGGTCGGCAGTCCCATCGCCAGCGCCTGGGCGACGCCGAGATTGTAGCCCTCCCATTTCGAGAAGCCCATGTAGGCGTCTGCTGCCTTGTAGAGATCGGCGAGCACCGCGTCCGAGACGTTGGGAAACACCGTGAAGCCGAGCCGCTCGACCTGCTCCACGTCGTCCGGCGTTCCGGCGCCGGCGAGCGCCCAGACCAGCGGCTTCGACCGGTCGGGATAGAGGTAGGGAAACTCGCGCAGGATCGTCGCGATCCTGTCGAGCCCCTTGTAGGCGCGCTCGTTCTCATGGAAGCGGCAGACGGTGAGAACGACGAAGCCGTTCTGCCAGCCCTGGGCGGCGCGCATCCGGTCCCGCTCCGGGCGAAGGTCTTCCGACCAGGCGGGAAGATGCGAATTCGCAAGCCCGACGACGAGGGCATCCCGGTTCAGCGTCTCGTCCTTCACCGACTGCGAAATGGTGGCAATCGTCGTGGTGAGCGCCGCCGCCGCCCGCTTCTGGTGGCCGACATTGATGAGGTAGGAGCGGACCGGATCGGGGAAGAACTCTGCCGAGGGTTCGCCGTAATCATAGGCCAGTACCGGGATGTGGCCGCCGATCATGATCGGCACGTCGAAGAACGGCGGCGTGTGCGCAACCACGAGCGCGACACCGCTGGTGAAGGCGTAGATCACGGCTTCCTCGGTGGAGTTCAGCACCACGCGCTCGCAATCGGGAAAGCTCATCTCGTTTTCCGCCCGCGGTCCGCCGATGACGACGTGATGGCCTGTGGCGACGAGCTTGCGTGCCTGCTGCTGGATCACGAGGGGAACGCCGAAGCCGACCTTCCAGTTTGCGCTCAGCATTAGGATGCGGGGCCGGTGCCCCACCGGCCGAAACCAGGGCCGGCGCACCCGCGGCGGCTCGGCGAGGTCACCGGCCTTGTCCACCGAGAGGTTCGGGCTGTAGGACGGATCGTCATAGAAATACTCGCGGGCGCCGCGTCGCGTGTAGTCTGCTTCGCTGAAATACCGGACGTAGCGCTCCAGCGTGTTGTCCGGCTCGCGGGTCTTCGACTCGTGGTGGACCAGCAGGGGGTCGGCCACGTAGATGTTGCGCAGTCCGGCGGACAGGCATTGCAGGCAGGTCTTCACGTCGTTCCAGGTGATGCGCAGGATCGGATCGAAGCCGCCGACCTGTTGGAACACGTCGCGCCGCACCGCGATGCAGGCGCCTGTCACGAGGGAGATCTCCCGCGTGTGATCGCACCGGGCGACATCGTCCGGCCATGCCATGCTCAGAAGGTGCTGGACGGTGCCCAGGCTGGCGCCGGCGACGCATCCGCCATGCTGGATGGTGCCGTCGGGGAACAGCAGTTTCGCACCGACGACGCCGACGCCCGGCTGATCGGCATGGGCCACGAGCTTGCTGAGCCAGCGCGGGTCATGCACGGTGGTGTCGTTGTTGAGAAAGACCAGGACGTCGCCGGTCGCCGAAGCTGCGCCGACATTATTGATTGCGGCGAAGTTGAACGGATGCGGGTATTTCACCACCGACACGCGCGGGCGCGAAGCGAGCTCGTCGAAATAGTCGAAGGTCTCAGGATCGGTGGACTTGTTGTCGATGATGACGATCTCGACCCGATCGAGATCGTAGCTGGTGTCCTTGAGGATGCTATCGATGCAGGGCTTGAGATGGTCGAGCCCGTCCCGGGTCGGGATCACCAGCGAGACGGTGGGACCGGTATCGGGAAATTCCGGAACGTCGTGCTCTGCACGGGCCTGCTCGGTCTCGACGTGGAACAGCAGGAACGGCAGATGCTCGACGCGCCGATCGAGTGCCGGCGAGGTCAGGACGAGGCGGGCGACGAGCCCGTCGTATCCAACAGTTGTGAGGCCGGGAAGCGACGCGATGTCGGCATCCGTCCAGGGAACCGCACGGGACAGCAGCAGGCAGTCGCCGATATAGTTGTATCGGGCCAGGTATTCCGGAGAGAATTGCGGCTTGAACGCCGGGTCGCGTCGAACGTCGTCGTCCGCTTGCCGGTCATGATCGGAATAGACGATGGCGGCGTCGGTGCGGATCGCCGCTTCGAGGAACATGTAGGCCGACAGGCTGTGCAGCAGCGTACCGCCGAAGCAGAGCAGGGTGAAGTCGCAGCTTTCGCGCGCGGCCGCGATCTCCGCCGGGGTGGCGAGCACGCAGACCCGCGCGTCTGCCGCCGCCGCCGCCTGCAGTTGATCCATTCCGGCGTCGTCGAGGCCGGGCGGGATAATGATCGCGGCGCGCCAGCCGCGATGGAGCTGCGCCTGCCAGGAGGCCACCATCCGGCCGAGCGCGGGCAGCCCGGCAGGCGTGACGACGGCAAGGATAAGCAGCTCCGGCAAAGCCAGCGTCGCGAGGTGGCGCCGCGCGTCCTCCACCTCCTGCGAGACGTCGTAGCGTTGGAGCCAGGCCGCATACAGGCGTGCGGCGATGTCGGCCGGCTTGTCCGACGCGACGGCGCAGGCCGGATCGGGCTCGGGTTGCGCGACGGCGTCCGCAGGCGCGATCGACGCGGGCGGGGCGTCGTGCGGGGCGGCGTCGATGAGCCACTGGCGCAGCCCGATCAGGCCCTTGCGCGTCGTGACCCACCAGACCTTGCCGGCGGTGCGGCGCGGGTTGCGGTCCTGGCCGGAGATCGCAGCGAGCGTGACCACGCCCTTGCGAAGAAGACGGATCTTCCGCCTGGTCTTCTCCAAGGACATCGGTCACCTCCGCTGGCCGCGCTGGCGGCCGTATAATCGGTCAGCCGCCAAGCCAGTCCGGGTGCGTTTCCGGATGACAGGCCGGTGCGCTCCGGAACGTTGATCACAGGGAGCGGTCGGGCTCTAGAGCCCGATCACCTGGCAGTCAATCGTCGAAGGCACCAGCGGGTTTGCACCGGAATCTCCAAGCGCAATCAGGCCCGGCGGAAGCGGGTGGCCTCGCTTGACAGCATGCGACCGGCTGTGGCCAAAGATTTGCCCCGGCCGTCGCCACAGCAAGCGATCCAGGACAACCGTCTATGCGCCTTGCTGTCTTCAGCCTGTGCTCCAACCAGGGCATTCCCCAGGCCCGGCTTCTGCTCGAGACGCTCAGGCAGTTCCTCCCCGCCGCCGACCGCTACCTGGTGCTCGCCGACGAGCGTCATCCCTCGGTGCCGTATCCCGACGATTGCGTGGTGATCCCGGCCGAGGAGCTCGGCATTCCGGATTTTGCCGGACTCGCGTTCCGCTATCGACGCGCCGAGTTCACCGCCGCCCTGAAGCCGTTTGCCTTCCTGCATCTGCTCGGCACGCTCGGCTACACGCACTGCCTGTATTTCGATCCCGACATCGAGCTGTTCAGCACGCTCCAGACGGTCACGCAGGCGCTCGAGGCCAACGCGTCCTTCATCCTCACCCCGTACATCCTGCAGCCGGCGGAGGACACCAACGGGCCGGACGATGTCGCCATCATGCGCGGCGGCACCTTCAATCTCGGCTTTCTCGGCGTCAGTGGCACCCGCGAGGCGCGGGACGGCCTCGCCTGGTGGGCGCGCTGGCTGCGCACGCACTGCATCGACGACCGGCCGATCGGGCTGTTCATCGACCAGAAATTCGTCGACCTGATCCCGGGCCTGGCGATCGGCACCCGCATCCTGCGTGATCCGGCTCTGAACGTCGCCCACTGGAACCTGTCGCAGCGCCGCTTCGTGCCCGATGCGCCGGCAGGCCCCGAGATCGATGGCGAGCCACTCGGCTTCTTCCACTATAGCGGCTTCGACCCCGCGGATCCCGACCGCCTCAGCGCGGAGACTGACCAGTTCCGTGGCGCCGGCCTGCCCGGCTCCTGGCGCATGTTCCTCGCCGGCTACGCGGACCGGCTACGCGCGGCGGGCCATGGCGTCGTTCCGGCCGGCTGCTATGCCTATGGCCGGTTCGCCTCCGGCGTGCCGATCCCGGCGATCGTGCGCCGCATGTTCCTCGACGACTATCCGGCCTGGCAGGGCGATCCCTTCGAGACCTTCGAGGCCTGGTCGCAGCTTCCCGCGCGCGACACCGTGCCCGGGGTCGGCAGCGCGATCCCGAGCCTGATGATGCAGTGGCTGCACGCCCGCGACCCGCGACTGGTGCGGCTGCCGCTTTCGGACGCCACCAACGCGTCCTACGTGACGCGCTGGTGGATCGAGCAGGGCCCGCTGACCGGGATCGACCATCGCTTCATCGAGCCGCAGGCCGAGGCGGCCGGCCGGCGTGCGGTGGCGGCCGGAGCCCGCTTTCCGCCGCCCCACCCGGAGCAGGCGGATGTGACCGTGATCGCGCCGTTGGGGGCTGCCGGCTCTGGGGTTGAACCCGGTCTGGCCATCGCGATCGGACAGGCGCAGCGGGTCAGCCTCGGACGTGCGGCCGGGCGCATGGAGGCGTGCGACGCCGATCGCGGCGAGCCGGACCCGGTGAGCGGGCGCGTGCTGGGGTTCTGCCTGGCGCCGGACCGGCTCGGGCAAGTCCTCGACGCCGGCCGTCTCCGGTTGCCGCGATCCGCCTACAGGATCTTCATCCCGTCGGCCGAGCGGATCCTGCTTTCGCCATCCTGTCGCGAGGCCCTGGCCGGGATCGACGAGGTCTGGGCGCCGACCCGCTTCATGCAGGCGCGCATCGTGCTCGCGACCGACTGCCCGGTGCTGCACATGCCGGTTGCCTGGCAGTTCGCCGCGCCCGTCGCGACCTCCGGCGAAGGCGCCGCCTGGACCGGCCGGCCGTACGTGCTCGCCGACGACGATGCCTTTCCCGGCAATGGCGCGCTGCGGGCGGGAATAGCAGCCTACGCAGCGGCCTTCGGATCGCGGGCCGCCGATCGCCGGCCGGTGCTCGCAGTGAGGTCCCGGGCAGCAGACGAGGAGCTGCAGGCCTTGGTCGCGGAGAACGATGGCGTGCTGCTGCCGCCTGCTGCCGATCCGATGGCGCTCGTCGCCGGCGCCGCCTGCCTGCTGGCGCTGCATCGCGGCGAGGCGGTCGGGCTTGCTGTCCTGCAGGCGATGGCGCTCGGCGTGCCGGTGGTCGCAACCGAGTTCGGCGGCTGCACCGACGTGCTGACCCCGACGACCGGCTATCCCGTGGAGTATCGCCTGGCGCCTCAGGCCGGCGACGAGGGCGTGGAGACGGCCTGGGCGGAGGCCGATCCGGACCATGCCGTCTGGTCGCTGCGCGACCTGTTCGACCGCTCCGAGATCGCCCGGCGCCGGGCGGATGCCGCCCGCCGCGCGTGGCGAGGGCTGCATGATCCGGCGGAAGTCGCGATACGGCAGGCACGACGGCTCGATCTGGTGGAGCGGATGGTGGCGCGGCCGTCCAGTCTGGTCGGGAGCTAGGAGTGCGAGGTTCGATGGCAGACTCCACCGCACGGCCGGCGACGGCGCTGCCACACTCGGATGCGGCCCCCGCGCCGCAAGCGCTCGAAACGGAGACCGACCCGGACCGGCTGCACAGGCTGCTGGCGGGGGTCGAAGCCGAGCTACGCGAGCACAGGCTGGCCTTGTCGAGGCTGCAGGGGGAGCTGGCGGCGTCGCGCCTGGAAGTCGCGGGGGCCCGGGGGGAGACCATGGTCTACCGCGCCATGGTCCAGCGCGCCCAGGCTGAGCTTGCCGAGGCTGAGCTTGCCCAGGCCGGGCTCGCCGGGCAGGCGGCCGATGTCGCCGGCCAGGATGCCGAGATCGCGCGTCTGCACGCCATCATCGCAGCCCAGCACTCCGAGATGCAGTCGCTGGGGACTGCGATCGTCGCCCTCTACGCCTCCTTTTCGTGGCGCGTCTCGAGACCGGTTCGAGTTGCAAGCCGATCGATCCGGCGCATCCTGCGTGCTCCGGCGGCCGTCCGACGGCTTGTCCGGCGGGTGCCGACTGCGCCCGATCACGCCGGAGCGGCCGCAAGCCCGCAAGAGAGCCCGCCTGCCAGCGCGCCCCCGCCGGCGCCCCCGCCAGGCATGGTCGATCCCAATGCCGGCCATGTGTTCCAGGCCGCGCCGATGGCCGAGGCCGGTCCTGCCGAGCCGGATCGTGTCGTCACGCTCGACGCGCTGTACCACCTCTCGCGATCGCTCTGAGCGCCATGCCCACCGTCTTCGTCAGCGACGCCATCCTCGAGGAGCGCCTGGTCGTCGGCCACGCGCCCACAGACCGTGTGACAGGCCTGCACGGATGGAAGGCGCTCTCGGCGCTCTACCAGGGGAGCCTCGTGGCCTGCGGCTACCGGACCGCGCCGATCGTCAGGCCGGAGATCTACCAGACCGGCATTGCCCGCCGGATGCTGGGCGTGGAGCCGGGCGACTGGCATCTCGCCGTCAAGCCGATCGAGCACCTGCGGCCGTTCCACGGCGTTCCCAACGTCTTCGTCTGCAACTGGCCGTTCGCGGCGCTCTCGTCGGATCCACTCGGCGGCTCGCCGTTCTTCGACCAGGTGCGGCTGCTGCGTTTGGCGGACGCCGTGCTGTGCTGCACCGACTTCACCCGCGACACGCTGCGCGCGGCCGGCGTGGAGCGGGCGGTCACCGTGCCGCCCTGCATTACACCGCCGCCGATGCGGGAGCGCGACATCGGTTGGTCGCACCCGGGATGCCGCTTTCTCAGCATCGTCGAGGCTGGACATCTGTCGCGCCAGCTCGGCCCCACGATCGCCGGCTTCGCCGAGGCGGCGCGGCTGCAGGACGGCCTCAGCCTCGTCATCTGCGTCCAGGGCGCGGACGCCCGGATCCTGTCCGATCTCCGGCAGAGCGTGGCCGAGGTCACGAGCGACCCTGTCGTGGACGAGACCATCTCGATCATCGGAGCGGGACCCGAAGGCGAAGCCGGGCTCTACGGCGCCACCGATTTCTTGCTCTGCGCTGACGCCGCGGCAGGGCTGCACCTGCCTCTGGTGGACGCCTTGCTCGCAGGCGTGCCGCCGGTGACCACGCTGAATGCGGGGACCGGCCTCCTGCCGAGGGAGGCGGCGGTAGCGATCGCGACAGAGCGCCCGGTCCCTGACCGAGACGACGAGCCGATCGGCCGCTTCATCGAGCTGGTGACCAACCCGCCGACGGCCGATGCCGTGCGCGACGCCGTGCTTGCCGCCGCCGCTCTGGACCACGCAGCCCGATCCCGAATGGCGGGGATCGGCCGGCAGGCAGCCGGGGACCGTTTCTCGCTTTCCGCATTCAGCGCCGCCATGGGCCGGCTCGGCGCCCTCGTCTCCCTGCCGACGCCATGACCGGCGACACCAACGGCATGGCCGGACGGCGGCCGCTGGTCGTGGATATCGGCCCGCTGCGGGAGCGGTTCTATACCGGCATACCCAACGTCATCGCCGAGCTCTGCGCCCGTTTCCTGCGGGAGGACTGGCTCGACCTCTATTTCGAAATGGACGAACGCTGGATCGACAATGACAGTGTGCGCCGCTGCCTGGACGAGCGCAGCGGCGTCAGCCTGGCGGATCGGCCCGAGCGGTTCAGGCCAGCGCGCGCCATCCGCGACGCGCTGCGCGAGGCGGGACTGATGCCGCGCACTGTCGGCCTCTACACCGACCTGCGGCCGCCGCGGAAGCTGTACCCGCGCGAGGGCAAGATCGTCTACGACCTGTCGATGGTCCTGACGCCGGAATGCCATCCGCCGCACGCGCACGCCATGTTCGTGCACGACCTGGCCGAGCAGATCGCCTGCAGCGACGTGCTGTTCTGCATCTCGGAGGCGACCGCGCGCGATCTTGCCTGGATCTACGGAGTGGGTGCCGAGCGTCTGCGCGTCGCGCTGCTTGGCAACAATGTCGACCCGACGGCGGCCGAGCGGATGCGGACCCTGCTCCAGGGCCGGCCAGTGGAGCCCTTTCTTCTGGTGCTCGGGTCGATCGAGCCGCGCAAGAACGCAGTGCTTGTGCTGCGATGGCTTGCCGAGCATCCGGAGGTGCTGGAGGAGGTCCGGGTGGTCTTCGCCGGGCGGCAGGCCTGGGGGCAAAGCTTCACCGCCCTGGTCGAGGCATGCGGGCTGCAGCAGGCGCTGGACGCCGGCCGGATCGTTTTCACGAGCTACGTCGACGAGGCGTTCCGGACCGCGCTGCTGGTCGGGGCGGCGGGGCTGATCTACCCGTCGGTGCTCGAGGGCTTCGGACTGCCGCTACTGGAGGCGATGGCGACCGGCACGCCGGTGATGAGCTCGGTCTCGAGCTCGATGCCGGAGGTGGTGGGGGAGTGCGGGTACTATTTCGACCCCTGCAGCGTGGCGTCGCTGCATGCGGCCTGGCTTGCGCTGAGGGCCGATCGGGCTTCCGGGGCGGTTGCGACCATGACGGCAAGGGCGGGCGCGCGCGCCGGCGGGTTCAGCTACGACAGCACCTATGAGGTTATTGTCGAGGGTTTGTTCGGGCTGAAGTGGCGCGCGAACAGGATCGATCGTCGCGCGACGCGGCAGCCACCTGCGCGGACTTCGATTGATGAAGCCGACATCAACGTCATCGGCTACCTCAGGGCCGCGATGGGTTTGGGCGAAGCCGGACGGTTGACCTTACGTACATTGTCGTATGCGGGCCTGAAGGCACGCGGGTTAGAGACATCGCTCAACTCGAACTCCAGGCGAACGGACAGGAGTTGCGATACCTTGCTGGAGCCCGGGGCGAACGGTCGCTTCCAGCTGTTCAGCATCAACTGCGACCAGCTGCCGCAGGTGCTGGCGCATCTGCAACCGGTGCTGCGCGCCGATGCCTATCGGATCATGGCGCCGTTCTGGGAGTTGTCGAACCTTCCGGACGCCTGGCTGCCGGCGGTCGACGAGGTCGACGAGATCTGGGCTCCCACCCGGTTTATCCAGGCGATGCTGACGAAGAAGGTCGGCAAGCCCGTCCTCCACATGCCGCTGGCGCTCGATTTCGAACAGCCCGCGCCTTTCAAGCGCAGACGGTTCGGGCTGCCGGAGGGCGAGTTCCTATTCTTCTTCGCGTTCGACTACTTCTCGTTCATCGAGCGAAAGAACCCGATGGCCGTGATCAAGGCGTTCAAGCGCGCGTTTCGCTCGGGCGGCGAGCGCGGCGGGACACAGCTGGTGTTGAAGACGCTGAACGCGGACGTGCTGCCCGAGGCAGGCGCGGCCCTGCGCGACCTGGTGCGCGACGATCCGGACATTTTCCTCATCGAGAGCCTGCTATCCCGGCAGGATACGCTGGGCCTGATTGCGGCGTGCGACGCGGTTGTCACCCTGCATCGGAGCGAGGGGCTCGGGCTTCTGGTCGCGGAGGCCATGGTGCTCGGAAAGCCGGTGATCTCGACCGACTACTCGGCAACGATGGAACTCGTCACGCCTGTTACGGGCTGGCCGGTCGACTACAAGCTGATTCCGGTGCAGGCGGGCGAGTATCCATTCCATGCAGGACAGGTTTGGGCGGATGTGGATGTCGACCATGCAGCCTGGCAGATGCGCCAGGTCAAGGAAGACCCGGTGGCCGTGCAACGCAAGGTTGTGGCTGCTCGCGAGCTGATAGCGCGCGACTTCTCGCTCGGGGTCGTTGCCCAGCGTCAACTCGAACGCCTGAAACTCCTCGACGAACGTTGCTGCTAGCTCGCGCCTTGAGTGACGACAGCAGGCGCGACGCGGCGTTCGGCTCGATTTGGATATCGACCCGCTGTCCTTTTCCCGATGCCTTTGCAGCCACAGGAGTGACCATCCCTGGCCGGGCGGCACCGACTTTGTTATGACGCCCGGCATGAATATGCTCACGCGTCTTGCCCGATTTGTCCCGCAGTTGAGGCGTTTGCAGCAGGCGAGGGACACGCTGCTCGATCAGCGTGACGGCCTCGCCCGTCGCCTTGCCGGCGCGGAAACGCAGTGCCGCGCGCTGGAGCAGCTTCTGCAGGAGAGTGAGCGGCAGCGCTCTGCTTTCGCTGGCAGCCCGTTCTCGCATTACAATGCGACGTTCGATCCGATCGAAGTGATCCGTCGCCATGCCGCGACCGACCTCATCCCGTCTTCAAGACACCTCACGAACTTCCTCGGGGTCAGGATCGATCCCAAATTCTTTCCGCCTGTTCTGGCCAATCGCGAAGGGCAGATCGAAGGGGTTCTGATCCCGGCCAACTGGCATGCGGACATCGCGGAGTGGGGAATGGCGCTGCGTGCCGTCGATATGGCTCGCGACCGGCTCACCATGATCGAGCTTGGCTGCGGCTGGGGGTGCTGGATGAACAATACAGGCGTCGCCGCCCGCAATGCCGGCCTGGACATGCACCTGATCGGTGTCGAGGGCGACGAGGGGCATGTGGAGTTCGCTCGGGAGGCCCTTGCCGATAACGGTTTTGCAAGCAACCAGATTACGCTGCATCGGGGCGTCGCGGCAGCCAGCAGCGGAGTGGCGCTGTTCCCGCGACAGAGCAATTCCAGCCTGGTGTGGGGTGCGGAACCGGTGTTCGGCGCCAGCGACGAGCAACGCGAAATGGCGTCTCGCGACGGAACTCATGACGAACTGCCAATGGTCAGCCTGTCGGATCTGGTCGAGCCGCATGAACGTATCGACCTGCTGCATATCGACATCCAGGGCGGCGAAGCCAAATTCATCGAAGGCTGTCTTCCGATTATGCACAGGAAGGCCGTCTCGGTCCTGATCGGCACGCACTCAAGGCAGATCGAGGGTCGTCTTCTGGCTGTCATGTCGCAGGCTGGCTGGCTTCTGGAAATGGAACGCCCAGCAATCTTCAAACTGCACCTTGGACAACCGCAGCTGCTCGTCGACGGCGTGCAAGGGTGGCGCAACCCGAATTTCGCAGTCTAAGTGAATGCCGCTGAACGTGAAGGGACTGAACTGAGACCTCGAGCCCAGGCCAGATAGCTTTACAACGCTCAGTATCCTCGTCGTATTATCAGGCCGACCGAGGTCGAAGTATAGCCGAATAGATTAAGTCGTAGATGTGGACGCTGTATATAGGGCGGGACGTCAACATAAAAATCTAGAGGATGTTGATCCGGTGCCACTTGGAACGCATCCACCTCATGACCCCGGCTGCGGAGGCATGAGATTAATCCCTCGATGTCCCGCTTGCGATAGATCACTGTCGAACCAGTCTCCACCGTCTCCTCATTTGAAGACAAGTTAAATTCTGTAGTGTGACATGCAACCCCGCCCGGCTTAAGCGTCTTTTCGACGCTGTTGACCACGAAGTCGAGGCCTGCCTGGAGACTACCAAGGTGCTCGAAACAGCACGACGACCAGCAGAAATCGAAGCCGCTAAATTCCTCACTAATGGCGTTCATGTCGCAGGTTGCATACGATACCCGCTTATGAAAAATCTCTGCGTCAACAATTGTGGTTACGCAGAGGTCATCGAGCCTGGAGGCAAATTCTCCACTACTGGCCCAGTGTGCTCCGATATTGTCGGGAGCATTGGTTGCCAGAACTTCGACGCCGTCCCTGGCGAACAATGATGGTAGCGACTCCGTCCCTACGCCAAATACCAAGCCACGCTTCCCGGCAGTAAGCATATCTAACCGACGGAGGTGGTGAACGATGAAGACCCATTCCCAGAGCTTCCGATGATACAGTGGTGTAACGCACAACTCTTCGCAAATTCTGGAAAACTCTGGCATCAGGAAGTCGACGGCAGAACAAGTGGACCACTGCATAAAGCTGCCAGTTGTAGGCGTCACGAGGCCGATTGGTGGGATATAGAGCGTTTCCAACTTTGGGCGTGCCTTATCAATACGCTCAACCACTGTCTTAAGGAACAACTTATCGTCGCCAAGCGCCGCTGACGCCTCGCAAATAGTTTGAATGCCTCGCGCCAGATTGCGTATCTCCGACCGGATCAACTCAGCCGCTTCTATGCGTCCAGCCCGTTCTGAGTCGGATGCTGCTGCGGCAGAGAGCAAAGCTGCATCTGCAGTCCCGAGTAGAGCCAGAAACTTCGCCTCGATTGATCGAATTTTTGCATCATAGGCAGGTGTCAACCGCGCTTCGACCGAGCGCGCGATCTTCTCTGCCAGCAGCCTACGCCAGATAGTTTTCAGCAAGATCAGCTCCTACTCAATACACCGGAGTGTTGCGCTAATTTGAACACTACAAGCCCTAGCCGAGAGATGGAGCGACCGGCGATCTTCAAGCCGCAACCCGGCGAACCATTGCTGCTCGTCGACGGTGTGCAAGGTTGGCGCAACCCTACCTTCCCGATCCACGACAGCCCGGCTGTCTCAACCTGATCGGGCTGTTGCAGTCGCCTGCGGCTCGTCAATCCTGATGCTGTGCACCGCAACACCGAGGACCCTCTCGTCCAGGGAGCCGGGCCAGACATCGGACGGTCGATGCGGCGCGGCCGAGACACCAAGACTGGACTGCGTGCAGCCCTCCAGGTCCACCGTCGCCCTCTGCTGGTTTGCGATGAGCCTCGATTGCCCTGCAAGTCTGGTCCCGTCGAAGAACTGGACGTTTATGGCGAACGGGAACATGTTGCTCAGAACTACCGTTGCGCGCGAGGGTCCGGACTGGTCCGGTAGCGGAAACGTTGCGATCTCGCCGCCGCGTGTCCATCTGAATACCGCTTCGGCGTCGTTCCATCCGGCCGCGTACGCTCCTGGAACTGCCCAACTTGCAAGTTCGATCGTCTCGCCGACATAAGGCGTGGCGACATAAGTTGTCGCCCGCCAGCAGTTGGGAAGGCTGTTCACGGTCACGAGCCAGCCGGTCCGCAGGAAGGCCTCGATCAGGAACGTGGCGGTGAAGCCCAGCTCCATCCAGCCATAGCGGCGGATGCAGAACACCGACAGGCCGTCCAGGCGAGGGCCCCATGGATATGGAACCGCCGGGATCGGCTCGCCGACCACGGGTTCGCCACAAAGCACGAGCTTTCCGCCAGGATTTAGTCGCCGACGCAGCAGCGTCAGCAAGGGCACGAAATCCAGTGCGTGATGGAAGGCCTCGAAGAAAATGAACCGGTCGAATTGTTCCCCGGGAAAGCCTTCCCCGAAAGCTGCCTGTTCGGTTCTGACGCTCACGCGAGCGGCATCTGCCTGAGCACGAACGAGCTGCAATGAAGCGCCGTCGATGTCGACTGCACTCACTTGCAGACCGAGACGTGCAAGGAACAGCAGAAGTTGTCCGCTTCCGGTGCCGTATTCCAGTATTTTTGCGTCGCTGTTGGGCGGCAGGTCGAGACCCTGCATGATATGGCCCCATGAAAGCAGGAACTCTGCGACAAAATTTGCGTGCCGGAAGTTCCAGGGGGATACGCCGGTGCTGAGATTATCCGGCATGACGATGCCCGATTGCTCGTCACGATCAGGAACATATTGCTGCCCACTTCTGCGCAGGTCGTAGTAGATCTCCAGGGCGACATCCCGGTACGCGCTTGAGAACGGATCCAGCGCCAGAAGGCGTGGAACAAGTCGGTGTTCAAGCGTCAGCTTGGCGATGCTGTCATATTCGAGGGCATCGGGAACACGATCACCCAGGGCTGCCAACGTCGCCTCGAAGCGGTCACGCGATAGGCTTGCGAGATCACCCACGTTGCTGTCGTTCAAGCTTGAAGGTCCTTCTGCCGGGCCGGCATCTGCCAGTGGCCGTCCACGACCACGTCGACCAGTTGTGAAGCACTCTGCCGCCACGACAGCCAGGGCATGTTGGACGATCCGTGATGTTCCTGCCTTGCCAATGCGGCGAGCCACTGCTGGATAGACGTCGCCAGCGCCTGTGCATCCGGAGCCGAGAAGTAGGTGGCATGGTCTCCCGCGACCTCCCGGAAGACCGGGAGGTCGCGGGCCAGGATCGGCAGGCCGTGCTGTGCAGCCTCGATGAGCGGCAGACCAAAGCCTTCGCCTTCCGAGGCAGCCAGCAACCCGACCACCGCGCCATAGACCTTGCCCAGCATTTCGTCGCTCGCCTCGTGCAGCCAGATCAGGCGCCGTCCTCGTTCGGGATGCTGATCGAGACGGGCCCGCAAAGCTTCCGTACTCCATCCGGGCCGGCCGACGATGATCAGGCCGGCATCGATCCCGCGGGTCCAGAGACGTTCGAAGGCGTCGATGACTTGGCCGTAGCCCTTGCGCGGTTCCAGCGTACCGACCGAAAGCAGGAACGGACGCCCGACCAGGGCTTTGAGAATGCGCGAGGCGTTCGCTGGCAACCCTCGGCTCGGCTGACTGGCCTGCATGTCAGCGCCGAGGTGGAACCAGCCGATATGCGGTGCGTCCTTCCGATCGGATTTCAGCCTCGCATACCATCCGGCGAATTCTTCCGCTACCGCCTGCGAGATGCATATCACGCCATCCGCGAGCCGGGCCACACTTACAATCCAGCTCCTGAAGATCGGGCCCATGATGTCAGGGAACTTCTCCGGCCAGGTTACCGGCAGAAGGTCATAGACGACAAAGGTCGTCTGCATCCCGCGGGTCCGCTGCCGCTCGAACCACTCCTCACGGGATCCGATCTGGTCTGCTGCAAGATCGAGACCGAGGAAGATGTCACCGGCGCCGATTTCAACCGGGCAATCCGGCGGCAGCAGATCGCGGCGCAGGTCGAGGAACCTCGACGAGAAGCTTCTGGCATAGCTGTAGCCGCTTTCTGTGGCTTTTACCGGTTCAACCCGCCATCCCACCGGCGGCTTCTCGATCAATGCGAGCAGGATGCTCCGTACAACCCGCTGGATGCCGGATTGCGCATCGATTTGCGCGATCGTCGTGACATCGACGAGCAGTTGCGGCGGCCCAATGCGCGGCTGGCTTGCCGCCGCGGCCTCCGCAACGAGAGCCCAGTCGCCAGGACCGGGCGTCGGGGCGACTGCAAGCAGCTCGTCCAGGAAGGCCGGCCCGAACGGGCACTGCCTTGTGCTCACATCCTGGATAAGGCTGGCCCACGCGTCCGCTGCCCCTGGACCGCCCTGGGGAACAAGCCCGGTGAGACCGGCTGCTGCCAAGCCGTAGCGCTGCCGGACGGTGTCGATCTGCGCGGCATCCCGAGCCAGGATCCCAAGAGTCAGCCGGAAATCGTCCTCGTCGAGCGCGCCGGGCGGCGGTTCCTGCCCACGCCCGGCCCACTCGACCAGCTCGGACAATGTCTGCGACCGGCAGACGGTCTGCATCGCTTCAGCTCCTGCCGCGGTCGGCGGCAGCAGCAGGAGCCCTGGCCAGGCTTCCGCCAGTTCCCGGTAGGCCGGTCGATCCTCGTTGCCGGGAAGCTGATACAGCAGCAGGTCGAACTCGCTGCCGTGCCCCAGCAGCCAGGTCCGATCATGATGCCGGCCCGACGCTCGCGGATCGGCCGGAGCATGACCTGCGAACACCACGACATCGTGGTGTACCGAAAGATCTTTCCGCAGGACTGCATCACAGGTGCCGAAATGGACCAGTGCGAGATGAAGGCGGCGTCGCGGCACGGCGACCTGCGACCGGCTCTCGGCGAGAGCGCGCTCATGCACCACCTCGTAGCCAGCAAGCGTTCGCCGCGCGACCTCCTGCCACGAGAACGAGGCGGCTCGACGAAGACCGTGTGTGCGCAATTCGGCAGCAAGCGACGGGGTTGTCAGGACATGCTCGATGCGGCGCGCGATATCCGCCGGCCGTGCGGGATCGAACAAGGCCTCAGCGTGGCCGATCACCTCGGGAATGTTCGATGTGTTCGATCCTATGACGGCAGCACCGCAGGCCATTGCCTCGGCCGCCGGGAGGCCGAAGCCCTCATGCAACGACGGGAACACGAACAAGGCGCAGAGACCGTAGAGCGCGATGAGGTCGCGATCCGGGACATAGCCCAGGAAGCGCAGGCTCCGCTCGGGGATGCCCAACGCCACCGCGTGACGCGCGAGCCCCTCTTGCTGGACAGCGTCGAACTTGCCGACGAGAGCGAACATGTGACTGTCACGCAATGCCTCCGGCAACAGCGCCGCGGCCTGCAGCAGGCCTTCCAGGTTCTTGCGTGGATCTGACGCTCCCGTATAGAGCAGAAACGGCTTGTCCAGGCCGTACAGTCGGCGGAGACGCTCGTCACGCGCGGGATCGGGGGGTGCCGGGCGGAACATCGCATCGACGCCGGTACCGATGTCGGCAACCCGCTCCTCGGGAACGCCGAGCAGCCGACGGCCCTCTTCCGCACTGTATTTAGAGATCCCGAGCAACAGGTCGACGCGTCTGGCCGACGCAACCTTGCGGGCGTACCAGCTGCGACCCGCCTCGCCACCGAGATAGCTGTCCGGGTCGAGGAATGGGATCATGTCGTAGAGCGTGACGAGGGTGGGGATCCTGAGACCCGTCTGGCCAACCGAGGTGACGACATCGTCGGCCAAGCCCTCGAACAGGCTCGACACATGCACGACGTCCGGCCGCAGCGAGGCCAGGAAATGCTCGCGGATGATCTCGGCAGCCCGTGTGCGCCAGCGGTTCTCGGGCGCGAGCTCGGTCGTCGGGCCTGGGACCGAGAAGGCACGCATCCGGTATGCGGGCAGCAGGTCGGCGAACTCGGCGCGGAGCTCCAGGGCGCTTCGCGCGAAGCGGGAATTGAAAACGATCCAGACATCGTGCCGCCCCGCCTGCTCGATGACGGCGCGCGCCAGCGATAGCGAGTAGCGCCCGATCCCCCGATAGCGGCTGTCGTTCTGCGCGCCCTGCAGGTCGATCATGATCCGCATCAACAGCGACCTTCGTGAGCTCCGCGGACCTGCAATCGCCGGAGTATCAGCTGCGCACCGGGTGAGAGCTCGGATTGTGTCTCGAAGTCGTCCGCATCGACCTTGGACACCACCGCGGGCATCGGCAGTGCCAGGATCCTGGAGATGGCCTGGTCTGCTGCCGCCAGTTCAGCGTCTTCCGACGGTCGGTTGCGGACGAGCCGGCTGGCGCCGCGGACAGCACCTGTCATCCGCCAGGAGTGGCTCGCCAGCGTCGCCTTCAGGCGCCAGTCCAGCCGGGATGCCGCTTCCCGGAGCCCGAGATAGTCTTCACGCAGCTTGAGGTACTCCTCGCAGACTTCCGACTGGACGCGCTGGGTTTCGATCAGTGCCAGACGCAGGGACTTGCGATCGCGATCTGCAGCATCGGCGCGGCGTTCGCTGTCTGCGAGCCGAGACCGGAGGTAGTCGACCTCGTTCTGGTCCCGCATCAGCGCCTCGAGCTTCAGCCGGTGCTGCGTGCGCTCGGTTGCCAGAGCCGTATCCGCCTCGGTTTGCAGGCTTTTGACTAGGGCCTTGTGCTCGACGCGCTGCGTCTCGGTCGTGGTTGCAAGCTCTCCGGCCATGGCGGCAAGGCGGCTTTCGAAGGCCTCGCGCTCAGCCTGCAGATGGGTCATCGCCTCGGTATGCTTGGTCTGCGCGATCGCGACCTGCTCGCGCTGTTGCGCGGCATCGGCCTGCGCGTGAGCGAGGGCGTTGACTGTGTGTTGCTCAGACGCCCTGACATAGTCGTCAAAGACATTCACAGGAACTGAGAATAGATCGATGAGTTCGGAATGTTCTTCGGCGACGTAGAAACAGTTGAGACCATCGAAGATCGCTAGGGTGTAGCGCTGGCTGGTGACCAAGTCTTCCCAATCGCCCCTGGTATCCTCAGGCGATAGCGGAGCGGTCGACTCGATGACGATCACCCAGGGCCGGAACCGGCTCAGGTCGGCACCCTCCAGCACCGCCCGCTCGGCTCCTTCGACGTCGATCTTCAGGAAATGGATTGGGTATGCACCGCGTTCTTCCATCACGCTGGTCAGTGTCAGACGCGGCACATACTCGGTTCGGGTAGTCCAGCCTGCCGACTTGTGCCTCGCCGCAATGGCATCGTCGAGAGTGGAGAGTCCGGTGCCGGGGATAGCATGAAACTTAACGACTCCGGCTTTCTCTCCGAGGACGGCCCGAATGTTCTGGTCGCGTTGCCGCTGTTCGACAAGGCGCTGAAAATACTCTCCCAGCGGCTCTACATTAATGCCGGACCAGCCTCGATCATAGAAGGCGCGCGTGACTGACCACTCTTCTGGATCCGCTGCGCCGACATCGATGTAGAAACCTTCTTCGACCTGCTGCAACGCGCGCCACAGCAGGATGTCCTCCATATTCTGGCTGTAGGACACGAAAGACATCCGGTGGCTCCTCGAGTGGCTGCGTCTTACCGGCGGATCGCTAGCACATTGGCTAAAACCTGTGAAAATTTCAGCCGAAGAAAGCAGCGGGCTACGGATGGGTTTGCCGCGCCCTACCCCTGCTTCTCGAACACCCCCGACACCGTCAGGGTCACCGCATCGCCGATCAACGGCACATACGTCTTCACCCCGAACTCGCTGCGGCGCAGCGTGCCGGTGAGGTCGAAACCCACCGTGTACTTCTTGTCGAGCGGGTTCACCCCGGCGCCGACCAGCCTCGCGTGCAGCGTCACCGGATGCGTCTGCCCGTGCAGGGTGAGGTCGCCCGCCACCAGTGCAGCACCGTGGCCGACCGGGGTGACCTTGGTCGACTTGAACACGATGTCCGGGTCGGCCTTGGCATCGAGCCAGGCGTCCCCCTTCAACTCGTCGGTCAGCTTGGCGCTGCTGGTCAGCACCGACTTTACCGGCACGTGGATCTCGAAGCGGCTGTCGGCCGGCGCCTTCGCATCCAGGCTCAGGCTGCCGGAGGACTGGATGAACTGGCCGTGGAAGGTCGAGAATCCCATGTGCGACACGCTGAACAGCACCTGGGTGTGGTTCGGCTCGACCGCGTAGCTGCCGCTCTCGACCCGCGCCGGATCGCTGGTGGCCGGAGCCGGCGCCTGTGCCCGCGCCTGGGCTATCGACAACGCACCCAAGGCGACGAGGCCGGGCAGGCGGATCGCGGTCGCTGACATCTTCATCGGCTGTCCTGTCGCAAGTGAGATTACAACTTGCCCGACAGCGGCCGGCCGCTCAAGCCGGCGACGGCCTGAGCTCGAACTGCTCGAGCGCCTCCCAGGGGCCGCCGAGGTAGCGCCACAGCCGCAACGCCATCCCCTCGGTCCGCCACGGAACGAAGCCGGCCGCCAGCCGGGCCAGGGTGTCCGCCGCCTCCTGCCGGCTGACCTTGTTCTGCACCGTCACGTGCGGGCGGTAGCCCTGCCGGTCCTGGGCGGTCAGCCACGACTCCCAGTCCCGCGCCAGCCGCGCGCGCAGGTCGAGCAGCGCCGGTGACGCCAGCGGGAACGCCACCCCCGCGCCCAGCGAGCGCGGCGGCTGGACCAGGATCGCCGGACGCTCCGCATCCAGCGCCGCAAGGGTATGCACGATGGAAGTTCGGTCGGCGCCGGGCAGGGTGTGGAACAGCGAGACATGCGCCGGCACCTGGTTGCGGCCGGCCGGGAAGTGCCGCAGGCGGAGCGCCTGGAAGGTCGTCTGGGCCGGCTCGGACAGGCTCAGCGTGAGCAGCAGCGAGGCCGGCGCGGAGGCCCCGGAACGGGGCTCGATTGGTTGCGTGGACATGCCCCCCATGCTAGACGCCCCGCATCAGGGACGGCAGTCCACCGCCGAAAAACGACGCAGTAGATGGGAACGCCGAACGTGCCAGAAGGCGCTACGACAAGTGCCGGGCCGCCGGGGCAGGAGTACGGCCAGCCCGGTGGCGTGCCCGGACGTTACGCGACCGCCCTCTACGACTATGCCGAGGACCAGCGCAACCTCGACGAGGTGATCGACCAGGCGGCCTCGCTGGTCCGGCTGATCGACCAGAGCGCGCCGCTCCGCAGCCTGCTGGCTAGCCCGACCCTGGACGTCGCACAGTCGCGGGATGCGGCGCTCGCCGTCCTGAAGGACCAGGGCTTCGGTGCCACCGTGCAGCATTTCGTCGGTGTGATCGCCAACAACCGCCGCCTGCCGACGCTGCGCGCGATCCTGACCGCGTTCGCCGCCCAGGTGGCGAACCGTCGCGGCATCACCGTAGCTCAGGTGGCCAGCGCGCACGCGCTCACCGACCTGCAGCGCACCCAGTTGCGCGCCCGCCTGGCCGAGGCCGGCTATGGCCGTGTCGATATCCACGAGAGCGTGGACCAGGCCCTGCTGGGCGGCCTCGTCGTGCGCATCGGCGCGCGCCTGTACGATGCCAGCCTGAAGTCGCGCCTCGCCCGCCTGCACTACGCCATGAAGGGAGCTGCGTGATGGAGATCCGTCCCGCCGAGATTTCGGACATCCTCAAGCAGCAGATCGCGTCGTTCGACAGCGAGGCGGACATCGCCGAGACCGGCACCGTGCTCAGCGTCGGCGACGGCATCGTGCGCGCCTATGGGCTGCAGAACGTGATGTCGGGCGAGATGGTGTCGTTCCCCGGTGCTGGCCTGCGCGGCATGGCGCTGAACCTCGAGAGCGACAATGTCGGCATCGTGGTGTTCGGCGAGGACCGCTCCATCCGCGAGGGTGATACCGTCGCGCGCACCGGCACCATCGTCGACGTGCCGGTCGGCCGTGGCCTGCTCGGGCGCGTGGTGGACGGGCTCGGCAACCCGATCGACGGCCGCGGCCCGCTGGAGAATGTCGAGCGTCGCCGCGCCGAGGTGAAGGCGCCGGGCATCATGCCGCGGCAGTCGGTGTCGGAGCCCATGCAGACCGGCATCAAGGCGATCGACAGCCTGGTGCCGATCGGGCGCGGCCAGCGCGAGCTGATCATCGGCGATCGCCAGACCGGCAAGACCGCAATCGTGCTCGACACCATCATCGGCCAGAAGAAGGTCAACGACCTCGGCGACGACAAGAAGTCGCTCTATTGCATCTATGTCGCCATCGGCCAGAAGCGCTCCACCGTCGCGCAGATCGTGCGCACGCTCGAGGAGAACGGCGCGATGGCGTATTCCATCGTGGTCGCGGCCACCGCGTCCGACCCGGCGCCGATGCAGTACCTGGCACCCTATACAGGCTGCGCGATGGGCGAGTTCTTCCGCGACCGTGGCATGCACGCGCTGATCGCCTATGACGACCTGTCCAAGCAGGCGGTCGCCTACCGGCAGATGTCGCTGCTGCTGCGCCGTCCGCCGGCGCGCGAGGCGTATCCGGGCGACGTGTTCTACCTGCATTCGCGCCTGCTGGAGCGCGCCGCCAAGATGTCGGACGAGTTCGGCGGCGGCTCGCTGACCGCGCTGCCGGTGATCGAGACCCAGGCCGGCGACGTCTCGGCCTACATCCCGACCAACGTGATCTCGATCACCGACGGCCAGATCTTTCTGGAGACCGAATTGTTCTTCCGCGGCATCCGGCCGGCGGTCAATGTCGGCGGCTCGGTGTCCCGCGTGGGGTCTGCCGCGCAGATCAAGGCGATGAAGCAGGTCGCGGGCAAGATCAAGCTGGAGCTTGCGCAGTATCGCGAGATGGCGGCGTTCTCGCAGTTCGCCTCCGACCTCGATGCGGCGACCCAGCAGCAGCTTGCCCGCGGCGCGCGGCTGACCGAGCTGCTCAAGCAGCCGCAGAACACGCCGTATCCGGTCGAGGAGCAGGTGGCGGTGCTGTTCGCCGGCACCCGCGGCTTCACCGACCAGGTGCCGGTCGAGCGCGTGGTGAAGTTCGAGCGCGACTTCCTGTCCGAGCTGCGCGCCGACGGTGGCGGCATCCTGGAGTCCATTCGCGACCAGCGCGAGATCAAGAAGGACACCGAGGAGAAGCTGACCGCGTTCCTCGCCGGCTTTGCCAAGCGCTTCACCCAGGACTGACGCATGCCGTCGCTGAAGGAGCTGCGCGGGCGGATCACCAGCGTCAAGTCGACGCGCAAGATCACCTCGGCGATGAAGATGGTGGCCGCGTCGAAGCTGCGCCGGGCGCAGGCGCGTGCCGAGGCGGCGCGGCCGTATGCGGAAGCGATGCAGCGCATGCTGGCAGCCCTCGCCCGCAACGTCGGCGGCCGCGAGGGCGCGCCGCCGCTGCTGGCCGGCACCGGGCGCGATCAGGTGCATCTGCTGGTGCCGGTCACCTCGGATCGTGGGCTCGCCGGCGGCTTCAACTCCAATCTCGGCCGCGCCACGCGCAACCTGGCGCGCCGGCTCGAAGGGCAGGGCAAGACCGTCAAGATCCTGCCGGTGGGACGCAAGGGAGCGGACTACCTCGCGCGCGAGTTCGGCCAGCAGGTGATCGACCGCGTGCCCGGCTCGGCCGGCAAGGATGTGGCGTTCAGCGCCGCCAACGAGCTCGGCGAGCGCATCGTGGGCATGCTGGCACGCGGCGAGTTCGACGTCTGCACGCTGATCTACAACCGCTTCAACAACGTGATGTCGCAGACGCCGACCGAGCTGCAGCTTATTCCGCTCAGTCTGCCGTCGAACGACAACGAGCGCGGCGAGGAGCAGGGCGCCACCTACGAGTTCGAGCCGGACGAGGAGACCATCCTGGCCCGGTTGCTGCCGCGCAACCTGCAGATCCAGATCTACCGCGCCATGCTCGAGAGCGCCGCCGGCGAGCAGGGCGCGCGCATGACCGCGATGGACAGCGCGACCCGCAATGCCGGCAAGGCGATCGACCGGCTGACGCTGACCTACAACCGCACCCGCCAGGCCAACATCACCCGGGAACTCATCGAGATCATCTCCGGCGCGGATGCCGTCTGAGACCCGATTTCGCCGCAGGAGCTATCCATGTCCATCACCACCGAGGCTCCCGTCCAGGGCCAGAACAACAGCCAGAAGCCGGGCGGCGGAAACGTCGTCGGCCGCGTCACCCAGGTGCGTGGCGCCGTGGTGGACGTGCAGTTCACCGGTGACCTGCCGTACATCCTGAACGCGCTCACCTGCCGCGTGGGCGACCTGACCCTGGTGCTGGAAGTGGCCCAGGAGATCGGCGACCGCGAGGTGCGCACGATCGCCATGGACAGCACCGACGGGCTGGTGCGCGGCACCGAGGTGACCGACACCGGCTCCCCGATCATGATGCCGGTCGGGCCCGGCACGCTGGGGCGCATCCTCAACGTGATCGGCGAGCCGATCGACGAGCGCGGGCCGGTGACGGCGGCGGCGTACTACCCGATCCACCGTGACGCGCCCGCCTTCGAGGACCAGGCGGCGTCGGCCGAGATCCTGGTGACCGGCATCAAGGTGGTCGACCTGCTGTGCCCGTACCTGAAGGGCGGCAAGGTCGGCCTGTTCGGCGGCGCCGGCGTCGGCAAGACCGTGCTGATCCAGGAGCTGATCAACAACATCGCCAAGGCGCATGGCGGCGTGTCGGTGTTCGCGGGCGTCGGCGAGCGCACCCGCGAGGGCAACGATCTCTATCACGAGATGAAGGACGCCGGCGTCATCAAGGTCAACGAGCATGACACCGAGGGATCCAAGGTGGCGCTGGTCTATGGCCAGATGAACGAGCCGCCCGGCGCGCGCATGCGCGTGGCACTCTCCGGCCTGACGGTGGCGGAATATTTCCGCGATGACGAGGGCCAGGACGTGCTGTTCTTCGTGGACAACATCTTCCGCTTCACCCAGGCCGGCTCCGAGGTGTCGGCGCTGCTCGGCCGCATCCCGTCGGCGGTGGGCTACCAGCCGACGCTGGCCACCGACATGGGCGCGCTGCAGGAGCGCATCACCTCCACCAAGAAGGGCTCGATCACGTCGGTGCAGGCGATCTACGTGCCGGCCGACGACCTCACCGATCCGGCCCCCGCAACTTCTTTTGCCCATCTGGACGCAACCACGGTGCTGAACCGCTCGATCGCGGAACTCGGCATCTACCCGGCGGTCGATCCGCTGGACTCCACCTCGCGCTCGCTCGACCCGAAGATCGTCGGCGAGGAGCACTACCAGGTGGCGCGCGACGTGCAGCGCATCCTGCAGACCTACAAGTCGCTGCAGGACATCATCGCCATCCTGGGCATGGACGAGCTGTCCGAGGAGGACAAGCAGACCGTGGCCCGCGCGCGTCGCATCCAGCGCTTCCTGAGCCAGCCGTTCCACGTCGCCGAGGTGTTCACCGGCTCGCCGGGCAAGCTGGTGTCGATCGAGGACACCGTGCGCTCGTTCAAGGAGATCGTGGCCGGCAAGTACGACCACCTGCCGGAGAGTGCCTTCTACATGGTGGGCTCGATCGACGAGGCGGTGGCCAAGCACGAGTCCTCGAAGAAAAAGGACTGAGGCGGTGGGGATCGAGGTCGAGATCGTCAGCCCGGAGCAGCGCCTGCTGTCGCGCAGCGTCGAGATGGTGGTGATGCCGGGGTCGGAAGGCGATCTCGCGGCGATGGAGGAGCATGCGCCGATGATCGTGCTGCTCCGTGGCGGCGTGGTGTCGCTGTATGACGGGGCCAACGTCGCGACGCCCAACGACCAGTTCTTCGTCGCCGGCGGCTTTGCCGAGATCACCGCCGAGCGCTGCACGATCCTGGCCGACGAAGCCACTCCGCTCGCCGACTTGTCGCGTGCCGATGGCGAGGCGAAGCTGGCCGACGCCGAGCGTGCCTATGACGAGGCGGACAAGTCCGACATCACCACGCTTGGCCCCTATCTAGACCGGCTGCAATCGGCCCGTGCGCATATCGAAGCCGCGCAGCGTTAGGCTTCCGCAGGCGCTCTTTCGTCATCAGGGTCGCCACCAACATGGCACGCAAGGCGGCGGCGCGAGGCTGGGAGTGTGAGCGTGTCGAGCCGTACTGAGACCCTTCTCGGAGCATTTCCGAAAGACAGCCGCATCATCGAGATCGGCCCGAGCTTCAGCCCGATCGCTCCGAAGTCGGAGGGCTGGAACAGCGTCTCGATCGATCATCTGACCCGTGAGGAGCTGGCGGCGAAATACGCCTACCATCCCGGCGTCGACGTGACCCGGATCGAAACGGTTGACTTCGTCTGGCAAGGCGGCGCGCTGAGCGATGCCATACCGTCCGGGCGGCATGGCAGCTTCGACATCTTCCTGGCGAGCCATGTTATCGAGCACACGCCCGACCTGATCGCCTTTCTCCAGGCGGCGCAGACGTTGCTCAAGCCGGACGGCGCCGTGGTACTGGTGGTGCCTGACAAGCGCTACTGCTTCGACTATTTCCAGCCGGCGACGACAACCGGGCAGGTGCTCGCGGCACATGCCGAGCGGCGGTCGCGGCACACGGGGGAACGGGCCTTCGACCACTACGCCTACGCGGTGACCAACGGCGGCGCGGAGTCCTGGGGCCAGCATCCGATCCGCGGCATCAGCTTGTTGCATGGCCTGGAAACGGCAGCTCACTATTACGCACTCTATGAAAGTGCTGGATCCTACAATGACCTGCACGCATGGCATTTTGTACCCAAAAGCTTCGAGCTGCTGATCCTGGAACTCGGCCGGCTCGGAAAGATCGACTTGTACCTGGAACGTTCGGCGAATCCGGGCGCCCACGAGTTCTTCGTCTGGCTGCGACGGGGTGCGTCAGAACAGACAGCCGCGATGACGGTGGAGGCACTTGAGGCCAGGCGGGTCAAGCTGTTGAAGGGCTCTGTGCTTGAGCAGCAATCGCAGATCGACTGGCTGTTGGCCGCCGAGCCCGACCTGACACGCGACGATGGCGGACTGTCGACCTGGGCAACGCCGGTCCGCTACGAGAAGACCAAGGCGGCCCTGGTGCGAAGCGAAGCGGCGCTGGCGCGGTCCGAGGCGGAAGCCTTGGGCCTGCGCGACCAGTTGGGTGCCGCGATGCGGAGGGTCGCGACCTTGGAGGGTTCGACATCCTGGCGCATGACCGCGCCGCTGCGCAGCCTGGCAAAGCGGGTGCACCTGGCGCGGAACAGGCGATGAACCCGACCTCGAGGGTTCCGAGCGGAGGCAGCGTACGTTGAGTATCGACCCGGCCCAGGCCACCCCTTCGACGCTCTGGCAGAAACTGGCGGCGGCTGGCCACTTGCGCTGCCCGGCCTGCGGCGGCCCACTGACGGCGCATCAAGGCTTCACCTGCAGCTCGTGCGCGGCGGTCTATCCGGTGGAGAGCGGCGTGCCTCTGCTGATGCGGCCGGAGGAGGTGGTGTCGATCCCGGACCGGGTGATGGAAACCTTCAGGATCGGTGAGCCGCATCGCCGGCAGGTGGAAGCGGCACTGAGCAGCCTGGTGAAGTACCGCACACCGTCGCACCCCGAGTTCGCCAACTTCTTCGCCCGGTTCGAGGCCCAGTCCGGAACCAGGCAACTCGTGGCACTCTCTGCCGCGCAGATCGAGGACGCGCTGCAGCACGTGGTCTGCGTAACGACGCGGCAGCCCGCCACCTTGCGCAGCGACGAGGCCGAGTTTCGCTCGATCCGATTGCGCAATGGATCGCCGCTGCCGCTCTTCACCAGCGAAACCACCGGGCTGTTTCTCAGCTACCGGCTGTTCACGCCGCAAGGCGAGCCGGTTGCGTTCGAAGCAAGCCGGTCGCCGCTGCCGGTTCCGCTGCATCCGGGAGCGGAACTGACCATCCCGGCACTGGTGCGGCTGCCGCCGGATGCCCGGGGGGACTACCTGGTGCGGTTCCACTTCCTGCTGGCGACCCAAGTCGCTCCGGTCGAACCGCCAGCGCCGGTCGGTTGGCGGTTGCCGTGGAAGGCGCGTCCGGCTCCGCTGCCAGTGTCGGTGGAGGAGGTGCGGTGGTTCGATGCGGCACCGGTACTGGAAATGCTTGTCATTGCTGTCCCGGAGAAGCCAGGCTTTCCGGCGCTGCGTCGCGGGCGCATGGACGAATTCGAGGTCCATGCGGATGTCGAACTTGGCGACGACTTCCTCCGGCAGATCGTGGCCGGATTGCGCGAGCAAGGCGTAGATCGCCCGCGCATTCTCGAAGTCGGCGCCGGTGTCTATTCAATGGCGATGCGGATCGCCGACTCGAATACGGAGGTTGTGGTCTCCGATATCTCCCTGGTGATGCAGGCGCTCGCCCTCGTCATGCATAGTGGCTTTCCGGCCGTGCTCGAGGGTCGTGCCGCGTTCGGCGCCTTCGACATGATGTATCCGCCATTTGCCAACGGGACGTTCGACATCATCTGCATTTCCGCCGCCTTGCACCACATCCCGCTGCCCGGCGAGTTCCTGCGGCGTCTGGCGCCTCTGTTGTCGCCCAACGGACGCTTCGTGGCGGTGCGCGAGCCGTGTCTCGTCAACCCGGCCGAGCCGGCCTACATCTCGGAGCTGTCGAACGGCTTCAACGAGCAGATGTTCGAGCTGCCGGAGTGGCTGCAATTCGTCAGCAGCGGCGGCCTCGCGATCGACCATGCAGCGATCGATTTCGAATGTTCCCTGAAGTTCTCCGCGCGCTCGGGATCGGATGCTGCGGCTCTATCCTGACGCGGCCCCGGGCCCCGCCATGCCGAACTGCTGGTAGCGCTCGATCGCCTTTTCGGTCGGGAATTGCTGCGTCTCGTCACCGTGCTGGTTGAAATACTCAGTCACCACGATCCCCAGGCTCGGATCGAGATGCATGTCCGGGTTGAGCACCCTCTGGGGAGTGAGAGTACCCGCAGCGATCACCGGAACCGCATCCGCCTTTGCCGCCGACAGGGGCGCGGCAGCCTGCGGGCCCGCAGACGAAGCCGCCCGGACTGGTTGCGATTGAATTGGGGTGATCTGCATGACGGGTTTCCGGTCCAATAACGAGACGGTATCCGGCTTTTGTTTCGATTGCAAACTATTTGGTCTCCGGCTTCCAGGGTCTCGCCATAATGGAACGGACGATCTATGACGGTGCACACACAAGAAGGACGAGCATGAGCAGCGAGACGCCTCCCGACCGCCTTTCGGTCGATCCCAAGAGTCCGTATCACGATGCTGAGGTGCTCGCGCGGGGGATCGGCATCCGCTTCAAGGGGGTCGACAAGGACAATGTCGAGGAATATTGCGTCAGCGAGGGCTGGGTGCGGCTGACCGTCGGCAAGACCGTGACCCGAACCGGGGCCCCGATGACGATGAAGCTGCAGGGGACCGTGGAGCCCTACTTCAAGGACTGACAGGAACCGGAGCGTCGCTCCGCAGCAGCTGCTCAGACCTGAGATCGGACCACAATCCCTGCGGGATCGGCCGCTTGACCAGCTCCGCGTTGCGACGCGCCTCTTCGGCGGACTTCGCACCCGGGATCACGCTGGCAACGGCCGGATGCGCCAGCACGAACTACAGGGCGGCAGCGGCGAGGGGCACATCGTGTGCGCTACGGATGCGCTCGATCTGCCCACGCGCTCCAGGATGGCAGCGTCCGCCGGCTGGTAGTTGTAGCGGGCACCGGGGATCGCGCCGGTCGCCAGGATGCCGGAGTTGAACGGCGTCCCCAGGATGATCGACACCCCGGCGGCGACGCAGCGCCGGCCGCCCGCGCCGCATCCTCGTCCAGCGCCGCATAGAGATTGCCGATCGCGTTCGCCCCGAAGCCGAGCCGGCTGACCTAGACCTGCGTGCGGCCCGAACGCAGCGTCGCGGTCACCGCTCCAGCAGTGCCTGCAATGCGAGACGCGTGCCGAGGGTACGGATCGCCTCGCGCTGGCGGCCGACCTCGGCGACGAAGTCCGCATGCTGGTCCAGGCCCCAGCCCGCGAACGGGCTCATGCCAAGGAACGAGACCAGGTCGTGCCGGGCGGCCAGGGCGAGGTCCGGCACCGTCAGCGCCGGCTCCGATACCGGGAAGCTGCGTCCGAAATCATCCTGGCCGCGCAGGTATTCCACGAAGCAGGCGGCAATGAAGGCGATCCGGCCGTGGTCGCCCGCGGTCGCCAGCACCGCCTGCGCCGTCGATCGCAGGAATACCGGCAGCTTGGCCGAACTCTGCCCGGCGATGCGGGTCACCTGGTCACGGATGTTGGGATTGCGGAACCGTCGCAGCAGCAGCGCCGCATAGTCCGCCGTGCCCATGCCGGGCGGTGCGGTCAAGTGCGGCGACGCGTCCGCCGACAGGAAGCGCTCCACCAGCCGGTTCACGAGGTCGTCCTGCATTGCCTCGTGCACGAGCTGGTGCCCGATCAGGATCGACGGCAGCGCCATCACCATGTGGCCGGCATTGAGCATGCGCAGCTTGACCAGCTCGTACGGGTCGACATTGTCGGTGAACTCGGCCCCGACATTCTCCAGCGGCGGCCGTCCGGCGCAGAACCGGTCCTCCAGCACCCACTGTGTGAAGTCCTCGCGGAACACCGGTACCCGGTCGGCGACGCCGCTCTGGCCGTTCAGGCGCGCCGCGTCGTCGGCGGAGACGAAGGGTGCGATGCCATCGACCATGCTGTTCGGGAAGCTGACCGCGCCCTCGATCCAGTCGGCCAGACCGGCATCGCGGGCGCGTGCGAAACCGAGAAAGGCGGCGCGCGCGGCCTGGCCATTATGCATCAGGTTGTCGCAGCTCAGCACCGTGAACGGTCCGACACCGGACGCCCGCCGCCGGTGCAGCGCCTCGACCACCAGCCCGAACACCGTCTTCGGCGCGCCACCCGACTTCGTCGCAGCGAGATCGGCGGCGATGTCGGGCTGCTCGAGGCGAAAAATCCCGTGCTCGTCTAGATTGTAGCCGCCCTCGGTGATTGTCAGGCTGACGATGCGTATGGCAGGGTCGGCCAACCGCCGCAGCACCGCCTCCGGGTCCTGCGGCAGGTGCAGGTATTCGACCAGGGCGCCGATCAGCACGGTTTCGGAGGCGGCGTCCGGGGGACAGATGGTCAGCGTGTAGAGCCCGTGCTGCGCGTGCAGGGCCGCCGCCTTGTCGCGCTCCGGCTGGGTATCCAGGATGCCGATGCCAAGGATGCCCCAGCCGCTCTGCGCCGGATCGGCCAGCAGCCGGTCGAAATAGAAGGCCTGGTGGCTGCGATGGAAGTTGCCGACACCCAGATGCGCGATGCCGGCGCGCACCCGGCTGCGATCATAGGACGGACGCGCGACCTTCGCAGGAAGTGCCGTGATCAGCTCGCTCTCGGTCATGGCTCACTCGCCCTTCGCGGCGGTTGCTTCGAACGCGGCCGCCGCCTTGATGGTGTCGGTGTCGGCGAACAGCCCCTCTGCGACCCTGGTGCCGAAGGTGAAGGTGTCGAGGCCGGCTGCCGCCAGGTCTGCGAGGTCGGCGGCGCTGCGTATGCTCGCCACCAGCAGCCGGGTGGGACGGCCCGACGCCGCCAGAATCGAGCGCATGGCGATGATCCCGGCCAGCGCGTCGCGGCCGAGATCGCCCATGCGGCCGAAATACGGCGCCACGTAGTCGGCCCCGGCGGCGGCTGCGGTCAGCGCCTGGTGCGGCGCATAGACGGCGGTCAGCGTGGTGCGTACGCCCTCGCGATGCAGCGCTGCCACCGCGCGCACGCCCTCGAAGGTGACCGGCACCTTGACCACGATGCGCGGCGAGAGCGCCGCCAGCGCCAGCCCGTTGCGCACCAGCGGCGCGGTGTCGGTGCCCCATGTCTGCACCTGCAGCTCCTCGATCCCATGCGAAAAAGCATCGCGCGCGATATCCGCGATCACCGGCATGCGGCAGGCAAGGCCGGCGGCATCCAGGATGGTTGGATTGGTGGTGATCCCGAAGAACAGCCCGCTCGGCAGCCAGCGCTCCCAGGCGCCGCGATCGGCACTATCGAGGAAGAGCCTCACGCCCGCGCCCGCGGACGGATCCGATCGAGAGACCATGGCTGCCTGCGCTTGTTGTGTAACCTGCGGGCGACCTTAGACCGGTCCCACGCAGTCGCCTATGGTCGCAGGGCTGAGCGGGGCGTCCGGCCCCGCGCAGGAAGAGGGCCGCATGGAGGCAGTCGCGATAGTGGCACCTGACGGCACAGTGACCCGGTCCGGTCTGTCCGATCGTGTGCCCTGGTGGAGTTTCACGAAGACCGCCTTGTCGATCGCAACGCTTCGGCTCGCGGAGGTGGGTCTGCTCGGGCTCGATGACAGGCTGCCGGGCGAGCCATTCACCACGCGCCAACTGCTTCGACATGAAGCCGGACTGCCGGATTATGGGTCGGTCACCAGCTACCATTCGGATGTGGCAAATGGCGTGCCTCCGTGGACCCTCGATCGTCTTCTTGCCGCCGTGGATGCTGCGCGCCTGCGGTATGAGCCGGGAGCCGGGTGGGCCTATTCGAATATCGGCTATCTTCGGGTCGCACAGATCATCGAGCGCGTCTCGGGCCGGAGGCTGTCAGCAGCACTGGACGATCTGGTGTTCGACCCTGCCGGCTTGGAGAGCCCGCGCCTCGCACTTTCGCCCGGTGATCTTGCCGACGTGCAGATGGGCGGCACGAGCGGCTATCATCCCGGTTGGGTGTTCCACGGCCTCATCGTCGGCACGGTGGTCGATGCGGCCCGTCTCCTGTGGCTGCTTGCCAGCGGCCGCCTGCTGAAGCCGGCGACGCTCGCAAGCATGATGCAGGCGCGTCCCCTTCCTGACTATCAAAGGCTCGGTGAGCCGGAACCCGGTTACGGGCTGGGACTCATGCTGGCTGCGGAAAACCCTGCTGCCCATCCGTTCGGGCATGACGGCGAGGGACCCGGAAGCAGGATCGCGGTGCGAGCGAGAAACCGCCGGGCCGCTGCGGCCTGGGTTTCGCTTCCCGCAACAGTCGACCTCAACGCGCGCGTGCACGAAATGCTCAGCTGAGCTGGGTGTGCTGCTCACCCCCGCCCGCGATAGCCCGGCACGTCCTGCGCCGGGATCCAAATCCCGGCTGGCGGTTCGCCGGTCTGCCAGAACACGTCGATCGGGATGCCGCCGCGTGGATACCAGTAGGCGCCGATGCGTAGCCAGACCGGGTCCAGCCGCTCGACCAACGTTGTCGCGATCTGCACGCTGCACGCCTCGTGGAAGGCGCCGTGGTTGCGGAAGCTGGTCAGGTACAGCTTGAGCGACTTGCTTTCGACGATCCAGTGGCGCGGCACGTAGTCGATCATCAGGTGCGCGAAATCCGGCTGGCCGGTGATCGGGCAGAGCGAGGTGAATTCCGGGGCGGTGAGGCGCACTAGATACCGCTTGCCCGGATGCGGCGCTGCGACCCGTTCCAGCACGGCGTCTTCCGGGCTTGCCGGCTGTACGGTGGGGCGTCCAAGTTGCGTCAGGCCTGCAAGAGATGGGTCGCTCATGCCGCAAGGCTCCTGATCGGGTCGGCGATGCTCATGTCGGCGCGGCGCCACCAGCAATGTGGGGCAGGGCGTATGGCCGGCAACACGGCAAGCGGATCTCCGTCGAAGAGCACGGTGTTGGTGGGCGTCTCCTCGAGCCGGATCTCGACGCAGCGCAGATGGTCGCCATCCGCGTGCAGGAAGGCGCCGAGCTTGGCCATCATCAGGCAGGCCATCAGCTCGGTGGTCGGATCGCCCGGCGTCAGCACGATGCGCCGCGCACGCGCCGGTTCGTGGGCGAGAAACCATCCGAGCAGCGGATCGGCCTCGCCGAGTTGCAGCGCGTGGTCGAGATGTTCGTCGATCCAGCGATGCCAGGTTGCCTTGGCGCGCTCGAACGGCAGCACCATGTTGGCCCTGGCGTCGAGGCGTTGCGGCGCGCTCGCCTGCAGCCGTACGGTGACGGTCTCGTTATGGCCATGCGGCAGCGCGCAGGACTCCGATCCGCCAAGAATCAGCCGATGGCCCATCGAGAAGCGGCGGCTGAACACCAGGTTCGGGGAATCCATCACGGCACTCATGCGGCGGCGGCTTCGTAGCGTTCCCAGCCCTGCCGGCGCAGGTCGCAAGCCGGGCAGTGTCCGCAGCCATAGCCCCAGGTATGCAGCACGCTGCGATCACCGAGATAGCAGCTATGGGTTTCGCGTCGCAGCAGCTCGACCAAGGCAGCACCCCCGAGCGCTTCGGCCAGTTGCCAGGTCTGCGCCTTGTCGCGCCACATCAGCGGCGTGTGCAGCACGAAGCGCTGGTCCATGCCGAGGTTGAGCGCCACCTGCAGCGCCTTGATGGTGTCGTCGCGGCAGTCCGGGTAGCCCGAATAGTCGGTCTCGCACATGCCGCCGACCAGGTGCCGCGCGCCACGCCGCACCGCGAGTGCTGCCGCGAATGTCAGGAACAGCAGGTTGCGCCCGGGCACGAAGGTGTTCGGCAGCCCGTTCTCGCCCAGGGTGATCTCGGCGTCGCGGGTCAGCGCGGTTTCGGAGAGCGTGCCGAGGGCGTCGAGCGACAGCGTATGGTCGTCGCCAAGACGCCCGGCCCATCCGGGATGCAGCCGCACCATCCCGTCGCGCACCGCGCTCCGACAGCTCAGCTCGACCAGATGCCGCTGCCCGTAGGCGAAGCCGAGGGTCTCGACGTGGGCGAACCGGTCCAGCGCCCAGGCCAGGCAGGTGCCGGAATCCTGTCCGCCGGAGAACAGCACCAGCGCCGTTTGGTCGGCGATCAAGGTGGCCGGCATCTCAGGCGATCCCGATCATCTTGTGGGTCTGCACGCTGAGCCGCCATTTCGGATGCGCGAGGCAATAGGCCACCGCGTCGCGCGTATTCGTGGCCTGATCCGGTCCGTCCATCGGCTGCAGGAAGAAGTGCCGGAACTCCAGCGCCTCGAACCGGTCGGGCGGCAGGCCCGGCTGCGGATAGACCAGCTTCAATTCATCCCCGACGCGCTGCCGGACCTCCGCACCCTGTTTCGGACTGACGCAGATCCAGTCGAGCGCGTCTGGTGCTTCCAGCGTGCCGTTGGTCTCCACCGCAATGGTGAAGCCGCGGGCATGCACCGCCGCGATCAACGCCGCATCGAGCTGCAGCAACGGCTCGCCGCCGGTGAACACGACATAGCGCTGCTCGGCGCCACCGACCCAGCAGGCTTCGATCGCCTCCGCCAGGGTGGCTGCATCGGCGAACCGGCCGCCGCCCTCGCCATCGACGCCGACGAAATCGGTATCGCAGAACCGGCACGTCGCCGTCGCGCGGTCCGGTTCGCGTCCGGACCACAGGTTGCAGCCGGCGAACCGGCAGAACACCGAGGCGCGCCCGGCCTGCGCGCCTTCGCCTTGCAATGTCGCGAACAGCTCCTTGACCGCGTAGCTCATGATGCCGGGACGGCACTCCCGGCGACTGCCAGCGCCATCGGCACCATCCCCAGGCGGTCGAGCAGGCTCATGTCCTCGCTCTGCACCGCATTCGGCGTGGTCAGCAGCTTGGCTCCGTAGAAGATCGAGTTCGCACCTGCGAGAAAGCACAGCGCCTGCGCCTCGTCGCTCAGGCTCTCGCGCCCGGCCGACAGCCGCACCATGCTGCGCGGCATGGTGATGCGGGCGGCGGCGATAATGCGCACGAAGCTGATCGGATCCACCGCGGCGGCATCCGCGAGCCTGGTGCCGGCAACCCGCACCAGCAGGTTGATCGGCACGCTCTCGGGATGCGGCGCAAGGCAGGCCAGGGTGGCGATCAGGCCGGCCTGGTCTTCCTCGCTCTCGCCGAGCCCGATGATGCCGCCGCAGCAGACATTGATGCCGGCATCGCGCACATGGGCCAGCGTATCCAGCCGGTCCTGGTAGGTGCGCGTGGTGATGACGCGGCCATAGTGCTCGGGCGAGGTGTCGAGGTTGTGGTTGTAGTAGTCGAGCCCGGCCGCCCGGAGACGTCCCGCCTGGGACCCGCTCAGCATTCCGAGCGTCACGCAGGTCTCGAGCCCGAGCCCCTTCACGCCCTCGACCATGGCGCAGACCGCATCGAGGTCATGGTCCTTCGGCGAGCGCCAGGCAGCACCCATGCAGAAACGGCTCGCACCGCCGGCTTTCGCCGCGCGTGCCTCGGCCAGCACGGCGTCCACCATCATCAGCTTGCTGGCGCGGAGCCCGCTTTCATGGTGCACGCTCTGCGAGCAGTAGCCGCAATCCTCCGGGCAGCCGCCGGTCTTGATCGAGAGCAGGGTGGAGATCTGCACCTCGGTGGGATCGAAATGCGCGCGATGGGTCGCCTGCGCCCGGAACAGCAGCTCCGGGAACGGCAGCGCGATCAGCGCCGCCACCTCGGCGCGGGTCCAGTCGTGGCGCAGCGCCGTCATGGGCTCGGGCCGCCTTGATCCACCATTCGGCATGGCCCGCGATCCTTCTTCTATATCCACTCACGGCCTTCTGCCACAGGTGGCGCCCGGGATGAAGCGCGGCGTCCAGGTATCCCTGATGGCGCAGGCTTGACGTCCGGTTTGGATCGATCGGGGAAGGGCGTCGATGAACCCGGTCGCGTCGCCGCAGCGCCAGGGTTCGGAACCGAGGGGACGCAGCGGCTTTGGGCCTGACCGAGATCTCGCCGCGGAGGACGGCCGTCTGTTGCAGGCGCCACGAAGCGTGGACCATGCGGCATCAGGAGGAGAGGTATGGAGCAAAGCCGCGATGTCTTGAGCTGGTCGCACGTCGGCGGCCCGCACATCACGGGAGAGGGTAGGCAGCGTACGTCGTCCAGGGTCGGGGCCAAGGTGCTCGCCGATGCCTCCTGGACGCCGCCGCCGCGGCGGGCTGACGGTCGGGATGCAAACCGGATCGGAGCGTGGCCCGCCAAGGGTCTCCGCGACACCCGGCCGGGATCGAACCGGAGCGGACGGCAGTGGTGATCGGTGCCGTGCTCGACTCGCCCTGTACCATTTGGGGCATCGCCGGGCTGGCGACAGCCGGCGTGATCATCCGCCCATTCGCCTGGCCCGAGTTCATCTGGGCCGTGACCGGTGCGGCGCTGCTGGTGCTGCTTGGCCTGCTGTCGCCTTCGGAGGCCTGGACGGGTGTTGCCCGTGGGACCGATGTCTACCTGTTCCTGATCGGCATGATGCTGCTGTCCGAACTCGCGCGGCAGGAAGGCCTGTTCGACTGGTTGGCCGCCCATGCCGCCGCCCTGGCGAGGGGGTCCGCCGCACGGTTGTTCACCCTGGTGTTCGCTGTCGGCACCGTCGTGACCATGTTCCTGTCCAACGACGCCACCGCCGTGGTGCTCACACCTGCCGTGGCCGCCGTAGTCAAGACAGCCGAGGTGCCCGAACCGCTGCCCTACCTGTTCATCTGCGCCTTCATCGCCAATGCCGCGAGTTTCGTGCTGCCGATCTCCAACCCGGCGAACCTGGTCATCTACGGCAGGCACATGCCCCCGCTGCTGCACTGGTTGCCGCAGTACGCGCTGCCGTCGGTGCTTTCCATCCTGGCGACCTACTTGGTGCTGCGCTGGACGCAGAACGCCCGGCTGCGACAGCCGGTGTCGGCGGAGATCGACAAGCCGGAGCTCTCCGCGGGCGGCAGGATGGCGGCCTTCGGCATCGTGGTGACGGCGCTGGTGCTGCTGGGATCGTCGGGTTTCGACATCCAGCTCGGGCTGCCGACCTTTCTCGCCGGACTGGCCACGGCGATCCTGGTCCTGACGCGCTCGAGCCATGGCGTCGGCGAGATCGCGAAGAACATCTCCTGGGGGGTGCTGCCGCTCGTCGCCGGGTTGTTCGTGCTGGTGCAGGCACTGGAGAGAACCGGCGTCACCCGGGCGCTCGCCCGCGAGGTGCAGGGCCTCGTCCACCAGTCCGCCGGGCTCGCCGCGTGGTGCGTCGGCATCGCGCTCGCGGTCGGCTGCAACTTGGTCAACAACCTGCCGGCCGGCCTTGTCGCCGGCCGTGTGGTCGAGCTGGCGCAGGTGCCCGAGCACGTGCGCAGCGCGGTGCTGATCGGCGTCGATCTCGGGCCGAACCTGTCGGTGACCGGCTCGCTCGCGACCATCCTGTGGCTGACCGCGCTCCGCCGCGAGGGCCAGAGCGTCAGCGCCTGGACCTTCCTCAAGCTCGGCGCGCTCGTCATGCCGCCGGCCCTCATCCTGGCCATCGCGGGCGCGTTCGCCTTCGGCTGAGCCGTCTAGGAGACCTCGGAATGCAGAACATCAGCTCGGCGTGGCTCTACCCGATCATCCTGATCGCGGGCGCGCTGCAGGCCTGGGGACCACCCATGAACGGCGCGCTGCGCAAGTCGCTGACCAACCCCTGGCTGGCAAGCACCGTCTCCTTCCTGCCGATCGTGGCTCTGCTGGTCGTCCTCTTCCTGTGCCTGCCTCGGCCGCTGCCGACCTCAGACGGGGTCAATTCGATGTCCTGGTGGGCGCCCCTGGGCGGCCTGGTCGGTTCCTTTGCGGTGATCACCGGCCTGCTGTTCGTCGACAAGATCGGCGCCGGCCCGTTCGCGGGTCTCACCATCACGGCGAACATCCTCATGTCCCTCGCCGTGGACCAGTTCGGCCTGTTCGGCATCCAGCAGCACAGCCTGACTATCTGGCGCATCCTGGGTGGCGCGCTGATGACCGGCGGTATCGTCCTGATCGCGATGTTCTGAGATGGCCAGCGATACGGGCGAGTTGCCGCAGGCGCGTGATGCGGGCTTTCGCGCCGGTTCGCTGGACGCCGTCAACTTCCTGCTGGCCGACGTGCGCGGCGCCCTCGGGCCGTACCTGAACGTCTTCCTGGTGACGCAGCGGCACTGGAGCCAGACCGAGGTCGGCTGGGTGACCACCTTGAGCGGTCTGCTCGGTCTGGTTGCGCAGACCCCGGCCGGCGCCCTGATCGATGCCACGCGGCACAAGCGCGGCGCCGTCGTGCTGGCCCTTGCCCTGCTCGCGGTGGGCGCGGTCACGATCTTCGTGGCGCCGATATTCTGGCCGGTGCTGGCGGCGAACACGGTGATCGCCGTCGTCGGCGACGTATTCGGGCCAGCCGTCGCCGCCGTCACGCTTGGCCTCTATGCCCGCCGCTGGCTGGCCCGGCGCATGGGCCGCAACTCCGCCTTCGACCATGCCGGCAATGTCGCCATCGCGGTCGCGGCGGGCGCCGTCGGATACCTGTTCTCGCAGCGGGCCGTGTTCCTCATGATCCCGGTCTTCGCGGTTCTCGCCGCCTGGGCCATGCTGTCCATCCCGCGTCGAGCCATAGACGAGGATCGTGCCCGCGGGCTCGGCGATGGCGAGGCCGAGACGGAGGGCGGACAAGGACCCTCTGGCATGGCCGCGCTGCTGCGGTCGCGGCCGCTGGTCGTGTTCGGACTGTGCGCCATGCTGTTCCATTTCGCGAACGCACCGCTGCTGCCGCTGGTCGGCCAGAAGCTGGCGCATTCACATTCGGCCTGGGCGACAGCGATGATGTCGTCCTGCATCGTGGCGGCCCAGCTCATCATGCTGCCGGTGGCGATCGTCGTCGGGCGCACCGCAGATCGTCTCGGCCGCAAGCCGATCCTGCTGCTCGGCTTCGCGGTTCTCCCGATCCGGGCGGTGCTCTATACGCTCTCGGACAGCGCGCCCTGGCTCATCGCCGTGCAGCTGCTCGACGGTTTCGGCGCCGGCATCTTCGGCGCGATCACGCCGCTGGTCATCGCCGACCTGATGCGGGGCACCGGCCGGTTCAACTTGGCCCAGGGCGCCGTCGCGACGGCGCAAGGCGCGGGCGCCTCCCTGAGCGGACTGGCCGCCGGCATGCTCGTGGATCGTTTCGGCTACCCGGCCGCCTTCCTGTCCTCGGGAGCGGCGGCCTGCGTGGCGCTCGCCACGTTGTTTCTCGTCATGCCCGAGACCAGCCGGTTTGGGGCCGCAGACGCCAGCCGGACGGCAGCCGTAAGCCCCGTCCGTCTCCGGTCGAGGCCTCCGCCAGCCTAGCCTCGTATCGCTTCCAGCAGCGTCGGGCCGAGCACCGCCGGCGACGGCGCCACGCGCACGCCGGCGCTCTCCAGCGCCTCGATCTTGGCCGCCGCGGTGTCGTTGCCGCCGGTGATGACCGCACCGGCATGACCCATGCGGCGTCCCGGCGGGGCGGTGGCGCCGGCGATGAAGCCGATGGTCGGCTTCTTGACCTTGTTGTCGCGCAGGAAGTGCGCCGCATCGATCTCGGACGCGCCGCCGATCTCGCCGATCATCACGATCGACTCCGTCTCCGCATCGGCCAGGAACATCTCCAGCACCTCGATGAAATCGAGCCCCTTCACCGGGTCGCCGCCGATGCCGACGCAGGTCGACTGGCCCAGACCGACCGCCGTGGTCTGCGCCACCGCCTCGTAGGTCAGCGTGCCGGAGCGCGACACGATGCCGACCTTGCCCCGCCTGTGGATATGGCCCGGCATGATGCCGATCTTGCAGGCGTCCGGGGTGATCACGCCCGGGCAGTTCGGCCCGACCAGCAGGCTCTTCGAACGCAGCAGCGCGCCGCGCACGCGGATCATGTCCAGCACCGGGATGCCCTCGGTGATGCAGACGATCAGCGGGATCTCGGCGTCGATCGCCTCCAGGATGGCATCGGCCGCGAACGGCGGCGGCACGTAGATCACCGAGGCGGTCGCCCCGGTCTTCGCGCGCGCCTCGACCACGGTGTCGAACACCGGCAGGCCGAGATGCGTTTGCCCACCCTTACCAGGAGTGGTGCCGCCGACCATCCTGGTGCCGTACGCGATCGCCTGCTCGGCGTGGAAGGTGCCCTGGGCGCCGGTGAAACCCTGGGTGATGACGCGCGTGTCGGCGTCGATGAGGATCGCCATTACGCGCGCGCTCCCGTCTTGCTGGATTCCGATTTGACGGCGGCGACGATCTTGCGCGCCGCGTCCGAAAGGTCGCTGGCGTTGATGATCGGCAGCCCGCTCTCGTCGATCAGCTTCTGGCCGAGCTCGACATTGGTGCCTTCCAGCCGCACCACCAGCGGCACGTGTAATTTCACTTCACGCGAGGCCTCGATCACCGCCTGCGCAATGATGTCGCACCGCATGATGCCGCCGAAGATGTTGACCAGCAGTCCTTCCACGTTCGGATCCGACAGCAGGATCTTGAAGGCCGCCACCACGCGCTCCTTGGTGGCGCCGCCGCCGACATCGAGGAAGTTGGCGGGCTCGGCACCCTCCAGCTTGATGATGTCCATGGTGGCCATCGCGAGGCCGGCGCCGTTCACCATGCAGCCGATATTGCCGTCGAGCGCGATGTAGCTCAGCCCGTGCCGCGCCGCCTCCAGCTCCTTCGGGTCCTCCTCGCCCTCGTCGCGCAGCTCCTCCAGTTCCGGATGCCGGAACAGCGCGTTGTCGTCAAAGCTCACCTTCGCATCGAGTGCCACCAGGGTGCCGGCGCCGGTCACCACCAGCGGGTTGATCTCGATGATCGCGCAGTCGAGCTTGATGAAGGCGTCATAGGCGGCCTGCACCACGCGGGTAAAGGCAGCCGCAGTCTTGCCGGCGAGGCCGAGCTGCTGCGCCACCTTGCGGCCGACATAGCCGGAGAACCCGGTCGCGGGATCGATGCCCTGGCTGATGATCTTCTCGGGGCTGTGCGACGCCACCTCCTCGATCTCCATGCCACCCTCCTCGGAGGCGACGATGGTGACCCGGCCGGTGGAGCGGTCGACCAGCAGCGAGAGATACAGCTCGCGCTTGATGTCGCAGCCATCCTCTATGTAGAGCCGGTGCACGACGCGGCCGGCGGGACCGGTCTGCTTGGTGACCAGCGTGCTGTTCAGCATCGCGCGCGCGGCCTCCTCGGCCTCGTCCGGCGACTTCACCAGGCGCACGCCGCCCTTGCCGTTCGGGTCCTCCTTGAAGCGCCCGGCACCACGGCCGCCGGCATGGATCTGCGACTTCACCACGATTACTGGCCCCGCAAGGGTGCGGGCGGCGATCAGAGCCTCTTCCGGAGAGCGCGCGACCCGGCCCTCCAGCACTGGCATGCCGAAACCCTTCAGCAGGGTTTTGGCCTGGTACTCATGGATGTTCATCGCAGCAGGGGTTCCTTCCGGGAGCCCGGGATGATCGGGCCAGGGACAGTGGGTTGATGCCAGCGCGTGGACGACGCGAGGATGCGACCGGTGGCCGGTGTCACGGCTGCCGGTCGGCGAGGTCTGGCAGATGATTGCATCCCTGCGCCCGCAAGTCACCTGAGCGGCCCGCAACACGATCTGTTGCGTCCGGGCCACAGGGGGCTCGCGCGGCCTTTGCGCCTCCGGCAACCCGATGGCATTTTGCGGCTGTTGATTGATCGCGACCGGACATAAGGCAGGGGCCCTGGCATGAAGCACTGGCGTATCGATGAACTGGCCTGGGACCGCTTCGACCCCGGCCTGGTCGATCCGGACGTGCTGCTGCTGGTCAAGGCGGCCTCGGTGGTCGAGCGCAACGGCACCGACTACGCGGTCTACCTCAACAACGTCTTCACCGACGACGCCGCCTTCCAGCAGGCCGCCGGAAACTGGGCGGTCGAGGAGGTGCAGCACGGCGATGCGCTCGGCCGCTGGGCGATGCTGGCCGACCCGTCGTGGGACTATCCGGCCGCCTTCGCGCGCTACCGGGACTCCTACCATATCCCGCTCGATGTCGATGCCTCGGTGCGTGGCTCGCGTACCGGCGAGCTGATCGCGCGCTGCATGGTCGAGACCGGCACCTCGTCGTTCTACACCGCGCTCGCCGATGCCACCGCCGAGCCGGTGCTGAAAGCCATCTGCAGGCAGATCGCCGCCGACGAGTACCGGCACTTCAAGCTGTTCTACGACCACATGCACCGCTACCTGCAGCGCGAGCGGATCGGGGTCTGGCGGCGCACCCGGATCGCGCTCGGCCGGGTCACCGAGTCCGAGGATGACGAGCTTGCTTTCGCCTACCACACCACCAATGAACCGGCCGGGATGGAATACGACCACCAGCGCTGCATCGCCGCCTACATGGCGCGCGCGATGGGGTACTACCGCCAGAACCATCTCGATCGCGCGGTCGCGATGATCTTCAAGACGATCGGCTTCAGGCCGCATGGACGCGTCTGCCGGGGCGCCGCGCGGGTGGCATTCGGTCTGCTGCAGCGCCGCCAGCGCAAGTTCGAGACGGTGATCGGGCGCGGGCGGCACGCGACGCGCTATGGCCGGGCACGCCGCGCGGCACTTGCCGCCGCCGGGTAGACTGGAGCGCCAAGGCCGGGACGCGGTCTTCGCGGGCGCCGCACCGCGTTCGGGTCAAGGACGGATTGGCGCATCGGCGGCGAGGAACCGCTCCAGCGCATCCAGCGTCGCCGGCGAGACATGGTGCTCGATGCCCTCGGCGTCGGCCCGCGCCAGGTCCGCCGGCACGCCGAGCCGTTCGAGCGTTTCCAGCACGATGCGGTGCCGCCGGCGCACCGCCCGCGCCAGCGCCTGGCCGCTCGGGGTGAGCGTGACCCCCCTGTACGGCCGGCTCTCGGCAAGGCCGGTCCGGCACAGGCGGCCGATGCACTTGATGGCGCTGGCATGCGAGACACCGAGGCGCCGCGCGATCCGGCTCGGTCCGATGCTGGCTGCCGGATCGCCCTGCTCGTGCAGCAGGTCGGCGATCAGCTCGACATAATCCTCCAGCAGGACGCGCGCCTGCGCCTCCCGCGCACCCCGGAACTGCCGCGCCCGTTCCGTGTCCTGCCCGTCCTGGCGTCCCTCCTGCTGTCCCTTCGGGACGGTCGTCATCGCTGTGGCTCCATGGGGACCGCCGCCCTGCTTAGAACTAACCGGACCGGCGGGAGTTGTGGCACCATGCCGCACTTGTAGCCAAGGATACAAATCAGCCTCATGCCGCCAGCGAGCCGGCCCCTGGACCAGGATCCGCACAACCTCTCGGGCCGTACCGCCGAGGTCGTGCGCTCCGTGCTGTCGGGCCGCCGGTCGCTGCTGCGCGGCATGCTGGCGCTGAGCGGGCCCGCCGTGGTCGCGTCGGTCGCCTATGTCGATCCCGGCAACTACGTCACCAACATCCAGGCCGGCGCCCGCTACGGCTACGGGCTGCTCTGGGTGGTGCTGCTCGCCAACCTGATCGCGATGATGTTCCAGGGCCTGTCGGCGCGGCTCGGCATCGTCACCGGCCACAACCTCGCCGAGCTGTGCCGGCAGCGCTATCCGCGCCGGGCGACGCTGGCGATGTGGCTGCTCAGCGAGGTGGCGGCGATGGCGACCGATCTCGCCGAGTTCGTCGGCGGCGCGATCGGCCTTTCGCTGCTGACCGGCATCGGTCTGCTGGTGTGCATGGTCATCGTCGGCGTGCTCACCTTCCTGCTGCTCGGCCTGCAGGCGCGTGGCTTCCGTCCGGTCGAGCTGGTGATCGGCGGCTTGGTCGCCGTCATCGGCATGGCCTACCTCGCCGAGCTGGTGATCGCGCCGCCACGGTGGGGGCCGGCGCTGCACGGCCTGCTGGTGCCGAGCCTGCCGGACGGCGGTGCGCTGGCGCTGGCGATCGGCATCGTGGGTGCGACCGTCATGCCGCATGCGATCTTCCTGCATTCCGGCCTGACCCAGGACCGCATCCCACTGCGCAACGATGCCGAGCGACGCCGGCTGGTGCGCTATTCCGATCTCGAGGTGGTGGCGGCACTCTCGGTCGCCGGCCTGGTCAACGTCGCGATGGTGATGATGGCGGCCGCCTTCCACTTCACCGGCCATGCCGAGGTGCAGGACCTGGCGAGTGCTTACAAGACGCTGACACCGCTGCTCGGCACCAGCGCCGGGATGCTGTTCCTGCTGTCGCTGCTGGCCTCGGGGCTGTCCTCCTCGATGGTCGCCACCATGGCGGGCCAAGTCGTCATGCAGGGCTTCAGCGGCTACGCGATCCCGCTTTGGGTTCGCCGGCTGGTGACCATGCTGCCGTCGTTCGTCGTGGTGGCACTGGGCGTCAACACCACCACCGCGCTGATCTGGAGCCAGGTGGTGCTGTCGTTCGTGCTGCCGCTGCCGATGATCACGCTGCTGCTGATCAGCCGCGACCGTGCGGTGATGGGCGCCTACCGCCTGTCCGGCGCCGCGTTCCTGCTCAGCGTCGCGATGGTGACAGTGGTGCTCGGGCTGAACTTCGCGTTGCTCTACCAGACGCTGGACTGACCCTCGCCGGCTCATGCACGCAATGCAGGCCCTTGCGAAGCGGGCGCGCACCTGCTGGAACCGCGGCTCGGGCGGGCGGGAACGCAATGGACACGATCAGGCTGGGCTATCCGGACACCTTGCTGCACGAGGCAAGCGCCGCCGCGGTGGCGCGCGTGCTCGAGGCGCACGAACTGGAGGTCGAGTATGTGCCGGCGGCCGCCGCATCGCTGCCGGGACTGCTGGATACGGACGCGTTCGACCTGCTCGTTTCCGCCTGGCTGCCAGACATCGATGCGGCGATGCTGGCGTCCGGCCGCATGCAGCCGCTCGGCCTGCTGTACCGCCCGCGCTTCGTCTGGTGCGTGATCGGATCGGACCCGGTCTCGATCGCGGACCTCGCCGCCAGCGCCGCGTTCGAGCGCCGCATCGTCGTGGATGCGGCGAGCCCGCTGGCCGCCCTGTCGCAGAAGGCGATCGACGCCTACGGCCTGCAGGGCGCCGGCTACGTGCTCGAGGCGGTGGACGAGACCGCCGCGCTGGACTGGGCGGAAGCCGGCGATCCGTCCCGCATCGTGCCGCTGTCGCAGCCGCACGGGCTCCTGCATGCCCAGCGCCTGCGACCGCTGGCCGACCCGCTTGCCACCCTCGGCGGCGACCAGGAGGCGCGGCTGCTGCTGCGAACCGCCCGGCGTGGAAGCTTAGACGGCGACCTGATCGACGAACTCGACGAGCTGACCCTGGGCAACAAGGTGGTGAGCGCGCTGGCGCATGCGATGCGCGTCGATGGCATGAGCGCCGAGGAGGCCGCCGAAGCCTGGCAACGCGGGCGGCTGTCGCCGCGTGCCTGAAACCAGGGGGCCTGAAAGCAGGGCTCCAGAACGGGAGCCCGGGGAGACCAGCCCTGCCGATTCCGCCGATCGCGAGCTGGCAGTCCAGTACGAAGCCTATCCCTACCCGGCGCGCGACCCGCGCGACGAGCATCGCCGGCTGATCGTCGGCAGCCCGAGCCATCTGCGCGAGATCGACCACTGGGTGTTCGGCGCGGCACGCTCCCGTACGCAGCCGTTGCGCGCGCTGGTCGCCGGCTGCGGCACCGGCGACGGCGCCATCATGCTGGCGCAGCAACTGGCGCAGGCCGGCCGCCCAGGCCATGTGCTCTGCCTGGACCGCTCGCGGGCCGCGCTCGACATCGCGCAAGCACGGGCAGAGGCAAGGGCGCTCCCGAACATCGCGTTCCGCTTGGCGAGCCTGCTGGACGTCGCGTCCCTCGGGCTCGGGCCGTTCGACTACATCGATTGCTGCGGCGTGCTGCATCACCTGCCGGAGCCGGAGCGCACGCTGCGCGACCTGGCCGGCCTGCTGGCGTCCGGCGGTGGCATCGGCCTGATGGTATATGCGCCGCACGGCCGCACCGGCGTGTACATGCTGCAGGACGCGCTGGCGCTGCTGGCGCCGTTCGATGCCGCGCCGGCGTTCAGGCTCGACGTCGCCCGCCGGGTGATGCGCCACCTGCCGCGATCCGCCTGGCTGCATGCCAACCGGAATTTCGGCGACCATCTGAGCGGCGGCGAGGCCGGGCTGTACGACCTGCTCCTGAATCCGCGTGACCGCGCCTATGACGTGCCGGCGCTGCGTGCGCTGGTGGCGCAGGCCGGGCTCGAGATCGGCTGCCTGCTGGAGCCGGCGCGCTACGAGCCGTCGCTGCTGCTGCCAGATCCCCGGCTGCGGACCCGGCTCGAGGCGATGCCGGCCTTCGATCGCGCCGCCGTCGCCGAGGGGCTGCTGGGCAACATGAGCACCCACATCGCCTATGTCCGGCGTCCTGGCGAGCCGCCGCCGGAGCCCGATCCGACGGCAGCCGGAGCGGTGCCGGTGGCGCGCGAGACGCCGGCCGATGAGATCGCGCGGCAGATCGGGCCCGATGGAAGCCTGCCGCACCTGTTCGGCCAACTCGTGGTGCGGGTGCCGCTGCCGCCGCAGGCGCGCGCCCTGCTCGGGCTCATCGACGGCGAACGGACGGTGGCGGCGATCGGCGCGGCCATGCAGGAGCGCGGCCTGGCGCCGGCGCGTATCGCGGCGGCATGGCGCGAGACCATCGTGCCACTGACCCGGCTCAACCGCGTCCTGCTCGCGGCCCCGCTCTGAGCAGCGGGGCTGGTCTGACATGCGGCACCTGAGCGGCAGCCGGCCGGTGATCATCATCTTCGGCGCCGGGTTGCGACCGGATGGTTCGCCGAGTCCGACCCTGGCCGGGCGGGTCCGGGCGGCGCTGGAGCACGCAAGCGGCCTGGACGACGTGCTCTACGTGCCGACCGGCGGCGTCGGCCTGCACGGTCCGTCGGAGGCAATCGCGATGGCCGCGATGCTCAGGGCGGCGGGAGTTCCCGACAGCAGCATCGCTTGCGAGCCGACCGCGCACGACACCCTCGCTTCCGTGCTGGCCTGTCGCGCGCTGCTGCGCCGGCTTGCCCATCAGGGCCCGGTGCTCGCCGCCACCAGCGCCTACCACCTCCCACGCTGCCTGCTGCTGCTGCGCCTGGCCGGCATGCCGGCGCGCGCGGTGCCGCCGCCGCCGAGGCCTGCCGCCTCGCACTGGCGCAAGCGCTGGTACTGGCGCCTGCGCGAGGTGCCGGCGCTGCCCTGGGATGCATTCCTGATGCTGGTCGAGATCGGCCGAGGCCGGAACCGGTAGGGCTGCGTTGTCGGCGGCGTCCGAGGCGCCTGGAACAGCCCAATCCAGCAATGCGGGCAGCAGTCACGATTTCATAGAAATATTGTATTTTACAAGGGTCTTTCGAAATCATGGCGTGATCGAACGAGATAACACCAGACAGCATCACGATCCCGATATTTTTTCGTTATCTAAACGAAAGGATTCAGTTGCGAAACCTGAATAAGGCCGTTAGTGCTGCTCCCCGACGCTGCTATCGGACTTGTGAAAATCAAACATACGAGACAGCAAAAGGAGCCTTTCAAAACCTGGCCGTACCGGAGTTCGCATCTCTTTAGGACATCCGGTCGGGATATGATTGAGAATCAGCCATTTAGTCTCTGTCGGCATGTAGCATCAATGGGTTATCGGTCGTTTAAGACAGATCGCCCGCCACATCCCCGGCAAATCCGTTTCAGCAAGCCAATATCGCGACCAGATCGATTGTCGTTCGGGAGAATTTGCAGCCATGACGAACTACAGCACAATCTATTACGGCATCGCATCGAACACACTGCAAGCAGATGCGTCGCCGGCCGGTAGCAGTGTCCACCATTCCAATGCGGCCCGACTTGTCGCCGCGGCGGGAGCCGGCCGATGAGCAACGGATCCTTCGATGTCAACTTCACTGACATCAGCTCGCTTTCCAGCACGCCGTTCAACAATGTCTGGGGCGACAGCGACGAGCATTCGCTGTCCTCGAGCGGCTTGTGGCTCGGCTCCGTCGGCACCGACTACAAGCCGATGGGCATCATGCAGAACCCGACCGGCGCCAGTGCAGGCGAAGGCTACGGGCTCTACAGCTACACAGCGCGCTACGAATACGCGAACCAGCCCGGCGGCGACTACCTGCTGCTGTGGCGTGCCGACAACCAGTGGCTGGACAGCGCCGCACCCGGCCTGATCACCGAAATGGACATGCTGGAGACGTTCGACAATTCGTCTTCGATGGCTTCCACTCTGCATTACTACCAGGCGTCGGCGGGCAGCGGCAACGGCTACAGCTCGCACAACATCACCGGCATCAACCTGACCGCGCTCAATGTCTATTCGATGGACTGGGAGAGCGGCTCGCTCACCTTCTACATCAATGGCCGCGAGATCTATCAGGTCACCGGCTCGACCGTGCCGAAGGACTATGCCGATGGCGGCAGCAACCAGGTGATGGGGATGGGGGCCGAGAGCGAAAGCAGCCCGGTCGGCATGTATGTCACCGAGGCGCAGTACATCTCGAGCGCGGACCTCTCGAGCGCTGGCGGCGCCTCCGGCGCGATGGCCGCGCAGATCGGACGCGCCGGCGGCAGCAGCACGACCACCACCACGACGTCGGGCGGATCTACCGGCACCGGCACGGGCACCGTCACCGACACTGCGCCGATCACCGTGTCGGCCCCCGGCACGGTGAAGGAAGCCTCGCCGGGCGCCGGCGTCACCGTCGCCGAGACCATCACCGGCACGGCCAACGCCACCGTCTACGAGGCGACCTTCACCTCGACCTATACGGCGGAGGAGAACTGGACCGCGGTGCAGCTCAACAGCGCCGGCACCGCGACGGTGAACGTGACCTTCGAGCACAGCGGCGATCTCCTGACCGTGGCCAGCAACGCGTCCGGCAGCGCGCCGGTGAGCGGCTACTCCAGCGCCATCACCATCACCGACGCCAGCACGACGACCACGCCTGCCACAATCAGCGTGTCGGCACCGGGATCGGTCCAGGAAGCCAGCGTCGGCGCCGGCGTCACGGTCACCGAGACGATCAAGGCGACCGGCCTCTCCACCGTCTATGCCGAGGTGCTGACCTCGTCTGGCGCGGTCGAGACCGCATTCCAGGCAGTTTCGATCGGCAGCGGCGGCACCGGCTCCGTGTCCCTGCATCTTGCAAAGACCGGTGACACTGTCGAGGTCGTCGACAAGACCACCTCGCCGTCGGTCACCGCGAAATCCTCCGCCGTCACCATCACCGATCCGGCCTCGACGATCACGTCGCCGGTGATCACCACGCCGGTCGCACCGGCGACACCCTCCGGAGCCGCCTTCTCGATCACCTCGATCACCGACGTGAACAACACCCTGGTGGTGACCGGCACGCGCGACATCGGCGAGGCCTCGACGGTGCGCGACCTCATCAACGGCTCCTACAAGGGGGTCATCTGGGACAACGCCCCCGACGGCTCGTTCACCTACGACCTGGCGGCGCCGACGGCGGCCGGCACCTACACGCTGGAACTGACGCTGGACTCGTCCAGCGTCACCGCCAGCAAGAGCTTCACCGTCGGCGGCACGGCCACCACCCCGCCTACCGGCACGACGACGGCAAAGCCCACCATCGCGGTCTCCGCCCCGGGCACCGTGCAGGAGGCGAGCAAGGGGGCGGGCGTTGCCGTCACCGAGACCATCACCGCGACCAACCTCGGCACGGTCTATGCCGAGGTGCTGACCAAGGCCGGCGCCGTCGAGAGCGGCTACCAGGCGGTCTCGATCGGCAGCAACGGCACCGGCACCGTCTCGTTGCATCTCGCCAGCAGCGGCGACGTGGTGCAGGTCGCCAGCAGCCAGACCAGCCCGGTGGTGACCGCGACCTCGTCCGCGATCATCATCACCGATCCGACGGTGACCACGCCGGTGACCTCGGTCCCGGCCAGCCTGTTCTCGATCTCCAGCATCACCGAGGTGAAGGGCAACCTCGTCATCGTCGGCAGCCGAGACATCGGATCGACCTCGACGGTTCGCGACTTCATCGACGGCAGCTACAAGGGCGTGATCCAGGACAACGCGCCGGACGGCTCGTTCAGCTATACGGTGGGGGCGCCGACCGGAGCCGGAACCCACACGCTGGAACTGACGCTCGACCAGTCCGGCCTGACCGCGAGCATGAGCTTCATCACCACGGCCAGCGGCAGCACCACACTGGGCACCGTCGCCACCGGCACGGTGGGCAGCACGACGACATCGGGCACCACGATGACCGGCTCCTCCGGCACGTCCTCCACCTCCACCGCCAGCAGCACACCGGCGACAAGCGGCCTTTCCATCAGCAACCTCACCGAGGACAACAACCAGTTGCTGATGACTGGCGACAAGGATACTGGCGGCACCAACACCCTGCGCGAATACATGGACGGCAAGTATCTCCGCGTGCTGCATGACGGCATGTCGGACGGCGCGTTCAGCATGCATATCGCGGACGTCACCGCCGGCGCGCACGTGCTCACCCTGACCCTCGACGGTTCGAACGCGACCGTCACCTACGACTTCACCAAGCAAGCCAACGGCAGCGTCCAGGCGTTGCTCCCGACCACGACGACCGCCGGCACGCTGGTCGCCGCCAACCACGACCTCGCCCAGGCCGCGTAAGTCCGGCGGCCTGAACCCGGCGGCCCTGATCCAGGGTCGCCAACGCGACGATGCATCCGCCGTGGCGCACCGGAATTTCAGACTCCAGGAACGCCACGGCGGAGTTGCATCATGGCCGCACCGAACTCGCACATCCTCGACTTCCTGCGCGGGAGCCGCACCGACACCGGCAGCCACAGCATCGGGCAGATCCAGGCCTGGGACGACAGCAGACTCGAGGCGGTGCACGACTACATCCAGTGGCTGTTCCCGCTGCCCGAGGCGAGCGGCTTCAACCCGGACGCCCCCATCCTGACGCAATCCGACATCGCGCACCTCAAGCGCGAACCGGCCCTGCAGGACGCCCTGCGCCGCTCCTGGCAGCGCATGCTGGCATTTTATCGCCTGGACGCGCTGGGGCAGCCGGGCGCCTCCGCCTCCGACCTCGACGTGGCGACGGTGATCCACGCGCCCTGGATGCGCCCGGGCGACCACAACATGCTGCGCATCAGCCGGATGCTGCGCTGCCTGGCGCTGGCCGGGCTGGCCCGCGAGTCGGCGCTGACGCTGGCCGGGCTGGAGCGGGTGTTCGCCGATCCGGCCGGTGCCAGGGCGATCGGCGCGCGCAGCCTGGGCTACTGGCGCGACGCCGCCGCCGCCCGGATCTGACGGCAGCAGGACAAAGCTGGCCACCGGCCGGCGTTCCGTGCTTCATGTCGTCCTCGTATCAACCAGAGGCCAGAGGGTGCAGCCCGCTCAGCACGCAGCGGACAGGCTGCACAGGACGTTCCAGGACCGCAGCGACCAGGATTGGCTCGACATCCTGGTGAGCAGCCTGCGCATCCCGGAGATCGAGGGCGTGCCGATGCCGCTGTTTCCTCCCGAGGAGATGCAGCGCGAGATGCATGGCCATAGCGGCGAGGTCTCGCTGCACGAGGCGCACGCCTTCTTCCGCGAGGTGAAGGCGTATGCCGGCTATGCCGGCCGCCCGCTCGAGCCGACGCGCACCCTGCTGGATTTCGGTTGCGGCTGGGGCCGTATGCTGCGGCTGTTCATGAAGGACATCCATCCCGACAACCTGTACGGCATCGACAGCACCTCGCGCTTCATCACCGAGGCACGTCGCTGCAATTCGGATGTGAACTTCCTCGCCTGCCAGGTGGCGCCACCGACCATAATGCAGGAAGCCAGCCTCGACATGATCGTGTCGTGGTCGGTGTTCAGCCATCTCGACGAATTCCTCGCGACGAGATGGATGGAGGAGTTCGGACGCCTGCTCAAGCCGGGCGGCCTGCTGATGGTCACCACCCAGAGCCGGCGCTTCATCGCCTTCTGCGCCGAGATGCGGCTGCGCCGGGCGTCCGGCATCAAGCTCGAGCATGGCTGGTACGAGGCCTGCGCCAACGCCTTTACCGACGAGGCGCACGAGAACGCCCGCTACGAGGCCGGCCAGTTCCTGCATGCGGCCTCCGCGGCGCGTCCCAACCCGCTGTCGCACTACGGCGAGGCGATCATCCCGCGCGGCTACGTGGTCAAGCACTGGGGCCACCTGTTCCGGCTGGTCGAGTTCCTCGACAACCCGGCACGGCTGCCGCAGGTGCTGGTGGTGCTGCAGAAGCCGGGCGCCTGAGAGGCGGGGGCCTGAGAAGTGGGGAAATTCTTGACTTTTGTGCATCGCGACGCGATCTAGGCGGTGCTGACGCGGGAGAGACCGGTGACACCCGGCGCCGAAGGAGCAACCGCCCCGGAAACTCTCAGGCAAAAGGACCGCCCAGCTCGAACTTCTGGAAAGTGGCGTCCAGTGCGCCCGCCGACGGGATAACGATCTCAGGCCAACCGACAGAAGGGGCACCAACGGACCGGCAGTTCGCCGGCCAGCGAGGTGTGCCCCCATGGCCGAGGTTTCCGCGCGCACCCCTCTCTACGACCTGCATGTCTCGTTGGGCGCCCGCATGGTGCCGTTCGCCGGCTACGACATGCCGCTGCAATACCCGGCTGGCATCCTCGCCGAGCACCTGCACACCCGCGCCAAGGCCGGCCTGTTCGACGTCTCGCACATGGGGCAGATCCGGCTGCGGCCGCGCTCGGGCGAGCTCCGCGACGCAGCGCTCGCACTCGAACGGCTGGTGCCGGCCGATATCGCCGCGGTCGCCCCCGGGCGGCAACGCTACACCCTGTTCACCAACCCGCACGGCGGCATCCTCGACGACCTGATGGTGGCCAATCTCGGCGACCATCTGCTGCTGGTGGTGAACGCCGCCTGCAAGCAGACCGACCTGCTGCACCTGCGCGCGCATCTGTCCGACGTCTGCGACATCGAGCCGCTGTTCGAGCGCGGGCTGCTGGCCCTGCAGGGTCCCGGCGCCGAGTCGGCACTCGTCGCCCTGGCGCCCGAGGCAGCAGGCATGAACTTCATGGATGTGCGGCCGCTCGACGTCGCAGGCGTCGGCTGCGTGGTCTCGCGCTCCGGCTATACCGGCGAGGACGGCTACGAGCTCGGCATCCCGGCGGCCGACGTGGCGAACGTGGCCAGCGCCCTGCTGGCGCTGCCGGGCGTGCTGCCGATCGGTCTCGGCGCCCGCGACAGCCTGCGACTCGAGGCCGGGCTCTGCCTGTACGGCACCGACCTCGATGCCGGCACCAGCCCGGTGGAGGCGGCGCTCGAATGGTCGATCCAGAAGAGCAGGCGCACCGGCGGCGCCCGCGCCGGCGGCTTCCCGGGGGCGGTTGTCGTGCTCGGCGAGCTCGAGGCGGGTGCCGCGCGGCGTCGGGTCGGGCTGCTGCCGGACGGCCGCGCGCCGCTGCGTGGCGGCACCAGGCTGTTCGCAACCACCAATCTTTCCGGCACGCCGGTGGGTGTCGTCAGTTCCGGCGCGTTTGGTCCCAGCCTGAACGCGCCGATGGCGATGGCGATGGTCGAGGCCCGCCACGCCGCCGACGGCACCCTGCTGGTCGCCGATCTGCGCTCGCGCCCGGTTGCGGTGCGCGTGGCACCGCTTCCCTTCGTCGTCCCCGGCTACAAGCGCACCCCCAAGAGGACAGCAGCATGACCATGATCCAGACCGCGCCCGATGACATATGGGCCGGCACCGGACCGGACGCGCATGCCTTCACGGGTCGCCACATCGGGCCCGATTGCGACGAGGTCGCCGCCATGCTGCGGACGGTCGAGGCGCCGGACCTGCGCACCCTGATCGCCGAGACGGTGCCCGCCTCGATCCTGGAGCCGCTGGCCGGCGATGCGGCGCCCGGCTTGACCGAGACCGAGGTGCTGGACCGGCTGCGCGGCATCGCCGGCGAGAACCGGGTGCTGACCTCGCTGATCGGTCAGGGCTATCACGGCACCGTGCTGCCGCCGGTGATCCAGCGCAACATCCTCGAGAGCCCGGCCTGGTACACCGCCTACACGCCGTATCAGCCGGAGATCAGCCAGGGCCGGCTGGAGGCGCTGCTGAATTTCCAGACCCTGGTCTGCGAGCTGACCGGCCTGGACGTAGCCAATGCGTCGCTGCTCGACGAGGCCACCGCGGCGGCCGAGGCGATGGCGCTGGCGCGGCGCATGTCCAAGGTGCGTGCGAACAATTTCTTCGTCGATGCCGACACCCATCCGCAGACGCTGGCGGTGCTGCGCACCCGTGCCGAGCCGCTCGGCTGGACGCTGATGGTGGGCGATCCGGCGACCGACCTCGATCCTGCCGCCGTGTTCGGTGCGCTGCTGCACTATCCGGGCAGCTCCGGCGCGGTGCGCGATCATCGTGCTGCGATCAAGGCCTTGCGCGACGCCGGCGCGGTCGTGGCGATGGCGGCCGACCCGCTGGCGCTCTGCCTGCTCGCGCCACCGGGTGCGCTGGGGGCGGACATCGCCATCGGCTCGATGCAGCGCTACGGCCTGCCGATGGGCTATGGCGGCCCGCACGCCGCCTACATGGCGGTGCGCGACACGCTCAAGCGTTCGCTGCCGGGGCGGCTGGTCGGCGTCTCGATCGACAGCCACGGCGCACCCGCCTACCGGCTCGCGCTGCAGACCCGCGAGCAGCACATCCGCCGCGAAAAGGCGACCTCGAACATCTGCACCGCGCAGGTGCTGCTGGCGGTGATTGCCGCGATGTATGCGGTCTATCACGGACCCGAGGGGCTGACCGCGATCGCGCGCCGGGTGCACCGGCTGACGCAGATCATGGCGGCCGGACTGCGTGCGCTCGCAATCGACGTGCGCCACGACGCGTTCTTCGACACGCTGACGATCGACGCTGGTGACAAAGCCGATGCGGCGCATGCGCGCGCGGTGGCGGCCGGGTTCAACCTGCGCCGGCATGTCGGCGAGAACAGCGGGCTGATCGGCATCAGCCTGGACGAGACCAGCACGCAGGCGACCGTGCGTGCCGTCTGGCAGGTGGTGTCGGGCGACGCCGATGCGGTCGCCACCGTCGAGAAGCACCTGGGCGAAACTCCCGCCGGGATCCCGCACGACCTGCGCCGGGTCGGCCGCTTCATGGACCATGCGGTGTTCCATGCGCATCGTTCGGAGACCGACCTGCTGCGCTACCTGCGCCGACTCGCCGACAAGGACCTGGCACTCGATCGCACGATGATCCCGCTCGGCTCCTGCACGATGAAGCTGAACGCCACCGTCGAGATGATGCCGATCACCTGGCCCGGGTTCTGCGAAATGCACCCGTTCGCGCCCACCGACCAGGCGCAGGGCTATGCGCGGCTGTTCGCCGAGTTGCAGGCCTCGCTCTGCGAGATCAGCGGCTACGACGCGGTGTCGCTGCAACCTAATTCAGGCGCGCAGGGCGAATATGCCGGGCTGCTGGCGATACGCGGCTACCATCGCAGCCGCGGCGAGGCGCATCGCGACATCTGCCTGATCCCGGCCTCGGCGCACGGCACCAATCCGGCCAGCGCGCAGATGGTCGGCATGCAGGTGGTGGTGGTCGGCTGCGACTCGAGCGGCAACGTCGACGTGGCCGACCTGCACGCGAAGATCGAGAAGCATGCCGGGCGGCTGGCGGCGATCATGATCACCTATCCGTCGACGCACGGCGTGTTCGAGGAGAGCGTGCGCGAGATCTGCGGTGCCGTGCACGAGGCCGGCGGCCAGGTCTATCTCGACGGCGCCAACCTCAATGCGCAGGTCGGGCTGTGCCGTCCCGGCCATTACGGCGCCGATGTCAGCCATTTCAACCTGCACAAGACGTTCTGCATCCCGCACGGCGGCGGCGGCCCGGGCATGGGTCCGATCGGCGTCGGCGCGCACCTTGCACCGTTCCTGCCGCAGCACAGCGAAACCTTCGACGGCCATGCGGTGTCGGCCGCGCCATACGGCTCCGCCTCGATCCTGCCGATCTCGTATGCCTACATCCTGCTGATGGGCGGCGAGGGGCTGCGGCGCGCCAGCGAGATCGCGATCCTGAACTCGAACTACATCGCGAGCCGGCTGGCGTCGCACTATCCAGTGCTGTATCGCGGCGCCCGCGGTCGTGTCGCGCACGAGTGCATCATCGATCTGCGGCCGCTCCGCGACGCTACCGGCATCACCGTGGACGACATCGCCAAGCGCCTCGTCGATCACGGCTTCCATGCGCCGACGGTCAGTTTCCCGGTCGCCGGCACTTTCATGATCGAGCCGACCGAGAGCGAGAACCAGGCCGAGCTCGACCGGTTCTGCGAGGCGATGATCTCGATCCGCGCGGAAATCCGCAGCGTCGAGCAGGGCCGCGTCACGGCGGCTGACAGCGCGCTGCGCCACGCGCCGCACACGATCGGTGATTTTCTCGCCGCCGACTGGCACCGCGCCTATCCGCGCGAGGAGGGATGCTTCCCGGCCGGCGCGCGCCGTACCGACAAGTACTTCCCCCCCGTAGGCCGCCTCGACAACAGCTACGGCGACCGCAACCTGATCTGCTCGTGCCCGCCGGTGGAGGAGCTGTCGGAGGCAGCCGACTGACTTCGCCGACGACTTGGTTGCTCACGGGTCGCAGCGGCATCCCATCGGCAAACAAACCTCAGGGCCTTTTACTTCTCAGCGGCGTCTTTCAGTTGCGTGAGCCAATCGGCTGCGTTCTGGATCAATTCTGCCAAGGAAATGAACCAGCTCACCAGAGCCCCGGTGATCGACTCCATGACCTCGACTTCGGTCATGCCGTCGGGACGCGACTGAATGGTGAAGGCGTGGATTGCTCGGGCGACAGAGACCTGGTCGGTCCAGGCTAGCCTGCTGTCTGGCTCAAACTGGCGAAGGGTCGAGGTGATCTGGGAGCCGCTGCTCGTTCACTGAAAGCGACGCCCGACAGCAGGGGCACCCTTGATCGAAGTCCGGCCGATTGCCGTCTGCCAGTCAGGCCAGTGCGCGATGTCGGACAAGAGCGCCCAGACTTTAGCCTGCAGAGCGGCGATTCCGATACTCGCCTCCGCCTTGACTGGCGCGTCTTCCACGATCCGACCACCTCCAGCAAAATCGTTCAGGCGCTCCTGCGACACCCCGCAAGCTGAGAGGATCGACATGACGAGCAAGGCAGTGCCGGGCTGACGGGAGGACCAATCGAACGGGTCACTGCCGATGCCTTCGCATGGGCCAAATAGACGCATCGGCCAGGACCTTTCCGTGATCGGCAGCCTGGACCGGGTCACGCTGAGAAGTGGAGGCCGCGTTGAAGTCTGTAGCGGAACATGCTGGCGAGCTACTTCCTGTTGCGGACCATCTTCGTGTCGGATCCGAGAGCCGTCGTCTGGCCCTAAACCGGGGCGGGTGGCGCTGCCGTCTCGAATAGCGCGAAGCTGCGTATCGCGCTGTTCACCATTTCCGTGCGCTCCGCCTCGTCCAGCTTCGCCTCCTTCAGCGTGTCGTTGAAGCTGAGCCACAGGTTTTCGCCGTTGCCGTGGTTCAGGAACCGGCTGGCCAGCCGGATCACCGGGTCCTCGGCCGCCATCACCTGCTTGCGCAGCAGGGCGCCGCCCAGGCGCGACCCTTCCAGCACGTAGGTGGCGCCGAGCATCGCGGCGGGGCTGTCGATCCAGTCGACCGCCTGCTCCTCAGGGTCCGCCAGCGGGGGCTCCTCGCCCTCGAGCTGCCGGATGTCGGCGAGCAGGGCGGCGCGGCGCGTCCGCCAGGTCCAGTCCGGCAACAGGTATACGACGCCGGCTTGCTCGAGCGCGATCTCCAGCGGCACCAGGGCCGCCGCCTGAGCGTGCAGGAAGCGGCCGTATGAGGGGCGCTCGTCAAGCGGCAGCGTGCTCATCCGGGCGTCCAGCCGCTGGTGCGCCGCCTGCGTTCCCTGACGCAGCACGGCCCTGAGTTCGTTCATGGCGATCGTGTCCCCATAGATTTGCCGCGCAGGCCCGGGTGCCGGTACCGCATTTCTGCGCCTCCCCGCACGACATTGACATCCTCATGACCTGTCCGTCATGTCCAGCTCTTCACGCCGGATCGGATCGTGCACGCATGCCCGTTTACGCCTTCATCTTCCCCGGACAGGGCAGCCAGTTCGCAGGCATGGGACGCGACCTCGCGGCCGCCTTCGCTCCGGCCCGGGAAGTCTTCGAGGAGGTCGACGACGCGCTGGGCGAACGGCTGTCCAAGCTGATGTTCTCCGGGCCGATCGAGGACCTTACTCTGACCCAGAACACCCAGCCGGCGCTGATGGCGGTGTCGCTCGCGGTGCTGCGGGTGCTGCAGCGCGAGGCCGGGTTCGATATCGCCGCGCGCGCCGCCGTGGTGGCCGGGCATTCGCTGGGCGAGTATTCGGCGCTGGCCGCGGCAGGCAGCTTCGACGTGGCGGGTGCGGCGCGGCTGCTGCGGCTGCGTGGCACGGCAATGCGGCGTGCCGTGCCGGCGGGCGAGGGAGGCATGGCGGCGCTGCTCGGCGCCGAGCTCGACCAGGCGCGCGAGATCTGCGTCGCCGCATCCGTGGTGCGTCTCGAGGGTCAGCCGGACCGGCATGAGGTCATCGAGGTCGCCAACGACAATGGTGGCGGCCAGGTAGTGATCTCCGGCACCCTCGGCGCGATCACGCGCGCCATCGAGATCGCCCGCGAGCGCGGCATCCGGCGCGCGATGCCGCTGCCGGTATCGGCCCCGTTCCATTGCTCGCTGATGGCGCCGGCGGCGGACGCGATGCGCGAGGCGCTCGGGGACGCAACCATCGCGGCTCCCCGGCTGCCGCTGATCGCCAACGTCACCGCCGCCAAGGCAACCTCCCCGGACGAGATACGCGACCTGCTGGTGCGCCAGGTCACCGGCACCGTGCGCTGGCGCGAGAGCGTGCAGGCGATGACGGCACTCGGCGTCGACAGCTTCATCGAGCTCGGCGCCGGCAAGGTGCTGTCCGGCCTGTGCAAGCGCATCGCGCCCGACGCCGCCACGCGCAGCGCGGGAACGCCCGAAGACATAGAAGAGCTGCTCAAGCTCCTCTGATCGTCGACCTTACTGCGGGAGAGACCCATCGATGTTCAGGCTTGATGGCAGGACCGCCCTGGTGACCGGCGCCTCGGGCGGCATCGGCGCGGCCATCGCGCGGGCCCTGCACGGCCAGGGCGCCACCGTGGTTCTATCCGGGACGCGCCGAGAAGCGCTCGACACGCTCGCCGAGGCACTGGAGCACCAGCGGGTGCATGTCTGTCCCGCCGACCTTTCCGATCCCGCCGCACCCGATGCGCTGGTGGCGGGCGCGGAGCGGGCCGCCGGCAAGGGCCTGGACATCCTGGTCAACAATGCCGGCCTGACCCGCGACGGGCTCGGACTGCGGATGAAGGACGACGACTGGAGCCGGGTGCTGGAGGTCGATCTCGCGGCACCCTTCCGGCTCTGCCGTGCGGCGCTGAAGGGCATGGTGCGCCGGCGCTCCGGGCGCATCGTCTCGATCTCCAGCATCGTGGGCGTCACCGGCAATGCGGGGCAGGCGAACTACGCCGCCGCCAAGGCCGGCATGATCGGCATGAGCAAGTCGCTGGCGCAGGAGGTCGGCTCGCGCGGCATCACCGTTAACGTGGTCGCGCCCGGCTTCGTGGAGACCGCGATGACCGATGCGCTGCCGGAGGCGCAGCGCGCGAAGCTCGCTGCCGCGATCCCGCTCGGGCGCCTGGGACAGCCGTCCGATATCGCCGCCGCGGTCGCCTATCTCGCCACCGACGAGGCAGGCTGGGTGACCGGGGCCACGCTGCATGTGAATGGCGGCATGGCGATGACATGAAAGGCGAACCCGGAGCGCAGGAACCGCGAAACTTTCATCAGCCCGCAACCCTTGCGCCATGGACGGCGGAGGCGCATCGATCCGGTGCCTTGGCGAGCGATGAAATTCCATGCTAATCGCCCGCTGCTTCGTCCGGAGCAGGGCGGCAGGGTTCGGGGTCAAGGCGTGACTTTGGATGCCAACAACAGGACGAACGGGTTCGAACCGCGGGTTTTTCCGGGGCAGAGAGGAAGCAGGATCAGATGAGCGAGATCGCCGACAAGGTTAAGAAGATCGTCGTGGAGCACCTGGGCGTCGAGGAGAGCAAGGTGACCCCCGAGGCTTCCTTTATCGACGACCTCGGCGCCGACAGTCTCGATACGGTCGAGCTGGTCATGGCTTTCGAGGAAGCATTCGGAGTGGAGATCCCCGAGGACGCGGCCGAGAAGATCTCCACCGTGAAGGATGCGATCGACTACATCGAGAAGCAGAAGAGCGCCTGAACTCCAGGAGGCGGGGCTCACCCCATGTTACCCATGCTGAGCGGAGCCGGGGCGCGTCGGGTTGTCGTGACCGGCATGGGCATCGCGGGACCGCTGGGCGTGGGCGTCAGGCAGTTCTGGTCGCGGCTGGTCGAGGCGGAGAGCGGCATCCGTTCGATCACCTCGTTCGATGCCTCCGGGCTGCCGGCGCAGGTCGCTGGCGAGGTGCCGGCCGGCACCCGTGAGACCGGCCGCCTCGATCTCGACGAGTGGGTGCCGCACAAGGACCAGAAGAAGATGGATCGCTTCATCCATCTCGGCATGGTCGCCGCAATCGAGGCGGTGGAGGATGCCGGCTGGATGCCGACCGGGGAGGCCGACCAGTGCGCGACCGGCGTGATGATCGGGTCGGGCATCGGCGGCCTGCAGAGCATCTACGAAGCCTCGGTGCAGGTGCATGAGGGCCGCGCCCGCAGGCTGTCGCCATTCTTCATCCCGTCCGCGCTGATCAACCTGGTCTCGGGCCACGTCTCGATCCGCTACGGCTTCAAGGGGCCCAATCATTCCGCGGTCACCGCCTGCGCCACCGGCGTGCACGCGATCGGCGATGCGGCCCGCCTGATCCTGCTGGGCGACGCCGACGTCATGGTCGCCGGCGGCGCCGAGGCCGCGGTCTGCGAACTGGGCATCGCCGGGTTCTGCGCCTCGCGCGCGCTCTCGACGGCTTTCAACGCCACCCCGTCGCGCGCCTCGCGACCCTGGGACCGCGACCGCGATGGCTTCGTCATGGGCGAAGGCGCCGGCATCGTGGTGCTCGAGGAATACGGGCATGCAAGCAGACGCGGCGCCAAGATCTACGGCGAGGTGCTCGGCTACGGCCTGTCGGGCGATGCGCACCACATCACCGCTCCCCCAGAAGGTCATGTCGGAGCCTATCGCGCGATGGTCGCCGCCCTGAAGAGCGCGCGCCTCACGCCGGCCGACATCGGCTACGTGAACGCGCACGGCACCTCGACGATGGCCGACGACCTCGAGCTCGACGCGGTGGAGCGGCTGTTCGGCCACGCCGCGCGGGGGCTCGCGATGTCCTCCACCAAGTCCGCCACCGGGCATCTGCTCGGGGCCGCCGGCGCGATCGAGGCGATCTTCTCGCTGCTGGCGATCCGCGACGGCGTCGTGCCGCCGACGCTGAACCTGGATCATCCGAGCCGCGAGAGCGTGATCGACCGGGTGCCGCATACCGCCCAGGAGCGTCCGGTGCGCCATGCGCTGTCGAACAGCTTCGGCTTCGGGGGCACCAATGCCAGCATCGTCCTCGGCGGAGCTTGAAGCGCTGGCCTGACCGGACCTGACGCCGGCATCCTGTCATGATGCGCCGCTTCCTGATGCCGCTGTTCCTGTCGATCCTGCTCGCGGGCGCCACCGCGCTTGGCGGCGTCTGGCTGTATGGCAGGCCGGGTCCGCTGGCGCGGGACCAGGCCATCGTCATCCCGCATGGCGGCCTGGCGACCGTGGGTGCCGCCCTGCAGCGGAACGGCGCCCTGCCGGATGGGGCTGCCGCGCTGCTCGGCTTCAGGCTGGCCGCCCGGCTGACCCGTGACCAGGGGCCGGTGCATGCCGCGGAGCTGGGCTTCCCGGCGCAGGCCTCGGTGCGCGACCTGCTGCTGGTGCTGCGCACGGCGCGGCCGGTGCAGCATGACCTGACCATCCCGGAGGGCCTGACCGCGGCACAGATCGCGGTGCTGGTGGCGGGTGCCGCGGCCCTGGTGGGGCCGGCGCCGGTGCCCCAGGAAGGCAGCGTGATGCCCGACACCTACGCCTACGAACTCGGCACCGCGCGACGCGACCTCGTCGGCCGCATGCAGTCCGCCATGCGCCGCCGGCTGGCGATGGTGTGGGCCGGCCGGGATCCGCAGCCGGAGCTGGCGACACCGCAGGCCCTGCTGGATCTCGCCAGCGTGGTGGAGCGCGAGACCGCCCGGGGGGACGAGCGGCCTCTGGTGGCGCGCGTGTTCCTCAACCGGCTGCACCAGGGCATGCGGCTGCAATCGGACCCGACCGTGATCTACGGCGCGTCCGGCGGCCTCGGCGTGCTGGCGCGGCCGCTTAGCGGGGCCGATCTGACGCAGCCGAACCCCTATAACAGCTACCTGCAGGCCGGCCTGCCGCCCGGGCCGATCTGCGCGCCTGGCCTTGCGTCGCTGCAGGCGGCGGCGCACCCGGCCGCCGGCGATGCGCTCTACTTCGTCGCCGACGGCGCCGGCGGCCATGCCTTTGCCGCCGATCTTCCGACCCACCTGCAGAACGTCGCCAGGCTGCGCGCGCTTGAGGCCCTCCATGCGACAGGAGTGGCGGTGCAGAAACCATGACTGCCGCCGTCGTCACCGGAGCCACCGGCGGGATCGGGCGCCGGATCGCGCTCGGGCTGGCCGCGGCCGGGCTCGAGGTGTTTCTGGTCGGCCGGGATGCGGACCGGCTGGAGCGGACGCGCGACTGGATCGGCGGCCGGGTGCTGCGCAGCCGGGACCGGCTGGTTCCGGTGCAGGCCGACCTGTCGCTGCTGGCCGAGACACGCGCGGCGGCGGACACGATCCTCGCCCGTGCCCAAGCGTTGGCGCTGCTGGTCAACAATGCCGGCACACTGTCGGCGCGGCGGCAGCTCACGCGCGAGGGCCACGAGCTCACGCTCGCGGTCAACCACCTGTCGCCGTTCGTGCTGAGCCACGCCCTGCTGCCGGCGCTGCTTGCCCAGGGCGGCGGTGCGCGGATCGTCAGTGTCGGCTCCTCGACATCGGACCGCACGAGCATCGATCCGGCCGACCTCGAGCTGGCGGGGTCGTGGCGGATGACGCGCGCCTATGCCCGGTCCAAGCTCGCCCTGCTGATGACCCAGATGACGCTGGCGCAGCACCTCGATCCGGCGCTGGTGACCGCCAACGTGGTGCATCCTGGACTGGTCGCCACCGGCCTGGTGCGCGAGCCGGGCGTGGTGGGCCTCGCCTGGCGGCTGATGGCGCCGTTCAGCCTGAATGAGAGCCAGGGCGCCGAGACGCCGCTATACGCCGCACTCTCGCCGGAGTGCGCGGCGCTTACCGGGGCCTATCTGAAGCGGCGCCGGCCGGCGCGTCCGAACAGGCGGACAGCGGACGCGGCGCTGCGGGCGCAGGTCTGGACGGCGACTGAGGCGCTTGCGGCGCCGTTCCTGCCGCCGACGGCGCTTGCGGCGCCGTTTTTGCCGCCGACGACGCGGCGAGCGCTGCTTCCGCCGCAGGATTGATCGCGGCGGATCGCACAGTCAGGCGCTGCAGCAGCCCGAGCAGCCGCACCTGCGCGCTCCAGCCGCGCGCACGCTGGTTGAACGGCCCGCGCACGCCAAGCACGCGCGAGGGTGGCCGGAACAGGCACGGCTCCTCCGCGGCCAGCGCCGCCGGATCGCGCGACAACTGGGCATCGAAGCGCAGCCGGCCCATCAGCCACGCGGCCAGCGCCGGCGACAGCCGGGCCACGTAGGAAAAAGCGGTGACCACCGAGGTGACGGTCATCTCCCGGCAACGCCCGGTGGCGGCAAGATACAGCGCCTCGGCCACGATCTCCGGCTGGTAGACCGGAGGCACCGGGCGTGCCGGGAACCCCATGTAGGACGGCGCATGGCTGAAGAACGGGGTGTTGACCGCCGGTGGGAAGATGGTGGCCAGCCGGACCCGGCTGCGTGCCAGCTTGAGCTCGACCTGGATCGACTGGCCGAAGCCCCGCACCGCCGCCTTGGCGCCGACATAGGACGACATCAGCGGCAGGCCGTGGAACACGATGCCGGAGCAGACATTGACGATGGCGCCGCTATCGCGCGGCAGCATGATGCGCAGCGCCGCGCGCACCCCGTTCACGGTGCCCATGTAGGTGACGTCGGTCACGCGCCGAAACTCGGCATCCGGCACGTCGAGCAGGCGCCCATAGACGCCGTTGCCGGCGGCGTTGATCCAGGCATCGGCCGGTCCGAGCTGGGCGGTGAGCGCGCGCGCCGCCTGCTCCATCGCCTCGGCATCGGCCACGTCGGCCAGCGCGACCGCGCCGGTGGCGCCGGCTGCCTGCACATCGTCCAGCGCCGCCCGCAACCCCGCCTCGCCGCGGGCGATCAGCCCGACCGACCAGCCCCGCCGCGCGAACAGGCCGGCGGTGCAGCGGCCGATCCCCGACGAGCCGCCGGTGATGATCACGACCCTTCGCATGGCGGTCCGGGATGGGGGCGATGTGAGGGAGCGGTCGGCCATCCGGCTAGATGCCACACAAGCGTGTGGGTCTGTAAATCCCGTTCTGTTGCTTCGTGTTGGGCGGTGGGGTCGGCGCGCCGGCCTGCATCGACCGGAGCCCGTGCATGACCGACCTGACCCGCCGCACCCTGTTCGGCACCAGCGCCCTGCTTGCCGCGAGTGCCGCAGCCGCGGCCGCAGCACGGCGCGAGCCGGATGCGCTGCGCGGAGCGGTCGAGGATGGCCGCGTCAGCCTGCCGCCGCTGCACGCCCCGAGCGAGGCCAATGGCGAGGTGCCGAACCTGCTGCCGCCGGGAAAGCGCCTGGGCATCGCGGTGGTAGGGCTCGGCGTGCTGGCGCTGGAGGAGATCCTGCCGGGTTTCGGCCAGGCGGCGCATGTGCGGCTCGCGGCGGTGGTCAGCGGCCGGTCCGAAAAGGCGCGCGCGATCGCCGCACAGCACGGCGTGCCGGAAAAGAACGTGTACAGCTATGCGAACTTCGACAGCATTCGCGACAACCCGGATATCGATGCGGTGTACATCGTGCTGCCGAACGCGATGCACGCCGAGTTCACCCTGCGCGCCGCCGCCGCCGGCAAGCACGTGCTGTGCGAGAAGCCGATGGCGGCCACCGTCGCCGAGGCCGAGCAGATGGTCGAGGCCTGCCGGCAGGCGCGCCGCACCCTGATGATCGCCTACCGGCTGCAGCACGATCCGGCGCATCGCACCCTGATCGGGCTGGCGCGCAGCGGCCGATACGGTTCGATCCGCATGATCGAGGCGGTGAACGGCCAGAACGACCTGCCGAACGGCCAGTGGCGGCAGATCCTGGCGATGGCCGGCGGCGGCTCGCTGCCCGATGTCGGGCTCTATTGCACCAACGCGTTCCGTTACATCACCGGCGAGGAGCCGGTCGAGGTGACCGGACAGGTGACCCGTCCGGCGCACGATACGCGTTTCCGCGAGATCGAGGACGTGGCGCTGTTCACCCTGCGGTTCCCGTCCGGGATCATCGCCACCGGCAGCTCCGGCTACAGCTTCCACGAAAGCCGGCAGTTGCGCGTGCATAGCGAGCGCGGCTGGCTCGGGCTCGATCCGGCATTCGGCTACGACAACCTCGCTGTGCAGATCGATCGCAAGGCGGAAATGGCCGGCGCGCTGGAAACCCGTCGCTTCACGCCGAAGAGCCAATTCGCGGTCGAGATGGACGCGTTCGCGCTCAGCCTGCACAACCAGGCGGTGCCGCTGACGCCCGGCGAGGAGGGGCTGCAGGACATGCGCATCCTGGAGGCGATCTACCAGTCGGCCGCCGGAGGCTCCGCGGTGAAGCTGCCGCCGGCGGTCACGCAGGCGAAGCCGCGCGGCCAGTGGCCGAGCCAGTTGGGACCCTACCTGCTTGCCTGACCGCGTCCCCGGCGTGCCGGCTGCGATAGGCCGCCGGTGATACGCCGAGACGACGCTGGAAGGCACGCCGGAACGTCTCGACATCGGCGAAGCCGCAGCGTGCGCCGGCCAGCTTCGGCGGTAGCCCTTGTTCCAGCAGCCGGCGTGCCGCCTCGACCCTGATGCCTTCCACCCAGGCGGACGGCGTGACGCCGACCTCGTCGCGAAACAGCCGGGCGAAGTGGCGCGGACTGATCCCCGCGCGGTCCGCCAGTTCGGCCACGCTGTGATGCGCCTCGGGGTGTGCTGCGACCCAGCGCTGCACGGATTGCAGCATGGAGCGCCCGGCCGGGCTGCCGTGGCGCTCGCGGCTGTACTGGAGCTGGCCGCCGGGCCGACGGAAATACATCACCAGCTGGCCCGCGATGCGGCGCGCAAGCTCGGCGCCCAAATCCTCCTCGACCAGCGCCAGCGCCAGGTCGAGCCCTGCGGTGACGCCGGCCGCGGTTCGGGCCCTGCCGTCGCGGACATGGATGGCGTCCACCTCCAGCGCCACCTGCGGGAATGCGCGGGCGAAGTGATCGGCGATCGCCCAGTGGGTGGTGACCCGGAGCCGGTCCAGCAGCCCGGTCTGCGCCAGCAGGAACGCGCCGGTGCAGACCGAGCCATAGCGGAGCGAGGCCCCCGCCACGTCGCGCAGCCGGCCGACAAGCTGTGCATCGCCCGCCCGCCGGTGCAGGTTGGGGGCACCCGCGACGAGCAGCGTGTCGAACGCGGCGCCGCCGTCCTGTCCCAGCACCCCGTCCACGGTGATGCGCATGCCGGAGGAGGCCCGGATCATGCCCGATACCGCGCCGAGCAGGCGTATGTCGTATTCGTTGCGACCGGCCTGCAGGTTGGCCTCGGCGAACACGTCGGCCGGCCCGGAGACGTCCAGCAACTGGACGCCGTCGACCGCCAGGATCCCGATCTTTCGCGCAGCCATCGCCCCCATGTCCGTTGCCGTGGTGGTTTGGCAGAAATAGCAGGAAACCATCGCATCGTGCCAGACGCTCGGCTGCTACTCCAGTCGCTCCATCAGCAAGGAGTTCGACCATGCCGATCATCGATCCCGCAGCCGCCATTCCCGACAGCAGGCTCGCGCGCGCGATCACCGAGTTCGTGCGCGACACCGAGACCGAGCTGCTGTTCAACCATTCGAGCCGCGTCTACCGGTTCGGAGCGATCGCCGGATTGCGTCGCGGCCTGAGCTTCGACCGTGAGCTGCTGTATGCTGGCGCGATGTTCCACGATATCGGCCTGATGCCGGGCCATTCCAGCGCCGACGAACGCTTCGAGGTCGACGGCGCCCACGCTGCGCGCGACTTCCTGCGCAGCCACGGCGTGCCCGAGGCGGACGCCTACACCGTCTGGACGGCGATCGCGCTGCACACCACGCCTGGCGTGCCGGTGCACATGCATCCCGTGGTCGCCCTGGTGACCGCCGGCGTCGAGATGGACGTGCTCGGCCTGACCTATCCGGATTATCCAGCTGCCGAGCGGGAGGCGGTGGTTGCGGACTTCCCGCGCCCGCCCGCCTTCAAGGAGGAGATCATCCAGGCCTTCTATGACGGCATCAGGCACAAGCCCGACACCACCTTCGGCAACGTCAAGGCCGACGTCATCGCCGACAAGGAGCCGCATTTCCATCGCGGCAATTTCTGCCAGGTGATCCGCAGCTCGCTTTGGCCCGGCTGAACCATGGTTCAGCGATCGGGTCGGACGGTTCGCGACAGCCGCGCGACGATCCGTCCAGCCGTGCGCAGCGGGCGGGTGACCTTCCAGGAGGTGGAGGCATGCAGTGCCATGAGTTCGGCCCGGAGCTGTGCCATCGTTGCGCTGCCCGCGGCAGGTCCTGGCGCGGCGGCCGGGGTTCCCGCACCCCAATCCGAACACGGGCCGGCCTCGGGCATCGTGGCCTCCAGCACGTAGAGATGGGCGCGGCCGCAGCCCGGGAACGGATGGAACGCCACGCTCCAGCCGGCACGTCGCGCAGCCTGCGTGAAGAAGCCGTGGGTGAAGCCCAGCTCCATCCAGCCGAAGCGACGCATGCAGAACACCGACAGGGCGTCCAGCCGCGGACCCCAAGGGTAAGGGATGCCCGGGGACGGGTCGGGCACCACCGGTTCGCCGCAGAGAATGACGCGGCCACCGGGATTCAGGCGATCATGGAGGCGCCGCAACAGGTCCTGGAAATCCAGCGCGTGGTGGAACGCCTCGTAGAAAATGATGGTGTCGAAGCGCTGCGCGCCGAAGCCGTCGCCGAATACGGCCCGCTCCGTCGACACCTCGAGCTGCATCGCCTCCGCCTGCAACCGGATGCCTTCCAGTGCGACCGCATCCACGTCCGCGCCGTGCGCGCGGTAGCCCAGTCGCGCCAACATCAACAGGATCTGGCCGCTGCCTGGACCGTATTCCAGCACACTGCCACCGGGCGGCAGGACCAGATGACGCAGGATATGGCCCCAGGCATAGAGATGCTCTCCGACCATTCCAGGGTCCCGGAAGCTCCAGGGCGGAAGCTGCGACCAGATGTGCTCCGGGAGGGCGAACGAGGGCGCCTCGTCGCGCCGGGGGACGTAGTCGGCCTCGGGATGCGCGCGCAGGCCGAGATAGAGGTCGAGCGCGGCCTGACGGTAGTCGACGGAAAACGGATCCATGGCGGCAAGCAGCCGTGCAGCCGGGACGTCCAGGGTGAGGCTGGACATGAGCTGGAACATCCCGGCATCGGGAACGCCGCCATCAAGACCGGTGACGATCTGATCGAATTCCGCCGCGCTGCAGGCCGGCATGCCGGTCGTCGGGCCCTAGTGGGGCGGCGGCAGCGACTGGCTCTGCACCGGCTCGCTCGGCGCAAGCTGGGTGGGGCCGGTGTCCGGATTGGGTGGGTAGGTGCCAGGACCAGACGGCGTGCTGGTATAGCCGGATGCGCCTCCCGGAGCCTCCCCGGGTGCGCCATAGACATTGCCACGCTGGTATGGCGGCGGATATTCGTCCGGCGCGCCCTGGTCAGGCGCTGCCTCGGCGCCGCGATAGGCCGGCTGTGGCGCCGGGCCGGTGCCGCCATAGCGCATCAGCACCGCACGCAGCGGATCCGCGCCTGGATTGTTCACCCGCATCGCCACCGCGATGTCCTGCACGCCCACCGGCTGGCCGTAATAGGAGCGGTTGCCGACGCTGTCGAACGACAGGATGCTGCCCTGCAGCGAAATGCCGGCGAACAGGCCCTTGCTCTTCTCGAGCACCACGATGTCGGCGTTGAAGGCGGCCGAGGTGTCGCCCTCCATGCCGGCGCCCAGCGTGGCCAGGGTGACGCCGGCATTGGCGCCGAACTTGAACTGGCTGTCCATGATCGCGGTCAGGCCACGCCTGCTCATGATGAACAGCATCAGCTCGGCATCCTGGATACCCGCCTGCAAACCAAACGACCCTGATCCCATCGAGTAGAAAGCCGGCGCCGACCAGGATCCCGAGCCGTCGCGGGCGAGCAGCGTGCAGCCGCCGCCGGAGCCGCCGAAGATGAACGACATGCGGAAGATGCTGGGACAGATCAGCACGCCGCGCGAGCGGGACAGGAAGCGCCGCGCTTGGTCGCCGTTGGCGCGCCAGTCGAGGATGTCCTGCGCGGTCAGCGTGGCCCGGTCGACCAGCCGCTGCTGCTGCTCCTGGCGCTCGGTGAGTTGCTGTGCACGTGCGGCCCCGGTGGTGACCGACATGGCGACAAGCGTGAGCGAGAAAAACGCGGTGAGGCCGCGGCGCGTTCGCATGATGTCCCTGTCTCCAGCCCGCACCCGCGCCGAAGCGCGCACGGGTGCTTCGCGTCACTGACTAGCAAGATTTCCCCGGCGCCGTGAGCCCTGCTGCCTACGCGAAGCTGATCCCGGTTGCCGCGGAGATCGCCTCGGCGATGCCCGGGGTCGCGGCGAGGATCGGGTATGCGCCGGTCATGCCGCCATCGCGCAGGAACGGCGAGACGTGCACGCCGACCTCGGCCAGCAGCGGCAGCGCGCCCGCCACGTCCCACAAGTTGATGAACGGCTCGATATAGGCGTCGAGCCGGCCGCAGGCGATCTCGGCCAGCGCGATGGCGCCGCAGCCGCCGGTGCGTGGGGCGGCGCCCAGGGACGCGATGCGCCCGCTCAGCGCCGCATGCGCCTCGGCGCTGACCTTCGGGCTCCAGCCGACCTCGACCATTGCCCGGACGATCTCGGTGGTGTCGGCCGGGCGGATCGGGGTGCCGTTCAGGCTGGCGCCGCCGCCGTCGCGGGCCAGGAAGGTCTCGCCGAACACCGGGGCCGCCACCAGGCCGAGCACCGGGCGCGCGCCATCCATCAGGCCGAGCGACACCGCCCAGCGATCCCGCCCGCGTGCATAGTTCGAGGTGCCGTCGATCGGGTCCACCACCCAGCGCAGCGACGCGGCCGCGCCCTGGTCGCTTTCGCCGGTCTCCTCGCCCTTGAAGCCGTCATCGGGGAACAGCGCCCGCAACCTGCCCGCGATCAGCGCCTCGACCGCGCCGTCGGCTTCGGTCACCCAGTCCTGCGCGCCCTTCAGGTTGCCGGTGAAGCTGCCGGAGGCGGGGCGCATGCGCATCGCCAGCGCAGCCGCCTCGGCGACGATCGCGCTGGCGGCCTCGAGGCGCTGGTTCAGGGCGTTCGACTGCATTCGGTGGACCTCGCCTGTTGCGGGAAGTCAGCGTGAGCCCGCGCACCGGGTGGCGCAAGTTCGGGTGGCACAAGGTTGGGGACCGGTCACTCGACCCGCAGGGCGGCCCGCAGCGAGGCGGTAATGGCCGGATCCTCGAGCATCGCCAGCCGCTGGGCGGCGATGGTGGCGAAGCGTTGCATCAGTGCCCGCCTGCGCGCCGGCGCGAGGGGGTGCGCCGGCGCTTCGCGCAGGATCTCGGCGTCCTGAGCGATGAGCGATCCGGGCGCGCAGTGCGGGCCGACGCAGGCGACCACCAGGCCGGTATCCGGCGGCAGCAGCGCGCGCGGGAACTGCTCGTCGACGGCAAAATACAGCGCATCGGAAAACGCCCGATACTCCTGCCATTTCATGTCGGTCAGGAAGTCGCGCGGCCCGGACTTCACCTCGATGCAGGCGAACCCGCCATCCGGACGCAGCGCCAGGATGTCGGCGCGCCGGCCGTTCGGCAGCGGCACCTCGTGCAGCGGCACCCAGCCGAGCAGCACGCAGAGCCTGGCGGCGGCGCGCCGGATGGCGAGGGAAGTCTCGGCCAGCACCGACCTGCGCTCGTCGTCATCCTGCATCTGCCTGGGAACCGCATCTTCGGGGGATCTGCATCGGCCTCCCGTGATGCCGAAACCGCGCTGCATCGGCAAGGGACCACGCTCGAACTATCTCGGATGGTCGCGCAACCACGCTTGCCGGTAAACGCTGCATGAGCGCCATGATCGCAACCCGGTTCTCCGTCGCCACCCATATCATGCTGCTGATGACGGTCGAACCTGCCGGCCGCCTGACGAGTCCGCGGATCGCCGGCAGCGTCAACACCAACCCGGTGGTGGTCCGGCGCATCATGCGGCTGCTGGCGCAGGCGGGCCTCGTCCGCGTCCGGCGCGGACAGGGCGGCGCCGCGCTGGGTCGGCCGCCTGAGCGGATCTCGCTGGACGATGTCTGGATCGCGGTCAACCCGGTGCGGCTGCCGCTGCTGCCGCTGCACGCCAACCCCGATCCGGAGTGTCCCGTCGGCCGCCACGTGCCGCGTGTCCTCGGAGAGCGGTTCGAAGCCGCGGAGGCCGCGATGCGCGCGGCGCTGGCCGCCATCACGCTCGATGCGGTCGCGGTCCAGATCAGCAAGGCGACCAAGGCGATCGCCGGCTAGAGCATGTTCCGATCGATCATGCTCCGCTTGTCGTTCAATAGAGCAGCTTTATCCGACACTTGGCATCGCGCAGCGACTCCAAGTGATTGGATGCTGCTCTAGGACGGCCGCCGCTGGCTACCCCGGCCGCACCAGCAGATGCTGCTTGCGGCCGACCGAGAGCTTGATCGCGCCGTCGCGGAGATCGGCGCCGGACACCACGCGGTTCTCGTCAGTGACCGCAACGTCATTGATCCGCAGGCCACCGCCGCGCGCCAGCCGCCTTGCCTCGCCGTTGCTGGCGACCAGCCCCATCTCGGCGAACAGGCGATGCACCGGCACGCCGGTCACGAGCCTCGCGTGTGCGATCGGCCGCGACGGCAATGCGTCGGGCGCGGCGCCGGCGGATCCCCCCGTCTCGAACAGCGCAAGTCCAGCCGCGGCCGCATGCTCGGCTGTCCGGCGGCCGTGGCAGATCGCGGTCGCCTCGGTCGCGAGGATCTTCTTGGCATCGTTGATCGCAGCGCCCGGCAATGCGCCCAGCCGGTCGCATTCCGCCGCCTCAAGGTCGGTGAACAGCTTGAGGAAGCGGCCGACATCGGCATCCTCGGTATTGCGCCAGAACTGCCAGTAGTCGAACGGCGCCAGCCTTGCCGCCGACAGCCAGACCGCGCCCGAAGCGGTCTTTCCCATCTTGGCGCCGGATGCGGTGGCCAGCAGCGGCGTGGTCAGGCCGAACACCTGCTTCTGGTCGGTGCGGCGCACCAGGTCGACGCCGGAGACGATGTTGCCCCACTGGTCGGAGCCGCCCATCTGCAGCACCACGCCGTGCCGGCGCCAGAGCTCGCGGAAATCGTAGCTTTGCAGGATCGAGTAGTTGAACTCCAGGAACGTGAGGCCCTGCTCGCGCTCCAGTCGCTGACGTACGCTGTCGAAGCCGAGCATGCGGCTGACGCTGAAATGCGCGCCGACCTCGCGCAGCAGGTCGATATAGCCGAGCCGGTCGAGCCATTCGGCATTGTCCGGCATGATCGCATCCGACGGCCCGTCGCCGAAGCGCAGCATGGCGGCGAGATTGGCGCGTATACCGGCCCGGTTGTGCTCGATCCCGTCGGCGTCGAGCAACTGCCGTGCCTCGTCGCGAAACGACGGATCGCCGATCCGGGTGGTGCCGCCGCCGAGGAGGGCCACCGGGCGATGGCCGTGCCGCTGCAGCAGGCGCAGGATCATGATCTGGATCATGTGGCCGACATGCAGGCTGTCGGCGGTGGCATCAAAGCCGATATATCCGCTGACGATGCCGGCCCGCAGTGCCGCATCGAGGGCCGCGATGTCGGTGCACTGGAAGATATAGCCGCGCGCTTTTGCTTCCTGGAGGAAGGGCGTTTCCCGAAGCGCGGGGAGGTTAAGCGGGCTCGTGGTCATGCGTTCGGCCGGGCTCCGGGAGAGGTCAGCGGCCACTAGAGCATGATCCGATCGATCATGCTCCGCTTGTCGTTTTATAGACCAGCTTTACCCGAGACTTGGCATCGCGCAGCGATTCCAAGTGATCGGATGCTGCTCTAGCACACCGGCCCTGCGGGCACGACCTCCTGCGATCGCCGATCGACTATGTGTGGTTTGCGATACAGCCAGCAATACAAGGCATGGGTCTCACGAATGTTGCAGCGCCCATCAAAAAGAAACGGCGCCGGGGCGGACCCGGCGCCGTTGCAATGCGGAACTGCAGGCGGAACTGCGTCAGTCGGCGGCGAGCGCCATGGTCTTGCGGGCGACCACGCGGCCGACATAGTCGTCGATGGCTTCCGAGACGTGGTCTGCATGATTGGCAAACACATGATCGGCGCCGGCATAGACGCGATAATCGACCTGCACGCCCTTCTGGGTGTTGAGCTTGTCCACCAGCTTGCGGACCGCGGGCTCCGGCACTAACTCGTCGGCGTCGCCGTGCAGCATTAGGCCGCCGCAGGGACAAGGTGCCAGGAAGCCGAAATCATAGTGGTTCGCGGGTGGTGCCACGCTGACCCAGCCCGAGACTTCCGGGCGACGCATCAGCAATTGCATCCCGACGAAGGCGCCAAAGGAATAGCCCGAGATCCAGAGACCGCTGGAATTCGGGTTGACCATCTGCATCCAGTCGAGTGCGCCAGCGGCGTCGCTGATCTCGCCAATGCCGCCGTCATAGCGGCCCTGCGAGCGTCCGACGCCACGGAAATTGAAGCGCATCACGGAGAAGCCGAGCTTCTCGAACGCGCGATACATCGCATAGGTGATGCGATTGTTCATGGTTCCGCCATGCAGCGGATGCGGGTGCATGATGAGAGCAAGCGGAGCATTCGGCTCGCTGGAGTGGTGGTAGCGTCCCTCAAGCCGGCCGTCAGGACCAGCGAACATTACCTCAGGCATCTTGTCCCGCTATTTTTGTCGCTCCGCCTCGAGGCATGGGCGCGAGCTTTGTTGCAACGCAATTCGGACGCTGGCGATGCCCCGCCATGCGTCCGGCTTCAAGCGAAAGTCATGGCCGGCCGGTCGGTCGCCGGATTGCCGTCAAATCGCGGTCGGCGGCCAATCGAGAGAGGCCACCCGCGATGGGGAGGCTGTATATGGCGCAACGACCGGAGCTTTCAAATTGTCCTGTGGTCGGTGCTGGTGTGCGTCATAACGAGTTGTGCCCGCCAAAGGCGAGTCGGCCGCGGGTGCGCGGAGTGGAAGGTCATCAACCTGGTCCTTTTCGTGCGACTCCACGCTGCAAAATTGGCCCGTGGACAACACGTTTGCGACTGTATAGCGGCGCTGCCGGCCGATTTACACTGAAATCAATGCGCATGACGCATAGTGCGGCGGAAATAGGAGACACGGGATTGTGATGACATGACAACGGGTTGCTCTCGTGCAGTGTTCGATCATTCTTGGGACGTCAATGAACATCGTTTCTAACGAACTATTTACGCTATTCGACGCCAATGCGTCCGAGAGCCCGCGCCAGCCTGCCCTGGATGCCGCCGCCGCCGCCACCAGGCTTGCCGGCAATCCCGCCTCGGTGCATCGCGCCGGACGCGCTGCCCGCGCCGTTCTCGAAGCCGCGCGCGAGCGGCTTGCCGAGTTGTTCGGCGCCGACGCGGACGACATCGTCTTCACCTCCGGCGGCACCGAGGCGGATGCGCTCGCCCTGCACGGCATTGAGCGCGTCGTGCTCTACGGCGCCACCGAACATGACGCGGTCCGCAACGCCGTGCCTGGGCATGCCCGGGCGGTTGCCGTGCGGCCCGACGGCCGCCTCGATCCGCAGACGCTTGCGACCGCGCTCGCCGCGACGCCGGGGCCGGCTTTGGTCTGTCTAATGCTGGCCAACAACGAGACCGGCGTGCTGCATCCGGTTTCGGCAGCGGCGCAGGTCTGCCGCGCTCATGGCGCATGGCTGCATGTCGATGCGGTGCAGGCAGCCGGACGAATCCCGCTCGACCTCAGGGCACTCGGCGCCGACAGCATGGCGCTCTCCGGCCACAAGCTCGGCGGTCCCAAGGGGGCCGGCGCGCTCCTGCTCGGCGGCGCCCGGCGCGGACCGCTGCCGCCGCTGATCTCGGGCGGCGGCCAGGAGCAGGGCCGTCGCGGGGGCACCCCGGCGCTCCCGGCCATAGCCGGGTTTGCCGCCGCGGCGGCCGACGCGGTCGCCGGCATGGCGCAGGCGGCCTTCACCCAGGGCCGCCTGCGTGACCGTATCGAGCGCGCCGCCATCGAGGTCGGCGCCATCGCCTGCGGGGCCGCGTCGCCGCGCCTGCCCAACACGACCTGCCTTGCCCTGCCGGGCCGCGCCGCCGCGACGCAACTGATCGCGCTCGACATCGCCGGCTACGGCGTCTCGGCGGGCAGCGCCTGCTCGTCCGGCAAGGTGGCGCGCTCGCATGTGCTGGACGCGATGGGTCTGGGCCCGCTTGCCGGCCAGGCAATCCGGGTGTCGCTGCCCTGGAATGTCGAGGCGGCTTCGGTCGAGGGCTTCATCGCCGCCTATGTCGGCATGGCAACCAGGCGCATCCCAGCCGGCTCCGGACAGGCGGCATGATCTATCTCGACAACCAGGCCACGACGCCGTGCGATCCGCGCGTCGTCGATGCGATGCTGCCGTTCTTCGGCATGCACTATGGCAACGCGCACAGCGCCGAGCACGCGATGGGACGCGACGCCGAGGCCGCCTGCGATGCCGCCCGCGAGGCGGTGGCCCGGCTGATCGGCGCCGATCCGCGTGCCGTGCTGCTGACCTCGGGCGCCACCGAGAGCAACAACCTCGCCATCAAGGGCGCCGTCCGCCATCTGCGCGCCTATGGCGATGCCCGCCGCCGGGTGATCACGCTGGCCACCGAGCATCCCTGCGTGCTGGAGACCGTGCGCGATCTCGCCGGCGAGGGCTTCGAGCCGGTGATCCTCCCGGTGCAGCCGGACGGCAGGCTCGATGCGGCGCTGCTGCAGGAGGCGCTGCGCACGCCGACGCTGCTGGTCAGCATCATGGCGGTCAACAACGAGACCGGGGTGATCCAGGACCTTGCCGGCCTCGCGCCGCTGGTGCGTGCGGCCGGCGCGCTGCTGCATTCCGACCTCGCCCAGGCCGCCGGCAAGATCGTCATCGATGTCGCGGCGCTGGGTCTCGATCTCGCCTCGCTCAGCGCCCACAAGCTGTACGGCCCGAAGGGGGTCGGCGCGCTCTATGTCCGAAGGCGACCGCGGGTGCGCCTGCAGCCGCTGTTCTCCGGCGGCGGCCAGGAGCGCGGTATGCGATCGGGCACCCTTGCGGTGCCGCTGGTGGCGGGCTTCGGCCGCGCCGCGCAGATCGCGGGCGACGCGTTGGCCGACGAGCCGAGCCAGCTCGGCTCGCTGCGCGACCGGCTGCTGGAGCGGCTGCGGCACGGCGTTCCAGGCTTGGTCGTCAATGGCAGCATGAGCCACCGCATTGCCGGCAACCTCAACCTGCGCTTCCCGGGCGCCGATGCGCAGGCGATCATCGCGTCGGCGCCGGAGCTGTGCCTGTCCACCGGTTCGGCCTGCTCGTCGGCGTCGGTCGAGCCGTCGATGGTGCTGCAGGCGATGGGGCTGACCCGGCGGCAGGCGGCGGAAAGCTTGCGCCTCGCGATCGGACGTTTTACCTCACCGGCCGACCTGGAGCAGGCCGCGGCCATCCTGCTCCGCGCGCATGCAAGCGCGACCGGCCAACCTTCCACCGGCCAGCCTTCCACCGGCCAGCCTTCCACCGGACAGCCCGCCGAGATGCCAGAATGCCAAGGATGACCTTCATCGAGCGTGACGGCAGCGCGCGCGAGGTGGAGGCCCCGCTCGGGCTCTCCGTGCTGGAGATCGCGCATCGCCACGGCGTCGATCTCGAGGGCGCCTGCGAGGGCTCGCTGGCCTGCGCCACCTGCCATGTGGTGGTCGATCCGGCCTGGACGCCGAAGCTTGCCGACGCCACCGAGGACGAGGAGGACATGCTCGACCTCGCCTTCGGCCTGGAGAAGACCTCGCGGCTCGGCTGCCAGATCGTGATGACCGAGGCGCTCGACGGCCTCGTCGTCCGCCTGCCGCGCACCGGCTGACGCACCGGATGCGCATCCTGGTCGCCATGTCGGGAGGCGTCGACAGCTCGGTGGTCGCCGCCACGCTTGCGGCCCAGGGCCACGAGGTGATCGGCGCCACCCTGCAGCTCTACGACATGCGCGAGGATGCGGCGAAGGCCGGCGCCTGCTGTGCCGGGCGGGACATACGCGATGCGAGGCGCGTCGCCGACCGGCTCGGCTTTGCGCACTACGTGATCGATGCCGAGCAGCGCTTCCGTGACAGCGTGATCGGAAATTTCGCCGACAGCTACGCGAGCGGCGAGACGCCGGTGCCGTGCGTGCAGTGCAACATGGGCGTGAAGTTCACCGACCTGCTCGGGCTCGCCCGCGAACTTGGCGCCGAGGCGATGGCGACCGGGCACTATGTGCGGCGGATCCAGGCCGCGACCGGCATCGAGCTGCACCGCCCGCGCGATGCCGGTCGCGACCAGAGCTGGTTCCTGTTCGCCACCACCCGGGCGCAGCTCGACTATTTGCGCTTTCCCCTCGGCGAGATGCCCGACAAGGAGTGCGTGCGCGCCGAGGCGCTGCGGCTGGGTCTTGCGGTGGCGGCCAAGCCGGACAGCCAGGATCTCTGTTTCGTGCCCGGCGGCGAGCACTATGCGGGCATGGTCGAGCGGCTGCGCCCGGAGATCGCGGGCGACGGCGACATCGTCGATGCGGCCGGCCACGTGCTGGGCCGGCATCAGGGTATCGCGCGCTACACGGTCGGACAGGGCAGGCGGCTCGGGCCTGCCGCGATGCGGGACGGCATCCGCCAGCAGGTGGTGCGGGTCGAGCCGGGCAGCCGCCGGGTGGTTGTCGGGCCGCGCGGGGATGGCGCCGGGCGGCGTGCGCTGCGGCTGCGCGGGGTGAACTGGCTGATCGCGCCGCCGTCCGGGATGCTCGGCTGCACGGTGCAGCTTCGGACGCGCGAGATGGTGCGGCCGGCGAGCGTGCGCGCGACCCCGGACGGCGCCGAGGTGCTGCTCGACGAGCCGGCCTTGGCAGCTCCGGGCCAGGCCTGCGTGCTCTATGACGGGACACGCGTGCTCGGCGGTGGCTTCATCAGGCGCGACGAAAGCTGACCGGGAGGCAGGGATGGCGGACGGACGGCTTGTCATCGGCACCAAGCGCTACTCCTCCTGGTCGCTGCGCGGCTGGCTCGCGGTGCAGCTTGCCGGGCTGGATGTGGACGAGCAGGTAATCCCGATCGCCGGCGGCCGCACCGGCGCGATCGCGCAGGCCACGCCGCACGGCCTGGTGCCGTATCTCGAGCATCGCGGCGCGCGCATCTGGGAGAGTCTGGCGATCGGCGAATACTGCGCCGAACAGGCGACCGGGCTCTGGCCTTCTGATCGCGTTGCTCGCGCGGCGGCGCGCAGTATCGCCAGCGAGATGCATGGCGGCTTCAGGGCAATCCGTCTCGCGATGCCGATGAACTGCGGCCGGGAGGCACGACCGCTGGCCGCCGGACTGTCCGGCGAGGTCGTCGCCGACATCGCGCGGATCGAGGTGATCTGGGGCGAGGCGGCGGAGCCGTATCTGTACGGGCATGTGTTCGGCATCGCAGATGCGATGTTCGCGCCGGTGGTCTCGCGGCTGCTCTCCTATGCCGTGCCGCTCGATGAGCGTGCCGGGGCCTATCGCGACCGCATGCGCGCGCATCCGCTGGTGCAACGCTGGTACGACGAGGCGGCACTCGAACCGGCATCCTGGCAGCTCGACAAATACGAACAGGTCGCCTGACCTCCGATACCGGACCCGTCGCGGTGGTGCTGCCGCCGCGCGAGGGGTTCTCGCCGGAGGCGGTGGGTGCGATCGGGCTGCTGGTGCACCGGATCAGCCCGCCGGAGGACTGCATCGTCGGCGCGCCGCTCGCGGCAGCGCCCTTCGCCGGGCGGCGCTTCATGGCCGCGCGCCCGGTGCTGTGGCCTCCCGCCGGGCCCTTGCGTTATGCCGGCGCAGTGGCCGAGACCCTGCGACGGCTAAACCCCGCTCTGATCGAGGTGCACAACCGTCCCGAGATCGTCCGCTTCCTCGCCCGACGGTTCCCGCGCGTTCCGCTGACGCTGATCCTGCACAACGACCCGCAGGCGATGCGACGCGCCCGTACCGCTCCAGAGCGCACGGTCTTGCTGCGGCACATGCGGGTCGCCTGCGTCTCGGAATGGCTGCGCGGGCGTTTTCTCGAAGGCCTGCCGCGTGGCAGCGGCGTCCAGGTGCTGCCGAACTGCATCGACCTTGCCGACCTGCCGGCGCCGATGGGCGAGCGCGAACCCCTGATCCTGTTCGCCGGGCGCGTGGTTGCCGACAAGGGGGCCGACGCGTTCGTGGCGGCCTGTGCACGGGTGCTGCCGCAGCGGGCAGGCTGGCGGGCGGAAATCATCGGCGCGGACCGGTTCGCAGCCGATGCCGCCGACACCCCGTTCGTAGCCGCCCTGCGCCCGCGTGCCGCGGCGGCGGGAGTTGCGATGCGCGGCCACCAGCCGCACCGGGCGGTGCTTGAGGCAATGGCGCGGGCGGCGATCGTGGTGGTGCCCAGCCGGTGGCAGGAACCGTTCGGCATGACCGCGCTGGAGGCGATGGCCAACGGCGCCGCCCTGGTGGTCTCGCCGCGCCCTGGCTTGTCAGAGGTGGTGGGCGATGCCGCCCTGCTCGCCGAGCCGGAGCGGCTGGAGGCGGCCCTGCTGCGGCTCACGGGTGATCCGGCGCTGCGGGCCGATCTTGCCGAGCGCGGGCGCCACCGTGCGCGCCTGTTCGATGTCGAGCCAGCGCGACAGCGGCTCGCTTCATTCCGCGCCGACGCCCTTGCGCGCGGCAGCGATTATGGCCAATCCGCACCCGCATGATCCGTCTGCCTGCCCGCCTGGCCTTGCTTGCGACCCTGCTGTGTCCGCTGTTCCTGGTGCATGGCCGGGGCCTGGCCGATGGCTGCATCGATGCGGTCGGGTTGCTGTTCCTGCTGCACTCGACGCTGCAACGGGACTGGCGCTGGACCCGGCAGCCCTGGGTCGGCATCGCGGCGTTCTGGTGGCTGTGGCTGGTGGTGTGCTCGCTGCCGCCCCCATTGTCGCTTGGCGCCTCCCTTGGGCAGGGCGGCCAGAAATCGTTCCTGCAGGCGCTGCTGACCATACGCTTCCTGCTGTTCCCGGCGGCGCTGCAGAGCTGGGTGCTGCGCGACGTGCGCCACCAGCGCTGGCTCGCCTGGCTGGTCTGGGCGAGCTTTGCCTACATCGCGCTGCAACTGCTGCTGCAGGCCACCACCGGGCACAACCTGTTCGGCATGCCGCGTTTCCATGACGGCACCCTGACCGGCCCGTACGACCACCCGCGCGCGGCGGCGCCGTTGTCGCGGCTGCTGTTCCCGACTCTGCTGCCGGCCTGCGCGTGGCTGATCGGACGCGGCCAAACACGTGGTCAGCGCGCGGCAGGCCTTGCGGGCGCGATCGCGATCCTGCTCGGCGGCCTCTCCCTGATGGTGCTGTCGGGCCAGCGGGTGCCGCTGCTGCTGTGCGGCCTCGGCCTGGTCGTCGCCTGCCTGATGCTGCCCCGCCTGCGCATGCCGCTGCTCGCCTGCCTGGCATTGGTGCCGGTGCTGGTCGCGGTCTCCGCCGAGGTCTCGCCGCGCAGCTTCTCGCACCTGGTGCTGCTGTTCGAGCGCCAGATGCAGCATTTCGGCAGCAGCCCGTACGGCCTGATCCTGGGCCGGGCGTTGGCGATCGCGCGCGCCGACCCGTTCACCGGCCGCGGCTTCGACGGTTTCCGCACCGGCTGCCCGCTGCCGGAGTATTTCCACGGCGTGCCGCCGCTCGCTCCCGCCGCGTCCGATGGCGGCGGTGCGGCCTTCTGCGTGCAGCACCCGCACAACCACTATCTGCAGGCGCTCACCGATGCCGGCCTGCCCGGGCTGGTGCTGTTCTGCCTGCTGGTGCTGGCCTGGCTGCTGGCGCTCAGGCCCCGGCAGCCGCCTGGGCAGAGCATTGTGCAGCAGGCCTGGCGCACCGGGTTGTTCGTGGCGGTGCTGATCCAGGAATGGCCGATCGCGTCGGCCAGCGCCTTTACCAACATGCCGCTCGGCGGCTGGCTCTTCCTGATCCTGGGGTTGGGACTGGCGGCCGCGACGCCCTATATGCAGCGGCCGACACCTGTACGTCCCGTGACCCTTCGAGGCTGAGCCATGTCAGAGACCCGGACCGCTTCCGCACCTGCATCCGAAAGCCCGCCGTCCCTGATACCGGTTACCGTGCTCACCGGCTTCCTCGGCGCCGGCAAGACCACGCTGCTGAACCACATCCTGACCGCCGAGCATGGCCGCCGCTATGCCGTGGTGATCAACGAGTTCGGCGAGCTTGGCGTGGACAACGACCTCGTGGTGGATGCCGACGAGGAAGTCTTTGAGATGAACAACGGCTGCATCTGCTGCACCGTGCGCGGTGACCTGATACGCATCCTGGGCAGCCTGATGAAACGCCGCGGCCGGTTCGACGGCATCATCGTCGAGACCACCGGGCTGGCCGATCCGGCGCCGGTGGCGCAGACCTTCTTCGTCGACGACGAGGTCAAGGCGAAGACCCGGCTCGATGCGGTGGTCACCGTGGTCGATGCGCTGAACCTGCCGGCGCGGCTCGCCGACAGCCGCGAAGCGCAGAACCAGATCGCGTTCGCCGACGTGATCGTGCTGAACAAGACCGATCTCGTGGACGAAGCCGGCCTCGATGCGGTCGAGGCGCGCATACGCGGCATCAACCGCTATGCCCGCATCCATCGCGCCCAGCGCGGCAACGTGGCGGTCACCGACCTGCTCGACCAGGGCGGCTTCGATCTCGCGCGCGCCCTGGAACTGGCGCCCGACTTTCTCGAAAGCGACAGCCACAGCCACGACGACGAGGTGCAGAGCCTGTCGTTCGAGATCGAGGCGCCGTTGGACGCGGCGAAGTTCCAGGCCTGGATCGGCGCGCTGCTGCAGGAGCAGGGGCAGGACATCCTGCGCTCCAAGGGCATCCTGTCCTACAAGGGCGAGAACCGGCGCTTCGCCTTCCAGGCAGTGCACATGATGGCGGACGGCGATTTCGTGGCAGCGTGGAAGCCAGACGAGGCGCGGACCTCCCGGCTGGTGTTCATCGGCCGCAACCTCAACCGCCCCCGGCTGCGCCGCGGCTACGAGTCCTGCATCGCCACATGAGCACGACCTTCGCCAACCCCTCGAAGCCGATCCCGGTCGACGAGCTGCTGAACACGCGCGGCGTGGTGCGGGAGGCGGAGGGCTTCGTCGTCGGCTGCGCGATTGCGCGGGATTCGAGCCGAATGGCGTTCGCGACCGGCGAGGGCATCGTGCATGTGACGCCGCGTCGTGGCGAGGCCGAGCACTGGCGGCGGCTCGAGGTGCATGACGGCGCGGCTCTTGCGCTGGCCCAGGATGTGACGCCGCAGGGCTTCCTCACCGGCGGCGACGACAACCGGCTGTGCCGGATCGATGTCGACGACGTGGTGCACGAGCTCGGGCGCGGCCGGCGCTGGGTCGAGCACGTGGCGAGCGTGGTGGAGGGCCGAACCGCGCTGATCGCGTCGGCCGTCGGCAAGCAGGTCGAGTTGCGCGACGCGGACGGCGCGCTTGCCCGCACGCTGGAGCATGACAGCACGGTCTCCGGCGTGGTGTTCGATGCCAAGGGCAAGCGCATCGCCACCTCGCATTATGGCGGCGCCACGCTGCGCTTCGTGAACACCAAGTCCGATGCGCCGCGCGTGCTGGCGTGGAAGGGCAGCCATATCGGTATCGCGCTGCATCCCAACGGCGAGGCGCTGGTGACCGCCATGCAGGAGAACGAGCTGCATGGCTGGCGGCTGCCCGACGGCCACAACATGCGCATGAGCGGCTACCCGCAGAAGACGCAGTCGATCTCGTTCTCGCGCAGCGGCCGCTGGCTCGCGACCTCCGGTGCCGATGCGGTGGTGCTGTGGCCGTTCTTCGGCGGCGGCCCGATGGGCAAGCCGCCGACCGAACTCGCCGGCATCCAGAACGTGCTGTGCACCCGCGTCGCCTTCCATCCGCAGCACGACATCGTGGCGGCGGGCTTCGCCGACGGCACCGTGCTGATGGCCGATGTCGCGACCCGAAAGGTGCTGCCGGTCTGCGGCCCGCATGGCAGCGCCGGCAACGCTTCGGTCTCGGCGCTGGCCTATTCGCCGGACGGCAGTTGCCTCGCCTTCGGCACCGAAGGCGGCCGCATGGCGGTGGTCGACCTGTCCCCGAGGTAGGCCGGAATACTCCCCATGCCCATGCCCCTGGCTGGCGCTTCCGGACAGCGCCATCGCGCGGCCGGGCCCGATCCGACGCCTGCGGAAGCCTCGGGAGGTGCGATGATCGCGGTGGGCGGCGGCCTCGCCTTCCGCAGGCGTCCGGCGTGACTGGGTAGGCTTCCGGACACTGGCCGCTCGGGTGCATCCAGCGTCGGAGCGTCGGATGCAGGTCTCGAACCGTGCTGAGGCGCTCAGGCAGGGTTGCGACCTGAAGGATGGTGGCCCCGCCTGCCGCGCGCCGACGGTCTGCAATTTGATCGGCAGGCCTTCCGCGCCTGTGCCGAACCGCATCGAGATGCCGGGCAGCCCGGCGATGTTGAGCGGACGGTCGCGCTGCCCGAGCCGGTGCAGAAGGAGGTGCTGGCGTTTGCCGACGTCAACGTTTCGCGGCTGATGAAGGCCCTGCTCGCCGCGACCGGAATGACGGCCAAGGAAAGCGAGGCGCGCGCCCGCGCCATCTTCGCGTCCGTCGCCCAGCTCATGGCACGCAGCCGCTGGGACATCTCGGTTTTCGACCGGCTGGTCGACAGCTACCGCGAAGCCGGATCGCTGCCGGCCTGAGGGCGGTCCTGGAAGGCGCCGTTTTCGCTCCCTGATGAGGACGGTCTCTGCGTATTCTCAGCCCGCCTTGGCCCCCGCAGGCATCGCGGACAGGTCCATCCACATCGCCCCCAGGGCATGGCCGTCGGGATCAGCGAGGTCACGGCTGTACATGAAGCCATGATCTTCCACCGGATTGATGTCGGCGATGCCCCCGTTGGCGGCGGCGGCCCGGCTCATCGCATCGACGGCGTCGCGGCTGTCGCACGGCAGGGCCAGCATCACCCCGCTCGATGTTGCCGGCGGGATCGGACGGGTCGTGAAGGTGCGCCATTTGGCATGGGTGAGCAGCATCAAGCTGATCGTCTCGTTCCACACCATGCAGGCCGCCGTCTCATCAGTGAACCGGGGATTGCTCCTGAAACCGATGGCTTCGTAGAACGCCACCGACAGTGTCAGGTCGCTGACCGGCATGCTGACGAAGATCGACCTGTTCATCGGTTCCCTCCTTGCCTCGTGCAACCGGCTGCTCGCACCCGGTCAGCGGGGTCTCAGGCGGACACTGCCGGAATGGATAGCGGTCCCGACAGCGCCTGCTCGCGCTTCAGGATCTGCTCGAGTTCGTCGCGCGGCAGTGGCTCGCTGAAATAATAGCCCTGGATCTCGTCGCAGCCGTCGCCCATCAGCAGGGTGAGCTGGCCCACCGTCTCGACGCCCTCGGCCACGATGCTCAGTCCGAGGCTGTGGCCGAGGGCGATGATGGCATGCACGATGGTGGCGTCCTGGCCCTCGGTCTCGAGGTCGCGCACGAAGGACTGGTCGATCTTGAGCCGGTCCACCGGGAAACTCTTCACGTAGTTCAATGACGAATAGCCCATGCCGAAATCGTCGATCGCGATCGCCACCCCGAGCTGGCGCAGCGACCCCAGCATGGCCGCCGCCGCCTCGAGATTTTCGACCAGGTCGCCCTCCGTCAGCTCGAGCTCCAGCAGGGTCGCATCCAGTCCGGTCATCGCCAGCGTCTCGGTGACCAGGTCCAGCGCCTGGCCGCTATCGAGGATGCGCGGCGACAGGTTGATACCCAGGCGGATGCGCGGCAGTCCCGCTGCCTGCCAGTCGGCGGCATCCTGGCAGGCCTGCTGCAGCACCCAGCGATCGATCGCATCGGTGAGGCCGGCCTCCAGGGCGCCCTGCAGGAACTCGCCGGGACGCAGCAGCCCGACGCCAGGCCGGTTCCAGCGCAGCAGCGCCTCGACGCCGGCGATATGGCCCGTCGCGAGCGCCACCTGCGGCTGGTAGTGCACCACGAACTCGCCGCGCTCCAGCGCCTCGCGCAGGTCGGTGCGTAGCCGCGCCGCCTGGTCGGCCTGCTCGCTCAGGTTCGGCACGCAGAGCCGCCAGCAGGAGCGTCCGTCGGCCTTGGCGCCATGCATGGCGAGCTCGGCGCTGCGCAGCAGCTCGTCGGCGGTCATGCCGTCCTGCGGATGCAACGCGATCCCGATGCTGCAGGTGATGTGGACCGCCTCCTCGCCGCACTGGAACGGCGTCTCGATGAGCTGCAGCACCTGCTGGGCGAGGCCGGTGCTGCGGCCACTCTCGGTCTGCAGGGCGAGGTCCGCACCGCCTGCCGGAAGCGGGATGCTCTGCAGGATGGCGAACTCGTCGCCGGCCAGGCGCGCCACCAGGTCGCCCGGGGCGACCGCCTGCTCGAGGCGGCGCGCCACCTCGAGCAGCAGCAGGTCGCCGTTCTCGTGGCCGATCTGGTCGTTCGCCAGCTTGAAGAAATCGAGATCGATGAACAGCACCGCCGAGCTGCTGCGCGCGCGCGGCATCTCGAGCCGTCGCGCCAGCCGCGAGCGCAGCAGCACCCGGTTCGGCAGTCCGGTCAGCGCGTCGTGGCTCGCCAGTTGCGCAAGGCGCGCCTCGGCGCGGCGCCGCTCGGTGATGTCGAGCGAGGTGGTCAGCACGCAGGCCCGTCCGTCCTGGCGGTACGGCGCCTTGGTGGTGAGCAGGATGCGGCTGGTGCCGTTGCGATCGGTGATCTCCTCCTCGAAGCCGGGCAGCGCATTGCCGGTGCGCAGCACCAGCCCGTCGAGCGGCAGGTGTCGGTTCTCGTAGGCCTCGCCGAAGGTGTCGGCCATGCGCATGCCGGACAGGGCTGCCGGATGGGTGCCGGCGACCCGCGCGAACAGGCTGTTGACCATGACGAGATGCCCGTCCGCGTCGCAGGCGCTGAGCAGCACCGGCACCGCGTCGATCACCTGGCCCAGCGCATGCGCGGCGGCCGCGGCCGTTGCCTGCGCGCGCGCCCAGAGCAGCCGCCAGGCGCGTGCCGCGATCGTAGACGGATCCTCCGCGGCGGCCGCCAGCAGCACCGGCACGTCGTGGCAGCCCGCGATCGCGACGAGATCGCGGGTGAACGACGCCGCGTCGAAGCGGGCGGGATCGTCTCCGGCGATGACCAGGTCGGGCGCCGTGCCCTGCAGGGCCTGCAGGGCCAGTTCCTGCAGCGCCAGTTGCGCCGAAGCGTAGGCCTGCAGCGCGACATCCGAACCAAGCGCTGCGGCGAGCGCGCCTTGCGGGAGGCCCGGATCGTCGACGCAAGCGATGAGAGGCATGACGGAGGTCATTTCATTTGAAAGGCGGGCCGCGGCTGGTCGTTGCTCGTACGCTGCATGTTATCACCACCCGGCACGGAGTTGTGCAGGGAGCGTAGGAAGTGTCTTGCCAGGGCGCCGTAGATCGGGCGCCGGCAGATCAGGCGCGAGATCCCATAGGCCAGGAACGAGGTCGCCAGCAGCGCCACGGTGACCTGCTGGTTGTCGGTCATCTCCATGACGATGACGGTCGCAGTCAGCGGCGCCTGCACCACCGCGGAGAAATAAGCCGCCATGCCGAGCAGCACCACCATGCCGGGTGCCGCATGCGGCAGGAACTGCGCGACGAGGCCGCCGATGCCCGCGCCGACCGCGAGCGACGGCGCGAAGATGCCGCCGGGGATGCCCGAGCAGTACGAGATCAGCGAGGCGGCGAACTTGAGCGCGAAGAAGCCTGCGGGCAGATGCGCGGTGCCGTCGACGATGTGCCGCGCCTGCTGGTAGCCGGTGCCGTAGGTGAGGCCGCCCGAGAGCATGCCGAGGACCGCCAGAAGCAGCCCGCACAGGGCGGCGAACAGCACCGGATGCGCCGCCGCCGCGCGTCCCAGCCGACCCGGGATGCCGTAGGCGAAGCGCAGCAGCAGCGCGCTGAACAGGCCACCCGAGACGCCGCCGGCGAGCGCGCAGAGCGGGGCCGCGATCCAGGCGGCGCCGACCGGGAGGGCGGCATCGGCATGGCCGAAATAGCTGTAGTTGCCGACGATGGCGAGGCTGGTCAGGCCGGACAGGATCACCGCTGTCAGCAAGGTGCCGCTGGTGCGGCTCTCGAACGAATGGCTGAGCTCCTCGATCGCGAACACGATCCCGGCGAGCGGCGTGTTGAACGCCGCCGACACGCCGGCCGCACCTCCGGCCAGGATCAGCGCGCGACGCGCGGACGGCTCGCTGACCCCGAGATGCCGGCCGAGCAGGTGCATCAGCGTCGCGCCGACCTGCACCGTCGGGCCTTCACGGCCGATCGAGGCGCCGCAGAACAGGCCGAGCAGCGTGAGCACCACCTTGCCGACGGCGTTGCGCAGCGAGAGCACCGTATCGATGGCGGCCGCCTCGGTCATGTGCAGGGTAGCGATCACCTGCGGGATGCCGCTGCCCCTGGCACCCGGCGCGTGCGAGCGGGTCAGCCAAATCGAGACCGCGAAACCGCACGGCGCCAGCAGCAGCATCACCCAGCCACCGCTGGCCGTGATGAGCTGCCGCCGCCACAGATCGACATGGTCGGCGGCGCCGGCGAAGCCCACCGCGAGCAGCCCGACCAGGATGCCGCCGAGCCAGTATGTCGCACGCCGCCTCATCTGCCGGCGCGAGAGCAGGTGCCGCGGCCGGATGCGTCGCAGAAGCCGGTGCGTGATGCTGGACCATCGGGAGTGCATGACTGTCCGCTCTTACAGGCTGCTGAAGAACTCCCGCTGTCGGCGATCCGACGAGGCTTTCCTGCGCTCCCATGCTCACGGCCAGAGGGCCGCTCCGCTTGGGTGCCCGGAAAGTCACGCCGGCCGCGGTCTTGCAGTCCGCTTTCATCCGGCAGCGAGAGTTCTCCAGCAGCCTGTTAACCCGGACCGCACCACGCGACGAGGCGTCGCCGAACTGTTCCTTATTTGTTCTTGCGCTCCCGGGTCCGAGCCGCCATCTTCGGCAAAGGCCTTTTGCAAGCGGAGGATCGCCGATGCAGGACCAGACAGGCTCCATCGAGGCAACGCCGGCGGTGCGACACGGCCGCGGCGTGTCGGACAACGTCGGCAACCGCTACGAGCGCTTCGGCTCGGAAGCCTTCGACGATGGCTGGGACAGCATTGCGGACGAGATCCTGGCGCCGCCTGCCGTCCACACCTCGCTCGCGCGCGACGCCAGCCGCAGCGCCATCGCCTGGAACCAGAGCCCCGACCTCGGCTTCGACCGCGCGGTCAATCCGTATCGCGGCTGCGAGCATGGCTGCGTCTATTGCTACGCCCGGCCGAGCCACGCCTATCTCGGCTACTCGCCCGGCCTGGATTTCGAGACCCGCCTGACCTTTAAGCCGGAGGTCGCGCGGCTGCTCGACCGTGAACTGCGCAAGCCCGGCTACGTGGCCCGAACCATCCAGCTCGGCTCCAACACCGATCCGTATCAGCCGGTCGAGCGCACGCTGTCGCTGACCCGCTCGGTGCTGGAGGTGCTGGAGCGGTTCGGCCATCCGGTCAGCATCGTCACCAAGTCGGCCGGTGTGCTGCGCGACGTCGACATCCTGTCGCGGCTGGCCGGACGCGGACTGGTGCGGGTCTGGCTGTCGGTCACCACGCTGGATACGGAGCTCTCGCGCCGGATGGAGCCGCGCGCGGCGACGCCCTTGCGTCGGCTGGCGGCGATCGGCGGCCTGCGCGAGGCCGGCATTCCGGCCGGCGTGCTGGCCGCCCCGATGATCCCCGGGCTCAACGATGCCGAGCTGGAGCGCATCCTCAAGGCGGCGGCGGCGCGTGGTGCGTGCGATGCCAGCTACGTGCTGCTGCGGCTGCCGCTCGAGCTGCGCCAGATGTTCGAGACCTGGCTGCACCAGCATTATCCGCAGCGTGCCCGGCATGTGCTGAACCTGGTGCGCGAGACCCGCGCCGGTGCGCTGAACGACAGCCGCTTCGGCCACCGCTTTCGCGGCCAGGGCGTCTATGCCGACATGCTGGCGCAGCGGTTCAGGCGCATCGCCGGCAAGCTCGGCCTCGAAGGGCGCGCGCCGCTGGACACCTCGCAGTTCCGGCCGCCGCCCGATCCGCGGGTGGGCTCCGTGGCGCGCGGCGCTGCTGCGGTGCAGATGGCGCTGTTCTGAGCCGGCTTTCATTTCGCACCCTCGCGGGTCCATGATGGAACCGACCGCTTCGAGTGCCGTGCATGCCGCCGTTCTCCGCCTTGCCGCTGATCGCCACCGTGACGATGAACCCGACCATCGACATCGCCTCGCAGGCGCAGAGCGTGCGCCCGACCCACAAGCTGCGAACCTTTGCGGAACGGCAGGACCCGGGCGGCGGCGGCGTGAACGTGGCCAGCGTGATGCACGCGCTCGGTGGCCGCTCGCTGGCCCTCGTGCTGGCCGGCGGAGCCAGCGGCCGGCTGCTCGAGGAGCTGCTTGCCGAAAGCGGGGTGCAGCACCGGACCGTGCAGATCACCGGCCGCACCCGCACCAGCCATACCGTGACCGACGCCTCGACCGGCCACGAATACCGCTTCATCGCGCCGGGACCGACCCTGGTGGAGGCGGACTGGACCGCGATGCTCGACGCCGCCTCGCGTCTCGAAGCCGGGTGGCTGATCGCCAGCGGCAGCCTGCCGCCCGGCACGCCCGAGAACTTCTACGCCCAGCTCGGCCAGGTCGCCCGCCGCCGGGCGATCCGCTACGTGCTCGACACCTCCGGCCCGGCGCTGCGGGCGGGGCTCGCGGATGGCGGCGTCGAGCTGGTGAAGTCGAGCCTGACCGAGCTGGAGAGCGTCGTCGGGCGTCGGCTGCCGGATCCGGCGGCGCAGGAAGCCGCCGCGATGGAGATCGTGCGCAGCGGCCGGGCGCGGCTGGTGGCGCTCACCCTGGGGGAGAACGGCGCGGTGCTGGCGTCGGAGAACGGCACGCTGCGCCTGCCGGCGCTCGATGTGGTGGTGAACGGCACCGTCGGCGCCGGCGACAGTTTTCTCGCCGGCATGGTGATGGCGCTCGCCGACGGTCGCACGCCGGAGGACGCCTTCGCCTGGGGCATCGCAGCCGGCGGCGCCGCGGTCACCGTTCCCGGCACCGCGAGGCCGGAGCGGGTCACCGTCGAGCGGCTGCGCGGCCTGATCCTGGTGGGGTCGCCGGCGGCCTAGCAGGGTGCCGAGGGAGCGAAGACCAGGGCTCTGCCCTTGGCCGGGTTCCCATCGCGCTGGCCGATAGGGCCCGATGCCGGGCCTCGGCCCTAGACCCGCGTGGACGAGAAGAGCCAGATCCAGGCGCTGGATCGCACCCAGCGGCTGCTGCCCATGCGGCCGGGACAGGCCGAGCGGCGCGCACGACTACACCCGCCACGGCACGACCTCGCTGTTCGCAGCGTTGGATGTCGCCACCGCGCGGTGATCGGCCGCTGCTATCCCAGGCACCGCTCGAGCGAGTTCCGGAAGTTCCTCGAGCAGATCGAGGTCGCCGTGCCCAACGACCTCGACGTTCACATCGTCATGGATAACTGCGATACACAAGACTGGTCTCGTCCGGGACTGGCTCGCCAAGCGCCCGCGCTGGCACGTCCACTTCACGCCGACCGGTGCCTCAAGGATCAACCAGGTCGAGCGGTTCTTCGCCTTGATCACCGACAAGCAGATCAGGCGTGGTGTCCATTGCTCTACACAGGCACTCGAGGCAGACAGCCGAGCCTTCATCAACGCCCACAGTACCGATCCAAAACCCTTCCGATGGACGAAGTCGGCAGACGACATCTTGGCCAGCATCCAGCTGTTCTGCGCCAGAACATTGCAAATTAGCCGAACTTCGGAATCAGGACACTATCTAGCCGGCTGCTGAAGACCTCCCGCTGCCGACGATCCCTTCTTCTCAGGGTTGTGCGCTTCTTGTGCGGACCGCTGCTCACCGCCAGGAGGCCGCTCCGCCCCGGTGCTCGGACAGTCGCGCCGGCCGCGGTCCTGCGGACTGCTCTCATCCGGCAGCGGGAGTTCTTCAGCAGCCTGCCAAACCGGGGCATCAGCCGACGCCGTTGCGGTGAAGCCAGGCCAGCATCCGGCGCCAGCCATCCTCGGCGGGTCCTCGCCTGTAGCTGGGCCGGTAGTCGGCATGAAACCCGTGTGGCGTGTCGGGATAGACGACGATCTCGACCGTTCGCCCGCCGGCCCGCGCCGCCTGTTCGGCGGCATGGATCTCGTCCGGCGTGGTGCTCGGGTCGGCGCCGCCATAGAGCCCGAGCAGCGGGCATGTCAGCATCCCCGCCATTTCGCCGGCATTGTGCGGCTGGATCGCGCTGGTCTCGCCGCCGAGCGGTCCGTACCAGGCGATGGCCGCCTTGAGGCGAGGATTGTGCGCGGCATAGAGCCAGGTGTCGCGGCCACCGCGGCAGAAGCCGATGACCGCGAGATGCCGCGGGTCGCCGTCGCCGCTGTTCGTGGCCCAGGTGGCGGTCGAATCGAGATCGGTCAGCACGGTCGCGTCCGGCGCTCGGCTGATGACGTCGCGAACGATTGCGTGCGGGTCGGTCATCTTCGACAGGTCACCCAGGCGGGCATAGAGCTCTGGCGCCACCGCCAGATAGCCGGCCTTGGCCAGCCGCCGGCAGATATCCTTGATGTAGTCGTGCACCCCGAAGATTTCTTCGATCACCAGGATGGTCGCGTACGGTCCGGTGCCTTCGGGGCGCGCCGCGTAGGCCGGCAACGTGCCATCGGCGACCGGGATCTGCACCTCGCCTGCCAGCAGCCCGGCGGCATTCGTATGGATCGGCTCGGCGTTGGCGCGCGTGGCGGCGAGCGTCAGCCCGGACATCAGCGACGTCATCACGAAGCCGCGCCGGGCTAGCGGCACCGTGCTCGGCACGCGCAGCCCGTCCAGTCCGTAGCGTGACGTCATGCGGGTCCTCCCTGGTCGATCCCTTGCGGCTGAGCTTGATCCCGCCCGGCCGTCCGATCAACCGGGCGGCGCGGCACCGGCTTCGAGCAGGCGCTGATCGTGCGGCGTGCCGATCCGGGCGCCGGGCACGCTGTCTAGCCGGGCGGGTGCCGGATAGCTGCCGCGAACCCAGGCCAGGCGCTGCAGCGTGTCGAACCAGAACGGCGCGCCGACAAGTGCCGCCGCCGCCGCCACGCCCCAGCCGGACAGCATCGTCAGTACGCCCGGCCAGCCATTGCGCGGATCGGTGGCCCAGCCGCCCCAGCCGATGAGGCTGCTGCGCTCGAGCCTGGCGAGTGCGTTCTGCAGCGTGACGGCATCGCCACCGAGGCCCGCGCCGAGCAGGTTGACCAGGGCCGGCCGCTGCCAGACCTCGGCGGTGACGTGCAGCACGTCGGCATTGAGGGTGGCCGCGATGGCAAAGGCTGCCACGAAGGCGATCAACTGGGCGCGACGCCGATACCAACCGCTGAGCCGTAGCATCGAGCTGTCGAACCAGGCGGCCACCGCGACCTGGAACAGCCCGAGATCGCCTTCGGCCTGACGCAACAAGGTCAGCAGCACCTGGCGCAGCCTGTCATCCGGCAGCGTCCCGATGCTGGCGGCGAGGTCGTGCTCCGGATGCGGGGCCCGCAGCACGTCGGTCAGCGCCAGCGCGAAGTCGCGGGGATGGATGAAGGCCGGACGGTTGGCGGTGACCGCGCCGCGCGCCGGCCGCACGCAGGCGAGCGGGTCCACCAACGCGTGCTCGTAGACGGCACGCGCCATGCCGTCGAAGTCGGGATCGTTCAGCAGCCGGGTGATGCCGCACAGCAGCGTGGTCTGGCGCAGGCCCAGCAGGGCGGCGATCGCCTCGGTGATCGCACTGGCTGCGAGGCTGACGCCGAGGAAGGTGAACACCACGGCGAGCAGCACGTCGAGAATGGTACTGCCAAACATGCGTGGCCCCTCTGCTTCTGGCCGGCGATCATGCCTTGTCCCCGGCCGAACCGGACGACTATTGCCGCTCCACCGCCGCCTGGGCGATGCGCGGCCAGCGTCGCACCACCAGGTCCCAGGCCTGCTGCGCCGATTGCGGCACCAGCTCGTCGAGCTCATCGAGCAGGGCGTCCGGCAGGCGCGCAAGCAGGGTGGCCAGCGAATAGACCCGGCCGTCATGCTCGACGGCAAGCAGCGGGGGCTCGGCGTGCACGGGCTGTGGGCCCCGGACCGGCTCGACCCGCAGCGGCACCACCGGCGCCGGGAACGCAATGACGTTGTCGTCCACGACCTGATCCTCCCGCACCGGCTGACGGATGGGATCATGTTCTTCTTTTGTTCTAAATGCAATGTTCTGCTTCAGTATGGCGCTGCCCGACCGCAGCTTGGTCGCAAGGCGGTGATGGGCTACTGCTGCCCGGCTGAAGACGGACGGCCCGGAGGTATGCGCAGTGTCTGAGACGTCGCAGGATGAGCGCGCCGCCGACCCGCAAGCCGATTTCGCCGCCCATGCGCTCACCTCCCTCGACGGCCGCTACCACGCCTCGACCCGCGCGCTCGCCGGCCGCATCTCCGAATTCGCATTGATGCGCAACCGCGTGCGTGTCGAGGTCGAATGGTTCCTGTTCCTGTCGGACATCGAAGGCATCGCCGAGCTGCCGCCGGCGGACGCCGCGACCAGGGCCCGGCTGCGCGCACTCTTCAGCAATTTCGACGACGCTGCGTTTACGCGCATCAAGGTCATCGAGCGACGCACCAACCACGACATGAAGGCCGTCGAATACTACGTCAAGGAACAGCTCGACGGCACGCCGCTGCAGCCGTACCGCGAGTTCGTGCATTTCGCCTGCACGTCCGAGGACATCAACAACATCTCCTATGCGCTCATGCTGCGCGACGCGGTGCGCGAGGTCTGGCGGCCCCAGGTGCAGGCGTTGCACGAACGGCTGGCCGGCATGGCGCGGCAATGGCGCGATGTCGCGATCCTCACCCGCACGCACGGGCAGGCGGCCACGCCTTCGACGCTGGGCAAGGAGATCGCGGTCTTCGCCTATCGCCTGCAGCGCCAGCTCCGGGCGGTGGAGCAGCTCGAATTCCTCGGCAAGATCAACGGCGCCACCGGCACCTTCAGTGCGCATGTGCTCGCCTATCCCGATCTCGACTGGGAGACGCTGTCGCGCCGGTTCGTCGAGAGCTTCGGGCTGGTGCACAACCCGCTGACCACGCAGATCGAACCGCACGACTTCATGGCCGAGGCGTTCCACGCCATGCAGCGCGTGCACACGATCTGCACCGACCTTTGCGTCGATGCCTGGCTCTATATCAGCATCGGCTATTTCCGGCAGCGCCTGGTCGCCGGCGAGGTCGGCTCGTCCACCATGCCGCACAAGGTGAACCCAATCGACTTCGAGAATGCCGAAGGCAATTTCGGGCTGGCGAACGCGACCCTGCAGCATCTCGCGACCAAGCTGCCGGTGTCGCGCCTGCAACGCGACCTCAGCGACAGCTCGACGCTGCGCAGCATCGGCTCGGCAATCGGCCATGGCTGCGTCGCAATGACGGCGCTGCTGCGCGGCCTCGGCAAGCTAGAGCTGGATGCGGAGCAGATCGCCCGGGTTCTCGATGGTGCCTGGGAGATCCTCGGCGAGGGGGTGCAGACGGTGATGCGCAAATCCGGCGGCGACGACCCGTACGACCAGATCAAACAGCTCACCCGCGGCACCGCCCTGACACGCGAGAGCTACCTTGCCTTCATCACCGGCTCGGATCTTGCGGAGCACGAGAAGCAGCGGCTTTCGGCGGTGACGCCCGCGGATTATATCGGTCGCTCCTCCGCTCTCGTGGGAAACGTGCCATGACCGCTCCGCTGCCGACCAGCGTGGTCACCGAGTATCACGCCCACATCTATTACGATCCGGGCGTGACCGAGGACACAGCCTGCCGGTTGCGCGACAGGGTCTCCGAGGCGTTTCCAAACGCGCTGCTCGGGCACTGGCACGCGGTGCCGGTCGGACCGCACACGCAGGCGATGTTCCAGATCGCCTTTAGCGTCGAGCTGTTTGCAAGCCTCGTGCCCTGGCTGCTGCTCAACCGCGACGGGCTGGATATCCTGCTGCACCCGGAAACCGGTGACGATCCGACCGACCACACCGCGCACGCCGCCTGGCTCGGCGATAAGCTGCCGCTGCGCATGGACGTGTTTGCGGGATAGGGCTTAGCGCAGCACCGCTGCGAACTGCTCCACCAGCCAGTCGACCTCCTGCGCCTCGATCACCAGCGGCGGGGCAATCCGGATCGTGTCCGTGTGCGTCTCCTTGCACAGCACGCCGCGCTGGCGCAGCGCCTCGCAGAACCGGCGCGCGCCGCCGCGATCAGGGTCGAGCTCCAGCGCGATCATCAGGCCGCGGCCGCGTATGTCGCGCGCGCGGTCGGCGCTGGTCTCGCACAGGCCGCGCAACAGCCGCCCGCCCATGCGCGCGGAATTGCCGATCATGTCCTCCTCGACCAGCACCTTGAGCGCCATGCGCGCCACCGCGCAGGCGAGCGGATTGCCGCCGAAGGTCGAGCCGTGCTCGCCGGGCTGCAGCACCCCCATCGCCGCCTCGTGCGACAGCACCGCCGAGACCGGGTAGAAACCCCCCGAGAGCGCCTTGCCGATCAGCGTCAGGTCGGCCTCGATGCCCTCGTGTTCCTCGGCGAGCAGCGTCCCGGTGCGCCCCAGCCCGGTCTGGATCTCGTCCAGGATCAGCAGCACGTCATGCTCGGTGCACAGGTCGCGGGCGCGACGCAGGAAGCCGGCCGGCGGGATGACCACGCCGGCCTCCCCCTGGATCGGCTCGACCAGGAAGGCAGCCGTGTGCGGCGTGATCGCGCGCTCCAGCGCATCGGCATCGCCATACGGGATCACCTTGAACCCCGGCGTGAACGGCCCGAAGCCGTGCCTGGAGGCATCGTCGGTGCTGAACGAGATCACCGACAGGGTGCGGCCATGGAAATTGCCGTCGCAGACGATGATCTCGGCCTCGTCGGCGGCAACGCCCTTGACCTGGTAGGCCCATTTGCGCGCCACCTTGAGCGCGCTCTCCACCGCCTCGGCGCCGGAGTTCATCGGCAGCACCTTGTGCGAGCCGGTCAGCGTGCAGAGCTCCTCGTAGAATGGCGCCAACTGGTCGTTATGGAAGGCGCGCGAGGTGAGCGTCAGCCGGCCGGCCTGCCCGGTCAGCGCGGCCAGGATACGCGGATGGCAGTGACCCTGGTTGACCGCGGAGTAGGCCGACAGGCAGTCGAGATAGCGGGTGCCGTCGACGTCCCAGACCCACACGCCGAGGCCGCGCGTCAGCACGACGTCGAGTGGCTTGTAGTTGTGCGCGCCGAGACGCGCCTCCGTCGCCAGCAGGGAGGTCGCGAACGCGCGGCTTGCGGGGATGAGATCGGGCACGAGGTCGGCGTGGCTCATGGTGGACCGTCCCTTGCTGCCGGGCGCTAAGTGGGGCTGCAATCTAGAGGCAGCCGGCGGCTCTCGGCGAGGACTGATTTGCTGCCGGGTCGCACCACAGCACCCGGCTCAGGCTGGGCTCAGGCTGGCGGGCTCAGGCCTGGCGGGCGCAGCGTAAAAGCGGTCCAGGCGCCGATGCTGTAGTCGGCGGCCGTCGGCGAGACGGTATAGACCCGCCAGGCATAGCCGCGATGACCCGGAGCGACATGCACGAGCGCGGCGGTCGCATCGGTATAGGCGGCGTAGATCTCGCGGCTCCTGTTGCCGTCGCGCGCCACCACCTGCAGGAAGAAGCGTACTGGAACCGGCTGCTGCGGCGCGGTCCACACGATCTCGACGGCATTGCCTCTCAGCGTGGCGCTCGCTCCGGGTGACAGCGGATGCACCGGCCGAAGCCGCCCGCTCGGAGCGCCGCCGGTGCCGGGATGAGACGCCAGGGCTTCGACATGGTCGGCGGCCGCGGGCAGTCCGCCGATCGCCGCCAGATGGAACCAGGCCCGCGCCACTTCCATGTTCCGGGGCACGCCCTCGCCGGTGTTGTAGAGCAGTCCCAGGTTGTATTGCGCGCGATGGTTGCCGTGCGTCGCCGCGCGAGCGTACCACTCGGCGGCCGCCGCGGCATTGTGCGGCACGCCGCGGCCGCTGTCGGACATCACCGCGACATTGAACTCCGCCTCGGCGAGCCCCGCCTCCGCGGCGCGCCGATACCAGCGAAAGGCCTCCGTCGCATTCTCCGGCGTGCCCTGGCCCAGGTCGGACATCAGCCCGAGGCGGTAGGCGGCGTCGGCGTCGCCTGCATTGGCGAGTGGCGTCCAGACTTCCCGCGCCTGCGCATAGTCGCCATGCGCATACGCGTCGGCGGCATCGGCGAGCGGACTGGCCACGGCCGGACGGCCGGAGATCGCGCCGGCCTGGACGGCAAACAGACCGGCGGCCGCGAGAGCGACGCGTCCGACGCATGTCCGTCCAGGCACTGACACGCTTTTTTCTCCGTGGTCGAGGCGATCAGCGCCAGGTCAGGTCGACGCGGCGGTTATCGGAGTTGGCAACGCCGGCATCGGTCTGCACCGGCAGGTCCGACACGCCCTTGGCCAGGACCTGGAGCCGCTCGGGGGGGATGCCGCGGGCGACCAGCCCCTGCAGGACGCTGTCGGCGCGGGCCTGCGACAGCTTCAGGTTGCTCTCCGGAGAGCCGATGGTGTCGCTGGAACCGGCCAGGATCATGACGATCGGCTTGCCGTCACGGTACAGCCGCGACGCCTTGTCGAGCAGGGCGACATCCTCGGTGCGCAGCTTGCTGCTGCCGGGCGCGAAGAAGAAGTCGAGCGAGTCCGGGGCCTTCGGCTTGGCAGGTTCGGCGGCCTGCGCCACCACGGGCGCCGGTGGCGGGGCACTGGTGGCAACCGGCGCGGCCGGGCTCTGGGCACACGCGGCCAGTGCCGACATCATGATAAAGGCAGGAACTGTCCTGAGAAGGGCAGGCTTTGACATCCGTCGGCTCATCGAGGTTCTCCTGGTGGTCGTGCAAGTCCCCGGCGCCGGCTCTTCCGGACGACGGTTAGTTCGCGGCGGCACTGTCCGACCCTATGGTCACGACAAGCTGCCCCGGCCGCATCATCGGTCCGGCGCTGGCGCCGAACGGCGAGCGGATATGGACGAAGTGCGCCGGGAGCCGGTGGGCGATGCGGTCCGCTGCATCACGATCGGCGTTGAAGAAGTAGCCGATGCTCGACTTCGCAGGCGCGTCGGACAGGGCCGTCGGACCGTCGACATTCGCCCCGGCCGCGCGCAGCATGGCTGCGACCCGCCGTGCGAACGCCTGCGACGCGTCGCTACCCTGGCTGTAGCGCAGGACGATATGCAGCATCCCAGCCTCCGGCAGGACGAGGCGTGCCTCGGGGGGCGGCGGCGCGCTGGCGGCAGTCGGCGCATTGGCCGAAGCACCGGTGGTTGCCGGCGCCGACGCGGCCGGCGGCGATGAGACTGGCGGCGATGAGACTGGCGGCGGTGAGACTGGCGGCGGTGAGACCGGCTGCGACACCGTGGGCGTCGGGATCGCAGGCGGCTCCGGGGCGGCCTGCGGCAGGTCCGGCAGAGCCGGCGGCGCAGGAACCATCGCGGCCGGGGGCGCCGGAGTGGCCGCCGACAGGTCCGGCGCCGGCCGCAGCTTCATGGCGGGCGCAGCAGGCTTTGGCGAGACCGGGATCGCGGCGGCGCGGTTCTGCGCGGGCGGGGCCGCCACCGGCGGGAGAGGGGCTGGCGGGGCAATCGAAGCCGATGTTGGCACCGCGGGAGGGTTTTCCTGGGCGAAGTAGAGCCCACCGAGCACGGCCGCGCCGCCGACCACGATCACCGCCGGAACGATGATCCGCGCGCGACGCCCTCGCCGGCGCCGCGCAGCCGGCGGTGCCTCGGCAAACGGCCTGCGTGGCGGCGGCTGCGGTGGCTCGGGACGGCGCGGCTCGGCGGGCGCCTCCGGCTGGTAAATCGCTGGCGTGGCAAGCCGGATGTGCGCCGCCTCGTCATGCTCCAGAGCGCCCAGGCCGATCGTGCCGAGCCCGTCCCAGAGCGCAGGCCTGCCCATCAGCAGGAAGCACAGCACCGGACGGCCGCCGCGCTGCAGCCCGGCCAGCGCCGGCAGGCGCAGCATCGCGTCCTGCCTGAGCGCGTCCGCCTGCCGGACGATCACCACCAGCGGCCGCTCGGTATCGACCACCACTGACAGGGCGGTGCTGATCGCGCGGGTCAGCGCCGCCAGGCTGGGGAGCGGTGCCTCGATGGTGGTGGTCTCGATATGCGCGGCGTGCAAGCGGTCGACGGTCGCCGTCACCAGGTCGCCGGCCACGCCCTGCGCGCCGGTTATGACGGTGAAGGGATGGCTAGCCTGGATGGAGGCGAGCACGCGCCTCGGCACGTCTCCACCGCTTCCGGTGCCGCCCAACCACCCGTCGCGGGCGGCCCCGGAAGGACCCCCGCGCTCTTGCACGTCGCTTGTCATCGCGAGTTACTACTGACCAGCAGCAGGTACGGTTGCAAGCAACCCCCTGTGAAATCGACGTCAAAAGTTCGTTTAGAGTAACGAATCGGCTACGGTCCGCTGTCGTTGGTCCTACGGAACCTGACGTCAGCTTCCCGTCAATGCTTGACGCCGGTGCGGCGGCCGTTCTTCCAGCGGTCGAACAGCACCGCCAGCAGCAGGATGCCGCCCCGGACCAGATACTGGTAGAAGGTCGGCACGTTGAGCAGGCCCATCGCGTCCTGCACGCAGCCCATGATCAGCACGCCCACGATCACGCCCGAGATGCTGGCGATGCCGCCGGTGAGCGAGACGCCGCCCAGCACGCAGGCCGAGATCACCGCAAGCTCCAGCCCGATCGAGGTCTTGGGATCGCCCAGCCCCATGCGCGACGACAGCAGCACCCCGCAGAAGCCGGCGACCAGCCCTTGCAGGGTGAACACGGTGATCTTGATGCGGTCCACGTTGAGGCCGGCGAGCCGGGCCGCCTCGGTGTTGCCGCCGGTAGCCAGTACGTCGCGTCCGAACACGGTGCGGTTCAGCACCACCCCGAAGATCACGAACATCGCGACCATGATCCAGATCGGCGCGGTCAGGCCGAACAGGGCAGCGCTCGCCAGCCGGAAGAAGCCGGGCGAGGAGATCATCACCGCGTCGCCGCTCGAGGTGATGTAGGCTAGCCCGCGCACGATCTCCATCGCCGCCAGGGTGGCGATCAGCGAGTTCACCCCGGCCTTGGCAACCACGACGCCGTTGCACAGCCCGACCGCGCCCCCCGCCAGCACGCCGGCGAGGATGCCGAGCGGCAGGCCCAGCGCGTCGGTCGCGACCGAGGCCGCCACCCCGGAAAAGGCGACAATGGAGGCGATCGACAGATCCACTTCGCCCAGCGCCAGCACCATCATCATGGTGGAGGCCAGCGTGCCGGTCAGCGTCACCGACAGCAGCAGGCCGGTGATGTTGCCCGGCGTCAGGAAGTCCGGCACCGAGGCGGCGAGCACCGCGAACAGGATCAGGAACACCAGCACGATGCCCGACTGGCTCATCGCCCGGCGGATCATCGCGGCACTGCGGTTCGGCCGCGCAGTGCTCCCCGCCGGTGGCGGGACGTTCAAGGTAGCCTGGGACATGGAAGACTTCTCTCGCACTCGGCGTTCGTTCGAAAAGGCTGGTTGTTACTGCGGAAGCGCCATCTGCAGCAGCCGCTCGGCGGTGACGTCGCGACGCGGCACCGAGCCCACCATGCGGCCTTCGCGCATGACGATAACGCGGTCGCAGACCGACATCACCTCGGCAAGGTCAGACGACACCACGATGACGCCCTTGCCGGCATCGGCGAGGTCGTAGAGGATCCCGTAGATCTGAGCGCGCGCGCCGACATCGATGCCGCGCGTCGGTTCGTCCAGCACCAGCAGCTCGATTTTCTCCGACAGCCAGCGGCCAAGGATCACCTTCTGCTGGTTGCCACCGGACAGCGTCGCGATCGGCGTGTTGCCGTCGCGCGTGCGCACATTGAGCCGGTGGATGATGTCGGCGGTGTTCGCGGTCTCGATCGCCCGGTTGACGAAGATGCCGCCACGCGCGATCCGGCGGCGCAGGCTGACATTGATGTTCTCGCCGACGCCCGCGATCGGGAAGATGCCCTCCGCCTTGCGATCCTCCGGGCACAGCGCCACCCCGCGGCGGATCGCCTCGCGGGTCGAGCCGGGCGGCAGGCGCTTGCCCTCCAGCATGACCTCGCCGCCGGTCGGCATCACGCTGCCGCAGACCAGCCGCATCAGTTCGGTCCGCCCGGCGCCGACCAGGCCGAAGAAGCCCAGGATCTCGCCGCGACGCACCTCGAAGCTGACCGGCTCCACCACGCCGGGCCCGACCAGCGCCCGCGCCTGCATCAGCATCGCACCCGGCTCGCGGGTGCGGTAGCCGTAGATGTCCTCGATCGAGCGCCCGACCATCTCGGAAACGATCCGGTCGTTGGTGACGCCGGCCATGTTCGCGTGCTGGGCGATGCAGGCGCCGTCGCGAAACACGGTGACCGCGTCGCACAGTTCGAACACCTCGGCCAGCCGGTGGGTCACGTAGATGATGGCGCGGCCGTCATCGCGCAGCCGGTGCACGATACGCTTGAGGTTGACCGTCTCGCGCACCGACAGGCTGCTGGTTGGCTCGTCGAAGGCGATCACCCGGGCGTCGCGCAGCAGCGCCTTGCCGATCTCGACCATCTGCCGCTGGCCGATCGACAGCCGCGAGACCAGCATGTCGGGCCCGATCGCCTCGCCGAGGTCGCGCAGCACGCCCATCGCACGCGCGCGCAACTGCGTCCGGTTCACGAAGCCGGCGCGGCGCGGCAACTGCCCCAGCATCAGGTTCTCGGCGACCGACAATTCGGGCACCAGGTTGAGTTCCTGATAGATCACTGCGATGCCGGCATCGAGTGCGGCGGCCGCATTGCGAAACTGCAACTGCTCACCGCCGACCTCGATGGTCCCGGCCGACGGCGTGTTCACCCCGCTCAGCACCTTGAGCAGGGTGGACTTGCCGGCGCCGTTCTCGCCCATCAGCGCGTGCACGGAGCCGCGATGCACCGTGAGGTCGACTCCCTTGAGCGCCTTGACCCCCGGGAACTCGACCGAAATGCCGCGCAACCGCAGAAAGGCCTCGCCCTCCAACCGCCGCGCTGCGTGCTCGCCTACATGCGCTGCGAGCGAGGCGCTCATGCCTCCAGCTTGGCCTTCACCGCTTGCCAGTTGTCGTGCGTCATCAGCACGCCGGTGGTTTCGGTGTTCGCCGGCGGCTTGGTGCCGGTGCGGGTCCAGCTCACCAGGTTGATGGTGCTCTGCCGTCCATGGAGAAAGCTGGAGACGCCGACAGTGCCGAAGAAACCGGTCTGCTCAGGCTTGGAGAATTCGGCGAAAGCAGCGCCGGTGCCGTTGATGCCGATGCCGATGACCTTCTCGGCCGGCAGATGGAACGCCTCGCTGGCGCGCACGCCGCCGAGCACGGTCTCCTCGTTCAGCGCGTAGATCAGCCACTTCTTGAAGTTGCCGTGCCGGGCGAACACCGGCGAGGCCGCATTCGAGCCGCCCTCGGTGTCGGTGGTGCGCTGCGGCGCGTCGAAGATGTTGGCGGCAACGAAGCCGGCCTTCAGCAGCGCGTCGGTGGCACCCTGCACCCGCTCGCGCGCCGTCGGCAGCTCGGCATCGGTGATGCGGCAGGCGGCGACGTCGGCCGGGCTCCAGCCGCGATGCTTCATCTCGGCGGCAAGCGCCTCGCCGACCTGCTGGCCGATCTTATAGCCGGACATGCCGAGATGCGGCACGTCGGCCATCGGCTGGCCGTCGGGGCCGAGGAAGCGGTCATCGACGCTGACCACCTTCATGTTTTGCGCGGTGGCGCGAGCCAGGATCGCCGGACCGAGCTTCACGTCGGGCGGGCAGATCACGAAGCCCTTGGCACCCTGCGCCGAGAGGTTGTCGATGGCGGTCATCACCATCTCGCCGTCGGAGCCGGCGAGCTTGACCACGGTCACGTCGTGGTTGGCGCCCCAGGCGCCGGAGGCGGTCTGCTCGTTGATGAACCAGGCCTGCTCCGGCATCTTGACGATGAAGCCGATCTTGAGCGGCGCATCGGCCGCAAAGGCACGGTTCGCGCCGACGAGCGACGCCGCGGCGCCGGCAAGACCCAGCTTGGCGAGCTGGCGCTTGGTGATCTGCATGTTTCCTCCTGTGGTCCCGGCGGGACTGGGCTCTGGTCTGATGCCAGAATGAACGTGTCGGACGGTAGTCGTGGCGCCGATATACGTCCAATGGGATTTGTGCGACAAATGATATTCGCAGGGATACGCCAGATTCACGCGATCCGACTGTGCTGCCGCCCGACTGGTACCTCCGCGCCCGGCTGAAGCTGCGCCACCTGCAGTTGCTGGCGGCGCTCGACGAGCATCGCAACCTCGCGCGCGCGGGGCCGCCTCGTTGCGGGGGACGCAGCCGGCCGCCTCCAAGCCGCTGGCCGAAATCGAGGCCATGGTCTCGGCGTCGCTGTTCGAACGGCTGGCGCGCGGGATGGACCCGAACCTGTTCGGCGAGATCCTGATCCGGCGCGCCCGCTCGGTGCTGATCGAGCTCGAAGGGGCGGCCAAGGAGCTGGCCGCGACCCGTGCCGGCGCCGCCGGGCAGGTCTCCATCGGCGCGCTCAGCGGTCCCGCCACCGGGCCGGTGATGCGCGCCACCGAGGGGGTGCGCCAGACCCGGCCCGGCATGTCGATCAGTGTTCAGGTCGAGACCAGCGGGCCGCTGGTGGCGCGGCTGCTGGGAGGGGCGGCTGGATTTCGCGCTCCCCTTGCTCCCGCCGGATCTCGCGGCGCTGACCTTGCTGCCCTGGGTGCTGCAGCGGCCCGGCACGCTGCTGCGCCGGCGTCGAGGGGCTGTTTCGCGCCGCGCATCTGGCACCGCCGCGCGAGGTGGTGAATGCCAAGGGGGTGACGATGAGCCTGTCGCTGATCGACCGCATCGACGCGGTGGCCGCCTGAGCCGCGCCGCCGCCGGCGTGCCGGCACCTCCCGGCGGCCGGTTCCGGCAGTTGCCGGCGATCCCCGGCGCCGGCCGGATCGCGATCGACACCTAAGGCCTCATCCGCCTGGCGGAGCGGCCGCTCTCGCCGGCGGTGGAGGCGCTGTATCAGGCCGTCGAGGACGAGCTTCGTCCGGCCGCCCCGAAGCGCCGGCGGTCTTGACCCCGGGCAGCCGTTCTGCGCGGATTTCCGCCATGACCGACAGCAATCCGCTTCTCCAGTCCTGGGACACGCCTTTCGGCGCGCCGCCGTTTGACCGCATCCGTCCTGAGCATTTCGAGCCGGCCTTCGCGCAGGCGATGCGGACGCATCTCGCCGAGATTGCCGGCATCGGCGCCGATCCCCGGCCGCCGGATTTCGCCAACACCATCGAGGCAATGCAGCGCAGCGGCCGCGACCTCGACCGCATCGGCATGGTGTTCTCCAACCTGGTGGTGAGCCAGGGCGGCGCGGCGCTGGAGGCGGTGGACGTGACCATGTCGCCGATCCTCGCCCAGCACTCCATGCGGGTGTCGCTTGACCCTGCGTTGTTCGCACGCGTCGCGGCCCTGCATGCGGCGTGCGACAGGCTGGCGCTCGAACTCGACCAGCGTCGGCTGCTCGACCGCGTGCATCTGCGGTTCGTGCGCAGCGGCGCGGCGCTCGACGCGGCCGGACGCGCCCGCATGAGCGCGATCTCCGAGCGCCTTGCCGTGCTGCACACGCAGTTCGGCCAGAACGTGCTGCATGACGAAAAATCGTGGCAACTCGAGCTCGCTACGGACGACCTCGACGGCCTGCCGGAGTTCCTGCTGCAGAGTACGGCGCAGACCGCGGCCGGGCGCGGCGTGGCGGGCCATGTGGTGACGCTGTCGCGCTCGCTGATCGAGCCGTTCCTCACTTTTTCGGCGCGGCGCGACCTGCGCCAGGTGGCCTATCAGGCCTGGATCGCGCGCGGCATGCATGCCGGCCCGCACGACAACCGCAAGCTGATCCCGGAGATCCTGGGGCTGCGGGCCGAGCGCGCACGGCTGCTCGGCTATGCGACGTTCGCGGAATACAGCCTGGCCGACACCATGGCCGGCACGCCAGATGCGGTGGCAGGATTGCTCGCTACGGTCTGGGAACCGGCGCGCGCAAAGGCCGCCGCCGAGCGCGATCGCCTGCTGGCGGCGGCGCGCGCGGAAGGCTTCAACGACACGCTGGCGGCGTGGGACTGGCGCTACTACGCCGAGCGCGTGCGGCGCGCAGACTATGCGCTCGATGAAACCGAGATGAAGCCATACTTCCCGATCGAGAACATGCAGCAGGCTGCCTTCGATACGGCAAGCCGGTTGTTCGGGTTGGCATTCACCCCGCGGCCCGAAGTGCCGGTCTATCATCCCGACGTGCGCGCCTACGAGGTCACGCGACCCGGCGAAACTGGGGACGAGCATGTCGGTCTGTTCCTGGCGGATCATTTCGCGCGTCCGGACAAGCGTTCCGGCGCCTGGATGAGCAGCTACCGCGACCAGGAGCGGCTCGACGGGCCGGTCTCGCCGATCATCGTCAACAACAATAACTTCGCCAAATCCGAGCCGACCCTGCTCAGCTTCGACGATGCGCGCACGCTGTTCCACGAGTTCGGCCACGCCCTGCACGGGCTGCTGAGCCAGGTGCGCTATCCCGGCCAGTCCGGCACCTCGGTGCGGCAGGATTTCGTCGAGTTCCCCTCCCAGGTCTACGAGCACTGGTTCTCGCTACCGGAGACGCTGCACACCTATGCGCGCCACCACGCCACCGGCGAGCCGATCTCCGAGGCGCTGGTCGCGAGACTGCTCGCCGCGCGGGGCTTCAACCAGGGTTTCGGCACCGTCGAATATACCGCCGCCGCCCTGATCGACATGGAGCTGCACAGCCATCCGGCACCGGAGACGATCGATATCGAGGCGTTCGAGCGCGCGTTCTGCGCCCGGATCGGCATGCCGGCCGAGATCGGCATCCGGCACCGGCCGGCGCATTTCCAGCACCTGTTCGCAGGCGGCGGCTATGCCGCGGGATATTACTCCTACATGTGGTCGGAGGTGCTCGACGCCGACGGGTTCGAGGCCTTCAAGGAGGCGGGCGATCCGTTCGATCCGGACATCGCGGGCCGCCTGCACACCGTCCTGAGCGCCGGCGACACCGAGGATCCGATGGCGCTGTATATCGGTTTTCGCGGCCGGGCGCCCAGTGCGGCGGCGCTGCTGCGCTCGCGCGACCTGGTCGGGGATACGGCCGGATAGGCGCGTGGCACGGATGTAACTCATTGTTCCTTCCGCGACATTCCGGCAACAGGTCTGGGCTGTAACCGGTTTGCGGCGCCTCGCGCTGCTGACGCGCCCGCCTCGACCTGCCAAACTGGAAGGGTTCGCTGCGCTGCTACCTCGCCGGACGACGGCGACATGGCCGGGCTGGTCATGCTGTGGCAGGCGCAGGAAGCAGGAAGACCGGACCATGACGACCTTGATCGGAACGCTTCGCCTGACGGCAGCCGCGACGCTGTCGTTCGGGTGTCTTGCCACGACCGCGCTGGCGCAGACCTCGCTCAACCCGAGCACGCGCGTCGCCACGCCGCTCGGCCAGCTCAACGGCGCCAGCTCGGTGCCAGCCGCGCCGCAGCCGGAGGCGCTGTTTCCGGACCTTTTCGGGCTCGGGCCGACGCTTCGCAACAACGGCATCGCGATCCTCCTCGATAACACCAACGAGTTCGACGGCATCATTTCCGGTTCGCACAAGGGCACCACCAATGCCGGCCAGTATGCGCTGGAGACCGATATCGACTGGGAGAAGCTGGCCGGCTTGCGCGGCTTCTCCACGCATACCGTGGTCGTCGGCCGCTACGGCATCCCGGCCAGTCGCATCTTCGGAGACAACATCGATCCCAGCCAGGAGATCTACGGCGCCGGCGGCAACGTGGTGGTGCATCTCGTCTACGCGTACGGCGAGGAGACGGTGGCGCACGGGCGCTTCGACGTCGCCGCCGGGCGTATTCCGTTCCTTAACGATTTCTCCTCATCGCCGCTCTACTGCAATTTCCAGAACAACGCCTTCTGCGGGAACCCCAAGGCGTCGTCGGACAATGTCACGCACTCCTCCTATCCGGATGCGAGCTGGGCGGTCCGGGTGCGTGGGCGCCCGACGGCCGCGACCTACATCCAGAGCGGCATCTATTTCAACGATAGCGGGATCTACACGAACACCTTCGATCGCTCCGAATTCCGCTTCGATGGCGCGCAGATCAATGGCGAGACGTTCCCGGTCGAGCTGGGCTGGGAGCCGAGCTTCGGCGCGGACAAGATGCCGGGCCACTACAAGCTCGGCTTCGCCTACGACAACTCCAACCACGCCGACAACTACTTCGACCTCCATGGTGGGGCAATCGCGCAATCCGGCCTGGCGGCGCGCCAGCTGCACGGCGACACCGCAGAGTGGGCCGAGTTCGACCAGATGCTGGTCCGCAACGGCGCCGGCGCGACCGATGGCATCATCGCGTTCGGCGGCTACTACCACAACGACCCGGCCTCCGCGTTGCGCGCGGATCAGTACGAGATCGCCGCACTCGACCGCGATTTCTGGCATGCGCGGCCGTTCGACACCATCGGCGTCGCCTTCAGCGACCTCCAGGTCGCCGGCTCACTCACCAAAACCGAGGAACTGCAGCAGGAGCTCGGCCTGCCGATCACCGGCACCGGATCGACATTCTACGGTTCCAGCATGCCGGGCCTGCAGAGCCATACGATGAACATCGAGGCGAACTACCAGATCCACGTCTTCCGCGGCGTGACGTTCGCGCCCGACTTCCAGTACTTCATCCGTCCGAACGCGCAGACCAACCTGCATGATGCGGCGTTGCTAGGGTTCAAGAGCCACATAGAACTCTTCTGAGTGGTCGTTCGAGAATGCACTACGCTCGTCATCCAACGCGCCTGTCTGCGCTTCCGGTGCTCACGGCCAGGAGGCCGCTCCGCTCCGGTCCTCGACAGGCACGACGGGCTGCGCAAGAGCGCTTCTAACTCACCGTGGCGCATTCTCGAACGACCGGTTTAGGAGTTTCAAATGGACCGCGACGAGCTGACGGCCTGGGCTTTGTCGAATGGCTGGCAGATCCTGGCGGGGTGTCCGAGCCTGACCAAGCCGTCCTCGCCGAAGGAGGCGATCGTGCGGATGGTGTTCAAGGCGACGGTGGTCAATCTCGAGGTCAAGAAGCCCGCGGGTAAGTGGGAGAAGATCTCGGGCGAGGCCTACGCGAAGGTTCTCCCCGATGAGGACGGGCAGCCGCAGGGGCTCGGCTTCGAACGCATCCCGAGCTTCTCGATGCTGATGCGCGACAATCGCGACCGGCAGGTCTTCAAGGGTTTTCGGAGCTAGAGCAGCATCATCTCGTCCCCGCGCGGGGCGAGGGGTCCGGGCCACGTTCCCGCGGCGGATGCGGGACTGCCGATCGCGCAACTGGTCGAGGCAGGCACGCTCATGCCGGTGCGCGCGCGGCTGGCGGCAGCAGGCGTATCTGCACAAGGACGCCCGCGCCGGACGCAGGATCGATGGCGCTGCCCTGCTGTCGCCGTTCGACCCGCTCATCTGGCACCGCCCGCGCGCCGAGAGGGTGTTCGGATCCCGCTACCGGTTCGAAATCTACACGCCCGCCCACCGGCGCGAGCACGGCTACTACGTCCCGCCGTTCCTGCTGAGGGGCGCGCTCGTCGCACGGGTGGACCTGAAGGCGGAGCGGAAAACGCGGTCGCTGATCGTCCAGCGGCTGCATGTCGAGCCGGGCGCGCCGCCCAATACGATCGAAAGATTGCAGCAGGAGCCAGACCTGATGGCAACCTGGCTTGGCCTGTCGAGCGTGGTGCATGCGGCCTGCGGAGACCGGTATTCATGACTGAACAGCCGGTGCGGCGGTCGAGACCGACGCGTTGTCGATCGCCTGTCTCGAAGACGGCCTGCAAGATGGCTGGCCGGTGATCCTGTCGCACGGCTTTCCCGACGACGTGCATGCGTTCGACGACGTAGCCGTAAGTCTGGCGCGTGCCGGGGCTCGTGTCATCCGGCCCTATGCAAGCGGTTTCGGCCCCACGCGCTTCGTATCCGGGAGCGCCATGCGGAACGGCCAGCAGGCCGCGCGCGGTCGCGACATCGTCCAGCTTGCCGACGATCTCGGCCTGCGGCGCCCTATCCTGGGTGAATGGTGTCTCGCCGAGACATCCGGCTGATACTCGGGCGCCGTCGCGATCAGCTCCGGCGGTGCGGCGTAAGTGCCGGCCGCAGCCGATCCAGCGCCTGCCGGGCCGCCTGCGCAGTCGCCACGCTCGCTCCCGGCACTGTCGCCCGCGCCAGCCATGTGCGCGCATCGGCGATGTCGGTGCGCGCGGCGGCGCTCTCGCCCGCCTGCAGGTAGAGGTCGGCAGCCTGCTGCGCGTCGCCCTGCTGCATGCGGGCGCGGGCGGCGAGCACCAGGGCCTGTTCCATCCCGGCATAGTCCAGCGCCTCGCGCCGCAGGTCGGCGGCGGCGAGGGCGCTCGAAGCCGCCCCGGCGCTGTTGCCCTGGCGCAAAGCGAGCCGTGCCGCGAGCTCGTCGCGATCCGCACGCCACTCGGCAGGCGGCGCCGGTTTGCCATCCGGTGGAAGCCTGAACATCGAGAGCGCGGCGGCCAGCCCGGCCATGTCGCCGCGCGCATCGGCGACCAGGCCGCGCACATAGCTCGCGCGCGCTACGGTCGAGGCGTCGGAGGCGGTCGTTTGCGCGCGCGCCGCCCAGGCATCCGCCGCCGCCTCGTCGCCCTGCCGGTGCAGCGATGCCGCCTGCACCAGGTCGAGCTCGGCAAAGTCGGGCGCGCCGCGGGCCGCGAGATCGACGCGTGTGCGCTGCACCGTTGCCAGGGCGCCCGCCGGATCAGCCGCCGCCAGTCGCGCGGTGGCCAGGTCGTAGCCGATGTCGCCGATCGCCCCGGCATCGCTGCGCGCGAGCGCCAGGTCGAACGCGTGCCGGTACTGCTGCACGGCCTGCTGGGGCTTGCCGAATTCGAGCGCCTGCTGCCCGGAATGCGCCGCCTGCTGCAAGGCGGTGTCCTCGGGCGGGAGTGCCGGTGGATGGCCACCGCAGCCGGCGACGCAGAGCGCCACCAGGACGAGGCCCCGTCTCATGGACGCACCTCGCGTGGCGGCAGCCGCAGCGGGTCAGGCGGTGGAGTGCCGCTGCCGCCGAGCAGCCAGTTGCCGCGCAACTGCACCAGCAGCTTCTCGAGCTGCTCGGTGGAGGCCTGCGCCTGGGTCAGCAGCGCCGGCAGGTTGGCGGTGGCGTCGGCTATGTTGTGCGCGATCGCCGGCAGTTGCGGCGTCGCCTGCTTCAGGTCGCCGGTGGCGGCACGCACGTTGGCGAGGATCTGCCCGGTGCGGTCCTCCAGCCCCGGCACCCGGCCGACGATCGGGTCGAGCTGCGCCACCACGCCCTTCAGCGTGGTGACCGTCGCCTCCGCCTGCCGGATCAGCGTGTCGTCGGCGAGCAGGCGCCCGGCCGAGCCGTGGCCCTCATGGATGCCGGTGATGATCGCATCCAGCGTCGCCATTGCGGCATTCGCGTTCGCCAGCGTCGGCAGCAGCAGGGCGCGCACCTGGGCGAGGGTGGCGATCAGGGTATCGACCGGGTTCGGCTCCGCGGTCGCGTCGATCACCGCGTAGTCCCAGTTCATCTTCGTGCCGGTGCCGCGCGAGATGTCCACGAACGAGGCGCCGGCGACTCCGTACTGGCGCTTGATCACCGCCTTGCTGTCGCGGCGTATGTACGGGTCGGCATCGTATTCGATGCTGGCGACCGCATACATCTCGCCGGTGCCGTCCGGGTTCAGCACCAGCCGGCGCACGGTGCCGGCATGGGTGCCGAGCACGTCGACATCGTCGCCGACCACCAGCCCGGCGACGCCACCCTGCGGCAGCACGATGTGCAGCGTGGAGTCCGGCCGCAGCCACTTCTTGAGGATGCCGGCCTCGAACACCGCACCGAGGAACAGCGCCGCCGCCAGCAGCACCAGCGCGCCGACCCATTCGTCGGTGTGGCGCAGGTCGAGCAGCCGGCTGCGATTATCGGGACGGCGGGTTTGCAGCATCAGGGGCTCCGCATGGTGGCTGTCTTGATGCTCCGCCTGGTGTTCGCCTTGATGCTCCGCATCGGGGTCAGCCCGTCCTCGAGCAGGTGCAGGCGGTGCGCGACCGGAAAGGCCTGGGTCCGCCACAGGCTGTTGTCGCGGGTGAAGCAGATCGCGGCGGCACCGCGATCGAGGGAAGCGGTCAGCAGGTTGAGCAGCGGCGTGGTCAGCTCGTCGCTGTCGGCGCTGATGCTGTGCTCGAGCAGCAGCAGGCGCGGCTCGCCCATGAAGGCGCGCACGCAGGCGGCCCGCATCAGGTCGGCCTCGGGCATCGTCTCCGGGCGGCTGACCGGCAGCCCGGGGAGGCCCACCTGGCGCGCCAGCTCCACCCCCTGTCCGACCAGCGTGTCCAGCGGCGCGCGGGTATGGTGCAGTTGCGGCAGCAGGATGTTGACGTGCGTGCGCAGCATGCTTATCCAGGCGCCCCGCTGCGGCAGCCGGCCGATCCGCCCGCGCAGGGCAAAGGCGCGCTCGTGGCCGAGCTCGCTCCAGTCCAGGCCCATGAAGCGCACGCTGCCGCGGCGCAGGTCGAGCATGCCGCTGCACAGGTCGGACAAGGCGGTGGCACGGTCGGCATCGTGCGTCACCACCAGCGCGCACTCGCCGGCCATCAGCCGCAGGTCGAAGCTGGTGTTGGGCAGCGCGCTCTGGTCGAAATACGGCCGCGCCGCGTCGAGCTCCAGGATCGGGTCGGTCGCCTTCATCGGCCCTACACCGCCAGCGTGAGGAGGATGCTGGTGACCATGATCACCAGGATGCCGCGCACGAAGCCGCGCGGCATCAAGCTGGCCAGGTCGTCCTCGGAACTGGCGGTGAGGCCGGTCAGGCAGGAGCTGAGCCCGACCAGGTAGCCGATGGCGAACAGCTTGGCCGGGATCACCATGTAGTCCCGCACCGTCATCGCCGAGACCACCTTGTCGAGGAAGGTCCACAGGCTGTCCTGGGTGGTGCCGAGTGCGGCGCTGACGATGTATCCCATCACCAGGGCCACCGCCGCGAACAGCATGCCGAGCGTGAAGCCGCTGAGCGACATCGCCAGCGTGCGCGGCAGCACCAGCAGCAGGAACGGGTCGATGCCCTGCGAGATCATGGTGCGCACCTGGCCGCCGACCTTCAGCATGCCGAACTCGGTGAGCGTCAGCATGCCGCTGCGCCCGAGCAGGATCAGCCCGACCAGCAGCGGGGTCAGCTCGCGCACCAGCACGGTGACCAGCAGCGAGCCGGCCAGCCCCGCCTCGCCGGCAACGCCGAGCCAGTACAGCATCTCGCTGACCACGGCGAAGCCGGCCAACGAGGCGGTGACGAAAGTGGTGGCGAGACCACCGATGGTGGCCTGGCGCATGGTGATGCGGAATTCGTGGCGCACGGTGCGTCGCCACGAGAGCGGCCGGATCGCCTCGCGCAGCACCCCCCAGGACGCGGCCGCCAGCATGCACAGGAAGCTGATCCGGCGCTTGGCGAAGCGGCCGGTGGCGGCCAGCCAGCGCAGCCAGCGCAGCCAGCGGTGCGGCGGCTCGTCGCCCCGCCTGGAGGCCAACGGCGGCTCTTCGATCGGCGCCTCGCGCGGCTGTGCGCCCTGGGCCAGGCCGCCGCTCATCGGCGGCCTTCTTCCAGGAGGGAGAGCCCGCCGCTCATCGGCGGCCTTCTTCCAGGAGGGAGAGCCCGCCGCTCATCGGCGGCCTTCTTCCAGGAGAGAGAGCCCGTCGCTCATCGGCGGCCTTCTTCCAGGAGGGAGAGCCCGCCGCTCATCGGCGGCCTTCTTCCAGGACAGAGAGCCCGCCGCTCATCGGCGGCTCTGCTTCGACAGCAAGGCGCTCATCGCCGGCCCGCCAGGATGAACGTGCGCGCGGTGCCGATGCGTGGCACGTAGAACATGCCGCGCGGTCGGAACAGGAACTGCCGGTTCAACGCCTCGTAGGCGCCTTCGCTGACCTGGATGCTGCCGGCCTCGACCGCGCTCTGCGCCATCAGCTCGGCGGTGTGGATGACGTCGCCCCACAGGTTGAACAGGCGCGGCTGCTGGCCCAGCGCACTGCCCAGGGCGGCGCCGAAATCAAGGCCGATCCTGAACACCGGCTCGAGGTCGCTGCGGGACAATACGCTGAGGCAGATCTCGCGTGCCGCCAGCGCCGCATCGGCGAGGCGAGCGGCCGCGCTCGGGTCGGCCGCCTCGGAGCAGCCGGCGGCGGCGACCAGGTGATGCCCGGTCAGCTTCATGTAGGGCAGCTCGAACTTCGTCGCGAGATCCTGCATGGCGTGCGCGATCTCGTCGGCGACGCTGCTCATGGCGTCCGCGTCGCGCGTGTTGACCACGACCGCATCGTCGAAGCGAAGCACCATCGCCGCAACCCGGGGATAGACGGTGGCGGCGAGGTCCCGGCGTTCGCCCTCGTCCAGGGCCAGCACCGGGCTGAACCGGCCGGGCTGCTGCTCGGGCGTGTCCCGCACAAACGCGTCCGCGGCGGCGGCATCGGCACGTGCGCCGGCGTCCCCACCCCGGTTCGACTCGTGGCCGGCGACGTGCTGCTCGCCGGTCCGCTCTGCGACCTGCTCCGGCTCGCGCATGCGGATGGCGGCGATGCCGGTCACGGCGGCATTGAAGTTGCGCGCCTGCTCGCCGACATCGACATCCTCCAGCAGCAGCGCGCCGTTGATGCCACCGCCGGCGCCGCCTTCGGGACCGGCCGGGCCGCGCACCGGCAGCACCGACAGCGAACGGCTGCCGTAGCCGCGCATCAGCAGCCGGTGCACGTCGGCGGTGCGCGCGTCGCGGCCGGCATCGGCGACCGTGATCGGCTTGCCTTCGCCGAGGCTGTCGAAGAAACCCGGCGCTTCCGAGCGCGAGAGCTCGAGGCCGCCGGTATGCGAGCCCTGGCGGCGGTCGAACAGGTCCTCGCAATGCAGGATCAGCCCGTCGCCGGCCAGCCGCCAGACGCTGACCCGCTGCGCGCCGTTCATCTCGGCCAGCGTCTCGCTCAGCGCCGGCAGCGGGCGTCCCGGATCGAACAGGCCCGGCTGCACCGCCAGCGCCGACAGCGCGCGCCCCTCCTCGACGCCGATCTCCTGCTGGCGGCGCAGGCGGCGCGACAGGCGGTCGGCGCGCCGGTTCTGCCGGATCAGCATCACCCCGAGAATGCTTGCGAGTGCCACCGTGATAAGCGACAGCAGCAGGTGGCGCCGGCCGTTGGTCTCGGCGAACCGGGTGAAGTCGCGTTCCGGAGCGGCGATCAGCAGCACCCAGTCCTCGCCCGCGGCAGGCAGGCGGGAGGCGATGGTGACGTAGCGCCTGCCGTGGATGGTGAGCGTGCGGTTGCCGTAGCCCTGCACGCGAAACCGGTCATAGGCGGCCTCGAGCGCGGGATCCTCGAGGGCGCCGGACATTGCCGAACCCCCCGTCTTCCTAGCCTCGGTCTTGGCCGCGGCGTGCGCCGGCCGCATCATCTCGGGTGCGGCGATCACCTGGCCGTCGCGGCCGACGATCGCCGCCCGGCCGGTCTGGCCGATGTGCAGCGAGGTCAGGAACTTCGACAGCTCGGCTAGGGTGATGTCGACGCCGAACACCCGCTGCTGCGGCTCCGGCGCACCCCCGGCTGCTGCGGCACCTGCTCCGGGAGCGGCACCCTGGCCGGCCACCGCCGGTTCGCCGTAATGGATCGCCGCGGTGATGCCCGCGGTCTGCGTCGTGAAGAAGACATAGGGCTGCGACCAGTACACGCCCTTGGTGCGCAGCGCGCCCTGATACCAGTCGCGGCGGCGCGGATCGAAATCATCGCCCGGCATCAGAGTGTGGTCGATCGGGTTGCCGGCATCGTCGAGATGCACCGAGGCCACGTGCCGACCCGCCCCTGTGGCTGGATTATCATGCCAGATCAGCTTGGTGTCGGTTCCCCCCTGCGGGTCGCGCCGCACCATCATGAAGTCGCCGTCCGAGGTGCCGATGAAGAAGCCGGCGAGGTTGGGAACCTGGCGCAGCATGCTCGATGCGTATGCCTCCATCGCCGCACGGCCGTCTGGGATGGCGTTGCGGGCGACCATGTCGCGGGCGATCAGCGCCGCCCGGGTCGCCGGAGAGAGATAGTTGTCGACCTCGTGGGCGATGCGCGCCTGCAGCGTGTTCAGCACGTCGTGCGTCATGTCGAGCGCCGATTGCCGGTTGGCCTGGTAGGTGTAGAGCGTCACGCCGAGGATGGAGAGGATGACCAGCACCACGCCCAGCAGCGGCACGCCGACGCGGGCCACCAACTGGCGACGGCGCTTCAGCCGGGTCTGGCTGATGTCGACGATCTCGTCGATCGGCACCGTGTGGTCTCCCGCGCTCCACCGTCTCGAAATTCAAGACGACTGTCTCACAGGCTGCCACAGGCCCATGATTTTACCAATGTTACCGGCTGTTACCGAACCGGCCCGATCATGATCTCTTGTATTGCAGCCTCGCCAGGGCCCACTAGAGAGGACAAGAGGTGTCAAGAGCGATGATGGTGCTGATGATCGAGATGTCCCTGCTGCCGCTGCTGGCCATGTCCTTCTGGATCATGCTCCGGCTTCGCGCCGCTACCCTGCCAGCGCTGATTCCCGTGCGGGTGCGTCGGGATCGAAACGACCGGACCCCTCCGAACCGCTAGGTCCGGCCGGCCTCCAGGGCCGGAAAGGCGTCGGTTAAATCGGTTTTTACTGGTCCTCCCCGGGTTCCGGCGCCCATTGCTTGGTCATGAGTGCCGTCGTCGACGCGATAGTCCCTGACATGCTCCACGCCCAGTGCCCGCATGTCTTGCTGATCGAGGACGACGCCAAGCTCGCCCTCGATGTCGCCGAGGAACTCGGCCTGCGCGGCTTTACCGTCACCATGGCCGAGACAGGCCCGGACGGACTGGACCGCGCGAGCCAGGGCGGCTTCGACGTGCTGGTGGTGGATCGGCTGCTGCCGGGCCTGGACGGGCTGGCGCTGATCGAGCAGTTGCGCCGGCAGGGCACCCGCACCCCGGTCCTCGTCCTGAGCGCGCTCTCCGCGGTGGATGACCGGGTCAGCGGCCTGAAGGCGGGCGGCGACGACTATCTCACCAAGCCGTTCGCGATGGTGGAGCTGGCGGCCCGCCTGGAGGCGCTGCTGCGTCGGCCCATCGAGGCCCGCGAGAGCATGCTGCAGGTCGGCCCACTGGTGATGGACCTGATCGAGCGCAGCGTGACCCGCGACGGCCGTTCCATCGAACTGCTGCCGCGCGAGTTCCGGCTGCTGGAATACCTGCTGCGGCGGCCGGACCGGGTGCTGACGCGCGACATGCTGCTCGAGGATGTCTGGCACTACCGCTTCATTCCGCAGACCAACCTGGTCGACGTGCATATCGGCAAGCTGCGACGCAAGGTGGATGCGCCGGGCGAGACGCCGCTGATCCACAGCATACGCGGCGCCGGCTTCATGCTGCGCATCGGCACCTGAGCAGCCCGGTTCAGCGGCCCCGGCCGGCCGGCTCGATCTTCAGCACCGGGACGTTCCGGCTGTCCCTGGGGTCGGCGGCGTTCCTCGCGGTCGCCTTGCTGCTGCAGTCGGCGCTGATCTTCTGGCAGACCACCAGCTACCAGATCATGCGCACCGACCTGCTGCTGTCGCGCGAGGCGGCGCTGATTACCGCCCAGACCCGCCCGGTGCTCGACCAGCAGCTTCGCATGCGAGCGTCCGACGACCTGCACCTGCTGATCGCCGGCGCCGGCCTGTTCGATGCGCAGCATCGGGTGTTGAACGGCAACCTGCAGACCTGGCCCGAGGGGCTGCAGCCGGACGGCCCGGTCCTGCCGCTGGTGGTGCACCCGACCGGCCAGGGGCCGCGCGCGGTGCGGGCGCAGGCGGTGCGGCTGCGCAACGGTGACATCCTGGTGCTGGCGCGCGGCCTGCGTGATCTCGAGGAGGTGCGCCAGATCGTGCTGCGGGCGCTGCTGCTGTGCGCGGTGCCGGGGATCCTGCTGGCGGTCGCAGGTGGCGCATGGCTCAGCCACCGCGCGCTGCTGCGGGTCGGTATCATGCATCGCGCCATCGACCGGATCATGGCCGGCGACCTGCACGAACGGCTGCCGGCCGGGCGCGAGCGCGACGATCTCGACAGGCTGGCCGGCAGCGTGAACCGCATGCTGGAACGGCTGGAGCACCTGCTGGACGAGATCAAGGGTGTCGGCGACGACATCGCGCACGACCTGCGCACGCCGCTGGCCCGGGTGCGCACCCGGCTTGAGCGGGCGCGCGATGCTCCGTCCGGTGTCGAGCGCCCGCCGGGCCGAGCCGCGCTGCTCACCGAGGCGGTGGATCGTGCGATCGCAGATCTCGACCAGTGTTTCGCGGTGATCACCGCGCTGCTGCGCATCGGCGAGATCGAGAACGGGCGCCGGCGCGCCGCCTTCACCACGGTGGCGATGGACGAATTGGTGGCCGACATCGTCGATCTCTACGAGCCGATCGCCGAGGCGCGGCAGGTCGTGCTGGTCGCGGCACGCTGCGATGCAGTGCACGTGCATGGCGACCGCGACCTGCTGATCGAGCTGCTCGCCAACCTGATCGACAACGCCATCAAGTTCACGCCCGAAGGCGGCCGGGTGGAAATCGGCGGCGTCGCGCGGAACGGCGAGGCGGTGCTGCATGTCGCCGATACCGGACCGGGCATCGCTGCCGCCGAGCGCGAGGCGGTGCTCGGCCGGTTCTATCGCTCCGACAAGAGCCGCCACATCGCCGGCAGCGGGCTCGGCCTCAGCCTGGTGGGCGCGATCGGCCGCCTGCACGATGCCCGCATCGCCATCTCGGATGCCGGCACATCGCCGCTGCCGGGATGCCGGATCGACGTGACGCTGGCGGCTCTAACAACTTAATAACGTTATTCTTGCATAAGGGCGGCGCGATCTGCCAGAGAGGTCGGGTTCCGGCCGGCTATCCGGGGCGCGCCTCGTTCCTCCGTATCATCCGGAGCCTGCCTTGACGCACCATCCGAGCTGCCGGCCCGAGCTGCTTCCCGCCTTGACCGCAGTACGCGGGCCGCTCGCGTGGCTGGTGGTGGCGTTCCATTTCGGCGCCCTCGAACCGTTCAGGACGGCAGTCGGCGGGGTCTATCGGCCCCCGCTGGCCAATGGCCCGTTCGCGGTGGATTGCTTCTTCGCCTTGTCCGGCTTCATCCTGTTCCACGTTCATGCGAGCCTCGGGCAAAGGCTCGACTGGCCGGCGATCCGGGAATTCCTGTGGTTCCGCCTGGTGCGTATCTATCCGGTGCACCTTGCGATGCTGCTGCTGTTCGCGCTGTCCATCGAGGGCGTGGCCCTGCTCACGCACGTGCATCCGAACGAGCCGATCCGGTTCACCCTGGTCGCGTTCCTGCAGCATCTGTTCCTGGTGCACGGCTGGGGGGCGACCCGGCTGCTGACCTGGAACTACCCGTCCTGGTCGATCAGCTCGGAATGGGCCGCCTACGTCATCGCGCCGGTCGTCTTCTTCGTGGCGCTGCGCCTGCCGCGTGCCGTGCTGCCGGTGGCGATCCTGGCCACCCTGCTCGCGATCGGGATGCTGCTGGCCGATGGCGAGCCGTCGCTCGGCCTGGCGCTGCCGCGGGTCTGGCTGGGCTTCCTGCTCGGCACCCTGGTCTGCCGGTTCCGCGACCTCAATCTGGAGCGCCTGCGCACGCTGAAGCGGGTCGCCCTCGCGCTTTGCTGGCTCGCCTTCGTCGCCCTGCTGTTCACCGTGCAGGGGATGCTGGCTTATGGCGGCGGCCTGCTGGTCGCGGCGTTCGCCGGGCTGATGCTGTTCCATGGCCTGCCGGACGCCGCTCTGCCGGAGGCCGCCTCGATCGCCCGGCGCATTCTGGCCCGGATCCTGGTCTATCTCGGCGAGACCTCGTTCGCGGTCTATATGGGCCACGCCTTCATCGAGAACGCCTACCTCACCCTGAGCCGCAAGCTGGGCCTGATCCAGCACGCCAACGGCCTGCTGCTGGGGCTTGTGCTGGTCGTGCTGATCCAGGGCTTCGCGATGATGCTGCATCACGGCGTCGAGGAGCCCGCCCGCAGGCGCCTGCGCCTGATCCGGCTGCAGCCGGCACGACATCGGGTTGCTGCTGCATCGAACCCGGAGATCGGCGCCGCGGAGCGTAAGGCCACCGCCTGATCGGCGATGCCGACGCCTCCCTAAAAACTTATTTCATTGGCGGCGCCGAGAGCCGACGCTAGTTCCCGCCAGGGCAACGGGAGCCAGCGCCTGCATGCGTCGCGACACCATCATGACCATCCACCGGGCCGCATGAGCGATGCCCCCGTGAAGGCCGTGCCCCCCCTGCAGGCCCTGGCATGAATGCCATCGTGCTGGTGGCGCTGCGGCGGCCGCTGACCTTCGTGGTGATGAGCATCCTGATCCTGCTGTTCGGGATCATGGCGGTGTTCAAGACACCCACCGACATCTTCCCCAACATCAAGATCCCGGTGGTCGCCGTGGTCTGGACCTATACCGGCCTGCTGCCCAACGACATGTCGGGCCGGGTCATCTACTATTACGAGCGTTCGCTGACCGCGACCGTCGAGAACATCGAGCATATCGAGAGCCAGTCGCTATACGGCCGCGGCATCGTCAAGATCTTCTTCCAGCCGGGCACCGACATCGCCGCCGCCCAGGCGCAGATCACCTCGATCTCGCAGACGGTGCTCAAGCAGATGCCGGCCGGCATCACCCCGCCGCAGGTGCTGTCGTACAACGCCTCCTCGGTGCCGGTGCTGGACCTGCAGGTCTCCGCACCCGGCATGACCTCGTCGCAGGTCTATGACATGGCATCCAACCTGATCCGGCCGGAGCTCATCTCGGTGCCGGGGGCCGCGATCCCGACCCCATACGGTGGCGCCTCGCTCAACGTCGAGATCGACCTCGACCAGCGCAAGCTGCTGGCGCACGGGCTGACCGCCGTCGATGTGGCGCGGGCGCTCGCCACCCAGAACGTCGTGCTGCCCGCCGGCGACCAGAAGATCGGCGCCATCGACTACATGGTCGAGACCAACTCGACGCCGCTCAAAGTGGCGAGCTTCAACAACCTGCCGATCAAGCAGGTCGGCAACGCCGTGGTGTACCTGCGCGACGTGGCGCACGTCTATCGCGGCTCGCCGCCGCAGCAGAACGCGGTACTGGTGCACGGCAAGCAGTCGGTGCTGATCGAGATCCTCAAGAGCGGCGACGCCTCCACCTTGGCGGTGGTGAGCGGCATCAAGGCGATGCTGCCCGGCATCCTCAAGACGCTGCCACCCGGCACCACCATCACGCCGCTGAACGACGCCTCGGGCTTCGTGCGCGACAGCGTGCGCGACGTGGTGCAGGAGATGGTCACCGCCGCCTTCCTCACCGGCATGACCGTGCTGCTGTTCCTCGGCTCCTGGCGCTCGACGCTGATCGTGGCGACGTCGATCCCGCTCTCCATCCTGTGCTCGGTGCTGGCGCTGTCCTGGCTCGGCCAGACCATCAACGTCATGACGCTGGGCGGCCTCGCGCTCGCCGTCGGCATCCTGGTCGACGACGCCACCGTGATGATCGAGAACATCGACGCCCATCTCGAACATGGCGCCGAGCTGGAGCCGGGCATCATCGAGGCGGCGAACCAGATCGTGGTGCCGACCTTCGTGGCGACCCTGTGCATCTGCATCGTCTGGCTGCCGCTGTTCCAGTTGTCGGGCATCGGCGGCTGGCTGTTCATGCCGCTGGCGGAAGCCATCATCTTCGCGATGATCGCCTCCTTCATCCTGTCGCGCACGCTGGTGCCGACGATGGCAGCGTGGCTGTTGCGCGCCCAGGTGGCGCAGCACGCGATGGGGCCGGTGGCAAACCCCGGCCCGTTCACCCGCTTCCAGCGCGGCTTCGACCGGCGCTTCGGCAGTTTCCGCGAAAGCTACCAGCGCGTGCTCGCCGGCGCGGTCGCCATTCGCGGCCGCTTCATCCTGGGCTTCCTGGCGGCAGCACTCGCCTCGCTGCTGCTGATCCCGTCGCTCGGCCGCGACTTCTTCCCGAGCATCAAGTCCGGCGAGATCGACATGCACATGCGCGCGCCGATCGGCACCAGGCTGGAAGATGCCTCGATGATCTCGGTGCTGGTGAACAAGTCGGTGCGCGACCTGCTGCCCGGGAAGGTCAGCAACATGGTCGATAATTGCGGCCTGCCCGCGAGCGGCATCAACGAGGCGTACAACTCGACCGGCACCATCGGGCCGCAGGATTGCGACATCACCATCAGCCTCAAGGACGACGCCGCCCCGGTGGACGCGTATCGCGCCGTGCTGCGCCGGCGGTTGCCGTCCCGCTTCCCGGGCACCGTGTTCACCTTCCTGCCCGGCGACATCACCGCCAAGATCCTGAATTTCGGCCTGCCCGCGCCGATCGATGTGCAGGTTTCGGGCCGCAATCTCGACGCCAACCTGGCCTACGCCAACCAGATGGTGGCGCGCCTGCGCCTCATTGCGGGCATCGCCGACGTGCACGTCCAGCAGGCCTTCAACGAGCCCACCCTGCGGGTCGCGTCATCGCGCTCCTATGCCCTCGGGACCGGCCTCACCGAAGCGGATGTCGCCAACAATGCGCTGGCGACGCTGTCGGGCAGCGGCCAGACCGCGCCGACCTACTGGCTCGACCCGAGCAACGGCATCTCGCACCTGGTCAACACGCAGACGCCGCAGAACCAGCTCACCACCATGAACGACCTGGAGACGATCCCGATCGACAAGGGCGACGGCAATCCAGGCAACAGCACCCAACTGCTGGGCGGCCTCAGCCGCATCAGCCAAACCGGCAGCGCGCTGCTGAACTCGCACTACAGCATCCTGCCGGTGATCGACATCTTCGCCACCAACCAGGCGCGCGATCTCGGCGCGGTCAACGACGCGGTAGCCGCCGTCGTCAACCAGATGAGCGGCAGCGTGCCGCATGGTGCCAGCGTGCATCTGCGTGGCCAGGCAACCACGATGGGGATCGCCTACGTGCAGCTGATCGAGGGCCTCGCGCTGTCGATCCTGCTGGTCTACCTGGTGATCGTGGTGAACTTCCAGTCGTGGCTGGACCCGTTCATCATCATCTCGGCGCTGCCGGCGGCGCTGGCCGGCATCGTCTGGAGCCTGTTCCTGACCCACACCACCCTGTCGGTGCCGGCGCTGACCGGCGCGATCATGTGCATGGGCACGGCGACGGCGAACTCGATCCTGGTGGTGGCCTTTGCGCGCGAACGGCTGGCCGAGCATGGCGATGCGGTGCGCGCCGCGGTCGAGGCCGGCTACGGCCGCATCCGGCCGGTGCTGATGACGGCGCTGGCGATGATGATCGGCATGCTGCCGATGTCGTTCAGCAACACGCAGAACGCGCCGCTCGGCAAGGCAGTGATCGGCGGGCTGCTGGTGGCGACGTTTGCGACGTTGCTGTTCGTGCCGTGCGTGTTCGCGCTGCTGCACCGAGGGGACGCCGAGGCCTCAGACTTCGAGGCACCCGGGCATCCCGAGACGACACGACATGTGCCAGGGGAAGTCCGGGCCGAGGGGGCGCTGCACACATGACGGTCCAGCAACAGATACGGCAGGGTCCAGTGCCGGGCCATTCCGCCGGACGCCCGAAGAGCCGCCCAAGAAGCAGGATAGGCCTGATCTCGTTGGTCGCCCTGATCCTGGCGATCATCCTCGCCGGCTGGGGACTGTGGGACCGGCGCAGCCATCTAGTCGATCTTCGCGCATCGGCCGACGAGAACGCGATCGACGACGTGCAGCTCATCGCGGCCACCAGGGGACCCGCCACGCGCACGCTCGACCTGCCCGGCACGATCAATGCCTGGTATGCGGCGCCGATCTACGCCCAGGTCTCCGGCTACGTGCAGATGTGGTTCAAGGACTACGGCGCCACCGTGCAGAAGAACACGCTGCTGGCGACGATCGATGCACCCAGCCTCGACGAGCAGTCCGAGACCGCGAAGGCGAACCTCGCGGTGGCGCAGGCGCGCTACGACCTTGCGAAGGTGACCGCGCATCGCTGGTCGGCGCTGGCCGGCACCCAGGCGGTCTCGCAGCAGGAAGTCGATGTGCAGGTCGCCACCGCGACGGCCCAGAAGGCCCAGGTGGAGGCGGCGCAGCATGAGGTCGCACGCTACCAGGCGCTGGAGGCCTTCAAGAACGTGGTGGCGCCGTTCGACGGCGTGGTCACCGCGCGCAACACCGATGTCGGCAGCTATGTCAGTGCGGCCGGTGGCGACCTGCACTCGACCGGCGGCTCCAGCGAGCTGTTCAGCGTGTCGGACATCCACAAGCTGCGCATCTATGTCTCGGTGCCGCAGGATTACTCGGCGGTGCTCAAGCCCGGCCTGACCGCGAACCTGTCGCTGTCGCAGTTTCCGGGCCGCAGCTTCAAGGCCGAGTTCCTGACCACGGCGAATGCGTTCAACCCGCAGACCCGCACCGTGGTCACCGAGCTCACCGTGGACAATCCCGACCACCTGATCTGGCCCGGCACCTATACCGACGTCCGCTTTGTGATCCCGACGGATCCCGACATCCTGATCGTGCCCGAGCAGGCGCTGCTGTTCCGCGACCAGGGCATGCAGGTTGCGCTGGTGCGGCCGGACGACACCGTGCATCTGCAGAGCGTGACGCTCGGCCTCAATCTCGGCCAGACCGTGCAGGTGGTGGACGGGCTGAAGCCGACCGACCGCTTCATCAATGACCCGTCCGCCGGCCTGCTGGATGGCCAGCGCGTGCATGTGGTGAAGGGGATGCCGGGTATCGCGGCAGGCGGAGCGGCACCGACGCCGACGGCATCCGATCCGACGACGGCAGGGCGGACGCACCTGAGCACGGCGCAGCGCGAACGCATCGAGGCCGCACGCGGCGGCGCTCCAGAAGAATGAGGCAGGGGAAGATGGCGCGCGCCGCCGGCCTTGTTGGGCTGGCGGCGCTGGCCGGCTGCGACCTGGCGCCGGCCTACCAGCCGCCGCATCCGATCCTGCCGGCGAGCTACCGGGGTTCCGGCCCGTTCACCGTGGCCCACCCGCTCGATTTCCTGCCGCGCGGGCCGTGGTGGCAGGGCTTCGGCGATCCGGTGCTCGATACGCTGGAAGCCCGGCTCGAACTCGACAATCCGAACCTGCTGGCCGCCTACGAGGCCTACACCCAGGCACGCGACCTCGCCGGCGAGGCGCGCGCCGGGCTGTTCCCGCAACTGAGTGCGCAGGCCTCGACCACCGACAACAAGGAGTCCGCGCACCGGCTGTTCCGCGGCACCGCGACCGGCACGGACGAGCAATCCTCGAACACCATCGCGGCGACCGTGGCCTGGGACCCGGACTTCTGGAGCCGCATCCGCAACGAGACCAGGCTGTACAAGGAGCAGGCGCAGGCAACGTCGGCGGATCTGGCCAATGCCAGGCTCAGCCTGGAGGTCGAGCTGGCGTCCGACTACATGGCGATGCGCGGCCTCGACGCGCAGCACGCCGTCTATGCGCAGTCGATCGCGCTCTACCAGAAGGCGGTCGGCATCACCTCGATGCGCCTCGCCGGCAAGATCGCATCCGGCCTCGACGTAGCCCGTGCGGAGAACCAGCTCGCCGCCGCCGAGGCCCAGGACACCGCAACCGAGGCCAGCCGCGTCACCCTGCAGCATGCGATCGCGGTGCTCACCGGCACCAACCCGAGCAGCTTTGCCATCGCGCCGGAGGCCGAGGCGCACATGACGGTGCCGGTGATCCCGGCCGGAGTGCCGTCGACGCTGCTGCAGCGGCGCCCGGACATTGCCGCCGCCGAGCGCAACATGGCCGCCGCCAGCGCCTCGATCGGCGTGTCGCGCGCGGCCTTCTATCCCGACGTCACCATCAGCCTGCAGAGCGGCTTCCAGGATTATGGCTGGTCGCTGGCGACGCTGCCGAACAGCATGTGGGCGATCGGCGCCTCCGCGATACTGCCGCTGTTCGAGGGTGGACTGCGCAAGGCCGAGTTGCAGCGGAGCTGGTCGCAGTACTCGCAGACCGCGGACAACTACCGCGCCATTGTGCTCACCGCGTTCCAGCAGGTCGAGGACGGGCTTTCGCTGACCGGCATCCTGGCGACCGAGCTGACGCAGCAGACTGCCGCAGTGCAGTCGGCGGTGAAGGCGCAGAACATGACGCTCGCACTCTATACCGGCGGCCTCGAAAACTATCTCGATGTCACCGTCAGCCAGGTCTATGCGCTGACCGCGCAGATCGCCGCGGTCCAGGTCGAGACCACGCGGCTGCAGGCGGCGGTGAGCCTGATCGGCGCCCTCGGCGGCGGCTGGAGCACCCACGAGCTGCCGACGCCGGACCAGACCCTGCCGTTCAACCCGCTGAGCCCGGACCGGTCGCCGGGAGACGTGCATACGCCGACGTAGCCGGAGCGACGGTCATTCAATCGATAAACTACTGTTACAGATCGGGCTTGCGGCTTCACACCTGAGTATGGCATCACGACGTTCCAGATATTCAGGCGACGACCTGGAGGAACGTGATGGCGTCGCTGGAAGAAGAAGCTCACGGGAGCGCCGGGTCCGGCGGGATGGCGACCGCAGTGCGCCCAGCGGATCGGACCGACTCCCGTCTGCCGCCCTCGCATGCCGACCTGCTCGCGAGCGTGCCGAACCTCATCGCCTACTACGATCGCGACCAGGTCTGCAGGTATGCCAACGACGCCTATCTCGATTTCATCGACCGCAGCGCCGGGGACGCGGTCGGGTGCTCGATGCGCAGCCTGCTTGGCGACGAGGTCCACGACGGTGTGCTTCCCTACGTGGAGGGCGCTCTTGCCGGCGAGAAGCAGGTCTTCGATCGCAGAACACGGCTGCGCAACGGTGCCCTGGCGCACAAGCTGGTCGACTACAGCCCGAGGTTCGACGGCAGCGGCCGGGTCCTGGGCATCGTCGTCAGCATCAGCGACGTGACCCCGCTGCGGGATCTGATGGAGCGATCGCGCAGACGGGAGGCGCAGCTCGAGCAGTCGCTCGCCGAACGCAACGAGGCCAACGCGTGGCTGAAGCTGGCGGAGCTGATCGCCGGCGTCGGCCATTGGACGGTGAGCCTGCCGGACTACAAGGTTACCTGGTCCGACGAGATCTACCGGATCTATGGCCTGTCGCCGGAAACCTACCGGCCCGATGTCGAGAGCTCGATCGGGTTCTACCACCCGGATGACCGGCGACGCGTGCAGGCCGCGATCGCGCAGGCAGCGCGCGACGGCACGCCGTTCGACGTCTCGCTGCGACTGGTCCGGGAGGATGGCGAGGTCCGGCATGTCAGGTCGCGTGGCCTCGCGACCCGGCGCCCGGACGGCCGGCCGACCTCGATCTTCGGCGTGTTCGTCGATGTCACCGAGCAGCGCGAGGCCGAGATCACTTTGCGACGGGCCAATGATCGTCTCGACGAGCTCGCCCATATCGACGGGCTGACCGGCGTTGCGAACCGCCGGCGCTACGATGATGCCCTCGATCGGGAGTGGCGCTCGGCGTTGCGCACCGGGCGGCCGCTTTCCGTGGCGATCGTCGATGTCGATCATTTCAAGGCCTACAACGATACCTATGGCCACCAGGCCGGCGACAACTGCCTGCGCGCGCTGGCGTCGGTCCTGCTCTCGGTGACCAGGCGCCCGTACGACCTGCTGGCCCGCCTCGATGGCGAGGAGTTCGTCTATCTGCTGCCGGCGACCGATGCCGAGGGAGCGGTCGCGATGGCCGAGCGGGCGCGGGCGGAGATCGAGGCGCTGATGTTCGACCATTCCGGCAACCCGGACGGCGGCCGCCGGGTCAGCGTCAGCATCGGGGTGGCGACCTGCACGCCGGATCGCTCGCGGCCGGCCAGGACGGCGCAGACCCTGATGTCGTCGGCCGACAAGATGCTCTACCTGGCAAAGCGGGCCGGCCGGAACCGCGTCGCCTCGGTGCCGAGGCTGAGGCTGCTGCAGCGCGCCTGAAGTGGGCTCTCAATCGTCCAGGCTGGCGTGGCTGTCCGCGCTGCCGATGCGCCAGTAGCCGCTGGCACGGACCTGGCTGCGCGGCAGGCCGAGACCATCCACCAGATGACGGCGCAGGCCGCGGATCGTCTCGATCTCGCCGGCCAGCCAGGCATGCATGTCGCCGGGCGGCAGGGCGAATGCCCGCAGCGCCTGCAGCAGCAGGCCCGTGGTGCCCGCCCCGGCACCGTTGCGGTGCAGCCAGGTGATGCTGGCATTGGCGCTGGTGGGCAGGTAGCGCTCCTCGTCGCGGTCCGCGACCTCGATCAGGACCAGCGCGCGGGTGCCAGGATCCATTTCCTCGAGTGCGCGCGCGATGGCCGGCAGCGCGGTCTCGTCGCCGGCCAGCAGGTAGGTGTCGAAGTCGCGCGGGATCAGATGCGAGCCGCGCGGGCCACCGACCCCGAGCCACTGGCCGGGTGCTGCCTGCGCTGCCCAGTCCGAGGCCGGACCGCCTGCATGCGGCCCCCCTGCTTGCGGCCCCTCCGTATGCAGGACGAACTCGATGACCAGTTCCCGCCGCTGCGCGTCGTGGCGGCGCGGCGTGTAGTCGCGCCGAATTGCAGGGGTTGCGCCCTCGGGGAAGATCGGCCCGTCCGGCCCGGGTTCGGGGACGACCGGGCGATCCTGGCCTGGCGCCGGGAAGAACAGCTTGACATGGTCGTCGGCGGCGGCCGAGGCGAAACCGTCCAGCGCCTCGCCACCCAGCGTGATGCGACGCATGCGCGGCGAGACCTGCTCGACCCGGAGGACCTGCAGCAGGCGCAGCCGGGTCTGGTGCCGCACCCGAAGGGTCGTACGGTGGAGGGTGGTTGTCATCGGGATCAGCTCTCCTTGCCGAGGATTTCCGCGGTCGCGCGGGTCAGGATGCCGGCGATGCGTCGCGCTTCTTCCGGCGAGCAGCCGCGCTTGTGCATGAGGGCGTGCTTGATGGCGTGGCGCGCCTGGTGCAGTTCGTCGGCGGCGCGCGGGTCGGCATCATCCAGGCCGGCGAAGGCCTCGCGGACCTGCGACATGCGACCGCCGATGCGGGCCAGCGTTTCCAGGATCAGCGTCGCCTGGTCGCGGTTGGCCTCCAGGTGCGCGCGCCCGGCATCGGTCAGCGAGTAGAGCTTGCGGTTGCCGTCCTGCGCGACCGCGGCGTGGCCGATCTCCTCGAGATAGGTCAGTGCCGGATAGATCATGCCGGGGCTGGGTGCGTAGAAGCCGCCCGAGCGCTCCTCGAGCATGCGTATCAACTCGTAGCCATGCGCGGGCTGCTCGGCCAGCAGGGCGAGCAGCACCAGTTGCAGTTCCGCAGAGCCGAGCTTGCGGCCGCCGGGGACGCCGTCGCCGCCCATGAAGCCGCCGCGGCCGAAGCCGCCGCGGCCATGGCCGAAGCCGCCCCGGCCGCGATGCGGCCCGATGGCGTGCAGCCAGTGATGGATGTGTTGGGGGAGGGAGTTCATTCTGTATGACATGTCTTAAGATATGTTTTAGATGATATGGCCGTCAAGCCTGTTTCTTTGCTTTTGTTCGCCTCGTCCAGCTTCGGGCTCGCAGCATGGGAGAGGATGTCCGAGCGATCATCCGCAGCATCGAGGAGCGCCACCGCCCCGGCTGATGCGGGGCTCTGCCTTGACAAGCTGGCCGCCGGGGGGCTAGGAGCGCGCCTCTCATGGAACGCGGGAGACCACGTCTCGCGGCCCCGGATGCGTCCGGTGCTGCGGTCTGCGGTCGTATGGACCGCGGTCCTGGCTGAAAGGAGCCACGGATATGGCGAAAAAGATCGTCGGCTACATCAAGTTGCAGATCCCGGCGGGCAAGGCGAACCCGTCGCCGCCGGTCGGTCCGGCGCTCGGCCAGCGCGGCCTGAACATCATGGCGTTCTGCAAGGAGTTCAACGCGGCGACCCAGGGCCTGGAGGTCGGCATGCCGATCCCGGTGGTGATCACCGCGTTCGCCGACCGCACCTTCACCTTCATCACCAAGACGCCGCCGAACACCTACTTCCTGCTCAAGGCCGCCAAGGTCAGCAAGGGCAGCCCGACGGTGGGCAAGGGGGCCGCCGCCGGCCGCGTGACCACCGCGCAACTTCGCGAGATCGCGCTGGAGAAGATGAAGGACATGAACGCCAACGATGTCGACGGCGCCATCCGCATGCTTGCCGGCTCGGCCCGGTCGATGGGCCTCACCGTGGTGGAGGGCTGATCATGGCCAAGGACAAGCGCCTCGAAGCCGCCCGGGCCAAGCTGACTCACAACAAGGCGTATGGGCTGGATGACGCGATCCGCCTCGTGAAGGGCAATGCAACCGCGAAGTTCGACGAGACGGTCGAGATCTCGCTCGGGCTCGGTATCGATCCGCGCCATGCCGACCAGATGGTGCGTGGCCTGCTGAGCCTGCCGAACGGCACCGGCAAGACCCTGCGCGTCGCCGTATTCGCGCGCGGCGCCAAGGCCGACGAGGCGCTCGCCGCCGGGGCCGACGTGGTCGGCGCCGACGACCTCGCGGAGAAGGTGCAGGCCGGCGAACTCGGCTTCGACCGCTGCATCGCGACCCCGGACATGATGGCCCTGGTCGGCCGGCTCGGAAAGATTCTCGGCCCGCGTGGTCTGATGCCGAACCCGAAACTCGGGACGGTGACGATGGACGTGAAGGGCGCGGTGACCGCCGCCAAGTCCGGGCAGGTCGAGTTCCGGGCCGAGAAGGCTGGCATCATCCATGCCGGCATCGGCAAGGCGTCGTTCGACGAGGCCAAGCTCGCCGAGAATATCCGTGCCCTGGTGGATGCGATCCAGAAGGCCAAGCCCACCGGCGCCAAGGGTGTCTACCTGCAGCGGGTGGCGCTGTCGTCGACGATGGGGCCGGGCGTGAAGGTGGACGTGGCATCGTTTACCGGCTGATCTGAGAGATGCGAGCCCCTGTTTCGGCAGGGGCCCGACTAGGGGCGCCGGTCTTCCGGCCGGCGTTTCCGAACCTGTCCAAGACCGCACGTGGCTTCGGCTTTAATGGTGCTTCGAAAGAGCACCGCGCGCGCAAGACGGGAGACCCGGATGCGATCGGCCATGCGCAGGGCGAATGCCCTGCGCCAGCCCACGCACTGGTGGTTCCGGCTGCAACAGGACAGGCGAACCGGATCGAGCGCGCTCCCGAAGCGGGTGTGCGTGACGATCCTTGGGCAACCCGGCCCACCGGTCTGATCCGGTGGGCCACGACGGAGACGGGATTTGGACCGTACGGAGAAGCGGGAGTTCGTATCCGCACTCGGCGCCGTTTTCGCAGAGACTTCGATGGTCGTCGTCACCCGCAATGACGGGTTGACGGTGGGCGAGGTGACGAAGCTGCGGCAACGGATGCGCGAGGCGGGTGCGACTTTCAAGGTCGCGAAGAACCGGCTGGCCATCCTCGCCCTGGATGGGACCAAGTTCGGCGGCATTTCGCCGCTGCTGAAGGGACCGACCGCCCTCGCGTGGGCGCACGACCCGGTGGCGGTGGCGAAGGTGGCCGTCGAGTTCGCCAAGACCAACGAGAAGCTTGTCGTGCTCGGTGGAGCGCTCGGAGCCCAGACGCTGAATGCGGATGGGATCAAGGCGCTGGCCGAGCTGCCATCCCTGGATACCCTGCGCGCACAGCTGGTGGGACTCATCTCCACCCCAGCCACGCGTATCGCAGGCGTGCTCCAGGCACCGGCGGCACAGCTCGCGCGGGTCTTCGGCGCCTACGCCAAGAAGGACGAGGCGGAAGCCGAGGCGGCCTGACCAGGCCGCCTCTACTTTGCCAGCCATGGGCTGCTTAGACTGTTGCACACGATTTGGTGAGCTCGGGAACCGGGCTTGCTTTGCATCCACCAGTGTCTAGATTAGGAAGATCAATCATGGCCGATCTGTCGAAACTTGTTGACGAGCTGTCGACCCTGACGGTTCTCGAGGCTGCCGAGCTGTCGAAGCTCCTCGAGGAGAAGTGGGGCGTGTCCGCCGCGGCGCCGGTTGCCGCCGCCGCTCCGGCAGGGGGTGGTGTCGCCGCCGCTCCGGTCGAGGAGCAGACCGAGTTCACGGTCATTCTCGCCACCATCGGTGACAAGAAGATCAACGTCATCAAGGAGATCCGCACCATCACCGGGCTTGGGCTGAAGGAAGCCAAGGACTTGGTGGAAGCGGCACCGAAGCCGGTGAAGGAAGGCGTCAACAAGGAAGACGCAGCCAAATTCAAGAAGCAACTGGAAGAGCAGGGCGCCACTGTCGAGATCAAGTAAGCATCCTGACGCGCCTGCTGCTTCTCCGGAGATGCGGCAGGCAGACTGCTAGAGCGAGTTGGGGGTGGGTGCCGAGCGTCGGTGCCCACCCTTTCGGCCGTGCGGCGCGCGGGCGCCGGCGCGGACCAGGTTTGAGTACGATTTCAGTTGGGGCCCGGGGGCGGGCTGCAGTGCCGGGACGCCGCATCATTGCGTGTCTCAGGTCGCGCAGCGAGAGCAACCGGACCAAGCAGGGCAGGACAGGGTAGGCGATGAACGCAATTATCGGGAATGCTGCGGCAAAGTCGTTCACGGGGCGCAAGCGCATCCGCAAGAGCTTCGGGCGCATCCCCGAAGTGGCGCCGATGCCGAACCTGATCGACGTGCAGAGGTCCAGCTACGAGGGCTTCCTGCAGATGAATGTGGCACCTGACAGCCGCACCCAGACCGGGCTGCAGGAAGTGTTCCGCTCGGTGTTTCCGATCAATGATTTCGCCGGCCGCGGTCGCCTGGAGTTCGTGCATTACGAGCTCGAGGAGCCGAAATACGACGTCGAGGAATGCATCCAGCGCGGCATGACGTTTGCCGCCCCGCTGAAGGTGATCCTGCGTCTCATCGTGTGGGATGTGGACGAGGATACCGGCAGCCGCTCGATCCGCGACATCAAGGAGCAGCCCGTCTACATGGGTGACATGCCCCTGATGACGGAGAACGGCACCTTCATCATCAACGGCACCGAACGTGTCATCGTCAGCCAGATGCACCGCTCGCCCGGCGTGTTCTTCGACCACGACAAGGGCAAGACGCATTCATCCGGCAAGTTCCTGTTCGCCGCCCGGGTAATCCCGTATCGCGGCTCGTGGCTGGATTTCGAGTTCGACAGCAAGGACATGGTCTATGTCCGCATCGACCGGAAGCGGAAGCTGCCGGTGACGACATTGCTGTACGCGCTCGAGGGTGCGTCCTCCGAGTCCGCGCGTGCTGCCAAGATCGCCGAGGGCGGCGACGTAGACACGCTGGACGTGCGCGGCATGGATGCCGACGAGATCCTCGGCACGTTCTACGGCCAGGTGATTTTCGTGCGCAGCGCCAAGGGGTGGGCGCGGCCGTTCGACCCCGATGCGTTCCGTGGCATGAAGCTGCTGGAGCCGCTGGTCGATGCCGAAACCGGCGAAGTCGTCGCGGAAGCCGACGCCAAGCTGACCGCGCGCGCGGTGAAAAAGATTGCCGAGCACACCAAGGAAGTGCTGGTCGGTCGCGCCGACCTGCTCGGGCGCTATGTCGCCTACGACCTGGTCAACGACGCGACCGGAGAGCTGTATGCCGAGGCCGGCGAGGAGCTGACCGAGCCGCGGCTGGCGGCGATCGAGGATCTCGGCATCGACAGCCTGCCGACGCTCGCGGTCGATACCGGAACCGGCCCGTGGATCCGCAACACGCTTGCGGTCGACAAGAACACCTCGCGCGACGACGCGCTGATCGACATCTACCGGGTCATGCGCCCGGGCGAGCCGCCGACCCCGGACACGGCGGAAGCGCTGTTCCGCGGCCTGTTCTTCGACGCCGACCGCTACGATCTCTCGGCCGTCGGTCGCGTCAAGATGAACATGCGTCTCGGCGTCGATGCCGAGGACACCATCCGGGTGCTGCGCAAGGTCGACATCCTGCGCACGGTGAAGATCCTGTGCGAGCTCAAGGACGGCCGCGGCACCATCGACGACATCGACAATCTCGGCAATCGTCGGGTGCGCTCGGTCGGCGAGTTGATGGAGAACCAGTATCGCGTCGGCCTGCTGCGCATGGAGCGCGCGATCCGCGAGCGTATGGGCTCGGTCGACATCGACACGGTGATGCCGCACGACCTGATCAACGCAAAGCCCGCGGCGGCGGCCGTGCGCGAGTTCTTCGGCTCGTCGCAGCTCAGCCAGTTCATGGACCAGACCAACCCGCTGTCGGAAGTCACGCACAAGCGTCGCCTGTCGGCGCTTGGCCCGGGGGGTCTCACCCGCGAGCGCGCCGGCTTCGAGGTGCGCGACGTGCATCCGACGCATTACGGCCGGATCTGCCCGATCGAGACACCGGAAGGCCCGAATATCGGCCTGATCAACAGCCTCGCCACCTACGCCAAGGTGAACAAGTACGGCTTCATCGAGACGCCGTATCGCCTGGTCAAGGAAGGCGCGCTGCAGAGCGGCTGGAAGTACCTCTCCGCCATGGAGGAGGAGAAGCTGGTGGTGGCGCAGGCCGACTGCGCCCAGGACAAGGACGGCAACCTGACCGACGAGCTGGTCTCGGTGCGCCGTGGCGGCGACTTCCGGCTGGTCAAGCCCGAGGACGTGACCGCCTGCGACGTCTCGCCGCGCCAGCTGGTGTCGGTGGCGGCCGCGCTGATCCCGTTCCTGGAGAACGACGACGCCAACCGCGCGCTGATGGGCTCGAACATGCAGCGCCAGGCGGTGCCGCTGATCCGCTCGGACGCGCCGCTGGTCGGCACCGGCATGGAGGCCGCCGTCGCGCGGGACTCCGGGGCCACCATCGTCGCGCGTCGTCCCGGCACCATCGACCAGATCGATGGCGCCCGCATCGTGGTGCGCGCCACCGACGAGACCGGCTCGACCCAGGGCGTCGATATCTACCGGCTGCGCAAGTACATGCGCTCGAACCAGTCGACCTGCATCAACCAGCGACCGCTGGTGCGCGTCGGCGACCGCGTGCATGCCGGCGACATCATCGCCGACGGCCCGTCCACGGATCTCGGCGAGCTGGCGCTGGGCCGCAACGTGCTGGTCGCGTTCATGCCGTGGAACGGCTACAATTTCGAGGACAGCATCCTCATCTCCGAGCGTATCGCGCGCGACGACGTCTTCACCTCGATCCATATCGAGGAGTTCGAGGTCATGGCGCGCGACACCAAGCTCGGCCAGGAGGAGATCACCCGCGACATCCCCAACGTCGGCGAGGAGGCGCTGCGCAACCTCGACGAGGCCGGCATCGTCTATGTCGGCGCCGAGGTGAATCCGGGCGACATTCTGGTCGGCAAGGTCACGCCGAAGGGTGAAAGCCCGATGACGCCGGAGGAGAAGCTGCTCCGCGCGATCTTCGGCGAAAAGGCGTCGGACGTGCGCGACACCTCGCTCAAGCTGCCGCCCGGCACCACCGGGACCATCGTCGATGTGCGGGTGTTCTCGCGTCGTGGCGTGGACAAGGACGAGCGCGCGATGGCGATCGAGCGCGCCGAGATCGAGCGCCTGGCCAAGGACCGCGACGACGAGCGCGCGATCCAGGAGCGCAGCTTCTACAACCGCCTGCGCGAGCGCCTGCTCGGGCAGAAGGCGGGGGCGGGCTTCAAGGGCATCAAGTCCGGCACCGAGATCACCGAGGAACTGCTGGCCGAGCACCCTCGCGGTGCGTGGCGCAACATCGTGCTGTCCGCGGATGCGGCGGTGGCCGAGATCGAGGTGCTGAAGCGCGAGTTCGATGCCGCCGTCGGCCGCATCCAGGCGCGTTTCGAGAGCAAGGTCGAGAAGCTGCAGCGCGGCGACGAACTGCCGCCCGGCGTCATGAAGATGGTCAAGGTGTTCGTGGCGGTGAAGCGCAAGCTGCAGCCGGGCGACAAGATGGCCGGACGGCATGGCAACAAGGGTGTGGTGTCGCGCGTGGTGCCGGTGGAGGACATGCCGTTCCTCGAGGATGGCAGCTCGGTCGACATCGTGCTGAACCCGCTCGGCGTGCCATCGCGGATGAATGTCGGTCAGATCCTGGAGACGCATCTGGGATGGGCCTGCGCCAACATCGGCCGCGGCATCGGCGAGCTGGTCGACGAGTACCAGCGCACCGGCAATGCCAAGCAGGAGCTGCTGGACACGCTGCGCGAGGTCTATGGCGACGAGGTCTATGCCGAGGACATCGCGACGCTGCCGAACGAGCAGCTGGTGGAACTGGCGCACAACCTCCGCCGCGGCGTGCCGATCGCGACCCCGGTATTCGACGGCGCCCGCATGTCGGACATCGAGGACATGCTGACCCGGGCCGGGCTGGACACTTCAGGTCAGGTGCAGTTGACGGACGGCCGAAGCGGCGAGCCGTTCGAGCGCAAGGTGACGGTGGGCTACATCTACATGCTGAAGCTGCATCACCTGGTGGACGACAAGATCCATGCGCGGTCGATCGGGCCTTACAGCCTGGTCACCCAGCAGCCGCTGGGCGGCAAGGCGCAGTTCGGTGGCCAGCGCTTCGGCGAGATGGAGGTGTGGGCGCTCGAGGCATACGGCGCCGCCTACACGCTGCAGGAGATGCTGACGGTGAAGTCGGACGACGTGTCCGGCCGAACCAAGGTCTACGAGGCGATCGTGCGCGAGCAGGACGATTTCGAGGCCGGCATCCCGGAGAGCTTCAACGTGCTCGTCAAGGAACTGAAGTCTCTCGGCCTCAACGTAGAACTGGAGCAGGGCGGCGACTGAGAGCCGGTTGATAATGCTACTACGGCGGTCATCCGACGCGCCTTTCCTGCGCTCCGGTGCTCACGGCCAGACGGCCGCTCCGCTCCGGTGCTCGGAAAGCCACGCCGGCGGGCGCCGAAGAGGCGCCTCTGACTCGCCGTAGCGCATTCTCAACCGGCTCTAGGTTCGCCGCCTCGGCCGTCTGCCACCCGGTTTCGATTTTCACCCGCTCAGGGGTCACGACGCATGAATGAACTGATGAAGATCCTTGGCCAGACCGGCCAGGCGCAGACGTTCGACCAGATCAAGATCCAGCTCGCCTCGTCGGAGCAGATCCGCTCCTGGTCCTATGGCGAGATCAAGAAGCCCGAGACCATCAACTACCGCACCTTCAAACCGGAGCGGGACGGGCTGTTCTGCGCGCGCATCTTCGGGCCGATCAAGGACTACGAGTGCCTGTGCGGCAAGTACAAGCGGATGAAGTTCCGCGGCATCATCTGCGAGAAGTGCGGCGTCGAGGTGACGCTGGCCAAGGTGCGCCGCGAGCGCATGGGCCATATCGAGCTGGCCTCGCCGGTGGCGCACATCTGGTTCCTGAAGTCGCTGCCGAGCCGCATCGGGTTGATGGTCGACCTCACGCTCAAGGAGCTGGAGAAGATCCTGTATTTCGAGAACTACGTGGTTCTCGAGCCGGGCTCGACCGACCTCAAGCTGCACCAGCTGTTGACCGAGGACCAGCTCCTCAACAAGCAGGACGAGTTCGGCGACGATTTCCGCTACGGCATCGGCGCGGAAGCGGTGAAGTCGATCCTCAAGGAGATCGACTGCGACGCCGAGAAGGTGAAGCTGCGCGCCGACCTCAAGGACACCACCTCCGAGGCCAAGCGCAAGAAGCTGGTCAAGCGCCTGAAGCTGGTCGAGGCGTTCGCCGAGAGCGGCTCGCATCCGGACTGGATGATCCTGGACGTGGTGCCGGTGATCCCGCCCGAGCTGCGCCCGCTGGTGCCGCTGGATGGCGGCCGGTTCGCGACCTCGGACCTGAACGACCTGTATCGCCGCGTCATCAACCGGAACAACCGCCTGAAGCGGCTGATCGAGCTGCGCGCGCCGGACATCATCGTGCGCAACGAGAAGCGCATGCTGCAGGAGAGCGTGGACGCGCTGTTCGATAACGGCCGTCGCGGCCGCGCCATCACGGGGGCCAACAAGCGTCCGCTGAAGTCGCTGTCCGACATGCTCAAGGGCAAGCAGGGCCGCTTCCGGCAGAACCTGCTCGGCAAGCGTGTCGATTATTCCGGTCGCTCGGTGATCGTGGTTGGCCCGGAGCTCAAGCTGCACCAGTGCGGCCTGCCGAAGAAGATGGCGCTCGAGCTGTTCAAGCCATTCATCTACTCCAAGCTGGAGAAGTATGGCCACGCCACGACCATCAAGGCGGCGAAGCGCATGGTGGAAAAGGAGCGCCCGGAGGTCTGGGACATCCTCGAGGAGGTGATCCGCGAGCATCCGGTGATGCTGAACCGCGCGCCGACCCTGCACCGTCTTGGCATCCAGGCGTTCGAGCCGGTGCTGATCGAGGGCAAGGCGATCCAGCTCCATCCGCTGGTCTGCACGGCGTTCAACGCGGACTTCGACGGCGACCAGATGGCGGTGCACGTGCCGCTTAGCCTGGAGGCGCAGCTCGAGGCGCGCGTGCTGATGATGTCGACCAACAACATCCTTAGCCCGGCGAATGGCAAGCCGATCATCGTGCCGAGCCAGGACATCGTGCTCGGGCTGTACTACCTGTCGCTCGAGACTGCAGACTTCCGCACCACGCCGGACCAGAACGAGTACGACAAGGACGGCCACGTCACGGTGACCGGGGCGTCGGCGTTCGGCTCGATCGGCGAGATCGAGTTCGCCCTGACCGCCAAGGCCATCAAGCTGCACGACAAGATCCGGGCGCGCTACGACACGGTGGACGCCGAGGGCAAGCCGGTCCGTCGCACAGTGGTCACCACGCCGGGCCGCATGCTGATCGCCCAGATCCTGCCCAAGCACCCGATGGTGCCGTTCGAGCTGCTCAACAAGCAGCTCACCAAGAAGAACGTGTCCGACGTGATCGATGCCGTCTACCGCCATTGCGGGCAGAAGGAGTGCGTGATCTTCGCCGACCGGCTGATGGGGCTCGGCTTCGGCCAGGCGGCGAAGGCCGGCATCTCGTTCGGCAAGGATGACATGATCATCCCGGCGGAAAAGAAGCCGCTGGTCGAGAAGACCCAGGCCGAGGTCAAGGAGTTCGAGCAGCAGTACCAGGACGGGCTGATCACCGCAGGCGAGCGCTACAACAAGGTGGTCGATGCCTGGTCGCGCTGCACCGATGAGGTGCAGGCCGCGATGATGAAGGAGATCTCCAAGCAGGAGCCCGGCAAGCAGACCAACTCGGTCTGGATGATGAGCCATTCCGGTGCGCGCGGGTCGCCGGCGCAGATGAAGCAGCTTGCCGGCATGCGCGGCCTGATGGCCAAGCCGTCGGGCGAGATCATCGAGCAGCCGATCATCGCCAACTTCAAGGAAGGCCTGTCGGTCCTCGACTACTTCACCTCCACCCACGGCGCCCGCAAGGGCCTCGCGGACACCGCGCTGAAGACCGCGAACTCCGGCTACCTGACCCGCCGCCTGGTCGACGTGGCGCAGGACTGCATCATCGTGGAGAACGATTGCGGCACCGAGCGCGGTCTGACCGTGCGTGCGGTGATGGATGGCGGCGAGGTGGTCTCCAGCCTCGCCGAACGCATCCTGGGTCGATCCACCGCGGTGGACGTGATCGAGCCGGCGACCGGGGCTGTGGTGCTGCCGCGCAACACGCTGATCGGCGAGGCGGAGGCGGAAAAGGTCGAGACGGCTGGCGTCGAGAGCATGCTGATCCGGTCGGTGCTGACCTGCGACAGCCGGGTCGGTGTCTGCGGCTGCTGCTATGGCCGCGATCTTGCCCGCGGCACCCCGGTCAATATCGGCGAGGCGGTCGGCGTCATCGCGGCGCAGTCGATCGGAGAGCCGGGCACGCAGCTCACCATGCGCACCTTCCATATCGGCGGTGCGGCGCAGCGAGGCGCCGAGCAGTCGATGGTCGAGGCGTCGCATGACGGCGTGGTCAACATCAAGAACCGCAACGTCGTGCAGAACAGCATGAACGTGCCGGTGGTGATGTCGCGCAACTGCGAGATCGTGCTGACCGACGAAAAGGGCACCGAGCGCGCCCGCTTCCGGGTGCCGTATGGTGCGAGGCTGCTGGTGGACGAAGGAGCGACGGTCGCGCGGCAGCAAAAGCTGGCCGAGTGGGACCCGTACACCCTGCCGATCATCACCGAGCAGGCCGGCCGGGTGGAATATCTCGACCTGATCGACAGCATCACGCTGGTCGAGCGCATGGACGAGGTCACCGGCCTGACCTCCAAGGTGGTGGTGGACTACAAGCAGGCGGCCAAGGGCATCGACCTGCGGCCGCGGCTGCAGCTCAAGGACGCCAAGGGCGACGTGCTCAAGATGTCCAACGGCGGCGAGGCGCGCTACTTCCTGACCTCGGACTCGATCCTTTCGGTCGAGAACGGCGCCACGGTGCATGCCGGGGACGTGCTGGCCCGCATCCCGCGCGAGGGCAGCAAGACGCGCGACATCACCGGCGGTCTGCCGAGGGTGGCCGAGCTGTTCGAGGCGAGGCGGCCGAAGGACCATGCGATCATCGCCGAGACCGATGGCCGCATCGAGTTCGGCAAGGACTACAAGGCGAAGCGCCGGGTGATTGTCAAAAACGACGAGACCAGCGAGGAGACCGACTACCTGATCCCGAAGGGCAAGCACGTCTCGGTGCAGGAAGGCGACTTCGTGCGCCGCGGCGATCCGCTGGTCGACGGGCCCCGCGTGCCGCATGACATCCTGAAGGTCCTCGGCGTGGAAGCGCTGTCGGACTACCTCGTGAACGAGATCCAGGACGTCTACCGACTGCAGGGCGTGAAGATCAACGACAAGCATATCGAGGTCATCGTCCGGCAGATGCTGCAGAAGGTGGAGATTCTCGAGCCCGGCGATACGACCTACCTGATCGGTGAGACGGTGGACCGGATCGAATACGAGGGCGAGAACGCCAAGCGGCTACAGGCCAACGAGCGGCCGGCCAACGCGATGCCGGTGCTGCAGGGCATCACCAAGGCCAGCCTGCAGACGCATTCGTTCATCTCGGCCGCCTCCTTCCAGGAGACGACGAGGGTGTTGACGGAGGCGGCCACTGCCGGCAAGGTCGATACGCTGAACGGCCTCAAGGAGAACGTCATCGTGGGCCGTCTCATTCCTGCCGGCACCGGCAGCGTGATGAACAAGCTCCGCGCCGTAGCCGCCGGTCGTGACGCCCAGCACAAGCTGGGCCAGACCACACCGGCGGTGACGGGTCGCGCGGCAGAATAAGCCGCAGACCCTCTCCGACCCACCTTGCTGTGGGATATTGGGCCGCTCTGGGGATCCCCGAAGCGGCCCATTTCTTATCCGAGACCCCGATTTTCCCGGAGACCGGCGCCTTGTCCCGGCTTGGCCGGTTCGTGTTGCAACTAAAGCGCGGCTGGGCCTCGCCCGCGCGGCCAAGGCGGCTTGACTCAGCACCAACCGCTTCGTAGGTTCCGCGCCCTCGGCTGACCTTCAATCAAGGTCGTTGAAAGCCGTCGAATGCAGCACCGATTAGCGTGCGGCGCCGCTCCTCTGGCTACCAGAGTGCTCAGGCCGAACGTGATCAGGACGCCGCGCGGAGGGCTAGCCCGTCCGATGCGGTTTTTGTGTTGCGGTCGATGGCTGCCTGCACAGGCCGGGGACGGCACAAAGAGGATCGGGACAGAGGCGTATGCCCACCATCAACCAGCTGATCGCCAAGGGGCGCGAGCCCGCAGCCAAGCGCAACAAGGTGCCGGCCTTGCAGGGCTGCCCACAGAAGCGCGGCGTCTGCACGCGCGTCTACACCACGACCCCGAAGAAGCCGAATTCGGCGCTTCGCAAGGTCGCCAAGGTGCGCCTGACGAACGGCTACGAGGTGGTGAGCTACATTCCCGGCGAGGGCCACAATCTGCAGGAGCACAGCGTGGTCCTGATCCGTGGCGGCCGCGTGAAGGATCTTCCGGGCGTGCGCTACCACATCCTGCGCGGCGTGCTCGACACGCAGGGCATTGCGAAGCGTCGCCAGCGTCGCTCGCTCTACGGCGCCAAGCGCCCGAAGTAAGGGGATATCGAGGGATGAGTCGCCGCCGCCGCGCCGTCAAGCGCGAGATCCTGCCGGACCCCAAGTTCGGCGACGTCGTCGTCACGCGCTTCATGAATGCGCTGATGTATGACGGCAAGAAGTCCACCGCCGAGGGCATCGTCTATGGTGCGTTCGAGTCGATGCGTCGTCGCGGCGGCGCCGCGGCCGATCCGGTTCGGATGTTCCACGAGGCGCTGGAGAACGTGAAGCCTGCGGTCGAGGTGCGTTCGCGTCGGGTCGGTGGCGCCACCTACCAGGTGCCCGTCGAGGTGCGCACCGAGCGTCGCCAGGCGCTGGCGATCCGCTGGCTGATCGACAGTTCGCGCAAGCGCGGCGAGCACACCATGCAGGAGCGTCTCTCCAATGAGTTGCTCGACGCGGTGAACAACCGGGGCACCGCTGTGAAGAAGCGCGAAGACACGCATCGGATGGCAGAGGCGAACAAGGCATTCAGCCATTACCGCTGGTAGCGGCGGCTAGCTTGGCGACGAGGCCAGTGGCACTTCGCGGCGCTGGCGGCTCACTGACACAATTCAACCCTGCGCCCGGTCACAGGCTGCGGTAACGGAGAGACGACAATGGCTAAGGCGAAATTCGAGCGGAACAAGCCGCACTGCAACATCGGCACGATCGGCCACGTCGACCATGGCAAGACGTCGCTGACGGCGGCGATCACCAAGACCCTGGCGAAGGTCGGTGGCGCCGTCTACACGGCGTATGACCAGATCGACAAGGCTCCGGAAGAGCGCGCCCGCGGCATCACGATCTCGACCGCGCATGTCGAGTACGAGACCAAGGCACGCCATTACGCCCACGTCGACTGCCCCGGCCACGCCGACTACGTGAAGAACATGATCACCGGCGCCGCGCAGATGGATGGCGCGATCCTGGTGGTGTCCGCCGCCGACGGCCCGATGCCGCAGACCCGCGAGCACATCCTGCTCGCCCGCCAGGTCGGCGTGCCGGCGCTGGTGGTGTTCCTGAACAAGGTCGACATGGTCGACGACCCCGAGCTGCTGGAGCTGGTGGAGATGGAGGTGCGCGAGCTGCTCTCCTCCTACCAGTTCCCCGGCGACGATATCCCGGTGATCAAGGGTTCCGCGCTGGTCACTCTGGAGAATGGCGACCCGGTGCTCGGCGAGGATGCCGTGATGGAGCTGATGAACGCGGTTGATACCTACATCCCGCAGCCCGAGCGTCCGATCGACCGTCCGTTCCTGATGCCGATCGAGGACGTGTTCTCGATCTCCGGCCGCGGCACCGTGGTCACCGGCCGCGTCGAGCGCGGCATCGTCAATGTCGGCGACGAGATCGAGATCGTCGGGCTGAAGAACACGGTGAAGACCATCGTCACCGGCGTCGAGATGTTCCGCAAGCTGCTGGATCGCGGCCAGGCTGGCGACAACATCGGGGCGCTGCTGCGCGGCACCAAGCGCGAGGATGTCGAGCGCGGCCAGGTGCTGGCGAAGCCGGGCTCGATCACCCCGCACACCAAGTTCAAGGCCGAGGCCTACATCCTCACCAAGGAGGAGGGTGGCCGTCACACGCCGTTCTTCACCAACTACCGTCCGCAGTTCTACTTTCGCACCACCGATGTCACGGGTGTGGTGCAGCTGCCGGAAGGCACCGAGATGGTGATGCCGGGCGACAACGTGTCGATGGATGTCGAGCTGATCGCGCCTATCGCCATGGATGAGGGCCTTCGGTTCGCGATCCGCGAGGGTGGTCGCACTGTCGGCGCCGGCGTGGTGGCCTCCATCCAGGCCTAAGCTGTCGAAGCCGGACCCCGCCCCGTATTGATGAAGTTGGACTGACCGTAAGATGGACAACCAGAACATCCGCATTCGCCTGAAGGCGTACGATCACCGCGTGCTGGACAACAGCACGAAGGAGATCGTGAACACGGCGAAGCGTACGGGTGCGCGGGTTCGGGGTCCGATCCCGCTGCCGACGCATATCGAGCGGTTCACCGTGAATCGCTCCCCCCACGTGGACAAGAAAAGCCGCGAGCAGTTCGAGATCCGGACCCATCGCCGGCTGCTCGACATCGTCGAGCCGACCCCGCAGACCGTGGACGCCCTCATGAAGCTCGACCTCGCCTCCGGCGTGGACGTCGAGATCAAGCTGTAAGGTCCAGACGATGCGCACCGGATTGATCGCGAAGAAGCTGGGCATGTCCCGGCTGTTCAAGGAGGACGGCACCCACGTGCCGGTCACCGTCCTGCACCTGGACAACCTCCAGGTGGTGGATACCCGCACCGAGGAGCGCGACGGCTACACCGCCGTGCAGCTCGGCAGCGGCAATGCCCGCGTGAAGAACGTCACCAAGCCGAACCGCGGCCACTTCGCCCGCACCAAGGTCGAGCCGAAGAAGAAGCTGGTCGAGTTCCGCGTTGCGGCCGACGCGGTGCTGGAGCCGGGTGCGAGCCTGTCGGCGGCGCACTTCGTGGTCGGCCAGAAGGTCGACGTGACCGGCACCAGCAAGGGCAAGGGCTTCGCCGGCGGCATGAAGCGCTGGAACTTCTCGGGTCTCGAGGCGAGCCACGGCGTGTCGGTAAGCCATCGGTCACTGGGTTCGACCGGTAACCGGCAGGATCCCGGCAAGACCTTCAAGAACAAGAAGATGGCGGGCCATCTCGGGCATGAGCGGATCACCACTCTCAATCTCGAGGTCGCCCTGGTCGATGTCGAGCGCAACCTGCTGATGATCCGCGGCGCGATCCCGGGTGCAAAGAACGATTTCGTTCTCGTGCGCGATGCGATCAAGAAGGCCCGGCATGCGGATGCGCCGTATCCGGCCGGCCTGCATGGGGCCGAAGCCCCGGCTGCGGCCAATTGAGGAAGAGGGCCATGGATTTCGATATCAAGACCCTCGACAACGGCAGCGCCGGCACGATCGGCCTGCCCGACGAGATCTTCGCCACCACGCCGCGCACCGACATCATGGCGCGTGTGGTGCACTGGCAGTTGGCGCGCCGCCGCAGCGGCAACCACAAGGTCAAGGGCATGGGCGAGGTGTCCGGCACCACGCGCAAGCCGTACAAGCAGAAGGGCACCGGCAACGCGCGCCAGGGCAGCCTGCGCGCACCGCAGTTCCGCACCGGCGGCGCCGTGCACGGACCGGTCGTGCGTGACCACGGCTATTCGCTCCCGAAGAAGGTGCGCCGCCTCGGCCTGATCTCGGCGCTGTCGCAGAAGGCGCATGAAGGCCGACTGGTGGTGCTCGACGAGACCGGCGCCGGCGGCAAGACTGCCGAGCTTGCGAAGAAGCTCAAGGTGCTCGGCTGGCATTCGGCGCTGATCTTGGACAGCGTGGTGAACGAGACCTTCCTGCGCGCCGCGCGCAACCTGCCGCGCATCGACGTGCTGCCGGGTGTCGGCGCCAATGTCTATGACATCCTTAACCACGACGTGCTGGTCATCACGCGCGCCGGTGTGGACGCCCTGAAGGCGCGCCTGGCCGGCGAGCACAAGGCGGGCAGCGACGTGCACGAGGAGCACGCGGCATGACCAACATCCTGGCCATACGCCGCAGGGCGGAGCGTCTGTCGCGCGAAGCGATGTTCGACATCGTTCGCGCCCCGGTGATTACCGAAAAGGCGACGGCGCTGTCCGAGAAGAATCAGGTCGTGTTCAGCGTGGCGCTGTCGGCAAGCAAGCCGGAGATCAAGGCGGCGGTCGAGGGTTTGTTCGGCGTCAAAGTGCTCGGCGTTAACACGCTGATTCAGAAGGGCAAGACCAAGCGGTTCCGTGGTCGTCCGGGCGTCAGGTCCGACGTGAAGAAGGCATTCGTGCAGCTTGCCGAGGGACAGTCGATCGATCTGTCCGCGAAGCTGGCCTGAACGCGAGGTAGCATCAGATGGCACTCAGGCATTTCAACCCGATCACTCCCAGCCTGCGCGGGACGGTCCTCATCGATCGCAGCGAGCTGTGGAAGGGCAAGCCGGTCAAGCTGCTCACCGAGGGCAAGAACAAGTCCGGCGGGCGGAACAACCATGGCCGCACCACCTCGCGGTCCGCGGCGGCGGGCACAAGCAGACTTACCGGCACGTCGATTTCAAGCGTCGCAAGTTCGATGTGGCGGGCGTGGTGGAGCGGCTGGAGTACGACCCGAACCGCACCGCGTTCATCGCGCTGGTCAAGTACGCCGATGGCGAGCTGGCCTACATCATCGCGCCGCAGCGCCTGAAGGCCGGCGATCCGGTGGTGGCCGGCGCGCGCGTCGACATCAAGCCGGGCAATGCGATGCCGCTATCGGCGATCCCGGTCGGCACCATCGTGCATAATGTCGAGCTCAAGGCGGGCGCGGGCGGCAAGATGGCGCGTTCGGCCGGCACCTATGCGCAGCTCGTCGGCAAGGATTCCGGCTACGCGCAGGTCAAGCTGCAGTCGGGTGAGTTGCGTCTGGTGCGCTCCGAGTGCATGGCGACGGTCGGCGCGGTGTCCAACCCGGACAACATGAACCAGTCGATCGGCAAGGCCGGCCGCAACCGCTGGCTCGGCCGCCGGCCGCATCAGCGCGGCGTGGTGATGAACCCGGTCGACCATCCGCATGGTGGTGGCGAGGGCCGCACCTCGGGTGGCCGTCATCCGGTGACGCCGTGGGGCAAGCCGACCAAGGGTTACAAGACGCGCGTCAACAAGCGCACCGACAGCCTGATCATCCGTCGCCGCAAGACCGGCAAGTAAGGGGCAACAGAGATGGCACGTTCCGTCTGGAAGGGCCCGTTCGTGGACGGGTATCTGCTGAACAAGGCCGAGACATCGCGCGCATCGGGCCGCAACGAGGTGATCAAGATCTGGTCGCGCCGTTCGACGATCCTGCCCAACTTCGTCGGCCTGACCTTCGGTGTCTATAACGGCCACAAGTTCCTGCCGGTGCAGGTCAACGAGAACATGGTGGGCCACAAGTTCGGTGAGTTCTCGCCGACCCGGACCTTCACGGGGCACTCCTCCGACAAGAAGGCGAAGCGGGGCTAAGATGAGCAAGCCGAAGCATCCGCGCACCCTGGGCGATACCGAAGCCCAGGCCGTGACGCGCAACATACGCATCAGCCCGCGCAAGCTGAACCTGGTCGCCGGCCTGATCCGCAACAAGCCAGCCTCGCAGGCGGTGGCGACGCTGACCTTCAGCAAGCGCCGCATCGCGTTGCAAGTGAAGAAGACGCTGCAGAGCGCGATCGCCAACGCCGAGAACAACCATCAGCTCGATGTCGACCAGTTGGTCGTCACCACGGCGGAGGTCGGCAAGTCGATCGTCATGCGTCGCTTCCATGCGCGGGGTCGAGGCCGTTCGGCGCGCATCGAGAAGTTCTTCAGCCATCTGAAGATCGTGGTGGCGGAGCGTGCGTCGGAGCCGGATGTGCCGCGCACCCGCAAGCCGGCTCCCGACGCAGCAGAACAGAAGGCGGCCTGAACCATGGGTCACAAGGTCAATCCAATCGGTCTGCGGCTCGGCATCAACCGCACCTGGGACAGCCGCTGGTACGCCGGCGCCGACTATTCGAAGCTGCTGCATGAGGACCTGAAGCTGCGCACGCACCTGAAGCGTCGCCTGGCGGGCGCCGGCATCTCGCGCGTGGTGATCGAGCGCCCGGCCAAGAAGCCTCGGGTCACGATCTACGCGGCGCGCCCGGGCGTGGTGATCGGCAAGAAGGGCCAGGACATCGACGTGCTGCGCCGCGACCTTGCGAAGATGGCGAAGTCGGACGTGTCGCTGAACATCGTCGAGATACGCAAGCCGGAGATCGAGGCGCAGCTCGTCGCCGAAAACATCGCCCAGCAGCTCGAGCGCCGGGTGGCGTTCCGGCGCGCGATGAAGCGCGCGGTGCAGTCGGCAATGCGTCTCGGCGCGCAGGGCATCCGGATCAATTGCGGCGGCCGTCTCGGCGGCGCCGAGATCGCCCGGGTCGAATGGTATCGCGAGGGCAGGGTGCCGCTGCACACGCTGCGCGCCGACATCGACTACGGGGTCGCCACCGCCAAGACGACGTATGGGACATGCGGCGTGAAGGTGTGGATCTTCAAGGGCGAGATCCTGGCGCATGACCCGCTGGCCCAGGATCGGCGCGCCGCCGAGCAGGCGCCGCAGCGCTAACAGTCCCGCCGAGGAATACAGAACATGCTTTCTCCGAAGCGGACCAAGTACCGCAAGGCCCACAAGGGCCGCATCCACGGGCTGGCCAAGGGCGGCACGGCGCTGAATTTCGGCGCGTTCGGCCTGAAGGCGCTCGAGCCCGAGCGGATCACCGCCCGCCAGATCGAGGCGTCGCGGCGTGCCATTACGCGAGCGATGAAGCGCGCCGGCCGCGTCTGGATCCGCATCTTCCCGGATGTTCCGGTCTCGACCAAGCCGGCCGAGGTCCGCATGGGCTCCGGCAAGGGCTCACCGGAATTCTGGGTGGCGCGGGTCAAGCCGGGTCGCATCGTGTTCGAGATCGACGGCGTGTCGCCGGAGATCGCCAAGCAGGCTTTGGCTCTTGGCGCGGCCAAGCTGCCGATCAAGACCAAGGTCGTGACCCGGCTTGGGGAGGCCTGAGATGGCAAAGGCGAGCAAGCCCGCGGACCTGCGGGCGAAGACACCGGACGAGCTGCAGACGCAGTTGCTGGACCTGAAGCGCGAGCAGTTCAACCTGCGATTCCAGCGCGCGACCGGCCAGAACGAGGGTGCCGGCCGGGTGCGTGAGGTGCGTCGCGAGATTGCGCGCATCAAGACGATTCAACACACCAAGAAAGTCGCGGGTGCCACTGCCTCCGCGGCGCATTCCTGAGAGGAGTAGGGCGATGCCGAGGCGCGTCCTGACGGGCCGTGTGACAAGTGACAAGATGGACAAGACCATTACGGTCCTGGTCGATCGTCGCATCATGCACCCGCTGTACAAGAAGTTCATCCGCCGCTCGAAGAAGTATGCGGCGCATGACGAAGAGAACCTTTGCAAGACCGGCGACACGGTCCGCATCGTCGAGTGCCCGCCGATCTCCAAGCGCAAGACCTGGACGGTGGTGATGCGCAACGGCGAGACGCTGGGCGAGGCGCCGCCTGACGCGGTGGCCGTCGTTGAAACCGCGCAACATCTGGGGCCGGCATGATCATCGTCGAGACGAACCTGGACGTCGCCGATAATTCCGGCGCACGTCGGGTGCAGTGCATCAAGGTGCTGGGCGGCTCCAAGCGGCGGTCGGCTTCGGTCGGCGACGTCATCGTCGTCTCCATCAAGGAAGCGATCCCGCGCGGCAAGGTGAAGAAGGGCGACGTGCACCAGGCGGTGGTCGTGCGCACCTCGTTCCCGGTGCGCCGCGCCGACGGCAGCGCGATCCGCTTCGACCGCAATGCGGCGGTGCTGATCAACAAGCAGTCCGAGCCGATCGGCACCCGCATCTTCGGACCCGTCGTGCGCGAACTGCGAGCACGCAAGTTCATGAAGATTATCTCGCTGGCGCCGGAGGTGATCTGATGGCGGCCCGTATTCGCAAGGGCGACCAGGTGGTCGTCATCACCGGCTCGGATCGCGGCAAGCAGGGCGAGGTGCTCAGCGTGCTGACCACCGAGAAGCGTGCTGTCGTGCGTGGGGTTGCGATCGCCAAGCGCCACACCAAGCCGCGCGGCGCCGGTGACCAGGGCGGGATCGTCGAGCGCGAGGCGTCGGTGGACCTGTCGAACCTGAAGCTGGTCGATCCCAAGAGCGGCAAGCCGACAAAGGTCGGCTACCGGGTGCTGGACGATGGCCGCAAGGTCCGTGTCGCCAAGGCGACCGGCCAGATCATCGAAGCCTGAGGAGGCGGGACATGTCAGAGGCGACGACCACCCGCACCAAGCCGCGCATGCAGCAGCGCTTCGAGAGCGAACTGCGCGCGGCCCTGCGTGAGCAGTTCGGCTACAAGAACATCATGCAGGTTCCGCATCTCGAGAAGATCGTCATCAACATGGGTGTCGGCGAGGCTGCCGGCGACCAGAAGAAGCTTGATGCCGCAGTGTCCGAGATGATGCTGATCGCCGGCCAGAAGCCGGTGAAGACGGTGGCCAAGAAGGCGATCGCCGGCTTCAAGATACGCGAAGGCCTGCCGATCGGCTGCAAGGTGACCCTGCGCCGCAACCGGATGTACGAGTTCCTCGATCGGTTGGTGACGATCGCGATGCCGCGCGTGCGCGACTTCCGCGGCCTGCCGCCGAACAAGGGCTTCGATGGCCGTGGCAACTTCGCCATGGGCATGAAGGAGCAGATCGTGTTCCCGGAGATCAACTACGACAAGGTCGACCAGGTGCGCGGCATGGACATCATCTTCGTGACCACGGCCAAGACCGACGCCGAGGCGAAGGCACTGCTGAAGGGCTTCGACCTGCCGTTCCTGCCATCATAGGATTTTCGGCTGCTTCGCTAGCTCGACCATCAAACTGTTTAGGAAGACCACCGGGACGGGCCCGGCAGGTTCCGGAGGATAGAACAAGGCATGGCCAAGACATCCGCCATCAACCGCAACCTGAAGCGGACTGCAATGTCGGTGCGCGACAAGCCCAAGCGCCTGGCACTGAAGAACATCATCATGGACCGCACGCTGCCGGTCGAGGACCGCTTCGAGGCGTCGATGAAGCTGGCGGAGCTGCCGCGCAACGGCGCGCGCGTGCGCGTCAAGCTGCGCTGCAGGCTGACCGGACGTTCGCGCGCGAACTACCGCAAGTTCGAGCTGTGCCGCATAGCGCTGCGGGATCTCGCCAGCAGCGGCCAGATCCCCGGCATGGTCAAGTCGAGCTGGTAAGGGAGAAGACCGATGTCGATGTCCGATCCCCTGGGTGACATGCTCACCCGGATCCGCAACGCGCAGCGCGCGCGCCATGCTGCCTGCATCGCACCCGCGTCCAAGCTGCGTGCGAACGTGCTCGAGGCGCTGCGCCGCGAGGGCTATATCCGCGGCTTCAAGGCCGAGGAGCTGCGGCCAGGCATCGCCCAGCTGCGCATTGAGTTGAAGTACACGGACGGCGAACCGGTCATCAAGGAGATCCACCGGGTCTCCAAGCCGGGCCGCCGGGTTTATTCAAAAATCAAGGAACTGCCGCGGGTCTATGCCGGCCTGGGCGTTTCCATTCTGTCGACGCCGCGTGGCGTCCTGAGCGATGCAGAGGCTCGCGCCGCCAATGTTGGCGGCGAGGTCCTGTGCCGCGTGTTCTGAGGGGGGCATCATGTCACGTGTAGGCAAATACCCCGTCGAGATCCCGCAGGGCGTGCAGGTCGCGATCGTGGACGGCATCCTGACCACGAAGGGCCGCCTCGGCGAGCTCAAGCTGCCCTTGTCCGAGCATGTCGAGACTACGGTGGCCGACAATCGCGTCACCGTGGTGCCGCGCAGCAAGGCGGCGCCGTCGCGCATGATGTGGGGCACCACCCGCGCGTTGGTCGCCGCCATGGTGAAGGGCGTCTCGGCGGGCTACAGCAAGACGCTGGAGATCCAGGGCACTGGCTATCGCGCCTCGGTGCAGGGCTCCAACCTGGTGATGAATCTCGGCTATTCGCATGACATCGTCTATGCGATCCCGGCCGGCATCAAGATCACCACCCCGCGTCCGACGTCGGTGACCGTCGAGGGCGTGGACAAGCAGCGGGTCGGACAGGTCGCCCTGGACATCCGGAATTTCCGGGCGCCGGAGCCGTACAAGGGCAAGGGCGTGCGGTACAGCACGGAAGTCATCCGCCGCAAGGAAGGCAAGAAGAAGTAATGAGCACGCAACAGGAACTGCGGGACCGCCGGCGTATCCGCCTGCGCTACCAGCTTCGCCGCAAGGCCGGCGGGCGCCCGCGTCTGTCGGTGTTCCGTTCGGGCAAGAACATCTATGCCCAGGTGATCGACGATGTCGCCGGCCGCACGCTGGCCGCTGCCTCCTCGCTGGACAAGGCGCTGCGCGAGCAGCTCAAGACCGGTGCGGACTCCGATGCGGCCTCGGCTGTCGGCAAGTTGGTCGCCGAACGGGCGATGGCCGCCGGCGTCAGCAACGTGGTGTTCGACCGCGGCGCGTATCTGTATCACGGACGCGTCAAGGCGTTGGCGGAGGCGGCCCGCGAGGGTGGCCTCGCGTTCTGAAGGAGGTCTCTCGAATGGCACATCAACCCAGGGAGAGTGGCCGCGGCGGGCGCGAGCGCGATCGTGACGGCGACGACCTGATCGACAAGCTGGTCACCATCAACCGCGTCGCCAAGGTGGTGAAGGGCGGCCGTCGGTTCGCCTTTGCCGCCCTTGTCGTGGTCGGCGACCAGAAGGGCCGGGTTGGCTTCGGCGCCGGCAAGGCGCGCGAGGTTCCCGAAGCCATACGCAAGGCGACTGAGCGGGCCAAGCGCACCATGATCCGGGTGCCGATGAAGGAAGGCCGTACGCTGCATCACGACGTCACCGGCCATTACGGCGCCGGCAACGTGGTGCTGCGGTCGGCGGAAGCCGGCACCGGCATCATCGCCGGCGGCCCGATGCGCGCGGTGTTCGAGAGCCTGGGCATCGGCGACGTGGTGGCCAAGTCGCTCGGCAGCCGCAACCCGCACAACATGGTCAAGGCGACGTTCGACGCGCTCGAGCGCTGCGCCAGCCCGCGGTCGGTGGCGGCGCGTCGCGGCAAGAAGGTGTCGGACATCCTGGGCAAGCGCGACGGCTCGCCGTCGCTGGAGACGGCCGATGCCTGAGACACCGATTTCGACGAAGACCCTGGTCGGGCTGATCGAGGCCAAGGGCGAGCGGATCCGCATCACTCAGGTTGGCTCCGGCAACGGCCAGAAGCCGGGTCAGCAGGCGACGCTGGTCGGGCTCGGCCTCAACAAGCTGGGCAAGACCCGCGAGCTGGAGAATACCGCGTCGGTGCGCGGCATGATCCGCAAGGTATCCCACCTCGTGACGGTGGAGGGCTGAACCATGGACCTCAATCAACTGCGCGATAACGAGGGCTCCCGGTATCGCAAGAAGCGCCTCGGGCGCGGCATCGGGTCCGGCAAGGGCAAGACGTCGGGCAAGGGCGTGAAGGGACAGAAGGCGCGCGAGGGCGTGTCGCTGAACGGCTTCGAGGGTGGCCAGCTCCCGATCTACCGGCGGCTGCCCAAGCGCGGCTTCCGCAACATCTTCCGCAAGGTGTATGCGCCGATCAATCTCGGCACGCTGGAAAAGGCGATCGCCGACGGCAAGCTCGAGGCCGGCCAGACGGTGACCGAGGCGAGCCTGCGTGCAGCCGGCCTGATCGGCAGCGGCAAGTGGTCCGGCGTGCGCTTGCTGGCGGGTGGCGAGATCACCCGCGCGGTGACCGTCGATGTCGCGGGCGCTTCTGCAGCGGCGATCGCCGCGGTGGAAAAGGCCGGCGGCAGCGTCAAGGTGGCGACACCCAAGGGCGAGGCTGCTGCGGACGCGTAGGCGTCCCGACCAGGCTGGGCTAGAACAGAGCAGCGTCTCCGCGAGGAGACGCTGTTTGTTCAGGATCGGGCGGTTGGTCCGACAGAAGTGGAGAACGGGCGCATGGCCTCCGGGGCCGAGCAGCTTGCGGCAAATCTGAATTTCGGCGCGCTGGGCAAGGCGACCGAGTTGTGGAAGCGGATCTGGTTCACCCTGGGCGCGCTCGTCGTATACCGGATCGGGACCTACATCCCGGTGCCCGGCATCGACGCCACCGTGATGGGCCAGCTGCTGGCGCAGCACCAGGGCGGCATCCTGGGCATGTTCGACATGTTCACCGGTGGGGCGCTCGGCCGCGCCACGGTGTTCGCGCTCAACATCATGCCGTACATCAGCGCCTCGATCATCGTGCAGCTGATGTCGTCGGCGATCCCCTCGCTCGAGACCCTCAAGAAGGAGGGCGAGCAGGGACGCAAGAAGCTCAACCAGTACACCCGATACCTGACCCTGTTCATCGCACTGTTCCAGGCGTACGGCTTCTCGGTCGGGCTGGAGGCGATGCACGGCCGCAACGGCATGCCGGCGGTGATCGATCCGGGGCTGTTCTTCCGGCTGTCCTGCGTGGTCACGCTGGTCGGCGGCACCATGTTCCTGATGTGGCTCGGCGAGCAGATCACCGCGCGCGGCGTCGGCAACGGCATCAGCCTGATCATCTTCGCGGGCATCGTCGCCAACCTGCCGCATGCGCTCGCGACTATGCTGCAGCTCGGCTATACCGGCGCGCTGTCCCCGATATTCGTCGCGATCTTCCTGCTGATCGCGGTCGGCGTCATCTGCTTCATCACCTTCATGGAGTCCGCGCAGCGCCGGGTGGTGATCCAGTATCCGAAGCGCCAGGTCGGCAACCGCATGTATGGAGGCGACAGCACCCATATGCCGCTGAAGGTGAACACGTCCGGCGTCATCCCGCCGATCTTCGCGTCCTCGGTGCTGTTGATCCCGGCCACCATCTCGGGCTTTGCCGCCAGTGGCGGCGGCAATGGCTGGCTCGCCAGCATCGGCCGACTGATCGCGCACGGGCAGCCGGTCTACATGCTGCTCTATGCGGCGATGATCATCTTCTTCTCGTATTTCTATGCCGCGGTGACGTTCAACCCGGCGGAAACCGCAGACAACCTGCGCAAGCAGGGCGGCTTCCTGCCGGGGATCCGGCCCGGCGCCAACACGGCGACCTATCTCGACCGCATCCTGACCCGGCTGACCACCATCGGCGCACTCTACCTGGTGGTGGTGTGCCTGCTTCCTGAGATCCTGATCAGCCGCTACAATGTGCCGTTCTATTTCGGCGGAACCAGCCTGATCATCATCGTGTCGGTTGCGATGGACACGCGGGCCCAGATCACCTCGCACCTGCTGGCGCACCAGTACGAGGGGCTGATACGCAAGTCGCGTGGCAGGATGAGAATGCGGTGAACCTGATCTTTCTGGGGCCTCCAGGCGCGGGCAAGGGCACGCAGGCCAAGCGGCTCGAGCAACTGCATGGGATCGTGCAGATCTCGACCGGCGACATGCTGCGCGCCGAGGTGGCCGCGGGCAGCGAGATCGGGCAGCGCGCCAAGGCGATCATGGCCTCGGGCGCGCTGGTGCCGGACGAGGTGCTGATCACCATGCTCGGCGACCGGGTGCGGCAGGCGGACTGCGCCAACGGCTTCATCCTGGATGGGTTTCCGCGCACCGTCGGACAGGCGACGGCGCTCGATGCGATGCTGCACGAGCTTGGCCTGAAGATCGACGCGGCCCTGGCGCTCGACGTGGACGAGGCGCTGCTCGCCGATCGCATCGCCGGCCGCTTCACCTGCGCCAAATGCGGCGCCGGCTACCATGACAGCTTCAAGCGCCCGGCGGTCGAGGGAGTGTGCGACGTCTGCGGCAGCCACGAGCTCATCCGCCGCGCCGACGACAAGCGCGAGACGGTAACCGCGCGCCTGGAAGCCTATCGCCGCGAGACGGCGCCGATCCTGCCGCACTACGAACTTCAGGGTCTGCTGTTCCATGTCGACGGCATGGCGGAGATTGACGAGGTGAGCCGCGAGATCGATGCCGCATTGCGGCGCGGGGTCACAACAAATTGATCCAGCGAGATTGACTCGGCGGTTCGGCGACGTATAGTGCGCGCCCTCAAGCCCGGTGCATACCGAGGTCCCTGCCCGACAGGTTGGCTCGACTGCCTGGGTTGATCCGATCATGCGCGGACGGGACCTGTAAAGGCCCTTTTCGCGAAACGACACGAGCCGCCTGACAGACCTGATGGTCGCGTGGGCGAGAAATTCATGCCCGGCCTTGGCGGGGCGTTCGAGGAGTGACTGGCGTGGCGCGTATTGCCGGCGTGAACATCCCGACCAACAAACGTGTCGTCATCGGCCTGCGTTACATCTATGGCATCGGCCCGGCGAAGGCGGACAAGATCGTCTCGTCGCTCGGCATTCCGGCAGAGCGCAGGGTGAACGAACTGTCCGACGACGAGGTGCTGCGCATCCGGGAACTCATCGACCGTGACTTCCGGGTCGAGGGCGACCTCCGCCGCGAGGTCGCGATGAACGTGAAGCGACTGATGGATCTCGGTTGCTATCGCGGGCTGCGGCATCGTCGCGGCTTGCCGGTGCGCGGCCAGCGCACCCATACGAATGCGCGCACGCGCAAGGGCAAGGCGGTCGCGATCGCTGGCAAGAAGAAGGTCACGAAGTAGGGTTGAGCCGCTTTTTCGGACACCATAATCCGGGCGTCGCCATCTGGTTGACGCCCACCCGGCGCATCCGGAGTGGCTGCGTCGTAGAGCAGGTCAGGACAGACGCCCATGGCGAAAGCCGCCGCACCGCGTGTTCGCAAGAAAGAACGCAAGAACATCATCTCCGGCGTGGCGCATGTGCTGTCCACGTTCAACAACACGATGATCACGATTGCCGACGCGCAGGGCAATGCGATCGCCTGGTCGTCGTCCGGCAGCCAGGGCTTCAAGGGCTCGCGCAAGTCCACCCCCTACGCGGCGCAGGTCGCCGCCGAGGATGCCGGCAAGAAGGCGCGCGAGCATGGCATGGAGACGCTGGAGATCGAGGTGTCGGGTCCCGGCTCGGGACGCGAAAGTGCGTTGCGTGCGTTGCAGGCGGTCGGCTTCTCGATCACAGCGATCCGCGACATGACTCCGATCCCGCATAACGGCTGTCGCCCGCGCAAGCGCCGCCGCGTCTGATCTCGCCGCCGGTTTAAGCCGGTGGTGCGCATGTCCTGATGCCGCTTCTGTCACCGGACAGGAGTACCGGTCGCAGCAACCCCCTTGCTGCGACCTTCCGTTACGAAAGGCCACCACCTTGGTCCTCCAGAAGAACTGGCAATCCCTGATCAAGCCGGAAAAGCTGGAAGTCGAGCCCGGCGCCGAGCCCTCGCGCACCGCGACTGTCGTTGCCGAGCCACTGGAGCGCGGCTTCGGCATGACGCTCGGCAATGCGATCCGCCGCATCCTGCTGTCCTCGCTGCAGGGCGCCGCGGTGACCGCGGTGCAGATCGACGGCGTGCTGCACGAATTCTCCTCGATCGCCGGCGTGCGCGAGGACGTCACCGACATCGTGCTGAACATCAAGCAATTGGCACTTCGCATGCATGGCGAAGGCCCGAAGCGCATGACGCTGACTGCGACCGGCCCGGGCGAGGTTCGCGCCGGCCAGATCCAGGTCGGCCACGATATCGAGGTGATGAACCCCGACCTGGTGATCTGCACGCTGGATGACGGCGTGAAGCTCGGCATGGAGTTCACCGTCAATCTCGGCAAGGGCTACGTGCCGGCGGCGGCGAACCGTCCAGAGGATGCGCCGATCGGGCTGATCCCGATCGATGCGATCTATTCGCCGGTGCGGCGCGTCTCGTACAAGGTTGAGCCGACCCGCGTGGGTCAGGTCACCGACTACGACAAGCTGCTGCTGACGGTGGAGACCAACGGCGCGGTCACGCCCGAGGATGCGGTGGCGCTGGCTGCACGGATCCTGCAGGACCAGTTGCAGCTCTTCATCAATTTCGACGAGCCGCGCCCGGTGCGGGCCGAGGAGCCGCAGGACGACCTGCCGTTCAACCGCAACCTGCTGCGCAAGGTGGACGAGCTGGAACTGTCGGTGCGGTCGGCGAACTGCCTGAAGAACGACAACATCGTCTATATCGGCGACCTCGTGCAGAAGACCGAGCAGGAGATGTTGCGCACGCCGAACTTCGGACGCAAGTCGCTCAACGAGATCAAGGAAGTGCTGACCTCGATGGGCCTTGCGCTGGGCATGAACGTGCCGACCTGGCCCCCTGAGAACATAGAAGATCTGGCCAAGCGCCTAGACGAGCCGTTTTAAACCGCCAGCCGACAACCAGGAAAAAGTAGCATGCGTCACGGAGTTGCCGGCCGGAAGCTCGGCGTCACCTCGTCCCACAGGCTTGCCATGTTCCGCAACATGGCGGTGGCCCTGATCAAGCACGAGCAGATCACCACCACGCTGCCGAAGGCGAAGGAACTGCGGCCGGTAGCCGAGAAGCTGATCACCCTGGGCAAGCGCGGCGGCCTGCATGCGCGCCGGCAGGCCTATGCGCAGCTTCGTGACGACGTCATCGTCGCCAAGTTGTTCAGCACGATCGCCGATCGGTACAAGACCCGCGCCGGTGGCTATACCCGCGTGCTCAAGGCGGGCATGCGGCACGGCGACGCCGCCGACATGGCGGTGATCGAGCTGATCGACCGCGACGTGGCCGCCAAGGGCCTCGATAGCGGCCCGAAGCCGGAGACGGTCGAGGCCGACGAGGGTTTTCCGAACTGAGGCCAGCGCCCGGCTCCGCATAGCGAGAGGTCCAGACCGCCCGGCTTGGTTCCTCGCCGGGCGGTTCTGCGTTCGGGCCTCAGACCGCCAGGCTGCGCAGCGGTACCGGGGCACTGGGTTCCATCTGCAGCACCATGTCGGCGCGCGCGATGGTGGCCGGGCGGTGCGCCACGATCACCCGGGTGATGTTCAGGTCCTGCAGGGCGCCCGCCACCAGCGCCTCGTTGGCGTCGTCGAGATGGCTGGTCGCTTCGTCGAGGAACAGGATCTCCGGCCGCCGGTACAGGGCGCGCGCCAGCACGATGCGCTGCTTCTGGCCGCCGGACAGCGAGCTGCCCATGTCGCCGACCAGGGTCTCGAAGCGCATCGGCATGCGGACGATGTCGTCGATGATGGCCGCGCGGAAAGCGCAATCCTCGATCCAGGCCTGCTCGGGATGCTCGTCGAAGCCCGCGATGTTCTCCGCGATCGATCCGGCGAACAGCCCGTCATCCTGCAGCACGCCGGAGATGCGGCTGCGATAGGCGTCCAGCCCGAGGGCGCTGATGTCCACGCCATCGAGGCGTATGCTGCCCTCCTGCGGCGGGATCAGTCCCATCAGCACCTTCAGCAATGTGGTCTTGCCGCAGCCCGACGGCCCGACGATGGCGACACTCTGTCCCGCCGTGATGTGCAGGTTGAGGCCGCGCCACACCCACGGATCCTGGGCGCCGTAGCGCAGCGCGAGCTCCTCGCCGCGCAGCCCGTCGGACGGTCGCCGTTCGGCGCCGCGCGCGGGCGCGCTGGCGACGACGACGGTCGCGCGCGGCTCCGGCTCCGCCTGGGTGATATCGGACAGCCGGCTGGTCTGCACGTCGAGCATGCGCAGCTCGAACCAGCCGTTGATCAGGCTGGCAGCGCGGGTCGAGAGCTGGTCCTTGTAGGTCAGGAAGGCGACCAGCATGCCGACGCTCATCTGGCCGTGCATCACCGCGCGCGCGCCGAGCGCCAGCATGACGATGCGGTCCAGCCCGAAGATCAGCTCGTTGGCGCGCATGAACACGATGTCCAGCCGCTGCAGCCGCAGCTTGGCGTTCAGGCTGTCGACCAGGTGGTTGAGCCAGGCGGCGCGCCGGCGCTCGCGCAGTCCGAGCAGCCGGACGCTGGCGGCTCCGCGTATGGTCTCGATCAGGTGCGTCTGCTGGCGCGCGTCATGGATGATCGCCTCCTCGCTGCTCTCCCGGTAGGCGCGGAACATCAGCAGTCGCAGGCCGAGGTCGAGACCGGTGGCGATCAGCGCGATCCAGCCGAGCCAGCCGCCGTACAGGAACAGCATCGCCGCCATGCCGACCGACATGATGCCGTCGAGCAGCGCCTGCACGAAACCGGTGGTCAGCGTCTTCTGGATGATGGCGAGCGAGCCGAAGCGCGACAGGATGTCGCCGACGTTGCGCTTCTCGAAGAACTCCAGCGACAGCCGGCTGAGATGGTCGAACAGGCTGCTGTACCATTGCAGGCTGACCGTGGTCCCGATCAGCATGATCGCCCAGCTTCGCGCGGTATTGATCAGCAGTTGCAGCAGCAGCAGCAGCCCGAGCCCCATCGTGACCGTCAGCAGCAGGTCGTGGTCGGCGGACACGATGGCTTCATCGATGATCACCTGCGAGCCGACCGGCAGCAGCAGGGCCGCCACCTCGACGCCGAGCGACAGCAGGCCGATGCGCAGCAAGGCCGGCCGCAGCCCGGCGATGTGGCGGAACAGGTCGCGCAGCCGCAGCGCGCTGCGCTCGTCGCGGCGGGTGAAGTCGCGGGTCGGAATGGTCTCGAGTGCCACGCCGGTGAACTCGCGAGAGATCTCGTCGAGCGCCACCGACCGCCGCCCGCGGGCCGGGTCGTGGATGACGATGCCGCGCGCGCCGACCTCGGCCAGCACGACGAAATGGTTCATCCCCCAATGCAGGATGCACGGCCGCTGCAACTGGGCGAGGGATTCGATCTCCAGGCGCAGCGGTCGGGCGGTCAGGCCGACGGTCTCGCCGATCTGGATCAGGGTGCGCAGCGTGGTGCCCTTGAGCGACACCGCATGGCGCTGGCGGAAGGTGGCGAGGTCGATCGGTCGCCCGTGAAAGCCGAGCACCATCGCCAGGCAGGCGAGGCCGCACTCGGCCGCTTCCGCCTGCAGCACAATCGGCAGCCGCCGCCCGAAGCCGAAGCGCAACCCGGACGGGGTCATCGAGACAGGGTCATGACTTGGCCGGAAACGGCGCGCCGCCGGTAACCGCGCCGACGCTGCGGCCGAGGGAGGCGAGCGGGTCGAACAGCCATTGGTAGAGGCGGCGACGGTCGAGCGCGATGTCCGCCTCGACCTGCATGCCCGCCTCGAGCGGCCGGTGCTCGCCGTAGGTCAGCACGTAGGGCCGGTCGGGCACCACCACGACCCGGTAGAACTCGTTCTTGCCGGCGTCCGGACCGATGCCCGAGCCGGTGCCCTCAATCGACATTGGCGCACGGGTTATCTGCGTCACGTGGCCGCGATAGAGGCCGAAGCGCTGGTACGGGAAGGCGGCATAGCGCAGCAGCACCGGCGCACCCTCGCGGATGAAGCCGATGGCGGCACTGGTGACGAACAGGTCGGCCTCCAGCATCTGCGAGCGCGGCAGCAGGGTCAGCAGGGTGCTGCCGGCCTCCACATGCTGGCCGACATGGGCGCGTATGGCGGTAAGCATGCCGTCGTCCGGGGCAAGGATGTCGACAGCGCGCTTCGCCTCGCTCTCGGCGACCTGCTGGTCGAGGCTGGCGACCTGCCGGTCCAGCTCGGCGAGCTCGCGTTGCAGGTCGCTGTCGAAGCGACGATACCGAGCCGCGGCGTCCGACAGCCGCCCTTCGACCTCGATCGAGGACTGCATGAACTGCGCGTGCGTCGAGAGCAGCTCGGTATAGGTATAGATCTGGCTCTGGAGCTGCGCGTCAGTGGCGATGTGCTGCCGCGCCGCATCCTGCAGGCGCCCCAGCGAGCGCTGCACCGCCGGCAGCGTCTGGTCATCCAGCGTGATCTGCTGGTCGAGCTGCTTGCGTTCGGCCGCCAGGTTCTGCAGGGCGGCTGCCAGCGACTGCTTCTCGATGGCCGCCGCAAGCAGGCGCAGGCTGCGTTGCTGCAGCAGCAGGGAGCGCTGGCTGGCAAGGTCGGCCAGGATGTGGAGCTGGGTCGGACCGCTCGCCGACGTCGCCTCCATGTCCAGGATGAACAGCGGCTGCCCGCGGGTGACGTGGTGGCCTTCGACCGCGAACTGCCGGTCGAGGATGCCGGCGGTGGGGGACTGGATGGTGATGAGGCCGGTCGGCGGCAGCATCTCGCCGGTGGCATGCGCGCGGCGGGTATAGGTTCCGAGGCAGGCGAACAGCACGGTGGCGGCCAGGAAGCCGCCGACGATGGAGGTCGCAACCCGGATCGGGATCGGCTGCGCGACCTGCACGCGGCCCAACCAGGCATCACGCCTGGCGTCGAGCGCCTCGGTGCGGAACAGAGTTTGCATTACCAGCTAACGCCGGCAACACGCACGCCGTTCTGCCAAAAGCCCCGTGGGCCGCCGGAACGAGCGGCCGACAGCACCACGGGAGCCTGGGCGGCTTTAGTACCCGTCGGGGTGGTGGATCGCCGGCGCCGGGGTGGCGTAGCCATCCGGATGGTGGATCCCGCCGACCACATGGTCGATCTCGTCCAGCTCGAGGGTGCGGATCTGGGTTTCGGTGGACTTGGCGTTGTTTTCAGACATCATGAAGTCCTTTTGACGTACATGTCGTTCAGTTGCACTGAGTCCACGCGGCATGAAATGCCCGAGGCAATCTCGGGAAAGTCACGATCGTGTCCTCGATAAAGCCGATAACACAGGTCTAGCCCGCAGAGACAGAAGGTTTCGGAGGCGTGTACTGAGTTGGGAGACTATCTTAACCAATTAATAACGAGTCGATCCAAGAACGTATTTTCGCCGTAGTGATGGCCGCTGTTCGTAGCAAAGCACTCCTGTGCACGAGGCATTGGCGTCGATGCGATGGCGTGGGATCAGTAGAAGTCAGCGCCGCTTTCCGGGAGATGCCGCCTCGTGACGCTCCATGTTAGCCTGACCCATAAAACCAGCTACCAATATAATCGCGCTATCAGCCTCGGGCCGCAGACGATTCGCCTGCGTCCCGCGCCGCATGCGCGCACGCCGATCCTCGCCTATGCGCTGAAGATCGAGCCGGCCGAGCATTTCCTGAACTGGCTGCAGGACCCGCAGGGCAATTTCCTGGCCCGCGTGGTGTTTCCCGAGCGTGTCACGCATTTCGACGTCACCGTGGACCTGCTCGCCGACATGGCGACGATCAATCCGTTCGATTTCTTCCTCGAGCCCGAGGCGGAAATCTGGCCGTTCGCGTACGATCATATCCTCGACGCCGAATTGCTGCCGTTCCGCACACCGCTTCCGCCGGGACCGCTGCTGAATGCGCTGCTGGCCGGCATTCCGCGCGACAGCCAGCGCACTGTACCGATGCTGATCGCGCTGAACGCATCGCTGCGCGATCGCGTCGACTATATCGTCCGGATGGAAGCCGGGGTCTGGACCCCCGAGCAGACCCTGGCCGAGGGACGCGGCTCGTGCCGGGACTCCGCATGGCTGTTCGTGCAGGTGGCGCGCCATCTCGGCCTCGCCGCGCGCTTCGTCTCCGGCTACCTGATCCAGCTCAAGCCCGACCCGGACACCCAGGGCAGCGGCCCGCAGGGGGCGTCGGCGGATTTCACCGACCTGCATGCCTGGGCGGAGATCTATCTCCCCGGCGCCGGCTGGGTCGGCTTCGACGTCACCTCGGGCCTGCTGACCGGCGAAGGCCATATCCCGCTGGCCGCCAGCCCGGAGCCGGCCTCGGCCGCGGCGATCAGCGGCCTGGCCGAGCCGGCGGAGACCGAGTTTGGCTTCGAGATGAGCGTGCGGCGGGTTGCCGAGACGCCGCGCACCACCGCGCCGTACGACGAGGCGACCTGGCAGGCGATCCTGGGCTCCGGCCAGGCGGTCGATCGAGCGCTGGTGTCGGGCGACGTGCGCCTTACCATGGGCGGCGAGCCGACTTTCATCGCGGCCGACGACCTGGATGCCGAGGAGTGGAACAGCTCGGCGCTGGGTCCCACCAAGCGACCGCTGGCCGGGCGCCTGCTGCGTCGCCTGGTGCCGCTCTGGGCGCCGGGCGCGGCGCTGCAATACACTATCGGCAAGCATTATCCTGGCGAACAGTTGCCGCGCTGGGCTTTGCAGGCGCACTGGCGCCGCGATGGCGCGCCGGTCTGGCACGACCCGGCGTTGCTGGCGTCGGACGATGACGTGGAAACCGACAACGCCGGGGCGGACGCGGACGACGCAGACGGCTTCGCGCGCGCGCTCGCCAGCCGGCTGCAGGTCGATCCCGACCGGGTGCTGCCCGCCTACGAGGACATCCACTATTACCTCTGGCGCGAGTACCGGCTGCCGGCGAACGTCATCACCGAGGATGCGGGTCTGGCCGATCCGCTGGAGCGGGCGCGGCTGGCTCGGGTGTTCGGCGCCGGCCTCGCCTCCCCCAGCGGCAGCGTGCTGCCGCTGCGCCGGGTGCGGCGCGGGCGGGATACGCGGGTCTGGCAGACCGGGCGCTGGCTGCTGCGCTCGGACCTGCTGTTCCTGGTGCCGGGCGACAGTTCGATCGGGTTCCGGCTGCCGTTGCAGAGCCTGCCCTGGGCCGATCCCGCGACCATCGAGCAGGAGATCGAGGCCGACCCGTTCGCGCCGCGCGGCCCGCTGCCGGCCGCCTCCGGCGCCCCCATCGAGGTGAGCCCGACCACCGGGCGCACCCATGTCGCCGGCGGCAGCTTCCAGCCCGAGCAGCCCCCTGATGCGCTGACCAGCCCTGAGCAGCCCCCTGATGCGCTGACCAGCCCTGAGCAGATAGACGGCCGCCATCTGCCGCCGCGGCCGCCCGGGCAACTGGCGAGTGCGGACTTCGCCGGGCAGTCGCTCGACGCCATGCGTCCACAGCCAGCGGCCGAGGCGGACTATCCGGAGGAGGAGGACGCGGCCGACGACGCCGCCCGCATGGTCCGCACCGCGCTCACCGTGCAGAGCCGGGACGGCCTGCTGCATGTGTTCCTGCCGCCGCTTTATGTTGCCGAGGACTGGCTCGACCTGATCGCAGCCGTCGAGGCGACCGCCGCCGAGAGCGGCCGCAAGATCATCATCGAGGGCTACGCGCCACCGCACGATCCGCGCCTGCAGAGCTTCTCGGTGACGCCGGACCCCGGCGTGATCGAGGTCAACGTGCATCCGGCGACGAACTGGGCCGAGTACGTGGAGCGCAACCAGCAGCTCTACGACGAGGCGCGGGCGATCGGGCTGGGGACCGAGAAGTTCCTGCTCGACGGCCGCCATGTCGGCACCGGCGGCGGCAACCACGTGGTGATGGGCGGCGCCCAGGCCGCGGACTCGCCGTTCCTGCGCCGGCCCGACCTGCTGAAGTCGCTGCTCGGCTACTGGCACAACCATCCGAGCCTGTCGTACCTGTTCTCGGGCCTGTTCATCGGCCCGACCAGCCAGCACCCGCGCATCGACGAGGCGCGCCAGGACAGCATTCCGGAGCTCGAGATCGCCTTCGCCCAGATCCGCCCGGACGCGCACGTGCCGCCCTGGCTGGTCGACCGGCTGCTGCGCAACCTGCTGGCCGACATGACCGGCAACACCCACCGCACCGAGTTCTGCATCGACAAGCTGTATGCGCCGGAAACCAGCTCCGGCCGGCTCGGTCTGATCGAGCTGCGCGCACTCGAGATGCCGCCGCACCCGCGCATGGCGGTGGCGCAGTCGCTGCTGCTGCGCGCCGCGATCGCGGCCTTCTGGGAGCATCCGTACGAGCGCCGGCTTATACGCTGGGGCACCCGTCTGCATGACGACTTCATGCTGCCGTACTTCGTCTCCGAGGACCTGCGGGACGCGCTCGAGGATCTCGCCGGCTTTGGCCTCCGGCTTGATCCGGCCTTCTTCGCGCCGCACCACGCCTTCCGCTTCCCGCTGATCGGCGACGTGCGGGTCGGCGGCATGACGCTCGCCCTGCACCAGGCGCTTGAACCCTGGCCGGTGCTGGGCGAGACACCCGGCGTCAGCGGCACGGTGCGGCACGTCGATAATTCCGTCGAGCGTGTGCAGGCGACGGTCACCGGCTTCTCACCGGAGCGCTACGTGCTGGCCTGCAACGGCTCCGAGGTGCCGCTGTCGGCCACGGCGGAGGCCGGCACCTATGTCGCCGGGGTACGCTTCAAGGCGTGGCAGCCGGTGTTCGGCATGCATCCGGTGCTGCCGGCGCAGACGCCGCTGGTGTTCGATCTGTACGACCGCTGGTCGGGCCGGTCCGTCGGCGGGCTGACCCACCACACCGCGCATCCGGGCGGCCGCAACTACGAAACCCGGCCGGTGAACGCGGCGGAGGCGGAGGCGCGGCGTCGGGCGCGCTACCAGCCGTTCGGCCACACGCCTGGACCGATGGCACCCCCGCAGCCGGAACGCGCGCCCGAACTGCCGCGCACGCTGGACCTCAGGCGGGTGGCCCTCGGCGCTGGCTAGCCGGTGTCGGCTAGAGCACGATCCGATCGACCATGCCCAGCTTGCCATTTGATAGACCAGCTTTATCCGACACTTGGCATCGCGAAGCGATCCCAGTTGGTCGGATGCCGCCCTAGGTCCTGAACCCAGAGTGGCTGATCGGACGGCGTCCTGATCTGTTTCAACGCTCCTGGCACTGGAGCACGGATCATGGCGCGGTTCGACCTGAGCGAGACTCTGGACACGGTTTGAGTGCACGACCTAGAGCATGATCCGATCGATCATGCTCAGCTTGTCGTTTGAAAGAGCAGCTTTATCCGACACTTGGCATCGCGAAGCGATTCCATGTGATCGGATGCTGCTCTAGTCCACCAGGGCGGCGGTTCCCGGCAGGTCCTGGCGGGTCTCCTGCAGCATCTGGTGGATGAAGCCGAGCTTGATGCGGACCGGGTCGGTGATGATGAAGGGATACAGGTCGGACAGGCCCATCGACCGGTTCAAGTTGTTCATCGCAAACGTCAGCGGCAGCCACTGGTCAACGATCGGCGCCATCGAGGCCGACCTATACGGGTCGATCGCGACATCCACGGTCAGCTCCTCGGACTGCCGCACCTTGGGATGCACCCCCATGCCAAAGGCGTTGGCGGTCTCCAGCGTGTCCATGATGTGCAGGTAGTGCGCCCAGGTCTCGGCGAAGTCCTCCCAGGCATGGCTGGTGGCGTACGAGCTGATATAGCCCTGCTGCCAGTCCGAAGGCGGCCCGTCCCGGTAGTGCCGCTGCAGGGCGGCGGCGTAGTCCTCGGTGTCGTCGCCGAACACCGCCCGACAGGCCGCCAGCCGGTCGCCGTCGCGCACCAGCCGGTCCCAGATCCAGTGCCCGACCTCGTGGCGGAAATGGCCAAGCAGCGTGCGGTAGGTCTCGTGCATCTGGTTGCGCATCTCTTCCCGATGCGCGTCGTCCGCCTCCTGGGTGGCGATGGTGATGACGCCGTTCCTGTGCCCGGTCAGCACCTTGGGCTTGCCGGAGCGTTCGTCGAGGAAGTCGAACACCAGGCCCTCGCCGGGATCGTCGATGCGGTTGGTGAGCCGCACCCCGAGCCGGATCAGCGAATAGAACAGCCGGTGCTTGGCGATCTCCAGCTTGCGCCAGAGCAGCATGTCGTTGGAGTCGGACAGGTTCGGGATGGTCCGGTTGTGCCGGCAGGCCGCGCAGAACACCTCCTCGCTGGTGCCGTCGACCAGCCAGTTGCAGACATCGTGCCGGGCGTTCAGGCAGCGGCGCACGCTGAACGCAGGATCGGAGACCAGGGTGAACGCGTCGCCGTCCGGCACCAGCGCCTCGAGCGAGCCGCGGTCCGGCAGGTAGCCCAGCGGTGACCGGCATGCCTCGCAGGCGTGGTTCTCGAAGAACAGCAGCGCGCTGCAATGCTGGCAGTTGAACAGCTTCATGACGCGTTACCTGAGATCCTGCGCAGCAATGCCGTGACACATGCGGCGGAGCAAGGCCGGGAACGGGCCCGAGGTTCCTCGAATCGGCGGCCTTCCGGGACGCCGGGAGGCCAGGCCCGTTTCTACAGCGATTTGACGTGTGGCGTGGCGCATCCGCCGCAACCGTGGCGCGTTGTCAGGCCCGTGCGTCGTCTCCTGGTCGGAGCGCACGCAGCAACGACACTCACAGGAGCTAGCAGCAATGGTCGATACCAACCGCATTCAGGGTGCCGCCGAGGAAGCCATCGGTCGCGTGCAGGACGGCGCCGGCGGGCTGCTGGGCGATACGGCGTCACAGGTGCAGGGCAAGGCCCGTGCGGCGGCCGGCCAGGCGCAGGGAGCCTATGGCGAGGCGCTTGACACCGTGCGGGATCTCGCCGCCGACCAGCCGCTGCTGGCCCTCGGCGTCGCCACCGCACTCGGCTTCATCATCGGCGCAATCTTCGCGCGTCGCTGAAACCGGGCCGGCCAGTCCGGCTTCTCGATCGCCTCCACTTCAGCTACCGCTTTGGAGTTCTGCTAGATGCTCAAGCTCGCCCTGCTGTTCCTGGTCATCTCGATCATCGCCGGCATCTTCGGCTTCGGCGGGGTGTCCGCCGCCAGCGCCGGCATCGCCAAGATCCTGTTCTTCATCTGCATCGTGGTGTTCGTGATCTTCCTGGTGCTCGGCGTCATGGCGGGCAAGGCGATCTTCTGAACCTAGCGCCCGGTCTCCGTCTCCGCAGACCGGGCAACCGCTTCATCCCCGTCCGACGAACGGCATGGTCGTCGCCATCACCATCATCGTCTGCACGTTGGCGTCCGGCGGCAGCGACGCCATGAACAGCACCGAACGCGCCACCTCCGCCACATCCATCACCGGTTCAGGCATCATCTCGCCGTTCGCCTGCAACACCCCGCCCTTCATGCGTGCGGCCATCGGCGTCAACGCATTGCCGATATCGATCTGCCCGCAGGCGATGGCATGTTTGCGTCCGTCCAGCGACAGCGACCTGGTCAGCCCGGTCACCGCGTGCTTGGTCGCGGTATATGCGATCGAGTTCGGGCGCGGCGCGTGCGCCGAGATCGACCCGTTATTGATGATCCGGCCACCCTGCGGCGTCTGCTCGCGCATCAGACGGAACGCCCCCTGGGCGCACAGGAACGAGCCGGTCAGGTTGATCGCAACCACGCGCGTCCAGTCCTTGAACGACAGCTCGTCCGGCGCCGCCGCCAGGCTGACGCCGGCATTGTTGAATAACAGGTCGAGCCGCCCGAAGCGGGCCCGGTGGGCGGCATAGAGCGCATCGACCGAGGCCGGATCGGCGACGTCGGTCGCATGAACCAGGCTGCGCTCCCGCGCATCGCCGGCAAGCTCCGCGGTCTCGTGCAGGGTCGCGGGTGTGCGGCCGGACAGGGCGACCGACCAGCCATCGGCGAGCAGGGCGAGTGCCACCGCCCGGCCGATACCGCTGCCCGCACCCGTCACCAGCGCGATCCTCGCATCCGAACGGACTGCATCTGTGTCAGGCATGGCTTGCCCCCCTTTGTTCGCGAAATGACCCTGCCGCGGCACGCGTGGTGCCGCGTGCCAGCAGGTTGAAGCCGATGTCGAGAATTTGGTCGAGAGCAGGCTGCGCAGCTTCGGTGCTGAGCAGGTCGATGATCATCCGCCCGGCGCTGCGACCCATGCCTGGAAAATCAATTGCGATCGTGCTGAGCGGCGGTACAAGCTGCTGGCCGATCTCGAAATCGCCGAAGCCGAGGAGGGAGATGCGCTCCGGCACCGCGATGCCGCGACGCTTGCACTCCATCAGCGCGCCCACCGCCGAGAGGTCGGAGACCGCGAACACCGCCTCCACTTCCGGCGCCTGCGACAACAGCGCGGCCATCGCCTCCGCGCCCTGGCTGTACGAGTTCGGCAGCCCCCCCTCGGCGAGCGCCACTGCGGTCGGCAGCCCGGCCTCGCGCACTCCGGCCACGAACCCGCGCAGCCTGGCCTCGCCGCGCGTATCAATGCGGTCACCGACCCGGCCCGGACCGATGGCGCCGAGCCTGCGATGGCCGAGCCCGAGCAGGTGGAGGGCGGCGGCGCGTCCCGCCATCTCGTTGGAGATGCCGATTGCATGCGCCAGCGGCCGCAACGGCAGCTCCGCGATCTCGATGACCACGGGACGCTCGTGCTCCAGAAGCCGGCGCGTCGCCGGGCTGTGGTTGGTGGCCGCCAGCACCAGCGCCTCCGGACGCCGGGCCAGCATGGCGCGGATCTGTCGCTCCTCCTCGGCGACGCTGTAGGTCGTATAGCCGATCAGCACCTCGTAGCCGGCCGGGCGCAGCGCCTCGGTCAGGCCTTCCGCCAGCGAGGCGAAGTTGCCGTTGTTCAGGGTCGGCACCACCAGCCCGACAAAGCCGCTGCGCCGGGTCGAGAGGCTGCCAGCGGCGCGGTCCGGCACATAGCCAAGGGTAGCGACCGCCTGCTCGACCCGCGCCCTGGTGGCCGGCTGCACCCGATCGGAGCGCTTGAGCACGCGCGCGACCGTCATGCGCGAGACGCCGGCGAGCAGGGAGACGTCGCGCAGGGTCGCTTTTCGCGTGGTCATCTGGCGGGTTGCGGTGACGGCAAGGCTAGGGCGCTGCCCTTGACCGGGTTCCCATCGCGCCGGCGCGATCGGGCCCGGCGCTGGGGCCTGAGGCCCCAGACCCGCTCTCCCGAGCAAGAGGATTTCAAAGGCTGGCCTTTGACGGGCTTGAGTAGTGAAGCGGATCGAGGAGGCAAAGCTCCTGGCCTTGCGTCAAGCGCCCCGCGTATTCAGGTAGAACGCATGCACCGCGGTGCTGGCGCAGATGAACAGGCGCGAGCGGGCGCGACCGCCGAACACCACGTTGGACACCGTATGCGGCGTCTTCAGCTTGCCGAGCAGCTCGCCCTGCGGGTTCACGCAATGCACGCCGTCGCCGGCGCTGGTCCAGATGTTGCCGTCCTCGTCGGCGCGGAAGCCGTCGGCCACGCCGGTCTCGGGCGCGTAGAAGAACCGCCCCTCCGACAGCCGCCCGGCATCGCCGTCGAGCACGTCGAACACGCGTATCCCGCGCGTGCCGCCCTCCTCGTACATGCGACCGGTATCGGCGATGTAGAGCTGGCCTTCGTCGGGCGAGAAGCACAGGCCGTTCGGTCCGGAGAACGCGTCGGTTACCACGCGGAGTGCGCCGGTGCGCGGATCGAGCCGATACACGTTGGTGGGCAGTTCCTCCTCGGCGCGTCCCTCGCCCTCGTAGTCCATGACGATCCCGTAATGCGGGTCGGTGAACCAGACCGAGCCGTCCGACTTCACCACCACGTCGTTCGGGGAGTTCAGGCGCTTGCCTTCGAACCTGTCGGCCAGCACGGTGACGCTGCCGTCATGCTCGGTACGCACCACCGCGCGGCTTCCGTGCAGGCAGGAGATCAGCCGGCCCTCGCGGTCGCGCGTGTGGCCGTTCGAGTAGCGGCTTGGCTGCCGGTACACCGACATGCCGACGCCTTCGATCCAGCGCATGATCCGGTTGTTCGGAATGTCGCTGAACAGCAGGCAGTCGGCGTCGGCGATCCAGACCGGGCCTTCGGTCCAGCGAAAGCCGTCACCGAGACGCTGCATGCGTACGCTGTGGATCAGGTAGCGCCTGAAGCGCGGATCGACGATTTCGTAGTCGGACACCGGCTCTGGTTCAGCCATCCGTCATTTTCCCCATATCTTGGCGTAGGCGTCACGATAGTCGTTCGCCGGGTCGTAGAAATCCTTCTTGCCGCCGTCGGAATCGACGTTCTTGGCGACGACCAGGTGCACCGGCGCCACGTAGCCCGAAGGCGGCTGGCCGGCAAAGGCGCGGTTCAACTCGTCGACCGCCTGCCAACCTTGCAGCAGCAGCGGCTCCGGCACGGTTGCCGCCTGGTATTGGACGCTACGAATGCGCTCGTAGGCGGAATTGCTGCCGTCGCCTGCACTGATGTTGACCGGCGGCCCGGCGGCATCGGCGCCTGCCGAGATCAGGGGCGGTCCGATGAAGTCGTAATAGAGATCGTTGATGGCGAGCGTGTACGTCCATTTCTTACCGAACCGCTGCAGCAGCGAGGTGGTGAGCTGCGACATGCGGGTCGAGGTCTCGGCCAGCGGCGTATCCTCGAACGACAGCACACTGCACCCCGGGCAGTGCTTGATCACCGTCTCCATCATCCGCGCCTTGGACAGCGCGATTGCGTAGGCGCTGTCGGTGAAGATGATGACGCCGGCATGGCCGTTGCTCTGCGCGATCGCATAGTCCGCCGCCACCTCGGCGACGCGGGCGCTGTCGCTGCCGATGTTGGTGAACACGTGCTGCGCCTCGACCGGGCCCGGATGTGCCGCGCCATGCCAGGCCACCACCTTGATGCCCTGCGCCTCGGCCTGTCGGATGCTCTCGGCGTTCTGCACGATGTCGAAGCCGCCGATGACGATGCCGTCCGGCTTGAGTGCGATCGCCTGCCCGAACACCGAGTGCACACCCGACACGCTGCCCTGGCCGTCGAGCACCCGGATCGTCCAGCCGATGCGCTGGCCGGCTTCCTTGACGCCGTCGCCGGCTTCCTGGATGCCGCCGTTGCGCATGTCGCCGGCGATGTAGACCACGGTCTTGCCGGCCGCCGCCTTCGGGCCACTGGTCGGGCCGTCCCATTTCGCCGCCGGTGCGGTCGCCGCCTGGACGGTCGCCTTGGCCTGCGCCACCGCGTCCTGTGCCTGCGCGGCCTGCGGTGCGGCGAGACAGAGCGCGATTGCGGCGGTGGTGCCGGCCAGACCCTGGCGTCTTCGTGTGCCCTGGATAGTCATATGGTCCACTCCCTTTTTTGCGACCCGCTTGCCGCGGTTTCGTTCATGCCTGCTTGCCGGCTGCCCTGGTCCGCACCTGCAGGCGCCGCCGCCCGGTCCAGCCGGCCAGCCCGATGGCGAACAGCAGGGTGGCGCCGTTGAAGGCCGGCTCCACCCAGAAGGCGCCGCCGAGTTGCTCGATGCCGGAGATGCCGATCGCCAGGATCACCACGCCGACGATGGTGCCCCAGATGTTCACCCGGCCCGGATTGATCGTGGTCGAGCCCAGGAAGGCGCCGACCAGGGCGGGCAGCAGGTAGTCCAGTCCGACGCTGGCCTGGCCGACGCGCAGACGCGACGCCAGTACGACGCCGGCGATCGCGGTGATCAGGCCGGACGTCATGAAGGCCAGCATCACGTAGCGCCGGGTCGGAATGCCGTTCAGCTCGGCGGCGCGCGGGTTGGCGCCGATCGCATACAGGTAGCGGCCGAGCGGCGTGTAGGCCGACACAAGCCAGAGCAGGAAGGCGAGGCCGATCACGTAGAAGGCGGGCACCGGGATGCCGGCGATGCTGGCGGTGTCGATCAGGAAGAAGTCCGGCGACAGGCGGCCGATGACCTGCCGGCCGCCGGTCCACCACAGCGCCACCGCGTAGGTGACCGTGCCGGTGCCGAGCGTTGCGATGAAGCTGTCGATCTGCGCCACCTCGACCAGCAGACCGTTCAGCAGCCCGAACACCACGCCGAGTGCGATCACGATCAGCACCGCCAGCGGCCAGGGCACGCCGCTGAGCTGCAGCGAGATCGCCAGGATGTGCCAGAGCACCACCCCGTAGCCGACGGTGAGATCGATCTTGCCGGTCATCATCGGCACGGTGGCGGCAAGCGACAGCATCGCCACCACTGCCTTGTCGCTCAGCATCGAGCGCAGGTTGAGCCAGGTCGGAAACGAGTCCGGCAGGATCAGCGAGAACGCGATCGCCAGCAGCACCGCCAGCACCACCAGGCCATAGACCGGCAGCAGCACCGCGATGCGGCGGCCGAGGCTGGCACCGCGCAGCGCACCGGGTTGCGGTTCCAGCGCCGTCGATCTGAGCGAGTTCATGGGAGCGGTTCCTGGACAGGCGCGGGCGAGGGGCCACCGGCGGAGGCGGCCTGTAGCAGGTTGGCGACGGAGAGGTCGGCGCGTGCGATCTCGGCGCAGACGCGGCCCTGGCTGAACACCAGCGCGCGGTGGCAGATGTTGGCGACCTCCTCGAAGTCGGTCGCCACCACCAGGATCGCGAGGCCCGCTTCGAGCGCGGTCTGCAGCAGGGCGTAGATCTCGGCCTTGGCGCCGACATCGACGCCGGCGGTCGGCTCCTCGAGGATCAGCAGGTTGGTGGCGAGCCCGAGCCAGCGCGCGAGCACCACCTTCTGCTGGTTGCCGCCCGAGAGGTTCTCCACCGGCCGCTGCGGGTCGTTCGGCCGCAGGCTCATGCGCGCACCGGCTTGGATGGTTTCTGCCCGTTCGCGCGCCGGCGACAGCAGCCCGAGCAGCGCGTGGCCGCTCGCACCCGGGTTCAGGAACAGGTTCTCGCGCACGCTGAGCTTCATGCCCAGGCTCTCGGCGACGCGGTCGCCGGCGACCAGCCCGACGCCGGCCTGCATGGCCTCCGACGGCGAGCGCGGGTGGTAGCGGGCGCCGGCCAACGTCGCCGCTCCCGCCTCGATCGGGCGGCAGCCGAACAGGGCGCGGCCGATATGGTCCTGGCCGGCGCCGCGCAGCCCGACCAGGCCCACGATCTCGCCGCGCCGCAGCGCGAGGTCGACCGGCCCGGCATCGCCCGCGACCAGCCCGTCCAGCATCAGGCAGGCCTCGCTGCCGGCGGTGCCGGGTTTGGCGAACACCTGCTCGGGCGGGCGGCCGACGATCATCGTCACCAGGTCGGATGGGTTGGTATCGGCGATCCTGCGGCAGCCGACCAGCCGGCCATCGCGCAGCACCGCGACCTCGTCGGCGACCTGGAACACCTCGTCGAGCCGGTGCGACACGTAGATCATGCCGATCCCGGTGGCTGCCAGGTCGCGCAGCACGGCCAGCAGGCGCTCCACCTCGTCGGCCGGCAGGCTGGCGGTCGGCTCGTCCAGCACCAGCACCTGCGCCTGTGCAGCCAGCGCGCGGCCGATGGCGACCAGCGAGCGCTCCGTGCGGCTGAGATGCATGATGCGCGCGTCCGGATCGATGTCCGCACTCATCGTGCGCAGCGCGCGCAGCGCCTGCTCCCGGCTCTGTGCCCAGGAAATCAGCCCGAAGCGACGCCGGTAGCCGACCGCGAGCGCGACGTTCTCGGCGGCCGTCATCCAGTCGATCAGCCCGAGATCCTGGTGGATGAAGGCGACCCGCTGTCCGGTATTCCCGCGCCGCCCGGAGAGATGCCGATACGGCTCGCCACGAAACAGGATGCGGCCCGCATCCGGTGTGTGGATGCCGGCCAACGTCTTGATCAGGGTGGACTTGCCGGCGCCGTTCTCGCCGAGCAGCGCCAGGATCTGGCCCTCGCGCAGGGCGAGCGAGACGTCGTCCACGGCGAGCGTGCCGCCGAAGCGCTTGCTGACCTGCTCGAAGGCGAGCAGCGCGGGTGCGGTGCGGGTGGTCTCGGCGAGGGCGGCACTCATCGACTTGTCCCCTGCTGGCTGCGCTGCTGGCGCTGGTCAGGCAATTTCCAGATGGACCTTGATGGCGCGCTGCCGATCCCCCGCCAGTTGGAACGCCTCGTCGGCGCGGGCCAGGGGGATCGTCCCGGACAGGATCGGCGCGATGTCGATCCGCCCTCTGGCCAGGGCCGCCACCGCGATGGCGAACTCCTCGTGGAAGCGGAACGATCCCACCAGGTCGATCTCGCGCGCCATCAGCAGGTTGGCCGGCAGCGGCACGCCGCCCTTGGGCAGCATCCCGAGCTGCACGATACGGCCGCCGGGACGCATCAGCGACGGCATGCCGATCAGCGAGGCGCTGGCGCCGGTCGCCTCGAAGGCGACGTCAAAGCCGCCGATGTCGGCGGCCGCCTGTTCGAGCGCGGCCGGGTCGGCGTGTACGTCGATCGTGCGAGCAGCGCCCATCTGTTGCGCGATCCGCAGCGGCGCCTCGAACAGGTCGGTGACTTGCACGGCCACCGCCCCCGCGAACAATGCGGAGGCAAGGCACAGCAGCCCGATCGGCCCGGCGCCGGCGACCAGCACGTGGCGGCCGGTGAGCTCGCCGGCGCGGCGCACCGCATGCAGGGCGACGGCGAGCGGTTCGGAGCAGGCGGCCAGCGTCAGCGACATGCCGTCCGGCACCGGCACGCACTGGTCGGCGCGCACCGCCACGCTCTCGCTGAACGCGCCCTGTACGTGCGGCATCAGCGCGGCGCTGCCGAGGAAGCGCATGGTGCGGCAGAGGTTCGACCGGCCGGCGCGGCAGGCCTGGCAGTGCAGGCAGGGCCGGCTCGGGTTGATCGCGACCCGCGCGCCGACGGCGAGGCCGGGTGCGGCCAGCGACATCGGGTCCGCCGCCAGCTCGGCGACGATGCCGGACACCTCGTGGCCGAGGGTGAGCGGCTCGCGCACGGTGAAGTCGCCGACGCCGCCCTTGTTGTAGTAGGAGAGGTCGGAGCCGCAGATTCCGCCCATGGCGACGTGCACGCGGGCCTCGCCGGGTTCCAGCGGCCGTTCCGCGATCTCCTCGACACGCAAGTCGTGAGCGCCGTGCAGCCTGGCTGCGAGCATCGAGAGCCTCCCCATAGGCTGCGGCCATCCCAGCTATGGTGCGGGTTGATGTGACCGTGCACATCGCTATGCCACCGTTCCGGGCGGCACGGAAGACCCACCCGCTGCGCCCACTTGCGGTGGATTTTAAAGCGGCAATGATGCGGCCGCGTGTGCAGGAGCCCGGCGACCATGGCGTCCGATCTTTTCGACCTGAGCGGGCGCCTCGCCCTGGTGACCGGATCGAGCCAGGGCATCGGGCTCGCTTTGGCACGCGGCCTCATCGAGGCGGGGGCGCGGGTGGTGCTGAACGGACGCGACCCTGGCCGGCTGCAGGCAGCGGCGTCTGGGTTGGGCGAGGGCGTGGTCTCGCCCAAAGGTGGTCTTGGCGCCTTCGACGTCACCGACCCGGATGCGGTGGAAGCCGGCATCGCCCGCATCGAGGCCGAGTGCGGCGCAATCGACATCCTGGTCAACAATGCCGGCATCCAGCGCCGCACCACGCTCGAGGACTTCCCGATCGAGACCTGGCGCGAGGTGATGCGCACCAACCTCGACAGCGTGTTCTTCGTGGGCCAGGCGGTGGCGCGCCGGATGATCCCGCGCGGCCGCGGCAAGATCATCAACATCGCAAGCCTGCAGAGCGAGGCGGCGCGTCCGACGATCGCGCCGTACACGGCGTCGAAGGGGGCAGTGAAGATGCTGACCCGCGGCATGTGCGCCGACTGGGCGAAGCACGGTCTGCAGATCAATGCGATCGGTCCTGGCTATTTCGATACCGAACTGAACCGGCCGCTGCGCGAGAACCCGGTCTTCGATGCCTGGCTGCGCGGCCGCACGCCGGCCGGACGCTGGGGGCAGGTCGAGGAACTGTGCGGGGCGGCGGTGTTCCTGGCTTCGCGGGCGAGCGATTTTGTCAACGGCCAGGTGATCTACGTCGATGGCGGCGTGCTGTCGGTTCTGTAAGAGGAGAAAGCGCGATGGGTCCGAAGCTTCTGCAGCTCTGTTCTTTACTCCCATCCACCCAGGCAAAGCTGGGCGAGCGTTATGACGTGCATCAGTGGCCTGAGGAACCGGCGCGCGAGGCGTGGCTGCGCGAGCATGCCGCGGGGGTGCGCGCGGTGGTCACCGGCGGCCATCAAGGCATCACCAACGCGCTGATCGACCGGCTGCCCGATCTCGGCATCGTCGCGATCAACGGCGTCGGCTACGACCGGGTGGATCTCGATTACGCACAGGGTGCAGGGGTGCGGGTGACCAACACGCCCGACGTGCTGACCGACGACGTCGCCGATCTGGCGGTGGCGCTGATGCTCAACGTGATGCGCCGGCTGCCGGCGGCCGACCGGCATGTGCGCGACGGGCTGTGGCCGAGCGGGCCGCAGAAGCTTGCCCGCCGCGCGTCCGGGCTGCGCTACGGCATCGTGGGGCTCGGCCGCATCGGTCATGCGATCGCCGGCCGGCTGGCGGGCTTCGGCGGCCGGATCGCCTATTCTGGCCCGAACCGCAAGCAGGTAGCCCATGACTACCATGCCGACGTGACGGCGCTTGCCGCGGCCTCCGACGTCCTGTTCGTCGCGACTGCGGCATCGACGGCCACCCGCGCGCTGATCGACGGCGCGGTGCTCGCGGGCCTCGGCCCCGAGGGTGTGCTGATCAACGTGGCGCGTGGGTCGGTGATCGACGAGGACGCGCTGGTCGCAGCCCTGGTGGACGGGCGTCTCGGCGGCGCCGGCCTGGACGTGTTCGCCGACGAGCCACATGTGCCCGAGGCGCTGCTGAAGCTGGAGAACGTGGTGCTGGCGCCGCATGTCGGCAGCGCCACGCGCGAAACCCGCGAGGCGATGGGCAACCTGATGCTGGACAATCTCGATGCCTTTTTCGCCGGTCGCGCGCTGCCCACACCGGTCGTCTGAGGAGCCGCACTGCCATGCCGATCCGCACGATCCTCTGCTATGGCGATTCCAACACCAACGGCACGAAACCGCTGCACGCTCCCGGATTGTTCGGCCGCTTCGACGAGACCGAGCGCTGGCCGGGGCGCCTGCGCGCGGCGCTCGGCGAGCAGTGGCGGGTGATCGAGGAGGGGCTGCCGGGACGCACCACGCTGCATGACGATCCGATCGAGGGGCGGCATCGCAACGGCCTGCGGACGCTTCGCGCCACGCTCGAGAGCCATCTGCCGCTCGACCTGGTGGTGGTCATGCTGGGCACCAACGATCTCAAGGCGCGCTTCGCGATGACGCCGGAGGACATCGCGGCCTCGGTTGGCGTGCTGCTGGCGGAGGTGCGTGTCGCCACCGCCGGTCAGGACGGGCAGGGGCCGCGGCTGCTCGTGGTCGCGCCGGTGCCGATCGAGGAGGTCGGCTTCCTCGGCGCGATGTTCAGAGGCGGTTCGGCGAAGTCCCGCGCCCTGGCGCCGCTGTACCGGGACATCGCCGAACGCAACGGCGCCGAGTTTTTCAATGCGGGCGCGGCGGCCCGGGTCAGCCCGGTCGATGGCGTCCATTACGAGGCCGACCAGCACGCCACCCTGGCGGCCGCGCTGGCGGACCGGATCGCACCGCTGTTCCGCGACTGACTTCGGGGTAGGACCTCAGGCGGCGACCGGGATCGAGACGTCCTCGTCCTCGACTTCGACATCGGCGAAGAAGCGGCCGCTCAGATGGCGGACCACATCCTGCACGCCGTAGAAGCCGGCGATCGCCTCGGCCTTGATGACCGTGGCGAACAGCTCTTCCAGGTGCAGCACGATCTCCATGAGGTCGATGCTGTCGAGTTCGAGGTCCTCCTCGAACCGCGACTGGGCGGTGATCTGCACGTCGCGCAGGAAGCAGGTTCGATCGATGGCGCCGATCACCTTGGTCAGAATTGAGCTTTCGAGAAGTTCGGTCATGGCCGGATGCCTTATCGTCACAACTTCGTTACAGTGCCAGATCACGAAACCGTGTGCAAGACCTGATCCGCTCAAATCGCATCGTCCGACGGATTTTTCGCAACCGTAAGGAAATAGGCCTTAGCGCGTTGCCGCCATTGTTGTAGTTATGTTGTTGTAGCTATATCGAAACGACATCCCACAACGCAAGCCGCCGGTAGCCCAGGATAATGTTGGCCATTTCAGACCAGTCCCGCTCGCGTCCGCAGACCATCTCGTTCCCGGTGCTGTCCAGCCTGGTCCGGGTGGTCGACCTGATCCTCCTGGTCATCGCCGGCTACCTGTCGATCAGGATCGAGACCGCTGTCTACGGCAGCTATCCCAAGGGCCCGATCGAGCCGGCGGCCTGGGCGGCGGCGCTGGCCGCGAGCCTCAGCCTGGCGCGGGCCGGCGGCTATTCGCAGGCGGTGCTGATGTCGGGTATCGCGCAGATCCGGCGCCTGGTCCGGCCGCTGGCCTTCGGGGCGTTCTGCCAGATCGCCTGCCTGTTCGTGCTGTATCACGGCAACCTGCCGTTCCGGAGCTGGCCGTTCGTCTGGGGCGCGGTGGCCGCCGTGCTGACCGGTGCCAGCCGGCTGCCGCTGATGCGCCTGATCCGGCGCTGGAGCCGTGACGGCCGGCTTGCGCGCAAGGTCGCCATCGTCGGCGCCGGCGAGCACAGCCGGGTGTTCATGGAGCGGCTGCGCGAGGAGCCCGGCGCCTACCGGGTGATCGGCCTGTACGACGACCGGATGTCGCGCATGCCGGAGCTGCCGCTCGACGTGCCGCTGCGTGGCACCGTCGGCGACCTGGTGCAGCATTCGCGCGAGGAGCGGGTGGACGTCATCGTGGTCGCCCTGCCGCTGACCGCCGCCGAGCGCATCAAGACCATCATGGAGCAGCTCAGCTCCACCGTCGCCGACATCGTGCTGACCACCGAGCTGCCGCGCCTGGGCCTCGACTACACCCAATTCGACGCGGTCGGCCGCAATCCGGTGGTGGCGGTCCGCGAGGCGCCGCTGAAGGACTGGCAGGCGATCGAAAAGGCGCTGCTGGATCGCAGCATCGCGCTGCTCGCCCTGCTGCTGCTGTCGCCGCTGCTGCTGCTGACGGTGATCGCGATCAAGCTCGACAGCCCCGGGCCGGTGCTGTTCCGGCAGCCGCGCATGGGTTTCAACAACCGTCCGTTCCTTTGCTACAAGTTCCGCTCGATGCACAGCGCGATGACGGACCTGCTCGCCGACAAGCAGACCACCCGCGACGACCCGCGCATCACCCGCGTCGGCCGCATCATCCGCCGCCTGTCGATCGACGAGCTGCCGCAGATCTTCAACGTGCTGAACGGCACCATGTCCCTGGTCGGCCCCCGGCCGCACGCGCCGAACACCAAGGCCGCCGACCGGCTGTTCACCGAGGTGGTGCAGCAGTACGCGCTGCGCCACCGGGTAAAGCCGGGCATCACCGGCTGGGCCCAGGTCAATGGCTGGCGCGGCGAGACCAAGACGGTGGACCAGATCGAGCAGCGCGTGGCCTGCGACTTGTTCTACATCGAGAACTGGTCGATCCGCTTCGACATCGAGATCATGATCCGCACGCTGCTCGGCGAGGTGCGCAGCCGGACGGCGTTCTAGAGCATGATCCGATCGATCATGCTCAGCTTGTCGGTTGATAGAGCAGCTTTATCCGACGCTTGGCATCGCGAAGCGATACCAAGCGATCGGATGCTGCTCTAGGCTTGAGAGCCGTTGAGTTATTTGGGCGACGGGGCGGCCTGCGAGAAGAAATCCCTGATGTATGTGTTGATGAGCGGCGGACGCTGGTTGACGCGCCTGCCGCCTGCGGCTTGGGCACGACGCTCCCTATGGCCGGGTTCGCTGAGTGGGCAAACGGTGTCCGGGGTCGCACGTTCGAAGCGCTGGCCGTGGCGGGTGGCTCATCTGCCGAGATCATCCCCGACGGCACCCTCGCCAAAGCGCATCGCTGTGCCGCGGACGACGAACGGACCCCCGCGCGTAGGCCATAGGGTCGTGTGAGCATCGTGTCGGGAGTTAAGGCAGATTTCTGGAGGATACGTATCTTCAAGCGGGCCAGTCCTCAGGCGACCGGCAACGACTGGTTGGTCTTGGCCGCATTCGGCGCGGCGCTGGGGCTCTATGGCTGGATCGTGTTCGTAAGCGAGTTCTGGCGGGACGGTGTCGCCGGGCTTCGCTACAATGCACCCGGGACAGACTACATGGTGTACTACACGGTCGGCCGAGCTTGGCTGGATGGATCGGGCAATCTGCTGTCCGATGCGGCCACCCTGACCGAGACGATAAACCATAACTTCTCCGGCTCGCTCTCCGGTCCCTTGCCGCTCCATCCCTGGCTTTACCCGCCGCCTTTCCTGCTCCTCATGCTGCCGTTCTCCACGCTGCCGTTCATGGCATCCTATCTCGGGTTCCAGATCGCGAGTTTTACAGCATTGTTGGCAGGGGCGTCGTGCTGGAAGCCAGTGGGGATGCGCCCGGCCACGATCGCCGGGTTTCTAGCCGTCGCACCTGCGGCGTCGGTCAATGCAATCTCCGGGCAGAATGCGTTCTTGACGTTGGCCTTGCTGCTCGGCGGTTTCGGTGTCCGCGAGCGCCGTCCATTCTTGGGCGGCCTGATCTTGGGCTTGCTCTGTTACAAGCCCCAGTTCGCAATGATGGTGCCCATCGCTCTGGCCGCGCTGCGCGATTGGCGGTCCGTCGCCGGTGCTGCTACCGGCGCGGCATCGGCAGCCATTCTCAGCGTCGCCGTCTTGGGAACCGCGCCATGGTTCGCCTGGCTCGGTGTGCTGGCCGGTGGTCAAAACCCCACGTATGCAGCCTGGTTGGAAGCTGGCCGGATGTGGGGTTTGAGCGTTTGGGCGACTGCACGGGTAGCCGGCGCATCAGGCGGCATCGCCAGGGCACTACAAGGCACGGCGTCTGTTCTTGCTGGCCTGGCAGTCTACCGGAGTTTTCGCAGTTCGCGTGGATCGACCCGGTCTGTTGCACTGCTGCTGTGTGCTGTGCTCGTCGCAGCGCCGCACGTGTCTCCTTATGACCTGCTCCTGCTCGATGGTTCGGTGCTGCTCCTCCTATCGGAGGCTGGCAGCAGGCAACCTGTAGCCGTCCGGCGCTCCCTGCTATTGGTTTGCTGGGCAACCCCGATGCTGGCAGTGCCGCGCGACGGAGTGCTGGGTTTCATTACGCCAGCCGCCATGCTGACGCTTCTGGTCGCACTCGCTTTGCAATCAAGCTGCACCCGTGGCGGCCGATCGCGCTGACCGCGCCACTCAATTCTTTTCCAGAAACGACGGCACAAGCGGATTGTTCGTCTGCAGCGATCCCTTGCTCGGCAGGTCGGTCACGTCCCAGCCACCGCCCATCTGCTCGATCAGGCTCACGCTGTCCACCATGCGGTTCTGCTGGATGCTGAGCAGGGTCTGCTCGTTGCTCAGCGCCGTCGCCTCGCTGGTCACCACCGTGGTGTAGTCCACCGTGCCGGCATTGTATTCGTTGAACGCCACCGTCACCGCCTGCTCGGACAGCGACACCGCGCGCGCCTGCGCCGTCGACTGGCGTTCGTAGATGCGCAACGCCGACAGATCGTCCTCGGTGGTCTCGAAGGCAGTCAGCACCGTCTGCCGGTAGGTGGCGACCGCCGCGTCATACGCCGCCTGCGCCGCACGCACGCTGGCGGTGCGCAGGCCACCCTCGAACAGGATCTGGCTGGCGCTGGCGCCGAGCGACCACACCCGGTTCGAGGCCTGGATCAGCGAGCCGATCGGATTGCCGCTCCAGCCGTACAGCGCCGACAGGCTGATGTCGGGATAGAATGCCGCCACCTCGACGCCGATCAGCGAATTCTCCTCCTCCATCGTCCGTTCCGCCGCCGCGATGTCGGGGCGGCGCTGCAGCAACGTGGCAGGCAGGCTCACCGGGATTGCCGGGATCACGCTGGTCAGCGGCGCCGGGGCGATGGCGAGGTCCGCGGGCGGACGGCCGGTCAGCACCGCGATCGCATGCTCGTACTGGGTGCGCAGCACCCCGACATTGACCGCCTCCGCGCGGGTCTGCTCCAGCAGCGTCGCGGCCTGCAGCAGCGCCACCGGCGTCGCCGCGGTCAGGCCGGCATTATACTGGTTCTGAGTCACCTGCAGCGAGCGCACGTAGCTTGCGACAGTGCGGTCGAGCAGCTTCTGCAGGCTGTCCTCGGTGCGCAAGTCGAAATAATCCGTGGCCAGCGTCGCCTGGTAGGACAGCGTGGCGTTGGCGAGATCGGCGGCCGATGCCTGCGCACTGGCGACGTCGCTCTCGATCTGCCGGCGTATGCGGCCCCAGACATCGAGATCCCAGCTCACGCTGGCCTCGAGCTGGTAGTTGGTGACCGTGCTGCCGCCGAAGCCGGTGGAGGCAACGGCTGTCGTTCCCGCGCCGGTCGCACCGGTGGTGACGCCGCTGCTGCTGCCGCCGGATGACTGGCGCGTGATCTCCGGCGTGCTGGTCACCGTCGGGAACAGGCTGGCTCGCGCCTCGTCGACGAGCGCGCGCGCCTGCCGGTAGTTGGCCTCCGACACGCGGACGTTCTGGTTCGAGATCGCGACCTGCGCCTCGAGTGCGTCCAGCACGGGATCGTTGTAGATCCGCCACCATTCGCCCTTGGGATACGCCGCCAGTTGCGGCGCGGCGCGCTGCCAGCCCGGTGCGGGCTGCAGCTCCTTGAAGCGCTGCGAGACGATCGCCGGCGGCCGGTCGTAATCCGGCCCGACCATGCAGCCGCCGAGGGACAATCCGAGCATGCAGCCGAGCATCGGCCTCGCCCGGTTGGAGGCGCTCATCGTCGGTCGGGAGATCATTCGGCGGGAGCGTCCTGCAGTGGCCGGCGGGTGCCGCGGCGCCAGCGCCGCGCCCACCAGTGTCGCATCCGGTCGAGATACAGATACACGACCGGGGTTGTGTAGAGCGTCAGCGCCTGGCTGACGACCAGGCCGCCGACCACGGAAAGGCCCAGCGGCCGGCGCAGCTCGTTGCCGTACCCGTGGCCGAACACCAGCGGCAGCGCGCCGAGGGCGGCGGCGAAGCTGGTCATCATGATCGGGCGGAAGCGCAGCAGGCACGCCTTGTGGATGGCGTCGAATGGCGACAGGCCCTCGTTGCGCTCGGCGCTGAGCGCGAAATCCACCAGCAGGATGGCATTCTTCTTGACGATGCCGATCAGCAGGATCACCCCGATCATCGCGATCAGCGAGAACTCCTCGCCGAAAAGCTGCAGCGCCAGGATCGCGCCGACCCCCGCCGACGGCAGCGTCGAGAGGATGGTGATCGGATGGATATAGCTCTCGTACAGCACGCCGAGGGTGACATAGACCGCGGCGAGCGCCGCCAGGATCAGCAGCGGCTCGTTGCTGACGGTCTTCTGGAACTGCGCCGCGGTGCCGGCGAAGCTGCCATGGATCGAGGCCGGCATGCGGATCGCCACCATCGTGTCGGCGATGATGGTGGCCGCATCCGACAGGGACTTGCCCTCGGCGAGGTTGAACGAGACCGTTGCGGCGACGAAATTGCCCTGGTGGTTGACCTGCAGCGGCGTGGTCGAGTGCACGATCCTGGTCACCGCCGACAGCGGCACCATGGTCTCCGCCGAGGACGACACCGCCGATCCGTTCGAGGTGCCGCGCCCGTTGGCCAGGCTGTTGCTGATGCTGTTGGCGAGCGACTGCGCGCTGGTCGATTGCGTGCCGGTGGTGGGCGTGCTGCCCGCGGCAACGCTTGCGGTGGTCGAGCCCGCGCTTGAGGTTCCGGTGCTGCTCGTACTCGTGCTGCTGGCAGCGGCAGCACTCCCGGCGGTGGTGCCGCCCGTACCTGTGCTGCCGGTTCCGGTGGCCGGGGTCGCCACCCGGATGGTGTTGCTCGACGTGCTGCCGTTGGCGGTGCCGCCTGCCGTGCTGACCCAGATCTGTGACAGGATGTCCGGCGTCTGCCAGTAGCGCGGCGCCACCTCCATCACGACGTGATACTGGTTGAGCGCATTGTAGATCACCGACGCGCTGCGCTGCCCGAAGGCGTCGTACAGCGTGTTGGAAATAAGCTGCGGCGTGATCTGCAGCTTGGCCGCGGTGTCGCGGTCGATCTGCACCTCGGTGGCGGGACCACCCTGCTGCACGTCCGAACTGACATCGGTCAGCTCCGGCCGGTGCTGCAGCGCCCGCTCCAGCTTCGGCATCCATTCGTAGAGCAGGTCGGAATTATCCGCCTGCAGGGTGTACTGGTAGTTGGCGTTGCTCTGCCGGCCGCCAGCGCGCACGTCTGCCGCCGAGCGCAGGAAAAACTCGGCGCCGGTCATGTGCGACAGCTTGCGGGTGAGGCGGGCGATGGTGGCATCCGTGCTGTCGTGCCGCAGCCCGATATCCTTGAGCTGGATGAACACCATGCCGGTGTTGGCCCCATGGTCGCCGCCGCCGGTATAGCCGGACACGCTGTCGATGTCCGGATCGGCTATCACGACCTTTTCCACGTCCTGCAGCTTGCCGCTGATGTTCTGGAACGAGATCGACTGCTCGCCGCGTATGGTGCCGATCAGCAGCCCGACATCCTCGTTCGGAAAGAAGCCTTTCGGCATCCGGTTGAACAGCAGCACGGTGAGCCCGATGGTCAGCGGCAGCGTGAGAACCACCAGCAGGCTGTGCCGCAGCGCCCAGGACAGGCTGCGCTCGTAGCCCTCCTGCATTCCGGCGAGCGCGATCTCGACCCGCGAGGACAGCCCGCCGAGGAACCGCCCGACCGGTCCGACCGCACGCACGCGTGGCAGCGCGCCATGCGGACGCACCTGCAGCACCAGGGCGCACAGCATCGGCACGGTGGTCAGCGCGAGCACGAACGACACCAGGATGGTCAGCGTCAGCGTCATCGCGAACTCGAAGAACAGCCGGCCGGCAATGCCGCCGAGCAGCAGGATCGGGCTGAACACCGCCACCAATGAGACCGTGATCGACAGCACGGTGAAGCCGACTTCGCGCGCGCCCAGCAGCGCCGCCTCGCGCCGGGGCATGCCGGCCTCCATGTGCCGGGCGATGTTCTCCAGCACGACGATGGCGTCGTCCACCACGAAGCCGGTGGCGACCGTCAGCGCCATCAGCGAGAGATTGTCGAGCGAGAAGCCGAGCAGGTACATCGCGGCGAACGTCGCGATGATCGAGGTCGGCACCGCCACCGCCGGGATCAGCGTCGAGCGCAACGTGCGCAGGAACACCAGCACCACCATGATCACCAGCATCACGGAGATCGCCAGCGTGAACTGGGTGTCGGCCAGCGAGGCGCGTATGGTGGCCGAGCGGTCGATGGCGAGATGCAGCTCGACGCCGCCGGGCAAGGCCGCACGCAGCGTCGGCAGCATCGCCTTGATCTGGTCGGTGGTCTTGACGACGTTGGCGTCGGCCTGCGGATAGATCAGCACGATCACCGCGGGGATGCCGTTATAGAGCCCGAGGTTGCGCAAATCCTCGACGCTGTCGGTGATCTCCGAAACATCGCGCAGGCGCACCGGCGAGTTGTTGCGATACGCGATCACCAGGTCGCGGTAGTCGGCAGCCTTGCGGGCCTGGTCGTTGGTGTCGAGCTGGTAGCGCCGCGCACCCTGGTCGATGAAGCCCTTCGGACTGTCGGCGTTGGCGGACGCGAGCGCCGCGCGCACGTCCTCGAAGCCGATGCCGTACTTGAACAGCGGCAGCGGGTCCATCTCGACACGCACCGCCGGCAGCGAGGAACCGCCCGGCTCGGTGCGCCCGACACCGCGTATCGACGACAGGCTCTGCTCGAGCACGTTGGTGGCGTAGTCGAACAGCTCCGGCATGGTCCGGGTCGCCGATGTCAGCGTCAGGATCATGATCGGCGAGTTTGCCGGATTGAACTTGAAGTAGCTCGGGTTCTGCCGCAGCGAGGTCGGCAGGTCGACGCGCGCCGCCTGGATCGCGGCCTCCACGTCGCCGGCGGCGCCGTTGATGTCGCGCGAGAAGTCGAACTGCACGACGATCTGCACCTGGCCCTGCACACTCTCCGAGGTCATCTCGGTGACGCCGGCGATCTGGCCGAGATGGCGTTCGAGCGGGGCGGCCACCGACGTCGCCACCTCGTCCGGCGAACCGCCGGGCTGTTCCGCGCGCACCAGGATGGTCGGGAAATCCACGTTCGGCAGCGGCGCGACCGGCAGCTTCACGTAGGCAAAGGCGCCGGCCAGCAGGAGGGCCAGCGTCAGCAGCGTGGTCGCCACCGGGCGCAGCACGAACGGGCGCGAGATGTTCATTCGGCCGGATAGCCGCGGTGGGGGACGTCGGGCTCCGGGGGTGCGGTGTCATGGCGCGCGAACCAACGCCGCCCGCGCCGGCCGAGCCGGTCCATGTACAGATAGATCACCGGCGTGGTGAACAGGGTCAGCAACTGGCTGAGCGCCAGGCCGCCCACGATCGCCACACCCAGCGGCCGGCGCAGCTCGGAGCCGGTGCCGGTGCCCAGCATCAGCGGCAGCGCGCCCAGCATGGCGGCGAGCGTGGTCATCAGGATCGGCCGGAAGCGCAGCACCGCCGCCTGCGCGATCGCCTCGCGCGGGGTAAGGCCCGCCTCGCGCTCGGCGGACAGCGCGAAGTCGATCATCATGATCGCGTTCTTCTTGACGATGCCGATCAGCAGCACGATGCCGATGATCCCCATCACGTCGAGATCCATGCCGAACAGCATCAGCGACAGCAGCGCGCCGATGCCCGCCGAGGGCAGCGTCGAGAGAATGGTGATCGGGTGGATGAAGCTCTCGTACAATACGCCCAGCACGATGTACACCGCCGCCAACGCCGCGATCACCAGGAACACCTCGTTGCCGAGGCTCGCCTGGAATGCCGCGGCCGTCCCCTGGAACGAGGTCTGGAAGCTCGCCGGCAGGCCGATCTCGGCTTCCACGCGCTCGATGGCATTGACCGCCTCGCCGAGCGAGGCCCTGGGGGCGAGGTTGAACGAGATGGTGGTGGACGGGAACTGGCCGAGATGGCTGATCAGCAGCGGCGCCGTGGCAAGCCGCACGGAGGCCACCGCCGGCAGCGGCACCAGGCCGCCGGTCGGCGAGCGCGCGATCGTGGTACCGGTGGTGCTGGTGAGGCTGCTGCCGGTCGCCGTGGTCCCCGAGGCGTTGGTGCCCGGCAGGTAGATCTGGTTCAGGTTGGCGAGGTTCGACTGGAAGCGCGGGTCGGCTTCCAGGATCACCCGGTACTGGTTCGACTGCGTGTAGATGGTCGAGACCTGGCGCTGGCCGAAGCTGTCATACAGCGCGTTGTCGATGGTCTGCGGGGTGATCGAGAACCGTGCGCCGGTGGAGCGGTCGAGGTCGATGAAGGCGGTCAGCCCGGCCGCCTGCAGGTCGGAGGCGACATCGGCCAGCGCCGGCTCGTCCCGCAGCCGGTCCATCATCTTCGGCACCCACTTGCGGAAGGTCTGCGCGTCGGGGTTCTCGAGGGCGAACTGGTACTGCGTCGCCGAGGTCGCAGTGTCGAGCGACAGGTCCTGCACCGGCTGCATGTAGAGCCGCACGCCGGTGACGCCCGAAACCTCCTGCTGCAGGTGCGCGATCACGCCCTGCGCGCTCAGGTCGCGGTCGTCGTGCGGACTCAGGTTGATCAGGAACCGCCCGGAATTCAGCGTCATGTTCTGGCCGTCGACGCCGATGAACGACGACAGGCTGACCACGTCCGGATCCGACAGGATGGCGCGCCCGAGCGCCTGCTGGTGCACCGACATCGCGGCAAGCGAGGTGGTCTGGTCGGACACCGAGATGCCCTGGATGACGCCGGTATCCTGCACCGGGAAGAACCCCTTGGGGATCACCACGGCCAGGGCGAGCGTGAGTGCGAGCGTCAGGATCGCGATCACCATGGTGATCGGCTGGTGCCGCAGCACCACTGCGAGCGCCCGCCCGTAGGCCGCGATCAGCCGGTCGAGCACGCCCTCGAGACGGCGCGAGACCGCGTTGCCGGAGCCGTGCGGCTCCTCGCGCAGCATGCGCGCGCACATCATCGGCACCAGCGTCAGCGAGACCACCGCCGAGATCACGATGGTGACCGCGAGCGTGATCGCGAATTCGTGGAACAGCCGTCCGACCACGTCGCCCATGAACAGCAGCGGGATCAGCACCGCGATCAGCGAGACCGTCAGCGAGACGATGGTGAAGCCGATCTGGCCGGCACCCTTGAGCGCCGCCTGCATGCGGCTCTCGCCCATCTCGATGTAGCGGGCGATGTTCTCGATCATGACGATGGCGTCGTCCACCACGAAGCCGGTCGCAATCGTGAGCGACATCAGCGAGAGATTATCGAGCGAAAACCCCATCAGGTACATCGCCGCCAGAGTGCCGATCAGCGACAGCGGCACCGACAGGCTCGGGATCACGGTGGCCGGCAGGTTGCGCAGGAAGACGAAGATCACCAGCACCACGAGGGCCACCGACAGCATCAGCTCGAACTCGACGTCGGCGATCGAGGCGCGGATGGTGGTGGTGCGGTCGGTCAGCGGCTTGATGCTGATGCCGGCCGGCATGGTGCTTTCCAGCGTCGGCAGCACCGACTTGATGTCGTCCACCACCGCGATCACGTTGGCACCCGGCTGGCGCTGCACGTTCAGGATGATGGCGGGCGTGGTGTTCGACCAGGCTGCGAGCTGGCTGTTCTCCGGTCCTTCGACCACGGTGGCGACGTCGCGCAGCCGGATCGGCGCGCCATCCTGGTAGGCGATCACCTGGTTGGCGAGTTTCTCGGGCGCGTCGATCTGGCCGTCGATCTTGAGCTGCGACGAGCGCAGCGGACCGTCGAAGGTGCCCGTCGGCGAGTTGACGTTGACGTTGGCGATCGTGGTGCGCAGGTCGTCGATCGCAAGCCCGCGCGCAGTCAGTGCGCGGGTATTCACCTTGACCCGGATCGCCTTGCGGTTGCCACCCGTAAGCGTCACCAGCCCGACGCCGGAGACCTGGCTCAGCTTCTGCGCCAGCCTGGTATCGACATAGTCCTCGACCTCGGTCAGCGGCAGGGTGCGCGACGTGATGCCGAGCGTCAGGATCGGGCTGTCGGCCGGGTTGACCTTGGCGTAGATCGGCGGCGCCGGCAGGTCGGACGGCAGCAGCGAGTTGGCCTGGTTCAGCGCCGCCTGCACCTCCTGCTCGGCGACGTCCATGCTCTGCGTCAGCCCGAACCGCAGGGTGATCACCGAGGCGCCCCCCGAGGAACGCGACGACATCTCGTCGAGCCCCGGCATCTGGCCGAGCTGGGTTTCCAGCGGCGCGGTCACCGACGTCGCCATCACGTCCGGCCCGGCGCCCGGATAGAAGGTCTGCACCTCGATGGTCGGATACTCGACCTGCGGCAGCGCCGAGATCGGCAGGAAATGGTAGCCGAGCAGGCCGCCCATCAGCACCGCGAGCATCAGCAGGGTGGTGGCGACCGGCCGCTCGATGAACAGGCGCGACGGGTTCACCGGCCCGCCTCCGCTCGAGGACGGGGTCAGTGCGGGATCTGCCATCGCTACTCGGCAGCCTGCCGGCGGCGGTGACGGTGCTGGCCCGGGACTGCCGACGTGCCGGCTGGCGGCGGGACGACGACCTTGGCCCCCTCGCGCAGATGCTCGGTCCCGTCGGTGACCACCACCTCGCCGGGCTGCAGGCCGCTGGTGATGACCGTGTCCGCCGACGAACTCACGCCGGTGCCGACAGTGCGCACCGTGACGGTGTCGGCCACCGATGCGCCACCCTTGGTGGGATCGGACTTTGCATCATCGGCCTTGGCGCCCGGCGCGGACCCGGTGACGCCCTGCTTCACCACATAGACGAACTGCCCCTGCGGCCCGGTCTGCACCGCGTTGGTCGGCACCAGCACGGCGCCGTGGATGGTGTCGAGCAGCAGGCGCGCATTGACGAACTGGCTCGGGAACAGCCGCTCGTCATTGTTGTCGAAGATCGCGCGCAGCTTCACCGTGCCGGTATTGACGTCGACCTGGTTGTCCACGACGGCAACCTTGCCGCTGGAGAGATGCGCGGTGTCGGTGCGGTCGTAGGCCTCGACCGGCAGTACCGCGCCGGCCCGCAGCCGGCCCATCAGGGTCTCGAGATTATCCTCCGGCAGGGAGAAGATCACCGAGATCGGGTGCAGCTCGGTCAGCACGACGAGGCCGTTGGTGAGGCCCGGCGTCACGTAGTTGCCGGCATCGACCTGCCGTAGCCCGACCCGTCCATCGACCGGCGCGGTGATGTGGCAATAGGCGATGTTGAGGTTGGCGCTGTCGATCTGCGCCTGGTCCGAGCGCACCGTGCCCTGGTACTGGCCGACCTGGTACACCTGGTCGTCGACCTGCTGCGAGGCGATGCTGTGCTGGCGCAGCAGCGTCTGGTAGCGCGCAAGGTCGATGCGCGCCTGGCCGAGCAGGGCGTTGTCGCGCGCCATCTGCCCGGCGTACTGGTCGCGGGTGGCGATGTACGGCCGTGGGTCGATCAGCGCCAACTGGTCGCCGCGATGCACCTCCTGGCCCTCCTGGAAGTTGACCTGCATCAGGTAGCCGGAGATCTGCGACTGCACCGTGACGGTGGCGAGCGGGGTCACGGTGCCGAGCTCGGTCAGCGTCACGGGCATGTCGCCGGTGCGCGCCGCCTGCTCGGTGACCGGCTGCGGCGCATCGCCGGCAGCGCCCTGCTGGCCGTGCCGCGCGTGGCCGGTGTCGGTCTTGGCATGCGGCCGCAGCAACGCGAACGCGATCGCACCGACCACGACCAGCAGGATGACCCAGGGCAGGATCGGGCGCTTGCGTCGCGCGCCTTCGGTCGGACCTCCGGGGGGTACCTGGCCAGGGCGCTCACCGGGAATGGGACCGGCAGGTGCGGGGCGGGTGCGGACCGGCGCCTCGCTCATCGATTGCTCTGGCGCAGAACGTGCGGCAAACGGTGCCACGCCGGCGGGCGGGACCAGGCCGTGGCAGTCGTCGGCTTCGTCATGGTCTGGAGACTAACAGAATTGCCGTCGGCGGCGAGGCCTGTGTAACCGGGGCGCCGTTCCGAATTGTGACGGACCGGATCGTGACCATCGGCAGCCGGCGCGCCCTGTTTGCCGCCACAATCTTCGAAGTGCCGGCCCCCATCAGCCGGAAACCTCCCGATGATGCCCGCAGAGAGCCGGATTTGCGGAACATACCACGAACACAACACGGCTGCGTGAGAACATCGAGGCAAGATTGTGGCGGTGCTGCGGCGGTGCTATGTCAGCGATCGTCGGGACGGAATCCGTTCCCCCAAGATTCTTCGTCATCGAAATCAGCCCAGGACAACGCCAATGTTCCGCAAGCTTTTCGCCATCGAGACCGCAGCCCTGATGTCCAGCGACGAGTTATCCGGCCGCGCCGATCGTGGCGACAATGAGAAGTCCGTCAGCGTCCGTGAAGTTGTCTCTGCCCGCACCGGCAGCTACGGCAGCATGTGGAACGCGCGCTCGTTCAACTGAGCCTGCTCACCGACGGGCAACGCTTCTTTCTGGACCGCCCGGAGCCGCAAGGTTCCGGGCGTTTTCTTTGACGCGCCCCGACGGGGAGGTTTCAGGCGCTCGGCCGCAGCACCCGGCCGGCATCCACCCGATGGCCGCTGATCTCGTTGCCGGCATCCGGGCGCAGCCGCGAAGAAACCGGGGCCGCCAGCAGCGCCAGCGCCCCGACCACGCAGAACGCGACACTGAAATCATCCAGTTTCAGCGTGCCGCGTCCCGCTATACCCCGCGAGAGGGCCATGCTGCCGGCGGCGATGCAGATACCCAGCGTCAGCGTCATCTGCTGGAACGTGGTGTAGAAACTCGTCGCCGCACTCATCCGGCTGCCTTCGATGTCGGCATAGGCGATGGTGTTGTACGAGATGAATTGCAGCGACTGCGCAATGCCGCTCAGGAACAGCACCAGCGACAGCGTCCAGAATGGCCAGCCCGGCCGGAACAGCGCGCAGGCGAACAGCAGCAGCCCGGCTGACAACCCGTTCGCGGTCATCAGCGTCCTGAAGCCGTGACGGCGCAGCAGTCGTTTGGTGAACACGCGCATGCAGAGCGCCCCCAGGGGGCCGGTGAGGGTGATCAGCCCGCTCTGGGCCGCACTCAGCCCGAAGCCGAGCTGCAGCATCGACGGGACCAGGAATGGCGACGCGCCGGCGGCCAGCCGGGTGAACGAGCCGCCCAGCACCGAGAGCCGGAAGGTCGCCACCCGCATCAGCCGGAAATCCAGGATCGGCCTCGGCGTGCGCGCGGCGTGGCGCCAGTAGAGCAGCGCCGTCACCAGCCCCACCGCCAGGATCGCCACGGTGGCAGCCAGGCTGCCGGCGCCGCGGCTGGCCGACTCGAGACCGAAGATCAGGCAGGCCAGCGAGGTGCCGGACAATGCCATGCCCGGCAGGTCGAAGCCGCCGCCATCCTGCTGGCGCAGTTGCGGGATGAACCGGGTGGTGAGCGCCATCCCGAGCAGCCCGATCGGCAGGTTGATGTAGAAGATCCAGCGCCATGACAGGTAGGTGGTCAAAAACCCGCCGACCACCGGGCCGAGCAGCGGGCCCAGCGACGCCGGCAGCAGCATCCAGAACATCGCCGAGACGATCTGCGCCTTCGGCACGGTGCGCAGCAGCACCAGCCGTCCGACCGGCACCATCATCGCCCCCCCCATGCCCTGCAGCAGCCGCGCAGCCGCCAGGAACGCGAGCCCGGGCGCCTGCGCGCACAGCAGCGAGCCGATGATGAACAGCGCGATCGCACCCCTGAACACCGTGCGGCTGCCGAGCCGGTCGGCGATGCGGCCACTGGCCGGGATGAACACCGCGAGCCCGACCAGATAGGAGGTGAGCGCCACGCTCATGTGCAGCGGATCGACGTGGAAGCTGCGCGACATCGCGGGCAGGGCGGTGGTGAGCACCGTCGAGTCGAGCTGTTCCATCAGCAGCGCACTGGCGACGATCAGCGCGGTGGTGCGCTCCCTGCCGCCCAGCGCAACGCCACCGCCGGTTCCGGTGCCGTGCCCCGGCAGGACCTCAGGGAACTTCATCTCGGCGTCCGCATCCCGTTCCCTGATCGCCTCCCGGCGGCTCTCTCCGGCCCGGGGGGAACTTGCGCACCGAGCCTTCGTTCCGGGTCGAACACCACTCACACCGGCGAGGACGATATACCATGGCAGACGAGAACAGCGTCGAGGGCCTGGTCACCCAGGGTGCCGGGAAGCTCAAGGATGCCGCCGGTGGCCTGACCGGTGACAGCAGCCTGCAGGCCGAGGGCAAGTTCGACCAGCTCACCGGCAAGGCGCAGCGCCAGTTCGGCGACACGCTGGACGACGCGCAGGACCAGCTCGAGGGTTTCGCGAGCTACGTCGCCGATCAGCCGCTGGCGGCCCTCGGCATCGCCACCGGCGTCGGATTCCTGCTCGGCTATCTGCTGATCCCGGCCCGCAAGCGCTAGCCTCGTCCTCTCATCCCCGGCCCTTGCGGCGAGCACATCGCTTGCACGCGGGGCCGGGTTGGTGGTTTCCATGACCCCTCGAAGCGCCGGCTCGATTCGCGGCCGGCTGGCAGGGTGGGGACCGGATGCCGGACTATGCGCGTGAGCGGCTGCATGGCGGCCGCGTCGCCGGCGTCGACGAAGCAGGGCGCGGGCCACTGGCCGGACCGGTGGTCGCCGCGTCGGTGCTGTTCGCCCGTGGCGTGCCACGCCGCCTTGCCCGGCTGATCGACGACTCCAAGAAGCTCGCCGCCGCCGAGCGCGAGGCCATCCTGTTCGCCCTCAGGCGCTGCCCGGGGATCGAGATCGGCGTCGGCGCCGCGTCGGTCAAGGAGATTGCCCGCCTCAACATCCTGCATGCCAGCCTGCAGGCGATGCGTAGGGCAGTTTCCAAGCTGCCTTACCCCCCGGATTTGGTCCTGGTCGACGGCAACCAGCTGCCGCATCTCGACTGCCCGGCGCAGTGCGTCGTCGGCGGCGATGCGGCCTGCCTGTCGATCGCGGCCGCCTCCATCGTCGCCAAGGTGGTGCGCGACCGCCTGATGTCCCGGCTCGCCGCCCGGCTGCCGCATTATGGCTGGGATCATAATGCCGGCTACGCCACCAGCCTGCATCGCAGCGCGCTGATCGATCGCGGACCAAGCCGGCACCATCGCGCGGGCTTCGGACTGGTGCGCGAACTCGCCATGCAGGCCGCAGCCTCGCAGGCCGCAGCCTTGCAGGCCACAGCCGGCGCCAGCCCGGCCGGGCTCTGAGGCCCGGATTGGAACTGCCGCTCGACCAGATCCTGGTAGGCGACTGCGTCGAGCTGATGCGGCTGCTGCCCGCCGGCTCGATCGATTGCGTGTTCGCCGATCCGCCCTACAACCTGCAGCTTCGCGGCGAACTGCGCCGTCCGGATGACAGCCTCGTTGACGGGGTCGACGACGACTGGGACCGGTTCAGCGACTTCTCCGAATATGACCGCTTCACGCGGGCGTGGCTGGTCGAGGTGCGCCGCCTGCTGCGCAAGGATGGCACGCTGTGGGTGATCGGCTCGTATCACAACATTTTCCGCATCGGCAGCATCCTGCAGGATCTCGGCTACTGGATCCTGAACGACGTGATCTGGCGCAAATCCAATCCCATGCCGAACTTCCGCGGCCGCCGCTTCACCAACGCGCACGAGACCATGATCTGGGCCGCGCGTGGCCGCGACAGCCGCTATCGCTTCAACTACCAGGCGATGAAGGCGCTGAACGACGACGTGCAGATGCGCAGCGACTGGCTGCTGCCGCTCTGCACCGGGCCGGAGCGGCTGCGCAACCAGCACGGACTGAAGCTGCATCCGACGCAGAAGCCCGAGGGGCTGCTGCACCGCGTGCTGCTGGCCAGCACCGGCGTGGACGACATCGTGCTCGATCCGTTCGCCGGCACCGGCACCACGCCGGCAATGGCACGTCGCCTGCGACGGCGCTTCATCGGCATCGAGCGGCATCCGGACTATGCGGAGGCGGCGATCGGCCGGGTGCGACGCGAGCGGCCGTTGCCGATGGACAGCGTGATGACCACCACGAACCGCAGGGAAGTGGCGCGGGTGCCATTCGGCAGCCTGGTCGAGCGCGGATTGCTGGCGGTCGGCACGGTGCTTACCGATCGCCAGCGGCGGGTGGCGGCGACGGTGTCGCCCGATGGCAGCCTGGTCTCGGGCAGCGTCCGCGGCTCGATCCACAAGGTCGGTGCGGCGCTTACCAATGCGCCATCCTGCAACGGCTGGACCTTCTGGCACTTCGAGGAGGCGGGCGTACTTCAGCCGCTCGATGTACTCAGAGCCAGATCCCAGGAGACCGCCTGAAACAGCATGATGCGTTCAGAAGCGGTCTCCTGGCGGAGGTCGGAGCTATTTGAGGTTCTGAGCAAGCAGCTTGTTCATCTCGAACATGGTTACCTTGTCCTTGTTGAACACCTTCTTGAGCTTGTCGTCGGCCAGGATCTCGCGGCCGTCGCTCGGGTTCTGCAGCTTGTGCGACTTGATGTAGTCCCAGACCCGCTTCACCACCTCGCCACGCGCCAGCTTGCCCTCGCCGACCACCGCCGCCAGCTCCGCCGACGGCTGCAGCGGCTGCTGCAGGGCGTTCGGCTTGCTGCCCGCCTTCGGCTTCTCGACGCTGTCGCTCTTCACGGCAGTCTTCGCAGGGGACGCTTTGGCGACCGGCTTGGCAGCCGGGGTCTTGGCGGGGGCGCTCTTTGGCGCTGTCTTCTTGGTGGCTTCGGTCATGGGGTCCTCCTGTGGGCGTGTGATCGTAGAGCGTTTAGGGATGCGGATAGCGCTGTGCTACGGCGAATCGGCTTCGCGACAGACTCTCGCCTGATATTCGTCGCCGCAACCATAGGTTTCTGGGCCCGTTATCACGATCCCGGTGATCTGTGCCCGTTCTGTGTGTCGGAAGCCACGTCGGCGGCGCCGAACCAGCCTTCCAGCCGCCCCGCATCGACATCCTCGAGCCTTGCCGGACGCCAGTGCGGGTTGCGGTCCTTGTCGATCACCTGCGCCCGCACCCCCTCGGCAAAGTCGGGCTCACGCAGCATGTGGCGTATCAGCCGGCGCTCCTGGGCGAGGCAGGCGGCCAGGTCCGGACGTCCGCGCGCGGTCCGGATCGATCGCAAAGTGACCTCGAGCGCGGTCGGCGAGCGTAGCGCCAGGGCCGCGAGATCGTCCGCCGCCCCAGGCTCCGGGCGATGGCGCAACGCCGCCACGATCTCCTGCATGGTGGGCGCGCAGTAGGCTGCGTCGATCCAGGCCCGCTGCTGCGCGAGCAGGCTCGCCGGCGGTGGCGCGGCAAGCGCGCTGATCGCTTCGTCCGCATCGGTGGCCGCAAGCGCCCCGGCCAGCGTTTCGAGCCGGTCGCTGGCCAGGACATGGTCTGCGAACCCGCACTGGGTCGCATCGCCGGCCTGCATCCGGCCGCCGGTCAGGCCCAGCCGCAGGCCGAGCTGCCCGGGCGCCCGCGACAGCAGGTAGCTGCCGCCGACATCGGGCGTGAAGCCGATGATGGTCTCCGGCATCGCCACCGCGCTGCGCTCGGTCACGATCCGGTGGCTCGCATGCGCCGAGATGCCGACGCCGCCGCCCATCACCAGCCCGTCCATCCAGGCGACCACCGGCTTCGGATAGCCGGCGATGGTCTCCAGCAGCCGGTATTCCTCATCCCAGAACAGCTCGGCACCGCGGTCCCCGGCGCGGATGCTGTCCCAGGCGGCCCTGATGTCGCCGCCGGCGCACAGGCCGCGCTCGCCGGCGCCGTCGATCAGCACGGTCCGGATGCCGGGCTCGCTCTGCCACTCCTGCAGCGCCGACCGCATCGCCTGCACCAATTCAAGGGTCAGCGCATTGAGCGCACGCGGCCGGTTCAGCGTGATGCGGCCGAGATGGCCGGTCTCGCTCAGGATGATCTGGGGTTCGGCCCCGCTCATGGGTCAATCATCGATCTACCCTTCAAGGACCGCTTGCGCCTCGATCTCGAGATCGAGCTCCGGGCGGCAGATCTCCGACTGCAGGATCGCCGCCGGCGGGGCAAGGCCGGCCTCGGCGAGGCGCCGGGCGACGGCGTCGCGATCGGATGCATGCCGCAGGTAGACCTTGAGGGTCAGCGCGTTGCGTCCGAGGCCGCCCCCGGCGCCTGCCAGCAGAGCATCGAGATTGCGTATGGTCTCGTCGGCCTGCCGCAGCACGTCGCCGGCATGCAGGCTCGCATGCCCGACGATGCTCGCGGTGCCGGACACCATCAGCAGACCGGCGGCGACGGTCGCGCGCGCAAAGGCCGGCCGGCGCACCCCGTAGCGCTCGGGGTAGAGCCGCGGGCTGACCTGCCGCGGATTGTCGATGTTGCGCCCGGGTTCGCGTCCGGCCAGGAACCAGACCAGCAGGGCGTCGCCGGTGCAGCCCAATCCGCAGGCCGCAGGCGCCTGCACCGGGTCGAAGCAGGAGGCCGCGAACGCCTCCTGGCGTCCGGCATTGAAGCTCCGGTAGCGCTCCTCGCCTGCCTCGATGCGGGTGATGTTCGGCACGAAGTTGGCGATCCGCAGCAGATGCGGGCAGCCGGCCTCGCGCGCGGCGGCCAGCATGCGTGTGTAGGCGGCCCGTGCCGCATGCGAGATGGGCGCGCCTGGCGTGCCGGAGGCCGCGACCGGCTGGCGGATCATGCCGAAGCAGTAGCCGTCCGTGCTGGCCAGCAGCAGGTCCGGCCGTCGCTGCCGCCGCACCGGGTTCTCGCTGCGCCAGACCTCGCGCACGCCGGGACGATCCAGACCCGGCAGACCGACCGCGAGATCGCACTCCGCCTGTCCGGCCAGCGCCACCACGCCGAGCACGTGGTCCCGGTCGCTCAGGGGCGCGCCATCCCCGAGATAGCCGATGGAGACGGCTGGACCCGGCCGCATCTAGCGATCGGTCTGTCGTTGCAGGGCGTCGAGAAAGGCCGCCATGTCGTCGCCGTGCCGCGACAGGTAGGCATCGAAGTCGCTGCGCTTGGCGAGCCGCAGGCTCATGCCTTCGGCCACCACGTCGATGATGCGCATCGGTGGCGGATCGGTCTCCACCACCCAGGACACCCGGGCTTCGGGCGTTCCCGTCCCCTGGACCAGGGTCGGCACCCAGGTGGAGCCATCCGGATGCACCACCGGCGGCAGGATCGCGATATGGCCGAGGCCGCCCTGATAGCTGGCCATCCGGTTGGCGATGTTGTTGACCAGCGATTTCAGGAATAGCGCGACGTAGCGCTGCCGCTGCGCGGGAGTCGCGGCCGCCCAGTGCCGCCCGAGGGCGAAGCGCGCGACCGCCTCGACATCGACCACCCGGGCGATGAACGGCGCGAGCCGGGCGCGCTTGTCGGCGAGCGTGGAGGCGCCATCGAGCACCTGCGGGAACTGCCGCCCGACATCGCGGATGAACAGCGCGACCGGGTCCTGCGTCTCGATGCGGAAGGCCGGCGTCAGGTCCGCGGCGGCGGCGTTGCGGGTGGACAACGCAAGCCCGAGCAGCAGCAGCCTAGCCGGCAGACGGCGTCGCCGGATCATGATCCGCGGGCGGCATGCACCGGCAACGCCCGGCGCGCCGTGTAGGTCTTGAGCAGCCCGAACTGGGTCTCGCAGCGTGGGTCGGCGAAGCCGCTGGCGCCGAGGGCCGCGAGGATCGCCGCCTCCGGCACGCAATGCTCGATGGTGTCCCAGTAGTAGCGCATCATCCGGTCGGCGGCGGCGCCGCCGCCGGTCAGCCGCCCCAGCAACGGCACCATCCGGCCGAGATAGAGCCGCGCGAGGCCACCGCGGATCCGGCCGGGAGGGCTTGCGATCTCCATCAGCACCAGCCTGCCGCCCGGCCGCAGCACGCGACGGAAGCCGGCGAAGGCGGCGCGGAGATCGGCGACGTGGCGCAATGCATAGCCCATCGTGACCATGTCGAAGCCGCCATCGCAAATCGGCAGGTGCCCGGCATCGGCCATCACCAGCGCCAGGCCATCGTGGCGGGCGGCGACGGCGAGCATGCCGGCGCTCAGGTCGAGCCCGACCACCAGGCCCTGCGACTGCACGATGCGCAGCGCCTCGCGCGCCACCAGCCCGGTGCCGGTGGCGACGTCGAGCACCCGGTCGCCCGGCCGCAGCCCGGCGCCGCGCAACGTCCGGGCCCGGTAGCCGGCGCCGGTATTGAACGAGAACAGCCGGTTGAGCCGGTCATAATCACGAGCGCCGTCGTCGAACAGCCGACGCACGAAGCCGATCCGGGAGGCGGCCTCGCCGTACCAGCCGGCCAGCACCGGATGCGGCGCATCCGGGAGGGACTTCGGCGGGCTCGTTTCGTCGTCCGGACGTTCCGCCGGCATCACATCCCCGTCCGTGCTGCACAACTTGCCTGCACGCCGCCCTACAACCGCAGCGCGATTCGTGCTAGGCTATGCATTATATAAACGTTCGGTAACTCGGTCGGTCGGCCCGGCCGCGGTGGATCAGGGGAGCGCGCAGTGTCCCATCCAGCAAAGCCGGCGATGGCCGTGCGCCCCCTGGCCGAGGCGCGCCAGCCGGGGACGGGCGCGTCCGTTCTAAAACGCGTCTGCTTCGTCGTGATGCTGGCATTATGGGGCGCGGGGTGCCTCGGCTGGAGCCTGGCTGCACTCGTGCTGCGCGTGCTGCTGCCGGCATCGCTGCGCGAGCCGGTCGGCCAGTGGGGCATTCAGGTCGGCTTCCGTAACATGCTCTGGCTGATGCGGTGCCTGGGCCTGGTGCGCCTCGACCTCGGAGCGCTCGATGCGTTGCCACCGGATGTGCCGATGGTGATCGCCTGCAACCATCCCGGGCTGCTCGATGCGGTGGTGGTCACCAGCCGCCTGCGCGGCGTCGTCTGCATCACCAAGGCGGCGCTGTGGGACAACCCGTTCCTCGGCGGCGGCATCCGGCTCGCCGGCTACCTACGAAACGATTCACCGATGGCCTTGGTGCGCGCCGGGGTGGCGTCGCTGGCGCGCGGCCGGCGATTGCTGGTGTTTCCGGAAGGCACCCGCACGCCGCGGGGGGCGGCGGTCGGCGAATTTCGCGCCGGCTTCGCCCTGATGGCCCGCACCGCCGGCGTGCCGGTGCAGTCCGTCCTGATCGAGACCGGGAGCCCCTACCTGCGCAAGGGCTGGCCGCTTCTCCGCATGCCGGCGTTCCCGATCGTGATACGGGTGCGGGTGGGACGCCAGTTCCGGGTGGACCGCGATGTCAGGTTGTTCGTGGACACGCTGCACCGGTATTTCGAGCAGGAACTCGGCAGCGCAGCCGGACCGGCACAGGCAAGGCCGCCACAGATGAGACAGACCGCATGAGCGCAATCGGACCGCGGCGCTCTGCGACCCACCTGCTGCTGATCCCAAGCTACAATACCGGGGCTCGCCTGTTCGAGACGGTCCGCGCCGCGCGGGCCGCCTGGGCGCCGGTCTGGGTGGTGGTGGATGGCAGCACCGACAGCACCGGCGCTGCCATGCAGGCGCTGGCCCGGCACGACCCGGACCTGCACGTCCTCGTGCTGGACCGCAACCGCGGCAAGGGTGCGGCGATCCTCGCCGGGCTCGACCAGGCGCACGCGGCCGGCTTCACCCATGTGCTGACCATGGATGCGGACGGCCAGCATCCCGCCGACGAGATCGGCCGCTTCATGCATGCCTCGATGCTCGCTCCCGATGCGATGATCCTCGGCCAGCCGGTGTTCGGCCCCGAGGCGCCGGCGGTGCGCGTGCAGGGGCGCCGGCTGTCCAATGCCTGCGCCGACATCCAGACCGGCGGGGCCGGGATCGGCGACACCCTGTTCGGGTATCGCGTCTATCCGGTGGCGCCGCTGCGCGCGGTGATGCACCGCACAAGCTGGATGCGCCGATACGATTTCGACACCGAGGCGGCGGTGCGGCTGTGCTGGGCAGGCATCCGGCCGCTGCGGCTGTCGGCGGCGGTGCGCTACCTCACGCCGGCGGAAGGCGGCGTCTCGCACTTCCGCTACGGGCGCGACAATCTGCAACTCGTCTGGATGCACCTGCGCCTCGCCGTCATCGGCCTGGCACTGCACCTGCCGGTCATGCTGCGCCTGCGGGCGTGCTGTCCGGATCCTGGCGCGCCATCCGCGCGGCCGGCGCTGCCGGAACGAGGCCAGGCGCGCAGTCCAGGCTGAGGCCGCGCAGCCCCAGTACACGCATCCGGTCCAGCAGCGCCGGCAGGATGTCGAGCACAGCGGGGCGGCCGTCCGCACCCATGGCGCAGTTGCCGTCATGCATCAGCAGCAGGTCGCCGGTCCCCAGGCGACGGGTCAGCCGGCGCAGCGCCGCCTCCGGTGGGCAGCGCCGCGTCCCGTCCAGGGCGCGTCGGGTCCAGCTTGCGAGATGCAGGCCGGCCTCTTGGAGGACCGGCTGCAGCAGCGGGTTGCGCAAGCCCATCGGCGCCCGGAAGTAGCGTGGCGGCCGGCCGGCGAGCCGGGCCAGCACCTCCTGCGCCTGCATGATCTCGCCTCGCATGCCCGTTCGGCCGAGAGCGGCGAAATGCCAAGGGTGATGCTCGGTGTGGTTCTCGACGCTATGGCCGCGCCGCGCGACCTCGCGCACCAGGTCGGGATAAGCGCGCGCACGCTGGCCGATGCAGAAGAAGCTGGCCCTGGCGCCGGCCGCATCCAGCAGGTCCAGCACGACCGGCGTCACGCGGGGATCGGGGCCGTCGTCGAAGCTCAGCACCAGCCCGGGCAGCCCAGCCGGCAGCCGCGTCACGTTGGGTCCGAGCAGCCGGCTGCGTGGCCACAGTCCGGCGGCGGTCAGCACCGTCTGGTTGGCGGCGATCGCCGCCAGCGCCCAGCTGGTCGCCATACGCCGCCTGGAGCGTGGTGCCAGGACGACCGCGCCCAGCGCCGCGCCATGCAGGCCGATCGAGGCGGCGAGCGTGCGGTTCAATCGGGGATCCCCGCGGGGCCGGCTGCGACTCCTGCGGGGCCGGCGACGTGCCCCGCCGGGGCGGCTGCGCGCCAGCGCCGTCGCGCCGCGTGCCAGCCATCCGCGAGGCGGGCCTGGCTCTCGCCGCGCAGCCACCAGCGCCGGAAGGCGAATTCGCCGAGAAACACCGCGACCAGCAGCGGCAGATCGAGCAGGTTGACGAAGATCGACCAGATCCGCAGCGGCGCCAGCGCCAGCAGCAGCATCGAGGCCGCCACCTGCGTCGGGCCGTACAGCGTCCACAGCCAGGTCACGCGACGCGTATAGGCGAGTATGCGCGGCGTGACTTGCTGCTCGACCTCGCGGGCCATCGCGGTCACCAGCGGCGTGCGGCCGGGCAGCAGCGAGGCGCCGAACAGCGCGGTCAGGGCGGCATACAGCGTCGTGTGCGAGGCGAGCAGGGTCGCGACCACCCCAAGTCGTGGAACGGCGAGGCAGCCCGGCCAGACGAGGCACGGCAGCAGCAGCAGGATCACAGTCAGCGTTCCCTTGCCTTGGAGAAGGGCAGATGTGGACAGAAATGTTGTGCAGGCCAGCTGAAGCAGTGCGAGCGCAGCCATGACCCGGAGCGGAATGCCCGGGTGCGAAAGGCCGAGATGCAGCAGCAGGGCGGTTGTCACGATCAGCCCGACGCGCGCTATCGTGGCAGGCTTCTTGGTGGTTGCGCGTCGTGGTTGCGGCACCCGGAAGCTTGGGATAAAGCGATGGGACGTCCGGGATCGTGCTGAGTTAGAAGGTTTCATGAACGCCTCGACCGACCCGCTCAAGACCGCGCTCAAGATCGGCCGCACCCCGGAGCAGCTTCAGGCTGCCGAGCCGCAATCGCCGGTCGAGGCCGAGGTTGCAAGCCTGATCGCCGAGACATTACAGCTCGAGGACCCGCCGGAGTCGATCGGCCCGGAGCAGCCGCTGTTCAACCAGGGATTGGGGCTCGATTCGATCGATGCGCTGGAGCTGGCGCTGGCGCTGTCCAAACGCTACGGCATCGAGCTCAAGTCCGATGACGACCGCAACGGCGAGATCTTCGCCAACCTGCGCAGCCTGGCGCGTCACGTCGCCAGCACCCGCACACGCTGAAGCCGCGATCGCAGCCGCGTCCCCGGCGGCCGTGACCGCGATGGGCCGGCAGGAACCGCTGCTCGACCGCGAGCCGGGCTCGATCCTGTTCCGGAGCAGCGACCGCACGGTCACCGCTTCGTCCTTTCTATTGGATGTGCAATGCCAGGCGGCGCGATTGCTCCGGGAGCAGGGCGCCCTGCACGTCGTCAATCTGTGCCAGGACCGCTACCGGTTCGCCGTCCTGTTCGCCGCCTGCGTCGTGGCCGGGCGGATCAGCCTGCTGACCGGCGACCAGAGCCCGCGGGCGGTGGCGGCGCTCGTCGCCCGCTATGACGGGGCGCTGCCGCTCGACGACGACTGGCTGTCGGTCGCGCGGGCTCCCACTCATCCGGGGCAGCCGATCCCCTCCATCGACTGCGACCGCGTGGTCGCCATCGTGCTGACGTCGGGCAGCACCGGCGAGCCGACCGCCAACGCCAAGCGCTGGGGCGAGCTGGTCGCGCGCAGCCGTGCCGCCGCCCGGTGCTTCAACTTTATTGGGGAGCCGGCGCAGGATGTGGTCGCTACGATCCCTCCGCATCACATGTACGGCTTCGAGACCACCGTGCTGCTGCCGCTGCATGCGTCGGTAGCGAGCTGGTGCGGGCCGTTCTTCTATCCGGCCGACCTGCGCCTCGCGCTGCAGGCAGCCTCCGGCCGCTCCACCCTGATAACCACGCCGGTGCATCTGCGCACGCTTTCGGAACCCGCACCCGGCAGGCCGCCGCACCAGGTGATCTCGGCGACCGCGCCGCTCGATGCCGGGCTGGCCGGTCGCATCGAGCAGGAGTGGGGGACCCGGGTGCTGGAGATCTTCGGCGCCACCGAGGTCGGCTCGATCGCCAGCCGCCGGACGGTGTCGGAGCCGGGCTGGAGCCTGTATCCGGACGTGAGCATGGTTGCCGACAGGGAGACCGTCTCGGTACATGCGCCGTTCGCCGACGCCACCAAGCTGTCCGACATCGTCGAGCTCTCCGAGGACAAGCGCGGCTTCCGCCTGCTCGGCCGACGCGGCGACCTGGTGAAGCTGGGGGGACGCCGCGCCTCGCTGTCCGGCCTCAGTCGCATCCTGAACCGCATCGACGGGGTCAGCGACGGCATCTTCCTGGCGCCCGACGATCTCGAGCGCCGGCCCGGGGCGCGCCTGCTCGCCTTCGCGGTGGCGCCCGGACGCGCCGCCGCGGACCTGCTCGAGGAACTCAGGCGCGAGGTCGACCCGGTGTTCCTGCCGCGCCGGCTGATCCTGTGCGACGCCCTGCCGCGCAACGCCACCGGCAAGCTGGCCCGCGGCGCCCTGCTTGGGCTGCTCGGGACGGAGGTCGATGAATGACCAGAGATGGATGACCCCGGGCCGGAAGCCGGCACCTCCTGCGGCAGCTTCCTGATCCCGCACACCCACCCCTGCCTGCCCGGGCACTTCCCGGGCCACCCGGTGGTGCCCGGCGTCGTGCTGCTCGACGAGGCGCTGGCGCTGTTGTCGCAGGCTGTGCCCGGCACCCGGCTCGGCGGCCTGCGCGCGGCGCGCTTCCGTCTGCCGGTGCTGCCCGGGCAACCGGTCGAGGTGCGGCAGCGTCCCGGGCGCGGCGGCACGGTCGAGCTGACCTGCCTGCGCGACGGCGAGACCGTGCTGACGGCGACGGTGCTGAGCGCGTGAGCCTGGAGGCGCACCGGTGAGCTGGACCGTCGACCCCGAGCTGGGCAGCGCGTTCATGCTGCGCCTCATGCTGTGGATCGCGCTCCGGCTCGGGCGACGCACCTGCACCGCGCTGCTCTATCCGGTGACACTGTATTTCTACCTGCGCTCGCGCAGCACGCGGATCGCGTCGCGCGACTATCTTGCCCGAGCGCTGGGCCGCCGGGCGCGCGAGACCGACGTGCTGCGCCACGTGTTCACCTTTGCCTGCGTCATCCTCGACCGGGTGTTCTTCCTGACCGGCCGCAGCGCCGACTACCAGGTCGAGGTGCATGGCCTCGCCGAGCTGGACGCAATCCTCGATAGCGGCCGCGGCTGCATCCTGCTCGGCTCGCACATGGGCAGCTTCGACGTGCTGCGCGCCTTCGGGCGCGGCGCGCCGGTCCGCGTCAAGCCGGTGATGTTCCGGCGCAAGCAGGGGCCGCTGACCGCACTCCTCGAGCGCCTCGATCCGGAGATGGCCGCCTCCATCATCGAGATCGGCCGCACCGATGCGATGCTGCGGGTGCAGGAGAGCGTCGCCGCCGGCGAGATGGTGGGCTTCCTCGCCGACCGCGACCCGGATGGCGGCCGCACCATGCCGGTGCCCTTCCTCGGCGGGGCGGCCGAGTTCGCCTGCGGGCCGCTGATCATCGCCTCGGTGATCGAGGCGCCGGTCATGCTGTTCTACGGCGTGCGAACCGGGCCGTGCCGCTATGCGGTGCATTTCGAGCCGTTCGCGGAGCGGATCGTGCTGCGTCGCCGGGAACGCCAGGCCGACCTGCATCTCTGGATCGAGCGCTATGCCGCGAGTCTCGAGCGCCGCTGCCGCCAGGCGCCGTACAACTGGTTCAACTTCTACCTGTTCTGGGCGCAGTCCGGGCGTCCCGGGCGAAGCTATGACTGAACGGCCCCTGCTGCTGTCGACGGTGCTCTGCGTCCTTTGCACCATGCCCTGCCGCGCCGACGAGACGCTGCTCCGGCAGATCATGCAGAGACTGGCGGCACGGCCATCCGGGCAGGCGCATTTCAGCATGCAGAAACACCTGTCCAGCCTGGCCGCCCCGTCGCTCAGCCAGGGCACGCTGTCCTATCGCAAGCCGGATCGTCTGGAGCAGGACACCACCGCGCCAAAGCCGGAGCGGCTGCTGATCGAGGGTGACACCGTTTCGATCGCGAGCCCCGGCCAGCCGGACCGGACGCTGTCGCTCGACGACAGCCCGGCCCTGCGTATCCTGGTCGACACCCTGCGCGGCGCGCTGTCCGGCGACCTTGCCACCCTGCGCCGGCATTTTACCATCGAGGAGGATGGCGGCCTGGGTCGCTGGCGCATCGTGCTGCGGCCCACGGGTAACGTGGCGGCGCAGGTGGTGAAGGTCGCCTATGTCGATGGCGGCGGCGCCGACCTGCGCCAGATCGACATCGTGCAGGCCAATGGCGACGAGCAGCGGATGGCGATTACCCCGTGACCCGCCGGCCCTCACGATGGCCGCTGGCGGTTGCCATGCTGGCCGCGCTGGCCGTGGCGGCGCTGGTGTTCACCCACATCACGGTGCGCGGCGATCTCGGCGAGCTGCTGCCGCATGCGAACGATCCGGCGGCCCGGCTGGTCGACGCGGAGCTGCGCACCGGCACGGCGGCCAGCCTGCTGCTGCTCGGCATCGAGGGCGCACCGGCAGGGACATTGGCCGGCATCAGCAACCGGCTGTCGGACCGTCTCTCGCACGACCCTGGCCTGCTGTTCGTGCAGAACGGCCGCCGGCTGGTCGATCCCGAGGCGGCGCGCACCCTGTTCGCCGCGCGCTACCTGCTGGCATCGCAGGGTGCCGAAGCCTTTTCCGTCATCGCCCTGCATGCCGACTTCCTGCGCCTGCGTGACGGGCTCGCCTCATCGGCGTCGCCGCTGGTGCAGCAATACGGCATGCCCGACCCGACCGGGGCGCTGCCGGCGCTGCTCGGCTCCTGGACTGGCGGCGGCCGTGCGATCCTGCGCGACGGCGTCTGGTTCGCGCCCGGGGCCGCGCCACGCGCCCTGCTGCTGGCCCGGCTCATCGCATCCGGCACCGACCTGCCTTCACAGGCCCGCACGCTTGGCCGCCTGCGGTCGGACTTTCACGCCATCGCCGGCAGGACCAGCGCGCGCCTGCTGGTGACCGGGGCGCCGGTCTTCGCCGAGGCGGCCGAGGCAGCGGTGCGGCGCGACGTGCGGCTGCTGTCGATCGTGTCCGCGCTGCTGGTGGCGGCCTGGCTGAGCTGGCGCTTCCGCTCGCCCTGGGTGCTTGCCGCCATCGCGACCAGTGTCGCGATCGGCCTTTCTTCGGCGGCGCTCGCGGTGCAGCTCGCCTTCGGCTTCGTGCATGGCATCACGCTGGGCTTCGGCATGACCATGCTGGGCATCACCATCGACTACCCGGTGCTGCTGGTCGGGCATCGCAAGCAGGGCGAGCCGGCGCCGGCCACGATCCGCCGCATCGCCCGGCCTTTCACACTGTCGGTGCTGACGGCGAGCCTCGGCCTGTCCGGCATGGCCGGCTCGCGCTTCCCGGGCGTGGCCCAGCTCGGCCTGTTCGCGGCCATCGGCATCCTGGCCTCGGCGGCGGCGACGCGCTGGCTGCTGCCGGGGCTGATCGAACGCGCCGGCCTCGCCCCGTCCTATGCCGGCGATCCGGGGCGGCTGGACAACATCGAGCGGTGGCGGCGCTGGCGGCTCTGGGGCGTAGTGCCGCCGCTGCTCGCCGTGCTCGGCGTTGCGCTCGCTGGCGGCCCGCGCCTCGACCACGACCTTGCCGGGCTGGCGCCGGTACCCAGGTCGCTGCTGGCGCTCGATGCCAGCCTGCGGGCACAGCTCGGCGGTCCGGATATCGGCCAGCTCGGACTGGTGCGGGCGGCAACCGCGGACGCCGTCCTGCAGGCGCAGGAAGCCATCGCCCCCGCGCTCGATGCCCTGGTGGCGCGCCGCGCGATTACCGGCGCCGAGGACGCGGCGCGGCTGCTGCCGAGTGCCGCGCTCCAGCGCGCCCGGCAACGCGCGCTGCCCGACGACGCCACTTTGCGCGCCGCCATCGCCCGAGCGGCGGATGGTCTCGGCTTCACCAGCCACGCCTTCGACGCATTTGCCGCCGACGTCGCGCAGGCGCGCACCCGGCCGCCGCTGACGGCAGGCGAGCTTCCCGGCAGCCTGCTGCGGACCCGCCTCGACGCCCTGCTGTTCCAGCGCGACGGCGCCTGGTTCGGGCCGGTGATCCCGGCCGGCATCGCAGATCCGGTGGCGGTCGCTGCGGTCTTCGTCCGACCCGGCTTGGTGTTCATCGACGTGCGCCGCACCACGCAGGCGGTCGTGCGCGGCTACACACGCCAGGCCTGGCCGTTCGTCGCCGGCGGGGCGAGCCTTGCCGTGCTGGTGCTGCTGCTCGGGCAGCGCGACCCATCGCGGTCGCTGCGCGTGCTGGCCGCGATCGCATCCACACTGCTCGTCACGCTCGCGGCGCTGGTGCTGTCCGGCACCCGGCTCACCCTGATCCACCTGGTGTCGCTGCAGTTCGTCGCCGGGATCGGGCTCGACTATGCGTTGTTCTTCGCGCGCCCGCAGCTCGATGCCGAGGAGCGCGCCCGCACCCTGCGCACCCTGCTCACCTGCAATGTCATGGCGCTGCTCACCTTCTCCCTGCTCTGCCTGTGCCGCACGCCGCTGCTGCGCGAGATAGGCGGCACGGTCTGCATCGGCGTCGTGCTGGCGATGGGCTTCGGTTTCCTGTTCGCCGGTGAACGGCCGGCCTATGCTGCTCGAAGCCTGAAAACCGACGGCTCCGCATGACTCCGCTGCACCTCACCGCGACGACGCTCGCAAGCGCGCTCGGGGTCGGCCTCGGCGCCACCCTCGATGCGCTGCGTTGCGAGCGCTCGGGCCTCGCGCCCTGCGACTTCGAGCCCACCCCCGCGGAGCCTGTCGGGATCGGCGGCCATGTCGGCCGCGTCGCCGGGCTGGAGGAGATCGCGCTGCCGGCGGGGCTCGTGCGGTACGATTGCCGCAACAACCGGCTGGCCTGGCTCGCCTTGCAGCAGGACGGCTTCATTGAGGTGGTGCAAGGTGCAATCGGCCGGCATGGCGCCGGCCGCATCGCGGTCGTGCTCGGCACCAGCACCTCCGGTATCCTGTCGGCGGAGAATGCCTACCGGGCCCGTGATCCCGCCACAGGCCTGCTCCCGGACTGGTTCCGCTATGACGGCAGCTACGACCTGTTCTCGCTGTCGCGCTTCGTGGCCGACCTGCTGGACCTCACCGGACCGGCGATGACGGTCTCCACCGCCTGCGCCTCGAGTGCGCGGGCGTGCCTGGATGCGGCGCACCTGATCGCGAGCGGCGTGGTGGACGCCGCCGTGGTCGGTGGCGCCGACAGCCTGTGCCGCCTGACGCTCCGCGGGTTCGACTCGCTCGAGCTGGTGTCGCCGACGCGCTGCCGGCCGTTCGACGCCGCGCGGTCGGGGATCTCGATCGGGGAGGCCGCCGGCTTCGCGCTGCTGGAACGCGAGCCGGTCGCGCGCGACGGCGTGGCGCTGCTCGGGATCGGCGCGTCCAGCGACGGCTACCACATGTCCTCGCCGCAGCCGGACGGGATCGGCGCCGAGCAGGCGATGCGCCGCGCGCTGCACGGCGCTCGCCTGGAGCCAGGGCAGATCGACCATGTCAACCTGCACGGCACCGGCACCCGCGCCAACGACCTGATGGAGGCGCGGGCCGTGCTGCGGGTGTTCGGGACCAAGACGCCGTGCGCTTCCACCAAGGGCTGGACCGGGCACTGCATGGGTTCGTCCGGAATCGTCGAGGCGCTGATCGCCGGGCTCTGCATCACCCACGATCTGTTGCCCGCCTGCCTCGGGCTGGAGCGGCAGGATGCGGAGATCGCGCTCGACCTGCCGCAGCACAATCGCGCCTGCCGCATCGACCGGGTGATGAGCAACTCGTTCGGCTTCGGCGGCATCAATGTGAGCCTGGTGCTCGGGCGGGCTGCCTGATGCGGGTTTTCCTGACCGGTGCGGCGGTGCGCGCGCCGGGCCTCGGCGCCTGGGAGCAGGCGCTGCCGGTGCTGGCGGACGAGGTCGCTCTGGACCCCGCCGCCATGCTCGACCTGCCGCCGCCGGCGCTGCTGTCGGCCAACGAGCGCCGCCGCAGCGGGCTGCCGGTGCGCCTGGCGCTTGCGGTCTGCGAGGAGGCGTCGCGCATGGCGGGATGCGCACCCGGCGCGCTGCCCGGCATCTTCGGCAGCTCGAACGGCGACGGCGCGGTGGTGCACGACCTGCTCGAGACGCTTGCCGGTCCCGACCCGCAGGTCTCGCCGACCCGGTTCCACAACTCGGTGCACAACGCCGTGGCCGGCTACTGGTCGATCGCCACCGGCTCGTCGGCGCCGGTGACCGTGCTGGGCTGCCACGATGCAACCTTCGCCGCAGCCCTGCTCAAGGCGGCGTCCGAGTGCGTGGCAGAGGCGACGCCCGTGCTGCTCTGCCTGTACGATGCGCCGATGCGGCTGCCGCTCGGAGCGCTGCGCACGACGACGATCGGCCTCTCCGCCGCCTTCGTGCTGGCGCCGGGCCCAGGTCCGTCGGCGCTCGCGAGCCTCGCCGTCGCGTTCGTTGCCGATGCAGTGGTGCCCGAGCCGGCGCCGGTGGCCGCCGCTCTGCTGGAATTGTGGCGACAGAACCCGGTCGGACGCGCCCTGGTGCTGCTGGAAGCGGTGGCGCGGCGCCGGTCTGCCGCGCTGGCGTTCGCGTATGGAAGTGGCCATGTCGCGGTGACCGTGCAGCCATGACCGGACGCGACCGGATCATGGCGCTGATCCCGCACCAGGGTGCGATGTGCCTGCTGGATCGCGTCGTCGACTGGTCGGACGCCGGCATCGCGTGCGAGAGCGCGGCACACCTGTCGGACGTCAACCCGCTGCGTCGCCATGGCCGCCTCGGCATCGTCTGCGGCGCGGAGTTCGCGTTCCAGGCGGTCGCCCTGCACGGGGCGCTGCTCGCGGGCGGCGTGCCGCAGCAGGCGGGCTACGTCGCCTCGCTGCGGCTGTCGCTGGTCGGTGCGGATCGCCTTGACGATGCCCGCTTCGGGCTGCTCAAGATCTGTTCGATGCTGGAACTGAATGACCCGGGCGGCCTGATCTACGGCTTTGCGTTGAGCGCCGCCGACGGCACGGTGCTGCTGCGCGGCCGCGGCATAATCGCGTTCCCGGGTGCCTTCCCGGCCGGCATGCAGCAGTCCCCCGCATGAGCCGCCGCGCCCTGGTGACCGGTGGCGCGTCCCCGATCGGGGCTGCGATCTGTCGCAGGCTCGCGCGCGACGGGCTGCACGTCACCATCCACGCGTATCGCAATGCGGCCGCCGCCGAACGGCTGGCGCGCGAGTTGTGGGGTGAGGGGCATCCGGCCAGCACGCTGGTCTGCGACCTGACGGACTTCGAGGCCACCGCGCAGGCCATGGCGCCGCTGATCGCGCACGGCGTGCCGCAGGTGCTGGTGCACAATGCCGGCACGCATGACGACGTGCCGCTGGCCGGCATGTCGGCCGCGCAATGGCGGGAGGTGCTGGCGGTGTCGCTGGATGGCTTCTTCGCGGTGACGCAGCCGCTGCTGCTGCCGATGATGGCGACGCGCTGGGGCCGCATCATCGCGCTGTCCTCGATCACCGCGACGATGGGCAATCGCGGACAGGCGAACTACGGCGCCGCCAAGGCCGGTCTCGAAGGCGCCGTGCGCTCGCTGTCGCGGGAGCTTGCCAGCCGCGGCGTTACCGCCAATGCGGTGGCGCCCGGCATCATCGCCTCGCCGGCGGTCGATGCGGTCATGGATGCCGGGGCGATCGCCGCCATGGTGCCGATGAAGCGTGCCGGCACGCCCGCGGAAGTCGCCGACCTGGTCGGTTTCCTCGCCTCGGACGAAGCTGCCTACATCACCGGCCAGGTGATCCACATCAATGGCGGAATAGCCTGATATGCCCGATCCCGCGTACTCCGATCTAAACTGTCCCGATCTGAACTGTGACGTCCTGGTGATCGGTGGCGGTCCCGCCGGCAGCACGGCGGCTACCCTGCTGGCCAGGCGCGGACGCGACGTGGTGCTGATCGAGAAGTCGGCGCATCCGCGCTTTCATATCGGCGAGAGCCTGCTGCCGCGCAATCTCGCCCTGCTCGACCGCCTTGGTGTCAGTGAGGCGGTGCATGCCATCGGCGTGCTCAAGCCCGGAGCCGAGTTCGTTTCCGACAGGTGCGGCCGCAGCGTGGCGTTCCCGTTCCGCCTTGCGCTGGCCGGTGGTGCAGAATATTCCTACCAGGTGCGCCGGTCGGACTTCGACAAGATCCTGTTCGACAACGCGACATCGTCCGGCGCGCGCAGCTTCGAACGCATGCGTGCCTCCGACATCGAGCGTCATGCCGGGCACAGCATCGTCACCGTTCGGTCCGAAACCGGCACGACCAGCCGGATCACCGCACGCTACGTGCTCGACGCCTCCGGGCGCGACTGCTTCCTGTCCGCGCGAACCGGCGACCGGCAGGTCGACAAGCGCAACAACACTGCTTCGGTCTATGCGCACTACCGTGACATCGCGCCGCGCGATGCCGAGATGGCCGGCTACATCTCGATCCATCTCGCCGAGGATGGCTGGTTCTGGGTGATCCCGCTGCCGGACGGTGTCACCAGCGTCGGTTTTGTCGGCACCCAGGCGGCGTTCCGCGAGCGCGGTGGCGATAATGTTGCGTTCCTCGAGGCGCGCATCGCCTCCAGCCCGACGCTGAGCACGCGGCTCGCAGGCGCCACGCGCTGCTCCGAGGTGACCGCCACCGGGAACTACTCGTATCGCGCCGTAAAGTCCTGGGACGAGCATGGCTGCATGATCGGCGACGCCTTCGCCTTCGTCGATCCGATGTTCTCGTCCGGCGTGCTGATGGCGATGACGGCGGGCGAACTCGGCGCCGGGATCGCCGATGCCTGGCTCGACGATCCGGCCCGCGGACGTGTGCTGGCAGCGCAGGCCGAGCGTCGCCTGACTGCCGCGATCGACCGGGTCTCCTGGCTGATCTACCGCATCAACGATCCGGTGATGCGCGGCCTGTTCATGTCGCCGCGCAACACGCTGCGCATGCGCGACGGCCTGGTCTCGCTGCTCGCCGGCAACCTCGATCGCGACCTGCGCTCGATGCTGCCGGTGCTGGCGTTCAAGAGCGTGTACCACGTCGCACGCGGGGCGGACCGGCTCCGTTCCGGCTGGCGCCGCGTGCCGCGCGTTGCACGAAGACGGCAGGATCTCCAGGACTGGGTCGCTTGACCCCATGTGAGGTCGAACATCTGGACGGCGCCTGGCACCTCATCCGCAGCGGCAGAAAGCACCGCATCCTGCTGGCTGGTGCGCCGGTCTCGCAATTCGAGCCCGGCTGGAGCCCGCGCCGCGCCAACCTCGCGTTCCTGCCGACGATGTTCCTCGATCTGCGTCACCGCGACGGGCGCGAGGCCACCTGGCTGCTCGATGCGCAGTACGAGCATCGTGGCAGCAGCCTGGCGCAGTTGTCCGGTGACGTTGTCGCCTTCCTTGCACAGAGTGTCCAACCGATCGTCCAGGCGGTGTCCAGCTCCATCCTCTGCACCATGCAGCCGACGCGGCCGGAGGCGCTTGACCGGCTACGCGGGCTGAATGCCGGCATGATTGACGCACTTCTCGATACTGCAATCGAGGACAACGAAGTCGTCGAGCTGTCGCAATCTGGTGACGCTCCGGACGGTATTACCGTCAGGCTGGCGGACGGGAGCAGTCCGGTGCTGCGTACCGTGACGCGGGCGCTGTCGGGCAACGTGCAGGATGCCTTCATCGACGCGATGTCGACCGGCGCCATCGCCTGCGCATCGCCGGTGGATGGCCGGATCCTGCGGTCGCATGACAGCCTGGTGATCGGCGAGCACCGCAACGCCTACCGGTTTTTCGACGATCGGCACGACCTGATCTTCTATGCCGGCACCACGCGTTACCATCATGCCTGGTCCGACCTGTTCATCCCGTCGGCCAATGTCGCCTTCACGCTGCATACCGGCGACGGCGCAATGCTGCGGCGCCTGCAACGGCGTTTCATCGGCCACCTCGTGCACGAAACGGATGCCGTGCTGGCCTATCTCGCATCGCCGGGCCGCCGCTTTGCCGTCGCCTGCCGGGGTGTCGGCAACCTGCACGTGGGCCATCATCTCTGGAACGAGCTGACCGGGCTCGACCGGATCGTGGCCCGCGTGCCGGCGGCGGACCTCCCGGTGGTTGTCGTGCCGGATGCGGCGCGGGGCTCGGAGGTGTTCGCCCCGATCGACCGCATCTTTCCCGAGTTGGCCGACCATGTCGATCGCAGCCTCGCCGGACCACGCACCCTGGCAGACTACGTCTATCGCGGTGGCGCCTGCCTGGTCCGCGCGCTGGACGACCATGTCGGCCTCGGCCTCGCGGCGCGGATCCGGAGCGCGACGTCTGATGCGTCGACGGGATGGGGTCCGACCGGATGGGACCTGTCGCTGTCCGCCAGGCTGGAGCGGGAGCGCACGCCGGTCATCCTGCTCGGCGTGCGTGTCGAGAACCGCACCGCAATCGACCTGGAGGCGCTGCTCGGCGACATCATCGCCCATCTGCATGACCGTCTCGGCCGTGTTGCAATCGTCCTGGACGGCCACAATGCGTGCATCGGCCATGATCCGGTCAGCAGCTTCGGCAGCTTCGGCCAGCAGCCCGGGCACGAGCATCCGGTGTTCGTCGAGCTGCGGCTGGCGCAGGCGCTGTCCCGGCGCTTCCCGGATCCGGAGGTGCTGCTGGTCAACCTGTTCGGCGCCTCGATGCCGCGCAGCCTGTTCTGAGCCGGACGCAGCCTCTGCTTCGTGGGGTTCTGGGGGGCGGGCCTTGCCAAGTATCGCTGGGTCTGCAACCGCCCCGGTCTGGTGCTGAGCAACCGGTGGAACCTGCTGCATCGCCAGGATCTCGGCATCTACGACCAGCCGCGCTACCAGGAGGGCGGCACCGCACTGCGGTTCGTCGACGCCACCTGCATCACCGACGATGCGCGGGTCCCGGTGCTGTTCGCGCCGATCGACCCGGTGCCGAGCTACAGCAACTTCCATGTGAGGCGCGCGCCGTTCATGCAGGCGCTGGACGCGCTGCTTGCCGCTCACCCGGGGGCGATCGGCGCCCCGCCGTAGCGATGGTGCAACTTCCGGCCGCTCCGCTGGTTGCGCAGGCGCAGGCTATCCGCGCCCGCACGCCCACGAGCGCACAGGAGGCCGCAATTGATGCATTCCCCCGTCGTGACGGTCGTCAGCCTGTTCGCGGCGACCCTGTCCATGGTCAGCTTCGTGCCGCAGGCCTGGAGCATCATCCGGTCGAGGAACACCGACGGCATCTCGCTCAGGACGTACCTGATCACCGTGATCGGCTTCGTCACCTGGCTGCTCTACGGCGTCCTTCTGATGCAGTGGGCGATCATCGTGCAGAACATCATCTGCCTGTGCCTGTCTGCCTTCATTCTCACGATGAAGTTGTTGCCGCAGAGAAGGAAGGAGGTCGTCGCCGACGCCCTGACCCCTGGATTGATTACCACGGACGCCGGTTGACCGGTATGAGCGACGGCACGCGCATCCTGCCGGTGCATATCGAGGAGACCATCCGCTCGATCGCCGAGCTGCATGCGGAACATCATCGCGGGGCGACACCGATCCAGCGCATCGTCGAGCGCCTGACCGCCTTTGTCGGCCGTCCGCGCTTCATCGGACTTCTCACCATCGGCGCTACGATCTGGATCGGCCTGAACGCCCTGGCGCCCAGGGCCGGCGTACGGCCGCTCGATCCGCCGCCGTTCGCCTGGCTCGATGGCGCCGTGTCGCTCGCCGCCCTCTATATCGCGCTGCTGATCCTGACCACCCAGCGCCGCCAGGACCAGCTCGCGCAGCACCGCGAGCAGCTTACCTTGGAACTGACGATCCTCGGCGAGCAGAAGACCGCGAAGATCATCCAGCTTCCGGAGGAAGCCCGGCGGGACAACCCGAGCCTGCGCAACCGCGTGGATGAGGAAGCCGCCGCGATGGCCATTCCGGCCGATCCGTAATCGGTGCTGAATGCGATCAAGGAGACGCACGCCGAAGCCGAACTTTTCGACTTCGGCGACGAAGTTCCGGTAGCCTCGGCGAGTTGAGCAAGGCTCAGCTAGCCCGGCGCCCGCGTCGCAGCCGGGCCATCGCCACCACAACGATGACGCTGAACAGGCTCGCCGCCACCTGCGACCGCTCTGCCGGCTGCACCACCATGCTGAGCAGCACGCAGGCGATCGCGCCGATCACCGCGTAGCTCAGCCAGGGGTGGCCCCAGATGCGATAGGACGGCGTCTCGCCAGCCAGCGCCAACGCCGAGCGCGCGCGGAGCTGGGCCAGCGCGATCACCGCATAGATCGCCAGGATCACCGCGCCGGACGCGTTCAGCAGGAACGCGAACACCAGGTCCGGCGATATCACAGAGGCGATGGCGGCCAGGAAGCCGGTGACGCTGCCTGCGAGGATTGCCCGGGTCGGCACGCCGCGCCGCCCGCGCACCACCATCGCATGCGGCGCGTCGCCGTGCATGGCGAGCTCGTTGAGGATGCGCGAGGTCACGTAGAGGCCGGAATTGAGGCAGGACAGCACCGCCACCAGCACGATGGCGGCCATCAGCGGCGGGCCGCCCGGAATGCCCATGACGTCCATGGCCGCGACATAGGGCGAGTGGCCGGACCGGATCGCGCGCCAGGGCACGATGCACAGGATCACCAGGATCGAGGCAAGGTAGAACAGCAGGATGCGCAGCGCCACGGTGCGGGCGGCGCGGGCAACGTTGGCGGCCGGATCGGCAGAGTCCGTTGCCGCGATGCTGGCGATCTCGGCACCGGTCAGCGAGAACATCACGCTGGGCACCGCGGCGAGCACCGCGAGCGCGCCATGCGGCAACGGCCCGCGCAGCAGGCCGCGGCCGCCGAAGAATGTCGAGAGCGGATCGCGGCTGGCGAGGCCGAGCCAGACCACGCCGGCCAGGATGAACAGCACGATGGCGCCGACCTTGAGCAGGGAGAACCAGAACTCGAACTCGCCATAGGCACGCACCGACATCAGGTTGGTCAGCGTCATCACCGAGATCAGCAGCAGGCCGATCAGCCAGACCGGCAGACGCGGCATCAGGTCCGGCGGCAGCCAGTCATGGATCAAAGAGGCGCCGGCCACGGTTTCCGCGCCCACCACGATCACCCAGAAATACCAGTACAGCCAGCCGGTCACGAAGCTGTAGGAGGGGCCGAGGGACAGCCGGACATAGGCGTTGAACGAGCCCTGGCCCGGCCGGACGAGCGCCATCTCGCCAAGCATGCGCATCATCAGGAACGAGATCGTACCAGCCAGAAGGTACGCGAGCAGGACGCCCGGACCGGCGATGCCGATCGCCGTGCTGCTGCCGACGAACAGCCCGGCGCCGATGATGCCGCCAAGCGAGATCATCGCCACGTGCCGAGGCCGCAGCAATCCCTGGTCGGTCATCCTGCCTGCCCCTCCGCCGTTGGCATCCGGCTTGCCAGAGACGTCGCTCAATATCCAGGCCAGAGCCGGTTGCACCACTTCGCTCCCGGGGTCCAACGTGGTTGCACCTGTCGGGCCAGTCGTGGGATCAAGGGTGCAACCGCGGCACGCTCATCAGGGGTTGCGACATGCCCAGCACCACCATCGGAGTGAAGATCGACGACCTGCTGCGTGGCCGGCTGCGCGAGGCCGCCGAGGCGCAGGGCCGCACCCCGCACTGGTTCGTCAAGCAGGCGATCCTGTCGGCGATCGAGCAGGCCGAAGGGGGTGCGACGGTCGCCGAGGACGATGCGTCGGGCGAGCCGGACCCGGCGCCGCCCATGCGTCCGCCGCAGCCGTTCCTGGAATTCGCCCAAGGCGTGCAGCCGCAGAGCGTGCTGCGCGCGCGCATCACCGCCGCCTGTCGCATCCCCGAGGAGGAGGCGGTGCCGATGCTGCTGGCCGGCGCCACCCTGTCGCCCGCTTTGGCCGGGAGCTCCGATGCGCTGGCGCGCACGCTGGTTACGGCGCTGCGCGAGAAATCGGCGCGCGGCGGCGTCGAGGGCCTGATCAAGGAATATGACCTCTCCAGCCAGGAGGGCATCGCGCTGATGTGCCTGGCGGAAGCGCTGCTGCGCATCCCGGACCGAGCCACCCGCGACGCGCTAATCCGCGACAAGATCAGCACCGGAAACTGGCAGGCGCATCTCGGGCGCTCGCCGTCGCTGTTCGTGAATGCCGCCACCTGGGGGCTGGTGGTGACCGGCCGGCTGACCGCGACCAGCAGCGAGGTCGGGCTGTCGTCGGCGCTGACCCGGCTGATCGGGCGTGGCGGCGAGCCGGTGATCCGGCGCGGCGTCGACATGGCGATGCGCATGATGGGCGAGCAGTTCGTCACCGGCCAGACCATCGCAGAGGCGCTCGCCAACAGCCGCCGCCTCGAGAAGCAGGGTTTCCGGCATTCCTACGACATGCTCGGCGAGGCTGCGATGACCGCCGCGGATGCTTCCCGGTACTGCGCAGACTACGAGCGCGCGATCCACGCCATCGGACGTGCCTCGGCCCGGCGCGGCATCTACGAGGGCGCCGGCATCTCGATCAAGCTGTCGGCGCTGCATCCGCGCTACAGCCGCTCGCAGCGCGACCGCGTCATGGACGAGCTGCTGCCGCGTCTGCGCGCGCTGGCGGCACTTGCGCGCAGCTACGATATCGGCATGAACATCGACGCCGAGGAGGCCGACCGCCTGGAGCTGTCGCTGGATCTGCTCGAGGCGATCTGCCTCGATCCGGAGCTGGCCGGCTGGAACGGCATCGGCTTCGTGGTACAGGCGTACCAGAAGCGCGCGCCGTTCGTGATCGACTGGATCGTGGCCCTCGCGCGTCGCGCCGGCCGCCGCATCATGCTGCGCCTGGTGAAAGGCGCCTACTGGGACAGCGAGATCAAGCGCGCGCAGCAGGACGGTCTCGAAGGCTACCCGGTGTTCACCCGCAAGGTGCATACCGACATCAGCTACATCGCCTGCGCGCGAAGGCTGCTGGCCGCACCGGACGCGGTGTTCCCGCAATTCGCCACTCACAACGCGCGTACCCTCGCCAGCATTCACGCGATGGCGGGTCCCAATTTCTATGTCGGCCAGTACGAGTTCCAGTGCCTGCACGGCATGGGCGAGCCGCTGTACGAGGAGGTCGTCGGGCACAACAAGCTCAACCGGCCGTGCCGGATCTACGCGCCGGTCGGCACGCACGAGACGCTGCTCGCCTATCTGGTGCGCCGGTTGCTGGAGAACGGCGCCAACACCTCGTTCGTGAACCGCATCGGCGACGCCGCAGTGCCGGTCGAGGACCTCATCGCCGATCCCGCGGTCCGGGTGGCGGCAGGCGATCCGGTCGGCAGTCCCGAGCCGCGCATCGTGCTGCCCCGCGCGCTGTTCGGCGCGGCGCGTCTGAACTCGGAAGGCCTCGACCTCAACAGCGAGCAGCGCCTGGCCTCGCTGTCGGCATCGCTGCTGGCCTCCTCGGGAGGCACATGGACGGCGATCGCGCCCGGGCTCGAAGCCGATGCATGCGAGACCACGGTGGTCAGCAACCCGGCGCAGCGGCAGGACCGGATCGGGCTGCTGCACGCAACCCCGCTCGCCGCGATCCCGGCTCTGGTCGAGCACGCCAATGCCGGCGCCGAACTGTGGCGCACGACGCCGCCAGAGGAACGCGCCGCGATCCTGGGCCGGGCGGCGGAACTGCTCGAAGGGTCGATGCAGTCGCTCGCCGGACTGATCGTGCGCGAGGCCGGCAAGATCCTGGCCGATGCGGTGGGCGAGATACGCGAGGCGGTGGATTTCCTGCGCTACTACGCCGCCGAGGTGCGGCGGGACTTCGACAACGAGACGCACCGGCCGCTCGGCGTCATGGTGTGCATCAGCCCGTGGAACTTCCCGCTCGCCATCTTCATCGGCCAGGTCGCGGCGGCCCTCGCCGCCGGCAATGCGGTGCTGGCCAAGCCCGCCGAGGAAACACCGCTGATCGCAGCAGGGGCGGTGCGCCTGCTGCACGAGGCGGGCGTTCCCGGAGCGGCGCTGCAACTGGTGCCGGGCGCGGGCGAAGTCGGCGCGGCGCTCGTCGCCCATGCCGACGTGCGCGGAGTCATGTTCACCGGCTCGACCGACATCGCGCGTTCGATCCAGGCCAGCATCGCCGGGCGGCTCAGCCCGAACGGCCATCTGGTGTCTCTGGTCGCCGAAACCGGTGGCCAGAACGCGATGATCGTGGACAGCTCGGCCCTGACCGAGCAGGTGGTGGCCGACGTGCTGGTGTCGGCATTCAACTCGGCCGGCCAGCGCTGCTCCGCCCTGCGTCTGCTCTGCCTGCAGGAGGATGTGGCCGAGAGCACGTTGCGCATGCTGCGTGGCGCCATGGCCGAGCTTTGCATCGGCAATCCGGATCGGCTGCAGACCGATGTCGGGCCGGTGATCAGCGATGCGGCGCGGGAGTTGCTGCTGGACCACGTCTCAGGGATGCGCGCGGCAGGCCACGCGGTGCACGACCTGCCGCTGGGCGAGGCCTGCGCGCAGGGCAGCTTCGTGTCGCCGACGCTGATCGAGATCGAAGACGTCGCGGAAATCGGGCGCGAGGTGTTCGGCCCGGTGCTGCACGTTCTGCGCTATGTTCGTGACGATCTCGACGCCCTGCTGGAGGATATCGCGGCCACCGGCTACGCGCTGACATTCGGCGTGCATACGCGCCTCGACGAGACCATCGCGCATGTCGCGGCCCTCGCACCTGCCGGCAATATCTACGTCAACCGGAACATCGTGGGCGCGGTCGTCGGCGTGCAGCCATTCGGCGGCCACGGCCTGTCGGGCACCGGTCCGAAAGCAGGCGGCCCGCTGCTGCTGCGCCGCCTGCTTGCGTATGCGCCGACGGCCACGACATTGCCGGCCGGCAAGCCGACTGATGCCGCCATGCGCTATGCCGAAAACCTGGCCGCGGTGATGGCGGATCATCCCGGTATCGGTCTGGATCCCGGCACGGCGGCCACGGTCCGGTCGATTGCGGCGCGCAGTCCGCTTGACGCCGAACTGCTGCTGCCTGGACCGGTCGGGGAACGCAACGTCTATCTCCTGCGGCCGCGCGGCGTGGTGTTGTGCGTCGCCGAGACGCTGCAGGGGATCGCGGTGCAGGTCGCCTGTGTGTTGGCCACAGGCAATCGGCCGCTGATCGACCGGCCGGAGCGGTTCGCCGACCTGCTCGGGCATCTGCCCGTCCCGGAGGGTCCGGTCGTGGAGGCAACCGAATTTCCGGTTGTCCTGTTCGAGGGCGATGGCGACGCGCTCGCCGCGCTCTCGACCGCGATGGCGGAGTGCCCCGGCCCGCTGGTGACGATCTTCGCGCTCTCGGCACGGGAAATCCAGAGCGGCCGAATCTATCCGTTGGAATTCCTGCTGACCGAGCAGTGCGTCAGCGTCAATACGGCGGCGGCGGGAGGCAATGCCACCCTGATGTCCATCGGCTGAGAGACGGTCCGATAATGCTACTACGGCGGTCATCCGACGCGGTTTTCCTGTGCTCCGCTGCTCACGGCCAGACGGCCGCTGCGCTGCGGTGCTCGGACAGTCACGCCGGACCGGCGCCCAGATGGCGCCTCTGACTCGTCGTAGCGCATTCTCGGACCGTCTCTCAACGCTTGAAGCGGCGGTTTTCGGGTGGCGGTTGTTCTGACTGCAAGTTGATGGCATCTTCTTCTAGTGCTGCTGGAACCATGACGCTGGCGGCTGGTTTCCCGAGAGTTTTGCCGACCCACTGATGAAGAGAGATCCCGAGCGCATGGCTGCACACTATCTTGTGACCGGAGGCGCCGGGTTCATCGGTCGCCATCTCTGCACCGAGTTGCTGGAGCAGGGTCACAGGGTTCGTGTTCTCGACAGCCTGATCGACCAGGTGCATGGCGATGCGCCACCGAAGTTGCCGGTCGAGGTCGAGCTGCTGCATGGCGATGTGCGCGATGTCGGGATGATCGACCGCGCGCTCTCGGGTGTGGACGGCGTGTTCCACCTGGCAGCCGAGGTCGGCGTCGGGCAGAGCATGTACGAGATCGCCCGCTATGTCGGATCGAACGATCTCGGGACGGCGATACTGCTGGAGCGGCTGGCCTCGACGCCGGTGCGGCGGCTGGTGGTGGCATCCTCGATGAGCGTCTACGGCGAGGGGCTGTACGCAGACAGCTCCGGCCGCCGCTACGACAACGTGCAGCGTATGCTGCGGGACGGCTCGCGCCAGTGGGACCCGCTGTCGTCCGATGGGAGCGCCTTGCATCCGGTGCCGACGGATGAGACCAAGCCGGTCGATCTCGCCTCGGTCTACGCCGTCACCAAGTTCGTGCAGGAGCGCAACTGCCTCATCGTCGGCCGCGCCTACGGCATCGAGGCGGTCGCGTTGCGTCTGTTCAACGTGTTCGGGCCTGGGCAGGCGCTTTCCAATCCCTATACCGGGGTGCTGGCGAATTTCGGTGCGCGCCTGCTGCATGGGCAGTCGCCGCTGGTGTTCGAGGACGGGAAACAGAAACGCGACTTCGTGCATGTCCGTGACGTCGCGCGCGCGTTCCGGCTGGCGATGCAGGTGCCGCGTGCGGCCGGGCAGGTGATCAACATCGGCAGCGGGCGCGCCTACGAGATCGCGCAGATCGCCAGCATGCTCGCCAACGCCATGGATGTTCCGCATCTGGCGCCGCAATTGCTCGGCAAGGCGCGCGCGGGCGACATCCGGCACAACTTCGCCGATATCGGGCGTGCGCGGGCGGTGCTGGGTTACGCGCCGGAGTTTCCGCTCGAGCAGACCATCGGCGAGGCGGCCGCCTGGATACGCGGTTCGCAGGCGACCGACCGCGGCGAGGATGCCCGGCGGCAGCTCGAGGCGCGCGGGTTGATGGCATGAACAGCGTGGCGGCAGCCGGCGCTGGCTTGCGTCCTTTCGGTTTCGTCGAGTGGTTCCGGCCGGGAGAGCATCAGCGCGTCCTTGCCGCCATCGAGGGCATGCGCCGGGTGGGTGCCACCAGCCTGCGCACGCATCTGTCCTGGGCCGATCACCAGGCTCCGGGTGGCCAGGACTGGTACGACTGGCTGATCCCGACGCTCGGGCAGGCGTTCGACCTGCTGCCCTGCATCCACTACACCCCGCCGTCGTTGTCGCGCACCGGTCTCTGCACCGGGGCGCCGCGCCGGCTGCGCGACTATGCGGATTTTGTCGATCACGTCCTGAACCGCTATGGCGAGAGTTTCCGGCATGTCGAGCTCTGGAACGAACCGAACAACCTTCTCGACTGGGACTGGCGCGATGACCATGACTGGTTGCTGTTCTGCGAGATGATCGGTGATGCCGCGCACTGGGTCGAGCAGCGCGGCTTCAAGGCGGTGCTCGGCGGACCTTGCCCGTTCGATCCGAACTGGCTCGAGCTGATGGGTGAGCGCGGCGTGCTCGGAAAGGTCTCCGCGGTCGGCTTCCACGGTTTCCCGGGCACATGGGATAGCGAGGCGAGCACCTGGCGCGGTTTCGACGTGCATCTGGGCGCGATGCGCGCGATTCTCGATCGCCACAAGCCCGGGCTGCAGATCTGGCTGACCGAGACCGGCTACTCGACATGGCGCAACGACGAGGCCGGGCAGGTCGAGCGTTTCCGGCAAGCGCTCGCAGCACCCGCCGAGCGGCTGTACTGGTATGGCTGGCAGGACATCCCGCGTGACGTGGCGGTGCAGGAAGGATTGTATTTCGATCCGCGTCATTATCATCTCGGCGTGAACGACGCGCAGGGGCGTCCCAAGCTGCTGCGCCGGTTGCTTGAGGCAGGCAGCGTGTCACCGACCCCGGTTGCATCATCCCTGGCTGCTCCGGCGCTGCGCGCGCCGCGTGATCACGTCGCCATCATCGGCGGCGCCGGTTTCATCGGCAGCAACCTTGCCGATGCGCTGCTGCGCGATGGCGAGCAGGTGGTCGTGCTCGACAGCCTGGCGCGCCCGGGAGTGGAGCGGAACCTGGCATGGCTGCAGGACCAGCACGGCTTTGCGGTGCGGCCGCTGCTGGCCGACCTGCGTGACGCGGGCGCCGTCGCGGAAGCGGTGGTGGCCGCAAAAGCGGTCTATCATCTCGCGGCCCAGGTCGCGGTGACATCGAGCCTGACCGACCCGCGCCACGATTTCGCGGTGAATGCCGAGGGCACCCTGAATGTGCTGGAGGTGCTGCGCGAACGCGCGCCCGCGACGCCGCTGGTGTTCGCCAGCACCAACAAGGTGTACGGGCAGCTCGCCGACCTCGCGATGGACGAGGCTGGCCGGCACCATCTTCCGGCCGACCCGGTGCTGCGCGCGCACGGCATTTCCGAGCAGCGTCCGCTCGATTTCTGCACGCCGTATGGCTGCTCCAAGGGAGTTGCCGACCAGTACGTGCTGGACTACGCGCACAGCTTCGGCCTGCGTACCGCCGTGCTGCGGATGAGCTGCATCTACGGGCCGCGCCAGTTCGGCACGGAGGATCAGGGCTGGGTTGCGCATTTCCTGATCCGTGCACTCGCCGGCGAGCCGATCACGCTCTACGGTGACGGCAAGCAGGTGCGCGACATCCTGCATGTCGACGACGCCGTCACGGCCTATCGCAAGGTCATGGGCGCGATCGATGACGTTCGCGGCCGCGCCTACAACCTCGGTGGTGGCCCCGCCAACGCGGTCAGCCTGGTCGAGGTGCTCGACGAGATCGCAACCATCACCGGACTGCGCAGCCCCGCGCACCGCGAGGCGTGGCGCATCGGCGACCAGCCCTGGTTCGTCGCCGACACGCGCCGGTTGGCTGCTGCCACCGGCTGGCAGCTCGAGACCGGCTGGCGGGACGGACTTCGCGATCTGGCCGACTGGCTGGAAGGCGAACGCAGCGGACAGGCGGCCAGTCGGGTGGTTGCCTGAGGCGATGCTCCCCAAGCGTGTACTGATCAGCACCGATGCGGTCGGTGGTGTCTGGCGGCACGCGATCGACCTCGCCCGGTCTCTGAACGGCGTCGGTATCAGCTGCGTGCTGGCCGGACTGGGACCGCCGCCGGCGGACCGCTCGGAGGCCGAGGCGCTGGCTACGGCCACGAACCTGGTCTGGACCGGGCTCGGCCTCGACTGGATGCAGCACGACGCCGCAGCGGTGGCCGGGATCGGCGCGGCACTGGCGCAAGTCGCAAGACAGCGCGGCGCGGATCTGCTGCACCTGAACCTGCCGTCGCAGGCAGCCGGCGTGCCGCACGATATGGCTGTCGTTGCGATGTCGCACTCGTGCCTTCCGACATGGTGGGCGGCGGTCCGCAAGGAGCCATTGCCGGTCGCCTATCACTGGCAGCAGGAGGCGACGCGGCTGGGAATGGACCGCGCCGATATGGTCCTCGCGCCGAGCCGCAGCCATGCCGAGGCGCTGGAGCGTGCCTACGGGCGGGTGGACGGGCTGAGGGTGCTCCACAATGCCACCTCGGGCCCGGAGGCGCCCCCCGGTGCGGGGCCTCGTCGTCCCGTCGTGCTGGCCGCCGGTCGCTGGTGGGACGAGGGCAAGAACGCCGGAATGCTCGATCTTGCCGCGGCCCGGGCCAGCTGGCCGGTCGAGCTTGCGGGGTCGTTGACCGGTCCGGACGGTACCCATATCGATCTTGCCCACGCCAGGTCGCTGGGCGCGCTGCCACCTTCCGCCCTGCGCGCCCGGATGCGCGAGGCCGCGATCTTCGCCTCGCCGTCCCTCTACGAGCCGTTCGGGCTGGCCGTGCTGGAGGCGGCGGCGAGTGGCGCCGCATTGCTGCTCGCCGACATCCCGACCTTCCGCGAGCTCTGGGCCGATGCCGCATCGTTCGTGGCGCCGGACCGCCCGGAGTCCTGGATGCAGGCCATCTCGCTGCTGGCGGATGACGAGGATCGTCGCCGCGCGCTTGCAGACGCTGCGCGCGAACGTGCAGCCAGCTTCACGCCGGCGAGACAGCTCGAGGGCCTGCTCGAAACTTATGAAGCCGCCATGCAACGTGGCACCTGCCGCCCGGTCCGGATCCACTGACATGCGCTTCGTGCTCTACACCCACTCGCTGGTTTCGGACTGGAACCACGGCAACGCGCATTTTCTGCGCGGCGTGCTGCGGGAATTGCAGGCCAGAGGCCATGCGACGCTTGCGCTGGAGCCTGCGGAAAGCTGGAGCCGGAGCAACCTCGTGGCGATGCAGGGTCCGGAGGCGGCAGCGCGCTTCGCGTCCGATTTCCCCGGGCTGCGCAGCCTCGCCTACGACGCGGACTTCGACCACGCGGCGGCGCTCGACGATGCCGACGTGGTGCTGGTGCATGAATGGACGGATGCGGCGCTGGTTGCCCGGCTCGGGGCGATGCGCCGCGCCGGCGCCGGCTTCACCCTACTGTTCCACGACACCCACCATCGCGGCGTCTCCGACCAGCAGGCCATCGGTGCCATGGCGCTGGACGGCTACGATGCTGTGCTGGCCTTCGGCGAGAGCCTGCGCGAGCGCTACCTGCGGCAGGGCTGGGGACGGCATGTGTTCACCTGGCACGAGGCAGCCGACATAAGGCTGTTCCGGCCACCGGAGGCGGAGAGTGCGCGGACCGGCCTGGTCTGGATCGGCAACTGGGGCGACGGCGAGCGCGAGCAGGAGTTGCGGGAGTTCCTGATCGAGCCGGCGAGGATGCTGGGCCTGCCGGGTGTCGTGCACGGTGTCCGCTATCCCGCGCACGCGCTGCAGGCGCTGGCGACGACGTCGCTCGGCTATGGTGGCTGGATTGCCAACGCCGATGCACCGGCGGCGTTCGCACGGCACCGGATGACGGTGCACGTTCCGCGTCGTCCATATGTCGAGGCGCTGCCGGGAATACCGACCATTCGGGTCTTCGAGGTGCTGGCCTGCGGGATACCGCTCATCAGCGCGCCGTGGAACGATAGCGAGCGCCTGTTCGAGCCCGATCGCGATTTCATTTCCGTGCGCAACGGCGCCGCAATGACCGCGCAGTTGCGCACGCTGGACAACGACCCGGCGATGCGAGCCGAAGTCGCCCGCAACGGCCTCGAGACGATCCTGACGCGGCATACGTGCGGCCATCGGGTGGACGAGCTGTTCCGAATCCTTGCGGCGCACGGCAGCGCCAGGGTCGTGCGGCAGATGGCACAGGTGGAGACTGTGGCTTGAAGATCGCGTTCTACGGCTCGAGCCTGCTGTCCTCGTACTGGAATGGTGCCGCGACCTATTATCGCGGCATCCTGCGCGCTCTCGCGGCGCACGGGCACGAGATCTGTTTCTACGAGCCGGATGTTTTCGACCGGCAGTCGCATCGCGACATCGAGCCGCCCCCCTGGTGCCGCGTGGTCGTCTACGAGGCGTCGCCGGAGGGCGTCCAGGTTGCGCTGGACGGCGCCGGCGACGCGGATGTCGTCATCAAGGCGAGCGGCGTCGGCTACGCGGACGACGCCTTGCTGGCCGGCGTTCTCGCGGGGAAGCGGGAGCAGTCGCTCTGCCTGTTCTGGGACGTGGATGCGCCGGCGACGCTTGCCGAAATCCGCGATGATCCGGAACATCCGTTGCGCAACGCCCTTGCTTCGCTCGATCTCGTGCTGACCTATGGCGGCGGCGCCCCGGTGACGGAGGCGTATCGTGCCCTCGGCGCCCGCGACTGCATCCCGATCTACAATGCGCTCGATCCCGCGACGCATCATCCGGTGCCACCCGATCCGCGATATGCCTCCGACCTCAGCTTCCTCGGCAACCGGCTGCCGGACCGCGAGGCGCGTGTAGACGAGTTCCTGCTGCGCCCGGCTTGCCTGCTGCCGGATCGGCGGTTCCTGCTGGGCGGCTCCGGATGGGCCGACAAACCCTGTGGCGCGAACGTCATCAGGCTCGGGCATGTTGCGACCGCCGAGCATAATGCGCTCAATGCCAGTGCCGGCGTCGTGCTCAACATCAGCCGTGACAGCATGGCGCAGATGGGATTTTCGCCGGCGACCCGGGTGTTTGAAGTGGCGGGCAGCGGGGCCTGCCTGATGACCGATCATTGGGACGGGCTCGGCATGTTCCTCGAGCCGGGCCAAGAGGTGCTGGTGGTGCGTGATGGCGTGGACGTGGTCGAGGCATTGCGTGGCCTCGATGCCGGAGATGCCGCACGCATCGGCCAGGCCGGTCTCGCCCGCATCCTGCGTGAGCACACCTACGATCGTCGCGCGGTGCAGCTTGACCGGTTGCTGGTCGAAACCCTTGCCGCCAGGCGAGCGAGCGTCGCGGCATGAGCCTGCGCATCGTGGTGCTCGGCCTGTCGCTCAGCTCCTCCTGGGGCAACGGCCACGCGACCACGTTCCGGGCGCTGCTGCGCGGGCTCTCCGGACTTGGCCACGACATCCTGTTCCTTGAGCGCGACGTGCCGTGGTACGCCGCGAACCGCGACATGCCGGAGCCGGACTTCTGCCGCCTCGCACTGTACGATGATCTCGCTTCGCTACGGGACCGTCACGCGACGACGATCGCCTCTGCAGATGCGGTTATCGTCGGTTCCTATGTCCAGGACGGCATCGACGTGCTCGACCTGGTGCTCGATACCGCCTCCGGCACTCGCATATTCTACGACATCGACACGCCGGTGACGGTGGCCAATCTCGATCGTGGCGATTGCGCCTATCTATCGCCCCGGCAGATCCCGCTGCTGGATCTATACCTGTCATTTTCCGGCGGCCGCATGCTCGACCGGCTGGTCCGGGATTTTCGCGCGCGTCAGCCGGTCGCATTCTACTGCGCGGTGGACGAGACCCGCTATCGCCCCGATCCGGGCGTTTTGCCGCGCTGGGATCTCGGCTATCTCGGCACATACAGTGCGGATCGCCAGCCGGCGCTGCAGCGTCTGCTGATCGAGCCGGCCCGACGACTGACGCAGCAACGCTTCGTCGTGGCGGGGCCGCAATATCCGCCACACATCGACTGGCCCGGCAATGTCGACCGCATCGAGCACCTCCCGCCGTCGGAGCATCCGGGCTTCTATGCGTCGCAGCGATACACTCTGAACATAACCCGGGCCGACATGATCGCAGCCGGTCATTCGCCGAGCGTGCGGCTGTTCGAGGCGGCCGCATGCGGCACGCCGATCATCGGTGATCGCTGGGACGGCCTGGGGGAACTGCTGCCGGAGGGCGACGCCATGCTGGTCGCGGACACCACCGGGGATGTCGTTCAGGCCCTGCAGGCCATTCCGGAGGCGAACAGGAGCGGGCTCGCCATCGCCGCGCGTGACATCGTGCTCGCGTTCCATACCGGCGCCGCGCGCGCCGCGATGCTGGTCGATATCCTGCAGACCACCGCGGCTCAGAGCCCGAGGTCGCTCAACCCGGGATGATCGGCGGGACGGGGCGACGCCCGGACCCAGTGGAACCTGCGCTCGGCCGGCGTGATCGCGAGGTCGTTGATGCTGGCGTGGCGTGCACGCATCAGCCCCTGTTGGTCGAATTTCCAGTTCTCGTTGCCGTAGGCACGGAACCAGCTTCCCGCCGCGTCATGGAACTCGTAGGCGAACCGCACTGCGATACGATCCTCGGTGAACGCCCACAGCTCCTTGATCAGCCGGTATTCCTGCTCGGCTGCCCATTTGCGCGTCAGGAACCCGACGATCGCAGGACGCCCGCTGAAGAACTCGTTCCTGTTGCGCCACCGGCTGTCGGGGCTGTAGGCGAGCGCCACCTTGTCGGGATTACCGCCGTTCCAGCCATCCTCGGCTGCGCGGACCTTCTGCACGGCGGATGCCCGCGTGAATGGCGGCAGGGGCGGACGGGCTTCGGTCATGGAAGATTCTCGCTTTTGCTCAGAAATGCTCGACCCACGGCCGCACCTCCAGCTCCCAGCTCCAGGCATTGCGCGGCTGCCGCAGTATGTCGAGATAGCTCTGCGCGATGGCGTCCGGATCGAGCGTGCTGTCCGGCCGGTCGGCGGGATCGGCTCGGTTGTCGCTGCGCACGCTGCCATCGATCACGAAATGCGCGACATGGATCCCCTGCGGTGCCATTTCCCGGGCGGCACTCTGCGCCAGCCCGCGCAGCGCGAACTTGCCCATCGCGAACGCCGACGAGGTCGGGTAGCCCTTGACGCTGGCCGACGCCCCGGTGAGCAGGATGGCCCCATGCCGGGCCGGCAGCATGCGCCGCACCGCCTGCTGCACCACCAGGAAGCCGCCGAACGCGGAGACCTCGATGGCCTGACGCACCGCCTCGGGATCGAGCTCGGCGATCGGCCCGCGCACCCGGCCGCTGGCGTTGTAGAGCACGAGGTCGGGCGCCCCGAGTTCGGCATCCACGCGCTCGAACAAATTTGCCACCGCGGCCGGATCGCCGGCATCGACGGCATAGCGCGCCGCATCCAGTTCGGCCGCCAACGGCGCGAGCTTGTCGATGCTGCGCGACGCCAGCCCCACCTTCAGGCCGGCAGCCGCAAGCTGTCGCGCAACCGATGCGCTGATGCCTGGCCCGGCGCCGACGATCAGCGCCGTCCGGTACGGGAGGGTACTCATGCCTTGGCGGAGGTCTGGCCGAACAGGATCTTGCGCTCCTCCTCGGTGCGTATGCCGCCGGCACCCGGATTGACCTGCGCGACCAGGTCATAGGCGCGCGTCGTCGCCGGGCGCGCCTTGATCGTGGCGTGCCAGCGGACGAGGTGCGGGAAGTCGTCCAGCGTCTGCCCTTGCGCGTCGGGCAGGATCCAGGGATAGGCGGCCATGTCGGCAATCGTGTAGTCGGGCCCGGCCACGAAGGCGCGGTCGGCCAGGCGGTGGTTCAGCACGCCGTAGAGCCGGTTGGTCTCGTTGACATAGCGGTTGATCGCATACGGGATCTTTTCCGGCGCGTAGTTGCGAAAATGGTGGTTCTGCCCAGCCATCGGCCCGAGGCCGCCCATCTGCCAGAACAGCCATTGCAACACCTCGGCCCGCGCGTGCAGGTCGGACGGGATGAACCGCCCGGTCTTTTCCGCGAGATAGAGCAGGATCGCGCCGCTCTCGAACAGCGGGATGGCGGCACCCCCGCCGGTCGGCGCCTGGTCGATGATCGCCGGAATGCGGTTGTTCGGGGCGATCGCCAGGAACTCCGGCTGGAACTGCTCGCCCTTGCCGATATTGATCGGATGGATCTTGTATTCGAGGCCGGTCTCCTCGAGGAACAGCGTCACCTTGTGACCGTTCGGCGTCGTCCAGTAGTACAGGTCGATCATGCAGGGCTCCTGGTCATGCCGCATCGGGTCATTGAAGTTCGCTGCCGCCGGCGCGATGTCGGCTCGGCGGGCTTCGGATCGGAGCACCCAATGAGTTTGGAGGCAAGACGCGCATGAGCACTGGACGCATGCTGCACCTGGGCGCCTTCATGCGGCCGGTGAGCATCCATACCGGCGCATGGCGCCATCCCGGCGCCTATCCGGACGCGAACTTCAATTTCGCTCATCTGAAGCATTTCGCACAGCAATTGGAGCGCGCCTGTTTCGACGCGTTCTTCATGGCGGACCACCTCGCGGTGCTGAACATGCCGGTGGCAGCCCTCAGGCGCAGCCACACGGTCACCTCGTTCGAGCCGTTCACCCTGCTTTCGGCGCTTGCGGCGGTGACCGAGCGCATCGGCCTGGTGGCAACCGCGTCCACCACGTTTGACGAGCCCTACCATGTCGCGCGCCGGTTCGCCTCTCTCGACCATCTCAGCGGCGGCCGCGCCGGCTGGAACATCGTGACCACCGCCAACCCGGATGCCGCGCTCAATTTCGGCTATGACAGCGAGGTCGACCACGATGCCCGCTATGTGCGGGCCCGCGAGTTCTACGACGTTGTCACCGGACTATGGGACAGCTTCGCCGACGATGCCTTCATCCGCGACGTCGGAAGCGGCATCTACTTCGATCCCGATCGCATGCACGTGCTCGGCCACCTGGGCGCGGCGCTGAACGTGCGCGGCCCGCTCAATATCGCCCGCCCGGTACAGGGCTGGCCGGTGGTGGTGCAGGCGGGCTCCTCCGAGCCGGGGCGCCAGCTCGCCGCCGAAACCGCGGAGGTGGTGTTCGCCGCCGAGCCGAACCTAGCCGCCGGGCAGCGCCTGTATGCCGACATCAAGGGCCGCATGCGGCAGCTCGGGCGCAACCCGGACCATCTGAAGATCCTGCCGGCCGCCTTCGTGGTGGTCGGCGAGACGCAGGCCGAGGCGCAGGCCAAGCGCGCTCACCTGGACAGCCTGGTGCATTACGACAGCGGCATCGCGTCGCTGAACGGCATGCTCGGGCACGACGTCTCCGGCTACGACCCGGACGGCCCGCTGCCGGAAATTCCCGAGACCAATGCCAGCAAGAGTGCCCGAGCCCGGATCATCGAGATGGCCGCCCGCGACAAGCTCAGCATACGCACGCTGGCGCAGCGGGCGGGCAGCTATTCCGGGCTCGCCTTTGTCGGCACCGCGCGCGGCATCGCCGACGAGATGGAGGCGTGGCTACTGGGCGAGGGCTCGGACGGCTTCAACATCATGTTCCCGTGGGTGCCGGGCGGCCTCGACGAGTTCGTGGCCGAGGTGGTACCGGAACTGCAGCGGCGTGGCCTGTTCAGGCGCGCCTACGAGGGCACCACGCTACGCGAGCATCTCGGCCTACCCCGTCCGGCGAACCGCTTCTTTCCCGATTGAGGCGGCCGGCCAGGCGGCGAGCGCGGTCGCGACGACCCGGTAGAGTGTGGCGCGGTTGGCGCCGGAGGCGGCCTGCACGGCCATGCCCTGCGCGATGGTCATTACATAGCTGGCGAGCGCCGCCGGGTCGGCATCCTGCGGCAGGTCGCCCTCCAGCCGCGCCCGCTCCAGGCGCTGTCGCAGCGATCCCTCCCAGGCGTTGCGGCGCTCGACCAGTTCGAGGCGGATCGGCTCGGCGGCGAGCGAGCAGGCGAGCGCCCCGTTGGTGCCCAGGCAGCCCGGCGGATGCGCGGCATCGGTCTGGGCGTCGGCACAACCGAACAGCATCCGCTCGGCGACCAGGCGCGCGGTCGGTTGCGACAGGGCGTCGGTCGTGAACGCCATGCAGGTCGACTGGTAGCTGTCGAGCGCCTTGCGGAACAGCGCCTCCTTGTTGCCAAAGGTGGCATACAGGCTGGGCCGGGTGATCCCCATCGCCTCGGTCAGGTCGGTCATCGAGGCACCCTCGAAGCCCTTGCGCCAGAACACGTCGAGTGCCGCGGCGAGCGCCTCGTCGGGATCGAATTCGCGCGGGCGTCCCATCGTGCTGTCGTCCCGTTCAGGTTGCACCGGCTGGAGCGGACACTACCACCGATCTGCAGACGAATAGGTAGTCCCGCTACAGCACGCGGTCCAGTCACCAAAGCCGGCGGCAGGGATGCCTCAACCGGGAACCGGAGCGTGCTGCGGGATCAGCCCGGCCTGCTTCAGGTCGGCCCAGAGCGCGGCCGGGATCGCCGCCGTCATCAGGGCGGCGTTCTGTCGCATCTCGGCGATGCTGCGGGCGCCTGGAATGGCGGCGGCGACCACCGGATGCGCGACGCAGAACTGCAGGGCCGCGGCACGCAGGTCGACGTCGTGACGTCCGCACAGGGCGGCGACCGCATCACGCCGCGCCACCAGCTCGGCAGGCGCCTGTACATAGTCGTAGGTGGTGCCGCCGGTGAGCAGCCCCGAATTATACGGCCCGCCCATCACCACGCTGACGCCGCGCTGGGCGCAACGGGGCAGCAGCGTCTCGAGCGACGCGGTGTCGAGCAGCGTGTAGCGCCCCGCGGCAAGAAATATATCCGGGTCGGCCCGGTCCAGCGCGCGCAGGCAGGGCTCGACGCGGTTCACCCCAAGCCCCCAGGCCCTGATCACCCCTTCCTCGCGCAGCCGGGTGAGGGCGGGAGCGGCGCCCGTCATCGCCTCCTCGAAGCGCTCCTGCCAGTCCGCGCCGTGCGTGTCCTCGCCGACATCGTGGATGTAGACCACGTCGATCCGCGCAAGACCGAGTCGCTGCAGGCTGTCCTCCACCGAGCGCCGGGCGCCATCGGCGGAATAGTCGTAGCGGATGCCGAACGGCAGGCCGCCGACGAACGACGAGCGCTCCTCCGGCAGCACCGGTCCCGGCGCCGGCACCAGCATGCGCCCGACCTTGGTGGACAGCATGAACTCGTCGCGCGGATGCGAGCGCAGGGCCTGTCCGAAGCGATGCTCCGACAGGCCAAAGCCGTAGAACGGGGCGGTGTCGAAATGGCGCACCCCGGACTTCCAGGCGGTATCAAGCACCGCCAGCGCCTCGGCATCCTCCACGCGACCGAACAGGTTGCCGAGCGGGGCGCCACCGCAGCCGAGCGGTCCAGGGGGTCGGTAGCGGGTCATGCCGGGTCTCCGTGGATCGTTCGAGACGATCATGGCCGCGAACGCGCGCGCGTGCCATCATTGCAGAAAATGGGTCGCGATCATTGGCGGCGTCATGCCCGGGCTGCCCGGCGGTGGAGGTTCCGTTGACCGGCAAGAGTGACGACCAGGGTGACCGGAAGCCGCGGAGCAAGGGCGAGCCCGCGCTGCCAAATGCAAAGGAAATTCACGATCTCGTCCTCGAGGAGGGCGAAGCCGAGCTCGAACGCGGCTTCGGCTCGCTGGCCTGGTCGGGCCTTGCCGCAGGCCTCTCGATGGGTTTTTCGTTCCTGGTCATGAGCATCATGCGCGGCGCGTTGCCGGATCGGCCCTGGGCGATCCTGATCGACGGATCCGGCTACACGGTGGGATTCCTGATCGCGGTGCTGGGACGCCAGCAGCTTTTCACCGAGAGCACGCTGACCGCCGTGCTGCCGGTGCTCAGTCGGAGCTCGTCCGGAACGATTCCGAAGCTGCTTCGCCTGTGGGCGATCGTGCTGGCTGCGAACCTCATCGGCACAATCATCTTCGCCTGGCTTATCTGTCACCAGGATCTGTTCAAGCCGCAGACCTGGACGGCATTGAACGAAATCAGCACGGCCTCTCTCGAAAGCGGCTTCTGGCCGATGGCCGTGAAATCCCTGCTGGCCGGATGGCTGATCGCCCTGATGGTCTGGCTGCTGCCGGGTGCGGGTCCGGCGCAGGTGCTGATCATCATGATCCTGACCTACGTGGTCGCGATCGGGCAATTCTCGCACATGGTGGCAGGATCGGTGGAAGCGGCGTTCGCGGTGTTCGCCGGACATGCCTCGCCATTCGATTATCTGGGACGCTTCGCGCTGCCGACGCTCATCGGCAACACGCTCGGCGGCGTGTCGCTGGTGGCGATCCTCAACCACGCGCCGTTGCGTTTCGACGCCGAGGTCTGATGTCCGGGCGGCGCAGGCTGGACGCGTGTCGTACGGTGGGGCACGATCCCTCCGCGTACAGGAGAGTCCAGCGGGCATGAGGTGGCGCACCCATCCAGCCGTCATGCAGTCGGCCGTTCCGAATGGCTGAGGCAGCGCCTGACGCCAGTGCGGATGCCGTGGTGATCGGAGCCGGCCTGGGCGGCATCGCCATGGCGCTGCGGCTGCGCGCGCTGGGCTACCAAGTCAGCATCCTGGAGCGGTGCTCGCAACCCGGTGGCCGTGCCCGGGTCTTCTCGCAGGACGGCTTCACCTTCGATGCCGGTCCCACCGTCATCACGGCGCCCTACCTGTTCGAGGAATTATTCGCATTGTTCGGCGAGCGCCTCGCCGACCGTGTCGAACTGCTCCCCGTGCGGCCCTGGTACCGGATCAGCTTTCCCGATCGGCGGCATTTCGACTATGGCGGAACCGGGCGGAGCATGGAGGCGGAGGTCGAGGCGTTCGCGCCGGGGAACGGCGCCGGCTATCGGCGGCTGGCGCGGCGCGCCCGGCACCTGTTCGAGATCGGCTACGAACGCTACGGGAGCGCCTCCTTCGATCGCTGGCAGAGCATGCTGCTTGCATTTCCGGCAATCATCCGGCTGGGCGGGCTGCGCTCGTTGCACGCACTGGTTCGGCGCCATCTCGACAGCCCGGAACTGCAGCGTGCCTTCACCTTGCAGACCCTGCTGATCGGCGGCCATCCCTATCGCACCAGCGCGATCTACGCTCTGATCCAGCATCTCGAGCAGCGCTGGGGGGTCTGGTTCGCGCGTGGCGGCACCGGCGCGCTGGTGGCGGCACTGCTGGCACTCGCGGAGCGGCAGGGCATCGTGCTGCATACGGCAACCACGGTGTCGCGCATCGTGGTGGAAGGCGGGGCGGTGCGGGGCGTGGTGCTCGAGGATGGCAGCATGCTCGCCGCATCCCTGGTCGTGGCGAACGCCGATGCCCCGTACGTGCACCGCCACCTGCTCGGGCGGCGGGAGCGTCGCCGGCGCTGGCGCTACTCAATGGGGCTCTATGTCCTGTATTTCGGCACGGACAGGCTATGGCCCGCGACCGCGCATCACACCATCATCCTCGGCGACGACTACAAGGCGCTGCTCGACGAGATCTTCGATGGCAGCACGAAACTTCCGGATGATCCTTCCCTCTATCTGCACCGTCCGGGTGCGACCGACGCCTCGCTGGCGCCGCCGGGCTGCGACGGCTTCTACGTACTGGCGCCGGTTCCCAACCTGCAATCGCCGATTGATTGGCATCGCGTCGAGCCGGCCTTCCGGGATTGTATCATCTCGATCCTCGAGGCGCGCGAACTGCCCGGGCTGCGCGGGCACATCACCACCACGCGCTGCATGACGCCGCCGGATTTCGCGCATGACCTGCTCAGCACCCACGGCGCCGGCTTCTCGATCGCGCCGACCCTGCTGCAATCGGCCGGGTTCCGCTACCATAACCGTGTCAGGCGCGCCGATGGGCTGTATCTTGTCGGTGCCGGCACCCATCCCGGGGCCGGCGTGCCAGGGGTCCTGTGCTCGGCGAAGGTGGTGCAGTCGTTGATCCAAGCAGAGCGAGCCGGACCGCTACGAGGCGGATGTGCACGGGCCGATCGGCGGTTGCGCCCCGGTGTCGCCGCGCCGGCCGGTTCCGCACTCACGACGCTGGCACGACACGGGCGAAGCTTCCGCCTTGCGGGCACGCTGCTGCATCGCCGCGACCTCGAGGATGCAGCGAAACTCTACGCGTTCTGCCGCCATGTCGACGATCTGGCCGACCTTGCGGACGATCACGAGCAGGCCCGGCGCGCCCTGCTGGAACTCCGCGCCGCGGTCGCGACGTCGGATGCGCGACACGCACAGGCGGCCCCGCTGCTGGAGATCGCGGACCGCCGGAGCATCGGTCTGGACCCGGCGCTGGCTTTGATCGACACCATGATCCTGGATCTGGCGCCGCTTGCGGTAGCGGACGAGGCAACGCTGCTGCGCTACGCCTATGGCGCGGCCGGCACGGTCGGCCTGATGATGTACGATCTGCTGGGAGTGCGCGATCCGGCCGGTCGGCGCTTTGCCGTCGATCTCGGTATCGCCATGCAGCTCACCAACATCGCCCGTGACGTGATCGAGGATGCTGCGCGTGGACGGCAATATCTTCCGGGCACCTGGCTGCCTGCGGACCTGTCGGTGGAAGGCATCGCCGGGGCGGAAAATGCGGCAGTGGTGTACCGGGCGGTGCAGCGGTTGCTGGCGCTCGCAGACCGGCATTATCGCAGCGCGGAGGCCGGAATGAAATTCTTGCCGTTGCGACCGCGAGCCGCGATACGCGTCGCCGCACGGCTCTACGAGGAGATCGGCCGGATGATCCTCGAAGCCGGGGCGGGCTACCTCGCAGCGGGTCGGGTCCGGGTGCCGACCGGTCGGCGGTTGCTGCTGCTGGCGCATGCCCTGAGCGGATCGCGTTCAGGCAACGCGATGGCTGATGCGCCTGTCGATAATTTTGCTGCGGTGCAAGAATTACTTTAGGGCCAATCATGAGACAGTCTGGTCGCCGGCGCCGCTGTGCATGGGGAGTTGCCGCGTTTCTCTTGATCGAAACACTGCATCACGCGGTTGTGACACACCGGCCATCACGTTCGGCGTCATAACTATCTCGGGATCCCGTCGGACATGACGGCGATTTATTTTTCACACCAGCGGGTTATGGCAACGCGTCGATGCCGGATGATCTCGGTTCCTGCCTGGATTACCATATCGCGGATACTTGCGGATTATTCGAACTCCGCCCGTCGTTCCCGAACATGATCGCGATGTTTCTCGACTAGCTCCAGCGCCGGCGCGAGGAGAATGGGCCATGCGAGTGGATGAGATTACCGGCCAGAAGCGGATGGCAGCAAAACTACGCACATCTTTCGAAACTCGCGGCCGCAATGAACCGCCTGGATCAACTAAGCCCATGGTCGCGACGGACGAGCCGAATCGATCCGGTTTCGAGGAAGTCATCGCCCGGGACGGCGCCAATCTTCCATCGATCCTCTTGCTGGTGCTGATGTCATCGGCACCAGCGCTTCCGCTCAGCGAGGTGCATGCCCCGGCGCTGAGTGCGCTCGATGATCTATGGGGGAAGCGCAAACTGATCGCTGACAACTCCCGCCTGTCGTCCGAGACTGTCAAGATGAGTTATTCTATGGTCGATCTGATCCGGTCGGTGATCGACTGAGACCGGCCTGACCGCGGGCGACTGGTAGACAACCACTACTGGAAGATTTCCGACGGGGCCCGCTGCTTCAGGCTGCGGCCAAGTGCTGCGCCAGCGGCCCCAGCATCCGTATCCGCCGCCTCGATACTGTCGCGCAGCAGGAAAGAACCGTCCTCGCGCGCGACCAGTCCGGTCAGCCGGATACTCCCCGGCGCGGTCCGCACGGTGACCGCACCGATCGGTGACCGGCACGATCCGTCCAGCACCCGGAGCATCGCGCGCTCGGCGTCCGCCGCGACCCGACTGTCGCGGTCGTCGCAGGCGAGAATCAGGCTGCGCAGCATGGTGTCGTCCTCGCGCGCGGTGATGGCAACGATGCCTTGCGCTGCGGATGGCAGCATGACCTCGATCGGCAGGATGGCCGACGCCTCGCCTTCCAGCCCGAGGCGCTTCAGTCCGGCAAGGGCAAGCAGGCTGGCATCGCAGCGTCCGGACGCAACCTTGTCGAGTCTGGACTGGACGTTGCCGCGCATCAGGGTAATCCTCAGGTCCGGCCGAGCGTGCAGCAACTGCGCCTGCCGCCGCACCGACGACGTGCCGATCAGCGCGCCGTGCGGCAGGATGGCAAGCGGATCATCGAGGTCCGGGCAGGCGCCTGCATCCGACAGGATCAGCACGTCGCGAGGATCTTCGCGTGGTAGAACGCAGGCCAGCACGATGCCGGGCGGCAGCGTCGTCTCCAGGTCCTTCATGCTGTGTACGGCTAGATCGATCCGCCGGTCGAGTAGTGCCTCGTGGATCTCCTTGGCGAACAGCCCCTTGCCGCCGATCTCCGCCAGCCGGCAATGCTGCACCGCATCACCGGTGGTGCTCATCACCTGCTCGCGAAACACGTCCATCCCGCGCAGCGCCGGGCAGGCGTTGCTCAGCATGGCGAGAAAGCCGCGGGTCTGGGTGAGGGCAAGCGGAGAGGCGCGTGTACCGACCTTGAGCGGCAGCGTCGGGGCGTGCTCCGGAACCGTGCGCCGTCCTGCCGGAGCGTCCTGTCGGGGCTGGGCGACAAGCATGCTGTCGGAACTCATGACGATGAACCTTGTGCTGAAGTCCCAGGGGAGAATGGACGATTAAGCTGCACCACAGCGAGGTTGAGCATGGCCGCGATCGCGACCCAGACGAGGTAGGGCAGCAGCAGCCAGGTCGTGCGGCTGGCGGCAAGCGAAGTGCGTCCGCGTGGCAGGCCCAGGATCACGGCGAGGATCGAGAGCCAGAGTGGAACCGTTTCGACCAATGCCAGGTCTGGCCGACGCAGCTTGAAGAACAGCGCGCTCCACAGAATATTCAGGGTGCCATTCAACGAGAGCAGGGCTAACAGGCGTCGCCGCTCGCCGAGGGTTTCCGCCTGCCGCCAGGACCGGACGGCGGCGATGCCGGTGAGGGTTCCGATGATGGTCCAGGCCGGTCCGAACACCCAGCCCGGTGGCTGCCATCGCGGCAACTCGAGACTTTCATACCAGGGACCGATCTTTGTCAGCGCCCCCCCGGCGCCCAGCACGGCGATGACGGCCACGGCGGCGGTCATGGTGTCGCGTTTCACGCGCGATACTTCATGTCGGCGCCAGTCCGGTCAGGTGCGCCATGTTCTTGGCAAAGATGCGCAGATGCACCAGCGGCTTGGCGCGCACCAGTTCCTTGGTCATGTAGGCCGCCCAGGTGAGCTGCTGCACGTCGGTGTCGCGGCAGATCGCCACGAACCGCTCCCGCCGCGCATCGTTGGCGTACCAGAAGCGCTGCATGATGCCGAGGATCCAGAACACCTGGCCGTGCGAGCGCATGAAGCGCCGCCGCGCGTGGCGGAATGCGTTCGCGTTGCCGGTCCGGCAGAACAACTCGACCGCGTCGGCAGCGAGCCGGCCGCCGGTCATCGCATAGTAGATGCCCTCGCCGGAGGCCGGCGCCACCACTCCGGCGGCGTCGCCCGCAAGCACGACATCGCGTCCATTGTCCCAACGGCGCAGCGGACGCATCGGGATCGGCGCGCCCTCGCGTCGTATGGTGCGGGCGTTCTCGAGGCCGGTCGCAAGACGCAGCGCCTGCACCGCCGGCCGCAGCCGGAACCCCTTGCGGGCACTGCCGAGGCCGACACTGGTGGTCTTGCCGTGCGGGAACACCCAGCCATAGAAGTCCGGCGAGAGCGAGCCCCGGTAGTGGACTTCGCAGCTTGCGCCATCGAAATCCTCTGGCGGAGGTGAGGCCACAATCTCGTGGTAGGCATAGACGTAGCGCATGCGCGAAGCGCCCCGGATCTGCTGTTTCGCGACGACGGATCGCGCGCCATCCGCGCCGATGACGCAGCGCGCGCGCACGACAAAGGCCTCGGCGGCAGGATGCGCCCGAGCATCCCGTCCCGCCGCGGCGACGCAATGCACCCGGACCACGCCGCCCGGCTCGCGCTCGAGATGGTCGAACGCACCATGGCGTCGAACGGCGCCAGCGGCGGCGGCGCGTTCCCGCAGCCACTCGTCGAAACCATCTCGATCCACCATGCCGACATAGCCATCGGCGATCGGCATGTCGGCGATGCGGGCCGACGGCGAGAACACGCGCGCGCCGGTCGCACGCGCCACCAGCAGGTGCTCGGGGATTTCGAATTCGCTCATCAGGCGCGGCGGGATCGCGCCCCCGCAGGGCTTGATGCGGCCGTCGCGATCCAGCAGCAGGACACTGCGGCCGCGGCGAGCGAGGTCGGCGGCGGCGGTAGCCCCCGCCGGTCCGCCGCCGACCACGACGCAATCAAACACCATCTCGTCGGTCATCGTCGTGCTTCCAGGAAAAGCCGGCGTCATGGCCGGATCGCAAATGCGGTGACCAGCATGCCGATCACGTAGAGCGTGGTGCCGGTGCCATTGTACCAGGGTGCCCTGGCCTGCGGCTCGCGCAGCAGTCGGCGCATCAGCACCATCTGCACCAGGAGCAGCAGCATGACGACCGCCGCATGCACCGGCCGTTCCCAACTCGCGAGCAGACCCGCCACCACGATCTGCGGTGCTGCCATCACCAGACAGGCGATGCGGCAGGCGCGATCCGCACCCAGGCGAGCCGGTAGCGAGGCAATCCCCATCCGGCGATCGCCCTCGATCGACTTGAAGTCGTTCAGCGTCATGATTCCGTGCGCGCCGAGGCTGTAGAGTGTCAGCGCCACCAGCACGTGCGCATCGGGGAACGCGCCGCGCATGACGGCGGCGCCGGCAAACCAGGGCAGCCCTTCGTAGCTGACGCCGACAGCAAGGTTGCCGATCCAGCCATCACGCTTCAGTCGCGCCGGCGGCGCGCTGTACGCCCATGCGAGCAGCATGCCGAGGCCGGCGGCGACCGACACCCAGGGTCCGAGCGACGCGGCCAGGAGCATCGACAGGCCGGTCCAGACGATGGCGATCGCGAGCCCCCAGCGGCCGGGGATGCGTCCGGACGGGATCGGCCGACCGGGTTCGTTGATGGCATCGACATCGCGGTCGAACCAGTCATTCACCGCCTGGCTGGTGCCGCAGATCATCGGCCCCGCCAGCAGAACGCCACCCAGCGCGAGGCGCAGATGCGCGCCGGGCGGCTGGCCCGACGAAGCGATGCCGCAGCCGAACGCCCAGATCGGCGCGAACCAGGTGATCGGCTTGAGCAGGGTCAGGATTGCGCGCGGCTGCGGCCAGGCGAACGGCGTTCCGGCCGATCCTGGTCCGGCCAACCTCGACGATATTGGGGCGCCTGCCTCGCTCACTCGCTGTCGTCCAGGTTGCCGATGCCGAACCGGCGCATCTTGACATACAGGCTCTGCCGGCTCAGCCCGAGCATCTCGGAGGCGGAAGCTCGGTTGTTTCCGGTCAGCTTCAGGGCGGCTTCGATGCAAAGCCGCTCGATCACGTCGGTGGCGTCGCGCACCAGATCCTTGAGCGGAACGCGACCGATCAGGTCTACCAGATGCTCGTTCGAGGCCGGCGCATCGGCGGGGGCCTCTGGCGACGCCTGCGTCAGCCGGCGCGCGACGTCGCGGATCGAGAAGCCGAGCCGCGCATGCTCGCCGCCATCGACGATGACCGCGGAAATCTCCACCTGACGCTCGGCGCCATGCTGGCCGCGCAGCAGCGTGCTGAACAGCCGCACCGTGCCGCGCTGGCGCAGGTTGGCCAGCAGCACGTCGATCTCGACGCTGCCTTCCGACTGCCCAAGCCACTCGCCGAGCGAGCGGCCGCGCACCTGGTCGATGTTGGCAAGCTGCACCATGTCGAGATAGGCCGCATTTGCCGCCAGGATCAGGCCGTCCGCGTCGGTGAACACGAAGCCGTCCGGGGATTGTTCGAGCGCATCGAGCAGCCGCCCGTTCAGCGCCTCGAGCGAACTGCCGTCGCGTGCCGCAAGCCCGCTGATGCGCGCCAGCAGCAGCAGGGTGCCTCCGCTCTGCAGCATGCCGCCGGACATGCTCACCGGCGCGCCGGTCTCGCCAAGCGCCACGATGGCCGCGTCCGCGGTGCCCTTGTTCTGCATCGTGGTGACGAACCGCTGCACCTTGGCGTGGCTTGTCTCCCGGAACAAATCCACAAAGGCGCGGGCCTTGCGTATTTCGGTGCGGAACAGCCGGCTCGCGGCCGGATTGAACTCGACGATCTTGAGGGTGGCGACATTGACCGCGACCAGCGCGTCGCTGGCACCGTCGAACAGCAGCCTCGAGCGAGCCTGCGCCTCGCGCAATGCCGCGTAGTCGCGATCGAGCGCTTCCTGCGCATCGATCAGCTTCTGCTGCAGATCGGAAAACAGGCGCAGATCCTGGCCGAACGCGGCGGTGACCTTGCCCTCGCGCAGCCGGATGGCCGAATATTGCACCGCGACGTCGGCGCCGCTGGTGGCTGGATGGTTGATGTGCCGCAGCCGCACCTCGTCATCGCGCTGCGGCGCTTCGAGCAGGGCTGCGACCTTGCCGCGGCTGTCGCTGGTGACGGTCTCGGCCCAGCTCCGACCCAGCCATTCGGAGGCGCCGCGCAGATCCTTCTGCAGGCGCTCGCTGCGGAACGAGACGTCCCGGATCAGGCCCTGGTCGTCGATCAGCAGAGCGAGGTCGGCCGCCGCCCCGACCAGCCGCCCGATCTCGGACGCGCCGCTCTCGGATCCATCCCCGAGCAGGGCATCCGCGTAGGAGAACGAGTTCAACCAGACCATCCAACAACTCCGGGCGACGCAGCAAGGCTCCCCAGACGTGGTGCCGCCGGCAAAGGCGGCGTTGAACGGCGATCGAGCAGATTCTCCGCCCGCGCCAGGGCATCCTCGGCATTGTCGGCCACCGCATCCACGTCAAGGCTCCCGGCGAGCCCTCCGTGCGCCATGAAGGCCGGCCCACCGGCCATCACGATCACCTCGCGGTTGCGTGAGGTCAACCGCGCCGCGCGAATGCACTCTTCGAGCACGTGGGCCTGCTCCCGGCAGCCGAGCGACAGACCGACAACATCGTAGGCCCGCGCTCGAACAACAGCGGCGATCTGGAACGGATCATCGATCTGGCCATGCTCGACACGCCATCCGTGCAGGCGGAACACCTCGGCGAGCATGGCGACGCCGAATCGGTGCTTACTGCCTGGCACCGCCCAGAGGGCGATGCTGCGCTCGGCGCGAGCCGGGAAGGGGGCTGCGGGTGCGAGGGTCGCAAGCAGGGTCTGCATCCTGGCCTGCAGGCGCATGACCCCCAGCGTGACATCGAGGATGGTGGCGCGATCCTCGAGCCAGAGATCGCCGAGATGACGTGCCGCCGGTGCCAGCAGGTCGAGCAGGATGTTCTCGGCGCTCAATCCGGATGCAGCGGCTGATGCCACGTGACGGCCGATCGCTGCCTCGTCGAGCTGCACCGCATCCCAGGCAAGGGCCGCGATCGTCTCGGGTCCAGGGACAGTGGTGCATGGCGGGGTTGGGCAGCCTGCCGACACTGGCAGCATCAGGGTTGGCGGAGCCGGGCGCTGCTCCGGGGGCGCCGGGCCGGTCGGACTGGCGGCCTGCTGGATGGTCCTGCGCTTGCCGGTTGTGCGACGCTGTTGCCGGTCACGATAGGCATCAGCCAGGCGGGGAACGATGTCGCCCTGGATCAGCCTCAGGACCGCCTCCCGGGTGGCAAGTGCAGGCTGGCCCATGCTGCTACTCCGACCGCCGATGACGCCGGGCCTGCTTCGCTGCCGCATCCGCAAGCCTTGCTGCACCGGTCTGTTCCTTCCGACCTGCCACACTGAAGCCTCCGGGCCGCGAAAGTGTCAACCTGGATTTGTGTCTAATCCACTTGACACTTTCTCCCGCCGGCTCATAGCGTCGTCTCCAGTGGTGCAGGGAGCGGACCGTGGGCAGCACGACATCGACAGCTCTGACCTCCGCAGGCGGCATCGCCCCGCCGAACGTTCGTCACGATCCGCGGCTTGGGCGTCGCCCGCTTTACACTGCCGAGCAACGCCTCCGTCGTGACGCCTCGATCTGGACGCTGGTGCAGGGGATCCTGGCACCGCTGCAGTTCCTGGTGTTCCTGGTCAGCCTCGGCCTGGTCCTGCATGCCCTGATCACCGGCCGCGGCGCGCAGGCGGCGAATGTCTCGGTGCTGGTCAAGGCCGCGATGCTTTGCGCCATCATGGTCACCGGAGCCATCTGGGAGCACCGCGTCTTCGGACGCTACCTGCTGGCGCCTGCCTTCTTCTGGGAGGATGTCGCGAGCTTCGGCGTGATCGCCCTGCACGCGGCCTATGTGGTGGCGCTGTTCGGATCGTGGCTGAGCGAGAGCGGGCGGCTGCTGCTGGCGCTCGCGGCATACGCGGCCTACCTCGGCAACGCCCTGCAGTTCCTGCTCAAGCTGCGCTCGGCCCGGATCGAGGCGCACGCATGAATATCAGCGTCAGCCCGGTCGCCTGCGCCGCTCCCGTTCTCAGGGACCAGGTCCTGAGGGAACGAGGACAGCGCGAGGTCTTCTGTGGCCTGACCGGCATCATCTGGCTGCATCGGCGTATGCAGGACGCCTTTTTTCTGGTGGTCGGCTCGCGCACCTGCGCGCATCTGCTGCAGTCGGCCGCCGGAGTGATGATCTTTGCTGAACCGCGCTTCGCCACCGCGATCATCGGCGAGCGCGATCTCGCCGGACGGGCGGATCTCGACGACGAACTCGACCGCGTGGTGGGACGGCTGCTGGCACGCCGGCCCGAGATCAAGCTGCTGTTCCTGGTCGGCTCCTGCCCGTCCGAGGTGATCAAGCTCGACCTGTCGCGCGCCGCCTCGCGGCTGTCGCGGGTGAACCCGGCCGGCGTCCGCGTGCTGGCCTATTCCGGCAGCGGCATCGAGACCACCTTCACCGAGGGCGAGGATGCGTGCCTCGCCGCCCTGGTGCCGGAGATGCCCGACGCCCCGGCCGACGCCGGGGCAAGGCTGCTGGTGGTGGGCGCGCTGCCCGATACCGTCGAGGCGCAATTCAGGAGCTTGCTGAACCAGGCCGGCATCGCGCAGATCGACTTCCTGCCGCAGCGCCGGCTGGCGGAACTGGCCAGCATCGGCCCGGCCACGCGCTACCTGCTGGCGCAGCCGTTCCTGGCGGTCACCGCCAAGGCGCTCGAGGCGCGTGGCGCGCAGCGGATTGCGGCGCCGTTCCCGATCGGCATCGAAGGCACCACGCTCTGGCTCGAAGCGGCGTGCCGGGCGTTCGGCATCGCGCCGGCGATCATCGGGCGACTGTCCGAGGCACCGCGGGCGCGCGCCGAGGCGGCCCTGGCGCGGGCACGCGGCGCGCTTGCCGGACGCAGCGTGTTCTTCTTTCCGGACAGCCAACTCGAAATTCCGCTGGCGCGTTTCCTCGCCCGCGAGATGTCGATGCGGCTGATCGAGGTCGGCACGCCGTATCTGCATCGACAGCACCTCGCCGAGGAACTGGCGATGCTGCCGGCGGTGCAGATCAGCGAAGGCCAGGATGTCGACCTGCAGCTCGATCGCTGCCATGCCGCACGGCCCGACCTCGTGGTCTGCGGGTTGGGCCTCGCCAACCCCCTCGAAGCGGCCGGCATTGCCACCAAATGGTCGATCGAGCTGCTGTTCAGCCCGATCCATGGCTACGAGCAGGCGGCCGACCTTGCCAACCTGTTCGTCCGTCCGCTGGCGCGACGCGCCATGCTGGAGGTCTAGGGCATGGAACTGTCGCTCTGGACCTACGAGGGACCACCGCATGTGGGCGCGATGCGGATCGCATCCGCGATGCAGGGCGTGCACTACGTGCTGCATTCGCCGCAGGGCGACACCTACGCCGACCTGCTGTTCACGATGATCGAGCGGCGCAACACGCGGCCGCCGGTGACCTACACCACCTTCCAGGCGCGCGACCTCGGCGGCGACACCGCCACCCTGTTCAAGGACGCCGCGCGCGAGGCCTGCGCGCGCTTCAGGCCGCAGGCGCTGCTGGTCGGAGCGAGCTGCACCGCGGAACTGATCCAGGACGATCCGGGCGGCCTCGCACGGGCGCTGGGCCTCGACGTGCCGGTGATCGCGCTGGAGCTGCCCTCCTACCAGCGCAAGGAGAACTGGGGCGCGGCGGAGACCTTCTACCAGCTCGTGCGCACCTTCGCGGTGCAGGCGAGGGGTGAAAGCACGGACAATCGCCCGAGCTGCAACCTGCTCGGTCCGGCGAGCCTCGGTTTCCGCCATCGCGACGACGTTCGCGAAGTGATCGACCTGCTCACGCGACTCGGCGTGCGGGTCAATGTGACGGCGCCGCTCGGTGCCTCACCCGCCGACCTCGCGCGGCTCGGCGACGCCGATTTCAACATCGTGCTGTATCCCGAGATCGCCGATCCCACGGCGCGCTACCTGGAAAAGCGCTTCGGTCAGAAATCGGTGCGCAGCATCCCGATTGGCGTTACCGGGACCCGCGCATTCATCGAGGAGGTGATGCAGGCGGCCGGCCTGCCGCCGATCGATGCCGAGGCACTGGGACGCGCCTGCGGCCTGCGGCTGCCCTGGTACTCGCGCTCGGTCGACTCTACCTACCTCACCGGCAAGCGCGTCTTTATCTTCGGCGATGCCACGCACGCAATCGCTGCCGCGCGTGTCGCAAGCCGCGAATTCGGCTTTACCGTCGTCGGCCTCGGTTCGTATTCCCGCGAGCAGGCCCGCGACGTACGCGAGGCGGCGGCGTCATACGGGCTCACCGCCCTGATCACCGACGATCATCTCGATGTGGAAGCCGCGATCGAGGCGCTGCAACCGGAACTGGTGCTCGGCACCCAGATGGAGCGCCATATCGCCAAGCGGCAGGGCATCGGCTGCGCGGTGATCTCGGCGCCGGTGCACGTGCAGGATTTCCCGGCGCGCTACTCGCCGCAGATGGGCTTCGAGGGTGCGAACGTGCTGTTCGATACCTGGGTGCACCCGTTGATGATGGGGCTCGAGGAGCATCTGCTGGCGATGTTCCGCGAGGATTTCGAGTTCCATCCCGACGCCCAGCCCTCGCATCTGGGTGCCGCGGCGCCGGTGCTTGTGCCCGCGCCGGTGGCGCCCGAGCCGCCGGAACCCCAGGCTGCCGAAACCGGCTGGGCGCTGGAGGCCGAGCGCGAGCTGCGTCGCATTCCGATCTTCGTGCGTGGCAAGGCCCGCCGCAACACAGAGTCGTTCGCTCGCGAGCGCGGGCTTTCCCTGATCACAGTCGAGACGCTGTATGATGCAAAAGCCCATTTCGCGCGCTGAAATGCCTCTTGTCCGGATCGTCATCGTCACGATGGACAGCCATCTGGCGCAGGCGGCCACCGCCGCCGGAGAGATCCTGCGGCGCGATCTTCCCGGCCTGCAACTCGTGGTGCACGCGGCCGACGAATGGAGCCACGATCCGGCGCTGCTAGAGGCCTGCCACGCCGACATCGCGCGCGGCGACATCGTGATCACCACCATGCTGTTCATGGACGACCATATCCAGGCGGTGCTGCCGGCACTGCAAGCGCGACGCGAACAGTGCGACGCGATGGTCTGCTGCCTGAGTGCCGGCGAGATCGTGCGCCTGACCCGGATCGGCCGCTTCAACATGTCGGCCGAGGCGACCGGCATGATGGGCATGCTCAAGCGCCTGCGCGGCTCGCGCGGCAAGGGAACTTCCACCAGCGGCCGCGACCAGATGGCGATGCTCAAGCGCCTGCCGAAGCTGCTGCGCTTCATCCCCGGCCCGGCCCAGGATGCGCGCGCCTATTTCCTCTGTCTGCAGTACTGGCTGGCGGGATCGGAGATCAACCTGGTCGGCATGATGCGCCTGCTGGTGGATCGCTATGCCGCCGGCCCGCGCCAGGCGCTGCGCGGCACGCTGCCCGCCGCACCCCCGGTCGAATATCCCGATGTCGGGCTGTACCATCCGGCCGCCAGGGGCCGCATCGTCGAGCGCATCGAGCAGCTTCCGGCCCGGGGCGGCGAGAAGGGACGCGGCGAGGCGGGGACCGTCGGGCTGCTGCTGATGCGCTCCTACGTGCTGGCCGGCAACGCAGCGCACTATGACGGTGTCATTGCGTCCCTCGAGGCACGCGGCCTGCGGGTGATCCCGGCCTTCGCCTCCGGCCTCGACAGCCGCCCGGCGATCGAGGCGTATTTCCTGCGCGATGGCGTGACCACCATCGACGCGCTGCTGTCGCTGACCGGATTCTCCCTCGTGGGCGGCCCGGCCTACAACGACGCCAAGGCGGCCGAGGCGATCCTTGCTCAGCTCGACGTGCCGTATGTCGCCGCCCATCCGGCGGAGTTCCAGACGCTGCAGCAGTGGCAGCAGGACCCGCGCGGCCTGCTGCCGGTCGAGGCGGCGATGATGGTGGCGATCCCGGAACTCGACGGCGCGATCTGGCCGATGACCTATGGCGGGCGCTCGTCGGAAGCCGAGGAAGGCCAGCAGCGCCAGATGGAGGTGCATCCGGAGCGTGCCTCGATGCTCGCCTCGAGGGTCGCCAAGCTCGCCGCGCTGCGCCGCAGCCAGCGCGCCGAGCGCCGCCTCGCCATCGTGCTGTTCAATTTCCCGCCGAACGCGGGAGCCGCGGGCACCGCCGCGTATCTCTCGGTGTTCGAGAGCCTGCAGAACACGCTGGAGTCGCTCGCCGCCGGTGGCTATGCGGTCGACGTACCCGCGGATGTCGACGCACTGCGCGAGCGCGTGCTTCAAGGCAATTCCCGGCTGCTCGGCACCGATGCCAACGTCGCGCACCGCATCCCGGCGGCGGAGCACGTGCGGCGCGAGCGCTGGCTCGCCGATATCGAGCGCCAGTGGGGCCCGGCGCCCGGGCGGCAGAGCAGCGACGGCAGCTCGATCCAGGTGCTGGGCTGCCAGTTCGGCAACATCTTCGTCGGCATCCAGCCCTCCTTCGGCTACGAGGGCGATCCGATGCGCATGCTGTTCGAGCACGGCTCGTCGCCGACGCACGCCATGTCCGCCTTCTACCGCTACCTGCGCGAGGATTTCGCGGCGCACGCGGTGCTGCATTTCGGCACCCACGGCGCGCTCGAGTTCCTGCCTGGCAAGCATGCCGGCATGTCCGGCGCCTGCTGGCCCGACCGTCTGATCGGCGACCTGCCGAACTACTACCTGTATGCCGCCAACAACCCGTCCGAGGGCATGCTCGCCAAGCGCCGCACGGGTGCCACCATGATCAGCTACATGACGCCGCCGCTCGGCACCGCCGGCCTGTATCGCGGCCTGCTCGACCTCAAATCCAGCATCGATCGCTGGCGCACGCTGGAGCCCGATGCGGACGCCGAGCAGCGGGCCTCCCTGGTGTCGCTGCTGCAGGCCCAGGCGGCCGCGGTCGATCTCTGCGCGGCCGTTCCCGCCTGGCTCGCGCAGGACGTGATCCTGCTGGTGAATGCCCTGCGCACGGATCTGCACGAGCTCGAGCAGACGCTGATCCCGCACGGCCTGCATGTGGTCGGCCGGCCGATGGACGCGGATGCCAGGGCATCGATGCTGGATGCGGCGGGGCTCGCCGATCCGGAGCGCCGCGCCGCCATCGACGCCCTGCTCGGACAGGACCACGAGAGCCCGGCGATCCTGCACGCGCTCGATGCCCGCTACGTGCGCCCGGTGGTCGGCGGCGACTTCGTGCGCAGCCCGGACATGCTGCCGACCGGACGCAATCTGCACGGGCTCGACCCGTTCCGCATTCCCAGCGCCTTTGCGGTGCAGGACGGCGCGCTGCAGGCCGAGCGGCTGCTTGAGCGGCACCGCACCGAAGGCCACGCGCTGCCGGAGACCATCGCGATGGTGCTGTGGGGCACCGACAACCTCAAGACCGAGGGCGGGCCGCTCTCGCAGGCGCTGTGGCTGATGGGCTCCGAGCCGAAGCATGACAGCTATGGCCGGCTGACCGGCGCGCAGCTGGTGCCGCTCGAGCGCCTCGGCCGGCCGCGGATCGACGTGGTGCTGACCCTGTCGGGCATCTTCCGCGACCTGCTGCCGCTGCAGATGCGCCTGCTCGCGGAAGCCGCGTTCCTCGCCGCGAGCGCGGACGAGGCGCCGGAGCAGAATTTCATCCGCAAGCACGTGCTGGCGTTCATCGCCGAAAAAGGCGGCTCGATCGAGGATGCGGCGCTGCGGGTGTTCGGCAATTCCAGCGACGCCTACGGCTCCAACGTCAACCTGCTGATCGGGCAGGGCGGCTGGAGCGACGAGAACGAGCTGGCCGACGTGTTCGTCAAGCGCAAGGGCCATGCCTACGGCATCGATGGCCGCGCGCGCCGGCAGGATGCGCTGCTGTCGCATATCCTCGGCCGTGTCGACGTCGCCTACCAGAACCTCGAATCCGTCGAGGTGGGCGTCACCACGATCGACCATTATTTCGACACGCTGGGCGGCATCGGACGCGCCGTGCAACGGGCCCGCGGCACCCAGGCGCAGATCTATATCGGCGACCAGACCCGTGGCGCCGGCAGCGTGCGCACGCTGGGCGAGCAGATCTCGCTGGAGACACGCACCCGCACGCTGAACCCGGCCTGGTACGAGGCGCTGCTGGCGCATGGCAGCGAGGGCGTGCGCAACCTCGAGGCGCAGGTCACCAACACGCTCGGCTGGTCGGCGACCACCGGGCAGGTGGCGCCGTGGGTGTACCGTCAGATGACGGAGACCTTCGTGCAGGAGAAGCAGATGCGCGAGCGGCTGTCGGCGCTGAACCCGACGGCGTCGGCGCAGATCATCAACCGCCTGATCGAGGCGAGCGAGCGCAACTACTGGTCTCCGGATCCGGCGATGCTGGATGACCTGCACCAAGCCAGCGAGGAGCTGGAGGATCGTCTCGAAGGCGTCGTAACCGAAGTGGCAGCTTGAACATGGATGATGTGCGGACAGCGTTGCGGAGCGCCGCCACCGGTTGCTCCTCCTGCGAGAGCCTTCCGCTCGGTGCCCGCACCGGCGATGACGGCGAGGGCAGCGTGCAGGTCAGGCTCGATACCGGGCGAGGGGCGCGGGCGGCGCGCACCTTTGCGATCTACGGCAAGGGCGGCATCGGCAAGAGCACGACCTCGTCCAACCTGTCGCTGGCCTTTGCGAAACTCGGCCACCGGGTGCTGCAGATCGGCTGCGACCCCAAGCACGACTCCACCTTTACCCTGACCAAGCGGCTGATCCCCACGGTGATCGACGTGCTGGAAAGCGTGGATTTCCATCCGGAGGAGTTGCGGCCGGAGGATTTCGTGTTCGAAGGCACCGGCGGCGTGATGTGCGTCGAGGCCGGTGGACCGCCCGCCGGCACCGGCTGCGGCGGCTACGTGGTCGGCCAGACCGTGAAGCTGCTCAAGGAGCATCACCTGCTCGAGGATACCGACGTGGTGATCTTCGACGTGCTGGGCGACGTGGTGTGCGGCGGCTTCGCGGCTCCGCTGCAGCATGCCGACCAGGCGCTGGTGGTGGCCGCCAACGACTTCGACTCGATCTTTGCGATGAACCGCATCGTCGCCGCGATCGCCGCCAAGGCGCGCAACTACGATGTCCGGCTCGGCGGCGTGATCGTCAACCGCAGCGCCGCCGTCGACCAGATCGAGCTGTACAACCAGGCGGTCGGCATGCGCACGCTGGCGCATTTTCCCGACCTCGACGTGATCCGGCGCTCGCGGCTGAAGAAATCGACCCTCTTCGAGATGGAGGCGACGCCGGAGGTCGCGTCGGTGCAGGCGGAATATCTGCGGCTGGCGAAATCCCTCTGGGACGGCGTATCGCCGCTGGTGGCGCAGCCGATGAAGGACCGCGACATCTTCGACCTGCTGGGCTTCGAATGATGGCTGCGGTCCCGTACATCCAGCGACGCGGCGAGCTCGAGACCTATTTCGACCGCACGGCGCTCGAGGCCTGGGCCAGGCTCACCTCGGACGCGCCTGTCGGCAGCATACGCGCCACCGTGCGCGCCGGCCGCGATCGCATGCGCAGCACGCTGCTGAGCTGGCTTCCCGACGATCTCGCCGGCTGCCGCCTGCTCGATGCCGGCTGCGGCACCGGCAGCCTCTCGGTCGAGGCGGCGCGCCGCGGCGCGGAGGTGATCGCCGTCGACCTGTCACCGAAGCTGCTCGACCTCGCCCGCAGCCGGGTGCCGGCAGGGCTTGCGGGCCGCATCACCTTCCAGTCCGGCGACATGCTCGACGATCAGCTCGGCCGCTTCGACCATGTCGTGGCGATGGACAGCCTGATCCACTACCCGGCACCGGAGATGGCGCGCGCGGTGGCCGAGCTGGTCTCGCGCACCCGCCGCTCGCTCGCGTTCACCTTCGCGCCGCGCACGCCAATGCTCAGTGCGATGCATGCCGCCGGCCGGCTGTTCCCGCGCGCCGAGCGCGCGCCGGCGATCGAGCCGGTGTCGCCGCGGCGGATCGCGCACCTGCTGGGCGGCACGCCGGACGCTGCCGGGTGGCGCGCCGGACGCAGCCTGCGCGTGAAGAGCAGCTTCTACATCTCCGAGGCGATGGAGATCGTGCGGCAATGAGCCAGGCCGACTCCGCAAGCCGCGTCGCCCGGAGCTGGAACTGGGTCGGCCTGCGCAACCTGCCGATGGCGGAGGCGCATGTCGGCATCACGTTGCGGCGGCTGCTGCGCCTGTCGATGTTCCAGGTTTCGGTCGGCATGGTGCTGGCGCTGGTCATCGGCACGCTGAACCGGGTGATGATCGTCGAACTCGGTGTTCCGGCCCGCCTCGTCGGGTTGATGGTCGCACTGCCGCTGCTGCTGGCACCTTTCCGCGCCGTCATCGGGTTTCGCTCCGACATGCACACCTCGGTGCTGGGCTGGCGGCGGGTGCCGTTCCTGTGGATCGGCACCCTGCTGCAGTTCGGCGGCCTCGCGATCATGCCGTTCGCGCTGCTGTTGCTGTCGCAGGGCACGCCGTCCACGGCGGTGGTGGGCGAGCTGGGCGCCGGCTTTGCCTTCCTGCTGGTCGGCGCCGGGCTGCACACCACGCAGACGGTCGGACTTGCGCTGGCGACGGATATTGTTCCGCCCCGGTCGCGTCCGCTGGTGGTGGCCTTGCTCTGCGTCATGCTGCTGGTCGGCGTGCTGCTGAGCGCGCTGGTGTTCGGGGCGCTGCTGGCGAATTTCAGCGAGAAGCGCCTGATCCAGGTGGTGCAGGGCGCCGCCACTGTCGTCGTGGGATTGAACGGCGTCGCGTTGTGGAAGCAGGAGCCGCGCTCTGCCTCGGTGCTCATCGAGCAGGCCGTGCGGCCGCGCCTGGGCGATGCATGGCGCACCATGCGTCGCGAGCCTGATCTGCGCCGGCGCCTGGTCGCGGTTGGTCTCGGCACGGTCGCCTTCAGCCTGCAGGACGTGCTGCTCGAGCCGTACGGCGGACAGGTCCTGCATCTGCGTGTCGGCGCCACCACCGCGCTGACGGCACTCCTGGCGGTCGGCGGCCTCTGCGGCTTCGGGCTCGCGGCGCGGCTGCTGCTGCGCGGCATGGACCGCTACCGGGTCGCCGCCATCGGCGCCCTGGCCGGCCTGCCGGCCTTCGCCGCGGTCATCCTGGCGGCACCACTGCAATCCGCCGCGGTGTTTGCCGCGGGCACCACCTGCGTCGGCTTCGGCGCCGCATTGTTCCTGGCAGGAACGCTGTCCGGCGCGATGGATGCGGCGCAGGACGGCAGCCACGGGCTTGCGCTGGGCACATGGGGTGCGGTGCAATCATTCGCCGCCGGTGCCGCCATCGCGCTTGGCGCCGGCCTGCGCGATTTCGTGGGCGCATCGGCACGGACCGGCATGTTCGGCAGCGGCCTCGCCGCCGACACCGCCGGCTACGACGCGGTCTACCTGTTCGAGATCGCCTTGCTGTTCTTCACCCTGGCGGCCCTCGGGCCGCTGGTCCGGTTCCGGCTTCCGTCCGGGTCGACCGGCTTCCCCATCCAACAGGAGATCAGCCGATGCTGAGAGGCTCGCTGACCGGCTATGTCGACATCGCGCAGGTCACGCTCTACGTGTTCTGGGCGTTCTTTGCAGGCCTGATTTTCTACCTGCAGCGCGAGAGTCATCGCGAGGGCTATCCGCTGGTGTCCGCGGTGCCCGGCAAGACCGGGGAGCTCTCGCAATCCGATGTGGTTCCGCCCTCCGCGCCGGTGAAGCGGTTCAAGCTGTTCCACGGCGGTTTCACCATCACGCCCGACACCTCGCCGCCACGCGGGCCCGAGGGTGCGATCCCGGCGGCCCTGTTCCCGGGCGCGCCGCTGGACCCGACCGGTGACGCGCTCATCGACGGGCTCGGCCCGGCCTCGTATGCATTCCGCGCCGATGAGCCCGATCTCACCATCGAGGGCAATCCGAGATACGTCCCGCTGCGCAGCGCGCCGGGCTACAACATCGATACCCGCCTGCCGAACCCGATCGGCATGAACGTGGTCGGCGTGGACGGCGTGCGGGCCGGCACCTGCATCGATGTCTGGTTCGACATCGTCGAGAACGAGGTGGTGTTCCTGGAGGTGGCGCTGCCGGAGCCGTTCGCCAAGCGCGTCCTGGTCCCGCAGGGCTTCGTGCGCTACCGCCCGCGCACCAACATCGCATCGGTGCGGGCGCTGTCGGCGGAACGCTTCGCCGGCATCCCGCAGCCGCGCGTCGAAGGCCGTATCACCCGGCTCGAGGAGGACAAGATCCTCGGATATTTCGGCGGTGGCGCCTTCTACGGCATGCCGCGCCGTCCTGGGACGGCGCTCACATCTGCGCCGGGAGCGGTGCTGTGAACCGCCGCATCCGTGTCGTCCGCGACGATCCCGCACTGACCTCGCGCAAGCGTGCGCCGGGTGCCGCCGTTGCATCGGACCGCATGTTCGGCGGCCTGCCGGGACCGTTGCCGGCCGGGGAGACGCTGCTCTGGCAGGGCGCGCCGGACTGGCGCGTGCTGCTGCGCCGCGCCCTGCACGTGCGGCTGGTGATCGGCTATTTCGCGATCCTGATGGGATGCTGCCTGTTCGGGGCGATCGCGCATGGCTCGTACCTGATGTGGTTCTCGCTGGCGACGCTGGCCGGGCTCGCACCGCTGGTGATCGGCATGCAGGCGCTGTTCGCCTATCTCGTCGCCCGCACCACGGTCTATACGGTGACCGACAAGCGCATCGTTCTCAAGCTCGGCGTTGCACTCTCGATGAGCATCAACCTGCCGTTCAAGGCGATCGAGGCTGCCAACCTGCGGCTCAACCCGGACGGCAGCGGCGACATTCCGGTGCTGCTCGAAGGCCTGACCCGCATCGGCTTCACGCAGCTCTGGCCGCATGTCAGGCCATGGCGGATGAACCGGGTGCAGCCGATGCTGCGCGCTGTTCCCGATGCGAGGCGGGTGGCGCAGCTGCTGGCGGCGGCGCTGGCGGCCAGCGCCAACCAGGCGGTGCAGCCGGTCGCGGCGCCGCAGGATGCCACCGAGGCACGTCCGTTCTCCGGCACGCAGGTGGCGGCATGAGTGGCGCGTCGTCGATTTCCGGGCGAATGGCCTGGCGGCGGCGCATCCCGATCCCGCCATTGATCGCCGTCGGCCTCGCCTCGGTGATCGGGTTCGTAGGATTGTTGCCGGTGAAGCCCTCGCCACCGCCGGGTATCGTCATGCAGCGCCAGGTGCAGTTCCTCGACACCGCGGACGGCCGCATCGTGGTGCGCGACGCCGCCACCCGTCGGACGATCATCGTCATCCCGGCTACCGACGAGGGTTTCGGCCGCGCCCTGATCCACACGCTCGAGGTCATGCGCCGCCGCTACGGGCAGCCGCTCGATCCGCCGTACCAGTTGAAGCGCCTTGCCGACGGCCGTCTGGTGCTGACCGATCCGCTGTCGCCGATGCATCTCGACCTGGAGAGTTTCGGCACCAGCAACGAGGCGGTGTTCTCGGGTTATCTGGGCGAGAGGCCGGCATCATGAGCATGCTGGCACGCTGGACGGCGCCGCGCCGCATCGAGGGCAATTGCCAGCTGGACATCGAGCGCACGTTCGACAGCTTCCACGCCTATGCAGTACCGACGGATGTCGAGATCAACCCGGGCGACGTGGTGCGCCTGCAGCAGCCGCCGGCGCCGGTCGGCCCGGGCGAGCACATGACCGGCGAGTGCCGCATCACCGTGCAACGCGCCGGCCCGATCATGCAGGCCTGGACACGGGCGATCTCGATCTTCTTTCTCACCAGCCTCTACGAGGTCGGTTTCGAGGCAAAGGACATCCCATGAGCGCCGCTGCGATGAACTCGGTGATCGACGGCGACCTGCGCGAGCTGGTCGAACCCACGCGGAAGGCCGGGCGAGCAGCCCAGCCGAATGCGTCCACCCGGCTGGCGCAAGAGGACACCGTGCTCAGCCCGCGCTTCTACACCACCGACTTCGCCTACATGGACAAGCTCGATGTCGATCTGGTGCGCGACGAGTGGGACGCGCTGATCGCCGAGATGAAGTCCGACCCGAATCGCGGGCATTTCGTGCGCGACGAGCGGATGGATGCGGATTTCTCGAAGATGGCGCCCGAACTCAGGCGCGAGCTGCTCGATTTCCTGGTCAGCTCGGTGACCGCCGAGTTCTCCGGCTGCGTGCTTTATGCCGAGATACGCAAGCGCATCAGCAATCCCGACATCCATGCGCTGTTCAGCTGCATGGCGCGCGACGAGGCGCGGCATGCCGGCTTCATCAACGACACGCTGCAGGATTTCGGTGTCGGCGTGGATCTCGGCTTCCTCGCCAAAGCGAAGAAATACACCTACTTCAAGCCGAAGTTCGTGTTCTACGCGACCTATCTCTCCGAGAAGATCGGCTACGCGCGCTATATCAGCATCTTCCGGCAGCTCGAGCGGCATCCGGAGTTGCGCATCCATCCGATCTTCGCCTGGTTCGACAAATGGTGCGGCGACGAGTTCCGACATGGCGAGGCGTTCGCGCTGCTGATGCGATCGGATCCCTCGCTGCTGCGCGGTCGCAACCGGCTCTGGATCCGGTTCTTCCTGCTCGCGGTGTTCGCGACGATGTATGTGCGCGACCACGCCCGGCCGGTGTTCCACGAGGCGCTCGGGCTCGATCCGACCGAATACGACATGCAGGTGTTCCGCATCACCCAGGCGATATGCCGCCAGGTGTTTCCGGTGACGCTCGATCTCGACAACCCGAAATTCAAGGCCGGCCTCGAGCGCCTGCGCCGGGTCTCGCTGGGCATCGATGCGGCGCGCGCCCAGGGTGGCATGGTCGGTCGCGCGAAGCGGGTCGGTCTGACCGCGGCGGCGGCTGCCAATTTCGCCCGGCTGTATCTGCTGCCGGCGAAGCACCATGCCCTGCCCGCCACCGTCCGCCTGCAGCCCACCTGGTAGGATAAGCCAATGCATCTCTACGTCCTGCCGGCACTGTTCGCGCTCTTCGTCTGGTGGTTCAGCACCGGGGCGATCATGTATCTTGACGGGCTGCCGCGGAGAACCTTCAAGTGGAGCATGCTCGGCGCCACGATCCTGCTGTTCGCCTCGTTCTGGGGCCTGCAGGCGAGCAGCCACGACACCACGCTGAAGGCGGCTTATTGCGCATTCTCGTGTGGGCTGCTGGCGTGGGGCTGGCAGGAGATTTCCTTCTATATGGGCTTCGTCACCGGCCCGCGTCGCGCGCCGTGCCCCGAGGGCTGCAGCGGCTGGTCGCATTTCGGCCACGCGATCCAGACCAGCCTGTGGCACGAGCTCGCGATCATCGCCTCCGGCGGGATCGTGGTGGCACTCACCTGGGGCGGGGCCAACCAGATCGGCATGTGGACCTTCATGGTGCTGTGGTGGATGCACCAGAGTGCGAAGCTCAACGTGTTCCTCGGCGTGCGCAACCTCAACGAGGAGTTCCTGCCGGACCACCTGCAGTTCCTGCGCAGCTTCCTCACCAAGAAGTCGATGAACCTGCTGTTCCCGATTTCGATCACCGTCTCGATGGTGATCCAGGTCAAGCTGGTGCAGGCGGCGATCGCGCCGCATGCGACCGCGTTCGATGCGGCAGGCTACTGCTTCCTCTCGACGCTTATGTTCCTCGCCATCCTCGAGCACTGGCTGCTGATGCTGCCGCTGCCGGCGGCGGCGCTGTGGGGCTGGAGCCTGACCTCGCGCAAGCCGGTCACCACTGTCGAGATAGAGGTGGTCGCGGGCTTCCTCGGCGCCGGCAAGACCACGGTGCTGCGCGAGCGGATCGCCCAGCAGAAGGCCAACGGTGCCGGGCCGCGCACGGTGGTGCTGGTGAACGACTTCGCGGCCGCCGGCATCGATGGCAGCCTGCTCAGCGGCCAGGGTGCCGATGTCGTCGAACTGCCGAACGGCTGCATCTGCTGCTCGCTCAAGCAGGATCTCGCCAAGCAGCTGCGCACCGTGGTGGCCGACCACGCTCCCGAGCGGGTGCTGATCGAGCCCTCGGGCGTCGCCGATCTCGCCTCGCTGATCGCGGTGCTGTCGCAGCCGGACATCAAGTCGATGGTGCACCGGCTGCATGTCATGACGGTGCTGGATGCCGGCAGCTTCCTGCGCGATTTCGGCCGCATGCCGGCGCATATCGAGGCGCAGGCGAAGCTCGCCGACGAGCTGATCCTGAACAAGATCGACCTCGCCTCGAACGCCGAGCGCGCGCTGATCGAGACCACGCTCCGCATGCAGAACCGCCTGGCGAAGATCCTGCCGGCGAGCTACGGCGTGGTGCAGGAGGCGAGCGTGCTGCCGCGGCTGGTCGGCGGCACCGACGCGGTGCTGGTTCCGGCCGATCCGGAGCCGTCCGCGCATGCCGAGCATGACCACGGCCACGGCCACGCGCATGCGCCGGAGCATGCGCACCACGACCACGACCATGCGCACCACGACCACGACCACGACCACGACCATGCGCACCACGATCATGCGCATGACCACGAGCATGCGCACGTCATGGACTTCGAGAGCTGGAGCGGCGTGCTGTCGCTGCCCTGCTCCCCGCAGCGCCTGCACGACCTGCTGGTGCGGGTCAACGCGGGGCAGTTCGGTGAGATTGAACGCCTGAAAGGCATCGCGCAGGCCGGTGGTGGCTGGGTGCGGTTCGACATCGCCGGCGGCCGGGTCAGCATGATGGCGTTCGCCGCGCCCGAAACCGAATCCGCCCGCGTGATCGCGATCGGCCGGCGTCTGGACGAGGCGAGGCTGCAGCCTGCCTTCGACGCCTGCGCCGCCCTGCTCTCCGACGCCGCCTGAAGGAGCGAGACGATGGACTACGAGGCCTTCTTCCGCCGCCAGATCGACCGTCTGCAGGCCGACGGCAACTACCGCATCTTTGCCGAGATCGAGCGCCAGGCGGGACACTTCCCGCGCGCGGTGCTGCACAACCCGCCGGCCTCGCGTCCGGGCGAGAACGGCGCGCCGCGCGAGATCACCATCTGGTGCTCGAACGACTATCTCGGCATGGGCCAGCATCCCGATGTGCTGGCGGCGATGCACGCGGCGATCGACCGGCTCGGCGCCGGCGCCGGCGGTACCCGCAACATCTCCGGCACATCCATCGCGCATGTCGCCCTGGAGCGCGAGCTCGCCTCGCTGCACGGCAAGGTGAGCGCGCTGCTGTTCGCGTCCGGCTACATGTCGAACTGGGCCACGCTCGGCACCATCGCCTCGCGCCTGCCGGGCTGCATCGTGCTGTCGGATGCCGGCAATCACGCCTCGATGATCGAGGGCATCCGGCACAGCCGGGCCGAGCGGCACATCTTCGCGCACAACGATCCCGCCGATCTCGACCGCATCCTCTCCACCCTGCCGCCGGACGCGCCCAAGATCGTCGCCTTCGAGAGCGTCTATTCGATGGATGGCGACATCGCGCCGATCGCGGCACTCTGCGACGTCGCCGAGAAGCACCGGGCGATGACCTATCTCGACGAGGTGCACGCGGTCGGGCTGTACGGGCCGCAGGGCGCCGGCATTGCCGCCCGCGACGGCGTCGCCGACCGGCTCACCATCATCGAGGGTACGCTCGGCAAGGGCTTCGGCGTGGTCGGCGGCTATATCGCCGCCTCCGATGCGCTGTGCGACTTCGTGCGCTCGTTCGCGTCGGGCTACATCTTCTCCACCGCGCTGCCGCCGGCGATCGCGGCCGGCGCCTGCGCCAGCATACGCGCGGTGCGTGCCGCCGATGGCCTGCGGGCGCGCCACGCCGATCGCGTGCACGCCGTGCGCCAGGCGCTGGACGCGGCCGGCGTGCCGCACCAGGACAACCCGTCGCACATCGTGCCGGTGATCGTGGGCGATCCGGTGGCGACCAAGCTGCTGTCGGACCGGCTGCTGACCCGGCACGGCATCTATGTGCAGCCGATCAACTATCCGACAGTGCCGCGCGGCACCGAGCGCCTGCGCCTGACGCCGACGCCGCTGCATTCGGATGCCGACATCGCGCATCTCGCGGGCGCGCTCGGCACGGAATGGGCGGAACTGCATTTCGCAAGAAGCGCGTGACCAAGTCATGAACGTTGCCCTGCTCGACGAGCGGCTGTTGAAGGCCTCCCGCCGCCGCCGCGCACCTGCCGTGCGCCGGGTGTTTCCGTTCACCGCCATGGTCGGCCAGCAGCAGATGACGCAGGCGCTGCTGCTGGCGGCGGTCGATCCGCGCATCGGCGGGGTGCTGGTGCTGGGCGACCGCGGCACCGGCAAGTCGACCGCGATCCGGGCGCTGGCGGCGCTGCTGCCGACGATACGCGTGGTCGCCGACTGCCCGTACAACTGCGATCCGGCCGGCATCTCGCCGAACTGCCCGCACTGCAATGCAACGGGCTTCACCGCATCGCCGCGGGTGCGCAGCATCACCGTGCCCGCCATCGACCTGCCGCTCGGCGCCACCGAGGATCGGGTGGTCGGCTCGCTGGATCTCGAGCGCGCGCTGGCCGACGGCACCAAGCGGTTCGAGCCCGGCCTGCTGGCGCGCGCGCATCGCGGCTTCCTCTACATCGACGAGGTCAACCTGCTCGAGGACCACCTCGTCGACCTGCTGCTCGATGTAGCGGCGTCGGGCGAGAACCTGGTCGAGCGCGAGGGGCTGAGCATCCGCCACCCTGCGCGGTTCGTGCTGGTCGGCAGCGGCAACCCGGAGGAAGGCGACCTGCGGCCGCAACTGCTCGACCGCTTCGGGCTTGCCGTCGAGGTGACGACCACCACCGATCTCGAGGAGCGCATCGAGGTGCTGCGCCGGCGCGAGGCGTTCGAGGCGGATCCCGAGGCGTTCATGCAGGCATGGTCGGCGCCGGAACTGGCTCTGCGCCAGCGCATCCAGTCGGCGCGCGCGCTGCTGCGTCATGTCGCAACACCCGACGCGCTGCTCGCCAGCGTTGCACGGCTGTGCCTCGCGCTGGGCACCGACGGGCTGCGCGGCGAGTTGTCGCTGCTGCGGGCGGCGCGCGCGCTGGCCTGCCTGGAAGGCGAGCGCATCGTGCTGCCGCGCCACCTGCGCGCCATCGCGGTGCCGGCGCTGCGCCACCGGCTGCGCCGCAATCCGCTCGACGAGGGCAGCGCCGCGCCGCGCGTCGAGCGTGCGCTGGCGGAGCTCGCCGACGGGTGAGCCAGGCCGCCGCCACGCCAAGCTGGGACAATGCGATGCTGGCCGCGCGCCTGTTCGCGCTGCAACCCGCGGGACTGGTGCTGCATGTCCGGGCCGGTGTCGGCGTCACCCGCGACGCGTTCGTGTCGGCATTGCGCGACCAGCTGCCGCCCGACGCTGCGATGCTGCGCTGCCCCGCGCATCCCACCTCCGAGGCGCTGCTCGGCGGCCTGGACCTGCCGGCGACGCTCGCCGCCGGGCGGCCGGTGCGGCGCCAGGGCCTGATCGCGCGCGCCGCCGGCGGGATCCTGCTGCTCGCATCGGCCGAACGGCTGCCGGGCGACACCGCGTCGCTGCTGTGCAGCGCGCTCGATACGGATGGTGCGCCCGGACTGGTGGCACTCGACGAGGGCGAGCCGGACGAGGAGCTTCCCGCGGTACTGCTCGATCGCGTGGCACTGCGGGTGGAGCTGGATGCGCTGCGACCCGGCGCGCCGCCGGCGACCGGGGAGAGCGCACTGCTGTCCGGGGCACGGCGCCGTCTGCGGGACCTGCGCACGCCGGCGCCGGTCGCCGATGCCTTGTGCAGCGCCGCCCTGGCACTCGGCGTCTATCCGATGCGGGCCACGATGCTGGCGGGACGCATCGCGCGGATGGCGGCGGCGCTGGCCGGGCATGCGCAGGTCGAGGCGGACGACGCGGCCCTGGCGGCGTCGCTGGTGCTGGCGCCGCGCGCCACCACCATCCCGATGCCTCCCGAGGCGCCTGCCCAGGGCCCGCCGCCGCCCTCGGCCGAGCCGGCGGATGCGACACCCCCGGACGCTGCCGACACGCTGCCCGACACGCCGCCAGAGGCGGGGCCGGAGCAGGCCGGGTCGCCGCCACCACCGCCGCCACAAGGCGGCCAGCGCGACGACGACGCGGACCGCGAGGCGATGCCGGACGACCTGCGCGAGACCGTGCTGGCCGCCGCCAGCGCCCGGTTGCCGCCGCACCTGCTGGACGGACCGGCACTCGTGCCCACGCGCAGCGCTGCGGGCGCGCAGGGACGCGCCGGCGCCGGCGCGGTGCTCGGCACGCGCGGGCGCCCGCTGACGCCGCGTCCCGGGCGGCCGGGCGAGGGCAGCCGTCTCGCGCTGGTCGAGACCCTGCGCCATGCCGCCCCTTGGCAGAAGCCACGCCGCGCGGCGGCGGCGCGTCGCAGCGAACCGTCCGCCGCCGACCTGCCGCACCGGCTGCTGGTGCAGCTGTCCGACCTGCATGTCAGCCGTTGCAGCCGGCGTCCGCGCAGCACCGCGATCTTCCTGGTCGATGCGTCGGGGTCGGCGGCGATGCACCGCCTTGCCGAGGCGAAGGGCGCCATCGAGCTGCTGCTCGGCGAATGCTATGTCCGCCGCGACCGCGTCGCCCTGCTGGCCTTTCGCGGCACCGGCGCGGAGCTGCTGCTGCCGCCGACCGGGGCGCTGGCGCGGGCCCGGCGCAGCCTCGCCGCCCTGCCCGGTGGCGGTGGCACGCCGGTCGCCTGCGGCCTCGACGCGGCGATGGAGCTGGCGTCGCAGCTGCGCCGGCTCGGCGAGACGGCGCTGATCGTGATGCTGACCGACGGCCGCGCCAACATCGCCCGCGACGGCACGCCGGGCCGCGCCCGCGCCGAGCAGGACGCGCGTGCCAGCGCCGCCCGGCTGCGGGCCGCCGGGCTGCCGTCGCTGCTGGTCGATATCGCGCCGCGGGTGCAGCCGCACGCCGAGGCGCTGGCGGACGCCATGGGCGCGCGCTATCTGCGGCTGACGCAGGGCGAGCCGGAGCGGCTGTCGCGCGCTGTGCGCGCCCTGGCAGCGTGACAGGTGGGCCGCGCGCGCGCTGGCGGCATGAACGGACGACGACGATGAGATGGGACGTGCAGGGCCGCGACTGGCCGAACCGGGACAGCAGCCGCTTCGTCCGCGCCGGCGGCCTGCTCTGGCACGTGCAGGTGATGGGCGCGGGGCCGGCGCTGCTGCTGCTGCATGGCACCGGGGCGGCGACGCATTCCTGGCGCGACCTCGCACCGCGCCTGGCGCGGCAGTTCACCGTGATCGCGCCCGACCTGCCCGGGCACGGCTTCACCCAGTCGCCGCTGCCCGACTTCATGTCGCTGCCGAGCCAGGCCCGGCTGCTGGCAACCCTGCTCGAACGGCTCGACGTCGCGCCCGCGATCGGCATCGGCCATTCGGCGGGGGCGGCGATCCTGGCCCGCATGGCGCTGGACGGGCAGATCGCGCCGGATCTGCTGGTCAGCCTCAACGGCGCGCTGCTGCCGCTGCAGGGCCACGCCTCGCACCTGTTCCCGGCGGCGGCAAAGCTGCTCTCGGCGACGCAACTGGTCCCGCGGCTGTTCTCGCTGCACGCGACCAACCGCGCCTGGCTGTCGCGCTTCCTCGACAATACCGGCTCGCGGATCGACGCCGCCGGCCTGCGCCACTACCAGGAGCTGCTGCGCGATCCGGGCCATGTGGCGAGCGGGCTGCGCATGATGGCGCACTGGGATCTGCAGCCACTGGCCGCCGCCTTGCCGGATCTCGCCTGCCGGATGGCGCTGGTCTGCGGCGAGGCCGACCGGATGATCCCGCCTGGCGATGCCGCCAGGCTCGCGCGCATCGTGCCGGATGCGGAACTCGTCAGCCTGCCCGGGCTCGGCCATCTCGCGCACGAGGAGCGGCCGGACCTGATCGCCGACCTGGTGATGCGCCTGCATCCCGCGCGCTCGGAGCGGCCGGCGGCGATGCTGCAGCCGGCGTGCTGACCCGGTTGTTCGCCGGCGGCGCCATCATCGACGCGATCCTGGTTCTGGTCGTGCTGGAAGGAGCGCTGCTCACCGTGCTGCACCGCCGGCTCGGTTGGAACGGCGGCATCGGCAAATGGGCCGCAACCCTGTCCGCCGGCTTCCTGCTTATGCTGGCCCTGCGGCTGGCGCTCGGCGGCGCCGCGCCGGTCTGGATGGCGCTGTGCCTGCTGCTGTCGCTGGGCGCGCACCTCGTCGATCTCGCAGAGCGGATCGGACCGGAACTCAGGATACCGCGCGCGGAATCCTGAACGGCAGCATCGCCTGGGTCAGAGGCGCCGCAAAACGATCCAGATCCAAACTCTCATGCATCGCGGCGGCCGGCTCGCCGAGCAGGTTCGTATGCAGCACCGAGCGTGCGTAGAACGGGCTGTCCTGCAGCGTTTGTGCGACGTGGGCACCGCTGGCGTCCGAGCGCGTATGGCGCGGCAGCCGCCACCGCGTCCGCGGCAGCCGGACCCGCGCGGCCGTCTCGAATGGCGTGGCCGCACCGTCACGGCCGATCAGCAGCGCCCGCTCCCGGGTCGCGCCGCTGCGGTCGGTCGCATCGTAGAGGATGGCGGTGCGGTCGTGCGACAACGGCGCCCGGCACCAGTCCCAGCGCCGGAACGTCGCCTCCAGTGGCCCGTCGCCGTCGTTGCTGTCGAGATAGCCGTCGCCGGACCAGTGCAGGTCGGGCGCATCGAGTGCCACCTCGACCCGGGCGCGCGGCGCGATCGGCGACCAGCGATGCAGCCCGGCCGCATCGAGCGCCAGCCGCTGGCCGGTCAGCGCCTGCGGAGACACGCGGACAGTTCCCCGGATGGCGCGCGGCACCGGGCAGCAGCGCTCGCGTATCTCGATGTCGAGAACGCCGTCGTGCCAGCGCAGGGTGCTCGGGCCGATCGCCAGATGCCGTGCATCCCGCTGCAACCGCCCGGCGCCGCGTTCGGTCATCGCCCAGCGCTTCGTGCGCCCGTATAGCGACACGTTGAGCGCGCAGTGATGTTCGGCTGGCGCCGGGCCGCGTCGGCGCATCCATGCGTAGTATGGCGAGAACACGCTGCCGATAAAGGCGATCAGCGTGAGGCCGGTCCCGCCGTCCGGCGCGAGCGCGTCGATGTACCACCAGACGTAGCCGCCGGGGGCGACGAGCGTATCGAAGCGAGGTCCGCCAGGATCCGCGCCGCCGCGAGGCGCCCGGACAGGGTCGCCATCGGTGCGCCCGGTCCCGGATGCACGCTGCCCCCCGCCAGGTAGAGGCCCGGCAGCGCCGACCGGCTGCCCGGCCTGCGGAACGACGCCGTCCAGCCGTGCGAGGCCGGCCCGTAGAGCGCCCCTCCGGTTCCCGGATAAAGCGCCGCGAAGTCCGTCGGAGTGGTCCGTTGCGATGCCTGTATCCGCAGGTGCAGGCCGCCCCGCGCGAGCCGCGCGATCATCCGTTGCATGCATTCATCGAGCTCCGTGCTGTCGAGGCGTGTCGTGTCGTCGGTCGCCGGCGCATTCACCAGGCAGAGCAGCCGCTCCGGTCCATCCGGCGGCTGTCCGGGTTCACGATCCTGTGCGCACACATAGACCGTTGGCGATAGCGGCAGCCGGCGACGCCCGAACAGGTCGTCGAACTCGCCCTGCGCGTCGCCGCCGAAAAACACGTTGTGGCGTATCAATTCGAACCCGGTGGCCTCCGCCAGTGCCGCCCATGTCACGGCGGACAGCGATCGGGCGCGCTCCGGAGTGGGCGTCACCGCGCGCGCGCAGCCGTCCCCGAACAGGCCGCCTGCGATGGCGGCGGTATCGCCGTTGCATAGCACCGCGTCGGCTGCGATCGTCTCCCCGGTGTCCAGCACCACGCCACTGGCGCGTCCGTTGCGGACACCGATCTCGCGGACTTCTGCACCGGTGCGGATCCCGGCGCCGAGCTCGCTCGCACGCGCGGCCATCGCGAGCGCCAGCCGGTGCATGCCGCCCTCGACGAACCAGACGCCATTCTGCTCGACATGCGCGATCAGCATCAGCGTCGCCGGCGCCTCGTAGGGCGAGGAGCCGCAATAGGTGGCGTAGCGGCCGAACAACTGGCGCAGGCGCGGATCGTGGAAATGCCGGGCGAGGGCGGTCGCCATCCGGGTGAACGGGCCGATCCCGAACAGGGCTGTGGGACCGGCGCGTCGGGTCAGCTCCACCACGCTCGGCCGTGCCGCGCGCATGAACGAGCGATCGAGCGTGCGATAGATCTCCGCGGTACGCAGGCGGAACAGATCGTAGCGGCGGGCCTCGTCCGGGCCGGCAAACTCGCCGATCGCATCCCGGCACCGCGCTGGATCGGCGAACAGGTCCAGGGTCGGTCCATGCATCCAGGCGTGTCGCGCGAGCCGCTCGGCGGGATGCAGCACGACATGGTTTTCCAGCGCGCTGCCGCTTTCGGCGAACAGCGCATCGAACACGTCGCGCATGGTCAGCACGGTCGGTCCCGCATCCAGCGCCAGCTCGACACCAGGCAGCGGGACGGTGCGCATCTTGCCGCCGGTTTGCGAGCCGCGTTCCAGCACGGTGACGTCGACGCCCTGCCGCGCGAGGTCGATCGCCGCGGCCAGTCCGCCCATGCCGGCACCGACGATCGCGACCCGATGCTGCCGAAGTGCCGTCACCATCGCATCCAGTTGTTGACGTGCGTGTCTAACATGATTGACAGTGTCGAGCGACAGGCAACGCTGACATAAGCCTGCTGCTTCGAGGGGTGGGTTTGATGGACATCCTGGTCCGGATCGAGCGAGTGCTGGAAGCGGCACTCTCACGCAGCGGTCATCCGGATGGGCCGCCGCTGCTGGCCAGGGCAGTCCGCCATGCCGTGTTCCCGGGCGGCGCGCGCGTGCGTCCCCGGCTCTGCCTCTCGGTGGCGCTGGCCTGTGGCGCTGATCCGCGCGCGACCGAAGTGGCCGAGGTCGCGGGTGCCGCCATAGAGCTGCTGCATTGCGCCTCCCTGGTGCATGATGATCTGCCCTGCTTCGACGACGCGGCGACGCGTCGCGGGCTGCCTTCCGTGCATCGCGCCTTCGGCGAGCCACTTGCGGTGCTGGCGGGCGACGCGCTGATCGTGCTCGCCTTCGAGACGCTGGCGCTCGGCATCAACCGTCCGGCCCTGCTGGCGCCGCTGACGTGCCTGGTCGCGCGCGCCGCGGGCTCGCCGCTTGGCCTGGTCGCCGGCCAGGCCTGGGAGTGCGAGAGCCAGGTGGTGCTGGCGACCTACCAGCGTGCCAAGACCGCCTCGCTGTTTGCCTGCGCCACCCAGGCCGGCGCGGTTGCCGCCGGCGCCGACCCGGCGCGATGGCGTGACCTCGGAGACTGTCTCGGCGAGGCCTATCAGGTCGCCGACGACATCAATGACAGCATTGGTGATGCCGCAATGCTCGGCAAGCCGAGCGGCCAGGATCTCGCCCTGGGACGGCCGAGCGCGGTGCTGCAGCACGGGCTCGCAGGTGCGCATGTTCACCTCGACCGGCTGGTCGCGAACTCCGTCGCCTCCATACCGGACTGTCCGGGCGCCTCGATGCTCATCGTGCTGATCCGGCGCGAGTTGCAGCGCCTGCTGCTGCCGGCGATGGCCGCGTCCCAGGCCGCCTGATCAAGCGTCCCGCGCTGTCGTCGCTGCTCGACCGGCTGCAGAGCAGTTCGCGCTTCCGCACGCTCGCCGGCGCCTTTCCGCTGTCGCGACCGATCGCGCGGCGGCGGGCTCGGGCGGTGTTCGACCTCACCGCCGGCTTCGTCTATTCGCAGATCCTGCTTGCGTGCGTCCAGCTCGACCTGCCGCGTATCCTGCTGCACAGGCCGGCGACGGCCGACGCGCTGGCCACTCATCTGGCTCTGTCGCCAGAGGCCGCGACACGGCTGTTGAACGCGGCGGCTTCGCTCAATATCGCCAGGCGCTGCCGTGACGGGCGATTCCGACTCGGTCCCGCCGGCGCCGCGCTCATCGACAATCCCGGGGTGAACGCGATGATCGCGCATCACCGGCTGCTGTACGACGATCTGCGCGACCCGGTGGCGCTGCTGCGTGGCGAGGCCGGTCCGACGCATCTCGCCCGCTACTGGCCCTATGCCGCGAAGACCGCACCTCCCGATGCGGCCGGGGCTGCGTCCTATTCGGCGCTGATGGGCGCCTCGCAGGCGATGATCGCCGAACAGGCGCTGGCTGCCTACGACGTGCGCCAGCACAAGGTGCTGCTCGACGTCGGCGGCGGCGACGGCAGCTTCCTGGCGGCAGCCGGGCGTCGGGCCGCCGGCTTGCGACTCGTCCTGTTCGATCTGCCGGCAGTGGCAGTGCTGGCGGAGCCCCGGCTAGCGCGGGAGGGCCTGTCCCGGCGCGCGAGCGTCCAGGCCGGTGATTTCCGCCGTGATCCACTGCCGGAGGGTGCCGACCTGATCTCGCTCGTGCGTGTGCTGCACGACCACGACGACAACACCGTGCGAACGCTCATGCGCGCGGCCCGCGCGGCGCTGGCTCCGGGCGGCACATTGCTGGTGGTCGAGCCGATGGCCGGAACTCCCGGCGCGGACGCGATGGGGGATGCGTATTTCGGCTTCTACCTGCTGGCGATGGGCAGCGGCACGCCACGCAGCGCGCGTCGCCTGCGGGCGCTGCTGCATGAGGCCGGCTTCACCTGGTCCCGGCTACTCAGAACACGCCTGCCGCTGGTCGCCCAGGTCATTGCCGCCCGCTGAACTGTCAGCTTCAATTGTCGCTCCTTATGTCAAATAAGGTTGACACAATCCGCCGTAGCGCTAGCGTGACAACCCTGGAAGGGGGGGAAATCCATGCGCACACTGGCTGTCGTGATGAGCGCTCCCGGGCACGCTGCCCTTGAGCCACTCGACCTGACGGCGCCCGGCGACGAAGACGTGGTTGTCGACGTTGCATGGAGCGGCATCAGTGCCGGCACCGAGCGGCTGCTCTGGTCAGGGCGGATGCCCGAGTTCCCCGGTATGGGTTACCCGCTGGTGCCAGGCTACGAATCCGTCGGCCGCATCGTCGCCGCCGGCTCCGCATCCGGCCGTATCGCAGGCGACATGGTGTTCGTTCCGGGGGCACGCTGTTTCGGCTCCGTGCGCGGCCTGTTCGGCGGAGCGGCGGCCAGGTTGGTGACCGGCGGCGTGCGCGTGGTGCCGATCGCGAACGATCTCGGCGAGCGCGGCACCCTGTTGGCGCTGGCCGCCACCGCCCATCACGCCGTGGCCGCGCAGGCGCCCGATCTCGTGGTCGGCCACGGCGTGCTCGGTCGCCTGATCGCGCGCATCACCGTGGCACTCGGGCATACGGCCCCGGTGGTCTGGGAAGCCCTCGCGGAGCGCAGCGCCGGCGCCGAGGGCTACATCGTCACCAGCGCCGAGCAGGATGCCAACCGCTCCTATCGCTGCATCGTCGATGCGAGCGGTGATGCCGGGTTGCTGGATGGCCTGATCGCAAGGCTGGCGCCGGGCGGTGAGGTCGTGCTCGCCGGCTTCTATGCCGGCACGCTGTCGTTCGAATTCGCGCCGGCCTTCATGCGCGAGGCACGCCTGCGCTGTGCCGCGGAGTGGAAGCCGGAAGATCTCGCGGTCGTGCAGGGCCTGATCGCCGAGCGGCGGCTATCGCTGGACAACCTCATCACCCATCGCAGACCGGCCACCGCGGCGCAGGACGCCTATCGCACAGCCTTCAACGATGTGGGCTGCCTCAAGATGATTCTCGACTGGAGCACCCCGGCATGAATGCGCAGACACAAATCGTGCCCGAGGTGCCCCCAAACGCCGCCAGCAAGCCGGAAACCCAGATCATCGCGATCTACGGCAAGGGCGGCATCGGCAAGAGCTTCACCCTGGCGAACCTGTCCTACACGATGGCACAGCACGGCAAGCGTGTACTGCTGATCGGCTGCGACCCGAAGAGCGACACCACGTCGCTGCTGTTCGGCGGTCGCTCGTGTCCCACGATCATCGAGACCTCGTCACGCAGGAAGCTCGCCGGCGAGAAGGTCGAGATCGGCGATGTCTGCTTCAAGCGCGACGGCGTGTTCGCCATGGAGCTCGGTGGCCCGGAGGTCGGGCGCGGCTGCGGCGGACGCGGCATCATCCACGGCTTCGAGCTGCTTGAGAAGCTGGGTTTCCACGAGTGGGGCTTCGACTACGTTCTGCTCGATTTCCTCGGCGACGTGGTGTGCGGCGGCTTCGGCCTGCCGATCGCGCGCGACATGTGCCAGAAGGTGATCGTGGTCGGCTCGAACGACCTGCAGTCGCTGTATGTCGCGAACAACGTCTGCTCGGCGGTCGAGTATTTCAACAAGCTCGGCGGCCATGTCGGTGTCGCCGGCCTGGTGATCAACAAGGATGACGGCACCGGCGAGGCGCAGGCCTTTGCCGAGGCCGTCGGCATTCCGGTGCTCGCCGCGATTCCCGCCGATGACGACATCCGCCGCAAGAGTGCCAACTACGAGATCATCGGCCGGCCCGGCAGCCCGTGGGAGCCGCTGTTCATGTCGCTGGCAACGCAGGTGGCGGAAGCGCCGCCGCTGCGTCCGCGCCCGCTCAGCCACGACAACCTGCTCGACCTGTTCAAAGGCGATGCGGTCGGGCGTGGCGTGGTGCTCGAGCCTGCCAGCATGTCCGACATGTGCGCCGGGATCGCAGCGGCTGAGCGGCCCTCGCTCGAAGTCATCTACGAGGGCGCGTAGCCATGGATGACTACGATCCCGGGCTTTCCCTACCGCCGGCAGCCTCCGACGCTGGCTGCCATGGCGGTCGCGAGACCCTGGTGGCGGCGGCGCGCGCGGCCGGCAGCGGCGCATCCATGGATCGGCTGCTCACGGACTATCCGCGCGGGCCGCACGACCAGCCGCAATCGATGTGCCCGGCGTTCGGGTCGTTGCGCGTCGGCCTGCGCATGCGCCGGGTCGCCACCATTCTGAGCGGCTCGGCTTGCTGCGTGTATGGCCTCAGCTTCACCTCGCGCTTCTACGGCGCGCGACGCAGCGTCGGCTACGTGCCGTTCAATTCCGAGAGCCTGGTGCGCGGCCAACTGTTCGAGGACATCCGCGACGCCGTCATCGAGACCGCCGATCCGGCGAACTACGACGCGGTGGTGGTGATCAATCTATGCGTGCCGACCGCCTCCGGCGTGCCGCTCGATCTGCTGCCGAAGCAGATAAACGGCGTGCGCGTGATCGGCATCGACGTGCCCGGCTTCGGCGTGCCGACGCATGCCGAAGCCAAGGACGTGCTGGCCGGCGCGATGCTGCGTGCGGCGCGCGCCGAAATCGAGGCGGGACCGGTGCAGCGCCCACGCGGCCAGCAAAACGATCAGCCGACGGTGGCAATGGTCGGCGAGATGTTCCCCGCCGACCCGATGGTGGCGGGCGGGCTGCTGGCGCCGCTCGGCCTCGGGATCGCGCCTCCCACGCCGGCCCGCGAGTGGCGCGACCTGTATGGCGCGCTGGATTGCGCGGTGGTGGCCGCGGTGCATCCGTTCTACACCGCCGCGTTTCGGGAATTTACCGCCGCCGGCCGGCCGATCGTTGCCTCCGGGCCGGTCGGCGCCACCGCCACCGAGGCGTGGCTCGCCTCCGTCGCCGCTGCCGCCGGCGTGCCGCAGCTGCGTCTCGACGCGGCACTCGATGCGTCGCTGCCGGCGCTGCGCGCGGCGCTCGCGGCGAACCCGATCAAGGCCCGCATCACGCTGTCCGGCTACGAGGGTTCGGAACTGCTGGTGGCGCGCCTGCTGGTCGAGGCCGGCGCCGAACTGCCGTACGTCGGCACCGCCTGCCCGGCCACCGATTGGACCGAGGCGGACCGCAACTGGCTTGAGGCGCGCGGCGTGCACGTGCAGTTCCGCGCCTCGCTCGAGCAGGACCTGCAGGCGATGCGGGTGGTGCGTCCTGATCTCGCCATCGGCACCACGCCGGTGGTTCAGAAGGCAAAGGAGCAGGGCATTCCTGCGATCTACTACACCAACATGGTGTCCGGGCGTCCGCTGCTCGGCCTGCCCGGCGTCGGCGCGATGGCGCAGATCGTGCGCGCGCAGACCAACGGCCGCGAGCGCTTTGCGCGCATGGTGTCGTTCTTCGGCACACCCCCGACAGCTGCGATACCTGTCGCCAAGACGGGGTCCTGACGATGCTGGTGATCGACCATGATCGTGCCGGCGGCTACTGGGGCGCAGTGTATGTGTTCTCGGCCGTCCGCGGGCTGCGCGTCATCATCGACGGCCCGGTCGGCTGCGAGAACCTGCCGGTGACGGCGGTGCTGCACTATACCGACGCGCTGCCGCCGCATGAATTGCCCGTCAGCGTCACTGGTTTGTCCGAAGACGCGCTGTCGATGCACGGTACCGAGGCGGCGCTCAGCCGCGCCAACAGCGTCGGCGACCAGAAGATACCCGGCGTGGTGGTGACCGGCAGCATCGCCGAGATGATCGGCGGCGGCGTGACGCCGGAAGGCTCCAACCTGCTGCGCTTCATCCCGCGCACCATCGACGACGACCAGTGGCAATGCGCCGACCGCGCGCTGTTCTGGCTGTGGACGCAGTTCGGCCAGAAGAAGGCGTCCGGACCCCGCCCGGTGATAAAGAAGGGCGGCAAGGATGTGGCGCCGGCCGCGGCTCCGGCGCGTCCGAAGGTCAATATCATCGGCGCCATACACGGCACCTTCAACATGCCGTCCGACGTGCACGAGATCCGCCGGTTGGTTGAAGGCATCGGCTGCGACGTCAACCTGGTCTACCCGATCGAGGCGCACATCAACGACACACCGCGCCTTGCCGATACAGTGGTTAACGTCTGCCTCTATCGCGAGTTCGGCCGCAAGCTCTGCGAGGAACTTGGCAAGCCCTACCTGCAGGCGCCGATCGGGGTGTTTGCCACCACCGCGTTCCTGCGCAGCCTCGGTGAGCTGGCCGGTGTCGATGCGGAACCATTCATCGAGCGCGAGAAAGACACCACTATCAAGGCAATCTGGGATCTCTGGCGCTCGGTGACGCAGGATTTCTTCGCCACTGGCAGCTTCGCCATCGTGGCGACCGAGACCTACGAGCGTGGCGTACGGCATTTCCTCGAGGAGGAACTCGGCATCCCGTGCAGCTTCTCGGTGGCGCGGCGTCCCGGGGTCAAGCCCGACAACCAGGCAGTGCGTGCTTCCCTCAAGACCTCGCCGCCGCTGGTGCTGTTCGGCTCGAGCAACGAGCGCATCTACGCCGTCGAGCAGAAGGCGCGCTGCATCTTCGTGCCGGCCTCGTTCCCCGGCGCGATCATCCGGCGCAGCACCGGCACCCCGTTCATGGGGTATGCGGGAGCGACCTACCTGGTGCAGGAATACTGCAACGCGCTGTTCGATGCGTTGTTCAACATGCTGCCGCTCGCCGGCGACCTCGATGCAATCGAGGCAACGCACGCGCGCGGCGAGGCCGAACTGCTGTGGGACGCGCCGGCGGCGCACCTGCTCGACCGGCATCTCGAGCGCGAGCCGTTCCTGGTTCGTATCTCGGCGGCAAAGAAGCTGCGTGAGCGCATCGAGCGCGATGCACACGAGGCGCAGGAGACACGGGTGACGCTGGAACGTGCACGACGCACGCTCGGCGTCAGCGAGACGGTCGCCGTGTCATGACGCAACAGGATCCACTCATGGAGGAATACTCGGATGGCACTTGAACCGGACCGCCGGACAACCTTGTCCGGCCTGACGGAGCCGGAGGCGAAGGAGTTCAACCGGCTCTTCGTGCTCAGCTTCATCGTCTTCGTGGCGATCGCGGTGGTCGCGCACATCCTGGCCTGGCTGTGGCGCCCCTGGGGCGGCAGCTACAACACGTCGATGCTCGACAACGTGCACGTGGCCAGCCTGACTGCGGTGCAGATGCACCCTGGGATCATGCATGCCGCGGCACCTCTGCTCGCCATGCTCGGATAGGGAGGACTGACCCATGTGGCGTATCTGGATCCTTTTCGACCCGCGTCGGGCGCTGCTCCTGCTCTTCGGGTTCCTGCTGACCCTGGCGCTCATCATCCACTTCATCCTGCTCAGCACGGATCGGTTCAACTGGCTGGATGGCGCGAACCACGACCGCTTCGGCGGCTCGCAGGTCCAGCAGATGACCCCGCTACCGATACCTGCAAAACCCTGATGTAATTAGAAGACAGAGGACCGCCCCGGCAGGAGACCGCGAACATGGCGATGATGAATTTCGAGTACAAGTATCGCGTTCGCGGTGGAACGCTCGTGGGCGGCGATCTCTTCGACTTCTGGATGGGCCCGTTCTATGTCGGGTTCTTCGGCGTCACCACTGCTTTCTTCTCGCTGGTGGGGACGCTGCTGATCATCTGGGGAGCGGCCATCGGCCCGACCTGGAATGTCTGGCGCATCAACATCGCACCGCCGGATCTCAGCTACGGGCTTGGCTTCGCGCCCTTGCGAGAGGGCGGCCTGTGGCAATGGATCACCTTCTGCGCGCTGGGTGCGTTCTGCTCCTGGGCGCTGCGCATGGTCGAGATCGCCCGCAAGCTCGGGATGGGGCTGCATGTCCCGATCGCCTTTAGCGGTGCGATCCTGGCCTATTTCACCCTCGAGGTGATCCGCCCGGTGCTGATGGGCGGCTGGGGCCACGGCTTTCCGTACGGTATCCTCAGTCATCTCGACTGGGTCTCCAATGTCGGCTACCAGCACCTGCAGTTCCACTACAACCCGGCGCACATGATCGCGGTGACGTTCTTCTTCACCACGACCTTCATCCTGGCGATGCATGGCGGCGCGGTGCTGTCGTCGCTCAACCCACCCGGCGACGAGCCGGTGAAGACCTCGGCGCACGAGGACAGCTTCTTTCGCGACCTGATCGTCTACTCCATCGGGCCGCTCGGCATCCACCGCCTCGGCTGGTTCTGCGCGATCAATGCCGGGGTGTGGAGCGCGATCTGCATCGTCATCAGCGGCCCGCTCTGGACCCGTGGCTGGCCGGAATGGTGGAACTGGTGGCTCAACCTGCCGTTCTGGAGATAAGGCTATGTTCGATTATCGCGCAGCCTTCGGCCTCGAATACCAGAACCTGTTCAACCGCACCCATGTCGCTGGTCCATTCGACGACGGGCCTGCCCTGATCTTGGGCAACGAGAACCGGCGCGGCCGTCCCTGGACTTCCATCCTGCTCGGCTTCATCGGATCCGCCCAGGTCGGGCCCTTCTATCTCGGTGCGGTCGGGCTCGCCTCCATCGTCTTCGGCTTCATCGCCTTCGAGATCATCGGGCTCAACATGCTGGCCTCGGTGAACTGGGACCCGGTGCAGTTCATCCGGCAACTTCCTTGGCTGGCGCTGGAACCGCCGGCACCGGCGTACGGGCTGCACATCCCGCCGCTGGCGCAGGGCGGCTGGTGGCTGATGGCGGGCTTCTTCCTGACGCTCTCGATCCTGCTGTGGTGGGTACGCGTGTACCAGCGGGCGCGAGCGCTCGGCATGGGCACCCACGTCGCCTGGGCGTTCGCGTCGGCGATCTGGCTCTACCTGGTCGACGGCTTCATCCGTCCGCTGCTGATGGGCTCGTGGGGCGAGGGCGTGCCGTTCGGCATCTTCCCGCACCTGGACTGGACCGCCGCCCTCTCGGTTCGATATGGCAACCTATATTACGATCCGTTCCACATGCTCTCGATCGTGTTCCTCTACGGTTCGACGCTGCTGTTCGCGATGCATGGCGGCACCATCCTGGCCGTCGGGCGCTACTGGGGTGAGCGCGAGATCGAGCTAACCACCGATCGCGGCACCGCCGCCGAGCGGGCTGGCCTGTTCTGGCGCTGGATCATGGGCTTCAACGCCTCGTACGAGTCGATCCATCGCTGGGCCTGGTGGTTCGCGGTGCTGTGCACGCTGACCGGCGGCATCGGCATCCTGCTCACCGGCACCGTGGTGGATAACTGGTACCTCTGGGGCGTGAAGCATGGCATCGCGCCGATGTATCCGCGTGTCTACCCGATGATCCCAGATCCCGGCCACCTGCGTGGAGTGCTTCAGTGATGCGCGCCCTGACCGCTCCGCTCGAGTTGGTGGCGCTGGCGCTTCGCCGCAGCATCGCCGGCATCGCGGCGCACCCCTGGCTGACGCGCGCCTGGATCGCGGGTCTGATCGCCATCGCGCTGCTGTTCGCCTTCGGCTCCACCCTGGAGCGGTTCCCGGTCACGTCGGTGCAGCTCGGCTATCGCGGCACCGCGATGGAAGCGGAATACAATCCGCGCCTGCTTCAGCCGCAGTTCGAGGCAAACCGACTGCTCCCGACCTTGCCTGCGGTTCCCGATGCCGGGCGCTCGTCGGCCACGGCCTACCATAACATCAAGGTGCTGCAGACCGCCGACGCCAACCAGTTCCTGCGCCAGATGGGCGCGTTCGCGAACTGGATCAATCCGGCCGCGGGCTGCGCCTACTGCCACTCGCTGAACAACATGGCGAGCGACAGCCTTTACACCAAGACCGTGACGCGTCGCATGATCCAGATGACGCGCGAGATCAACACCAACTGGAAGAGCCATGTCGGCGGCATCGGCGTAACCTGCTACACCTGCCATCGCGGCAACTCGATCCCGAAGGAGGTCTGGTTCACCGAGCCGCCGCCGGGCGCCGGACATGGCCTCGCCGAGACCGGAACCGGACAGGGCGGTCCGGACAAGGCGTCCGGCCTGACCACGCTGGCCAGCGACCCGTTCACGCCCTTCCTGCTCAATGCCATGCCGATCCGGGTCACCGGGACCAGTGATCTCAATATCGGCAACAACGCCTCGACCAAGCAGGCGGAGTGGACCTACGGGCTGATGATGCACTTCGCGACGTCGCTTGGCGTTGCCTGCACCTACTGCCACAACACCAACAACTTCGCGTCATGGGACCAGGGCACACCGAACCGTGTTCCCGCCTGGTATGGCATCAAGATGGTCCGCAACCTGAACCGGAACTACATGTTGCCGTTGACTGACGTGTTCCCGGCCGGGCGCAAGGGTCCCACCGGGGATGTCGCCAAGATCAACTGCGCCACCTGCCACCAGGGCGCCTACAAGCCGTTCTACGGCGCCAGCGACCTGGCTGCCTATCCACTCCTGTCCCAGAGGAACGCGCCGTGACTTGCAGCGATCGGGTGAGAGGCTTCTTCGGGCTGGCCGCGATCGCGCTGCTGGCCGCACTCCCAGTGCGGAGTGTGGCCCAGGACAAGCCCTCTGCCGACCTGATCGCCAAGGGCAAGTACCTCACCGACATGGGTGATTGCGTCGCCTGCCACGCGGCGCCCGGCTACCCGAAATTCGCCGGCGGCCAGTATATGCAGATGCCGTTCGGCGATATCTCGACGCCGAACATCACGCCCGACAAGGAAACCGGCATCGGCTATTACACCGATGACGACTTCATCCGTTTGATGCAGCGCGGCATACGCCCGAACGGCCAGCGCATCTATCCGGCGATGCCGTATCCCTGGTACGCGACGGTGCCGAAGTCCGATCTGCTGGCTATCAAGGCCTACCTGTTCTCGCTCAAGCCGGTGCATGCGCCGCGCCTCGAGAACAAGATCTGGTTTCCGTTCACCTTCCGCGCCGGCATCGCGCTATGGGATGCCGTCTTCGTGCCGAGCGAGGAGTTCAAGCCGGATCCGTCCAAATCGGCGGAGATCAACCGCGGCGCCTACATCGTCGGCGGTCTCGAACATTGCGGCACCTGCCACAACCACCGGAACCTGCTCGGCAACAGCCCCCTCGCCGGTCTGGTTGAAGGCGGTGCGATCACCCGCTGGTATGCCCCGAACCTGCGGCCGGACAACCTCACCGGCATCGGTCGCTTCAGCGTCGACGACCTGGTGTCCTATTTCAAATACGGACACTCGAAGTCGATGGGCACCGTCGCCGGTCCGATGTCGGAAACGGTCGACGAGAGCACGGCCTACCTCACCGACAGCGACCTGCATGCAATCTCGGTCTATCTGAAATCCTTGCCTGTCGTGCAAGCCTACACTCCCGTAGATAGTCGCTATCGCCAGGACGCGATGGCTGCGGGCAGGCAGGTCTACCTAAGCCATTGCGCCTCCTGTCACCAGGATAACGGCCGGGGAGTCAGCGAGCGCATCCCGGCCCTCGACGGCAACGGCATGGTGCTCGCCGCCGGTCCGCAGGACGTGATCCGCATCGTGCTCGGCGGTCTCGAGGCACGCGGGCCGTACGGGCTGATGCCCGGCGTCGGCGCCGCGATGACCGACAAGGAGATCGCCGCCGCCACCAACTATGTCCGGCAGGCCTGGTCGAACCGAACGCCTGCGAATGCCGACGCGTTCCTGGTCTCGATGCTCCGCAAGGACACCCACACCATCCTCAACGGCAGCCGGCCGAACGGCTGCCCGCCGATGGGTGAGGACGACCTGGCGAAGGTGCTCGACGACCGCTCGAACGGGATCGGCACGCTGCTGGAACAGACCACCGAGGCCAACCTGCTGCAGAGCTCGAACGCGATCATCAGCAAGTTCAAGTCCGTGGCACCGCAGATCAAGCGCGACCAGCTCGTCAACGGGCTGACCGTCGCCTACTGCCCGATCGTCGAGAAGATGCCGGGCCTGAAGCCGGACCAGCGCGTCTGGCAGCTCACTCACTTCGCCGATCGCGTCTACGTCCAGTTGACCACCAACGGCGCCTACTGACGGCCACCTGAGAATGCCGTACGCCGGCAATCCGACGCGCCCTTTCCTGCGCTCCGGTGCCCACGGCCCCCACTTTCGAGCAGGGGAGGCCGCTCCGCTCCGGTGCCCGCAAGGTCACGACGGGCGTGCCGCTGCGCAGCGCTGCTGCTCGGTATAGGGCTTTCTCAGGCAGCCTCTCGAAGAGCGAAATCAGGAAGGAGGCGGCGATGTATTTCTGGCTGTTTGTCGCGGTGATCGTGGTCTGGTTGTGGCTGGCCGGCGGGAGTTTCCTGGGCTGGCGCAGGGGAACCATTGGGGGCTGGCTCTCAGGCGTGTCGATCCTGGTCTGGACCGGCGCGGCGGCCGCGGTGCTGCTGTTTGTCGGCCCATACTGGCAGGTCATCTACTGGGTGCTGCTGCAGCCGGGCTGACGACACCAACTTGGCAGGCGCGCGAAAGCGGCAATGGATGCGTTTTGCCGCCGCCCTGCCGGTGCTGGCCCTGCTCGGCGGGGCCGCCTTGCTCTATACCCCCGACAAGCCGGCCGGCGAGCTCGCTGCGCTCTACCTGCGCGCACCGTCCGATATTCGCGATGTTGCCGGGCTGCATCTGCATGTCCGCGATACCGGGCCGCGCGATGCGCCGGTCCTGATCCTGTTGCACGGCTTCGGGGCCAGCCTGCAGACCTGGGAGCCCTGGGCTAGACTTCTGCAGACACGGTTCCGGGTCATCCGGTTCGACCTGCCGGGCTTCGGCCTGACCGGGGCGGACCCGACCGGCGACTACACCGATGCGCGCAGCGTGGATGTTGTGCTCGCCCTGATGGACCAGCTTGCCATCCCGCGCGCGACGCTCATCGGCAATTCGCTGGGCGGCAAGATCGCCTGGACTCTCGCCCTCGACCATCCGCAGCGCGTCGACCGCCTCGTGCTGATCTCGCCCGATGGCTTTGCCAGTCCTGGGTTTGAATATGGCAGGAAAGCGAAGCTGCCGCTGCTGGTGCGGCTGCTGCCCTACGTCATGCCGCGCGTCATGCTGCGATCGAGCCTGCTGCCAGCCTATGGCGACCCGCGTCGTCTGACCGATGCCGTCGTCACCCGCTATCGCGACCTGATGCTGGCGCCGGGCGTGCGCACCGCCATGCTGGCCCGCATGCAGCAGGTGATGCTGCAGGATCCCGTCCCGCTGCTGGCCCGCATCAAGACGCCGACGCTGCTGCTCTGGGGTGACCGCGACGGCATGATCCCGATCGCCAACGCCCGTGATTATTCCGAGGCTATGCCAGACGCTCGGCTGGTGACGCTTCCCGGCCTAGGCCATGTGCCGTTCGAGGAAGCGCCCGATGCCTCGCTCGCGCCTGTGCTGGAGTTCCTGGCGTCCCACAGCGCTCAATGATGCTCCGACTGCGCGATCCGCTGCTCGGCCAGCAGACGCCATGAGGCATCCTTCGGCGCCGCATCCAGCGCCTGCCGGAACAGCGCCGCCGTCTCGGCACTGACCACGCCGTCGCCGCGTGCCTGCGCCTCGGCGGTCTGCGCCGCCAGCGTCGGCTCGAACGGACCGTCATGCAGCGCCTGCCGCCAGGCCACCGCCGCACTCGCCCAGTCGCCCTGGGTCGCTTCCGCCTGGCCGAGCAGGATGTAGCCCTGTCGTGTTGCCGCCGCGCCCGCCGGCAGCTTCGCGAGCTGCGCCTTCAGCATGTCGATCAGGTGCGCGTCCTCGCGCAGGCGCGCATTTGCCTCGCTCATGCGCAGCGAAGCGGGCTGCGCCGGCATGCCCGGATGCCCCTCGCTCAGATACAGCACCACCGCCGCCACCGGCACCAGCGCCAGCACCGCAAGCACCGGCGCCCTGCCGCCGGCCCGGGTGGTATCATCACCGCGATCCGCCTCGGCCAGCAGCCGGCGCTGGATCTCCAGACGCGCCGAGGCATGCTCGCTGTCCGCGATCAAGCCGTCGGCACGATCCCGGTCGAGCTCCTGCAACTGCGCACGATGCAACTGCATCGCCGCCTCGTGGCGGTCGCGCAGGCCCGGACGCGCGCGCAGCGCCAGGACACAGGGCAGCAGCACCAGGGCGGTGAGCAGGAGGATCGGGAGCCAGATCATGAGATTAGGACGGGGAGGAAGCGCAAGGGCTTTGCCCTTGACCCACTGGGGCCGCAAGGCCCCAGATCCCGGCTCGACGGCTCAACGGCCTGGCTCCAGCAGATCGGACAGGCGCTTCTGCTCGGCGTCCGTCAGGGGTGCTGCTGTTGTGCGACGGGTGCGCCAGGCGGCGGTGGCAGCGAACGCGCCGCCAAGAAGCGCCAGCACCGGCATCGCCCAGAGCAGCAGCGTGACCGTGTTCAGCGGCGGCCGCAAACGAATGAAGTTGCCGTAGCGCTGCACCATCCAGGCGATGATCTGCCGGTTGCTCTCGCCGGCCGCGACATGCACGCGCACCACATGACGCAGGTCGCGCGCGAGATCGGCGCCGCTATCCTCGATGCTCTCGTTCTGGCAGACGAGGCAGCGCAACTGCGCCCCGATCGTCTCGGCACGCGCCTCCTGTGCCGGGTTGGCCAGCATCTCCTGCGGATCGTCCACCGCACCGGCCGCCAGCGGCATCGCCACCACGCAGCAGGCGAGCCAGAGGCAGGCCACAAGACGACGCACGGCCTTCACCGCGGGGCGGCGCGCAGAACCGGCATCAGCCCGCCATCGATGATCTCCGGCGTCAGCGGGCCGGCGACATGCCAGCGTATCAGGCCGCCCGGCAGCACCAGGAAGCTCTCCGGTACGCCCGACACCCCCCAGTCGATCGCCGACAGCCCGTCGCTGTCGGCGGCAAGGCGGGCATAGGGATTGCCGGTGCGGGTCACGAAGCCGGCGGCGTTGTCGGCGTGGTCCTTGTAGGCGATGCCCCAGATCGGCAGCACCCTGCCGAGGCCGGCCAGCGTCTGCGCCTCCAGCACGCACGGGATGCACCAGGACGCAAAGAAGTTCACCAGCACCGGCGACGTCTGTGCCGCAAGCTGCCGCGACGAGAAGCCGGTGCCGGGCGCCTGCGACGGCAAATCGAAGTCCGGCACCTGCCGGTTCACCGCCGGGGCATGGATGTCATGCGGATCGAAGCGGCCGCTGCCCATGCCGGACAGCATCGACCAGAAGCCGACGCCGGCCGCCGCCGCCGCCCCGAGCGGCGCCAGCATCAGGACCTGCCGGCGCGAGATCCCGCGTCCGGTGACGCCCTCTCCTTTCAGGCCCGGGCCCGGGATGCCGGCCTCAGGCAATCCTGCCACCCGCGATCACCGAGGCCGCGCGACGCGGCGCGCCCACACGCACCCGCCGGTCACTCAGTGACAGCGCCCCGCCGATCGCCATCACCAGCGCGCCGAGCCACATCCAGGGCGCCAGCCAGTTGTCGTGCAGCCGCAGCACCGCAGTATCCGGCTGCCCGGCGACGCCGCGATGCTCGTCGCCCAGCACTGCATAGAGGTCGGTGATCAGGTTGGTATGGATCGCGACCTCGCTGGTGGTGGTGCTCTGGCTGACGAACGTGCGCTTGGACGGATGCAGAACGGTGACGGTCCGGCCATGCCGGCTGACCACGATGGTCGCGACCCGCGCGGTGAAGTTCGGGCCGGGCGCATCGGCGATGCCGACCAGCCGCCACCGGTAGCCGGCCATGTCCACGGTCTCGCCGGCTTGCACCTCGACGATCCGGTGCGCCGCCTGCGACATCCCCGCAAGCCCGATCACCGTGACGCCGGCGCCGGCATGGGCCAATGCTGCGCCGAGGGCTGCACGCGGCATCAGGCGCGCCCGGCGCCAGCTCTGCGACGGAGGCAGGCGGAACAACTGGACGCGCTGGGCGATGTCGGTGCCAGCCGCCAGGATCACCCAGACCGCGAACCCGAAGGCGAGGATTCGGCAGCAGGCCACGCAGCCCGTAGGCGGCCCACAACCCTGCTGCCAGGCCGCCGAGTGCTGCCCACCACAGCCGGGTCAGCACCGGCGCCATGTGCGCGCGCTTCCAGGGCATCATCGGGCCGATCGCCATCGCCGCGAAGAGCGGGATCGCCATCGGCACCGCGGTCGCATCGAAGAATGGCTTGCCGACCGAGATGGTGGCGCCGAACAGCAGGCTCGCGAACGGCGGATACATCGTGCCGGTCAGCACCACGGCGCAGATCGAGCAGAGCAGGATGTTGTTCAGCACCAGCGCGCCCTCCCGCGAGATGGGCGCGAAGATGCCGCCCGCGACCAGCCGGGGCGCGCGGATCGCGAACAGCAGCAGCGAGCCGCCGATCACTAGCCCGAGCAAAGCGAGGATGAACACGCCGCGGGCCGGGTCGTTGGCAAAGGCATGCACCGAGTTGAGGATGCCCGAGCGCACCAGGAAGGTGCCGGAGAGCGACAGCGAGAAAGTGCCGATCGCCAGCAGCACGGTCCAGATCTTGAGCGCCTCGCGCTTCTCGACCACGATGGCGGAATGCACCAGCGCGGTGCCGGTCAGCCACGGCAGCAGCGAGGCGTTCTCCACCGGGTCCCAGAACCAGTAGCCGCCCCAGCCAAGGACGTAGTACGACCACCAGGAGCCGAGCGCGATGCCGCAGGTCAGGAAGCACCAGGCGGCGACCGCCCAGGGCCTGACCCAGCGGCCCCAGGCCGCATCGACACGGCCTTCCAGCAGGGCGGCGACGGCAAAGGCGAACGGCACCGCGAAACCGACATAGCCGGTGTAGAGAATGGGAGGGTGGAAGGCGAGGCCCGGGTCTTGCAGCAGCGGGTTCATGCCGTCGCCGTCCGCCGGCGCCGGCCAGACGCGGTCGAACGGGTTCGAGGTGGTCAGGCAGAACAGCTCGAAGCCCGCCGCCGTGCCGCCCAGTACGGCGATCACCCTTGCGCGCAAGGCCGCCGGCAGGTTGCGACCGAACACCGCCACCGCCCCGCCGCATAAAGCGAGGATCAGGCACCAGAGCAGGATGGAGCCCTCATGGTTGCCCCAGATCCCGGTGATCTTGTAGAGCAGCGGCTTCGCGATGGCGCTGTTCTCGGCGATGTTCTGCACCGAGAAATCATCGGTGATCGCGGCGTTCGCCAGGCAGACGAAGCTGACGGCCAGCGCCAGGAGCTGGCCCAGCGCCAGCGCCGGTGCGGTCGCCATCAGGCGGCGCACGCGGCGATGCGCGCCCACCAGTGGGACGATCGTCTGCGCCAGCGCCAGGCAGCAGGCCAGCGCCAGCGCGAAATGACCGAGTTCGGGGCCGTTCAGCACGATCTCAGCTTCCCCGGGTCGGATCGGTCTTGACGCTCATCCGGTTCCAGCTCGCAGCCGACGGCGCCGGACCGAATCTCGGGTCCCACTTGCCGGATCGGCGCAGCGCCTCGGCAACCTCCTTCGGCATGTAGGTCTCGTCATGCTTGGCCAGCACCTCGGAGGCGCTGAAACTGCCGTCCGACCCGAGCGCGCCGAGGGCGACCACGCTCTGCCCCTCGCGGAACAGGTCGGGCAGGATGCCGGCATAGCGCACCGCGACCGCCTGCTGGCCGTCGGTGACCAGGAACCGCGCCACCGGCTCGCCGTCGCGATGCTCCTCTCGCAGCGATCCCGCCACCACCATGCCGCCCAGACGCACGGTGCGGCCGGTCGCGGGCGAGGCCAGCAATTGCGAGGGTGCGACGAAGAACACGATGTTGGCGCTGAAGGCGTCCAGCGCCAGCGCGCTTGCCGAGCCGAGCCCGACCCCGCAGGCGACCAGCAGCCAAAGCCTGCGCGACTTGCGCGTCATGGGCCCGACCTCGCTGCGCGACGCACCCTGCCGGCCTGCTGCTCGACGGCGCGCAGCCGGGTGCGGGCGCGGGCCAGCCGCAGCATCGCCGCCAGGCTCAGCCACGCCGCGAGAGCCAGCGTCAGGCCATAGGCGCCGGCGATGTAGGGCAGGTGGGTCATGCCGGCGCGCCACCTGATGCGTTGCCGCGCGCGAGCAGCAGCACCCGCAGGCGCTGCTCCATCACGGCGGCGCGCAGCCTTGCCATGACGATGGCGGCAAAACCGAAGCTGAAGCCGAGCGCGCTGATCAGCAGTGGCCACAGCATCGAGGTCGACATGGTCGGCGCCCCGGTCAGGGTGATGCTGTCAGGCTGGTGCAGGGTATTCCACCATTGCACGCTGAACTTGATGATCGGCAGGTCGATGGCGCCGAGCAGGGCCAGGATGGCACCGGCCCGGTAGCCGCGCTGCGGCTCGTCGAAGGCGCGCAGCAGCGCGATGTGCCCGAGATAGAGAAACAACAGCACCAGCACCGACGTCAGGCGTGCATCCCACACCCACCAGGCGCCCCACATCGGCTTGCCCCACAGCGAGCCCGACGCCAGGCAGACGGCGGTGACGGTGGCGCCGACCGGCCCGATCTCGGCGGCGGCGAGATCGGCGAGCGGATGCCGCCAGACCAGCGACAGCACCGAGCAGACTGCCAGCGCCACATAGCCGACGGAGGCGAGCCACGCCGCCGGCACATGCACATACATGATGCGCACCGCATCGCCCTGCTGCCAGTCGGCCGGCGAGAAGAACAGGCCCCAGATCAGGCCCCACCCGGTCAGCAGGATGGCGATCGCGTTGAGCCAGGGCTGCAGCCGGGCGGCCAGCCGCAGGAAGCGCCCGGGATTGGCGAAGCGATGCAGCAGCCCGCCGATGGGTCGTCTCGGCGACACCTTGCCCGGGACCGGAATTTCGGTAGCGTCCTCTGCGGCGACGGTGGTGGTATCCAAACGCGTGGGCCCTGTTCTGGCGAGCTGGCAGTCATCATCGGGCTTGACGCAGACCGGCAGCCCCTACGGGTCGCGCGGCTGCGCCACTACGCGAAATACCGCCATCCTGCGGTCCGCGCCATCCCCGGGTTGCGGTGGCTTGGGTTTGCGGCAACGACGGAGAGCCTCATGTTGTTCACGATCCATTGCACCGACAAGCCAGGATCGCTTGATCTGCGGCTGGCCACGCGGAGCGCGCACCTGGCATACCTGCAAGGCCGGGCGCAGTGCCTGGTGCAGGCCGGCCCGTTGCTGGACCTCGACGGCAAGCCGGCCGGCAGCCTGCTGCTGGTCAATTTGGCCGGACGCTGGGACGCGGAGGCGCTCGCGGCCGCCGATCCCTATGCCGAGGCCGGGCTGTTCGAGAGCGTCGTCATACGCGCCTATCGCAGCGTGTTCCGGGACGGGGCGCTGATCGAGTGAAGCCGGCCAAGCCGAACACCTGGCTGGTGAAGTCGGAGCCGGATGCGTTCTCGTGGACGCAGCAGGTGGAGCGCGGCATCGAGCCCTGGACCGGCGTGCGCAGCCACCAAGCCAAGACCAACCTCGTGGCGATGCGCCTGCGTGACCGGGCATTCTTCTACCACTCCAACATCGGGCGCGAGATCGTCGGCGTGGTGGAGGTCGTGCGGGAAGCCTATCCGGATCCGTCGCGCGAGGAGGGCACCTGGGTGTGCGTCGACATGAAGGCGGTCTCGGCATTTCCGAAGCCGGTGACCCTGGCGCAGATCAAGGCCGAGCCGGCGTTCTCAGGCATGGCCCTGGTCCGTCAATCGCGTCTCTCGGTGGTGCCGGTCACTGCCGAGCACTGGCGAATGATCTGTCGCATGGGCGGGTGGAAGCCTTGATGTTCCCTTGCGGGACATCAGGGGGCGCCGTCGATGCTCTGCTGCAGCACGTCGTCCTGCCCGCGTTCCGGCTGTCCGGCAAAGGTGCTGTAGCTCCCGGCACCATTGTAGGACGGCGTGACCGGAGCCGATACGCGGAGCGGCATGCCGAGGATGGAGACTGGCGACGGCGAACCGGTGCCGGTGGAGATGCTCTGCGACGCGGTGGTGCCGGGCAGGCCCGTAGTGTTGGGGGTCGCCAGCGAATTGCGGTTGGCGGTCATGCCCGCCGCGGTGGAGTTGGCCGAACTGGCCCGCAGCGCCTGCGCCTGCGCCTGGCCGCTCGCCAGCGCCGGACCGAGGCCCGTGGCGGTCGCGAAGATGACCGGCGTCGCGAGGCGGAAGAACTGCTTCATGAGGGGAGACTCCGGCGGAAGCTACGTGCAGAGGCTGCAACGCGCCGACCCGCAGAATGATTTACGCGCGTAATCGATCTCGCGCGAGAACAATTCGTTAATATTGGTGTTCGGCTTTGCCAATCTCATCCCTGCCGGTGCAAACTTGGACTCGTCCGTCCAAGTCGCATCTTGGTCAAGTTTTTGTGAAATATTTCGCGAAATTGGTTCGCGGGTGAGACAGGCTAGATGGCTTCTTCGGAAACGATCCGACTGGCGGTTTTGATGCAGCCTCGCGGTTTTGTGACAAGCGAAACGGCATTGCATTCTTCCGGTGCGCACTCCCCGGCGTCGCACCTCCCGCCCGGCGAGGCGGTGTTGCCGGCGCTGGCGGTCCCGGAGCTTCCCGCGGAGCCCGCGCCCGCGGTGCAGACGGGGCTCGCGATCGGCAGCCGGATCCGGATCCTGCGTCGGGCGCGCGGCCTCACCCAGGACACCCTGGCCATGTCCACCGGTGTCTCGCGCAGCGCGGTGGCGCAATGGGAAACCGGCCGCGCCGGCCAGATGGGCAGCAAGCTGCGGCGTATTGCCGAAGCCCTCGGCGTGTCGGTCAGCATGCTCAAGGAGGGCTGGGAGGGCCTTGCCACCGACAGCGTGCTGTCTTCGGAGGAGATGTCGCTGCTGCGCCTGTTCCGGGCCTGCAGCGCCGAGGATCGCAGCGTCCTGATGCACGTGGCGCAGAAGCTGTCCTCGGGGCCCGGGGCGGAAACGGACACCGACGCACGCCGCTCGGCCTGACCGTAGCCCCTTCTCCGCAAATCGGCACCGTCCTCGCAACCGAAAGAGGCTTTCGCGTCGAGGGGTGAAGCCCGGCCGTCCTCCGCGCGTTCACCGCGCGACATTGATGGAGACGGCGATGAGCGCGACCCCAGGCGGCGAACTGACACCTCTGGCTTCCGATCCGCACGCGCTGAGTGCCGCCTCGCTCGGCGCGCTGGAGCAGGTGCTGCACCAGGTCGAGACCGGACGCGGGCTGCTGGTGCGGCTGGCCGACCTGATGGGTGGCGCGGTCGGCCAGGCGACCCGCCTCGGCATGCGCGGGATCGGGCTCGCCCCCGGGCTGCAGGCCAAGCTGCGCGGTCTTGGCGAGGCGGCCGTCGTGCGCGCCTTCAACCTCGCCGTGGTCGGCATGCGGCATCCGGCGCCGCTGATCTCGACCGGCGACCTGGTGCCGCCGGATCGCGGCTGGCGCGATCATGCCACCCAGGCCGCGGTGGCCGTCTCCGGCGCGGTCGGCGGCTTTGCCGGCCTGAGCGGGCTGATCCCCGATATCGGCTTCACCACCCTGACGATCATGCGCGAGATCGCCCGCATCGCCCGCGAGGAGGGCGAGGACCTTTCCACGCCCGAGGGCCAGCGCGCCTGCCTGGAGGTGTTCGCGCTGCAGGCGCACGAGGGCACCGAGGAGCAGAGCGAGCTTGGCTTCTTCTCGGCGCGCGTGGTGCTGCGCGGGCGGCCGGTGGTCATGCTGCTGTCGGAGGTCTCGTCGCACTATGGCCTGGCGCTGTCGCGCAAGGTGGCGCTGCAGATGATGCCGGTGGCCGGCGCGCTGTGCGGCGCCTCGCTGAATGCGGCCTTCCTGGCGCACTACCGCGCCCTGGCCCGCGCTCACTTCACCATCCGGCGCCTCGAGCGGACCTACGGCGCGATGAATGTCAGGGATGCGGTGGACGGCATCAGAGCCAACCTGGCCCACCGTCCTGCGGCTGCCTGAGAACGCCTGTGGCTGGCGATCCGACCGGCCTTTCCTGTGCTCACGGCCAGACGGCCGCTGCGCTGCGGTGGTCGGAAGGACGCGCCGGGCGCGACCCTGCGGGTCGCTCTCATCCAGCCACCGGCGTCCTCAAGCAGCCTTGCTCTGGAAGGACGGGCGGCCACTCAGCCGTCGCCGCTCTTGCTTCCTGGGAGCAGGCCAAGCAGGGCCGAGATCACGGCGAGCAGCAGGTAGATCAGCATCATGTCCATGGCGACGCCGCCGGCGATGTGCGGCATGAGCGCCCACAGGACGGCCGAGATCGCCGCGAACACGATGAAGATCAGCATCATGCGCATCGGCGGCTCCTCTCGCCGGCGATGATCAGGTCTTGTGGCTGACTGTCGCTGAACTCCGCCCGGACGTTGTCGAGCGCGCGCATCCCCATCGCGGTGCGCGTCTCCATGGTGGCGCTGCCGGCATGCGGGGTCGCGAACAGGTTGGGCAGAGCGAGCAGTCTCGGGTCGGGATGCGGCTCGTTGCGGAACACGTCGAGGCCGGCGCCGGCGAGGTGACCGGTCTCCAGGGCCGCGATCAGAGCGTCCTCGTCCACCACCGAGCCACGCGAAGCGTTGATGAACACCGCGCCCTGCGGCAACAGGGACAGCATGGCGGCATCAATCAGGCCATCGGTTTCAGAGCCGCCCGGGGCGTGCACCGTCAGGATCTGCGCGTGTGGCAGCAGCTCGCGCAGGTCGGGCACATACTCCGCGCCCTCCTCGAGCTCGGGCGCCAGGCGCCTCCGGTTGCTGTAGAGCACGCGCATGTCGAAGCCGCGGGCGCGGCGTGCGACGGCGCGCCCGATGCGGCCCATGCCGATGATGCCCAGCGTCTTGCCGTGCACGTCGGTGCCGTACTGCCCGATCGCCAGCGGTCCGTCCCAGCCGGCACGCATGATCGCGGCATATTCGGTGGCGCGACGGGCTGCGGCCAGGATCAGCAGCCAGGTCATGTCGGCATTGGTCTCGGTCAGCACGTCGGGCGTGTTGGTCAGGACCAGTCCGCGCGCCCGGACCGCCGCGAGATCGACATGGTCGGTGCCGACGGCGACGCAGGCGATCATGCGCAGGCTCTCCGGTAGCCGGTCCAGCAAGGCGGCATCGATCCTGAGATGTCCGGATAGCACGATCGCCTCGGCACCGTGCGACCGCGCGAGGTCGACCAGCATGTCCGCGTCGAGCGCGCCGCCCGGTGGCAGCGCCGGCAAAGGCACCGCATCGAACTCGGCGGCAATCCGTGCTTCCACCGCCGGCGGCAGCGCCTGCGTCACCACGAGGCGGGGCCGGTCGGTGATCGTGTCGTCGCTGCTCAATATCCGCGCCTTTCGGTTCCAGCCGATTGCCTCGGCCGCCTCGGGGCCGGCACTATCTGCCCATGTTCAGACGCCGCGTCGAGGTGACACCGGACCTGCTGCTGCGCCGCTATCGCGACGGGCTGTTCCCGATGGCCGAGACGCGCGACGCGACCGACCTGTTCTGGCTCGACCCGGAACCAAGGGGGATCCTTCCGCTCGACGGCTTCCACCTGCCGCGCCGGCTGCGGCGCACGGCGCTCGCCGGCGACTTCGAGACCACCACCGACCGGGCCTTCGAGGCGGTGATCGATGGCTGCGCGGCACCCGCGCCGGGGCGCGAGGAGAGCTGGATCAATCCGCAGATCCGGTCGCTGTTCCTGGCCGTGCACCGCATGGGAAGCGCGCACAGCGTCGAGTGCTGGCGCGACGGCAGGCTCTGTGGCGGGCTGTACGGGATTTCGATCGGCGGCGCCTTCTTCGGCGAGAGCATGTTCAGCCGGCGGCGGGACGCCTCCAAGGTGGCGCTGGTCTACCTGGTGGCGCGGCTGCGGCTGGGCGGCTACCGGCTGCTCGACACCCAGTTCATCACCACTCACCTGTCGCAGTTCGGCGCCATCGAGGTGTCGCGCGCGCGCTATCGCGGCATGCTCTCAGACGCGATCGCGGTGGATGCGCAATGGCAGCAGGAGCCGGGGCCGCTTGCGGACGCGGTGCGCCGGCTCGGCCATGCGATCGAGGAGCAGGACCGGGCGGCCGATGGTTGACAGCGAGCGGCGGGCGGCACCAATTCGGGAGCAGCTCCAGCCCGGAGTGCTGCATTGTCTCGGGATCCCCTGATGCGCCTGCGCCTGTCCAGACTGGCATTCCTGCCCGCCGCAATCCTGGCCGTCCCGATTCTGCTGGCCCCCGGTTTCGGCCAGGCGCAGCAGCCGGCGCATCCGCTCTACATGCCGAGCCGCGACGTCACCGTGACCTACGACGTCGAGCCGGACGGCGCTCCGGCGCCGCAGCAGGTACGCGTGCTGTTCAGCGCGCAGGGCCGGCTGATGCGGATCGATGCGCCGGACGGGCAGGGCAGCACGATCATGGATCGCGACCGGCGGTTGATGCAGATCGTGATCGGGCCGGCCAAGGTGTACATGGACGTCCCCGAGCGCGAGGAGCAGCGCAGTCCGTTCCTGCTCGACCCGGCGATGCAGTACAGCGCAACCGGCAGCGCCACCGTAGCCGGGCTGCCCTGTACCACCTGGTCGATCGTCACGGCGTCCGGCAGCGCGCACGCCTGCGTGACCTCCGACGGCGTGGTGCTCAGCGAGGACGGCGTCGACAGCCAGGGCGCGCGCGGCCATCTGGTGGCGCGCAGCGTTAGCTACGGCCCGATCGCGGCCGCCGCCTTCCAGCCACCCGCCGGCTTCACCCGCGTGGCCCACCCCGAAGGACCCGCGGCGTATGAGCGCGACGGCAAGCCGGGACCCGGTGGCGGCCCTGCGGATGGTCCTCCGATGGGCGGGCCGGGCGCCGATCCCGCGCATCCGTGAGCCGGCCGGGAGCGCTTGGCGCCCTGCTGGCTGCGCTCGCCCTTATTGTCGGAAGTGCCACCGGCGCGGCAGACGCCGCGAACCCGTTCGTCACACCGCAGCGCGACGTGGACGTCACCTATCTCATCGCCGGGCCCCGGGCGTCTCCGGCACGTACCGCGCCATCCGCCCTGCAGCCGCCTTCGGTGATGTCGCAGCGCATGCGCTGGTCGGCCTCGCTCTGGAGCCAGCGCCTCGAGCCGGCCGGCAACGCCTACATGATCACCGACTACCGCGCCCGCCGCATCCTCGTGGTCGATCCGCGCCGCGCGATTGCGACCCTGCTGCCGCTGCCGGCGACGCAGCCCGGCGGCGGCGTGCAGGCGCCGGGAGCCCGCGCCACCGGTCGCTATGACCGGCTCGGCGAGGATGCGGTGGCCGGCATCTCCTGCACCGAGTGGCGCACCGCCGACGATGCGGGCGCCGACAGCGTGATCTGCCTGACGCCGGACGGGGTGCTGCTGCGCGCCCGTCACGGCGCGCAGGTCCTGCTGGTGGCGTCGCGGGTGAGCTATGCGGCGCAGGACCCGGCTCTGTTCGCGGCACCCGCCGGCACCCGGGTCGAACAGCCGCCATCGCAATGAAGTGACCGCCTGCGGGACCCCACAGACAGTTTGAAACCATTCCGCCGCTTTGCCGCCTGCAAATAGCCACGCTTCCTGCGTCCTATGAATCGAAGGCGGTGATCCCCATATCGCCGCTATGGCCAGGCCGGCATTCGATGCCGGAATCGGCCCGAGCAAGAGAGGCATTCATCCGATGCGTAGTTCGATGCGTCTTATCCTGGCCGTGCCACTGCTGGCCACCGGCCTGGCCGTGACCACCGCGCCGGCGGCGCAGGCCCAGTGGCGTCATGGCTATGGTGGCTACGGCTACCACGGTGGCTACGGCTACCGCGGTGGCTACGGCTACCGCGGTGGCTACGGCTATCGCGGCGGCTTCGTTGGACCGCTTGTCGGCGGGCTGGCCGCCGGCGCCCTGATCGGCGCCCTGGCGGCTCCGCGCTACTACGCCCCGCCGCCCCCGGTGGTCTATGCGCCGCCGCCAGTGGTCTATGCGGCGCCGCCTCCGGGTTATTACGGCCAGCCATACGGCTACTGACACATCCAGATCGGCGGCGGTCTCGCTCAGGCGAGGCCGCCGGCCGCCTCGATGACCTCGGCCGCGTGGCCGGGAACCTTCACCTTGTTCCAGACCCGGGCGATCCGGCCGGCCGCATCGACCAGAAGCGTCGTGCGTTCGATGCCCATGTAGCGCCGGCCATACATCGACTTCTCCACCCAGACGCCATAGGCCTCGAGTGTGCCGCCGGTCTCGTCCGAGGCGAGCGGGAACTCCAGATTGAACTTCTTTGCGAACGCCTCGATCGCCTGCATCGGGTCCTTCGAGACGCCGATGACCGGCAGCGCCTTCGCCGCCTTGCCGAGTGCGCCGAGTGCCTCCTGGAACTCGCAGGCCTCCTTGGTGCAGCCGCTGGTATCCGCCTTCGGATAGAAATACAGCACGTAGGGCGAGCCCTTCAGGCCGGCCGATTGCGCGCGCCGCCCGAAGCTGGCCGGCAGGTCGAAGCCGGGAGCCGCATCGCCTACCGCGGGGCCTGATGCAGCGGCGGATTTCGCGCCGGACGGGTCGGGAGTCGGGGTGTGCGCCATGCGGTTCCTCCTTATGCTCGATCGTATGCCATTTGCCGCTCCCCCGCGCGAAACGCCAGCCCGGACGAGGTCGATGGCGTTGCCCGGTGACAGGGCCGGATCGCCGACCAGCGCGCAGAAGGCCTGCCGCACCTCTAGGGCTGCGGACTGCATCCGGCGGCGGAGGTCGTCAAGGGTGGCGATCCCACAAGATCCGAAGCCGACCAGAAGGGCGTCCCGGACCGGCGCGGTCCAGGCCTCGTCCGCCGTCGGGACCAGGGCGCCGAACAGGAGGCGCAGCCTGCTCTGCAGCGTACGCCAGAACCGGTCCGCCGCGATCAGGGCCGCGGCTTGCGTCGGCGGCACGGCGTGTATCCGGCCGAGCGTCTCCAGGGCGTCAGTTGTCGTGGCCCGCGTGCTCCGACGGCGCCGGGCGTCGTCCCCACGGACGAGGTGCAGGACCTGCGCGAGGAACTCGATCTCGAGCAGGCCGCCATCCAGCAGCTTGATGTCCCACGGGCCCTGTGGCGGGTGCTCGCGGGCAATCCTGGCACGCATCTCGCAGGCTGCCGACAGCGTCCGGCGGCGACCGGTCGGAGTACGCAGCTCCGGCCTTGCGATCGCCCGGTCGATCTCCCGAAGCATGGCCCGGCGCCGCGACCGCGGCCCGGCGACGATGCGGGCGCGGGTGAGGGCCATGCGCTCCCAGGTCCAGGCCTGCTCGGCGTGATAGCGTCGGAAGGCGGCGCGCGACACCGCGACCGGACCCTTGCTGCCGGACGGGCGAAGCCGCATGTCCAGCGCATAGAGCGGCCCTTCCATGCCCGGTGCCGAGAGAGCCGCGATCAGCGCATGCGCCAGTCGGATGAAATACTGGCTAACCGGCAGCGGGCGACTGTGCGGGCCGGCCTGGGAGCGGTTCGGCAACCTGCTGTCGGTCACCGCGTCCGGGTGGTCATAGACCAGCATCAGGTCGAGGTCGGAGCCGGCCATCATCTCGCGCGAGCCGAGCTTGCCGAGCGCCACCACCACCATTCCGCCGCCGGCGACCCGGCCGTAGCGCCCCTCATGCGCGCGACGCACCACCGCCAGCAGGCTGGAGATGACGTGCCCGGCCAGTTCGGACCGGGCCGCCCCGGCGGCGTCGACGTCGATCCTGCCATCGAGCTGGGCCAGCGACAGCCGGAACTCCTCGCCGCGCACCAGGATCCGCGCGCGCGCGATCGCTTCCTCGATGCCGGCAGCCGCACGGATCTGGTCGTCCAACCGACGCCCGGCTCCGGCCTCTTCCCCGTTTCCAGGCTCGGGCACCAGCAGCCCTTCCAGCGCGGACGGCACCGCGGCCAGGTGATCGGCGAGAAACGGTGCGGCACCCAGCACGACGGCGATGCGTCCGAGCAGCGGCGGGTTATGGGCGAGCAGCGACAGCAACTGCACCCCGGCAGTCTGCCGCGCCAGCAGGCTGTCGAAGCGGATCAGCGCCAGCATCGGGTCCTGCTGCTCGAGCAGGGCGACGAGCAGCGCCGGCAGGATGTCCCGCAGCAACCCCTGCGCGCGATCCGAGCGCAGCGCGCGCAGATGGCGGTCGCGCCACCGGCCCAGGATGGCGGCGGCACGCGCCGGTTGCGCAAAGCCGGCGCGTCCGAGCAGGGCCGGCAGATCCGGGGCATCGAGATGGCAGAACGGCTCCGGCTCGCGGGCGGCGGGACCGGTCGCGAACATGTCGCCGAACGCCGCATGCACGCGGCGCATCGGCTCGAGCAGCCGCCGCGCCAGCGCCGCGCTATCGTCGCATCCCATGAACAGCGCGAAGCGGCCGAAGTCGGCGCGGTGCTCCGGCAGGCTGTGGGTCTGGCGGTCGTCGCGCATCTGCAGCCGGTGCTCGACGCTGCGCAGCAGCCGGTAGCTGCGGCCGAGGTCGGCAGCCAGGCCGGCCGGCATGTAACTGCCCTCGGCCAGCCGGGCCAGCGCCCCGAGCGTGGTGGCGTCGCGCAACTCGGGCGCCCGCCCGCCCCAGACCAGCAGCATGGTCTGCGCCAGGAACTCGATCTCGCGTATCCCGCCATGGCCGAGCTTGAGGTCGTGCCCGAGCAGTGTCGCGACGGGATCGGCCGCCATTGCATCCGGCGCCCCGACCCCCGGGGCCCCGGTGGTCGGGGCGCCAAGCGGGGGCCGGCCAGTGGCGCCGCGATGCCGGTCGATGCGGCGCTTCATCGCGACGATGTCCTCGATGGCGGCGAAATCGAGGTGCCGGCGCCAGATGAACGGGCGGATCGTGTCGAGGAACGCGCGGCCGCATGCGAGGTCGCCAGCGACCGGGCGCGCCTTGGTCAGCGCCGCACGCTCCCAGGTCTGGCCCAGGCTCTCATAGTAGGTGACCGCAGCCGGCAGCGACACGGCGGGCGGGGTGGAGGCCGGGTCCGGCCGCAGCCGCAGGTCCATGCGGAACACGTAGCCGTCGGCGTCGCGCGTCTCCATCAGCCGCACCAGCTCGGCGCTCATCCGGGTGAAGGTGCGCTGCAGGTCGTCATGCCCGGGATGCGCGTCCGGGTCGTACAGCAGCACCAGGTCGATGTCGCTGGAGTAGTTCAGCTCGCGCGCGCCGAGCTTGCCCATCGCCAGCACGACGAAGCCGCATCCAGGCTCCGGTTCTTCCGTGGCCGCGAGCGCGAGTTCACCGCGGCTTGCCGCCTCCAGCAGCAGATGGCGCACCGCGGCACCCAGCGCGGCCTCCGCCAGCCGGCTGAGGCTGTGGGTCACCTGCTCAAGGCTCCAGATGCCGCCGATATCCGCCACCGCGCACGCCAGCGCGACCTGGCGCTTGGCCTGTCGCAGCGTGCGGGCGATCGTCTCGCGCGGCTGTCGCGGCGGCAGGGCGGCGAGGCTGCGCAGAACCTGCTCGAGCACGATGCCGGGGCCGAGGCGGCACAGCCGGTCGAAGCAGGCCGGTTCGCGACGCACCAGATCGGCGAGGAAGCGGCTGTTGCCGCCCAGGCAGGCCACCAGCGCCGCCCTGGCGCGATTGCCTGGCTTGCCTGGCGCTCCGGCGAGCGCAACGGCGCGTGCCGGTTCGGCCGGCGCCGGCCAGGCGGATGGCAGGCGGAACTTCATCTCAGGCAGGCCGGTGCAGCCGTCGGGGCATGCCGGACACGGTGCGGAGCGTGAGCCGGCGCGGTCAAGCCACAGCCATCCAGCCCGTCGCAGCCACTCGCCCACGGTCCCGGCTCGGACACCGCCTGGGTCATGCGCTCGCAGTGGCGGGGCTGTTCGTTTGCGTGGTGCCGCTGCTGCTGACCTCGGCGCTGGCGCTGCGGCTGCGCACCGGGCCGATCGATGTCAGCAGCCTGGCGCGCCGGCTGACGGCGCCGCTCGCGGAACAGGCCGGCACGCTGCACGGCCTCACGCTCGGTCGGGTCCGGCTGGCGTGGCGGGACTACGAGGTCGGGGTGCTGCTGGACGATGTCCGTCTCGATGACGGCCATGCCGACCACGTCGCACTCGCGATACGGCCCTGGCCGCTGCTGCGCCGGCATGTCGTGCTGCTGCAGGCCGAGGCGATCGGGGCCGAACTCAGGTTCCGCCGCGGACGCGACGGCGCGGTCGGCCTGCAGTCCGGCCCGTCGCCGGGAGCGAACGGCGCCTCGCCACTCGACCTCGCTGCGGTGCGCTCGCTGCTGGTGTCGCACTCGGTCGTCCTGCTGGACGACTCCGCCAGCGGCCAGGCCTGCCGACTCGACATCGCCGACTTCGCGCTCGCGCCGCTGCGCCGTCCGGCCGCGGTCGGCGCAGCGGGACGCCTCGATGCCGGGCTGTCCTGCGGCGGCGCGCTCCTGCACCTGAGCGGCGACGGCCGCGAGCTGCCCGACGGCAGCATCGCCTGGCGCATCCGGACCGACCCGGTGGTGCCCGCCGGGCTGGTGCCGCCGGCCCTGGCGCGCTCGATGCCGGCGCTGGCCGGGCTCGGCGACCTGCGGCTGCCGGTGGCAGTCACCCTCGACAGCGTCCTGACCGGCGGCTACGGCGCCTACATGATCCCGCGCGCGGTGCAGGTCACGGCGGCGCTGGGCCCCGGCACCGTCCTGCTGCCGGATCGTATGCAGACCGACACCGTGCCGGTCGCGTCCGGCCTGATCGCGCTGAACCTGGCGCTGCCGGATGACGGTTCGGTTCGGCTGCGCGCCCTGCTGGCGCCGTCGCGGCTGATGCTGGCAGGTCCGGATGCGCCGGAGTTCCTGCTGTCCGGCCAGGGCTGGATGCGCGGGCAGGCGCTCCATTTCGGCGTCGTCGCCGAGGCGCCACGGATCGCCTTTGCCGGCCTCGATTCGTACTGGCCGTCGCTGCTGGCGCGCGGCGCGCGGCAATGGGTGGCCGCCAACATCACCGACGGCACCGCGCATGATTTCCGGCTCGATGTCGGCATGTCGTCCAGCAGCGGGCCGGACGGCCTGCGCCTCGACCGGCTGCAGGGCGGCGTGGATGCGGACGGCATGGTGCTGCACTGGCTGCGCCCGATCCCGCCGATCCGTGCGCTCGACGGCCACCTGGTGTTCGACGGGCCAAACTCCCTGCACATCACCGTCCGTCACGGCATCCAGGAGGTCGCGGACCATGCGCCGCTCGCGGTCGGTACGTCCGCCATCCGCATCACCGGCCTCTCGGTGCCGCGGCAGGACGCCCATATCGAGGCAAGCCTGTCCGGCGGCCTTGCCGACCTGCTGGCCCTGCTGGCGCATCCGCGGCTGCGGCTGCTGTCGCAGCACAAGCTGCCGTTCAGGGATCCCGCCGGACGCATCCAGGCGAGGCTGCAGGTGGACCTGCCCCTGATCGACAAGCTCGGCGTCGATGCGATCGGGGTGCACGCGCAGGCCAGCCTGACCGGGGTGCATCTCGGCGATGTCGCGGTCGGGCGGGACCTCGACCAGGCTGCGCTGACGCTCGAGGCGAGCCAGGACGGCCTGTCCGCCCATGGCAGCGGGCTGATCGGCGGCATGAAGTCGACGCTGTCGTACAGCACCGATTTCCGCGCCGGGCCGCCGGACCAGCGCACCGAGAGCGCTCAGGTGACGTCGCACGTGACCGACGCGGCGGTGCAGCAGGAGGGGTTGGACGAGGCGCACCGGTTCACCGGCGAGGCGCTGCTCGACGTCGCCTACGAGCACCGGCGCAGCGGCGCGGCGCGGGTGGCGCTCGGGCTCGACCTGACCCAGGCCGGGCTGGACACGCCGCTCTGGCGCAAGCAGCCGGCGACACCGGCGACAGCGTCCGGCGTGTTCGGGCTGCAGGACCAGCACCTGGTCTCGATCGACAGCCTGCATGCGAGCGGCGACGGCCTCGCCTTCGTCGGTCGCGCCGATGTGCGGGGCGGCCGTGCCAGGACGGTGGTGATCGACCGCTTCACGCTCGGGCGCAGCCAGGGCAGCGGCCGTATCGACCTGCCGTCCAAGCCGGGGCAGCCGGTCACGCCGCTGCGCCTCAGCCTGCATGGCCCGGTGCTGGACGTGCTGCCCTATCTCAGCGAGGCCGCACCCGCGCGCTCGAGCCAGGCCGCCGGCAAGAGCGCGCCCGCAAAGCCGGTGCCGGACCAGCCGTGGCAGGCCGACCTCGCCTTCCAGAAGGTGCTGTTCAGCGCGACCCGCTCGTTCAGCGGCGTGACCCTGCAGGCGCAGGCGCGTGGCAGCACGGTCTCGACGGCGCGGCTGCGCGTCGCCGGACCGACGCCGGTCGCTGTCACCCTGCAACCGGAGCGCGCGAGACGGCGGCTGCGGCTGCAGGCGGACGATACCGGCGCGCTGCTGCGGGCGCTCGGGGTGGTGGACACCATCGAGGGCGGCGCGCTCAGTCTCGACGGCACGCTGGAGCCGGCGTCCGGCAGCACCCGGCTGAAGGCCGTCGCCACCATCGGCCAATTCACCGTGCACGACGCGCCGCTCGCCGCCCGCATGGCGCGCGACCTGTCCGTCTACGGCTTCCTGCTCGGCGCGCCGACCAAGCAGCTCGTGGTCACCAGGTTCGAGGTGCCGTTCGTGCTGACCGGCGGCACGCTGATGCTGACCGGCGCGCACGCCTCCAACGCAGCGCTGGGCGCCACCCTGCGCGGCCCGATCCACCTGGCGCGCGAGACCCTCGACCTGAAGGGCACCATCGTGCCCTCCTATCTGTTCAACGCGCTTCCCGGTAAGCTGCCAGGGATTGGCGCGGTGTTCAGCCCCGAGAAAGGCGGTCGGCCTGCTGGCGGCCACGCTGACCATCAAGGGGTCGATCGCGCACCCGCAACTCCGGGTCAACCCGCTGGCGCTGCTGGCGCCCGGCATCCTGCGCCGGCTGCTGTTCGACTGATACCGGAACCCCGAGCGCCTGCCGGTGCTACTGCCGGGGGGCATGACGCGGGCCTTCCCTCCCGTTCTGAATCTACCAGGAGACGCCTTCGTGATACGCCGCCACCGGGCCTCGAGACTGACCGAGGGCCTGCCCCATCCGCTCGGGGCCACCTGGGACGGACTGGGGGTGAACTTCGCCCTGTTCTCGGCCCACGCCACCAAGGTCGAGCTCTGCCTGTTCGACCCGTCCGGCGGAACCGAACTCGACCGCATCGAGCTGCCCGAATTCACCGACGAGGTCTGGCACGGCTACCTGCCGGATGCCCGACCGGGCACCGTCTACGGCTACCGGGTGCACGGCCCGTACGCGCCGGACGCCGGCCATCGCTTCAACCCGAACAAGCTGCTGCTCGACCCCTACGCCCGCGCGCATGTCGGCCAGGTGCGGCATGCGCCCGAGATCTTCAGCTACACGATCGGCCATCCCGACGCCGACCTCTCGTTCGACACCCGCGACAGCGCGGCGTTCATGCCGAAATGCCGGGTGATCGACCCCGCCTTTACCTGGGGCCGCGACCAGCGCCCGCGCATCCCCTGGGACCGCACGATCTTCTATGAGACCCATGTGCGCGGCTACACCATCCGGCATCCGTCGCTGCCGTTCGGCCTGGGCGGCACCTTTGCGGGCCTCGCCGCCGACGAGATCGTGGCGCACATCAAGACGCTGGGCGTGACATCGGTCGAGCTGCTGCCGATCCACTATTTCGCCGACGAGGACCACCTCATCAAGCACGACCTGACCAACTACTGGGGCTACAACACGGTCGGCTTCTTCGCGCCCGACCAGCGCTACGCCACCGGCAATTCCTCAGTGGTGGCCGAGTTCAAGACCATGGTCGCCCGTCTGCACGATGCCGGCATCGAGGTCATCCTCGACGTGGTCTACAACCATACGGCGGAAGGCAACGAGCTCGGCTCGACGCTGTCGTTCAAGGGCATCGACAACGCCTCGTACTACCGGCTGATCCCGGGCCAGGAGCGCTACTACATCAACGACACCGGCACCGGGAACACGCTCAATCTGAGCCATCCGCGCGTGCTGCAGATGGTCACCGACAGCCTGCGCTACTGGGTGACCGAGATGCACGTGGACGGGTTCCGCTTCGACCTCGCCACCATCCTCGGTCGCGAGAGCTACGGCTTCGACGAGGGTGGCGGCTTTCTCGACAGCTGCCGGCAGGACCCGGTGCTGTCCGACGTGAAGCTGATCGCCGAGCCCTGGGATTGCGGCCCGGGCGGCTACCAGGTCGGCGGCTTTCCGCCGGGCTGGGCGGAGTGGAACGACCGCTACCGCGATACCGTGCGGGCGTTCTGGAAGGGCGACAGCTCGGGCGCGGAACTCGCGCGCCGGCTGTGCGCGTCGGCCGACAAGTTCAACCGTCGCGGCCGCCGCACCTGGTCGAGCGTGAACTTCGTCACCGCGCATGACGGCTTCACCCTGCACGACATCGTCTCGTACAACGACAAGCACAACGAGGCGAACGGCGAGGGCAACCGCGACGGCACCGACAATAACGGCTCGTGGAACTGCGGCGCCGAGGGCGAGACCGAGGACAGCACGGTGATCGCGCTGCGCGAGCGCCAGATGCGCAACATGATGGCGACCCTGCTGATGAGCCAGGGCACGCCGATGATCCTCGCCGGGGACGAATTCGCCCGCACCCAGAGCGGCAACAACAACGCCTACTGCCAGGACAACGAGATCTCCTGGGTCGACTGGGCCCGGCTCGACGACCACCAGGCGATGTTCCAGTTCACCAGGCGGCTGATCCAGCTCCGTAACGAGTATCCGATCCTGCGCCGGCAGCGCTTCATGACCGGTGACTGGGACGAGGACCTGCAGGTGCGCGACGTCACCTGGGTGCGGGAGACCGGCCTGGAGATGCAGCAGTCGGACTGGCAGGCGGGCCCGGTGCACTGCCTGGGCATGCTGATGGATGGCCGGGCCAAGGTCAGCGGGATCCGCCGGCCCGGCACCGACGCCACCCTGCTGATGATCCTGAATGCGTTCCACGACATGCTGGAGTTCGTGATGCCGCCTTGCGCCGGAGGTGCGCAGTGGCAGTTGCTGCTCGACACCAACCGCCCGACGATGCTGTCGGGCCGGTCCTACGCCATCGGCGGCGCCTGCGCGGTCACCGGGCGCTCGCTCATGCTGTTCCGGCTCACGGCGTAATCCGCGTGATGCCCTCCAGCTCGAGCCCTGAGTAGTTTCCGCCGCTTGCCGACTGCCGCCGGATCCTGCCCGATGCGCCGCCTCCGGCATGTCGGCGGCCGGACGCAGCGAAGGGAACCGAATTTGGATCAACTCGATCTGGCCGAAGCCTTGCGGGAGATCTCCGAGATCGAGGCGCGCATGACGTCCCTGTCGCTCGGCGTGGAGCGGCTGGAGAATGTCGACTGGTCGAGATGCTCGCGCAGGCTCTGCGACCTGACCGCGAGCCTGCGACGCAAGATCAGGTATCGGCTCACCGACGAACCAGGCCTGCAGTCCGAGCGGCGGGTCTATTAGCGCCGGCCGCCCGCAGCCTCGGGTCTACTTCACCCAGAGCTTGCGGCTGCGGTGCCAGTCATCGATCGACTGCTCGGGATAGAGGTCGAAGCAGAGGTCATCGGCGCCGATCTCGGGCACCACCCAGCCGGGCTTGTATTTCAGCATCAGGTGCACGGACGCCGGCGGCACCGGAAGCTCGCTGTCGATGGCCGATGCGAACGGATGGACCAGGTCCGGCCATTCCGGCGAGAACAGCCACAGCGCCGTGGCGCAGAGCGAGCAATGGTTGCGCTCCGCGGTGGAGCGCTCGCACGCACCGTCCTCCCGCACGATCTCGGCATGGAACACCCTGATCGCGTTAAGCGGGTCCTCGACCTGCATGCCCTTGGTCAGCGCGCCCAGGTTGATCGCATACCCGCCACCTCCCGCGGTTTTGCAGCAGATCGTGCAGTAGCAGCGCTGATACGGCTGCGGCGTGTGGCTGCGCATGCTGAAATTCACCGCACCACAGCGGCAGGAGCCTTTCAAGGTCTGCGGCATGCTGCCTCCAAAAGACTGTTGGGAAACGCCCGATGCTGGCTGAGAGCGGCCCTTCAGGCCGCGCCCGGCGCAGCTTTCCGGGCACCGGAGCGTAGGAAAGACGTGTCGGATCGCCAGCAGCAGACCAGCAGCCTTTCAGGTTTCGTGTTCGTCTCGGTCGGTTTCAACCTCGATATCGCTGCCGATCGTGTCGGCATCGTCATCCAGGTCGGCAGTGTCCTCGATCACGTCGTCGTCCTCGGTCTCCTCGTCGGGGGTCTCCGCCTCGGCATCGGCCTCGTCGAGCTCGGGCGCCGCCTTCTTCGGGCGCCGGTCCTCGGCAACGTTGCCGGCGGCGCGGCGCGGGCGCGGCTGGTCGAGCGGCTGCTCGGTGCCGCATTTCGGGCAGACGGCCGGCACCTTGGTCAAATCGTAGAATCGCGCGCTGCAGGAGACGCAGACGCGCTTCATGCCGAGTTCTGGCTTGGCCATCAGTGACCCTGTTTTTGTGGTGGATTTCAGCGCAGGGCGCGCCCCATGCCACCCCCGCGCCCGGCTGTCAAACATCCGCCGCCGGGTAGCAGGCCCGTGCATTGACTAGTCGGCATCCAGCAAGCACAGGAACCGCCATGCAAGGCTCCGCTTCCGCCGACGGCTCAGAACTCCCCCCGACACGGCTGGTGATCGCCGTGGATGGTCCGGCCGCCGCCGGCAAGGGAACGCTCGCCGCATCGCTGGCGGCGACCCTCAGACTGCCCTATCTCGATACCGGCCTGCTGTACCGGGCGGTCGCCAGGCGGATGCTTGATGCCGGGCTCGACCCCGGGGCCGATGCCGCCGCCGCCGCCGCCACCCTCACTGCCGCCGACCTCGAGCGCCGCGACCTGCGCACGCCCGAGGTCGATCGCGGCGCCAGCCGCGTCGCTTCGCAGCCTGCGGTGCGCACGGCGCTGCTGGCCTTCCAGCGCGAGTTTGGTCACGCGAATGGCGCGGTGCTGGACGGGCGCGACATCGGCACCGTGATCTTTCCGGACGCGCCGGTTAAGCTGTTCGTCACGGCCTCGGTGCCCCGGCGTGCCGAGCGTCGCTGGCTGCAGACCGGCGGCGATCCGGCCTTGCCGGCGCCTCAGCGTGCGGAGGCGCTGGCCCGGGTCGAGGCGGAGCTGGTGGCGCGCGACGCCGCCGACGCCGCCCGCGCCGCGGCGCCGCTGCGGCCGGCGGACGACGCCATCCACATCGACACCGACGCTCTCGATGCCGGGGCGGTGCTGGCGCGGGCGCTGGAGATCGTTCGGCAGCGAATTCCGACCACCGCCTGAGCGCCAACATCTTGACAATGGCGAGAGAACAGTGTTTCTCCGCCGCAAACAGGCCTCCAGCGCGCCGGGCATGGGTCCGGGCCGGCGACGAGCGCACGCCGTGCTGCCATCAGGGCAGGGCGCATGACCGTCAGCCGGCTTCCCTCGCCGGCACTCGACACAGGAACACCATAGACACATGGCATCAGCCGCCCTTGCACGCGTCCCCGATGATCATTTCGGTGGCGAGGATTTTGCGACCCTTCTCGACGAGACGCTGGGCCGCGACACCGGGTTCGACGGCTCGGTCGTCACCGGCCGCGTCATCCGCCTCACCGAGGAATTCGCCATCGTCGATGTCGGCCTCAAGAGCGAGGGCCGTGTCGCGCTGAAGGAGTTCGGCGTTCCCGGCGCCCCGACCGACGTGAAGCCCGGCGACGTCATCGAGCTCTATGTCGAGCGCTACGAGGACCGCGACGGCTCCATCGTGCTGTCGCGCGAAAAGGCCCGCCGCGAGGAGGCCTGGACCAATCTCGAGCGCGCCTTCGAGGGCAACCAGCGCGTCAACGGCACCATCTACGGCCGGGTCAAGGGCGGCTTCACCGTCGATCTCGGCGGCGCCATGGCGTTCCTGCCGGGCAGCCAGGTCGATATCCGGCCGGTGCGCGACGTCGGCCCCCTGATGGGCACCCCGCAGCCGTTCCAGATCCTCAAGATGGACCGCGCCCGCGGCAACATCGTGGTCTCGCGCCGTGCGGTGTTGGAGGAGACCCGCGCCGAGCAGCGCAGCGAGCTGATCCAGGGCCTCAAGGAGGGCATGATCCTCGACGGCGTGGTGAAGAACATCACCGACTATGGCGCCTTCGTGGACCTCGGCGGCGTCGACGGCCTGCTGCACGTCACCGACATCGCCTGGAAGCGCATCAACCACCCGTCCGAGGCGCTGCAGATCGGCCAGCAGGTCCGCGTGCAGGTGATCCGCTTCAACCCGGACACGCAGCGCATCAGCCTGGGCATGAAGCAGCTCGAGGCCGATCCCTGGGAAGGTGTGGCGATCAAGTATCCGCCCGGCGCCCGCTACAGCGGACGCGTCACCAACATCACCGACTACGGCGCCTTCGTGGAACTGGAGCCCGGCGTCGAGGGCCTGGTGCACGTCAGCGAGATGTCGTGGACCAAGAAGAACGTCCATCCGGGCAAGATCGTTGCGACCTCGCAGGAAGTCGACGTCATGGTGCTCGACGTGGACAGCTCCAAGCGCCGCATCTCGCTCGGCCTCAAGCAGGTCCAGCGCAATCCGTGGGAGCAGTTCGCCGAGGACCACCGCGTTGGCTCGACCGTCGAGGGCGAGATACGCAACATCACCGAGTTCGGCCTGTTCATCGGCCTGTCCGCCGACATCGACGGCATGGTGCACATGTCCGACCTGTCCTGGGAGGAGGCCGGCGAGGCGGCGATGGCCGGCTTCGAGAAGGGCCAGGTGGTGCAGGCCCGCGTGCTCGACGTCGATGTCGAAAAGGAGCGCATCTCGCTCGGCATCAAGCAGCTGCAGGACGATCCCGCCGCCGACACGCTGTCGCGCGTCAACAAGGGTGCGGTGGTGACGTGCATCGTGACCGCGGTGCAGGCGAACGGCATCGAGGTGAAGGTCGACGAGGTGCTGAGCGGCTTCATCCGTCGCGCCGAGCTGGCCCGCGACAAGGCCGAGCAGCGTCCGGAGCGCTTCGCCGTCGGCGAGCGCGTCGACGCCAAGGTGATCTCGGTCGACCGTGCGTCCCGCAAGCTCTCGCTGACCATCAAGGGTCGCGAGGTCGAGGAGGACAAGGCGGCGATCAACGAGTACGGCTCGTCCGACAGCGGCGCGTCGCTCGGCGACATCCTGGGAGCGGCGATCCGCAGGCGGAACCAGACCACGGACTGATCCGGAGCCAACGGCTTCAGGTCCTGGGGCGGCGCCAGCGATGGCGCCGCCCTTTCTGCATTGACGGCAACCCCAAGGCAGGCGACAGGCAGGCCATGAACGTCGCCGATGCCGTCATGAAGGCCGATGTCTGGCTGCTGGACCGGGTGTTCCAGCCGTTCGCTGACCGGCTCGGCGAGAAGCCGACAGCGTTCGATATCGGCATGAGCATGCAACTCGGCGCCATCGTGCTGGATGCGGCAGCGGTGGTCGCGATCTTCATGGTCGGCGGGCTGAGCATCGACAGCGCGCTCTGGAACGGCCTGACTTGGGCGCTGGGGTTCGCGTTCTACCTGTCGATCAACCGCATGCGGCCGCTGATGCGGCCCGGCCACGCCAACCCGCTGCGCATGATGCTGCAGGGCTTCAGGCCGCTTTCGATCCCGTTCATGCTGTACAGCCTGTATCAAACGGTCAGTGCACGGCCGCCCTTTGTGCTGGCGATGGGCTTCAACGGGCTGGCCAACCTGGTGTTCGTGGTCGGGATCTATCTGGTCTCGTGCCAACCCAAGCCGCCGCGCCAGCGCCAGACGGTCTGGTCAGGCCGGCGGCAGGAGCAGGGTGCACCGTAGCCAAGATCCCGCTCTGCCGGGTGGCTTTGGGAAAAGATCCGCGCCTTTCCACTGACCGGCGACAGCGATCAAAAAGGCAACGACAGACTCAGATCAGTCTGATACGATACGATATCGCAATGGATATGATCCTGATGGTGCTCAAGAGTGCGTTGATACTTGCCTGCACCTTGCTCGTGAGTGGGTGCGCAGGCACCAAATGGGAGAAGGCAGGCGCGAGCCCGGATGAATTCGAAGCGACAAAAGCGTCTTGTCTTTCGCGAGGCTACGCCCGTGTTCCACCGATGATGGTTCCGATCCAGGTCGGTGGTGGCTACACAACTCCCGTCACGACGAACTGCTATGGGAGCGGTTACGGTGCTAGCTGCACTTCCTCAGGTGGACAGTATATCCAGCCTGTCATCATCCCGGTCGATGAGAACTCCCGAGCACGAGCCCAGGATGTGCGGTCCTGCTTCTTCGAGAACGGCTGGACGCCCGTTAAGACCTGACGCAGATCAAGTCTGCGGGATAAGGCGCGGGAGAGCATTCCTAATGGGGCGGAGCCCGCCATCCAAGTCAGAAGTCGATGCAACGACCCTTGACGGTCCAGTCGCCGTAGCGGGTCGGATCCTTTTCCTTCGGGCCGCCGACCTCTCTCGGCGGCGCCGATGCTGGACGGGCGGGGCTGCCTGCCTCGTCGTGCGGGTCGGGAACGGCGCTCTCGTTGGTGCTGTCGGACATGGCGTTCAGGTGGGGGCGTGGGCCGCGTCCGCCAAGGCGGTCACAGCGCCGGCCTGCAGTTCCACCCGCCATCCCGGCATCGTTTCCACAATGACGGCGTCGGCGCCGGCATGGGCGATGCGGGCCGGACCGCCGGCACCCAGATCACCGCGGTATCGTCGTCCTCTGCCGAGTGGCCGCGCTCATGCGCGTCGCAGGCGACCCTGGCCGCGAACCAGCGGGTGAAGCCGGGGGCGGCGTCCAGTACGTCCCAGCAGACCGGGTTCTCGTAGACGAAGAAGATCTCCCGCTCCGCTGATGCCATAGCGGCGAGGCGGCCGATGATCTGGCTGACCGGGCGCGCGGGAAGGCTTGATAGCTGAAGACCACCAGGTCGCCGGGCGGCAGCGCGACCTCGCCGGTATCCCTGAGCATCACCTGCAGTCTGGTGCGCCCCCGGATGCGCGTGGCCGACGATGGCGGCATTGCAGGTCGCGACCGCCACCAGGCCGGCGGCAAGCTCGATCCCGAGGATGGCGCGGAAGGATTGTTCGTCGCCACGATCATCGTCCGGCCTTTGCCGCAGCCGAGGTCGAGAAAGCCGAAGCGGCCGGATCGGGCAGCCTGTCCAAAGCTGCGCGCACGCAGGCGGGCTGGCATCCGGCATACGGGGCTGCCGCGCTCGGCCTCCGCGAGGTGCGGCTGCAGCAGCCATTGCGGCAGGAAGCCGCCGGTGTCGGTGTCCAACGCGCGGTCGAACGGTGCGTCGCCGACCAGGGCTGGTCGGGGAACAGCCGCGCGAAGGCGGCGAAGGCCGGCCGCTGCAGGTCCGGGACCCGGGCGGCACGCGTGATCGCGAACCGCATCACGCGCTCGAGTTGTCTCATCGTTGATCCCGGCACCGGATGGCGAAGGCCAAGACAATTCCTCTGTCGAAACGGACTTGCAACCGTGTGGCGGATGGCCGTGGTCAGTGGCCGAGATGGTCCTTCACGGCGCGCGACAGGCCGGCCGCGATGTAGCGTTCGTCCTCGAACAGCCGGACGATGCCGAAGCAGACATAGAATGCGAGGGCCGAGAACGAGGCCGGGTGCCCGCGGCTCCACGCCTCCAGCGGCTTCAACGCGTTCAGTGGCAGCCTCGACTGGGCCATGGCGACCAGCAGCACGCCGATCATCGCCCCGGTGATGACGTCGGACGGATAGACGAAGCCCAGATAGACCCGCACCAGGCTAAGCAGGAATGCCAGGACCAGGGCGAAAATGCCGAGTGTCAGGTCGATGCCGGCGACGGTCGCGGCCAGTGCGAACATCAGCGCCGCGTGCTCGGCGGGAAACGCCATGCCCGGGCCGAAGGCGCCGGGATTGATGGAGGGCGGCGGGCGGAAATGCAGCAGCGGATCGTGCAGCGGGCGCGGATGGTCGGGAAAGGCCACCTGCAGCCCGAAACAGAGCACGATCGAGACGATGCAGGCGAGCATGCCGGCGATGACGCGGCGGCGGTCGTCCTCCCGGGCCTCGCGGGCGCGGGCGCGGGCGCTGCCGATCCCGTTGCTCCAGGCGTAATAGACCAGGGCGGTCATCGGCAGGGTGGAGAAGCTCTCCTTCGTCATGTCATGTGCGACGTGGTCCAGCAGCGGCAAGCGGCCGGTCAGCCGGTTGAGGGCGCGCATGATCGCCATGTCGAAGCCGTGCGTGGCGGGTTGCGACAGCACGATGCCGATCACCAGGAGTGCGATAGCCGCAGCCAGGGCGAAGGGGCGCAACAGGGTGGTGGAGCCGGTCTCGATGGTCGGCGAACGCAGGATGGCAGGGTCTGTCACGTCGTCTCTCGCTGTGCGCGCGGGCACGGTGCCGGTTGCTGGCGCCGGTTCCTATACCGGCGGGCCGATCCGTTGTCAGATCATTTGCGGCCTGCGCCGCGTCGCGACCCCATCCTCTCGAAGGCATCCCCATGATCCACGTCGTTGCCGTCATCACCGCCATGCCCGGACAGCGGGCGGCGCTGCTCTCCGCCTTTCACGCCAACGTCCCGGCCGTGCATGCCGAGGAGGGCTGCATCGAATACGGCCCGGCGATCGATCTCGCCGATGCCGGGCCGATCCAGACCCCGCTCGGCGAGGACACCTTCATGGTAATCGAGAAATGGGCCAGCCCCGAGGCATTGCGGGCGCACGCCGCCTCGCCGCACATGCTGGCGTACGGCGCCCGCACCAGGAACCTCATCGCCAGCCGGGTGATCCATGTCCTGGCCCCGGCCTGAAACTTCCGGACCACCAGGCCGTTGCGCGGCCGGGTCATAGATGGAGGGGACTACAAGCCATGGGATGCAGAAAATCACGCCTGCTTGCGGCGGCCGTGTTCGGCCTGGCGATGCTCGGCCTGTCGGCATGCAACACGGTGGCGGGCGCCGGCAAGGATGTCAGCGCCGTCGGCCACGACATGACGGGCAGCTCCACCAAGACGCAGGACAAGGTCACCGACAGCACCGGCGCCGCCAAGAACTAGCCGCCGCCCAGGTCAGAGACCCGGCGCATCCGGCGACGGATGCGCCGGGTCGTGGTGCAAGCGCCACAGGAAGCGGCGGGCGACATCGCCATAGCCGTCATAGAGCAGACCGCCATTCAGCCGCACGAGCTGCTCGCGCCGGGCGCGGTAGAAGGCCGGGATGCGATACCAGGCGAGCGTCGGCCGCAGATGGTGCACGACATGCAGGTTGTTGTGCAGGAACAGCAGGCCGAGCACCGGCGTGTTCTCGACGATGGCGGTGCGATGGCGATGCTCGTCGGCGGCACGATGCTCGGCGAACGAGCGCACCAGCGCCAGCGCATAGCCTGGATAGACGAAGCAGGCGACGTAGCGCAGCAGCGACATCCCGCACGCGTAATGCAGCCAGAGCATGATCGCGAAGACCGCGGCGAGATGCGGCAACCAGATGCGCAGGGTCGCGGCCGGGCGCCGGCGCAGCGCTTTCGCCTCGTGCGCGAGGAAGCCGGCGATGCCGCGCGCCGGTCCGATCAGCACGCGTCCGGCCAGCGTGTTGCAGATCGCCAGCAGCGTCCGGCCGATCGGTCCGCGGCGCAGGAACGCGGCCCGGGTTACGTAGTAGCTTTCGGGATCGTCGATCGGGTCGGTGAGGTTGCGGTCGCGATGGTGGCCGAGATGGTCCTCCCGGTAGCGCGCATAGGGCAGCCACAGGCTGAGCGGCACGAAGCCGACCAGGTCGTTCAGGCGCACCGATGCGGTCGGGTGGCCGTGCAGGACCTCGTGCTGCAGCGACATGTGCCAGGCGATGAGCCAGGCGCCGGCCGGCAGCAGCAGCCACCAGGGCAGCGTCGACTGCATCGTGGTGAGCAGCATCCAGCCGCCATAGATCGCCAGAGCGAGGGCGACGGTCGGCCATTCGACGGTCACCGGCAGCGAGGCACCTCTAAGCGGTCCACTCATGGCGTCGGCTTGTCTCCCTCGTCGACGGCGCATAATCTGACGACAGCGTTAGCAAAACGCTAATTACACCACCTAATCCGTCCTATTCCAGAAGTCCACTTTTCGATGCGTGATTTTGGCCTGCGGCGGCTCGCCTTCCCGATGTATGACGTGCCGGAGCTGGACTGGGCGACCGGGGCGTGGGCGTCCGGGCTGCTGCAGCGCCTCTTGCAAGCCGGCCTGGGTCGGCTGCCTGGGGCGCGCGAACGGCCCGATGACCTGCAGGCGCTCTGGGGTGACCCGTCCCTGATGCTGGCGCAGACCTGTGGCTACCCGCTGGTCACCACGCTGCGCGGCCGGGTGCGGCTGGTGGCGACACCCTGCTACACCGCGCCGGGCTGCGATGGCGCCTGGGTGCGCTCTGCGATCGTCGTGCGGGCCGACGATGCGGTGCACGATCTTGCCGGGCTGCGCGGCCGGGCGGTCTGCGCGCTCAACGGCAATGACAGCAATACCGGGATGAACCTGCTGCGAGCCGCCATCGCGCCGCTGGCGTGCGGCGACAGCTTCTTTCGCGACGTCGTCGTGACCGGCTCGCATGCCGCCAGCCTGCGGGCGGTGCAGTCCGGGCAGGCCGATGTCGCCGCCATCGACTGCGTGACGCTGGAGCTGATGCGGCGGGTGCGTCCTGCGGCGGCCGCCGGGCTGCGCGTGCTGGACTGGACCCCGACATCGCCGGGCCTGCCGCTGGTGACGGCTCCCGGCAGCACGGATGCCGAGGTGAGGGCCCTGCGGAAGGCGCTCCATGACATGCTGCTGGACCCCGCGCTGGCGGGCGTGCGCCACGCGCTGCTGATCGAGCGAGTTGCGCTCCTCGACGAGAGTGAATACGAGATGATCGCCGGACTGGAGCGCGAGGCGGTGGCCCTGTTCTACCCGGTGCTGCGCTGACCGCCGTCCGGAAAGCGGGGCCGATGCGACGCAAGGGCGACCTGCCGAGCAAGACCTGCGCGCAGTGCGGCCGCCCGTTCGCCTGGCGCCGCAAGTGGGCGCGGGTTTGGGACGAGGTCCGCTACTGCTCCGACGCGTGCCGGGCCGCTGCGAAGCAGGGGCGTGCGCAGGTCAGAACGCCGACTTGACAGTGGCGATGGCGGCGAAGCCCTCGCCGATATTGTAGAGCGGTGCCGTGCCGCCGATCGTGGTCCCGTACACGCCGGTGGTGGCCTTGGCGTTGGTGGCGAGCGAGTTGATCCCCGACAGGAAGTGGTTGTTGGTCAGGTTGATCAGGTTGAGCTGGATCGTCGGCGCCTTGGCGAAGCCGATATCGTGGAAGCGGAATCCGACGGTGCCGCCCATTTCGTAGTAGGCCGGCAGCACCTCGTCATTCATGAAGGTTGCGAACTGGCGGCCGATATACCGGACGGTGTAGTTGCCGAAGAAGCGGCCGTCGTCATAGTCAAGTGCCGCAGAAAACACCCAGGCCGGGCTGCGTACGGCGGTCTTGCCGTCGGTCGGAAGGTAGTCGCCGCCGGCCGCGATGTTGTTGTTGATCGTCGCGTGCAGGTACTGGGCCGAGACGTAGGGGCGGAAATGTCCGATCGGACGCGTTCCGGCTTCCATGTCGACGCCGTCCGAAGTCTGGCCGCCGGCGTTGATGTCGGTGGTGATGGCGCCGTTGGTGCCGGGCACCGCGCTCTGCAGCTGACGATTGGTAAAGTTGTAGTGGAAGTAGGTCGCCGACGCGACCAGGATGTCGCCGGAATAGCGATAACCGAGTTCCTCAGAGATCGAGTATTCATCCCTGACATTGTTGCCGCCGATAAACGTCGTCGCGCCGTTCAGGTAGCTGTACGTATTGTACAGAGTGGTGTTCACCGGCGAGCGGAAGTTGGTGGTGACGCTGGCGAACACCTGGTTCTGCACATTGATCTGGTAGCGTGCCGAGATCGCCGGCAGCGGCTGCGCGTCGTTGATACTGGACTTGTATTGCGGGCCGGGCAGGTCGTTGGTGCCGTCGCGATTGACGATGGCCTCCTTGAAGCCGACCTCGAAGGTCAGCCGGTCGTTCAGCAGCTTGATGTCGTCCCCCACGAACAGCGCATGCACCGTGGTCTTGGTGTCGATGTCCTGGCCGAGCAGCCGCAGGCCATTGAGGGCCTTGATGTTCGAGACCTCGCCATAGATGTTGCTGGGCTCGCCGATGTAGCTGACCGGGCTGTACGGCTCGGTGTCGTGGTCGTTGGAATAGTCGAACCACCAGCCGGCGAAGAAGTCGTTGATGCCGAGCCGGTAATCGGTCTTGGCGGTGAAGCCACCGCGATACTGCGAATCCTCGAAGGCGAGCAACCCCTCCGCATTGGCGAAGCCGTTCGCAGCCGAGGGCGTGATCGGGAAGGGCAGGACGGAGGGACTGGTGACCAGTTGCGCGCCCTGGTAGTTCCCGGTCTGGTACAGCCCGAGGCCGATGGTGCCGTTGCCGTAGCCGCGCCACATGTACGGCGTGAAGTCCGCGCTCCAGTGATCGGTCAGGGTGAAGTGCGCCGGTGCGCTGGCTTCGACGTTTCGATATGGGTTGCGGTTCAGCTTCCAGTAGTTGCTGTCGCCCGGATAGTACGTGCCGTTGTAGTTGTAGGACGTTCCGAGTTCACCCCACTGCGCGAGCGTCGGGTTGGTGTAGCTGTTCTGTGTCGACCACTGGTAGGCGCCGACGAACGAGACATGGTTGCCTTGGCCCCACTCCTTCACCGCCTTCAGGTCGAGATGGCTCTTCTCGTCGGTGCCGGAACCGCGCCAGGAGACATCGTGCTGGTGCGAGTACGAGATGAACGCCTTGATCCCGCTATTGCCGATCTCGCCGGAGTTCAGCCGGATGAATTCGCGGTTGTACTTGTAGGTGCCGTAGCCGTAATCGGCGAGGCCGCCGAACTTGTCCAAGGGCTCGCTGTCGTGGAACGTGAACAGGCCGCCCGACCCGTTGATCGTCGGTGTGTCGATATTGGAAGATCCCTGCTGCAGGGTGAGCTCTTCCAGGTTCTCGTTGTCGGCGAACTCCGAGGGATAGGTCGTATAGACGCCGACATCGGAGATCGGCGAGCCTTCCCAGATGAACGCCATCTCGGTGTTGTCCAGGCCGCGCATCGACAGCGAGCCGCCGGACAGGCCCCAGGGATCGACCTCCGACACCACCACGCCGGGCAGCAATTGCACCAGCATGAACGGGCTCTGCGCCGGCGCCTGCTTGGCGATGTAGTCCTTGGTCACCGAACTGCGCGATTTCGGCGCGACCTCCTTCTTGATCAGGCCGCCGCCCGGCTGCAGCCCGGTGACGCCGTCCGCAGTGTGATGCCCCTTGTTCGCCTGCACCAGGATCGATTCCGAGCCGCCACCTGACGTCGGGCTCCCGGATGTCTGCCCCATCGCAACCGTTCCGAGACCCGACAGGGTCGTGCTGGCCAGGAGCGCTGCGATCGCGAGGCGTGGATGCATGGGCGGAGGCTCCTGGCAGCGGTTGCGGACGTCGACAGCCGCAAAGCAAGCCCGATGCCACTGGCGCACCCGGAATGGTGCGGCGCGCAAACAGAACGAAGTTGTTGCAGATAGGTGACTATCGCCGCACGGAAAGAGCTCACGCCTGAGATGGTCGAGCCGGTGCGCCATGCCGTGCTGCGCGGTGGCGTCCACCGGACGCCGCCTGCCGGTCAGCCAGACGCCCTGCCAGCCGCCGCCGAGCAGGGTATAGAGCCGACCGCGTCGGCGAGCTCGGCGAGTTCGCCGAGTGCGGCGAGATCCTGCGACTGGTAGGTCGCCCGGTCCGCGGTCAGCACGTCGAGGAAGCCGACCAGCCCGGCGGCGAACAGCCGGCGCTTCGGCCCGCGCCTGCCGCACCTGCGCGCTCAGCCGCCCGCATAATAGAGCGGCTGCGCGGCGCTCCGCACGAGCTGGACGGCGAGGCTGTCGGCGGCGAACAGCTCGTGCACCATGCTGGACTGCACGCCGAGCGACAGCGGCAGCGAGAAGTCCGGATAGAGCTGCGCCACCGCGACGCCGGTGCGTGCACTCGCGGGAGCAGGAACACCAGGGCGGCGGAGGCTATGCCGACCGATACCGCCGACAGCCGCGACAGCGCGCTGAGGAACACGGTCTCGGGATGCGCAAAGGCGGACGCGCAGACGATGATGATGGTGTGGCCGGCGAGCACCGCGCCGTATGCATTGAAGAAGCGCAGCAAGGTCGAGAACACGCAGGCGGCGCCGATCCAGAGCGAGAGTGCCAGGTAGAACAGGATCGGCGGCTGCGCGAAGGCGGCCACAGCAGGATCGCCGCCGAGGCGCCAGACGCTCTTGGAGACCGGCGCGCCGCAGACCGGGTTGGCAACGATCAGCATGGTGACGACCGCTGAGAGCGGCGCCTGCAACTGCAGCGAGAAGGCCACATACAACGCGACGCCGATGGCGGTGACGGTGCGCAGGCAATAGATCACCGTCGGCCCATGCCTGCGCCAAGGCACGATGTCGACGAGAGAATCCCACAGCTTCGTCCTGCGCCAGGGCAGGGAAGCCGGGGCCCGGGGGGAGCAGCGTCAAGCGTGCGTGTCCCGGGCGTTGTCGGGCGCGCGGGCCGGCATCGCCTGCTCGATACGGTCGAAGATCGACACGCACAGCGCCTACTCGGTCTCGCTGACGCCGGCGAGCAGGTGCGCGCCGACGGCCTCGGCGACCGCGTAGACCTGGCGATACAGCTCCGCCCCGGCCGGCGTGATGCTGATCCGCTTCGAGCGGCGGTCGGCCGGGTCGGCCACCCGCTCCACCAGTCCGCCCTGCTCGAGCACGTCGAGCAGGCGCACGAGCGACGTGCTCTCGATGTCCATGGCGCGTGCGAGGTCGGTCTGGCGTGCCGGCGCGCCGATCTGGCCCAGCATCAGGATCGGCCGCCAGGTCGCCTCGGTCAGCCCGAACCGGCGCAGCCGGTGATCGACCTCGCGTCGCCAGGCGGCCCCGATGCGCGACATCCGCCGCCCGAACTCGACGAGCCCGATGCTCGGGTTGCTGACGCCGGCGCTTGATCTTTGGCCGCCCGGGCCTATCACAGCGTCCGTACCTGACGGAGCCGACGATGCGCAGGATCCTTGTGCCGCTGCCCGGTCCGGAGGAGGCCGGGACGCTGCTCGACATCGCGTTGCAGCTCGCAGCGCCCACCGGCGCACAGATCGAGGTCGCCTACGTGCCCGATCCACTGGACGAGGCGGCCGAGCTTGAGGACGGCCTCGACGAGGCCGGGCTGGAACTGCCGCGCCTCTACGAAAGCTGGGCGCTGGAGGTGGCCGGCCGCCACCGGCTGGCGACCTTCTGGCACGAGATCCCGGACGGGGTGGTGTATGCGAGCGCCTCGCTGGGGCGGGCCTGCGACCTGATCGTGACCCGTTCTGCCGGGCGGCTGGTCAGCGAGGACGGCATCCTGGCCGCAACGCGCGGCGAACGCGGCTTTCGCGACGCGCTGCTGGCGTCAGGCCGGGCGGTGCTGCTGGCGCCGCTGGCGCGCTTCGATCCGGCCGGCCTGCTGGAGACCGTGGTGCTGGCCTGGGACGGCAGCGCCGGCGCCTCGCACGCGCTGGCCCAGGCGCTGCCGTTGCTGGCGCGTGCCCGTCGGGTGCGGGTGGTCATCATCGGACGCAACACCGTGGGCGAGCAGGCGCGCGAGGCGATCGCCACCTACGCCAAGCTCTGGAGCGACGACGCCGAGCTGCTGGTGTTGGACAATGCGCACCGCCAGACCGGCCGCGCCCTGCTCGACACCATACGCCGCGAGCAGGCGAGCCTGGTGGTGATGGGCGTCTGCGGCCGCTCGCATCCGCCCGGCAGCACCGGCACCGCGCTCGGCGGCACGCTGCTCAAGGTGATCGAGAACGGCCGCATCCCGATCCTGACCGCCACCTGATCGTACGCCAGGGCACGCCGCAGAGCCCATCGGGCATGGGAGTATCAGTTCCCGGCTTCGATCGTGGTAGCCGGCTGCGCCCGAAGCGCTATGATAGAATCCCTGGGGTAGCTCCGGTCGGCGCGGCACACGCGTGCGGCGGCGGCCGCCCCGGAGCCAATGAAAACGACGTGCGGCATTCAGGCTGCACGGGGGAGGACCACAATGAAGAATTTCGGAACCGGACTGATCCGTGGCGCAGCGCTCGCGGGCGCCCTGGTAGGCCCTGCGACCTTCGTGCTGGGCATGCTTCCGGCCACGGCCGCGTCGGCCGCCCCGGTCTCGGGTGCCAAGATCGCGTTTCTGATGCCGGACGAGGGCTCGACCCGCTACGAGGAGCATGACCGCCCCGGCTTCATCCTGGAAATGAAGCAGCTCTGCCCGACCTGCACGGTGCTGTACCAGAACGCCGACGCCGATGCCTCGCGCCAGCAGCAGCAGTTCAATTCGGTGGTCTCCCAGGGCGCCAAGGCGATCGTGATCGACCCGGTGGATTCCACCGCGGCGGCATCCCTCGTGCACCAGGCGCAAAGCCAGGGCATCAAGATCATCGCCTATGACCGGCCGATCCCCCAGGCGCCGGCGGACTACTATGTCTCGTTCAACAACGAGCAGATCGGCCGCGTGATTGCGCAGTCGCTGGTGCGCCATCTCAAGGCGGCGGGCGCCTCCGGCGGTCTGCTCGAGGTCAACGGCTCGCCGACCGATGCCGCCGCCGGGCTGATCAAGAGGGGCGTGCACGAGGGGCTGGCCGGCAGCGGCTACCGGACGCTGGCCGAATACGACACCCCGGACTGGACGCCGACCAAGGCGCAGCAGTGGGTCAGCGGGCAGATCTCGCGCTTCGGCAAGAAGATCGTGGGCGTGGTGGCCGCCAATGACGGCACCGGCGGCGGCGCGGTCGCGGCGTTCAAGGCGGCGGGCGTCGATCCGGTGCCCCCGGTCACCGGCAACGACGCCACCATCGCCGGGCTGCAGCTCATCATCGCCGGCGACCAGTACAACACCATCAACAAGCCGAGCGAGATCGTAGCCGCCGCGGCGGCGAAGGTCGCCATCGCCCTCCTCGAGGGGAGCCACCCCAAGGCCGACCACACCCTGTTCGGCACGCCGACGCAGCTCTTCACGCCGACGCTGGTCACCGCGGGGAACCTCAAGGCCGAGATCATCGACAAGCAGGTCAACGGCAAGCCGATCGAGACCGCCGCGGTGCTCTGCACCGACCGCTATGCCGAGGGCTGCAAGAAGCTCGGCATCGCGCCCTGATCGCCCGCGTCATCGCGGATTGACCCAAATCAGGCAGGCATGATGGAGACTTTACGGCAGGAGCCGGACGCAGGCGAGCTGGTGCTCAGCCTGCGCGGCATCTCGAAGCATTTCGGGGCGGTCTCGGCGCTGACCGGCATCGATCTCGATGTGCGGGCGGGCGAGGTGGTCGCCCTCGTCGGCGACAACGGCGCCGGCAAATCGACCCTGATCAAGATACTGGCCGGCGTGCACCAGCCGAGTTCGGGCACGATGCAGTTCCGCGGCAACCCGGTGACGCTGGCCGATCCGAGCGCGTCGCTCGCACTCGGCATCGCCACCGTGTTCCAGGACCTGGCGCTGTGCGAGAATCTCGACGTGGTCGCCAACATCTTTCTCGGCAAGGAGCTGCATCCGCTGCAGCTCGACGAGGTCGCGATGGAGACCCGCGCCTGGACGCTGCTGCGTGAGCTGTCCGCGCGCATCCCGAGCGTGCGCGAGACGGTCAGCTCGCTGTCCGGCGGCCAGCGGCAGACGGTGGCGATCGCGCGCTCGCTGCTGCTCGACCCCAAGCTCATCCTGCTCGACGAGCCGACCGCGGCCCTCGGGGTGGCGCAGACCGCCGAGGTGCTCGACCTGATCGAGCGGGTTCGCGATCGCGGGCTCGGCGTCGTCATGATCAGCCACAACATGGAGGACGTGCGCGCCGTCGCCGACCGCATCGTGGTGCTGCGGCTCGGGCGCAACAACGGGGTGTTCTATCCGGACGCCTCGAACCAGGAGCTGGTGAGCGCCATCACGGGTGCCTCGGACAACTCGGTGTCGCGCCGGTCGGGCCGTCGGCAGGCACAACAGGATGTCAGACAGGAGGACCGGCCGTGATCGACGACATCCGCGAGACCGTTCCGGCAGCGCCCCGGCTCGACCGCAGCGACGAGCGGGTCCGGCACGCGACGGGCCTCGGCGGCACACTGCGCGCCTTTGCCGACAGCGTGCGCTCGGGCGAGCTCGGCGCGCTGCCGGTGGTGGTCGGGCTTGCGATCATCTGGACGGTGTTCGAGAGCCTGAACCCGGTCTTCCTGTCCAGCAACAACCTGGTCAATCTGATCTTCGACAGCTCCACCGTCGGCGTCATCTCGCTCGGCATCGTCTGCATCCTGATGGTTGGCGAGATCGACCTGTCGGTCGGCTCGGTGAGCGGGTTCGCCTCCGCCCTGGTCGGCGTGCTGTGGGTCAACATGGGCTGGCCGGTCTGGCTCGCGGTGCTGGCGGCGATGGTGGCCGGCGGCGTGATCGGCGCGCTGTATTCGCTGCTGTTCAACCGGTTCGGCATGCCCAGCTTCGTCTCGACGCTGGCCGGCCTGCTCGCCATCCTGGGCCTGCAGCTCTACATCCTCGGCCAGAGCGGCTCGATCAACCTGCCGTACGGCTCCGGCATGGTGAATTTCGGCCAGTCGCTGTTCATGCCGCATAGCCTGGCCTACCTGGTCGCGGCGCTGGCCGGACTTGCCACCTTCCTCACCGGCTACAGGACGGCGGCGCGCCGGCAGGCCGCCGGCCTGTCGCCGCAATCGCTCAACGGGATGCTGGTCCGGGCGGTGGTAATCACCGTGGTGCTCGAGCTGGTCGCCTGGTACCTGAACCAGGATCGCGGCGTGCCGTGGATGGCCGGCCTGTTCGTGGGGCTGGTGGTCGCGCTGAACTATGCGCTGACCCGCACGCTCTGGGGGCGCTGGATCACCGCGGTCGGCGGCAACCGCGAGGCGGCGCGTCGCGCCGGCATCAACGTGCGGCTGATCTATACGAGCGCCTTCGTGCTCTGCTCGGTGCTGGCCTCGATCGGCGGCGTGCTGTCCTCGGCGCGGCTCGCGTCCGCCAGCCAGCAGGCCGGCACCGGCGACGTCAACCTCAACGCCATCGCCGCCGCAGTAATCGGCGGCACCTCGCTGTTCGGCGGCCGTGGCAGCGCCTACTCGGCACTGCTCGGCATCATCGTGATCGAATCGATCGCCAGCGGCCTGACGCTGCTCGATCTGTCGTCGTCGCTGCGCTACATGATCACCGGCGGCGTGCTCGCGGTGGCCGTGATCGTGGACAGCCTCGCACGGCGCTCGCGGGTTTCGCACGGGCGCGCCTGAGACCTCTACCGCGCCGGATCGGTTCCATACCACCGATCCCGCGTGCGCTTGTAGTGCGCCTCCGGGTCATAAAGCGGCACCGGAAGCGCCAGGGCGGCGGCGCTGAGGCCGCCGGTCACTGCGAGCAGATCCAGGCATGCGACATAGCGGTCGCGCAGTGCGCTGACCAGGTTGACCCGGGCGGTGAGCAGCTCCTGCTGCGCGTTCAGCACCTCGATCACGGTGCGCGCACCGACCGATTGCTGGCGCGCGATGCCGCGCTCGGCCACCACATTGGCCGCGATCGAGACCTGCTGCTGCGCCACCTGCCGCTTGGTTGCCGCGAGCAGGTCGATCGCGGTCATCGCCTGCTGGCGGGTCATGCGCAGGATCGTCTCGACCTGCAGACCACTGCGCAAGGCGGCTTCCTTGGCGCGCCTTGTGTCGGCGGAGACCGCGCCGCCCTGGTATAGCGGCACCGTCAGTTCCAGCAGGCTCTCGGCGATGTTGTCGCGCTGGTGGAACTGCTGCACGTCGATCTCCCGGAAGCGCTCGCCCTCGACGACGATCGAAAGCTTCGGCAGCAGCCCGGCGCGCACGATGTCGATGCCGGCCTGGCTCGCCTGCAGCGCCAGCCGCGCCTCGGCGACATCGAAGTTCGCCGTCGCCGCCAGGTCAAGAATGCGCGGGGGCCCGTCCGATACCGCCGGCAGCGCCACCGGGATGGTCAGCAGCCCGGGCGCATGGCCGACCTGCTGCTCGAACACCGCGCGCGAATGTCCAAGCTCGCCTTCCACCTTTGCGGTGGCCGAACGCTGGTCCGCGAGCCGGGCGCGGCCCTGCGCGACATCGGCCCCGGTGGCTGCCCCGGCGGCGGCGGCGAGCTCGCTCGCGTGCAGCGACCGTTCCAGCACGCTGTCCTGGTGCCGGTTGAGGTCGACGATCACCTCGTCGCGCGCGACATCGAGATAGGCGGTGGCGGCGGCGAGCAGGACCTCGCTCTCGCTGGCCTGCAGGGCGGCCCGCTGCGCACGCACCAGCGCCTCCGATTGCGCCACCTGCGCCCGCACCTGGCCGCCGGTATAGAGCGGCTGGGTGATTGAGCCGACCGCCGCCTGCGGCAGCCGGCGCTCCGGGTCGTGCTGGGTGTCGATGTTGTCGAACTGCGCAGACGCGCCGGCCGCGGCCGTGATGGCGACCTGCGGACGCCAGCCGGACAGCGCGCGCGGCACGCCCTCGTCGATCTCGCGCAGCCGCTGGCGCTCGGTGGCGAGCTGCGGATTGGTGAGATAGGCCTCGGCCAGCGCATCGGCAAACGGTGCATCGAGCGGCGTCGCCCTGGCCGGCGCCGAAGCGGCCAGGGCACCGGCCGCCATCAATGCCAGCCCGCGGCGCCTGCCTTTGGCGCTCATGCCGGTTTCCGGCCGATCCGGATCTCGGCGATCGCCAGCGAGATCAGCAGGCCGATGGTCGCGATCGTGCCGAGCATGCCAAAGGCATCCGCGGTCGCCATCACGGTGGACTGCGCGCGGGCGTGCGCCGCCAGCGTGGCCGGGGCGCCCCCGGTCAGGGTGGACTGCGCGCCACGAACCAGGTGATCGGCCAGCGTTGCCGAATGCACCCGCTCGCGCACCGTCAGCACCGCCCCGACGATGGCGCCGCCAATGGTGCCGGCGATGGTGCGCACGATGTTGAACAGGGTGGCGCCTGCCAGCGCGTCCTGCGGCTGCAGGGTCGAGGTGGCGGTCAGCAGCAGTCCCACCATGATCAGCGGCTGTCCGCAGGCAACGGTGATCGAGGACGGCAACAAGTCCGTGACCGCCCAGTCGCTGTCGATGAAGGTGGCGAGCCGGCAGCCCAGCGCCACCAGGGCGAGCCCGAACGCCAGCACCACGCGCGTGTCGATCCGGCGCATCAGGAACGGCGTCGAGGCGCACACCGCGAGCTGCACCAGGGCGGCCCAGAGCAGGATCTCGCCGACCTGCAACTGCCGGTAGCCGCGCACCTGCACGCCATACTGCGCCACCACGTTCGACGTCACCAGCAGCGAGAAGCTGAACGGGATGATCAGCAGCAACCCGCAGGCGAGGTTGCGCCGCAGCAGCAGGCGCAGGTGGATCAGCGGTTTCTCGATGCTGAGCTCCCAGACCACGAAGGCCGCCAGCAGCAGCGCGGAGGCGACGAACAGCGCCATGATCAGCGAGCTGTCGAACCAGTCGAGCCGCTGGCCGAGATCCAGCGCCGTGGTCAGCGTCGAGGCGCACACCGCCAGCAGCAGCATGCCAGGATAGTCCGCATCGGCGAGCGCCTCGAGCTTCAGCGGCTCGATCGGCAGCCCGACCAGCACCAGCACCAGGGCGATCGGCGAGATCAGCAGGTCGAGATAATAGACCGGCTGCCAGCCGAGCGTGTCGGTGACGATGCCGGACAGGGTTTCCGAGAGTAGCGGCGTCGCGGTGGTGACCAGCGCGTAGAAGGCGAACCCGACCACGCGCTGGTGCAGCGGAGTGAAGCGCAGCACGGTGCCGAGCAGCAGCGGGATCAGCGCGCCGCCGCCCAGCCCCTGCAGGAAGCGCAGCGCGATCAGGCCGCGATAGTCGCCCGCACCCGGGCAGGCGGCGCTGGCGACGGTCAGCAGCGCGATGGAAAAGGCCACGGCGCGGCGCGGCGAGATGATACTGGCGAGCCACGGGGCGAGCGGCACCACCGCGATCTCCGCAACGTTGTAGGCGTTCGCCACCCACGCCGCCTCGTCCGGGCCGACGCCGAAGCCGCCGGTGAGATCGGCCAGCGCGAAGCTGGTGAGCCGGGTGGCGAGGTAGGAGGCGAAGGCGGCGAGCACGGTGCCCGACAATCCGAGCAGGACCGTCCAGGTCAGTGGCGGCGCCCCGGCTGGTGGCTTGCCGTCTGGCCCGGGAAGCAGCGGCCGCGGTGCAAGAAGGGCGAGGATCATGGCGTCCGGGATCCCGAAATCGTGCCCGTCAGGATGCGCACCTCGGCGGACAGGCCCGGACGCAGCCGGCCGAGCAGGTCCGGGCGCGGGTCGAGCACGATCTTCACCGGCACCCGCTGCACCACCTTGGTGAAGTTGCCGGTGGCGCGGTCCGGCGCCAGGGTGGAGGCCACTGCCTGGGTCGCCGGCTCGAAGCTGCCGACATGGCCGTCGAGGCGTATCCCGGGCAGGGCGTCCACCAGCACCCGGGCGCGCTGCCCGACCCTGATCCGGGCGAGCTGGACCTCGCGGTAGTTCGCCACCACCCAGACATCGCGCACCGGGACCACGGTGATGAGCACGCGCCCGGGCGAGACGTACTCGCCGAGCCGCGCCAGCCGGCTGCTCACCACGCCGTCGAACGGGGCGGTGATGCGGGTATAGCCGAGCTGCACCTGGGCCAACTGCAGCGCCGCGCGTTGCGCCGCGAGATCCGCCTCGCTGCCCTGCAGCCGTGCCTGCAGCGTGCCGACCGCCGCCTGCGCCGCGGCCAGGGCGCGGCGGTCGCCCTCGACGGTGGCCGCCTGCCGCCGCTCGGCCGCGACCGCATCCTCCCAGTCCCGGGCCAGGAAGCTCTCGGTGTGCAGCAGCCGGCTCTGCCGGACGCGCTCCAGCCTGGCGCGCTCCAGCTCGGCCTCGCCGCCCGCGATGACCGCCATGTCCGCCGCGATCCGGGCCTGCTGCAGGGCGAGTGCGGCACGGGCCTCGCCGATGCCGGCGGAGGCGGTCGCGACCTCGGCCGCCGCGCGCTCGGTCCTGGCCCTGGTATCGCTGTCGTCGATGGCGAACAGCAGTTCGCCGGCATGCACCTGCGCATAGTCGTGCACCGGCACCGCGACGAGATAACCGGTGGCACGGCTGGCCAGCGTGGTCGGGTCGCCCTGCAGGGCGGCGTCGTTGGTCCAGCGGCCGCCGACCGGGGCCAGCAGGACGTTCCAGTCGATCAGGAACGCCGAGGCGGCCAGCACGATCAGCACCGCGACCACGGCGTGCGAGACCATGTCCTTTTTCATGGGCGCCCCGCTGTCATGGGCGTTCCGGCGAGCGGTCTTCCGGCGCCCCGCGGGTGAACACGGTTGCCGTCACCGACATGCCCGGCCGCACCAGGCCGCGCAGGCTGCTGCCGTTCCAGACGATGGCGATGCGCACCGGCACACGCTGCACCACCTTGGTGAAGTTCCCGGTGGTGTTGTCGGCCGGGATCGCGCTGAGCGCCGAGCCGGTGGTCGGAGACAGCCCGGTGACGCGGCCCTCGAGCGGCCGGCGTGGAAACGCATCCAGCACCAGCCGCGCGCGCTGGCCGACGCGTATGTGCGGGATCTGCCGCTCGGTGAAGTTGGCGTCCACCCAGACGCCGTCGAGCGGCGTGAGCACCACCAGCCTGCTGCCGGGTCCGAGCAGGTCGCCCTCGCGCACCAGCCTCGGACCGAGCGTGCCGGCGACCGGGGCCTTGAGCCTGGTCCAGCCGAGGGTGATGCGGGCGAGGCGCAGGTCGGCTTGGCGTGCCTGCACGATTGCCGCCTGCTCGTCGCGCTGCGCCGCCAGCCCGTCGGCCTGGCGCCGGGTCACGTCGGTCAGCGCATGCGCGGCGCTGCTGTCGGCGTCGTAGCGGCGCTCGTCGGCGCGCGCCTGGTCGAGGGCGCGCTTCTGCCCGAGATCGGTGTGCAGCAGCAGCATCTGGCGCTTCAGCTCGGGGGAGGCGCGGCCGGCATCGGCGGAGGCAGCGACCTCGCCGGAGTGGGCCTGCGCGGTCTGTTCGGCCAGTTGCCGCAACTGGGCGTCGAGAGCGGCAAGCGTCGCCTCGGCCGCATCCAGCCGGGCGGCGGCCTGCGCGGCCTGGGCGCGGTAGTCGTCGTCCTCGATCGCCGCCACCATTTGTCCGGCCTGGACGACCTGGTTGTCGACGACCGGAAACTGCCGCAGGTAGCCGGCGATGCGCGCGGACAGCGGCGTGGTGTCGCCGCCGACATAGGCGTTGGCGGTCTGCGGATCGTGCGCGCCGGTCTGCGGGTTGTCGAACGACAGCACCAGGATGGCGATGGCGACCAGCAGGCAGATGGCCATGCCGAGGCCGACCGGCCTGAGCCATCGCGTCGGCACCCCCCGGACCGCAACTGCCACATCCATCCGCAAACGTTAAGTACGTAACGATCCGACAGCAAGCCGCTGCCCCGTGACGGATATTACGCCGAGCCGGTCGTGCTTGATGTCTGATCAGGCAGCTTCATCGTCTGGTTTCACCCCGGTGTGTCAGGCTTCAATCCGAATCCCTGAACGCGCGGTTGCGCTTGGTGCTGGCGCGGTGGCTCTTGGTTTCCAGTCGGCGCTGCCGCTCGCCGAATGACGGCCGGGTGGCACGGCGCGGGACCGGCGGCTGCGCCGCCTCGCGGATCAGGGCAAGCAGGCGTTCGACCGCCTCCTGGCGGTTGCGCTCCTGCGAGCGATATTGCCGGGCGGTGATGACGATGACGCCGTCGCGCGTCACCCGCTGCCCGGCCAGCGCCTGCAGCCGCGCCTTGACCGGGTTCGGCAGCGACAGGGTGGTGCGTGCGTCGAAGCGAAGCTGTGCCGCGGTCGCGACCTTGTTGACGTTCTGGCCGCCGGGGCCACCGGCCTGGATGAAGCTGATGCCGATCTCCGCCTCGTCGATCGACAGGCCCCTTGCGATGTCGATCCTCATGCCGGCGCCCCGTAGCCGCCGCCGCCGGGGGTCTCGACGCAGAGCAGGTCGCCGGCGCCGAGCTCCATCTGCGCGATGCCGCCGATCGCCTCGATGGTGCCGTCGGCGCGCTCGATATGCTGGATTCCGGTCGCGCCGTCCGCGCCGCCGAGCAGGCCGAACGGGCCCTGCTCGCGGCGGGACGAGACCAGCACGGCGGTCATCGGCTGCAGGAAGCGCAGCCGCCGTACCACACCGTCGCCACCGCGCCTCGCACCCGCGCCACCTGATCCCTGTCTGATCGAGAACGCCTCGAGACGCACCGGAAACCGCCGCTCGAGCACCTCTGGATCGGTCATGCGGGTGTTGGTCATGTGGCTCTGCACCGCGCTCGCGCCGTCGAGATCCGGGCCGGCTCCGGTGCCGCCGCAGATCGTCTCGTAGTACTGCCGGGCGGCGTCGCCGAACAGCAGGTTGTTCATCGTGCCCTGGCTGCAGGCCATGCGCCCGAGTGCTGCGAACAGCGCCACGCAGGCTGCCTGCGAGACCTCGGTGTTGCCGGCCACCACTGCCGCCCCGGGTGCCGGCGACAGGAACGTGCCCGGCGGCACAACGATCGAAAGCGGCACCAGGCAGCCATCGTTGAGCGGGATATCGTCGCCGGCGAGGCAGCGGAACACGTACAGCACGACGGCGCGCACCACCGCGGGCGGCGCGTTGAAGTTGCCCGGATGCTGCGCCGAAGTGCCGGTGAAGTCGATCACCGCGCTGCGCTGCGCGCGGTCGATGCGCACCGCCACCCGCAGGCTGGCGCCGCCATCCATGCGATAGTCGAAGCGCCCGTCTTCGATGCGGTCGATCGCCCGGCGCACGCTCTCCTCGGCGTTGGCCATCACGTCGCGCATCGCACGCAGCAGGGTGTCCCGGCCATGCTGGGCGACGGCCGCACGCAGCGCGCGCGCCGCATATTCGTTGGCGGCGACCTGGGCTGCGATGTCCGCGACATTCACGTCCGGACTGCGTGCCGGATACGGCCCGCTCGCCAGCAGCTCACGGAACTCCTGCTCGCGCAGCCTGTGGTCGCTGACCAGCAGGAAATCGTCGATCACCACGCCTTCCTCGTCGAGGCGGTGCGAAAAGGCCGGTGTCGAGCCGGGGGTGATGCCGCCGATATCGGCATGGTGCCCGCGCGAGCCGACAAAGAAGACCGGCGGGCCGAGGGCATCGTCGAACACCGGCGTGATGACGGTGATGTCGGGAAGATGCGTGCCGCCATCGAAGGGATTGTTCAGCGCGATCGCATCGCCTGGGCGCAGGCTGGTCCCACGCCGACGCAGCACGGTGCGCACGCTCTCGCCCATGGCGCCCAGATGCACCGGCACGTGCGGCGCATTGGCGACCAGCCGCCCGTCGACGTCGAACAGCGCCACCGAGAAATCCAGCCGCTCGCGTATGTTGACGCTCTGCGCGGTGTTCTGCAGCACGCTGCCGGCCTGCTGCGCGATCGTCATGAACAGGTTGTTGAACAGCGCGATGCGCAACGGGTCGGGGTCGTCGGGTGCGGGTCCTGCGGCGTCATCGTGCCGGCTGTCGGCGCGTGTCAGCACCAGGTCGCCGCGGCCGGTGATCGTGGCAACCCAGTCCGGCTCGATCACGGTCAGGGCGTTGGCCTCGCTCACCAGCGCCGGCCCCTCCACGACATCGCCGTCGCACAGGGTTGCGCGGTCGAACAGGCCGGCGTTCCACCACCGGCCGCCACTGCGGAACGAGACGGGCTGCACCGGCTGCGGCGCGATGCCGGGGGCTCGCACCGGGGCTGCGACGAAGGGCGGCTCCGCGCCCGGCTCGGCCGCCTCGACGGCGACCGCATCCACGATGATCGCATCGGTCTGCGGCGCAAAGCCGAACCTGTCCCGGTGCTGCCGGCCGAAAGCGGCACGGATCTGCTGCATCGTCTCGAGCGCGACCACCAGCACCGCATCCGACCCAAAGCGGCGCAGGTGCAGGCGCCGGACGACGGCGGCGTCGAGAACACCCTGCTCGGCGAGCGCGGCCTGCGCCTGTCGTGCGAGATCGTCCGCGAGAGCCTGCAGGCCAGGCAGCGCCGCCTCGTCCAGCGCCTGTTCCACGGCCTGCTCGCGCAGCACCACGCGGGCCGCCAACGCCATGCCGAAGGCGGACAGCACGCCCGCCATCGGATGCACCAGCACCGTGCGCATGCCGAGCGCCTCCGCCACCAGGCAGGCATGCTGGCCACCGGCGCCGCCGAAGCAGTGCAGGGCGTAGCCGCGCGGGTCCTGGCCCCGGCGCACGGAGATCTCGCGGATCGCGTTCGCCATGTTGTCGACCGCGATGCGCAGGAACCCCTCCGCCAGCGCATGCGCATCGGGCGGCGTGTTGGTCGCGTCGGCCACCGCGCGCGCCAGGATATCGAAGCTTTCCCGCACCGCGCGGTCGTCGAGCGGGGCGCCGCCGTCAGGTCCGAACAGGCGGGGAAACTGCGAAGGCAGCAGGCGGCCGAGCAGCAGGTTGGCGTCGGTGACGGTCAGTGGGCCGCCGCGTCCGTAGCCGCACGGTCCGGGGTCGGCGCCGGCGCTGTTCGGCCCGACCCGCAGCCGGGTGCCGTCGAAGCGCAGGATCGAGCCGCCGCCGGCCGCGACCGTGTTGATCGCCAGCATCGGCACCCGCACCGGGATGCGCAGCCCGAGGCCGGCGATCCTTGTCTCGTAGCTGCGCTCGAAGCTGCCGTCGTACAGCGCGACATCGGTCGAGGTGCCGCCCATGTCGAAGCCGATGATGCGCGGCATCCCGGCGGCCTCCGCCGTGCGCGCGGCGCCGACGATGCCGCCGGCCGGCCCGGACAGGATCGCCTGGCAGCCGGTGAAGTGCGCTGCATCCGCGAGGCCGCCGCTCGACTGCATGAACAGCAGCCTAGTGCCGGGGAGGGCGGCTGCGAGCTGCGCGGTGTGCCGGTGCAGGATCGGCGAGAGGGCGGCATCCACCAGCGCCGTCTGCGCGCGCGGCACCAGCCGCAGCAGCGGGCTCACCGCGTGGCCGGTCGAGACCTGGGTGAAGCCGGCTTCGTGCGCGAGCACCGCGAGGCGCAGTTCCAAAGCGGGATGCGCCCAGGCATGGATCAGGGCGATGGCGCAGCTCTCGATGCCGTCGGCGCGCGCCGCCGCCAGTGCCGCGCGGGCGCGCGCCTCGTCCAGCTCAGTGGAGATCGTGCCGTCGGCTTCGGTGCGCCCGACGATCTCCGAAACGCGCCCGGCCAGCGGCTCCGGCAGCCGGATCGCTAGCGCGAACAGGTCGGGCCGGCTCTGGTCGCCGATGCGCAGCAGGTCGGCATAGCCGGTATCGACCAGCAGCAGCACCGGCGCGGTCCGGCGCTGCAACAGGGCGTTGGTCGCGACCGTCGTACCAAGCCTGACCTCGGCGACCAGCCCGGGCGGGATCGGATCGGTCTCCGCCAGCCCGAGCATGCCGGCGATCCCGGCCAGGGCGGCGTCGGCATGGCGCGCCGGATCCTCGCTCAGCAGCTTGGCGGTGCGCAGCGTGCCGGTCGGATCGCGGGCGACGATGTCGGTGAAGGTGCCGCCACGATCGATCCAGAACCGCCATGGCGCGGGCGCCGCGGACCCCGAAGCCGGCGGCTTGTCCTCGATCATTCGGCCTCCTGTGCGTTCGGGCTCCGGTTGGTCTGCCGTAGGCTGGCAGGCTAAGCCTGTCCACCGGCGCGGGTTCAATCGGATCAGGCTTCGTGCGGCCGGAGGTGGAGGATGAGCGTGCTGATGATCTCGCTGGTGGCGGTCGGCGGCGCCATCGGCAGCGTGCTGCGCTATCTGATCGGGCTGATGACGGCCGCGGCCTGGGGCAACGCGTTTCCCTGGGGCACCATCCTCATCAACATCGCCGGCAGCTTCGTGATCGGGCTGGTCGCAGCCGCAACGCTCGAAGGCGGAGCGCTGCCGGCAAGCCCGGCGCTGCGTGCTTTCGTCATGGTCGGCATCTGCGGCGGCTTCACCACCTTCTCCTCGTTCAGCCTGCAGACGCTCGAGCTGGTGCGCGGCGGCCGCATGAGCCTCGCCTTGCTGAACGTGGCGGTATCGGTCGTGCTGTGCTTCGCGGCGGTGCTGGCCGGCTACCAGATCGGTGCGAGGCGGCCTGCGCAGGGCGTGGCCGGCCAGCACCGTGCGGCTTCGATGGGCGAGGTCGTTCTCGCCATCCTGGACCGGCCGGAGGATGCGGGCGCGCAACTGGCGATAGCCGTCGGGTTGCTGCGCAGGACCGGCCAGGGGACCCTGCGCGCGCTCGCGCTGCCCGCCCGTGCGCCGATGCCGGGCGTTCCGACCGAGGAGGTCTATGAGGCCGCGCCCGCGGACGACGCCGTGCGCATGCAGGCGCTGCGGCAGGCGTTCGACGCCATGCAGGCCGCCAACCCGTCACTCCGCACCGAGTGGCTGTCCCCACATGGCGAGGCCGGCGGCATCGTCGCCGAACTCGGCGCCCGGGCCGACCTGCTGCTGGTGGGACGCCCGCATGGCGGCCGTTCGGCGCGCGTGGTGCACGCCGCCCTGTTCGATTGCGGCCGGCCGGTGCTGGTGCTGCCGCCGGGCCTCGGCGAGGTCCGGTTCCGGACGGTCGCCATCGCCTGGAAGGAGGACGAGCATGCCGGCCGCGCCGTGCAGGATGCGATGCCGCTGCTGCGCGAGGCCGGGCGCCGGTGCGTGCTGCAGGCAGGACCGGCGGCCCCGGACGCCTGCGCGCCGCTGTCCGCCGCCGGCCTTGCTTTCGACGCCCCCGGCATCGCCGCCGACCTGGCGCCGGATACCTCGCACGCCACCGGCACCGCGCTGCTACGGGCCGCGCAGGCCTGCGATGCGGATCTTCTGGTCATGGGCGCCTATGCGCATGGCGAACTGCGCGAGCGCCTGCTCGGCGGCGTGACCCGCAGCATGCTGCGGCATGCGAGCATGCCGGTGCTCATGCGGCACTGAGCCTGCGAAGCGGTCTCCTATGCGAGATGCCCGACATCCACCTCGGCGAAGTTCTTCGAAAGCTGCGACAGCAGGATCGGGGTCGGCTGATCCATCCCCCACGGGTTCAGCAGCTTGAGCGTCGCCGCCGTCCCCGTCCCGGTCACGCCGTCGAACATGTAGGCGTGGTCCTCGACCAGGCTGTTCGACAGGCCGCTCTTGCCGAACGTGTCCATGACGATGAGGTCGCCCGCCAGCACGTCGCCCTGCAACGCTGCGAGAGTCAGGCTGGCCGGCGCCATGGAACTCGCCGCATGACCGGTCAGCTCCTGCATGGCGATGATCGGGCTGCCGCCAGCGCCGATCACGCCGTAGCCGCCATTGAGGCTGGCATAGGCATTCTCGAGCACCTGCGGCCAGATCTCCTTCTGGTTTCCCAGCACGTCCTGGGTCGCGCCGTTGTTCACGCAACCAATCGGGAAGCTGTTGTTCACCGTCTCGGTGACGGTCTTGTACGTCGTGGTGCCGACGGAAGGCAGGCGGCCGTTGACGCCCTCGTAGAGGGTCACAGCTTCGGTGCCGTTGCTGTTCAGGTGGATCATGCCCGAGATGAAGCTCGGCTTCAGGATCGCGATCTCGCCGATCGAGGAGAGCAGGTAGCAGTCGCCGAGCTGGCCCTGGTTGATGTCGGCGACGCTGATCGGCGTGCTGGTGCCGGTTTCCGTCAGATACAGCGTCGGTGTCGGGACGACCATCTTCACGACAGGCGGCTGGATCGCCGACCCCGTGTCGAAGATATCGGGATCCGGCAGTGCCGCGGCGGGAGCGAACAGGGAGGCCGGATCGGGCTTGTCCAGCAGGGTGTTGAGTTTCGTCACGTCGTTGATCCTGGCGAGGCTCGGCCGCGTTGCGGGGCCGATCTGTGAAGCATGTGGAGACATGTCCAGATTTAGCGTCCGATGATTAACGGCCGGTGAACCCGCTTGCGCATGAAAATCTTCGTTTCACTCGGAGCGTGAATCATCGTTGGATGCAGCCCGGCATCGGGACATGGTGAATGATCGTCGATCTCTCTCTCGGCCTGGACAGTTTCGCCGCATGCCTGGGAGCGGGCCTGCTTCCCGCCGACCGGCGCATCGGCCCGAGCCTGCGTGTCCTGCCAGCCCTGCCAGCTCTGTTCGGCTGCTGCGACGCCGGCGCCACGCTGCTGTCCGGCGTCATTGCGCACCGCGCGCTGCTGCTGCCGCAGTCGGCGACCTATCTCGCCTGCGCCGTCCTGCTCGGCTTCGCCGCGTGTCGCAGCCGGCGGGTGCTGTATGCGCTGCCCGTGCTGCTCGGCCTCGACGACCTGCTGGCACCGGTCGTGCGGGATCCGTTCGGTGCCGCGCTGATGCAGGGCGCGGCCAGCTTTGCGATGGCGACCGCCGGCGGTGCCGCGGCCGTGCTGCTGCGGCGGTTGCAGGATCGTCTTCGCCCGGCACGCGGAGCAGCCGGCTGATGGGAGTCGCCCTGATCGCCTGGGGCCGCTTCATCATCGCAGGACAGCGCGTCACCGTTCCGGCGCCGAGTACCGATCCCGACGCCCCCTGGCTTTGGGACTTCATTGCCGGCGAAGCGGCTGCGCTGCGCCAGGTCGGCTTCACCGCGATCCAGGTGCCCCCCGCCAGCAAGGCGCAGGGAGGTGCCGGCCGCGGCTGCGACGGCTATGGCGTGTTCGACCTACGCGATCTCGGCAGCAAGCCGCAGCAGGACAGCCTTCCCACCCGCTACGGCACCGCGGAACAGTTGCGGCGCATGGTCGCCTGCTGCCACGCCGCCGGCCTGGACGTCTATCTGGATGTGGTGCTGCACCAGGTGATCGGCGAGAATGGCGGACCGGGCGTGTTCCGCTACCTCGGTGCGGACGGCGAGACCCTGAACGGGCGCGGTGCGATGCATCCTGGATGTTTTCGCGGCGATACCGGCAACCAGGATCCGGTGCCGCCCTTCCGGCCCGAGGATGCGGTGCCGGCGCCCGGCGACGATTTTCCATTCGGCCGCGAGAAGGTCTACCAGAACTGCCAGCCGCTCCGGTACACGACCGAGGACGCACTCGATTACGGCGACTGGCTGTTCCGCACCACCGGCGCCGACGGCATGCGCTTCGACGACGCCAAGGGGACCTGGGCGCCGTTCGTCGGCGAGTTCCTGCGCGGCCGGGCGATGGCGCGGCACTTTGCCTATGCCGAGTTCTTCGACGGCGATCCCGGTCTGCTCGAGGCGTGGGCCACGGCTGCGCCGATCTCGTCGCGAGCGCTGGTCGAGGATTTCACCCTGCACTGGGCGCTGCAGGCCGCGTGCGAAAGCGGCAACCCGCGTTGCCTCGCAGGAGCGGGCTATATCGCGCGCAATCCGTTCCTGGCCTGTACATTCGTCGATAACCCCGATACCGACACCTCGCCGGGCGAGCAGATCGTGTCGAGCAAGCTGCTCGCCTATGCCTATCTGCTGACCGCGGAAGGCTATCCGTTCGTCTATGGCAAGGATTATTATGGAAGCGAGGTCTGGGAGGGCGCCTACGGGCTGAAGCCGTGGATCGACAACCTGGTCTGGATCCACGAGACATTGGCGGCCGGAGGTACCGTCACGCGATGGCTCGATGACAGCGTGATCGTCAGTGAGCGCACCGGCGCGCCGGGGCTGCTGAGCGCGCTCAACTTCGACACCTGGAATGCGCGCACCGTGACCTGCCAGACCGGGTTCGGTCCGGATGTCGGTCTGCACGACTATACCGGCCGGCACGCCGATATCCGCACCGCCTCGGACGGCACCGCAACCTTCACGATCCCGTCGAACGCCTACCAGTCCGGGCAGAGCTACCTGTGTTTCTCGCGCAGCGGCCAGGGTCCGGCTCCGGTTCCGGTCGCGCGTGCAACGACTCAGAGCTTTTTCGGCGCCGACGACCTCGACATCCCGGCGCTGGGCAATTCGAGCCTCTCGGTCGGGCGGGTCTTCAGCGATGGCGGCCGGCCGGTGAGCATGGAGCTGCAGATGGGCGCCGGATGGGCGGCCGGCGCGAGCGTGGTGCTTGAAATCGTTGACCCCGACGGAATGCTGCTCGGCAGCCGGACGATCCGGCACGGCGACGAAACGCCCCCGCTCCTGGTGCGACCGCATCAGGCCGGCTGGTGCACGATCCGGCTTGCCGGCGTCGGCCTGGCGGGCGTCGTGCCGTTCATCGCCACCGTCAGCTACGAGGCCCCGCTGCATTTCGAAAAGGTGTAGACCATGGCAGTCAGCGTGACGACGCGCTCCTTCGACGCAGCCCGGACCGGCGCCAATACAAGCGAGACGCTCCTGTCGCCGCAGTCGGTGCGTGCGCGCGGTCTCAGGCAGGCGCGCATCCTGCAGATCGAGGACGATCCGCGCCTCGAGGCGCAGCCGCTCTATCTGCCCGGCGTCTCGTTCGCGGGCGCCACGCGCGACGTCGTCTTCCAGGCGACCATGGGCAACCAAGTGCACGCCTTCGATATCGAGACCGGCGCCGTGCTGTGGTCGCGGACCCTCGGAATCCCGATCCGGGGATCGGCGGCGATCGACGCGCACGACATCAACATCTCCTGGGGCATCCTCTCGACGCCGGTGATCGATGCCGGGGCCGGCCGGCTCTATCTCTGCTACTGGACCAGCGCCGACGGCACCGCCGGGCGCGGGCAGCATTTCGCCGCCGTGCTGGACGTCGCCACCGGCGCCGAACTGCATCCGCCGCTGTCGCTCGAGGGGGCGAGCTTCGATCCCGGCGACGGGCTGCCGGTGCAGCGCTTCCGCTCGATGGAGCGCAAGCAGCGTGCCGGCCTCTGCCTCGCCGGCGACGTCGTGCTGATCCCGTTCGGCACCATCGCCGAGACCGCCACCAGTGCGCGCGGCTGGATCATCGCGATCGATACGACGACCTGGAACATCGCCGCCACCTGGTGCTCGACCGCGCGCGGCAGCGGCGGCGGCATCTGGATGAGCGGCGCGGCGCCCGCGATCCATACCGACGGGTCGATCTGGGTGGTCACCGGCAACGGCGACTTCGACGGCGTGCATGATTTCGGGGAGAGCGTGGTGCGGCTGCGCTATGCGGCAGCCGGATCCGGCCGTGCCGCGAGCCTGGCGGTCACCGGCTGGTGGTCGCCCTGGACCGACGACGCCCGGACCGCAACACCGGACCCCGATGTCGCGGCGCTGCTGCCGCGCGGGCCGATGCCGTCGAACTTCAGGCCGGTGGCGCATCTGGCGCGCGCGGGCGTCATGCCGTCGGACATGGGTTCGGCCTGGGGCGACCAGGATCTCGGCGCCTCCGGCATCGTGCTGTTGGAGGAGCTCGGCATCGGCCTGGTCTCGTCCAAGGACGGCATCCTCTACACCGTCAGCCTGCAGACGCCCGGGGAGACCACGACCGCCGACCTCACGCCGGCGACGACACCGGCCAACTATGCGAGACTGGCGTCACCGCCGATCCTCTACACCTTCTTCGATCCGGCGCTGTCGCCGGCGCCGGCACGGCCGACCGGCCTCAACACGTTGTCTGGCAACGTCACCCACCACCTGCACGGCACGCCGCTGCTCTGGAAGAGTGCCCAGCGTGGCTGGATGCATTTCTGCGGCGGTGAGAACGGCAACCTGCGCGCCTGGCAGATCGAGGCGGACCGCTCCTCGAGCTATCTCGCCTGCAGCGCCGCCTACGCGTCGCCAGCGGCGCGCGGCGGCGGCATGCCCGGTTGGAGTCTCGCACTCTCCGCCGATGGCGGCAATCGCGGCATCGTCTGGGGAATGATCCCGTATGGCGATGCCAACATGGAGATCACCGGCTCGCGGCTGCTCGCCTACGACGCGGAGGATTTCGCCAGCTTCGAGGGTGGCGGCGGCGAGATCGTGCCGATCTGGGACTCGCAGCAATGGAACTGGACCATGCTGCATCCGAAATTCAACCGGCCGATCATCGCCGACGGCCGCGTGCTGGTGCCGACCTATGGCGGCCAGGTGCTGGTGCTGGAACTTGCGTGATCGCGGCTGGTCTCTGGCGGTTTGGCGAAGACCGCCACATATGACAGGCTGAAACCAGCAGTATTCGGGGAGGCAGGCATGGCGTCGACTGCGGCGTTCCGTGGCAAAGCGCCGGGTAGCGGATCGGGCGAGATGTCCAAGCGCACCGAGGCGCTGCGCCCGGCGATCCTGCTGAGCCGGCAGGAGGCAAGCCATGCGCGGCAGATGCGCAGGCGCGGGCTCGATCCGTCGCAGATCGCGGAGCGGATGGCCAAGCCGCTGGAGGAAGTCGAAAAGGCGCTGCTGCAGATGCGCATGCCGCGACCCGAGACGACGCGCGGCACGCTCAACGTGACGCTGGCCGCCCATCGCGTCATCCTGCAGGAAAGACGCGGCGACGAGCCGCTCTGGCAGACCTTCGATCGCATCGTCGACGAGTTCCTGCGTCTGCGCCAGGACCAGGCGGCGCAGCGTGCGACGCGCGCGCGTCGGTCGGCGGCGTCGGACGCGCCGGGCGCCCTGCCCCGCCTGCCGGGCTTCTGATCCACCGCCCGCCCGGCGTCCGATCAGGGCTGTTGCCTGTCCTTTCCGAGGACAAGCGTGGGCGCGCGCGCCGGCCACTCGGCGATGCTCGCCAGCACCGGCAGTCCGAGGTCGCGTTCGAGCCGGCCGGGACCGGAGAAGCCGCGACGCAGGATCGCAGACAGGATGGCAACGGCGAAGCCGGCGAGCAGGCTGAGCCCGATGCCGGCCGCCAGGATCAGCAGGTGTTGCCGTGCCGACCGTTCCGGGATCTCCGCCGGCTGGATCACCCGGACGGTGGCCGCACCCCAGCCGGAGGTGCTGGCGATGCGGTTCTGGTCGAGCGCCTGCGCCCCTGCCTGATAGCTCGCCGCGGCAACATCGCGCTGGCGGCGCAGCCTGAGGAAGTCCGGTTCCTGCGCCTCGAGGCCGGTTAAGGCATCCCGGACCTCGGCCAGCCTCGCCGTCATGATCGCCTGTCGGGCCTCGGCGCCCTGCACATCCTGCTGGGCCCGCAGCTGGTCGAGCTTCGGATCAACGCGCAACAGTAGCACCCGCGCCTGGTCGAGGTCGATCTGCGCCTGGTCGAGTTCCTGCTCGAGACTGTCCTTGCGATGCAGCAGGATGTCGATCTGGGTGTCGTAGCGCGACCCGTGCGCGACGGTGAAGGCGGCGTAGGCCTGTTCGGCCGCATCAAGCCGGTCGTGCAACGCCGCGACCTGCGCGGTCAGCAGGCGCTGGCGGTCGTTGTCGTAGAGCCTGCCGCGCATCGCGCCATAGACGGCAACCGCCCGGTTGACGGCCTGTGCGGCCAGCGCGGGATCGCGATTGCTGTAGCGCACGACGATGACGTTGCCTGCTGCGTCGGCGCTGGCCTCGAAGGCGGCCGTAAAGCGCCGGACCGCGCGCTGCGACGCGTCCGCCGCGCCTAGGTCGGGGAACAGCCGTTGCGGCCCGACCGCCTGGACCACCGCCTCGGCGAGTGGCCGGCTCTGCAGGATGTCGATCTCGTTCCTGACCGCGGCCCCCGGTGCCGTGCCCGGCTGCGTCAGCACCATCAGCTCGGCGTCCGCGGTGACGGTCGGCGCGACCAGCAGCTCGGCGGCGGCAGTCGCCAGCAGCACCGCCCCGGTCGCGGCCAGGATGCGCCACCGGTCCCGCAAGGCGGCGTCCAGCATGGCCGCCAGCCGGCTGCCGGCGACCCCCGCCGCCTGGGTCCCCAGGACCGCCTGGTACTGGAGGTCAGCGCGCTCGACCGCTCGATCCATAGTTCGCCCGCCACCCTGGCCAGACGTCAATTCGACGTCCTGAACGACCGGGTATCGCCTGATCGGCAGCGCGGCAAGGGGCTGCGGCCCGGCAGGCATTGCCATCGCTTCCCGGTGTCGGCTACCCGCTATACCCGGCATGACCGGCGCGGAAACACAGAATGGCTGATGGCCACGACCGGCCCGAGCCCGCGAACAAGACGCTCGACGCCGTCCGGCTCGAAGCTCCTGCGCCGGATCCCGCCGACGACAAGCCGAGATCGGTGTCCACCGAGGTGCGGGCCGAGGCCGGCGAGCGACCGGACGCGCAGATCCTGTATCTGCTGCACGCCATCACCTCGCTCAACGAGCAGCACCGGCCGTTCGTGCTGCAGATCATCGCGGCGCTGCAGGGCGAGGGCACCAGCCATGTCGCCGCTGCCCTCGCCGACGCCGCCGCCCGCGAGATCGGCCTGCCGGTGCTGCTGCTCGACTGCTCCCCGCCAGCCGCGACGGCGGATGCCGAGGCGGCGAAGTCGCCCTCCCTGATCGACGCCTTCCGCGACTCGGCCTCGTCGGAGACGGCGCTGCGCAGCCTGCTGCCGAACCTGCTGCGGGCGCGGCTGTCGAATGCGGCGAGCGGTGTACTCGGCATGCCCCCCGAGGATCTCCAGCTCATGTTCGACACGCTGCGCAAGCGGTTCGCGATGGTCGTGCTGGACTGTCCGGCGGCGCTCTCCTCGCCCGCCGCCGTCGGGCTCGCGCGCTACTGCGACGGCACCGCCCTGGTGGTGCGCGCCGAGACCACGCCGCGCGCCTTGGTCATGCAGACCAGGAGGCTGATCGACCGGCTGGGCGGGCAGGTCATCGGCGTCGTGCTCAACCGGCGCCGCTCGCACCTGCCGGGCTGGCTGCGGCGCTGGCTTTGAGGGCAGGGCGGAGACGATGAAGCTGGGTGACCGGGTCGAGCTGATCAGCGGCGGGCCGCCGATGACGATCCTGCAGCGCAACGCCGACCGCGGCCTGGAGGGCTGGCTCTGCGTCTGGCAGGTCAACGGCACCGCGCGCCGCGCCACCTTTCCCGAGCAGGCGCTGCGGCCTTGCGATCCGCAGCGCGTGGTGGCGCTGCCGCCGCCCATGCGTCCGCGCAAGGTGGTGGATATCGAGCCGCTGCCGGACCGCGCGCATGCCGAGCTGCTGGCGCTGATCGACCACCCCGGCGGCGGCTTCGACTTCTCCATCGTGAGCTCGGGCGACCGCTGGACCGTGTCGGTGAAGCTGGCCGAGGCCGGCACCCACACCATCGGCGAGGGTGCCGGTTTCCAGGAAGCCTGGTCCAACCAGAAACCGGCCTGGCGCCGATGATCCGGCTCGCGCTGCTGGCGCTGGTGCCGGTGGCGCCCTTGCTGCACTACGCGCTCGGCCTGCCGCCGATCTGGGTGTTCGTGGCCGGCATCGCGGGCGTCGGCATCCTGGCCGACTGGATACGCAGCGCCAGCGAGCAGCTCGCCGAACATACCGGGCCCGCGATCGGCGGCCTGCTGACCATCAGCCTGGGCAGCGTCGCCGAGCTGCTGCTGGCGCTGTTCGTGCTGGCACGCGGCGAGGCCGAGGTGGTGCATGCGCAGATCACCGGCTCGATCATCGGCACCAGCCTGCTCGGCCTGGGCCTTGCCATCGTCGCAGGCAGTGTCGGGCGCGATCGCCAGACCTTCAACCGTGCGCGCGCCGGCCAGCTCTCCAGCATGCTGATCCTGATCGTGATCGCGCTGCTGCTGCCGGCGGTGTTCGACTTCACCAGCCGCACAGTGGCGCATGCGGGCGATGTCGCGGCCCGCGACGAGGAACTCAGCCTCGCCATCTCGGTGCTGCTGCTGCTGATCTATGGCGGCAACCTGGTCTATACGCTGGTGACCCATCGCGACGTGTTCGGCCGCGGCGAGGAGAGCGAGCCCGCTTCGGGTCGTCCGTGGCCGCTCTGGCTGTGCTTCGGCGTGCTGGCGGGCGGCACGGTGGCGGCGGCACTCGAAAGCGAGCTGATCTCGGACGCGCTGGAGCAGGCCGCCGCCAGCCTGCATCTGTCGACGACCTTTCTGGGCGTCATCGTGCTGGCGCTGGTCGGCACCATCGCCGACCTGTTCTCCGCCGTCTGGTTCGCCCGACGGGACCGCATGGGGCTGGTGATGAGCATCTGCATCGGCTCGGCGATCCAGATCGCGCTGGTGGTGGCGCCGCTGCTGGTGATCCTGTCATGGCTGATCGGCAGCCCGATGACGCTGGTGTTCCGCAACCCGATCGACCTGTTCGCCATCGCCGGGAGCGCCTTCATCGTCAACGTGATCGCCGGCGACGGCGAGACGACCTGGTTCGAGGGCGTGCTGCTGATCGGGGTGTACCTGGCGCTCGGGATCGCGTTCTTCTTCGCCTGACGGCGTGGCTCAGGCGGTGTCGGCAAGGCGCTGCGCATGGCGGTTGTGTTCGGCCACGACCGCCTCCATCGCCACCGTCACGACGCGGCTGTCCTGCACGATGATGCGTCCGTCCACAACAGTGGTGCGCGCCGGCTGCGGGGCGCAGAACACCACGGCGGCGACCGGATCGGCGAGGCCGCCCGCATAGCCGATCGCCTGCAGGTCCAGCGTGAAGAAATCGCAGCGCCGGCCGGCTTCGAGCGCGCCGATGTCGGTGCGGCCCAGTACTGCGGCACCGCCAAGCGTTGCGAGTTCCAGCGCCTGGCGCGCCGACATCCAGGCCTCCGCCTGCCGCTCGCGGCCCGGCGCGATGTTGGTTTCCAGGCCGAGTGCGAGACGCGCCAGCAGCATCGCCTGGCGCGTCTCGGCCAGCATGTTCGAGCCGTCGTTGGATGCGCTGCCATCGACGCCGAGCCCGGTTGCCACTCCGGCCTGCAGGTAGCGCATCACCGGCGCGATGCCCGATCCCAGCCGCATGTTCGAGGTCGGGCAATGGCACACGCCGGTGCCGTGTGCTGCCAGCGTCGCGATCTCGCGGTCGTTCACGTGCACTGCGTGCGCATACCAGACGTCGGCATCGACCCAGCCGAGATCCTGCATGTACTCGATCGGTCGCTTGCCCGATCGCGCGACCGTGTAGCGCTCCTCGTCCATCGTCTCGCACAGGTGCGTATGCAGCCGCACGCCACGGCTGCGCGCAAGGGACGCGCTGTCGCGCATCAGCCGCTCGGTGACCGAGAACGGCGAGCAGGGTGCGAGCACCACCTGCAGCATCGCCCCCGGCCGAGGGTCGTGGTAGCGCGCGATCACCCGCTCGCTGTCGGCAAGGATGGCGTCCTCGTCCTCCACGCACTCGTCCGGCGGGGTGCCACCCTGGCTCCGCCCGCGCGACATCGAGCCGCGCGAGGCGACGAAGCGGATGCCGATCTCGGCGGCGGCGGCGATCTGGTCGTCGATGCGGCAGCCGTTGCGGAACAGGTAGGCGTGGTCGAACACCGTGGTGCAGCCGGACAACGCCAGTTCGGCCAGTCCGACCAGCGTTGCGGTGCGCGAGGCCTCCGGCGTGCGACGTGCCCAGATCCGGTAGTGCGCGTCGAGCCATGCGAACAGGCTTGCGTTCTGTCCGCCCGGTAGGTTGCGGGTCAGCACCTGGTCCAGGTGATGGTGGCAGTTCACCAGCCCGGGCAGCAGGATCTGGTGGCTGAGGTCGAGCACGATGTCGGCGGTGGCGGGCAGCGTCTCGTCCGGCCCGACCTGCTCGATGACCCCGTCGCGCGCGAACAGCCCGGCATGGCCTAGCTCGCGCCGGTCCGCATCCATGCTCACCAGCTTGGTGGCGCCGCGCGCCAGCAGGGTCGCCATGCTCAGGCCGCTGTCATCGGGTAGGCGAACCCGTCATCCCGGTCGTGGACGCGGTGCCCGGCAACGTAGGTGGCGCGCACCGAGCGGTCGTCGCCCAGCGTCATCAGCACGAACAGCAGTTCCTCCAGCGTGTCGCAATGCGCGGTGCGCGCGGCCAGCAGCGGCGTCGCATGCGGATCGAGGATCGTGATGTCGGCAGCATATCCCGGCGCCAGCCGTCCGATCCGGTCGTCCAGATAGAGCGCCCTGGCGCCCCCCAGGGTGGCCAGCCAGAACGCCTGGATCGCGCCCAGCCGGGTGTCCTGCAGCGCCGCCACCTTGTAGGCCTCGCCCATCGTCCCGAGCAGCGAGAGGCTGGTGCCGGCGCCGACATCGGTGCCGAGGCCGACGCGCACCGGACGCCTCGGGTCGAGCGCGTCGAACAGCCGGAACAGGCCGCTGCCGAGGAACAGGTTCGAAGTCGGGCAATGCGCCAACGCGGCACCGGACGCATGGCAGGTGCAGAGCTCGTGCTCCGCGAGGTGGATGCCGTGGCCGAGCACCGAGCGCGGCCCGACCAGCCCGGCATGCGCGTAGGTGTCGAGATAGCTCGCGCGCTCCGGGAACAGCCGGGCGACCCACTCCACTTCCGCCCGGCTCTCGGCGATGTGCGTCTGCATGTAGAGCCCGTCACGGCTTTGCAGCAGGCTGCCGCAGACCTCCAGCAGCGCCTCGGTGCTCGACGGCGCGAAGCGCGGCGTCACCGCGTAGAGCTGCCGACCGCGTCCATGCCACCGGTCGATCAGGGCGACGCTCTCGTCATGCGCCTGCTGCGCCGTCTGCAGCATCGAGGCCGGTGCGTGGCGGTCCATCAGCGCCTGGCCGGCCACCATGCAGGTGCCGACGCGCGTGGACTCCTCGAAGAAGGCATCCACCGATTGCGGATGCACGGTGCAATACACCGCGGCCGTGGTGGTGCCGTGGCCCAGCAGCTCGCGCATGAACAAGCGCGAAGCTGCATCGGCATAGGCGCGGTCCTGGAACTTCGCCTCGGTGGGGAAGGTGTATCTCGCCAGCCATTCCAGCAACTGCTCGCCATAGGCGCCGATCATCTCGACCTGCGGATAGTGCACGTGGGTGTCGATGAACCCGGCACTCAGCACGCAGCCGGGATACCCGGTGACGGTTGCGCCGTTCGGTAGGGTAGGGCGCAACTCGGCATACGGCCCGACACCAAGGATCCTGCCGGCCTCGATGACGACAAGGCCATCGTCATGGCTGGTGAAGCAGGCGGCGGCCGGCTGCTCGAACGGGTTGTCCATAATGTCGAGTGTCCGGCCACGCAGCGCGGTGACGGTCGGTGTCTCCGCAGCCCGCATCAGGCGGTCATCCGGGTGAAGCGGTCGAGCTGCGCCGAAGTGATCGGATTGGCGTTGGCGACCAGCTCGTCAAGGCGGTGGTTCGCGATCTTGGCGATCTCGATCAATGCCGCCGAACGCTCGACGCCCGGCGCATTGGCCATGCGATACCAGCCATTCGCCAGCACCCGGCCGTAGCGCTCGACCTCGCGCGCGCAGATGATCAGCGGAAAGCCGAAATGCTTGCGGTAGGCCGCCGCCAGCGCCTGCACCTCCTCGCGATCGTCCGACGCGAGGCCGCCGATGCCGGCCTGGGCATGGTCGGTCCGGTAGGCGCCCTCGGCGGCATCCTCATGGCCGAGATCGGGAAAGGAGTTCAGCAGTTGCATCTGCTGGGCCGGCGTGCCGGTCAGCAGCACCTCGTGGAATGCGGTCCGGAGCGCCCTGGTGTCGACGAACGGCCGCATCGCGAAGGCGCGCTCCAGCACCCAGGGCGTGTTCTCCACCAGGCCGCCGAAGGTGGAGTCGAAGCGGCCCTGGTCCATCGCGTTCACATCGGCCAGCGTCACCAGATGCTTGTTGGGGCGGCCGGCGACGGCTGCGCTGCCGCCACCCAGATGGTTGAACACCATGTTGAGCACGATCGCGGCAGTCGCACCGAGCGTGATGCCGCTGCCCAGGACGATGTGCGTCCAGGCCGGGAACGCATTGGCCACGAACGGCTGCGCGACCACCAGCATGCCGAGCCCGATGCTGGTGCTGACAATGACGATGTTGGAGTGGCTGTTGAAGTCGACGCGGCCCAGGGTCTGCACGCCGACCACGGCGACGGCTGCGAACATCGCGAGCGCCGCGCCGCCCAGCACCGGCAGCGGGATGCCGGCGACGATCGCGGCCGCTTTCGGCAGCGAGCCCAGGACGATCATGATCACCGCGGCGGCGGCGACCACCCAGCGGCTCTTGACCTGGGTCAGGCGCACCAGCCCGACATTCTCGGCAAAGGCGGTATAGGGAAACGAGTTCAGCACCCCGCCGATCACGGTGGCCACGCCATCGGCGCGTATCGCGCGCGCGATGTCCTCCGGTTCGATGCGCTTGCGGACGATCTCGCCGGTCGCGTACACGTCGCCGGTGGTTTCCACCATGGTGATCACCATGACCAGCAGCATCGAGATGATCGCGGTCACGCCGAAGGTCGGCACGCCGAACCAGAACGGCGTCGTGGTGCCGGCCCAGGGTGCGGTGGCGACCGCGCCGAACCGCGCGTCGCCCAGCAGCCAGGCCACCAGGGTGCCGACCACGAGTCCGACCAGGACCGCGACGGTGGCCAGGAAGCCGCGGAACAGCCGCTGGATCGCGATGATCAGGCCGAGCGTTCCGAACGCGTAAAGCACGTGGCGGAGGGTGACCGGGTTCTGCATGGCGCTCGGGCTGCTGCCGAGCACGATGTCGTTGGCTGCCACCGGCAGCAGCGCCACCCCGATGATCAGGATGACGCTGCCGGTGACCACCGGCGGGAAGAACTTGACCAGTCGGGCGAACGAGCCTGCCACGGCGCAGGTGAATAGCCCGGCCACGATCACCGACCCGTAGATCGCGAGCAGGCCGGTGGTGCCGCCCCCCGCGGCCAGTCCGATCGTGATCATCGGGCTGACGGCGACGAAGGTGACGCCCTGCAGCAGCGGCAGCCTGACGCCGATCTTCCAGATGCCGACCGATTGCAGCAGCGAGGCGATGCCGCAGGTGAACAGGTCGGCGTTGATCAGGTGGATGAGCTGCCCGGTATCAAGCCGGAGCGCGCCGGCCAGGATGATCGGCACCAGCACCGCGCCGGCATAGAAGGCGAGCACGTGCTGCAGGCCGTAGAGCGCCAGCTTGCCGACGGGCAGTACCTCGTCCACCGGATGGACGGCGGTCCGCGGTGCCTGGGCAGCCCTGCCGATGCCGACCCCTTGCATGATGGCACTCATGGCGCTGCCTTTCTCGATGTCGCCTAGTCTTGATGTCACGCGGATCGGCTCTTGATGTCACGCGGATCGGCGGGTCCGGGCGAGGCAGGCAAGATCCACGCCAGCAACGAGGGCACGGCACTGGCACGGTGCTTGCCTTGGGACCGGTGTCGAGTTCCAAGGGAGCCCCGCCATGCCACTGGTCCGGAACAGCTACGGCAAGGGGCGGGTGCGCGTCATGCGCGTGCATCGCGACGGCGACCATGACGAGGTGCGCGAACTCACCGTGCAGACCATGCTCGAGGGCGATTTCGGCGGCGCCTATATCCAGGCGGATAATCGACGGGTGATCGCCACGGACACCATCAAGAACATCTCCTACATCGTCGCGCGGGAGGGCCTGGCGGACGCCGCGGAGCAGTACGGCGAACGGCTGGCCCGGAGGTTCCTGGAACGCTATGCGCAGGTCGAGCGGGCGACCGTCACGATGCACGAGACGAAGTGGCAGCGCGCTGGCTTCGGCGGCCGTCCGCATCCGCACGCCTTCGTGCTGGACAATAACGGTCGCGGCTTCGCCCAGGTGAGCGCCACCCGCGAGGCGGTGTCGGTGACATCCGGCGTCACCGGCTATACCTTCATGAAATCCACCGGCTCCGGCTGGGAGAACTACGTGCAGGACGAGTACACCACGCTGCCCGAGACCAGCGACCGCATCTCGGCAACCGCGATGGATGCGACCTGGCGCTGGTCAGGGGTTCCGGCCGACTTCGCGGTGACCAACGCCAGCATCCTCGGCACCATGCTGGAGGTATTCGCGACCACCTACAGCCGCGGCGTGCAGGACAGCCTGTGGCGGATGGGCCAGGCGGCGCTGGCAGCCTGCCCGGCGATCGAGGAGCTAACCCTGGCATGCCCGAACAAGCACTACCTGCCGATGAACCTGGCGCCGTTCGGCCTGTCGTCCGACAACATGGTCTTCATCCCGACCGATGAACCGCACGGCCAGATCGAATGCACCATCGGCCGCTCGTGAGCCGTCCGGGCCAGCCGGCCGGCCAGCCGCCCAGACAGCCGTGATGAACCGGCAGCGCATCAGGCTCCGGGCGTTGTCGGGGCTCGCCCCGCAGGCCTTTAGCGCCCGGCTCGGCCACGTCTTCGAGCACTCCGCCTGGGTCGCCGACCATGCCTGGTCGGCCAGGCCGTTCGCCAGCATCGAGGACCTGCACGCAGCCATGGTCCAGGCGGTGCGCGACGCCGGGCCGGATGCGATAATGTCGCTGCTGCGGCTGCATCCCGAGCTGGCGGCACAGGGCAGCCTGACGGCGGCGTCTGCGGCCGAGCAGGACGGCATCGGGCTGACTGGGCTCGACGCCATGGCCGCGGACGCGTTCGAGGACGCCAACCGGCGCTATCGGGAGCGGTTCGGGTTTCCCTTCATCATCGCCGTGCGCGGCCAGCGCGACCCGTCGGCGATCCTCGCGGTCATGCGGCGGCGCCTCGCGAACACCCCGGCCGAGGAGTTCGAGACCGCCCTCGGTGAGGTTGCGCGGATCGCCCGGTACCGGCTCGATGACCTCGTGGCGCCGGACGCAGACGACGGCGCGGCAGCGGGCGCTCCCGCGATCACGATGCGCGACTACCTAACGGTGCATGTGCTGGATGTGGCACGTGGCCTGCCGGCGGCCGGGCTGGCGCTGGCGTTGAGCCGCGACGGGCAACTGCTCGCAAGCCATGTCACTAACGCCGACGGCCGCTGCGATGCGCCGCTGCTCGCCGGCGAGACGCTGCGCCCCGGCATCTACGAGATCGATTTCGACATCGAGGGCTGGCGCGCCGGCGAGGGCGATGCCGGCTTCTACGACCGCATCACGATCCGCTTCCGGGTGGCGCCGGATTGCGGCCATCTCCACGTGCCGCTGCTGCTCTCTCCATACGGCTACAGCACCTATCGCGGTAGCTGAGGCGGAAATCTCAGGCCGCGGTCGCGGTGGTCCGCTCGAGCGACGCGACCGGCGCGATCAGCTCGGCTGCCATCGGCCGGCCCTTGAGGTAGCCCTGGGTGCGCGTGCAGCCGGCGAGCGACAGCATCTCCTGCTGGGCCAGCGTCTCGACGCCTTCGGCAATCACGGTCATCTCGAGCGCCTTTGCCAGCTGCACGATGGCGCGGATGATCAGGTACGCCTGGCGGTCGTCCGGCAGCCGGCAGACGAAGCTGCGATCGACCTTGATCTTGTCGATCGGGAAGCGCGCCAGGTAGCTCAGGCTCGAATAGCCGGTGCCGAAATCATCGAGCGCGATCGTGAAGCCCATGCCGTGCAGGGTCTGCAGCGTGTGCCGCATCTCCGAATTGTTGGCGACCAGCACGCCCTCGGTGATCTCGAGCTCGAATTGCCGCGGATCGATCCCGGCCTCGGTCACCGCTTCATCGACCGAGGCGACAAAGCCCCGGCATCTGCAACTGTCGCGCAGAGACGTTGATGGCGACCCGCAGGTCCGGCCAGCGGCGGCTGTCGATGAAGGCCTGGCGCATGACATGCAGCCCGAGGACCGCGATCAGGCCGCATTCCTCGGCGAGCGGCGCGAACACCGCCGGCGAGATCGGACCGAGGGTCTCATGCGTCCAGCGTGCCAGGGCTTCCACGCCGACCATCTGCTCACGTTCGAACTGCGGCTGGTAGGCCACCGTGATGGCGCCGTCGGCGAGCGCCTCGCGCAGGTCGCGCTCCAGCATCCGCCGGCGATCCAGCGCCGCATCCATGTCGAGATCAAACAGTTGCAGTCCGCCGCCGCCAGACGCCTTGGCCTTCAGCAAGGCGAGGTCGGCCTGTCGCAGCAGGCTGCCCGAGATGGTGCTACCCGGCCGGCTGACGCTGATCCCGATGGATGCCGTGGCCCGCAGCGTGGTCGTGGTCAAGTTCATCGGTTCCGCAAGGCGGCGCAGCACCCGCTCAGCGAGCCTGCGCGCCGCTCCCCCGATGATACCGGTGCGCCCGTCCTGCAGCCGCTCATCCTGCACGATGATGAGGAACTCGTTGCCGCCGAACCGTCCGCAGATCTCGCCATCGTGGCAAGACTGCACGATCCGGCGGCCGACCTCCTGGATCAGCTCGTCACCGCACTGATAGCCGTAGGCCTCGTTGATCGGCTTGAAGCGATCCAGGTTGAGCAGCAGGATGCTGACGGCGCCGTCCGCCTGCCCGGCCTGCGCGAGGGCCCGGTCAAGGCGGTCGGTGAGGCACCTGCGATTGGGCAGCCCGGTCAGGCCGTCATGCAGGGAGAGCCGGGTGGCGCGCGCCTCGCTCGCCATCAGGATGCGTGTGCCGTGCAATCCCTGCCGGCAGGCCATCACCACTGCGCCGAGCAGCGCGCCGACGACCACCAGGATCGGCAGCAACGCCTCTTGCAGCAGCGTCGTGCCGGGACGATCCGGCTGCCACGAGAAGACGGCGGTCACGCGTCCGCCTGTGTCCAGGAACGGATAGGTCGCGCGCCCGATGCCGGGGCCGGCGCTTTCCAGCGCGGCCCGAAACAGGTGCAGCCGGCGATTGACCTGCGGGATGATGGTGGCCTGCAGGTCGGACGCGAGCAGCAGGATCGGCGCCCGGCGATGCATGAGGGGGAGCTTGCCGGAATTCGAACCGACGAGGCTGGCGACGACGAGAAACGGATGCCCGAGGATGAGCACGGTGCTGCTGTCGTCGATCCAGCCGGAAGCAGGCGTCGGTTGGCCAGGCTGCTGCGTGATCCTGCGGGTTGCCGCGATGCGGGCCGCCTCGCGCTCCCGCTCCCGGATGCGCCCGACAAGGGAGCGTGTCGCCTGCCGCACCGCCTCGACCGTGGCTGCCGGAACGGCGGCCGCGTGCGCGCGGGCGAACAGCACTGCGTCGTCGGCGTCGAACACCGTGACGACGCGGCTGCTGATGTCGCGATCGTTGACCGAGGTCAGCTCGCTCTCGGCCCAGCCCGGGTCGAAGCGGTAGTCGAGGTTCCTCACCGACGGATCCCTGTTCGCTGTCGAGCCGACCTGGTTGCGCAGGAAGTCGGTCTCGCGCGCCACGCTGGCTGCGACGAAGGTGCGCTCGCGGTCGCGCGCCTGGTCGTCGATGCGCGTCGACAGCACCGGTAGGCTGACGATGATGATGACGATCGCCGAAAGGGCTGCGGCGGCGATTGTCTTGATGGCCCTGAGGTCGAACGGGCGCGGCATTTCGGCTTCGTCCCCCTTCGTCCGAGGGCAGGTTTATGCCGTCTGCGTTACGATCTGCTTAACGAAGCCGCTGCCCGCGCAGGCCACCGGGACGCCGGGTGTGGATGACCCGGCTTGCGCCGGTTGCCGTCCATGGCAGCGGCGCGCACTTGATCAGGGGCGTCCGGCAGCGAGGTCACGGCAGCAGGCCGGCGCGTCCAGCCGCGCCTCGGCCCCCCAGCCATAGATGGTGGTTCGATGCGGCCTTCCCCGGTCAGCCAACTGTCGCCGACGGCGAGGACGAGGTCGTTTTCACCTCGCCGCAGATCGAGCGGCACGGTTGCATTGTCCGGCTCGAGGCGACCATCCGGCGAGATCCCACGCGCCTGCGGCCTGTACGGGTTGTCGCCCACGAACACGATCCTGCCGTTCAGGAAGACGGTGATCTGGCGAGCCCAGCCGATGCGGAGCAGCCGGCGGCCGGTGTCGCGGCGGTCACGGTGGTCCTGAGCCAGCCGATGGACAGGCGATGCACGTCGAACGCGCGGCTCAGGTTGACGAGGCCATTCCGCTCGACCGCGATTGCGCGCCAACTGCCCGCGGACGGGATCTCTGCCGCACCCACCGGCCGGTTGACGGGAAGGGCGGTCGGCGGTGCGGCGAGCCAGGACGTGATGGTGTCTGCGGCCTGCCGGGCTTCATGCACATCCGACAGGGCGGTTGCGGGACCGGGCCGGATGACGAGGTTGGCGTAGATGGCAGGCCCCTTGAAGGCGATGCCGCCCGTCATCGTCGCACCTTGCAGCCTCGGCACGACCAGCGTCGGTCCGGCTGCGTGATTGACCGTCACGAGCATCTTCTCGCCGGCGATGATGAGGTGGACATGGTCCGTCCGGCGAAATCCATCGGCGCCTGCCGCTGGCAGTTCGAATAGGTGTCCCACTGCATCCGGTAATGGTGATCGGGCATACTGGATACAGTCGTCGGCCGCCGGACAATCGGGGTTCGCACGAAGATAGACCATCTCGCCCGAAGCTTCGCCGTTCCGGCGGAAGACGATGCCGGTATCGTCGTAGGCCAGCGGCTTGATGTCGAAATCGATCGTGCCGTTCGAGGACTGCACAACGCGGGAAATCGCGACATTGCCCGCGACCGTCATGGTGCCGTCGGGCATCCCCTTGTCGCGTGCGAACCTGAGCGGATCATTGCTGTCATGCACCCAGTCGACATGCGGCGCGAGAACCATTGTCCCGGATCCATCGGAAACGCCACGGCCTGCGCCGGCGGATCCGCACCGGCGCGCCGCCGCGTAGGGGCGGCATGAACAAGCCGCCGTTCTGGCGCGCCCGGTTGCAATGGTATCACTGGTTCATGGCGACCGGCCGCCTCCCGGAAGCGGTGCGTGCCGACCCGAAGGGCTTCGGGCGCATCATGTGGGAGAGCTGGGGCCCGAAGGGCTGGTTCGATCAAGCCACCCTAAACCAGGTCGCCCGTCGTGGGAAAATCCGGACTGGGTGGACGTCACCCTGCACAGCTATCGTTGCCGCTGGGACGAGGCTGCTCCGGACCAGGGCAGCGTCTGGCTGGAGGAGGAGGTGAAGGCGACCCGCAGCCTGTCCCTGCCGGCGCTCTACGTCCAGGGCGAGGTCGACGGGATCAATCCGCCTCCGGTCAGTGAAGCGGTCGGCGACAGGTTCACAGGACCGTCCAGGCGCGTCGTACTGCCTGGCGTCGGACGTTTCCCGCAGCGCGGGGCTGCGCCGGCGGGCGGCACCGGCTTGGCGAATTTCTTGCGCGCTGAACCGCACGCCCGGAGGGATGAGGTCCAGGTCCCGCAATCCGATGTCGGGCGCTGAGCGAAGAGCCGTTTTCTTGACCGCTGCCGATGCCAATCAGGTCGTCATGCTCAGCGCAGTTCCTCCTGCTGTGCCTGGCCGCCATCGAGGGTCATCGCTGCGATCAACAGTGCGAGGTGGGAAAAGGCCTGCGGGAAGTTTCCGACCAGTCGCCCGGCCCCGACGTCGTATTCCTCCGACAGCAGGCCGACATCGTTGACCAAAGCTGAAAGTCTTCCGAACAGCGCCTCGGCTTCGCCCTGCCGTCCCTGCAGCGCATAGGCGCCGACCAGCCAGAACGAGCAAGGCAGGAAGGCGCCCTCGCCGGGCGGCAGGCCATCGCCGGCATCCTCGCCATCGGTGCGGTAGCGAAGCACGAAGCCTTCGACCAGAAGCTCGCGCTCGATCGCGGCGATCGTGCCAGCTACACGAGGATCGTCCGCAGGCAGGAAGCCGACCCGCGGGATCATCAGCAGTGCGGCATCCAAGTCGGGGCGCCCGTAGCTCTGGGTGAAGCTGTTGCGCGCTGCATCGAACCCCTGCTCGCAGATCTGCGCGTGCATGCGGTCACGCACCTCTCGCCAGCGCTCGAGCGGGGCCTCCAGGCCGAACGCCTCGGCGTCACGTATCGACCGGTCCATCGCCACCCAGGCCATCACCTTGGAGTGGGTGAAATGCCGGCGCTCGCCGCGCACCTCCCAGATGCCGTCATCCGGCTCTGCCCAGATCTTTTCGAGATGCTCGACGAACAGGACCTGGCTGGCCCAGCCGCTGTTCGGGTCGATCAGATGCCTGGTGCGTGCGAGGTGGGACGCGCCGATGACCTCGCCGTGGATATCGAGCTGAAGCTGCTCGGACGCCGCGTTGCCGATATGGACCGGCGAGGCGCCCTCGTAGCCGGTGAGCCAGTCAGGCGACCACTCGACCAGCCGGCGTTCGCCGCCGATGCCATACATGATCTGCAGCTCTTCCGGCGCCCCGGCGATCGCGCGGTGCAGCCATTGATACCAGGCGCGGGCCTCCTCCCGATAGCCGCCCTCCATCAGCGCGATCAGCGTGAGCGACGCATCGCGCAGCCAGCAGAACCGGTAGTCCCAGTTGCGAACTCCGCCGAGCTGCTCTGGCAGCGACGTGGTCGGGGCGGCGACGATCCCCCCGGTCGGTGCATAGGTCAGCGCCTTCAGGGTGAGCAGGGAGCGCAGCACCAGCGCGCGCCAGCGCCCCATGTATTGGCATTTTGACGACCATTCACGCCAGAAGCTCTCGGTCTGGCCGAGCGCCTCGTCGGGATCGAAGGCGGTGGGCAGCGGCAGGTGCGACTGGCCCCAGGTGAGCGTGAAATCCACATGCTCGCCGGCGCCAACCTCGAAGGCGGCCTCGGTGTTGCGATCGCGACCTTCCAGTGCCACCGCCGTGCGCAACACGACGGCGTTGGGCCCGAGCATCGCGCTGATGCCGTCACCCTCCTCAAGCCCGGTGACCCATGGCGTCGACGAACCATAGTCGAAGCGCAGCCTGAGCTGCATGCGCATCGCCATGCGGCCGGTGCGACCTTCGACGCGACGCACGATGGAGGAGTTCTCGCGCCCTGTCGGCATGAAGTCGACGACCGCGACGCTGCCCAAGTCGGTCTCGAAGACAGTCTCGAGCACCATCGTGTCGCCACGGTAGCGCCGGCTCGCACAGGCGCGGCTATCCTGAGGCGCCAGCAGCCAGCGTCCGTTCCTGGAACTGCCGAGCAGGGCGGCGAGGCAGGCCTCGCTGTCGAAGCGGGGCCAGCACAGCCAGTCGATGGAGCCGTTGAGTCCGACCAGGGCAGCGGTCAGGCAGTCGCCGATGAGGGCGTAGTCCTCGATCCGTTGCGGCGGGTCGCCGTCCGGCCTGCCCATCATTCGTCGCCGAGCGGCAGCCAGTGCCGACCATCGCGTTCCAGCAGCGCGTCCGCCCCCGCCGGCCCCTGACTGCCAGCGGCGTAGGTCTCGACATCGCCCTCTCCGCGGGCCCAGGACTCCAGCACCGGCTGCACCGCCGACCAGCTCGCATCGATCGCATCCGCACGCTGGAACAAGGTCGTGTCACCGATCATGCAGTCGTACAGGAGGGTCTCGTAGCCGACACTTGTCTTCTCCTCGAAGAAATCCTTGAAGCGGACAGAGGTCTGGACCCGGCCAAGCTTCATCTGCGGGCCCGGCACCTTGGCGTCGAACTGCGTCTCGATGCCCTGGTCGGGATCGATCAGGATGCGCACCACGTTCGGCGTCAGCCTGTCGACCGGAGTATCGCGAAACATGCGGTATGGCGCGGGCTTGTGGTGGATGGAGATCACGGTCTGCCGGGCCGCCAGCCGCTTGCCGGTGCGCAGGTAGAACGGCACGCCGGCCCAGCGCCAGTTCTCGATCGACAGTTTCAGGGCGATGTAGGTTTCCGTGTGGCTGTCGGGCGCCACTCCAGGCTCCTGCCTGTAGCTCGGGGCATCGGCGCCGAATGCCTTTCCCGCGCCATACTGGCCGCGCACCGCCTCGTCGGGATGCAGTGGCCGGATCGCCTCCATCAGCTTGGCCTTCTCGCTGCGGACGGCCTCCGCGTCGAACGAGTTCGGCGGCTCCATCGCCACCATGCAGAGCAGCGTGAACAGATGGTTGGGGATCATGTCCCGCAGCGCCCCGGTAGGCTCGTAGAACGCGCCGCGTTTCTCGACCCCGACCGTCTCGGCGGCGGTGATCTGCACGTGGTCGATATATTCGCGCCGCCAGCTCGGCTCGAACAAGCCGTTGGCGAAACGCACCGCCATGATGCTCTGCACCGTCTCCTTGCCCAGGAAGTGGTCAATCCGGTAGATCTGGCTCTCGTCGGCCTGGCTCAGGATCTGGGTGTTCAGGGCCTGTGCCGATGGCAGATCGGCGCCGAACGGCTTCTCGATGATGACGCGCCGGAACCGACCGTCCGCCTGCTTCAGCAGGCCCGCCTTGCCGAGCCCTTGCACGATCGTGCCGAAGAAGCGGGCCGACACCGCGAGGTAGAAGATCACGCTGCCATCGCCGACTGCCTCGCCGATCCGGCCGAAGATCGCGTCCTGGCTGAAATCGCCCTGCAGATAATGCAGCCGGTCCGTGACCCAGCCCCAGGCATTCGCGTCGATACTGGGTGTGTAGAACTCGGCCGTCTTGTCCGTGGTGAAGGTCTGCATGGTCTCGGTCAGCGACTGCTTCCATGCGTCATCGCCGCTGCCATCGCGGTCGATCCCGAACACGCTGAAATCGTCCGGGAGCAATTGGCTGCAGGAGAGATTGTAGAGTGCCGGCATCAGCAGCCGCTTGGTCAGGTCGCCGCCGGCGCCGAAGATTACCAGCTTGCAGCCTGGCGCCTTTACGACGCCGGCCGGCCCCGCTTGATATTCAGCCATGTGTGCTCCCTCTATCGTGGTCCGGTAAACCGATCAGCGCTGCATTTGCATGATGCGGTCCATCGGCATCATGCGGTGATCGAGATGGTCCATGATGAACAGCGAGCCGCCGATGAGCAGCAGGACGATCAGGACACCGAAGGCCAGCGCCAAGACGTTGTTGAAGCTGTCCGGGCCGCTGGTGATGTGCAGGAAGAAGACGATGTGCACGCCGATCTGCGCGATCGCCAGCACCAGGAGCGCCACCGGTATGCTGGGCGTCCAGACCAGCGTGGTGCGTGCAACCGTGAACGACACGATGGTGAGCAGCGACGCAAGAACGATGCCGACCACGTAGGCGCGTATGCCGTGCGCGATGTCGCTGCCGTCCGCACGCTCGTCACCGGGTGCGGTATCTGAGTGATGCAGTTCTTCGGACCCAACAGCGTGGCTCTGGCTCATGGCCGCACTCCCTGGCAATAGACGACGGTGAACAGGCGCGACCCAGATGATATCGAGCGTGTGCCAGAACAGGCTGAAGCAGAGCAGGCGGCGCATGATGTCCGGCCGGAAACCCTTGGCATAGACCTGGGCCATCATCGTCAGCAGCCAGAGCGATCCCACCGTCACATGCAGCCCGTGGCAGCCGACGAGTGCAAAGAAGCCCGACAGGAAGGCGCTGCGGGTCGGGCCGTTGCCTGCGGCGATCATGCCGTGGAACTCGTCGATTTCGAGCGCCAGGAACACGAGGCCGAACAGGAACGTGGCAAGCATCGCGCCATGGAACCAGGCCT
>CAXMMQ010000010.1:0-55000 GCA_963693035.2 uncultured Lichenicoccus sp.
TTGGCGACGAGGGCGCTGGACTATGATCCCGCCACCCGCGAGCGCCTGCTGGCCGGTGCGATGCTGCCTGCCAGCGTCGTGGTGCAGGCGCAACGATTCCGCTCGTGGTATCGCCGGCAGGTGCTGGCTGCGTTCGACCGGTTCGATGTACTGCTGGCCCCGGCGACGCCAGGTCCGGCGCCGCGCTTCGACGACCCGACCATTACCGTCGGAGGCGTGAAGGTGCCGGCGCGTGCCAATCTCGGGCTGTACGCGCAGCCGATCAGTTTCATTGGGCTGCCGGTGGCGACGGTGCCGGTGCTCGAGGCCGGATCGCTGCCGATCGGCGTGCAGCTCATCACCCGGCCATTCGCCGAGGCGCTTGGCCTGCAGGTGGCGGCGATACTGGAGACCGCCGGCGTCGTCGGTTGCAGGACGCTCTCTTATGATTGAGGGCGGCCGGCCTGACCTGCTGGTGAACGATCCGCAGGTGCTGATCGAGATCGAGGCCGTTTTCGCGCGCTACGAGCAGGCGCTCTCAAGTAATGACATCGAGACCCTTGACGCGCTGTTCTGGCAGTCGCCGCACACCGTGCGCTACGGCGTCGGCGAGAATCTGTACGGGAGCGAGGCGATCGCGGCGTTCCGGCTGGAGCGCCCCGGCGGCTCACCGCCGCGCGCCGTGCAGCGCGGCATCGTGACCAGCTTCGGACGCGACTTCGCCACCACCAGCATCGAGTTCCGCCGCCTCGGCGCCGACGGGGTGCCGGGCACGGTGGTGGGACGCCAGAGCCAGAGCTGGGTCCGGTTGGCGGATGGCTGGCGGATCGTGGCGGCCCACGTCTCCCTGCTGGTCGGAGGTCATTGATCGCCAAAAGAGGCTGGGGAACGCGACAAAAAGGCGGGGAAGCAGCGGTGTCGCCACCATTTTGTTGACTAGCGAATCACAACATAATTACGTGCTGATCCAGTAGTCCTGGCTTGCCTCTCCTGCCGCACACGTAGCTGGAGCTTGGGGCGCCGTGGCGTTGGAGTAAGTGCACGTTGAGCCTGGACCAAGCTGATTTCACGCCCGTCATCGATGACCAGTTCGGTATCGAGTCGTCGCTGAACCCGTCGCTGTGGGCGGATCACTGGGGGAATGCCGACCAGTACTCGTTTGCGAGCGGCGTGCTGACCATGACCGGCTACCAGTCGCAGGACTGGTCTCCGGTCGGAATGATCCAGACCGCCGCCGGCACCCAGGCGGGCGAGGGTTACGGGCTCTACAGCTTCACCGGCTATGGCAATCCCGGGCAGGGCGCAGGTGCCGCGGTGCTGATGTGGCGGGCCGACAACCAGTATCTTGACGCCGCCACGCCGGAAAAGGCGAGCGAGATCGACCTGTTCGAGAGCCTGAACGGCAGCCAGAGCGTGCTCTCGACCATCCATTACTATGATACCGGCTGGGCCAACGACGACGGCCAGAGCTACCACACCATCGATGTCGATCCCGCGACGTTGCACACCTACTCGGTGGATTGGGAGCGCGGCAGCCTCACCTACTATGTCGACGGCCAGAAATACTACCAGGACACCACGCATGCGCCGCTCGATGCTGCCGATGGCGGGTGCAATGAGGTGCTGGGTGCGGAAGTGCTCGGCGGCAGCTTCAACACCAACACCAGCACGGTGCAGCTGCATATCGTCAGCCTCAGCTACAGCGCGCCGACCAGTGCCGGGGCAGCCGCGCTGCCGACGCTGACGCTGTCGCAGCCGGGCACCGTGCAGGAGGCGACCTCCGGCGCCGGCGTCGATGTCACCGAGACGATCACCGCGAGCAACCAGACCGGCACCGTCTATCTCGAGGTGCTGACCCAGACCGGCGCCACCGAAACCGGCTTCGTGGCCCTCGACCTCGTCGACGGCCAGGCCAGCGCCCGCGTGCATCTCGCACATTCGGGCGACCTCATCCGCGTCGTCGATGCCGAGGTGACGGCCGATACCACCGGCGTGTCGATCACCGATGCCCCGGCCGGTCCGGTGACGCTCGGCGGCGGCAACCAGACCTACGCGGCGGCCGCCGGCGCCACGGTGCAGGCCGGGAGCGGCGACGATACCATCATCGCCGCCGCCGGCGACGTCACCGCGCGCGGTGGCGGCGGTGCGCTGACCTTCATCAACGGCGCTTCGGCCAGCGACGTCATCGCCGGCGCCGGCTCCGCCACCCTGTATGGCGGCGCCGGCGGCGGCGGCTTCACCGGCGGCAGTGCCGGCGACAACGTGCTGGTCTCGCAGGGCGCATCGGGCGCCAACACCACCCTCACCGGCGGCGGCACCGGCGACCGTATCTTCGGGTCGGGCTCCGGCTCCGACGTTGTCGCGGTGGGTGCCGGCGCCGAGACCGTCCTCGGTGGCGGCGGTCCCACAACGATCAACGGCGGCGTCGGCGGCAGCGTGCTGTTCGGCGGTGCCGGCGTCACCAGCGTCGAGGGTAGCAGCGCCGGCGGCGACACCGTCGTGGGGGGTGAGGGCAGCCTGCAGTTCACCGGCCAGCGTGGCGACGCTGTGTTCGGTGGCACTGGCGTTCTCGTGGTCGATGGCAGCGTCATGGGCGCGGACTCGATCGTCGGCGGCGCCGGCGCGCTCGCTGTCACCGGGCGCGGCGCGAACATGCTGGTGGCCGCCAGCACCAGCACCTCGGACATCGTGACAGGAAGCGGTGCGAGCCTGATCTTTGCGAATGCGGGCGCCAGCACCATCGCGGGCGGCGCAGGCTCGATGCAGGTGGTGCTCGGCGCCGGCAGCGCCACCATCGACGAAGGGAAAGGTGCGGCGACCTACCAGGTCATCAAGGGTTCCGCCGCTGGGATCGACACGCTGAACGGCTTCCGGCCGGCCTCGGACAGCGTGAACCTGTATGGTTACGCGCCCTCGCAGGTCTCGGTGGCAGCCTCCGGCGGCTCGACGCTGATCTCACTCACCGACGGCACCCGCATCGAGCTGGTCGGCGTGACCGAGCCGGGCAGCAGCATCCGCGTCTGAAGGCTCCTGTCGGTCAGGCCTCAGAACATGCCGTAGGCCGGCGCCAGCCAGCCGAGCAGGGTAAGAACCAGGCCGGCCGCGCCGAGCGCGAGCGAGGCGGTGAACAGCATCTGCGATGCGGCGATCACCGAGACGGTGGCGAGCACGATGGCAAGCTCGAGTGCGGCGGCGGCGTTGTCGTAGCTGTGCGTGCGTTGCAGGGAGAGATCGCGCGCCGTCTCGAAACCATGCGCCCGGGCGGCGATCGCGCGCTTGCCGTCGCCCGGATCGGTGTCGTAATGGCTCTGTTCCTGGGCGAGCAGGTCCAGGACCTGCCGGCGCGCGACGGCGCCCTGCGGGCTGGATGGCGCGTCCAGCGTGGCGCCAAGCGCCGCCAGGTCGTGCGCGAGCGCCTGGCGGATCGACTTGCCCTGGTATTGCGTCCAGGCATCCGCGGCGGCGATCGAGTTCTCGTTGACCCTGATCTCGGCGTGCTTGGCGCCCTGCTCGCTGATCGCGAGGCAGGCGGCGAGGATCGCGATCAGCAGCGCTGCATGCTTGTTGCCGTGCTCGGCGGCATGGCCTGCATGCTCGTGATGCTCAAGCTGCTGTTCCATGCGATGGCCTCGGCTCTGGAGTGGAGGCGATCGACGCACGCGAACGCTTCGGCAGCACCTGGAGGTCCGGGCGGGAATCGAACCCACATTCGCGGATTTGCAGTCCGCTGCATCACCACTCTGCCACCGGACCTCGGGGCTGCCTGAAGCCGATAGCCGCGGATGACCGCCGTCTGACGCCTCGGGCGGAGCTATATCCGACTTCGCCGGGATAATCCAGCGAGCCCCGGCGCACCATCCGGCGCCAGAACGGCGGGTCCCGCGGCCCAGGCATTAAGAAGATCTAAAGCATTCCCGCCCATCAAGAGGCCGGCGGCGCGCGCGCCTCGGCAGGGCATTGGGCAGGACATGCAGGCAGCAGAAACGTCGACAACGCACGGTTCCGACGCGATGGCTGCCGTCTTCCGGCTGCCCGGGTCGCTGGAACTGGCGCGTGCCGATGCGCTGCATGCCGAGCTGCTGGCGAGGGTTGCCGGCGAGCATGATCTCGTCGTCGACGGCAGCGACGTCGAGCGGGTGTCAAGCGCATGCCTGCAGGTGCTGGTGGCGGCCTGCGCTGGCGCCTGCGCCCGTGGACGCGGCTTCGTGCTGCAGTCGATGTCCGAAACCCTGGCGGCGGCGGTCCGCGACCTGGAGCTGGGCGATGCTCTCAACCCCCGCGACCAGAGGATGGGGTCCAGATGATGGCCAAGCGCGTCATGACGGTCGACGACAGCAAGACGATGCGCGACATGGTCGGCTTCACCCTGCGCAGCGCCGGGTTCACGGTCATCGCCGCCGAGGACGGCAAGCAGGCGCTCGGGCTGCTGGCGAGCAATCCGGTGGATGTCATCATCACCGATCTTAACATGCCGGTGATGGATGGCGTGGCCTTGATACGCGCCCTGCGGGCCGATCCGAAGTGGCGCTCGGTGCCGATCCTGATGCTGACCACCGAAAGCGATGCCGGCAAGAAGTCCGAAGGCCGCAGCGCCGGCGCCACCGGCTGGATCGTCAAGCCGTTCAGCCCGGACAAGCTGATCGACGTCGTCAACCGCGTCTGCGGCTGACATCATGGCAACCGGCCACTTCGACCATCTCAAATCCACCTACTTCCAGGAATGCGGCGAGCTGCTCGACAGCGCCTATGCGAGCCTGACGCTGCTCTCGGAAGGGCGCCAGGACGACGACACGGTGCATGCGATCTTCCGCGCCATCCACTCGATCAAGGGCGGCGGCGGCGCCTTCGGCTTCGACCGCATGGTCGCCTTCGCGCATGTCCTGGAGACGCTTCTCGACCTGCTGCGCGATGGCAGGATGCAGAGCACCGGCGCGGTGGTCGGTCTGCTACTGCGCGCGACCGACGCGCTCAGCGATCTCGTGGCGGCGGAGCGGACCGCAACCTTGGTGGCCCAGGGCTTCGAGGATGCGCTGCTTGCCGAACTTGGAGCCTGCGCCTTGCAGGGGCTCGGGGTCGTCCCGCCGCCGGTGCCGCGCGTGGCCGCATCCTCGTCCCCGCCGGGAGCGCAGGCGGTGCTCTACACGATCCGGTTCATGCCGCATCCGGGTCTGTATCGGAATGCCAACGAGCCGCTGCTGCTGTTGCGCGAGCTCAAGCGGATCGGCGATACGACGATCCGCGCCGAGCTCGCCAGGCTGCCGTCGCTGGAGCGCATGGAGCCCGAGGACGCCTATATCGGCTGGACCATCGCGCTGCGGACGACCGCCGACCTGTCGCGGATCGAGGAGATCTTGGATTTCGTCAGCGACGATTGCGACCTGTCGATCGAGCGGGTGCCGGATACAGTCGAAATTGCAGCAGACGATGCAGCGTCTCCTGCCGCCCCGGATACGCTGTCGATCCCGGTGGCCAAGGCGGACCAGGAGCCGCGGCGCGGCGAGGGCTACGTCGCGCCGACCAGCGTGCGCGTGGACGTGCAGAAGGTCGATCGCCTGGTCAACCTGGTCGGCGAACTGGTGATCAACCAGGCCATGCTGGTGCAGTTCGGCGCACTGCTGCCGCCGGATGTCTGTCCCGGACTGGTCGGCGGCCTGGCAACCCTCTCGCAGCATCTGCGCGAACTGCAGGAGGGCGTCATGGCGATACGAACCCAGCCGGTCGGCTCGGTATTCTCGCGCATGCCGCGGCTGGTGCGCGAGCTTTCAACGCAGCTCGGCAAGGACGTGCACCTGGTCATTACCGGCGAGGGCACAGAGCTCGACAAGACGGTGATCGAGCAGCTCGCCGACCCGCTCACCCATCTGCTTCGCAACGCGCTCGACCATGGCCTCGAGGCGCCGGACCAGCGCATCGCCGCCGGCAAGCCGGCGCAGGGCACCATCCGCCTCGCCGCCGAGCACGGCAGCGGCCGCATCGTGATCGAGGTGAGCGACGACGGACGCGGCATCGATCGGGACCGTGTGCTGGCCAAGGCCAGGCAGCGCGGGCTGATCGACGATGCGTCGACGCCGAGCGAGGAGGAGATCGACAACTTGATCTTCCTGCCGGGCTTCTCGACGGTCGATGTCGTCTCGGACATCTCCGGTCGCGGCGTCGGGATGGATGTGGTCCGAAGCAATATACAGGCGCTCGGCGGCCGCATCACCGTGCATTCCCGCCAAGGCGCGGGATCGCGCTTTGTGCTGTCGCTGCCGCTGACGCTGGCGATCCTCGACGGAATGATCGTGGCCGTCGGCCGGGAATGCTACATCGTGCCGCTGACCAACATCATCGAGAGTTTGCGGCCGCAGAGCCGCGACATCCATCCCGTGGCCGGCTGCGGCGATGTGGTGGCGATACGCGGCGACTACATCCCGCTCATCCACCTGTCGCATCATTTCGATGTCCCCGGCGCCGTCAGCGACCCCGCACGCGGCATGGTCGTGGTGGTCGAGAGCGAGACCGCCGGACAGGTCGGGCTGGTGGTCGACGAGCTGATCGGGCAGCAGCAGGTCGTGGTCAAGAGCCTCGAGGAGAACTACGGCGCCGTTGACGGGATCGGGGGTGCCACGATCCTCGGCAACGGCCGCGTCGCCCTGATCCTCGACGTCGCCGGGTTGCGCGTGACGCACCCGCCACGTCCACAATCCACTCACCTTGTACAGGAACGATGGCGATGAACCGGGCGATTTCCACAGGCGGCGGGCGCGGCCTGCCCACCGCTGCCGCCGCACCCGAGGATAACAGCCAGTTCATCACGTTCACCCTGTGCGAGCAGGAGTACGGCGTGGACATCATGGCGATCCGGGAGATCAAGGGGTGGACCGAGACGACCTCGATCCCGCATGCGCCGGCTTTCATACGCGGCGTCATCAACCTGCGCGGCATCATCGTGCCGATCATGGACCTGCGTGCGCGGTTCGGCATGGAACTGGCCATTCCGACCAGGATGCATGTCGTCATCATCATCACGATCGGCACGCGCACCACCGGGCTGCTGGTCGATGCGGTCTCCGACATCATCACGGTGGCGCCGGCCTCCATCCGGGCGGTGCCGGACATGGGAGCCGCCGACGGCGCGACGCTGCTGACCGGGCTGGTGGCGCTCGACGACCGGATGGTCTCGCTGGTCTCGCTCGAGCACCTGATCGGCAACGCCATCGCACAGATGCCGGCAGCCGAGACGCGGCTGCAGCCGGCCGCGTGAGCCCGCGTATCGTCACCCATCCACGCCGAGCCTTCCTGGAACGTCGCCCACCGGCGGCCCGATCAGCGGAAACCAATTATGCTCATGGACAGCGCGCCCTCCTTTTTCAGCACCCTCACCGACCGGCGCGGCGGCCGCGAGCGGCGTGCGGCGGCCAGCGCAGAGCTGCTCCGGCTCGCCGCCAAGGAGGCCGGCCTGGGTGCGATGCGGACCTGCGTGATGCTCGCCGACAACGACCTCAAAATCACCTACATGAACCCCTCGGTGATTTCGCTGATGCATGAGGCCGAAGCCGACCTGCGCCGCGAGCTGCCCGGTTTCGACGTCAGGACGCTCATCGGCAGCAATATCGACATCTTCCACAAGAACCCGTCGCACCAGCGGCGCATGCTGGCGGTTCTGGACAAGCCGCACGACGCAACGATCAAGGTCGGCGGCCGGTCGTTCGACCTGCGCGTGGCTCCGCTCACCGAGCGGGGCCACGGCGACAAGCCCGTCCGGCTCGGCTTTGTCGTGGAATGGTCGGACGCCGGGTCGCGTCTGCAGAACCTGGACAAAAGTTCCGCCTATCTCAGCGCCATCAACCGCTCTCAGGCGGTGATCGAGTTCGCCCTGGACGGCCGGATCCTGCACGCCAACGAGAACTTCCTGAACGTGATGGGCTACACGCTCGACGAGGTATGCGGGCAGCATCACAGCCTCTTCGTCGATCCGGCGTACCGCCAGAGCGTGGGCTACCGGGCATTCTGGGAAAAGCTCGCCCGCGGCGAGTACGACGCCGGCCAGTACATGCGTATCGCCAAGGGTGGCCGCGAGGTCTGGCTGCAGGCGAGCTACAACCCGATCCTGGACAGCCTGGGCAAGCCGTTCAAGGTGGTGAAATACGCCACCGACATCACCGAGCAGAAGCTGCAGAGCGCCGATTTCATCGGCCAGCTTGCAGCGATCAGCAAGGCGCAGGCGGTGATCGAGTTTTCGCTCGACGGCCGGATCCTGCATGCCAACGCAAACTTCCTGAACGCGGTCGGCTACTCGCTGGAGGAGATCCGTGGGCAGCACCACGGAATGTTCGTCGATCCGGTGGAGCGGCAGAGCGCCGACTACCGCATCTTCTGGGACAAGCTCGGGCGCGGCGACTACGAGGCGGGCCAGTACAAGCGCATCGCCAAGGGCGGCCGCGCGGTGTGGCTGCAGGCGAGCTACAATCCGATCATGGACATGAACGCGAAGCCGTTCAAGGTGGTGAAATACGCGACCGACATCACCGAGCAGGTGCGCAGCGCCGACGCGCTGCGCAGGGCGGTGCAGCAGATCCAGGTGGTCATCGGCAGCGCGCAGGCGAGCGACCTGACCGGCCGGGTGCCGCTCGACGACAAGGCCGGCGACCTCGCAGATCTCTGCGCCGGCGTGAACGGCCTGCTCGACATGATGGTCGGCGTGGTGTCGGCGATCGTCGAGGCGTCCGGCACGATCGCCACCGGGGCCAGGGAGATCTCGATGGGAAACACCGACCTGTCGCAGCGCACCGAGGAGCAGGCCTCCAGCCTGGAGCAGACCGCCGCAAGCCTGGAGGAGCTGACCAGCACCGTCCGGCAGAACGCCGACAATGCGCAGCAGGCCAACAAGCTGGCGAGCTCGGCGTCTGAGATCGCGGTCAAGGGCGGCAGCGTCGTCGGCGAGGTGGTGCGGACCATGGAGGACATCAACCAGGCCAGCCGCAAGATCACCGACATCATCGGCGTCATCGACGAGATCGCCTTCCAGACCAACATCCTGGCACTGAATGCGGCCGTTGAGGCGGCGCGCGCCGGCGAGCAGGGCCGGGGGTTTGCCGTGGTGGCGGCCGAGGTGCGCAACCTCGCGCAGCGCAGCGCCAATGCCGCCAAGGAGATCAAGTCGCTGATCTCGGAATCCGGCAATAAGGTCTCATCCGGATCGCGGCTGGTCGCCGCCGCCGGCCAGACCATGGAGGAGATCGTGCACTCGGTGAAGCGGGTGACCGACATCATGGCCGAGATCTCCGCGGCCTCGAGGGAGCAGAGCACCGGCATCGAGCAGGTGAACACCGCGGTGATGCAGATGGACAAGATGACCCAGCAGAATGCGGCGCTGGTGGAGGAAGCGGCGGCGGCGGCGAAATCGATGGAGGATCAGACCGACGGTCTCGCCGGCATGGTGTCCGGCTTCAAGCTCGGGGACGCCGTGCCGCCGTTGCAGATCGCAAAGCAAGCCGCACCCGCGCGCAAGCCGGCGTCGGCCGTGCGCGCGGCGCCCGTGGCGGTCCGGCGTCCGGCGGCCCCGACCCGACAGGCCGCGCGTACCGATGCGAGCGACTGGAAGGAGTTCTAGCGGCGGCGCAGGGATCGACCCCCGATGCCCGTGCAGGAGGAAAGCCTCAGCCAGGCCGACTTCGATGCGATACGCTCGATGGTGCACCGCATTGCCGGCATCTCGCTCGGCGACAGCAAGCGCGAGCTGGTGTTCGGACGCCTGCAGCGACGCCTGGTGGCGCTCGGCTTGCACAGCTTCTCGCAGTACCGGGCGCTGGTCGATGGTTCCGGCGGCGAGGCCGAGCGGGTCGAGATGATCAATGCGTTGACCACCAACCTCACCAGCTTCTTTCGCGAGCCGCACCACTTCACCTTCCTCGCGGAAATCCTGGACGGGAGGCTGAGGTCGGCGGACAACAGGCGGCTTCGCATCTGGTCGTCAGCCTGCTCATCGGGCGAGGAGCCGTATTCCATCGCCATGGTCGCGCACCAGTCGCTGCTCAAGGCGGGTGCGCTGCTCGGCGTGCGGCGCTGCGACGCAAGAATCCTGGCGACCGATATCGACACCAACATGATCGAGCGCGCGATCGCGGGGTGCTACGATGCGGAGCGCGCGGCGACGATCCCGCCGCAGTTCGAGCGGCTCGTCGGCAGGACGACGGACGGGATGGTCGGGATGTCCGACGCGCTGCGCGGCCTGCTCGCGTTCAAGCAGCTCAACCTGCTTGAGGAATGGCCGATGCGGGGCAGGTTCGACGTGATCTTCTGCCGCAACGTCGTCATCTATTTCGACAAGCCGACGCAGCGTGTTCTGTTCGATCGCATGGCCGACCTCTTGCAGCCGGGCGGCTGGCTGTTCATCGGTCACTCGGAGAGCCTGCTGGGTGTCAGCGACCGGTTCGAGGGCCATGGCCACACGATCTACCGCCGGATCCGGTGAGGCCGTGCTCGCGGCTTCCATGAAGAAGATCAGGCATGAAGAAGATCAGGATAGGACCAGGCGAGCTGTACGTGACGCGCAGGCCGGACGAGACGATCATCACCGTGCTCGGCTCGTGCGTCGCGGCCTGCATACGCGATCCGGTGGCGGGGATCGGCGGCATGAATCATTTCATGCTGCCCGCGAGCGCCACCGGCGAATGGGGTGAGGTCAGTGCCAGCATGCGCTACGGCAATTTCGCGATGGAGCGGCTGATCAACGACATTTTGTGCGGCGGTGGCGTGCGCGGGCGCCTCGAGGTCAAGCTGTTCGGCGGCGGCAGCATGCTGACCGAAGGGGCGCCGATCGGCCACCGGAACGCGGATTTTGTCGAAGCCTATCTCCAGTCCGAGAACATGGGCATCGCGGCACAGCATCTGCGCGGGCTGCACGCGCGGCGCATCGAATACGCGCCGCTCACTGGCAAGGTCATGATGCTGGAAATCGAAGCGGCCGACCGATCGGTCACGAACCGGGAGAGAGGTTTCTCCAGGACGATCCTGCAGCCGGCGATCGGGTCGGTCGAATTGTTCGAGTGAGCGTACGAGACGTAGTCATGGAGAACGATCGTGTCGATCCGGGTGCTCATCGTGGACGATTCCGCGTTGATCCGTCAGTTGCTGACCGAGATGCTGCAGAGCGACCCCGGCATCGAGGTGATCGCGACCGCTTCCGACCCCATCGTCGCGCGGGAGAAGATCAGGCAGCTCAGCCCGGACGTGATCACGCTCGACATCGAGATGCCACGGATGGACGGGCTCAGCTTTCTCGAGCGTCTGATGGCGCTGCGGCCGATGCCGGTCGTGGTGGTCTCGACGCTGACGCAAAAGGGCACCGACATTGCGTTGCAGGCGCTGGAGATCGGCGCGGTGGATTTCGTGGCGAAGCCGACCATCGGCGTTCGCGACGGCCTTCTGGCATTGCGCGAGGAGATCGTCGCCAAGGTGAAGGCGGCGGCGCTGGCTCGCCCGAGATCGCGGACCGCGCCGCCGCAGCCGGTCACCCTGAGCATCGATCCGCTGCTGTCCTCGGCCGGACGGCTCGTGGCCATCGGCGCCTCGACCGGCGGTGTCGAGGCGCTGCAGCGGCTGCTGATCAACCTGCCGGCCCATTGCCCAGCCATCCTGATCACCCAGCACATGCCGCCGGGTTTCACCGCGTCGTTCGCCAGGCGCCTCGACGAGATCTGCCTGATGTCGGTCTGCGAGGCCGAGCAAGGGCAGGTGGTAACGCCCGGCCACGTCTATATCGCCAACGGCGCGCGTCATCTCGAACTGGCGCGCAGTGGCACGCAATATTCCTGCCGCCTGCATGACGGCCCTGCCGTGTCCGGGCATCGTCCATCGGTCGACGTGCTGTTCCAGTCCTTCGCCGGCGCCGTCGGCGCGAACGCGCTCGGGATCATCCTGACCGGCATGGGCCGCGACGGGGCGGCCGGGTTGCTGGCGATGCGCAGTGCGGGCGCGCGCACCCTCGGCCAGAATGAGGCGAGCTGCCTGATCTACGGGATGTCAAAGGCGGCGAAGGACATCGGCGCAATCGAGGCGGAAATGTCGCTCGAGCACCTCGCGGGCGCGATCGTCAACCGGCCGAGGTAGCCCACTTGCGGCTGTAGAGCACCAGGACCGCGCATGTCATGGCCAGCGCGGCGCTACGCGCCACCACGATGCCGCTGCCGTGCGGATGATCGTGTCGCGCCTCGTGCTCCTGCGGCTGCCAACAATTGTTCGGCTGGATCCAGGCCCCTGAAACGCCGTCGCGGCCGCCGGGGGAAAAATCATCGGTCAGCGGGAGCAAGGCGAGCGCGTCGGACAGGCTGGTCGACCAGTTGCCGCAGGTCGCCGTGGGACACAGCACGCAATCGCCGATTGGGCGACGCAGCGCTGCAGGTCGTAGAACAGGTCACCGATCGAGGCGTCGAGGTCCGGGCCGCCGTGATGAACCGTTCGCATCCGGTCGATGATCGAATTCAGGCGCAGGCTGGCTTTGGCGGCCGCGACTGCCGGGCACGGGTCGGTCGCTGTAGCTGGCATCATGGTAGCATGCGCCACCGCGGGTTGACGGATCGTGAGCAAGCCTGCCTCAAGTTCGGCTCCATGGTTCCGGCCTTCAACGGCCTTGTGCTCGATTGTGATGGGAATGGGCTTCTCCCGTCGGACGACTGGAACGCGGCACCCGGCTGGTCGAGCCAAGCTGCCGCCCGCCGCCCGGACACGATCCCTCCAAGCTCCTGCACGGGATCGGGGCGAACCGAGTCGGGAGCGGGTGCGCTGCCGTCTCCGCCAAGACTTCGAGCCTGCTCAAGATCGATCTCGCCCTGTTGCTCGGGGCTCTGCTGGACAAGGGCTCACCCGTCTCACCGCTCGGGATCCTCGCGCTGCACGAGATCGTCGTGAACGCGGCCCTGCACGGCCATCCTGGCCTGTCTTCGGGACGCTCGATCGGGTGATACGACCGGGTGGGGCGCGAGAGGTCGCTCGCGCAGGCGGTCGCCGATGCAGACCATGCCGGACGCGTGCTGACTGTCGCGGTTGCCTGGATGCCGGGTGGACGCGCCGCAGCGGCGGTGGCCGATCAGGGGGCGGGATGTAATTTGCCCGGGCGGTACTTCGGGGCGGCCGTCGCCGGACTTCGTCTGGCTGGTGACGCCGGACCCTGCGACAATGCCGCCCGGGCCGAATGGTCGTTACGGCGAAGCTGCCTTTCCACCGGTAGCGTTCGACTGGAGGGGCGCCTCGGCGACCATCCTCAGACCGCTCGCCGCGCACGAGGACGCTGCCGCGCGGCTTGCCGGGGCGGATGACGGGTGTGCTGAACCAGCGGCCGCATGGCCTGCTGCCGGTCGGCCACTACGCCACGATGATCTACGCGCAGATCGATCCCCGCCGGCATCGTCTGGCCTGGTGCAGCTCCGGCGGGCCGCCGCCGATGTTCGTCGATGCGTCCTGTGCCCGTTCAGCGACGGGTTGTACGAGAGCGGAGCGGGCTCGCAGGATGTTCCCGTGGCGGCGATCGGGGCGGCCTTCGCCGAGGCCGCCGCCTGCGCCGCGACGGGCCGCCTGGAGGAGGCCGCCCAGCTTGCGGCGCCGCGTTTCAGGTTGTCGCGAAATCAATATGAGCGCCGCGACCACTCCGACGACGTCATGGTTGCGGCGGAGGCGCCTCGGCCCGTTGCCGTCCGATTAATCGTTTCTTGATGTCCCGCCTGTAGCCTGCTGCTCGGATGCCTCTCGCCGGGGGCGGAGTTCGCGGTTCCTGCCTCTCACAGCAACGGAGTGTGCGGCCATGCAGTCGCATAAAAGATCGCGAGACCTCCGGGCCTTGCTCTGCTTCGGCTGGATCGGGGCGTGACGCCTGCAGCCTGTGCCGCCATTCCGCCGGTGTCGGATGCGGCCACCCACATGTTGCAGCAGTGGCTGGAGCTGTCCGAGGTGGAGCGTCGCACGTTCGTCGCGCTGTCGCGCGAGCTGACGCGCTCGTCGGACCTCGTCGAGACCAGCACGCTCGATCTCAGCGAGCGGTTCCAGAATCTCGCCGTCATCGCGCAGGGCCAGGTCGGCCGGGTCGACATGATCATCGGCCTTGCGAAGTCGATCGAGGTCGATGGCGAGGCGATGCCGCTCGATGACGCGATGCATCGTGTCGAGCAGGTGCTGAGCAAGGTCATCGATGCCATCCTGTCGGTTTCAAAACATGCGATGCGCATGGTGTATGCCCTCGAGGAGGTCGCCCGGGACGTGGAGGGCTCCGAGCAGTGCGTCGTGCAGATCGAGGCGATCAATGCCAAGACGCGCTACCTCGCCCTGAATGCGGCGATCGAGGCCAGCCACGCAGGCGGCGCCGGCGGCGCGTTCGGCGTGATCGCGCGGGAGATGAAGGAGCTTTCGGCGGAGACCGCCCAGGCGTCGCGCCAGGTCGGCATCCGGATCTCGGCGGTCCGCGCCAGCGTGCGCGAGGGCCACGGCGTGCTGCGCGAGATCGCAACGCTGGACCTGTCCGAGCACATCACGGCGAAGGAGCAGATCGACAGCCTGATCGTGGGCATCATGGCGCAGAACAACGCGTTCAAGGCGGCGCTCGCGGACACCGCGCAGTCCTCGGGCGACCTGACCCACACGATCGGACAGCTCATCACCGGCATGCAGTTCCAGGACCGGACCAAGCAGCATATCAGCCAGGTCATCGACGTGCTCGCGGTCCTGCAGGAGAACGCATTGGCCCTGCAGCATGCGACGAGGGAGGCGCTGCCGGGCCTGGCCCGCGACGGCCTGGTCAACGGGGACTGGGTCGAGCGCATCGTTGAGAAACAGACCCTCGGGTCGGTCAAGCGCCGGATGCTCACGCAGTTGCTGGCGGACGCCGAGGCGGGTCCTGAGACGGCACCCGATGCGGTCGAGATCGAACTGTTCTGAACGCGCCTCCGGCGGGATCCGGGAAGAGCAGGCAATGTAGAGGCCGCCGATGAGGTTCAGCCAGGAAGACACGCCGGAGGGCGCCGTCATGACGCTCGACGGGTCGTTCACCTTCAACGATTTCCGCCAGCTCGCCAGCTCGCCAGCTCGCCAGCTCGCCAGCTCGCCAGCTCGCCAGCTCGCCAGTTCGCTCGACGCGATGCGCGCGCGGCCGGCGTGTCCCCATATCCTCGACCTGAGCGGGCTCGAGTTTCTCGATTCCGCCGCCCGCGGGATGCTGCTGATCGCCGAGGAGGAGGTCACCGTCTCGGGATCGTCGCTGACGCTGCGCCGGCCGACCGGCGCGATCGCCCCGCTGCTGGAACTGGCCGCGATGGACAAGGTGTTCAGGATCGAGCCGTAGAGACCATTTGATACTGCTACTAGGGTGGCCATCCTCCTCTTCTCACAGAGGGGTGGCTTTCCTGCGCTCCGGTGCGCGCGGCCCCCTTTCCAGGCAACGGGAGGCCGCTCGGCTCCGGAGCTCGGAACGTCACGCCGGGCGGCGCCAAATGGCACGTCTGACTTACCCAAGCGCATTCTCAAACGGTCTCTTGGGCGAAGCTGCAAAGGAGCGCCCGGCTTTGCGCCGCGCGGCAGCGCCAAGTATGCTGGGTGGATGAACGAGATCAAACCGGCCCTGTCTTCGACCGGCGCTGCGGCGTGGCCGGCCCGCCTTGAAACCGGAGGTGGAACCGCCCCCGGCCTGACGAAGGCCGGGCCGCCGGATCTGGCGCAGGCGCGCAACCGCATGGTCGATACCCAGGTGCGCCCGGTGCAGGTCAGTGATCCGCGCATCATCAAGGCAATGCGCGAGGTGCCGCGCGAGCGGTTCGTGCCGGCCGGGCGTGTGGCGATCGCCTATGCCGATCGCGGCGTGGCGCTGTCGGCGGGCCGCGTGTTGATGGAGCCCCGGATCATCGCGCGGCTGCTGCAGTCGGCGGTGCCGCTCGGCGGCGAGCGGGCGCTGGTGGTGGGCGCCGCGACCGGCTATTCCGCGGTGCTGCTTGGACGGCTCGGCCTGTCGGTGGTGGCGCTGGAACAGGACCCGGCCCTGGCTGCCCTGGGGGCGGCGCTGTGCCGCGAGTTCGCGCCCTCGGTCCGGTTCGTCACCGGCGATCTGCTCGAAGGGTTTGCGGACGCCGCTCCCTATGACCTCATCCTGGTCGACGGCGCGGTGCGCAGCCTGCCGGACGCGCTGGCCGGGCAACTGGCAGCCGGCGGGCGCCTGGCTGCGGTGCTGTGGCCGCTGGGCAACGTCGGCAGCGGCGTGCTGGCGGAGCATTCGACGCACGGGTTGCGGGCGCGACAGCAGTTCGACGCTTCGACGCCGTTGATCCCGGAGCTGCTCGCGGCGCCGCGCTTCAGCTTCTGAGCCGGCGTTTGCACTGGTGTGTGGCGTCGCCGCGCTGGCAGGGCCGCCGGTTTCTGTGGCACAGACCAGCGGACTTGTTCGATCGCGCGTGATCGAGCGTGCAGGCGACGGGAGGGCGGGATGAGTATTCGCACCGGGATGGGGGCAGGGCTTGCGGCATTGCTGTGCAACGGCACGGCGCTGGCGCAGAAATATGACGGCACCGGGGCGCCGACCTTCATTCCCCACACGCTGCAGGAAGCGCTCGCCGCTTCCTATTTGACCAATCCACAGTTGCAGGCCGAGCGCGCGGCGCTCCGGGCGGTCGACGAGAACGTGCCGACCGCGCTCGCCGGATGGCGGCCGACCGTGACCGGCACCGCGGAGCTCACCTACGACCAGGGCACCACCTCGTACGGGCCAGGAACCGGCCTCGGTGGCACCGTCAACAGCCCGGGCTATACCGGCGGTGTCACCATCAGCCAGCCGCTCTATGCCGGCGGTCGCACGACCTCGCAGACGCATCAGGCGGTGAACCGGGTGATGGCCGAGCGCGCCAACCTGATCGCGACCGAACAGACCGTGTTCCTGAACGTGGTCAGCGCCTATGTCGGCGTGATCCAGAACCAGCAGAACCTGCAGATCCAGACCAACAACGAGCGCGTGCTCGGGGAGCAGTTGCGGGCGACCAACGATCGCTTCCGGGTCGGCGAGATCACCCGCACCGACGTGGCGCAGGCCGAGGCGGCGCTGGCGACCGCGCGTGCCACCCGGCAGCAGGCCGAAGGGACGTTGCAGACCGCGAATGCGACCTACGTGCAGCAGGTCGGCATGCCGCCGGCGCCGAACCTGATCCCGCCGCAGCCGCTTGCCCTGCCGGTGCGCGACGAGCAGGAGGTGATGTCGGAGGCGGTCTCGAACAATCCGAACGTCATCGACGCGCTGTTCACCCAGGCGCAATACAAGGACGCCTTCGACGTCGCGATGTCGGCGCTGCTGCCGAAGATCTCCGCCCAGGCTGCCTACAGCCACGAGCTCAACCAGGGGATCAAGGGCTACAACGTCGACATCAAGTCCGCCCTGCTGAACTTCCAGGTGCCTATCTACCAGGGCGGCGCGGAATATGCGGCGGTCCGGCAGGCCCGGCAGACCGAGCAGCAATCCCGCCGGCAGGTGGACGTGCAGCGTCGCACGGCCCTGCAGAGCGGGGTGTCGAACTGGGAGAACCTGATCGCCTACCGCGCCTCCATCGAGAGCAATCGCACCGCGGTGCAGGCCAACATCGTCGCACTCGACGGCGTCGAGCGGCAGGCGATCGTCGGCACCAGCACGACGCTCGAGGTGTTGCAGCAGCAGCAGACCCTGCTGTCGGCGCAGCTCGCCTTGGTGCAGAGCCTCGCCAGCATGGTGACCGCGTCGTACAGCGTGGCGTCGGCGATCGGGCGGCTGACCGCCCGTGACCTCAAGCTGGACGTGCCCATCTATGACGAAACCGCCTACTACAAGGCCGTCGCCGACCGCCTGTGGGGGCTGAACGACTATGCTGTCGGACAACCGGGACGCTGAACCATTGACGATCAAACCCAGAGACACGAAGGCGGCCGCCGAGACCTCCGGCGGCGATGACGACGGCTCGATGGACACCATCCTGGCCTCGATCCGCCGTATCCTGAACGAGGACGAGGCCACTCCGGCAGAGGCTGCAAAGGAGCGGCCGGCGGACGACGTGCTGATCCTGGACGATTCGATGCTGGCTCAGCCGGAACCGGCCCGGTCCGATACCGTCAGGCCCGATCCCGTCAGGCCCGATCCCGTCATGCAACGCGCGCCGGAGCCGCCGGCGCCGGAGGTCGAGCCCGTGTCCAGGGGCGTCGGAAAGCCGGCCGTCGCCGATCCCGAGCCGGCGAAGCCGGAGTCGCCCGAGCGGCGCGAGCCGGTGCCGCGGTCAGACACCCCGCTCGGCATTCCGCCGGTGCCGGCGGAGGCCGACCTGCAGCCGAGCGTCTTCACGCCGCGTGTGGCGGCGCAGGCGGCCGGCAGCCGCATCGGCCACGTGGATGACCGCGAGCGGGCTGCACTCGAGGGTTTGGTGGCGGCCCGGACGCGCGCGGCGGCGGAGCAGTCCTTCGAGGCGCTGCATGCGGCGCTGCGTCGCGAGGACGAGGCGTCGCTACCACCGCCGCCGGCCGACTCGCCGATGCTGCTGCGCTCCGGTGGCCCGAGCCTCGAGGATCTCGTGCGGCAGGAACTACAGGGACTGCTGAGCGCGTGGCTCGACCAGCACCTGCCCGGCTTGGTGGAGGGCCTGGTGCGCTCGCAGATCGAGAAGATCGTCCGCCGCGGCGGCTGATCCGGCCGGATCTCCTGGCCGGTCCGCCGATTGGCCGCGGGCGGCGGATCGCCTAGGTTCGGCGCATGCTCGAGAAAACCTTCAGGCCTGCCGACGTGGAAGCGCCGCTGTACTCGCTCTGGGAAGCAGCCGGCGCCTTCGCGGCCGACCGTGACAGCAGCAAGCCGCCGTTCGCGGTGATGATCCCGCCGCCCAACGTCACCGGCACGCTGCATGCCGGCCACGCGCTGGACATGACGCTGCAGGACGTGCTGGTCCGCTGGCGACGTATGCAGGGCCATGACGTGCTGTGGCAGCCTGGCACCGATCATGCCGGCATCGCGACGCAGCTCGTGGTCGAGCGGATGCTGCGCGCGGAGGGGACCAGCCGCCTCGCGATCGGGCGGGAGGCGTTCATCGCGCGTGTCTGGGCCTGGAAGGAGCAGTCGGGCGGCAGCATCACCAACCAGTTGCGCCGGTTGGGCGCTTCGCTGGATTGGGGCCGCGAGCGCTTCACCATGGATGCCGGCCTGTCGGCGGCGGTGCGCGAGGTGTTCGTGACCCTGCACCGGCAGGGGCTGATCTATCGCGACCGCCGGCTGGTGAACTGGGACCCGGAGTTCGGCTCGGCGATCTCCGACCTCGAGGTGGAGAGCCGGGAGGTGCGCGGGCACCTGTGGTACCTGCGCTATCCGGTGGCGGATGCGACCGGAGAGTTCGTCACCGTGGCCACGACACGACCCGAGACGATGCTGGGCGACAGCGCGGTGGCGGTGCATCCCGAGGATACGCGTCATGCCGCGCTTATCGGGCGCCAGGTGGTGCTGCCGCTGACCGGGCGGCTCATCCCGGTCGTGGCGGACACCTATTCGGATCCGGAAAAGGGCACCGGCGCCGTCAAGATCACCCCGGCGCACGACTTCAACGACTTCGAGGTCGGCCAGCGGCATGGGCTGGCGATGCCGCAGGTGCTCGACGGGCAGGCGCGAATCGTGCTGGCCGACATCGAGGAGCAGTTGCGCGCGGTCGAGGGCGTGGCGGATCCGGAGTTCGTCCGCTCGCTCGCCGGGCAGAGCCGCGAGGCGGCGCGCATCGCAATGATCGCCGAGATGGAGCGGCTCGGCCTGCTCGATCGCGTCGAGCCGCACACGCACCAGGTGCCGCATGCCGAGCGCGGCGGCGCCATCGTCGAGCCGCGCCTGACCACGCAATGGTACTGCGACGCGAAGCGGCTCGCCGCTCCGGCGATGGCGGCGGTGCAGCAGAACCGCATGCAGTTCGTGCCGCGCCAGTGGGAGAACACCTTCTTTGCGTGGATGCGCGACATCCAGCCCTGGTGCATCAGCCGCCAGCTCTGGTGGGGCCATCGCATCCCGGCCTGGTATGGGGCGGACGGCGAGGTGTTCGTGGCGCATGACGAGGCACAGGCGCAGGCGCAGGCGGCGGCGCATTACGGGGCGCCGGCCGAGCTGACGCAGGACCCGGACGTGCTGGACACCTGGTTCAGTTCTGCGCTGTGGCCGTTCTCGACCCTGGGCTGGCCGCAGCGCACGCCCGAGCTGCAGCGCTACTATCCGACCTCGGTGCTGGTGACCGGCTTCGACATCATCTTCTTCTGGGTCGCCCGGATGATCATGATGGGCCTGCACTTCATGAACGAGGTGCCGTTCCGCACCGTGTTCCTGCACGGCCTGGTCCGCGACGAGCAGGGCCGCAAGATGTCCAAGAGCCTGGGCAACGGCATCGATCCGCTGGAGATGATCGACCAGTACGGCGCCGACGCGCTGCGGTTCGCGGTCTGCTCGATGACCGGTCTGGGACGCGATGCGCGCCTCGGGGCCAGGCGGGTCGAGGAGAGCCGGTCGTTCGTGACCAAGCTCTGGAACGCGGCACGGTTCTGCGAGATGAACGGCGTGCGTCCGGCTACCGGATTCGACCCGCATGTGGCGCGGCATCCGCTTTCGCGCTGGATCATCGCCGAGGCGCAGCAGGCGGCGGCGGACGCAAACGCGGCGCTGGAGGCGTTCCGCTTCGACGACTATGCGTCGAGCGCGTACCGCTTCACCTGGAACCGCTACTGCGACTGGTTCCTGGAGTTCGCCAAGCCGATTCTGTCATCCTCGGTGCATCCGGAGGCAGGCGACGTGCGGGCGGCGGCCGCGTATGCGCTCGGCCTGATCCTGCGGCTGCTCAATCCGGTGATGCCGTTCGTGACCGAGACGATCTGGGCCGATCTTGGCTATGGCGAACGCGGCGATCTCATCACGACGGCCTGGCCGATCGGCGATGACGGCCTGCAGGACGAGGCGGTCAGCCGCGAGATCGACTGGGTGGTGCGTTTCATCACCGAGATCCGCACCGTGCGCGCCGAGATGAACGTGCCGCCGGCCCGCATGGCGCCGGTGCTGCTGCGCGATGCGCACGCCGCGACGGTCGAGCGCGCGCAGTCCTGGAGCGAGGCCATCGGCCGCATGGCGCGGGTTTCGGAGGTGGGGGTGCTGGAAGGCGAGATGCCGCGTGGCGCCGCCCAGCTTGTGCTGGAGGAGGCGACCCTGGTGCTGCCGCTGGAGGGCCTGATCGACCTCGAGGCGGAGCGCAGCCGGCTGCAGAGGGAGGATGGCCGGCTGCTGGCCGAGACGGAAAAGGCGGAGCGCAAGCTGGCCAACCCGGACTTCGTCGCGCGCGCCAGGCCCGAAATCGTCGAGGAGACCCGTGCCCGCGTGCAGGGCTTCCGCAACGACCGGGCGCGCCTCCAGGCGGCGCTGCGCCGCCTGGACTAGCCCGAGGGCTCTACCGGACGCCGTTGCTCGCGGTTTCGGTCTTTGCGGGAAGTTGGGTCGGCACCACGGCGACCGGGGCGAGTCCCTGTTTCGGCGTGAGGCCGATCTGTTTGGCTGTCGCTGGGGTCAGGTCAACGACGCGACCTTGCGGTACCGGACCGCGATCCTTGATGGTGACGACGGCCGACTTGCCGGTCTGCAGGTTGGTCACCCGGGCCTTGGTGCCGAGCGGCAGCGTCCTGCTGGCGGCGGCATTCGATCGGGTGTTGAAGCGCTCGCCGTCCGCCATGTGGCGGCCCTGGAAGCTGGTCGCGTATACCGAAGCCTTGCCAACCTGCTTGTGCGGCAGGGGGGTCTCGGTGGCGTAGGCGTAGCTGGAAGTGGCCAACGTCATCAGCACGGCTGCAAGCAGGCCGGCTCCGATCTCACATCGCATCTCGTGCTCCACTTCTTTTGACAGACAAAGAACCCGGAGCGGGATGGAGTTGCGTTTTTGCGACCAGGCTTGCGATTTGACGCGAAATCAATGCAGCCCGAGGTCGTCAGGGTCCGTCCAGGGTGACGACCAGGGGCACATGGTCGGACGGTTGCTGGGCGTCGCGTTCGGCACGATCCGGCGATACTGCCTGCAGGCGCTCGGCGAGGTTTGGCGACAGCAGGGCATGGTCGATGCGCAGTCCACGATCGCGTGGCCAGCAGCCGGCCTGGTAGTCCCAGAAGGTGTACGCCGGCCCGGTCGGATGCATCGCCCGCAAGGCGTCGGTCAGGCCGAGCCAGAGCAGGCTGCGGAAGCGCCGGCGGGTCTCGGGGCGGACGAGGGCGTCGGAGTCGCCGAGGATCCCCGGCGCCAGGTCCGCATCGGCCGGGCAGACATTGAAGTCACCGGCAAGAACGAAATCCTGTTCGGCCGCCAGCAGGGCCGCGGCACGGGCGTGCAGGGCGTCCATCCAGTCGAGCTTGGCCTGGTAGCCGGCCTCGCCGCCCGAGTTGCCGTTCGGCAAATAGAGGTTGCCAATGGTGACGGCGCCGAGCCGCACCTCGACATAGCGGGCCTGGGCGCCGTCCGGCAGGCCCGGCAACTGCCGGTGGACGACCATCGTCGCCGCCCGGGTGAGGACGGCGACGCCGTTATAGCTCTTCTGGCCGACCACGACGGCCTGGTAGCCCAGGGCGGTGAAGCGCGCCTGCGGGAAGGCCGCGTCCTCGCACTTGATCTCCTGCAGCAGCAGGGCGTCGGGCTGCTCCCGTTCCAGCCAGCGCTCGACATGCGTTTCGCGCTGGCGGATCGAATTGACGTTCCAGGTGGCAAGCTTCATCGCCGGCGCGCAAGCTTCATGACGAGGCGGGAACGCGGCGGGTCAGTCGATCGAGAAGCTGGTTCCGCAGCCGCAGGACGAGGTGGCGTTCGGGTTGCGGACGGTGAAGTGCGCGCCCATCAGGGCCTCGCTGTAGTCGAGCTGCGCGCCGCCGAGCAGGTCGAGGCTGACCGGATCGACCACCACCCGGGCTTGGCCGGCGCGGATCTCGATGTCGTCGGGCTGCGCGGCCGGGTCCAGCTTGAAGCTGTACTGGAAGCCGCTGCAGCCGCCCGCCAGCACCGCGACCCGCAGCGCCTGCGCATCCGCACCCGGCTGGGCGGCGACGATCTCCGCGATGCGCGAGGCGGCCCGCTCTGAAACCGAGAAGCGGGCGGGCGTGACGAGATCCTGGGCGGCGGGCGCGATGTCCATGTCTTTGGAGATAGCGTGTCGGAGGGCGTTCCCCAAGAGGGCACTGCCTCTGCCGGCCGTTGCCGTGCATCCTGCAGCGTCTTGATGCCGGGGGGAACGAGGGATGTTGGCGATCCTGACCAGGGCGATGCTGCTGAAAGCGGTGACGGACATCGTGCGGATCGATCCGGACGGTCTGCCTGGCATCGGGCAGAGGAGCATCGCTCTCTGGCCGCAACATCGTCCTGACAAAGGCGATCTGGCGACAAATGCGCCCTCCGTGATGGCAAACTTGATGGGCTGGCCCGACCAGCCGTGGGCAGAGGCGCTTGCTGCGCGCCTTGCGGATCTGCCTGTGATCGCCGCCGCACGCGCCGAGCGCGGGTTCGTGAATATCTGGCTGTCGGAAGAGGCATGGGAGCGGCTGCTGCCGCGCTTGTTGGTAACTCAGCCGCACGATGCACCGCCGATGCGGCCGCTCTTCGTTCCTCTGGCCGATATGTCGCTGGACGACCCGTGGTTCAGGATCCAATACACCCACGCCCGCTGCCGCAGCGTCCAAAGAGCGGCCGAAGCCGAGCCGGCACTCTGGCGATCGCTGTCCAGGCGGGTCAGGCACAACGAGCCGATCGGGCCGTTTCCGGCCGGCCTCCGACGCGCCCTGCTCCTGCAACTCGAGCATGGCGCCCGGCTCGCCGAGGAGCCGGACACTTCGGTCGTCTCCGTGCGGCGCCACCTGGAGACGCTTGCGGACGCGTTCGAACGCGTGTGGAACGACTCGGACGATCATGCGACTGTCGGACAGGCCACGCTCCGGTTCTTGGACCGTGCCCATGCCGATCGGTCGCTGGTTGATCTGGCCTTGACGATGGCAACGGCGGACGCGATCCGTCGCGGGCTCGGACGTCATGGGGTGGCGGCGGCCGAGGAGATACGATGAACCCTGTCGAAGAGGATCGCGCGCTGGACGAGGAGGATGGCCGGTTCGGCCTGTCCGAGGCGCGCGGCCGGGAGGCGATGGACCCCGCCACCCGCCGCCTGGCGATGATCGCCGGCGGCATCGGGCTGCTGCTGGCGGTGCTCATCGGCGGCTGGGCGTTCGGGGGCCGGCACGCGAGCAGCATCCCGGTCATCGAGGCGCCGGACGGCCCGGTGCGGCTGAAGCCGATCGACGCGGGCGGCATGCAGGCGCTCGGCGCGCAGGCGCCGCCGCCGGTCAACGGAACCGGCTCCGAGGCGCTGGCGCCCGGGCCGGAAACCGCGCGTCCGGAGGCGCTGCAGGCCGAGGTGGATGCGGCGCGGCGGGCCGCCGGCATGGGCAAGGCGCCGGCCGCGACGTCGCCGGCACCCGCCGTCGCGCCGCCGGCTTCGGTCGTCCCGCCGGCCGCCGAAACCCCGGCGGACGACGAGCGCAAGCTGCGTACCGAGGCGGACCCGGCGCCCCTGGCCGCGACGCACGGGCTGGTCGCGATCCAGCTTGCGGCGCTGGACAGCCATGATGCGGCGCAGGCCGAGCGGAAGCGGTTGTCCAGCCTTCATCCGGAGCTGTTCAGCCCGGCGCTCGATGACGGCAAGAGCTTCGAGGTGGTCCGGGCCGAGCGCGACGGTCGCGCGATCTACCGCCTGCGCATGCTTGGCTTCGACAGCGCGGCTGCGGCCGCCTCCTTCTGCAGGCGGGCCCGCGCGCAGGACGTCGCCTGCACCGTCGCCGATTTCTGAGCCATGACCATTCCGCTTGCCGCCATCGTCGGGCTGTCCGGGCCGGAACTGACTCCGGCCGAAGCCGACCTGCTGCGCGACCGCGCGCCGCTCGGCGTCATCCTGTTCCGACGCAACATCGTCTCCGGCACCCAGCTCGAACGCCTGGTCGAGGCGATCCGCCGCGTGCTGCCCGAGGGCGGGCTGCTGATGGTTGACCAGGAAGGCGGCCGCGTCGCCCGGCTGCGTCCGCCGCACTGGATGGCGCACCCGCCGGCAGCCCGGATCGGCCGCCTGCACGAACGCGATCCCGGCGCAGGCGTGCGGGCGGCGTGGCTCACCGGTGCCCTGATCGGGGCGGATTGCCGGCAGGCCGGCTTCGATGTGGTTGCGGCGCCGGTGCTCGACCGTCACCTGCCGTGGGCGCATGACGTGATCGGCGATCGCGCGCTTGGCAGCGATCCGCGGACGATCGCCACCCTCGGGCGGGCGGTGGCCTGCGGGCTGCTGGCCTCCGGGGTGCAGCCGGTCGCCAAGCACGTGCCCGGCCACGGTCGCGCGGTGTCGGACAGCCATGTGGCGATGCCGGAACTCGACCGCATCGAGCCGGACGATCTCGAGCCGTTCCGGCTGCTCGCCTGGCTGCCCTGGATGATGACCGCGCATATCCGCTTCCGCGAGGAGGACCCGCTCAACCCGGCGACGCTGTCGCGGGCGGTCCTGCAGGGTGTCGTCCGCGGCCGGCTCGGCTTCGACAACCTGCTGATCTCGGACGATCTCGCCATGCATGCGCTCGCCGGGCCGCCCGGGGCGCGCGCGGCGGCGGCGTTGGAGGCCGGCTGCGACATCGCCCTGCACTGCTCGGGAGTTTTCGAGGAGACCGCCGACATACTGGAGCGGTGCCGGGCGCTCGACACCCCGGCGCTGCACCGGCTGGCGGCGGCCCGGGCGACGGTCGAGCGGCATCGGCGGCCGCTGGACGAGCGGGCGCTGGCCGCCGAGCGCGAGGACCTGTTGTCGTGACGCCTGACGCTCCGGACACCGGCACCGGCACCGGCACCGCCTGCCCGGTGCTGGTGCTGGACGGCTTCGAAGGCCCGCTCGACCTGCTGCTGGAGCTAGCGCGGGCGCAGAAGGTCGATCTCGCGCGCATCTCGATCCTGACCCTGGTGGAGCAGTATCTCGCGGTCGTGGAGGCAAACCACGGCGTCCGGCTGGAGCTGGCCGCCGACTGGCTGGTGATGGCCGCCTGGCTGGCCTGGCTGAAGTCGCGCCTGCTGCTGCCGCAGGAGGACGAGGCGGCGGCGGAAGGCGAGGAAGCGGCGGAGCTGCTGGCGGCGCGGCTGGCGGAACTCGCGCATGTCGGGCGGGTGGCGGCGTGGCTGAACCGGCGCGACCAGCTCGGATGCGAGGTGTTCCGGCGCGGCGTTGCCGAGGAGCTGACCGAGATCGACCGCTCCGGGCTGGTGCTCGAGCTGCCGCAACTGCTCGGCGCCTACATGGCGGCGATGCGGCGCACGGCACGGCGGCGGGTGTATCGGCCGAAGCCGCTGGCGTTCTGGACGGTGCAGGATGCGCTCGCCCGGCTGCGCATGCTGCTCGGCGGCGACCTGCCGAACTGGTGCGCGCTGGAGAGCATGCTGCCCGACTTCCTGCGCCATGCCGACGCGGAGCGCGCCGGGGCCGGCCATGCCAAGGCACCGCGTGAGCGGCGGGCGGCGCTGGCGGGGATGCTGATCGCCGGGCTCGAGCTGGCGCGCAGCGGCGCGGTGGAGCTGCGCCAGGAGCAGGCCTTCAGCACCATCCTGCTGCGTCGCGCGGAAGCGGCTCTGCACCAGGAGGCGGCGGAATGAACGAGCTGGCCGGATTGGCCCGCGCAGAACTGGGTCGCGCGGTGCGGCTGGCGGAGGCGATGCTGTTCGCCAGCACCGAGCCGGTGCGCGAGCGCGTGCTGCTCGAGCTGCTGCAGAGCCAGGATGCGCTGCCCGAGAGCGACGACGTGTCGATGGCGCTTGCGTCGGTGCTGGACGCACTTCAGGCCGACTACGCCGATCGCGCGGTGCAGCCGGTGCAGGTCGCCGGCGGCTGGCAGTTCCGCACCGCGCCCGATCTCGCGCCGGCGTTGACCAAGGTCATGCATCGGCCGCGGCGGCTGCCGCGTGCGGCGATGGAGACGCTGGCGATCATCGCCTACCACCAGCCCTGCACCCGGACCGAGATCGAAGAGATACGCGGCGTGTCGCTGAGCCAGGCCACTCTGGACGGGCTGCTGGAGACGTCGCTGATCGTGCCGCGCGGCCGCAAGGAAGTGCCGGGACGGCCGGTGTTGTGGGGCACCTCGCCAACATTCCTGGCGCATTTCGGGCTGCGTGACCTGCGCGACCTGCCGCGGCGGGAGGAACTGCTGGTCGAGCTGCCGTCGGCGCTGCCGGAGGAGCCGTCGCCCGGGGAGGCTCCGGTTTCGGCGGACAGGGAGGCGTGCTAATCCTCGCGACGATGCGACAGCGAATGGCGATGCGCCGCCGGAGTGAACCCAGGTCAGGGTACAATGTTTGATTTTGCCGGATCCGAGATCGCCCTGATCGGCGTCGTCGCCCTGATCTTCATCGGGCCGAAGGACATGCCGACGGCGATCCGGGCGGTGACCAACATCCTCAAGAAGGGCCGCAAGCTGGCCGGCGAGTTCCAGACCCACGTGGACGAGATGGTGCGCGACGCCGATCTCGGCGAGGCGCGGGACTCCTTCCGCCAGTTGCGCAGCATGAACCTGCGCGGCCAGATCATGCGGACCCTTGACAATGACGGCACGCTGCGCCGGACCCTGAACGACAACCCGCTCTCGGCGGTGCCGGCGGCAGCGTCCCCGGCGATCCCGGGTTCGGCTTCTCCAGGCGCCATTGAGGGCCGGTCGCTGCTCGACAGCGTCACCACCACCATGCCGGCGCCATACAGCCCGCCCTACCACCCGCTGGACGAGGCGATCGAGTTCCCCGAGGCGGGAGATCCGGCGCCGGTGGTGATCCCGCCACGCACGGCGGCCCGGCTGCGTCGAGAACGGGCGGCGGCACCTCCGCCCTGGTTCCTGCCGCCGTCGGTGTCGCGGCCGCATGCCGGGCGCTACTAGAGCGTCCGGTCCGCCCAGGTAGCGGGCTTCCGCGAACACGCACGATGCTCTAGGTCCTCCGGCATGCCCCCTGACGCTCTGAGCGACGGTTCCACGACCGGCGATGCCATCGACGACAAGCCGATGCCCCTGCTGGAGCATCTGGTCGAGCTGCGCCGCCGGCTGCTCTGGTCGGCGGTGTCGTTCGCGATCTGCTTCCTGGTCTGCTACCACTTCTCGGCGCGCATCTACCTGTTCCTGGCACAGCCGCTGGCGACCATCATGCGGCAGAAGGGCGAGCAGCCGCATCTCATCTACACAGCGCTTTACGAGGCGTTCTTCACCTATGTCAAGGTGGCGTTCTTCGGAGCGGGTTTCTTTTCGTTTCCGGTGGTTGCGAGCCAGATCTGGATCTTCGTGGCACCCGGACTATACCGCAGCGAGAAACGCGCCTTCCTGCCGTTCCTGATCGCCACCCCGGTATTGTTCCTGCTCGGCGCGGCGCTCGCCTATTATTTCGTATTCCCATTTGCCTGGCGCTTCTTCCTCAGCTTCCAGACGAACAGCAGCGACGGGTTGCAGATCGAATTGCAGGCGAAGGTGAGCGAATATCTCGCCCTTGTCATGAAGCTGATCATGGCGTTCGGCATCGCCTTCGAACTGCCGGTGGTGCTGACCCTGTGCGCCAAGGTCGGGCTGGTGACCTCGAAGGGCCTGCGCAAGGTGCGGCGCTACGCCTATGTCGGCGCGTTCGTGGTGGCCGCGGTGCTGACGCCGCCGGACGTCATCACCCAGACCGGCCTCGCGGTGCCGCTGATCGCCCTCTACGAGATCTCGATCTTCACCGCCAAGCTGGTCGAGCCGAAGGCGGTGGTCGAGGAGGATGCCTGATGCATGACATGCGGGGGCTGCGGACCGATCCGGCCGGCTTCGACGCCGATCTGGCGCGTCGCGGGCTGCCGCCGGTCGCGGACGGCCTGATCGCTCGCGACGAGGCACGGCGTGGAGCGCTGACCGCCCTGCAGGACCGCCAGTCGCGGCGCAACGCGCTGGCCAGGCAGATCGGGCAGTCCAGGCGCACGGGAGCGGACAGCAGCGTCCCGGAGGCAGAGGCGATCGCGTTGCGTGCCGAGATCGAGACGCTGGAGCGCGATGCGTCGGCGCTCGATGGCGAGATCCGCGCGGCGCTGGCTGAGTTGCCGAACCGGCTCGATCCGGGCGTGCCGGAGGGCGCCGATGAGGGCGCCAACGTGCTGGTGCATGAGCGTGGCGAGCGGCGGAACTACGAGTTCGCGCCGAAGCAGCATTTCGAGCTCGGCGAGGCGCTCGGCCTGATGCAGTTCGAGCAGGCGGCGAAGCTGTCGGGCAGCCGCTTCACCATCCTGCGCGGCGGGCTGGCCCGGCTGGAACGTGCGCTTGGCCAATTCATGCTCGACATCCATACCGGCGAGAACGGCTACCAGGAGGTGGCGGTGCCGGTGCTGGTCAACGAGGCGGCGATGTACGGCACCGACAAACTGCCGAAGTTCGCCGACCAGTCCTTCGTGACCACCGACGGGCGCTGGCTGATCCCGACCGCCGAGGTGCCGCTGACCATGCTTGCGGCCGGCGAGATCCTCGACGGCGCGGCCCTGCCGCATCGGCTGACCGCGCTGTCGAATTGCTTTCGTTCCGAAGCCGGGGCTGCCGGACGCGACACGCGGGGGATGCTGCGCCAGCACCAGTTCCAGAAGGTCGAGCTGGTTTCGGTGACCGCGCCGGATGCCAGCGAGGCCGAGCACGAGCGCATGACGGCGTGCGCCGAGGGCATCCTGGACCGGCTCGGGCTGGCCTGGCGGCGGATGCTGCTCTGCGCCGGCGATACCGGCTTCGGCGCCGCGCGCACCTACGACCTGGAGGTCTGGCTGCCGGGTCAGCAGGCCTGGCGGGAGATCAGCTCCTGCTCGAACACGCGCGACTTCCAGGCGCGTCGCATGAATGCGCGCTATCGCGTTGCAGGCGGCGGCGCGCCGGAGTTCGTGCACACGCTGAACGGCTCCGCGCTCGCGGTCGGGCGGACGCTGATCGCGGTGATGGAGACCTGGCAAGAGGCGGACGGCTCGATCATCATCCCGCCGGCCTTGCGGGACTACCTGCCGGGGCTGGAGCGTATTGCTGGCTAGTCGCTGACAGCGACAGCAGGCATCAGCCGACCGAGACGGCTGGTCTGGCTCCGAGTTGCCATGGCAGCCTGCTGGCGAGCTTCAACATGGCGGAGGGAGCGCGTTATGCTTGACCGGTCCCTGCTGCTGCCGTTCGTGCTGGCAAGCGTCATGCTGATGCTGATCCCCGGGCCGAACGTGGCGTTGATCATCGCCAACAGCTTGGGCTTCGGCACGCGCTACGGCCTGCTGACGGTTGCAGGGACTGCATCTGCAATGGCGGTGCAGCTGCTCGCAGTCGGACTCGGCCTGGCCGGTCTGCTCGGCGCACTGGGGCAGGATTTCGGGTGGCTACGTTGGATCGGCGCCGGCTACCTCGTGCTGCTTGGGGTCCGATACTGGCGCGCGCCAGCGGATGACCTGAGCAGGACGGTTCCGGTCCTGCATTCGCCAGGACAGTTGTGGCCGCGGGCCTTCCTGATCTCGCTGACGAACCCAAAGACGTTGCTGTTCTACGGCGCATTCTTCCCCCAGTTCGTGTCGTCGCGAGCCGAGCCGGCAGCGCAGGCAATGATGCTGTGCATCGTCTTCCTCCTGGTGGCGGTGACGGTGGATTGCGCCTGGGCATTGACAGCAGGTCGGGTACGGCGGTCGCTGCTCGCCCGTGATCAGCGATGGCGCAATCGCATGACTGGTGCCGTGCTGATCGGGGCCGGCGCCGGGCTTGGCCTGACGCGGATGCCGTAATGCAAGTGCGCCGGAGCGCGAGCTAACTATCGCCCGCCAGCTGGCCGTTCAGGTCGTCGATGAACTGGATCGCGACGCGCCCGGAGCGACTGCCCCGGGTGATCGACCATTCGTTGGCCAGGGCGTGCAGGGCGTCGGTCGCGATCGGCAGGCCGCGGCTGACGGCGTAGGCGTCCACCATCGCCAGGTAGTCCGGCTGGCTGCAATTATGGAAGCCGATCCACAGGCCGAAGCGATCGGACAGCGAGACCTTCTCCTCGATGGCCTCACTCGGGTTGATCGCGGTGCTGCGCTCGTTCTCGATCATGTCGCGCGGCATCAGGTGGCGGCGGTTGCTGGTCGCATAGAACAGCACGTTGTCGGGACGGCCCTCGATGCCGCCATCGAGCACCGATTTGAGCGCCTTGTAGTCGGCGTCCTCGCGCTCGAACGAGAGGTCGTCGCAGAACACCAGGATGCGGCGTCCGGACCGGCGCAGCAGGCCGAGCAGCACCGGCAGGGTCGACAGATCGTCGCGCTGGATCTCGATCAGCAGCAAGGTCTCGTGGAGCGCGCGCCCCTCGTTCACGGCGTGGTGCACCGCCTTGACCAGGGACGACTTGCCCATGCCGCGGGCGCCCCAGAGCATGGCGTTGTTGGCCGGCCTCCCGTTCGCGAACCTGGCGGTGTTGTCCAGGATCAGGGTGCGCTGGCGCTCGATGCCCTGCAGCAGGCCGAGATCGACATGGCTGACCGCCTGCACCGGCGCGAGGCGGCCCTGCTCCGGATGCCAGACATAGGCGCTGGCCTGGTCGAGCGCGCCGAGCACCGGCGGCGGCGGCGCCAGACGTTCGAGCGCATCGGCGATCCGGGCCAGGATGGTGATGTCGAACTCGGGCAATGGATGATCCTACCGGTCGGTGCCGCTTGACGGGGCGGCGGCGAAACCTATGGTCCGCGACCTGAGGCGGCAAGGCTCGCGCCGCCCTTAAGCAGCGAGCAACACCGGGAAAAGCCAGTCATGAGCCTCTTTTCGACCCCCGCATACGCGCAGGATGCCAGCGGCGGGATGTTCGGCTCCCTTGCCGGGCTGAGCCAGTTCCTGCCCATCGTCCTGATCTTCGTGGTGTTCTACTTCCTGCTGATCCGTCCGCAGCAGACCAAGCAGAAGCAGCTCAGGGCGATGGTGTCGGCGCTGAAGCGGGGCGATCGCGTGGTCACGTCGGGTGGCATCCTGGGCACGGTGCAGAAGGTGCGGGATGGCGCCACCGAGGTCGAGGTGGAGATCGCACCGAACGTGCGGGTTCAGGTGGTGCGCGACACCATCAGCACGGTGCTGCAGCCGACGGCGGCCAACGACTCTGCACCGCCGATCAAGGCAGTGAAGGACTGAGTGGTCGCCCGGCCATACGATGACGGCCGGACGCGCCGATCAGGCAGCCCCCCTGTTACGCGGCCTTGAGCTGCGCTTCGGCGAACTCGTAGTTGGCGATCTTGTCGAGGAAATTGGTGACGTAGTCCGGCCGGCGGTTGCGGAAGTCGACGTAGTAGCTGTGCTCCCACACATCGAGGCCGAGCAGTACCTTGCCGTCGCCGGTGGCGACCGGGTTGGAGCCGTTCGGCGACTTGGTCACCTTGAGCTTGCCGTCGGCGCCTGCGACCAGCCACGCCCAGCCGGAGCCGAACTGCGTGGTGGCGGCGGTCTTGAAGGTTTCCTTGAACTTCTCGACGCTGCCGAAATCCTCGACCAGCTTGCTTTCGAGCGCGCCGGGGATGGCGCCTCCGGTCGGCGACAGCGCCTGCCAGAACACGATGTGGTTCCAATGCTGGCCAGCATTGTTGAACACCGGCGCTAGCTCGGCGTTGCCATGGCTGTGGTGGATGATCTCCTCGAGCGACTTGCCCTGCAGCGCCTCGTTCTTTTCGACAAAGCCATTCAGCGCGGTGACATAGGCCTGGTGGTGCTTGTCGTGGTGCAGCTCGAGCGTCTCCTGGCTCATGCTGCGCGAGGCGAGCGCGTTGTACTGGTATGGAAGGGGCGGCAGTTCGAAAGCCATGCTGGAATTCTCCTGGGCTCGTGGTGTGTTGCGAGAACCACTTAGCGTCTTGCGGCGGCGCAGGGTCGCCCGCCACGGTTGGAACGCCTTCCTGAGCTATGGACCGCGACGGGCGGCGTCAAGCGACCGGCCGCGCAAACCGCGCGAGGTCAACTGACGGTCATGGCTGCCGATCTTCCTGCCGACGGCGGCGTCGCTCCGACCGATGTCGCGCGGCTGCACGATCCCGACCGCTTCCTGACCGCCCTGTTCGCGCCGTCCTCGATGCGCGAGCGGCTGTTCGTGCTGATCGCGTTCAACCACGAGCTGGTCCGGGCACTCGAGATGTCGGCGTCGCGCGCCACCGCGGGTCCGATGGCAGCCCTGATCCGGCTGCAATGGTGGCGTGACGTGATCGAGGGGCGGGCGGGCGGCCACGAGCTGGCGGCGCCGTTGTCGCGGCTGCTCGGGGCGGGAAGCCTGCCGCGTGCCGCGCTGCTGGCGCTCATCGAGGCGCGCGAAGCCGAGGCGGAGGGGTTCGGGACCATGCAGGCCTGGCGGGACGCGATGCTGGCAGGACCGGGCGGGTTCCAGGTCGCTTTCGCCGAGGCGCTCGGGGAGACCGATCCCGGATTGCTCGCGCGCCTGCGCCGGATCGGCGCTGCCTATGGCGCCGGCGCGATGTTGCGGCACTTGCCGGCGCTGCTGCGGACGGGACGCGAGCCGCTGCCGGCGGATCGGCCGGCCAACACGACTGGCTGGCTGCGCGATGCCGGCCGGGGATGGCTCCTGGAGGCCGGCGCGCCTCGCCTGAACCGCGAGCGCCGTGCCGCCGGGCTGATCAGGGTGCTGGCCGCGCGCGACCTGTCCCGCGACGCTGGCTTGCCGGAGCGCCGTGGACTGGGCGACCGGCTGGCAGTCACCCTGGCCTCGCTGCGCGCGGCGCCCTGACCCGCGCTCAGGCGCCACTTCGCATGCGGGTGTTCAGGCGCGCCTGCGCTTGCGGGGCGTCGGCAGCATGGGTGCGAGGAAGCGGCCGGTATGGCTCTCCGGGTTGGCGGCGATGTCCTCCGGGGTGCCGACCGCGACCACCCTGCCGCCGCCTTCGCCGCCTTCCGGGCCGAGATCGAGCACCCAGTCGGCGGTCTTGATCACTTCCAGGTTGTGCTCGATCACCAGGATGGTGTTGCCCTGGTCGACCAGCGCGTGCAGCACCTCGAGCAACTTGCGCACATCCTCGAAATGCAGGCCGGTGGTCGGCTCGTCGAGGATGTAGAGCGTGCGGCCGGTGGCGCGTCGGGCCAGCTCCTTGGACAGCTTGATGCGCTGCGCCTCGCCGCCAGACAGCGTGGTCGCCTGCTGGCCGAGCTTAACGTAGCCGAGGCCGACGCGCTGCAGGATCGACAGCCGGTCGTGGATGCGTGTCGCCGCCGAGAAGTACGGCACCGCCTCGTCCACCGTCATGTTCAGCACGTCGGCGATCGACTTGCCCCTGAACTTTACTTCAAGCGTCTCGCGGTTGTAGCGGGCACCCTTGCAGGTGTCGCAGGTGACGAACACGTCGGGCAGGAAGTGCATCTCGATCTTCAGCACGCCGTCGCCCTGGCAGGCCTCGCAGCGCCCGCCCTTGACGTTGAAGCTGAAGCGGCCCGGCTTGTATCCCCGCGCCTTGCTGTCGGCAGCTCGGCGAACCAGTCGCGTATCGGCGCGAACAGGTCGGTGTAGGTGGCGGGGTTGGAGCGGGGGGTTCGGCCGATCGGCGACTGGTCGATGTCGATGATCTTGTCGAGCAGCTCCAGCCCCTCGATCGCCTCGTGCGGCGCCGGGACCTCGCCGGAGCCCATCAGGCGGCGTGACAGCGCCTTGTAGAGCGTGTCCACGACCAACGTGGACTTGCCGCCGCCGGAAACGCCGGTGACGCAGGTGAAGGTGCCGAGCGGGAAGTGCGCGGTGACGTGCTTGAGGTTGTTGCCGGTGGCGCCGATCACGCTGAGCCGTCGGCTCTTGTCCGAGGGCCGTCGCTGCGCCGGGACCTCGATGCGCTTGCGTCCCGAAAGGTAGGCGCCGGTCAGGCTGTCCGGATGCTTGGCGACCTCCCCGGGTGTGCCGTGCGCGATCACGTAGCCGCCGAGGTTGCCGGCGGCCGGTCCCATGTCGATCAGGTAGTCGGCGGCGCGGATCGCCTCCTCGTCATGCTCGACCACCAGCAGCGTGTTGCCGAGGCGCTTGAGCCGCTCCAGCGTGCCGAGCAGGCGCTCGTTGTCGCGCTGGTGCAGGCCGATCGAGGGCTCGTCCAGCACGTAGAGCACGCCGGTGAGGCCGGAGCCGATCTGGCTGGCGAGCCGGATCCGCTGGCTCTCGCCGCCGGACAATGTCGCCGAACCGCGCGCGAGGGTCAGATAGTCGAGCCCGACATCGTCGAGGAAGCGCAGCCGCTCGACGATCTCGCGCAGGATGCGCCGCGCGATCTCGCGGCGCTGCGGCGTGAGCTGCGGCTCGACCTCGCTGAACCAGGTCAGCGCCCGGCGGATCGGCAGTTCGGAGGCCTCGGCGATGGTAGAGCCGGCGACCTTCACGCACAGCGCCTCCGGCCGCAGGCGGGCGCCGTGGCACACCTCGCACGGCTTCTGGGCCTGGTAGCGGGACAGCTCCTCGCGCACCCAGGCACTGTCGGTCTCGGTGTAGCGGCGCTGCAGGTTCTTCAGCACGCCCTCGAACGGCTTGGTCACCTTGTAGGCGCGGCGGTCATCCTTGTAGGTGAACTCCACTTCTTCCCTGGTGCCGAACAGGATCGCGTCGCGCACCGCGGCTGGAAGGTCCTGCCAGGGATGTGCGGTGCTGACCTTGAAGTGCCGCGCGAGGCTCTGCAGGGTCTGGTCGTAATAGGGGCTCTGGGCGCCGTTCCAGGGCGCCACCGCGCCACGGGTCAGGCTCAGGCTCTCGTCCGGGATCGCCAGCAGCGGGTCGAAGAAGCTCTCCAGGCCGATGCCGTCGCAGGCCGGGCAGGCGCCCTGCGGCGCGTTGAAGGAGAACAGCCGCGGCTCGATCTCCTCGATGGTGAAGCCGCTGACCGGGCAGGCGAAACGTGACGAGAACACGGTGCGGGCAGGCGCGGCCTTGCTGCCTTCGCGCAGGGCCTCCTCGGCATAGACCAGCCCATCCGACAGGCCAAGCGCGGTCTCGAAGCTGTCGGCGAGGCGGGACTGGATGCCGTACTTGACCACGACGCGGTCGACCACCGCCTCCAGGGTGTGCTTGAGCTTGCGGTTGAGGTTCGGCACGTCGCCGATGTCGTACAGGGTGCCGTCGACCTTGGCGCGGGTGAAGCCGCGGCGCTGCAGCTCGGCCAGCTCCTTGCGATACTCGCCCTTGCGGTCGCGGATCACCGGCGCCAGCAGCAGCAGGCGGGTTCCTTCCGGCATCGCCATCACCCGGTCGACCATCTGGCTCACCGACTGCGCCTCGATCGGCAGGCCGGTGGCAGGCGAATACGGGATGCCGGCGCGGCGCCCAGAGCAGGCGCATGTAGTCGTGCACCTCGGTGATGGTGCCGACGGTGGAGCGCGGGTTGCGACTGGTGGTCTTCTGCTCGATCGAGATGGCGGGGCGACAGGCCCTCGATCGAGTCTACGTCGGGCTTGCCCATCAGCTCCAGGAACTGGCGGGCATAGGCCGACAGGCTCTCGACATAGCGGCGCTGACCCTCGGCATAGATGGTGTCGAAGGCGAGCGAGGACTTGCCGGAGCCGGACAGCCCGGTGACCACGGTGAGCTGGTCGCGCGGGATGTCGACGTCGATGTTCTTGAGGTTGTGCTCGCGTGCGCCACGTACCCGGATCGAAGGCGTCATCCGCGAGTCCCTGTTGCTGTGGTTTCGTTCATACTATGTTCTGATCCGCGGGGCTACCTCAAGGGGTGCGTGCAACGGCTTTCCCGCAGGCGTAGAAGCACAGCACCACGACCGCGCCCCGCCGGGCCGGTCGATACGAAAGACAGGAAGTGACGATGGCCGGTAGCGTCAACAAGGTGATCCTGATCGGAAACCTGGGAAAAGACCCGGAAGTCCGCAATGCGCAGAATGGCTCCAAGATCGTGACCTTCACGCTGGCCACCAGCGAGAGCTGGAACGACAAGGCGTCCGGCGAGCGCAAGGAAAAGACCGAGTGGCACCGTGTGGTGGTGTTCAACGAGCAGGCTGCTGGTTTCGCGGAGCGGTTCCTCAAGAAGGGCCGCAAGGTCTACGTCGAGGGAGCGCTGCAGACACGCAAGTGGACCGACCAGTCCGGCGCCGAGAAGTTCACCACCGAGGTGGTGGTCGACCGCTTCCGGGGCGTGCTGGAGTCGCTCGAGGCCAACCGCGGCGGCGAGGATGGCAACGAGGGCGGCGGTGGCGGGTATTCGGCGCCGCGCCAGGGTGCGGGACCGCGCGCGGCGGCTCCGGGCCGCGCCAGTGCGCCGGCGCCGGCCAGCCCGTCCGGTGGCTGGGATGCGCCCGGCGGCAGCGACCTGGACGACGAGATCCCGTTCTAGCCGGCGGTGTTCGCCCGACTTCCGGACTGCGGGTCTCGGTCGCGCTGGCGCCTGAGGACCTCGGCGTCGGTGAGTCGGGCGTCGTAGATCGAGCGCGGCTCGATCGTGCGGGCGACGAGGGTCGCGAGCGCGACAATAAGCAGCAGCGGCACGATGAAGGCCCTGGCATGGCCGGTCAGCTCCATCATGAGCTCGGTGGCCGAAGAGCGGCCCCTGCGTGGTCGCCGGCAGCAGTGCGACGGCACCCAGCACCGCTGCCCGGGCGTGCTGCCAGACCGGACGTAGGACCAGGGGATCTCCAGCACTTCACTCAGCAGCGCGCCGATAGCCAGGGTCGAGGTGAACAGGCCGCCCGGGGTGCCGCTCCCGAGACACAGGAGCGTCGCGGCCGGTCTTAGCACCAGCAACGATACCAGGAGCAGTGGCCCCACCTGGCCGATAAAAGCCAGTCGCGCGATATCGCGGCCGTTGCCAAGCAGCTGCGGGAAGGGGATCGACGCAGCGCCGGGCGCGGTCAGCGCGATGGCGGGCCCCACGAGACGCCACGGCCCCTTGGGCCGGTGGTGGTCGGCGCAGGCGACGGCGCGCACGTCCGCGGCGTTTCAGGTGTTGTTCTCGGTGGGATAGATCCCGGATTGAATATACACGGACGATAGAGGCCGGACGCGCAGGGGGGTGAACGACTGTGCGTCCGGATCGGACGCGTTTGCCGGGTTGCCTGTCGAACTCTTCAGGTTACCGCAAAAGAGTTGGTCATGAGGTTGCAGTTCAGCGGATAAGAATCGAAGTCGTTCTGCATCGGAGCGCGCCCGGCAGCGACGTTGCCTCCGGCATCGTAGCTTTCCTGACTCTGGTTCGACCCGTTATCGCCGAGGAGGTTACCGGCGAGGCTAGCATGGCGACCCACCGCTATCGCATGCGTCTGCAAGCCGGCAATGCCCGTAAGGATGTTCCAGTCCTGGTCTCATTGTCGGTCGAGAGGTCGTCGGAAACGACTTCTCCGCGCTTGAAACCCGCCCCGAGTCGCGTTGAAGAGCGGCTCGGGTGGGCAGGCGGGGCTCGTTAGGCTAGAGTATGGACTTCGAAGACATCCTTCGAGGTCGGGTCTCCCTGTGGGTCATGACCGCGGGGGGCAGCCCCGGCCGACCTGGCTTTGACATGACGGACCCGAGTTGAGCGACATCCCCGATCCCCCGGCGCCTCCTATCCCTCCCGCGCCGTCCGAAAATCAGCCGGTGACGATCGAGGAGGAGATGCAAAGCTCCTACCTCGCCTATGCGATGTCGGTCATCGTCAGCCGTGCGCTGCCGGATGTGCGCGACGGGCTCAAGCCGGTGCACCGGCGCATCCTCTACGGCATGCGCGAGAGCGGCTTCACCCCGGACAAGGCCTATCGCAAGTCGGCCCGCGCGGTCGGCGACGTGATGGGCAAGTTCCACCCGCACGGCGACAGCTCGATCTACGATGCCATGGTGCGCATGGCGCAGTCCTGGTCGATGCGGGTCAAGCTGATCGACGGCCAGGGCAATTTCGGCTCGGTGGACGGCGACAGTCCGGCGGCGATGCGCTACACCGAAGCCCGGCTGTCGCGTCCGGCGATGTTCCTGCTCGACGACATCGACCGCGACACCGTCGATTTCCAGCCGAACTACGACGAGAGCGAGGTCGAGCCCAAGGTCCTGCCGGCGGCGTATCCGAACCTGCTGATCAATGGCGGGTCGGGCATCGCGGTCGGTATGGCGACCAACATTCCCACCCACAACCCCGGCGAGGTGATCGACGCGACGCTGGCGATGATCGCCGACCCCGCGATCACGCTGGACGAGCTGATCAAGATCGTGCCGGGACCGGATTTTCCGACCGGCGGCATCATCCTCGGCCGCTCCGGCATCCGCTCGGCGTTCGAGACCGGGCGCGGCTCGGTGCTGATCCGGGCGCGCGCCGAGATCGAGGACATACGCCGTGACCGCAAGGCGATCGTGGTCCACCGAGATCCCGTTCCAGGTCAACAAGTCGACCCTGCAGGAGCGCATCGCCGACCTGGTGCGCGCCAAGACGGTCGAGGGCATCTCCGACATACGCGACGAGAGCGACCGCTCCGGGATGCGCATCGTCATCGAGATCAAGCGCGACGCGACGCCCGAGGTGGTGCTGAACCAGCTCTACCGGTTCACCCCAGCTGCAGACCAGCTTCGGCGTCAACATGGTGGCCCTCGATGGCGGCCAGCCGAAGCTGCTCGGACTGCGCGACATGCTGGTCGCCTTCATCGCCTTCCGCGAGGAGGTGATCCTGCGGCGGGCGCGATTCGATCTCAACAAGGCGCGCGAACGGGGTCATGTGCTGGTCGGGCTGGTGATCGCGGTGGCCAACATCGATCCGGTGATCGCGCTGATCCGGGCGGCGCCGGACGCTGCCACCGCGCGGGCGCACCTGATGGAGCGGTCCTGGGAGGCGGGCGAGGTGGTGCCGCTGCTGGCGCTGATCCATGACGACGGCAACGTCGTGGTCGATGGACAAGTACGGCTGACCGAGGCGCAGGCGCGTGCGATCCTCGAATTGCGGCTGGCCCGCCTGACCGGGCTGGAGCGCGAGAAGATCCAGGCCGATCTCGACGAGGTCGCGACCAAGATCAACGAGCTGCTGGAGATCATCGCCAGCCGTCCGCGCCGGCTCGAGGTCATGCGCGACGAGTTGGTCGCGGTGCGGGCCGAGATCGCGGTGCCGCGGGCCACCGAGATCTCCGACATCGCTGGCGACCAGACCGACGAGAGCCTGGTCGAGCCGGGCCAGATGGTGGTGACCATCACCCGCGACGGCTTCATCAAGCGCACGCCGCTCGACATCTTCCGGGCGCAGAACCGCGGCGGCCGCGGGCGCACCGCGGCCGGGCGACGCGGCGACGACATCATCACCCGGTCGTTCAATGCGCACACCCACCAGTGGGTGCTGTTCTTCTCCTCCGGCGGCAAGGCCTACCGGGAGAAGGTCTGGCGGCTGCCGGAGGCGTCGCCCACCGCCAAGGGGCGGGCGCTGGTCAACCTGCTGCCGGAGCTCGGGAGCGACCACATCACCACGGTGCTGCCGCTGCCGCAGGATGAGGAGATGTGGGAGAGCCTGCACCTGGTGTTCGCGACGCTGAGCGGCAACGTCCGGCGCAACCGGCTTAGCGATTTCCGCAACGTGCGCTCGTCGGGGCTGATCGCGATGAAGCTCGACACCGATGGTCAAGGCGGGGGCGACCGGCTGATCGGGGTCGCCACCTGCCGCGAGGGCCAGGACGTGTTCCTGGCGACGCGCCGCGGCCGCTGCGTGCGGTTCCAGATCAGCGACGACACGCTGCGGGTGTTCGCCGGCCGCGACAGTTCCGGCGTACGCGGCATCCGGCTCGGCCGCGGCGACGAGGTCAACAGCCTGTGCGTGCTGAACCATGTCGAGGCCGACGTGGCCGAGCGCTCGGCGTTCCTGCGCATGGCCAATGCCAGGCGTCGGCTGGAGAACGCGGCCGAGGAGGTGGTGGCCGAGCCGGAGCTGTCCGAGGACAGCGCCGAGGAAGCCGCACCCCCGGATGCCTCGATCACGCCGGAGCGGTTTGCCGAGCTCGAGGGCACCGAGGAGGTGCTGCTGACGGTCACCGATGGCGGGTACGGCAAGCGCAGCTCGGCCTACGACTACCGGGTCAGCGGGCGCGGTGGCTCGGGCATACGCAACATCGTGCTGGCTGCGCGCAACGGTAGTGCAGTGGTGGCGACGCTGCCGGTGCTGCACGGCACTGACGTGATGCTGGTGACCGACGCCGGACGGCTGATCCGCGTCCCGGTCGACCAGGTGCGGGTGACGGCGCGGCAGTCGATGGGGGTGACGCTGTTCCGGATGGCGGACGGCGAGCAGATCACCAGCGTCTTCCCGGTGCTCGAGGACCCGGCGCTGGAGGACGAGGTTTCCGGTGACGGCGTCCCTGGCGTCGTCGAGGTGATCGGGGAGGACGGCGCGCCGGAGAGCGACCAGGCACCCGAGAGTGACCCGGCTCCGGAGCGTGACCCCACCGATGGATGAGAGCGTGGCGGCAGGAGATCCGCAGGGTGGCAGTCCGGGCAAGGCCTGGAGCCATGTCGGTCTTTATCCCGGCACCTTCGACCCGATCACCAACGGTCATCTCGACATCATCGGCCGGGCCGTGCTGCTGGTCGAGCGCCTGGTGGTCGCGGTGGCAGAAAATACCGGCAAGCAGCCGCTGATGGATCTGGACGAGCGCGTCGAGTGCGTGCGGGCGGAAGTGGCGCCGATCGCGCTGCGGTCCGGAGTGCAGATCGATGTCGTCGGGTTCGCCAACCTGCTCGTGCAATGCGCGCGCCAGCACGGGGCCGGCATCATCCTGCGCGGCCTGCGCGTGGTCACCGATTATGACTACGAAGTGCAGATGTTCGGCATGAACCATCGGCTGGATCCCGGCATTGAGACGGTGTTCCTGATGGCGACCGAGCGGCATCAGTTCATCTCGTCGCGGCTGGTCAAGGAGATCGCGCATCTCGGCGGCGACATCTCGTCCTTCGTGCCGCGCTTCACCCTGGGCCGGATCCTGTCCAAACTCGGCTGATCCCGCGCCGGCGCTCAACCACTAGAAAGGGACATCATGTCCGAGACGAATACCAACCCCGCAGCTGGCGGCCACGCGGACGAGCTGGTCATGGAACTCGAGAAGGGCGGCCGTATCGTGATCCGGCTGCGGCCTGATATCGCGCCGCTGGCGGCCGAGCGGCTGCGCACGCTGAGCGCCGAAGGGTTCTACGACAATGTGGTGTTCCACCGCGTGATCGAGGGCTTCATGGCGCAGGGCGGCGATCCGACCGGCAGCGGCAGCGGCGGCAGCTCCCTTCCCGACCTGAAATCGGAATTCACCACCAAGGCGAAGTTCGTTCGCGGCGCCGTCGGCATGGCCCGCACCGCGCATCCGCACAGCGCCAACAGCCAGTTCTTCATCATGTTCGCACCGGCGCCGAGCCTAGACGGACAGTATACCGTTGTCGGCGACGTGATCGAGGGCATGGAGCATGTCGACCAGATCAAGCGTGGCGCCGGGTCCAGCGGCGTGGTATCCGGCCCCGACAAAATCGCCCGGATGCGTCCGGCGGCTTCGGCCTGACCACGCCGGGGCACTCTTCGATGCGCAGGTGAGAGCCTGTGCATGCGAGCCGGTAGCTCAGTGGTAGAGCATTCGACTTTTAATCGAATGGCCGTGGGTTCGAATCCCACCCGGCTCACCAGAACCGCGTGTCGGATCAGGTCTCCAGGACCAGCTCCTCGGCCGCTGCGACCGGATGACCGAGATAGGCTTCCAGCACGGCACCGGGTTCGCCGTCCATGCGCACGACGCCCTGGTCGAGCCAGATCACGCGGTTGCACCAGGACGCGATGACCTCCGCATTATGCGTCGAGAGCACCAGGATCTCGGCCTTCTGCACCAGTTCCTCGAGGCGTTGGCGCGCCTTGATCATGAAGCCGCTGTCGCCGGCCAGGAACCACTCGTCCATCAGCAGCACCTGTGGATGGATCGCCGTCGCCATGGCGAAGCCGAGCCGGACGACCATGCCCGAGCTGTAGGTGCGCACCGGCATGTCGAGAAACTCGCCGAGGTCGGCGAACGCCTGCACATCGTCCTCGAGCAGGGCGATGGATCCCGGCGGCAGGCCGGCATAGAGGCCACGCAGGCCGATATTCTCCCGCCCGGTCAGGTCCATGTTCATGCCGAGGCCGGTATCGAGCAGGGTGTGCAGCTCGCCGCTGACGGTCACCTGCCCCACGATCGGCTCGTAGATCCCGGCCAGGGCCCGCAGCAGCGTGGTCTTGCCGGCGCCGTTGCCGCCGACGAGGCCCAGCCGGTCGCCCGGACCGAGGTTGAAGCTGACGCCGCGCAAGGCGTTCACCACCACGCGACGTTGCCCGTCTTCACGCAGCCTGGCCTCGCGCAGACTGGCCTCGCGCAGCCGGTTCGAGGCGGCGGCCGCGACGGTCTTCTTCAGCGAGCGCGCCGAGGCGTGGTAGAGCGGAAACGAGATGTGCAGGTCTCGCACGGTGACGCCGGCCATCGGGTCAGACCCAGTAGGCGAGGCGCGCGCGCACGCGCATGAACAGCAGCGCCGCGAAGCCGCAGAACAGGACGCTGAACCCGAAGGCGGCGCTCCACAACATCGGGGTCAGCGTGCCCCCGAGCAGCGGCCGGCGGACGATCTCGATCAGGTCGTAGAACGGGTTCAGCATCAGGTATTGCCGATCATGCGTGATCAGCTCGGGCTTCCAGATGATCGGCGTGATGAAGAAGATGATCTGCATCACGCTTGCGATCACCGGGCTGATGTCGCGGAACCTTGCCCCAAGCGCTCCGAGCAGGATGCAGGCCGCGATGCCGTCCACCAGCCAGAGCAGCAGGCCCGGGATGGCCTGGAACGCGGCCAGGCCCGGGCCAGACATGGAAGAGGCCGAAGACCGCCAGGATGACGACGACATTGTGCGCCAGCACCAGGAGGTTGCGTATCACCACGCGGATCGCGTGCACGGTGAAGGGCATGCGCATCGCGCGGATCATGCCCTCGGCCTGGGTGAAGCAGACCGTCGAGTCACCGACCAGGCCGCCGATGAAGCCCCACAGCACCAGGGACAGCGTCAGGAACGGCAGGTAGTCGTGCACGTTCATCTTGAACAGGTAGGCGTAGATCAGGCCCATCGAGCCGACCATGACGGCGGTGGAAGCGGTGAGCCAGAACGGGCCGAGGATGGAGCCGCGATAGCGGAGCTTCAGGTCGAGCCAGCCGAGCCGCCAGCACAGGCGCCAGAGCAGCAGGCTGCGACGAACGTCGTCCAGCGCGTGGGCAACGCGACGAGCCGGAGTCTCGGGCAGCAGGTCGAGAAACGGCTCGCTGGCGCCGCGAGTGGGAGAGGCCGTCACGCGCATGGCTGTCATCATGGTGGGGATGGCGATAGAGCAGTGCTTCTCGGCGTGCAACACGCGCCGGATCTGCCGGTGTCGGCGCTTCGGTCGGCAAAGGTGCCCAGGGGCGGATTCGAACCACCGACACCGCGATTTTCAGTCGCGTGCTCTACCAGCTGAGCTACCTGGGCATCTTGCAACCAGCGGGAGCAGGGCTTCGCGTCTGGTGGCGGAGGCTTTAACCCAGCCGGGGGGCTTGATCAAGCCGGGTCCTGGTCGCCCCGAGGTAGCCGGTCGGCCTCCTCGTCCTCAGGTTCCAGCCGCGTTGACGGCACCCGGTAGTTGCCCGAGAACCAGCGGCCGAGATCGACCTCGGCGCAGCGCCTGGAGCAGAACGGACGGGTGGCTGGCATACCCGGGCGACCGCAGATCGGACAGGGCGCGGCGGCCGCCGGCGAGGTCTGGTCATTCATGCGCGAGGGTCCAGGACAAGGCAGGCAGGGCGGGATCCATGTGCAGCGAGATGGGGATGGAGGCCGCCTGCGCAAATGCCTGCAACGCTGCCGGGTCGTCGCGCAGGGCCTCGATGATGCCGATACCGCCGCGCAGGCACGGGACGCCGCGACACGGTCGGTCGCGCACCTGCCGCACGGCATATCGAAGTGCCGCCAGGCCGACGCCGTGCGCGCTGTGCAGCAGCTCGTGCAGCGGCGGGTGGATACGCGGGCGCAGGATCTCCGCGAAGCCGAGTTCGGTGAAGCCGAGCAGGCGCGGCTGCAGCGGGTCGCGCCGCAACGCCTCGGTGATCTCCGGCGCCAGGGCCGCGCGCTTGCGTGCGGCCAGGCCGGCGAGATCGACCAGGATGCCGCCGGACAGGTTGCGCAGCCGGAGCTGGTGCAGCAACGGCGTGATCGCGGCGCGGTTGGCGGCAAACAGCACAGTCTGCTTCGGGCGCCGCTCGGCGGTGCCGGCGCCGAGATCCATGTCGATGGCCACCAGAGCGGGCGTCGGCTGGATGCTGGCGCGCATGCCGCCGGGAAGGGCCACGTCCGGTGCTGCGAGCTGCTCGACCTCATCCTCGGTCCGTTCGTCGAAGGCGCGCGGCACGAGCTGCACCCGCGCCCGCAGTGACGCGCTTAGGGAAGCGGACGCGGCGGCGGAGTCGACCACGATCGGCGCGTCGGGATAACACGCCGCCAGCCGCTCGAGCGCTGTCGGGCCACGCCTCACCAGACCGGGAGCATCTCCATGCGATGCTGCGAGAGCCTGTTCGCGTTCATCGAGAATCGCCGACAGGCGGGGCCCCTTGCCGCCCTGGGCGCTTCGCACCAGCCTGACGACGATGCGCTCGCCTTCGCCACGGCCTGCAGCACCGTCGCGATCGGGCAGAAATCCTGACAGCTCGCCGAACCTCACGAAGGCTCCCGCCATCGCCGGCAGCACCGCCTCGATGCGACCGATGCACAGGTCGCCCACGCCGTCGGGCGCGCCCGGCCGGTCGAGCGCGAAATCGAGCAGGCCGCCTGGCGTCGGGCCGGCATCCTCGACGACCGCCACCCGGACCTCGCCCGGGCTGCAGGAGGCGAGGATGCGCACGCTCAAGGAAGCACGCGATGCGCCCGCAGCAACTGGGCGGTCTCGAACAGCGGCAGGCCGACGACGTTGGAATAACTGCCGGACAGGGCGCGTATGCTGGCCGCGGCCTGTCCCTGCACCGCATAGCCGCCGGCTTTGCCCTGCCAGTCGCCGTTTGCAATGAGGGCGTCAATCTGCCGGGCGGTCAGGCGAGCAAAGGTGACGACGCTTTCCACCACGCGCTCGGATTGTCCCGCCGCGTGGCGCAGGACCACGGCGGTGATTACCCGGTGGCGGCGCCCGGACAGCAATGCCAGGCACCTGCGCGCCTCGGCCTCGGTCTCGGCCTTCGGCAGGATACGGCGTCCGGCGGCGACGACAGTGTCAGCGGTCAGGACCAGAACGGCCGAGGCGGGATCAGTGCCTGCGACCCGCTGCCAGGCCGCCGTCGCCTTGGCGCGGGCGATCCGCTCGGCATAGTGGCGCGGCAGTTCGTCACGGTGCGGCGCTTCGTCGATCTCGGGGGCGAAGACCTCGACCGGCACGATGCCGATCTGGGCCAGCAGCGCCAGCCGGCGTTGCGATGCCGAGGCCAGGATGAGCGGTCGGGCCGGGATGCCGCCCGGCATGGGCGGCTGTGTGCGGACCGCTTCGGCTTGGATGCGCCGGTCCTACTTGAAGCGGAAGGTGATGCGACCCTTGGAGAGGTCGTACGGTGTCATCTCGACATTGACGCGGTCGCCGGCGAGCACCCGGATCCGGTTCTTGCGCATCTTGCCGCTTGTATGGGCCAGGATCAGGTGCTCGTTGTCGAGCTTGACCTTGAACATGGCGTTCGGCAGCAGCTCCAGAACGGTGCCGCTGAATTCGATCATGTCTTCTTTAGACATCGCGTCCTTCTATCGGTCCATCGGTCAATACGACCTCCTGTCCAGGCCTGCCGGGCCTGTTCCGGACCGGAACAGGCAGACGGCTCGCCAGGTTTGCGTGGGATTTGCCCGGGGCTTGTGTGGGGCGGGAACATGATGATTGCAGCACGTTCGGTCAAGCCAGGCGGTCAAGCCGGGCGGTCAAGCCAGTTTGGGCAAGCCAGGGTGGTCAGGCCTCGGGCGGCGGCAGCCGTGCAGCAACGCTCCGTGCGTGCGCGTGCAGGCCTTCCGCCGTGGCCAGCGTCACCGCCGCCGGGCCGATCACCTGCAGGGATGCTGCCCCAGACTCGATCCAGGTCGTGCGCTTGAGGAAGTCATGCACCGACAGTCCCGAGGCGTAGCGGGCGGCGCCGCTGGTCGGCAGCACATGGTTCGGGCCACCGACATAGTCGCCGATCGCTTCCGGGCAGTCGCGGCCGATGAAGATCGCACCGGCATGGCGGATGGCGGCGAACAGCGGCGCGGGGTCCGCCAGCATCAGTTGCAGGTGCTCGGGGGCGAGGCGGTTGACGAGCCCGGCCGCCTCCCGCAGCGCGTCGACCAGGATGATGGCGCCGTGGTCGCGCCAGCTTGCACCCGCGATCGCGCTGCGCGGCAGGCTCGGCAGGATGCGCTGCACCGCGGCTGCGACCGCATCGGCCAGCGCCACGCTGTCAGTGATCAGAATCGACTGCGCCATCTCGTCATGCTCGGCCTGGGCCAGCAGGTCGAGTGCCACATGCTCCGGATCATTGGCGCCGTCGGCGACGATGACGACCTCGGAGGGACCGGCGACGCTGTCGATGCCGACATGGCCGAACACCTGGCGCTTGGCCTCCGCGACGTAGGCGTTGCCGGGTCCGACGATGCGGTCGACCGGCGCGATCGTTGCGGTACCGTAGGCGAGGGCGGCGACCGCCTGCGCGCCGCCGATCCGGTAGATCTCGCTCACCCCGGCGCGCCGGGCCGCGGCGAGCACCAGCGGATTGAGCACGTCGCCAGGGGTCGGCACGCACATGGCGATGCTGCCGACGCCGGCGACATGCGCGGGCAGCGCGTTCATCAGCACCGAGGAGGGGTAGGCCGCCTTGCCGCCCGGGACGTAGATCCCGACCCGGTCGAGCGGGGTCCAGCGCAGGCCGAGAACCAGGCCGGCGGCATCGGCGTGGCGCAGGTCGTGCGGCATCTGCAGGCGGTGGAACGCCTCGATGCGGGTTGCAGCGAGGTCGAGTGCGGCGAGCAGGGCCGGCGCCACCGAATGGCAGGCCTGCTCGATTTCGGCGGCGGTGACGCGCAAGCGATCCGGGGTCAGGGTGAAGCGGTCGTAGCGGCTGGTGTAGTCGCAGAGCGCCGCATCGCCCTCGCGACGCACGGCGGCGATGATGGACGCGACCGGAGCCTCGACCGGTTCGGAGCCGACCTCGCGTGCGGCGAGCAGGGCGTCGAAGCCGTGGGCGAAGCCGGCAGTGCTCGTTTCCAGCCGGTTCATGGCGCGGCGAGGGCTGAGCGGAACCGCGCGATCAGGGCGCCGATCGCCTCCGGCTGGGTCTTCAAGGCCGTCCGGTTGACGATCAGGCGGCTGGTCACTTCGGCGATCACCTCGGTCTCGCGCAATCCGTTCGCGGCCAGCGTCGAGCCGGTCTGCACCAGGTCGACAATCAGGCGCGAGATGCCAAGCCCGGGTGCCAGCTCCATCGCGCCGTTCAGGTGGACGATGTCGGCGTGGATGCCGCGTCGTGCGAAATGGCGGCGGGCGATGTTGGGGTATTTGGTGGCGACGCGGACCTGCGACCAGCGCTGCGGATCGTCGGTCGCAGCCAGTGCCTCCGGCTCCGCCACGCTGACGCGGCAGGCGCCGATGCCGAGGTCGAGCGGGGCGTAGATCTCGGAATAATCGAATTCCATCAGCACGTCGGCGCCGCAGATGCCGATCTGGGCGGCTCCGAAGGCGACGAAGGTGGCGACGTCGAAGGGCCGCACCCGGATCACGTCGAGCCTGGCATCGTCGGTCTCGAAGCGCAGGCGCCGGCTGTCCTCGTCGAGGCAGTCGGCGGCGGGAATGATGCCGGCCGCGGCCAGCAGCCGGGCGGCGTCCTTCAGGATGCGTCCCTTCGGCAGCGCCAGCACCAGCGGCCTATCATCCTCGAAGGTCGCCTGCGGGACCAGAACGGCGGCGGGTGTAAGCGCGGTCATGGTGGTTCCGGATCTGCTGCCGGGTCCGGCATGGGGACGATGCCGGTGGCACTAGCATCGCAGGCCTGCGGCCGGAAGAGCGCGTTGCGCGGGGCCGGCCAGACGAACGGCGGGCGCCTGCCGCCGGGACCCCGGCGCCGTCCTACTCGCTGACGCGCTCGATCAGGGCGCCGCAGCCGGTCAGCTTGTGTTCGACCGCCTCGTAGCCACGGTCAAGATGATAGATCCGGCTGAGCACGGTCTCCCCGGTCGCCGCCAGGGCTGCCAGGATCAACGAGAACGAGGCGCGCAGGTCGGTGGCCATCACCGGTGCGCCCGAGAGCGACGGCACGCCGCGTATGATCGCCGAGGCGCCATGCACGTTGATGCGCGCACCCATCCGGTTGAGTTCCGGGACATGCATGAACCGGTTCTCGAAGATCGTCTCGGTGACCATCGAGGCGCCGTCGGCGACCGAGAGCAGGGCCATGAACTGCGCCTGCATGTCGGTCGGGAACCCGGGATACGGCTCGGTCATGACGTCGACGCCACGCAGGCCGCCGGTCCGGCGCACATGCAGGGAGCCGGCTTCCTGCGTCACCGTCACGCCGGCCTCCTCGAGCGCACGCACCACCGCGCCGAGATGCTCGATCTGGCTACCCTGCAGACGCACGTCGCCGCCGGTGATGCCGACGGCACAGGCATAGGTACTGCACTCGATCCGGTCGGGCAGGATCGCGTGGGTGGCGCCATGCAGCCGGCGGACGCCATCGATGGTGAGTTTGTCGGTGCCGGCGCCCTCGATCTTCGCCCCCATGGCGACCAGGCAGGCGACGAGATCGCCGATCTCGGGCTCGCGCGCGGCGTTGACGATCTCGGTGCGGCCGTCGGCGATGCTGGCGGCCATCAGCAGGTTCTCGGTGGCGCCGACCGAGGCGAACGGCAGGACGATGCGGGCGCCGCGTAGCCCGTCTGGAGCGCGCGCATCGACATAGCCGCCTTCGAGCCGGATCTCGGCGCCGAGCGCCTCGAGGCCCTTGAGGTGCAGGTCGACCGGCCTGGTGCCGATCGCGCAGCCGCCGGGCAGCGAGACGCGTGCCTCGCCGCAGCGGGCGAGCAGCGGACCGAGCACCAGGATGGAGGCGCGCATCTTGGAGACGATTTCGTACGGCGCTTCTGTCGAGGTGATCTCGCCGCCGATCGACAGGCTGAAGCTGTCGCCGCCGGCATCCTCGACCGCGACGCCATGCTGCCGCAGCAGCTCGGCCATGGTCGCGATGTCGGCAATGCGCGGCACGTTGCTCAGCACCAGCCGCTCACTGGTCAGCAGCCCCGCGGTCAGCAACGGCAGCGCCGCGTTCTTCGCGCCGCCGATGCGTATGGCGCCATGCAGCGGGCGGCCGCCGCGTATCAGGAAACGGTCCATCAGGCTCTCTTCATGGTCTGGATCAGCCGAAGTCAGGGTCGGTCAGAGCAGGGTCGCTCAGAGTCTGGGAATTGCGACACCGCGCTGCCGCATGTACTTGCCGTTTCGATCGGCGTAACTGACCTCGCATGGACCGGCACCCTGCAGGAAGAGAAACTGACAGATGCCTTCATTGGCATAGATGCGGGCCGGCAGCGGCGTGGTGTTGCTGATCTCGATGGTGACCTGGCCTTCCCACTCCGGTTCCAGCGGGGTCACGTTGACGATGATCCCGCAGCGCGCATAGGTCGACTTGCCGAGGCAGACCACGAGCACGTCGCGCGGGACGCGGAAATACTCGATGGTATGCGCCAGCGCGAAGCTGTTCGGCGGGATGATGCAGACCGGGGTGGTGCGATCGACGAAGCTGTCCGGCCGGAAGTCCTTCGGATCTATGATGGCGCTGTCGACATTGGTGAAGATCTTGAACTGGTCCGAGACGCGCGCGTCGTAACCGTACGAGGAGAGGCCGTAGCTGATCACGCCGGCCCGCCGCTGGGTCTCCACGAACGGCTCGATCATCGCGTGCTCGGTGGCCATCCGCCGGATCCAGCTATCGGGCATAACCGGCATCGGCCTGAATTCCTTGCGGGTTCTGAGAGCGCCTCGGGCGCGGGTCCGTGCATCCCTAGACGCGGGCACGGCGGTTCCGCAACCTAACGCCGGAGGCATTCAGCGATCGGGATCATCTGGCCCGGGGTTGCCGGTCGCATCCGGTGGCTGTGCGGCTGACTTGCCGTCGTTGGCGCTGCGCAGCCGGCCCTGCTGTTTGCGGCGGCGCAGGTTCTCGCGCAATGCCGCCGCCTGCCTTTCTTCGCGTCGGACCGTCTCGGTCACCCCACGGGCCGGCGTCTCCGGCGGCTCGCTCACCGCCCTCTGCCCCGGGCCAGAAGGCAGGTCCTGATCGGGGTTGTGCTCCCCGGTGGAAGGTGTGCGGCGCGCATGGCCTGGAGTAGGCGAGCGGACGGGCCGGGATCAAGCATCGCGGGGCGCCGCGGCGCTTCAGTTGTGCCGGCCTGATCAAGTGGTCCCCGGTGGCGAAGATGGAATGCTGTGGCATACTGCTTCGGCGAGGGGAGGCTACGATGCCGACAGCAATGGACATGCATCGGGAGTTGGTCCAACTCCTCGGCGGCTATGCGCTGACGGACAAGGATCGTGTCGCCACGCTGCAGGAGGCGATGCGTCGCATTGCGGACGACTGCCTGGCAAACGAGTCCGGCGACGAGGCGATGGCGCGGATCCGGCGGCTCGCCGTGGCTGCCGTTCACGCGACGACCTACATCAAGGACCCGTTCTCCATCGGCGCTGCCAGCCAGGATCAGGTCCCGACGGCGGAGCGGCTCTGACGCTCTGGTGCTGCTGCAGGGACTCGAACCCTGGACCTCTCCCTTACTAAAACTGAGACCCCAGGTTAGCACGTTGGTCAATCACTAGGCTGTAGACCAGTTTTTGCCGTCATCCACATCTGTAACAGCCACTAACAGAGCAATTGCTCCGTTTATCCGGAACAGTTTTCGCGTAGTTTCGGAACAGCACCGCTACCTTCCGTCAAGAGCGTATCTTGACCAAAGCGGCCGAGGCACGGCGCAAATACTCGGGGTTGTGGTGCGCGTAGATTTCGCCGGTGGTGGCCTCGTCGGTGTGGCCCAAGTAGAGCGAGATCTCGCGCATCGGCACGCCGGCCATTGCCATCCAGGTGGCGCTGGTATGGCGCAGGGTATGGCCGTCACCTTCTGCAGTCCGGCACGGCGCACGGCAGCCCTGAACCCGTTCGTGACGCTGGCGACTTGCCGGCCGGCATGCTCGATCACGTAGGGGCAGGTTGCTGCCTAGCGGCCGCGGCGCATGGCGGCGAGCAGGTCGGGGTTCATCGGAATGATGGCCCGCTCCTTCTTCCCCACGCCGTCGCCAAGGTCGATCAGGCCGGTCTCGAAGTCCACCTGGCTCCAGGTCAGATCCAGCAGGGCGCCACGCCGGGCGCCGGTGTGCAGTGCGAGCTCGATCAAAAGCCGCACGTGCAGGGCCTGGGCGGCGTCGAGCAGCGGGTCGTATTCGTCGCGGGTGAGCCACCGGTCCCGTGGCTTCGGCTGCGGCGGGGCAGGGACGTAGGGCTCGTGGCTGATCCACTTCTGCCGCGCGGCCCAACGCAGGGCAGCGTGTAGCGTGAGCACCTCGGATGATGGTGCCGTTGCATGCCGGGGTGGAGGGGCTGCGGGCGGTCTAAGCCTCGCACGCCATGAGAGCGCGATCGAGCAGCGCTCGTGCCACACCGATGGGATCGGCGAGAACGAAGTTGTTGTGAAAGGCGCCATCCCGGCCTTTGTTCGTCATCCCAGATGGGGCGTAACAATGGTCGACGTCGCCCTGGTTCAGCCAGTCGAGGATCAGCTGGTTCGACCAGACTTTCGATCCATGGTCGAGGATGATAGCGCGGGATCTCGGCACAAAGATCGCCGTATGGAAGGCCGAGCCGCCGATGCCATAGATCACCGTCCGGTCTCGCCATAGCCGCACCTGCGCAGCCAGTGTCAAGGTCTCGGGGCAGACGACATCGGCGCCCAGGCGGATGAGCTCGTCTACCAGCTCGGCCTCGTTCACCACGCGGGACACGCCACGCGCGACCTTGTGTTTCGACAGGTAGAGCGGGCGCCGATCCGGGGCGACTGGCGGCTGGTTCTTGGTCAGGCCGTGACCGACGCGATGGCAGAGGCGGGCATAGGCGAGGTGGCCAAGGTTATTTTCCTCGAAGCTCAGCGCCGGAACTGTGATGCGCTCGAAGCGGGCGCCCTCCGGGAACCTCACGAACTGCTCGGGACGGAGCCCAAGCGCGCCGTAGATTGCCGCCACATAGGGCACCCGGAACAGGTCCTCGGGTGAGGATGGGCCGCTATAGACGAACCGTGTTGTCTCGCCGACGACGAGCGGCAGAGACCAGAACCGTGGCAAGCCGTCGAGCAGAAAATGCCCGTAGTGGTGCTCTTGCAAAGAGCCGGCAAAGATGTAGTCGAAGCCGCGGGGCGCGTCGGCGAGTGGTTCCGGCAGACGCTGCAGGACGCCCTGCGGCGCGTTCGGCCCGTCGAGCCCCATATAGATGACCGCCTCGGGAACAGCGCGCCCGTTGCTGTGGAACAGCTCTGTCGCACCCCGGGTGCCCGGGTAGAAGCTGACGTTATCGGCTTCCCGAATGGGCGGATCTTCGGCCACGAGTAGATGACCGCCGTGGACGCTCTCGCACTCGGACAGCATGGAACCATCACGTCTCGAATGCGCGTGACGGTCAAGAACCGATGTCCATGAACTCGCGCACGCTTGTGCAGCAGATCCCGCAGGGTCTCATGGCTCCGCGTCTCGCCGCGTCTGGGGCACTAGTCGGCCGGCGCTTTGCTTACGGTCCACCTCCGCAGTTCTATATGACGGCCTGGCCGGATCGTGATACGCGCGCCCCGCCATCACGGTGATGGTCCGCTCGCGGCTGCCGCAGGCGCAGCGCATCGGCAGCTCGATCAGCGCCAGTTCGCCGCGCCCGGCCGCGAAGGTCCAGCGGCGTCGCCCGGTCGCAGCGGCTGCACCGGACCAGCACGCTATGGCCGCTCTCGTGGGTGCTGCGAATTGTAGGCAGCGGCGTGTCCTGGTGGCGGTCGCGGGGCAGGGGCTTCAGGCCTGAACCGGCTCTCGAAGCAATAAACGGAGCAATCGGTCCGTTAATCCTGTGGATAAACCGTGTATGAAATCGGCTAAGTGCTTGGTGCTGCTGCAGGGACTCGAACCCTGGACCTCTCCCTTACCAAGGGAGTGCTCTACCACTGAGCTACAGCAGCTTCGTCCGTGGAGGTGGCGCGCTACCTAGCTTCTCGCCGGAGCTGGCGCAAGAGGATCGGCGCCGTAGGCCTTCAGGAACAGGCGCACCGCTGCCTGCACGACCTGGTCGATCTCCTCCGGCGAGGTGGTCTGGGTGAGTTGCAGGCGGCGCTGCATGGTGATGCGGGTCTGGCACAGGGCGAAGAACTGCTCGGCTGCGATGGTGGTGTCTGGCACCTCGAGCAGGCCGGCCTCGATGCGGCGGGCCAGCCAGGATTCCATGAAGCGGATCGCCCGACGCGGGCCGGCCTCGTAGAAGATCTCTGCCAGATGAGGGAATTTACCGGCCTCCGAGATGATGATTCTATACAGCATCAGGTTGCCGGTCGAGAGGATCATTTCCATCATGCGCAGGCCGATGCCGTGCAGCGTGATGGCGAGGTCGCTCTCCTCCTGGGCGATCTGGAAGATCGTCGCCAGGGTCTGGGACGCCTTTTGCTCGACGAAGGCCGCGAACAGTGCCGACTTGCTTTCGAAATAGTTGTAGAGGGTGCCCTTGGACACGCTCGCCTGCACGGCGATCCGCGACATGCTGGCGCCCTCGTAGCCGCACTCCGTGAATACCGTCTCGGCGCCGGCGATGATCTGCTGCCGCTTGACGGCCGGCTGCTCCTCTGGCGCCTGGATCTGGGGATGCACCGCTGCGGTTCTCCTGGCGGCAGACGCAGATGGGGTACGCGCGCGTGCCGGGCGACCGGAGTCTGTGCTGATTGGCAGCCCGGTTTGACGATCCGGGTAAAGCCGATAGGTTGTCAACGCTGACCG
>CAXMMQ010000010.1:60000-255048 GCA_963693035.2 uncultured Lichenicoccus sp.
CGACGAGGGGAGTGAAATAGACCTGAAACCGGATGCCTACAAGCAGTCGGAGCCTCTGATGGGGTGACGGCGTACCTTTTGTATAATGGGTCAGCGAGTTTCTGTTTGCAGCGAGCTTAAGCCGGTAGGTGTAGGCGCAGCGAAAGCGAGTCTGAACAGGGCGTAGAGGTTCCCATTTGGCTTGCCAAATGGGGGCCCGTCAGTTGCTGGCAGAAGACCCGAAACCGAGTGATCTAGCCATGGCCAGGCTGAAGGTGCGGTAACACGCACTGGAGGGCCGAACCCACGCCTGTTGAAAAAGTCGGGGATGAGCTGTGGCTAGGGGTGAAAGGCCAATCAAACTCGGAGATAGCTGGTTCTCCGCGAAATCTATTGAGGTAGATCGTCAGGTGTTTATCCCGGGGGGTAGAGCACTGGATGGGCTAGGGGGGCCCAAAGCCTTACCAAACCTAACCAAACTCCGAATACCCGGAAATATAGCCTGGCAGACAGACGGTGGGTGCTAAGGTCCATCGTCGAGAGGGAAACAGCCCAGACCACCAGCTAAGGCCCCCAAATCGTGGCTAAGTGGGAAAGGATGTGGGGATTCCAAAACAACCAGGAGGTTGGCTTAGAAGCAGCCATCCTTTAAAGAAAGCGTAATAGCTCACTGGTCTATTAGAAACCCTGCGCCGAAGATGTAACGGGGCTCAAGCCACGTGCCGAAGCTGTGGGTGTATGCGCGAGCATACGCGGTAGCGGAGCGTTCCGTAGGTCTGTGAAGGAGATGGGGTGATCCTCTCTGGAGATATCGGAAGTGCGAATGCTGACATGAGTAGCGACAAACAGTGCGAGAAACACTGTCGCCGAAAGTCCAAGGGTTCCTGCGCAAGGTTAATCCGCGCAGGGTGAGCCGGCTCCTAAGGCGAGGGCGAAAGCCGTAGTCGATGGGAATGAGGTGAATATTCCTCAGCCTGCCAGAAGTGACGAATGCGAGATGTTGTCGGGTCTTATCGGATTGATCCGGCTTTTTGAGCATTCCGGGAAATAGCTCTGGCATACAGACCGTACCCTAAACCGACACAGGTGGACTGGTAGAGCATACCAAGGCGCTTGAGAGAACGATGCTGAAGGAACTAGGCAAATTGCTCGCGTAACTTCGGGATAAGCGAGACCCAGTCGTGGGCAACCATGGCTGGGTGGCACAGACCAGGGGGTAGCGACTGTTTAGTAAAAACACAGGGCTCTGCGAAGTCGAAAGACGACGTATAGGGTCTGACGCCTGCCCGGTGCCGGAAGGTTAAGAGGAGGTGTGCAAGCACTGAATTGAAGCCCCGGTAAACGGCGGCCGTAACTATAACGGTCCTAAGGTAGCGAAATTCCTTGTCGGGTAAGTTCCGACCTGCACGAATGGCGTAACGACTTCCCCGCTGTCTCCAGTATCGGCTCAGCGAAATTGAATTCCCCGTGAAGATGCGGGGTACCCGCGGTCAGACGGAAAGACCCTATGAACCTTTACTGCAGCTTTGCAGTGGCATCAGGAAAATGCTGTGTAGGATAGGTGGGAGGCATCGAAGCCGGGGCGCTAGCTCAGGTGGAGCCATCCTTGAAATACCACCCTGAATTTTTCTGATGTCTAACCGCGTCCGGTCAGCCCGGACCGGGACCCTGCATGGTGGGCAGTTTGACTGGGGCGGTCGCCTCCCAAAGTGTAACGGAGGCGCGCGATGGTGGGCTCAGGCCGGTCGGACATCGGCTGCTGAGTGCAATGGCATAAGCCCGCCTGACTGCGAGAGCGACAGCTCGAGCAGAGACGAAAGTCGGCCATAGTGATCCGGTGGTCCCGCGTGGAAGGGCCATCGCTCAACGGATAAAAGGTACTCTAGGGATAACAGGCTGATCTCCCCCAAGAGTCCACATCGACGGGGAGGTTTGGCACCTCGATGTCGGCTCATCACATCCTGGGGCTGGAGCAGGTCCCAAGGGTTCGGCTGTTCGCCGATTAAAGTGGTACGTGAGCTGGGTTTAGAACGTCGTGAGACAGTTCGGTCCCTATCTGCCGTGGGTGTTGGAGACTTGAGAGGATTTGTCCCTAGTACGAGAGGACCGGGATGAACGCACCTCTGGTGCACCGGTTGTCGCGCCAGCGGCACCGCCGGGTAGCTACGTGCGGACAAGATAATCGCTGAAAGCATCTAAGCGAGAAACTTACCTCAAAACCAGGTCTCCCAGAGGGCCGTGATAGACCATCACGTCGATAGGCCAGATGTATACGTGCAGTAATGCACTCAGCTAACTGGTCCTAATCGCCCAATAGGCTCAAAACAACAACACACCACCACACGCACAGCAGTCATCCACATCACACCACACCGCGCACCAAACCCACATCACACTCGCCCGAACCCCACCCAAGGTTGGCTCGGACGACCTGGTGGCCATGGCGGGGAATGATCCACCCGATCCCATCCCGAACTCGGCCGTGAAAACCCCCAGCGCCCATGATACTGCATCCCAAGATGCGGGAAAGTCGGTCGCCGCCAGGTCTTCCAAACCAACCCCATACACACCACACACACACACGCAGAGGCCGTCAACCGACAGCCTCAATACCGCGGGGTGGAGCAGCCCGGTAGCTCGTCAGGCTCATAACCTGAAGGTCACAGGTTCAAATCCTGTCCCCGCAACCACTTTCAACGAACACGCGAACGCATCACGAACGCCGGCCACTTGGGCCGGCTTCCTTGCGTCTCCTGCATCCGCCATGCCCGGCGCCAGACTGGCCGCGATCTCGCCGCTCACGTCGACCTCCAGCGTATCCCTCCGGGGGCTCTATGACGCTGCCCCCGACGTATCCTCGTTGATAAGCAGAATCCTGTTTCTGTATTCCGCTGCTCGCGGCGGGTTGCAAAGGCTGCTGGGGTGAGCCCGTTGAGGCTCATAAGCGGGCGGGTGTGGTTGTAGTCGATCCTCCATGCCTCGATGATGCGACGTGCCGCAGCCGGGCTTCTGAACAGGTGCTCGTTCAGGCACTCGTCCCTGAACCGACCGTTGAAGCTCTCCACGAACCCGTTCTGCTGCGGCTTGCCGGGCGCGATGTAGTGCCACAGCACGCCGCGCTCCTCCTGCCACTGCAGGATCGCGTGCGACGTCAACTCGGTGCCCTTGTCGCTGACGATCATCGCCGGGCGCCCACGGAGCTCGCTGATCCGGTCCAGCTCACGCTCGACCCGCAGACCGGACAGCGACGTATCGACCACCAGGGCGAGGCACTCACGGGTGAAGTCGTCCACCACCGCCAGCACACGGGACCGGCGGCCGCCGTTGAGAGCATCAAAGACGAAGTCGAGCGACCAGCGCCGGTTTGGCGCCTCCGGCAGGAAGGCAGGCTTGGCGAGTGCGACGTTGGTGCGGTCGAGATAGGAAAGCAGGGAGATGCCGATCATCATCGGCAGCAGGGCCCTGATCGCCTCGCGGGCAGCGGCGTCGTCACGCTCTTGCTCAAGAGCAGCTTTGCCGCCCAGGCCAGCGACCCCACTGGTCATTCCCCATCTCCCGATCGAGGGGCGGCTCTCACGGCCGATTGCGCCGACTTGCCGGCCGAAGTGTCTTGGCAGCACGATGCCCGGATCAGGTCAGTTGTCCAGCCGTTCGCGGACACGGGTCATGACGATCCCGCGAAGGGCATCGTCGGCCAGCGCTCGGGCGGCTCAGCGCTTTTCCTGGCGCTTCACGTCGCGCCAGAGCTGCTCCATCGCGTCGAGATCCAGTTCCGCGAAGGATGATCCGGCGGTTTCCGCCGCCTGCTCCATCGCCTCGAACCGGCGGCTGAACTTGGCATTGGCCTGGCGCAGGCAGGCTTCCGGGTCCAGGCCGAGCTTGCGGGCGAGGTTGGCCACGGTGAACAGGACATCGCCGAGTTCGTCGGCGAGCCTGGCGGGGTGGCGCTCCGGCAGCTCGGCTCGCAACTCCGCAACCTCCTCGTCGAGCTTGTCGAGGATGCGCGGCGCATCCGGCCAGTCAAAGCCGACCCGGGCGGCGCGCGCGCTCAGCTTGCCGGCGCGCACGAGGGCAGGGAGCGTGGCCGCCACTCCAGCCAGGGCGCCGTGGGCCTGAAGCCGGCGCCGCTCCTCGGCCTTGCCGGCCTCCCAGAAGCCCGGTGCCACGGTCGCGTCGCTGAACACATGCGGATGCCGGCGCACCATCTTGTCGGCGATCGACCGCGCCACGTCCGCATAGTCGAACAGGCCGCGCTCCTCGGCCAGGCGCGCGTGATAGACGACCTGCAGCAGCAGGTCGCCGAGCTCGTCCGGCAGCGCCACGAGATCGTCGCGGGCGATGGCGTCCACGACCTCGTAAGCTTCCTCGATCGTGTACGGCGCGATGCTGCTGAAATCCTGCTGCCGGTCCCAGGGGCATCCGGTCACCGGGTCGCGCAGCGCGGCCATGATGTCGAGCAGCCGCCTGGTCTGGTGTTCCTCGTCCATCGGGATCCAATTGCCGTATAATGGATATTATGCCAACTCGTTTGGCTTCGATAGTCGCCGGATCATGACCAGCATCAGGCCGGCGATCACCAGCGGCGCCACCGGCAGTCCGAGCGCCATGGCGATCGGGCGCGCGGCGAGCGGCAACGCGTAGGCCAGCAGCAGAACCAGCTTCTCCCAGTCGCGCCAGCCATCGCGCTGCGCCTGCGCCGCGACCCAGGCGATCGGCACCGCAAGGATCATCAGGTCATAGTCGAGGAGGAACGGCGTGCACAGGGTCGTCGCCACCACGAGCAAGGCCAACTCGCCCGACAGGCCCGTCCTGCGCCAGCCGATCCGCACCGCCTGCAGGCAGACCACCGCCGCGACCAGGGCCTGCAGGGCAAATGCGAGACCATCGCCCGCATGCAGCAGACGCGCCGCCGCGAACACGCTCTGCATCTTCCAGGGCTGCACCAGGCCCTGCTCGAGGGTGGCGCGGGCCAGGGCCGAGTTCTGCAGGAAGCCACTCCAGGCGCTGCGGCCGAGCACCAGCCAGGAGACGGCAACCAGTGCCGCGCCCGAGACAGCGGCCCCCGCGATCGTGCGCCACCGGCCGGCGACCGCCAGCATCACCGGCGCCAGCACAAGCAGATGCGGCTTGATCACCAGCAGGCCGAGCGGCAGGCCGGCCAGGAATGGGCGCTCGCGTGCGAGGACCACGCTCCATCCGAAGCACGCCGCGGTGGCAAAACCGTTCTGGCCATGCCCCGCATTGACCAGAACCCCGGGAAAGCCTGCGATCGGCAGCATTGCCCACCCTGCCGGCAGCAACCGGCGCAGGCTCGCGTAGCACGCCAGGAAGCTGGTCAGCAGCCATGCCGCCAGCGAGGCCGAGTAAGGCAGCAGTGCCAGTGGCAGGCAAAGCAGCAGGAAGGTCGGCGGATAGAAGAACGCGAAGTAGCCGGGTGCGGCGTGCGGAAACAGCGCCCGTTGCGCCATCGCGTGCAGCGCGGGGTCGTAGGCGCTGCTGGGATGGCCCTGCAGCGCCAATCGAGCCGCAGTCCAGAAGCTGACGAAGTCCGTCCCGACCGGCTTGCCAAGCGGATCCAGTCCGCCATGCAGGGTCAGGGCGTAGCCGGCGACGGCGAGCGCACTGATCGTGGTCAGGACCAGCGACCAGGCACGCGCGCGCTGCGGTGTCAGCCAGGCGGCGCGGCCCAGCCGGTCGAGAGCGTGCGGCCGGTTCAACTCACCCGCAGCGGCGCCGCGCTGTGGGTGGCGAGCACGGTGTCGGTCTGCGGGTCGAGCTCGATCAGCTTGACCTCGTAGCCCCAGAGTTCGGCAAGATGCCGCAGCGACGCGCGGGCGTCCTGCTCGGCGAGCAGTTGGCCGGCGTGGGTTCGGTGCTCCAGGCGCAGGCAGCGATCCCCGGCCAGGTCGAGATCGACGATCTCGATGTCGGCATAGAAGTGGCTCGGGTCGTAGCTGCGCGCCAGCGCCCGCCTGATCTCGCGGTAGCCGGCCTCGTCGTGGATGTCGTCGACCAGCAGATACGGCTTGGAGACGTCGTCGAGCAGGCGGAACATGCGGAACCGGCGCATCACTGCGGGCGACAGGAATTGCTGGATGAAGCTCTCGTCGCGATATTCCGACCAGGCGTTCTTCAGGGTGCCGATGGCGTCGTTGTTGCCGGCGATGTCCGGAAACCAGCGTCGGTCTTCCGCGGTCGGATCGGTGCAGACCCGGGCGATGTCGGTCATCATCGCGTAGCCGAGCGCATAGGGGTTGAAGCTGCCGCCACCCGGGCTGTCGAAGCCAGGCTGCGTGATGACGTTGGTGGTGGAGTGGATCACCTCGAGATAGGCGGCATCGTCAATGCGGCCCTGCTCGTGCAGGCGCGTCATGATCTCGGAATGCACCCAGGTGGCGCAACCCTCGTTCATCATCTTGGCCTGCGGCTGCGGGTAGAAATACTGGGCGATCAGCCGCACGATGCGGATCACCTCCCGCTCCCACGGTGCGAGCTTCGGAGCGTGCTTCTCGAGGAAGTACAGCAGGTTCTCCTCGGGCAGCCCGAGCCTGCGGCGGCGCTCGCTCTGGGTGTCGGAGGCCGCCACCAGCTTGCCGGTGGGCAACGTGCGCCAGAGGTCGTTGAAGCTGCGCTCCTCGTGCTCGCGGCGCTCGCGGTCGCGCTGCTGCTCCGCCTTGAGGTCGATCAGCTTGGCGCCGGAATGCCGGTGCACGCCCTGGTTCTGCAGCGCGTGCGCGGCGTCCAGGATGCGCTCCACCGCGCGCATGCCGTGGCGTTCCTCGCAGCGCGCGATATAGGAACGAGCGAACTCGAGGTAGTCCAGGATGCCCGAGGGATCGGTCCATTCCCGGAAGATGCGGTTGTTGCGGAAGAAATGGTTATGCCCGAAGGCGGCATGCGCGATCACCAGCGCCTGCATGGTGGCGCTGTTCTCCTCCATCAGGTAGCTGATGCACGGGCTGGAATTGATCACCACCTCGTAGGCCAGGCCCATCAGGCCGCGCCGGTAGGCGTTCTCGTGCCCCACGAAGCGCTTGCCGAACGACCAGTGCTTGTAGATCAGCGGCATGCCATGGGAGGTGTACACGTCGAGCATCTGCTCGGCGGTAATCACCTCGATGCGGTTCGGATAGATCTCGAGACGCAGTTCCTTGTCGGCGATACGCTCGATCGCGTCGTAGCACTGGCGCAGCGTGTCGAAGCTCCAGTCCGCACCCTGGTAGAGCAGGCCGCCCGGCGCTTCGGAGCCACGCGAGCTGCCTGCTATCGGCGTGCCCGGGATATGGTTCATGGCGTCGCCTCCGCCCTTCGCGCGAAGAGATCGCGAAAGACCGGAAAGATGTCACGCTTTTCGGCGACCTGGCGCATGACGAGTTGGTCCATGGTTTCGGCCACCCGCTTGTAGCCGCGCCAGAGGTCGGTCTCGCCGCGGATGATCGCCCCCGAGCCGACGATCTCGATATAGGCGTAGTACTGCACCGCCGGCAGGATGGTCTCCTGCAGCAGCAGGCAGGATTTCGGCGTGTCGGAGGCGGAATTGTCACCGTCGGATGCCTGCGCCACGTAGATGTTCCAGGCCGAAACCGGGTAGCGCAGCTTCTGTATCTTGATCATCTCGTGCAGCGCCGAGGACACGATGGTGCCGCCGGTGCGCGGGTCGGTGAAGAACTTCTCCTCGTCCACCTCCTCGGCCGCTTCCGCATGGCGGATGAACACCACGTCCACCTGCTTGTGCCGGCGCTCGAGGAAGACGTGCAGCAGCAGGAAGAACTGCTTGGCGAGGTCCTTCATGCGCTCGGTCATCGAGCCCGATACGTCCATCAGGCAGAACATCACCGCGCGGGTCGAAGGCTTCGGCGTCTGGGTGAAGCGGCGATAGCGCAGATCGACCGGATCGACCCAGGGGATGCGGTTGAGCCGACGCAGCGCCAACGCGAGGTCGGCCTTCAGCCCGGCCAGTTCCTCACCCGCCGCCTCATGCTCGCCGTCGAGACCCCGTGCTTCAAGATGGGCTGCTTCAAGATGGGCGATGCGCGCCTCCAGGTCGCGCACGGTCTCGGTCTTCGGCCGGCGCAGGCCGATGCGGCGCGCCATCGAGTAGCGCATAGTGCGGCCGAGATCGAGTTGCGACGGCGAGCCTTCGCTGGCGAGCCCCGCCCGGCTGCTGGCCATGGTCTCGGTGGTGGCGATCTCGCGCTTGACCAGGTCGGGCAATTCAAGATCGTCAAAGAACAGGTCGAGGAACTCGTCCCGCGTGAGCACGAAGCGGAAGCTGTCCTCGCCGCCGCCGCTCTCGCCGGCCTCCCCTGCCCCGCCGCCACCGCCGCCCTTGCCGCTTGGCGGGCGCTGGATCCGGTCGCCGCGCGAGAACACCTTGTTGCCCGACAGCACCAAGTCGCGGGCGCCGCCGGTGAACACGCGCTGGAAGCTCGGTTCGTGCAACGCATCCGACGGGATCGAGATCGCGCTGCCATGGGCGACCTCGCGCAGCTTGCCCGAGGCGACGGCGTCACGCGCCGCGCGCTGCACCGCATCGCGGGCCTTGTTCAGAACCCTCTGGCGGTTCTCCAGATTCTTGCCATGCGGATTGGGTCGACGATCGATGATATCCACTTAAAAGCGAATTCCTGATCTTAAGCTGACTGCTTGACGCGCATGTACCACTCCACCAGGCGCCGGACCTGGCGCTCCGTATAGCCGCGGGTGATCATCCGCTCGACGAACTGCGCGTGCTTCTTCTCGCTCTCGCCGTCCTTTTTGGAGCCGAAGCTGATCACCGGCAGCAGGTCTTCGAGTTGGCTGAACATGCGCTTCTCGATGACGTCGCGCACCTTTTCGTAGGAGATCCAGGACGGATTGGCGCCGCCATTCTGCGCCCGCGCGCGCAGTGAGAACTTCACCACCTCGTTGCGGAAATCCTTCGGGTTGGCAATGCCGGCGGGCTTTTCGATCTTGGTGAGTTCCGCATTCAGCAGGTCGCGGCTCATCATCTGGCCGGTGTCGGGGTCCTTGAAGTCCAGATCCTCGATCCAGGCATCGGCATAGTCGAGATAGCGGTCGAAGACATTCTGGCCATAGTCGTGGTAGCTCTCCAGATAGGCCTTCTGGATCTCGTTGCCGACGAACTCCGCGTAGCGTCCCGCGAGCTCGGATTTCAGGGTGGCGAGGTAGTTCGCCTCCACCTCAGCGGCGAACTGCTCGCGGCGCACCGCCTGCTCCAGCACATACATAAGATGCACCGGGTCGGCGGCGATTTCGGTCGGGTCGTGGTTGAATGTCCCCGACAGCACCTTGAAGGCGAACCGGGTCGAGATCCCCTCCATGCCCTCGTCGACGCCGGCGGAGTCGCGGTACTCCTGCATGGTCTTGGCCTTGGGATCGGTCTCGCGGATGTTCTCGCCGTCATAGACACGCATCTTGGCGAACTGGGTCGAATTCGGATGCGATTTCAGCCGCGACAGCACCGCAAAGCGGGCCAGCATCTCCAGCGTATTGGGCGCGCAGGGTGCCGCACCCAGGGCGGAACCGCTGATCAGCTTCTCGTAGATGCGCGTCTCCTCGGTGACGCGGACGCAGTACGGCACCTTGATCACGCAGACGCGGTCGAGGAAGGCCTCGTTGGTGCGGTTGTTGCGGAAGGTCTGCCACTCGGCCTCGTTCGAGTGCGCCAGGATCACCCCGGTGAACGGGATCGAGCCGATATTCTCGGTGCCGACATAGTTGCCTTCCTGCGTCGCGGTGAGCAGCGGGTGCAGCATCTTGATCGGCGCCTTGAACATCTCGACGAATTCGAGAAGCCCCTGGTTGGCGCGGTTCAGGCCACCCGAGAAGCCGTATGCGTCGGGGTCGTTCTGGCTGAAGCTTTCGAGCTGCCGGATATCGACCTTGCCGACCAGGGCGGAGACGTCCTGGTTGTTGTCGTCGCCGGGCTCTGTCTTGGCGATCGCGATCTGGCGCAGCTTCGACGGGTGCAGCTTGACGACCCTGAAGCGCGACAGGTCGCCGTCGAACTCCTCGAGCCGCTTCAGCGCCCAGGGGCTGGCAATGCCGGTCAGCACCCGGCGCGGAATGCCGTAGCGCCGCTGCAGGCCGTCCGCCATCCGGTCGACGTCGAACAGGCCGAGCGGGCTTTCGAAGACCGGGCTGATCTGGGTGCCGGCCTTGAGCACGAAGATCGCCTCGCGTTCCATCAGCGACTTCAGCCGCTCGCCGAGCGAGGATTTGCCGCCGCCCACCGGGCCGAGCAGGTAGAGGATCTGCTTGCGCTCCTCCAACCCCTGCGCCGCATGGCGGAAGAAGCCGACGATCCGCTCGACCGTTTCCTCCATGCCGTGGAAGTCGGAGAAGGCCGGATAGACCCGGATGGTGCGGTTCATGAAGACGCGGCCGAGCCGGGCATCGCGTGAGGTGTCGATGGTGGTCGGCTCGCCGATCGCCTTGAGCATGCGTTCGGCGGCGCTGGCGTAGCAGGACGGATCCTCAGCGCAGAGTTCGAGATATTGCGCAAGGCTCATCTCGGTTTCGCGCCGTTCCTCGCGCATCGAGGTCGCGAGGGAAAAAACGTCGTCCAGAGGCGCCATCAGCGGGTCTCCGCAGGTAGAAGGATTTCCGGGTTTCGCGGCCCCAGGGTCGGCTCTTGACTCGCTGGCACAGGAAGCCGACGTTCCGGCGCGCCTGTGAAGCGCATCGCTGTCGAGTTCTTGAACAGGATGCGTAATTCACGGCTTGCTTTCGCGCTCGAGCGCTCGAAAGCGTGAAGAGATTGCGTCGTCTGGCGCCTTGTGATGGGCACGCTCCTTCACAGTTGCACCGGAAGACCAAGTGTCAGGCGGTGGCATCTGCGAGGCTATCGCTGTGCACAAGCGCTATTCAACTAAATTGCACGTTCACTTCTCGTATTCCTTGTCGTCGCGACATGGCGTGGCTTTGCGATCATAGCCGGATCTGCATTCCGTCGAATGCCGCTTCAACTCCAGGCTGCAAGTTCGATGCCATCCACGCCCAGTCCAGGTCGGTGCCCATGTGGGTGAGGATCGTACGCCGGATGCGAAGCCGGGCGGCCCAATCCGCCACCAGCGCCGGGTGCGCGTGCGCCGGGTGCGACGCGCGTTGGAAGCAGCCGACCACCCAGGTATCGATCCCGCCGAGGACGCTCAGCGCCTGCTCATCGAGCGCCATCACGTCGGTCGAATAGGCGAAGTCGCCGATTCGCAGCCCGAGCGTGATGCTGCGGCCGTGCACCTGCTCGAACAGCGTGATCCGCATGCCCTCAATCTCGACGCTGCCGGGCGCCACCGGGCGCGGCACCAGCACCGGCCGGTAGAAGCCGGGCGGCGCCCAGGGCCGGAAGGCGTAGGCAAAGCGCGCCTCGATCTCGGCGAGCACGACGTCCGTGCCGAACACGTCGAGCGGCCGGCCGGCGATCCGGTTCAGGCCGCGTATGTCATCGAGGCCGGCGACATGGTCGGCATGCGCATGGGTATAGAACAGGGCGTCGACACGGCCGATGCCGCAGGCGAGCAGTTGCTGGCGCATCTCGGGGCCGGTATCGACCAGCACCCGGCGTTCGTCGTCGCTCTCGATCACGATCGAGGATCGGGTGCGCCGGTTGCGTGGCTCCTCCGGGTCGCAGGCGCCGTAGTCGCCATGCCCGTCCGGGCCGCCGAGCATCGGCACGCCCGCCGAGCCGCCGCAGCCCAGGATTACGACCCGCATGAACCGGCGACCGGCCGCGCCCGCCGGAACAGCCGGTGGAAGTTGGCGGTGGTGAGCTCGGCGAGCGCCGCCGGCTCCAGGCCCCGCACCGTCGCCAGTGTCGCCGCGGTGTGTCCGACATAGGACGGCTCGTTGCGTCGGCCGCGCCAGGGCACCGGCGCCAGGAAGGGCGCGTCGGTCTCGACCAACAGGCGCTCCGCCGGCAGTCCGGCGGCAAGCTCGCGCAAGGCCTGCGACTTCGGAAAGGTCAGGATGCCGGAGAAGCTGATCGAGCCGCCAAGCGCGATGCCGCATCGGGCAAGCTCCACGCCGGAACTGAAGCAGTGCAGGACGAAAGGAAACGGGCCGCCGGTTTCATGCTCCTCGCGCAGGATGGCGATCATGTCGGCATCCGCGGCCCTGGCATGGATCACCAGCGGCAGCCCGGTCGCCCGGGCGGTGCGAAGATGCAACCGAAAGCTGTGTTGTTGTACCGTGCGCATCTCTGCGCCGTGGAAGTAGTCGAGCCCCGATTCGCCGATGCCGATGACGCCGTCGGTTCCGCTCAGCGTCGCGAGCGCTTCCGGCTCCGGCAGGACCTCCTCGCCCGCATGATCCGGATGGGTGCCGAGCGTGCACCAGACCGGCAGGCCCGGACGCGATTGGCGGGTGAGTTCGATCTGGCGAAGCGCCTCGGACAAGCGGGTGCCGATCGTCACCAGGCCGGCGACGCCGGCGGCGGTTGCACGGTCCAGGAGGTCTGGAAGCTCGTTCGTCTCGAAGCGGTCGAGGTGGCAGTGGGTGTCGATGAGCGGCGGGCCTGGCAGGCTCATCCGGCAACCGGCTCGACATGGCGCGGAAAGATGCCCACCGGCGGCGGCAACTGCGTGCCGGGCGGCAGTGCGACCGGGAGATCGGCAAGCTGGCGAGAGCTCGCGGGAACGCCGAGCTGGTCCAGCAGCGACGTCATGCTCGACGGCATGAAAGGGGCGAGCACGGTCGCCAGCGTGCGCAGCGTATCGACCAGGACGCGCAGCACCGCCGCCATGCGTTGTGGATCGGTGCGCTTCAGCGCCCAGGGCGCCTGCCGGTCGATATAGCCGTTGCTGGCGCGCACCACGCGCCAGACCTCCTCGAGCGCCTCGTGCAGTGCCTGGCGGTGGATCTGCTCGCGCATCAGGCCGGGGAGGGCAACGGTCTGCGCCAGCAGCGCCGCGTCGGCCTCCTGCGGCGGCAGTCCCCCCTGCGATGGCGCCTCCGGCAGCCTGCCGTCCAGGTTGCGGGCCACCAGGGAAAGCGTGCGCTGGGCGAGATTGCCGAGATCGTTGGCCAGCTCGATGTTCAGCCTGCCGATCAGCGCCTTGCGGCTGAAATCGCCGTCGCCGCCGAACGGCACCTCGCGCAGCAGGAAGTAGCGCACCGGATCAACGCCGAACTCCGCGGCCAGCGCCCGTGGCTCGACGACGTTGCCGATCGACTTGCTCATCTTCTCGCCGTCGATGGTCCACCAGCCGTGCGAAAAGACCCGCCGCGGCAGCTCGAGGCCGGCCGCCATCAGGAAGGCGGGCCAGAACACCGCGTGGAACCGGACGATCTCCTTGCCGACCAGGTGCAGGTCGGCCGGCCAGTAGTGCCAGCGGAAATTGTCGGGGCCGGTGTCGGGGTAGCCCAGGGCGGTGATGTAGTTCACCAGCGCGTCGCACCAGACATACATCACGTGCGCCGGATCGTCCGGCACCGGCACGCCCCAGGAGAAGCTGGTGCGGCTGATCGACAGGTCCTTGAGGCCCTGGCGCACGAAGCTGATCACCTCGTTGCGACGCGCCGTCGGCCCGATGAAGTCCGGGTTGGCCTCGTACAAGGCCAGCAGCCGGTCCTGCCACTCCGACAGCCGGAAGAAATAGGACGGTTCGCGTACCAGCTCGACCGGGGCGCCGCTGGGCGCGGTGCGGCGGCCGTCGGGATGCAGCGTCAGCTCGTCCTCGCCGTAGAAGCTCTCGTCGCGCAGCGCGTACCAGCCCTCGTAGGCGCCGAGATAGATCTGCCCGGCCTCCTGCATCCGCCGCCACAGCGCGGCACAGGCAGCCAGGTGCCGCGGCTCGGTAGTACGTATGAAGTCGTCGTAGGAGACGTGCAGCGCGTCGGCCATCGCCCGGAAGTCGGCCGCCACCTTGTCGGCGAAAAGCTGCGTCGGCAGCCCGGCGGCGAGCGCGGCCTGCTCGACCTTCTGGCCGTGCTCGTCGGTGCCGGTCAGGAAGAACACGTCGCGGCCGTCGAGCCGGTTCCACCGCGCCATCACGTCGGCTGCGATCGAGGTGTAGGCGTGCCCGATATGCGGCGAGCCGTTCACGTAATAGATCGGGGTGGTGATGGTGTATCGCTCGGTCATGCTCTGCCCAACGGGCCCATTCTGCTCAAAAGGTCCAGGCCGGTCAGCAGCGACTGGCGATGATCCAGGTTCAGCGCCTCGGTCTCGGCGCGCAGCCGGGCAAGCTGGCTGCAGGCCTCGACCAGGAGATCCGCGCTGCCGGAGGCAATTCCGACGCCATCGGACCCGACCCGACGACGCTCGGCGGCCCGCACGGTTGCCGAGATGCGCTCCGACAGCAAGTCGAGGAAGGTCGAGAAGCCGTTCTCGCGCCGCAGGATGCTGTCGGCGAGCTCATACGTCCAGGTCCCGGCCGCGCGTGGGCTGCGTTCCAGCACCTCCTGCGCCAGGCGGGACAGCGCCAGGCCGTCCTGGCCGGCCAGCGCCACCGCGCGTCCCGGGGCGCCCCTGGCCATCTCGACCAGTTCCTGCCGCTCATGTCCAGCGAGGTCGGGAAGCAGCGCGTCGAGCGCGCGCCGCATCGTCGCGGGATCGAGTGGCGCCAGTCGAAGCGTCCGGCATCGGCTGCGCAGGGTCGGCAGCACCCGGCCGGCGGCACTCGTTATAAGCAGGAACACGGTGCGGGCCGGCGGCTCCTCGATCAGCCGTAGCAGGGCGTTGGCCGCATGGCGGTTGGCGAGGTCCAGGCCGTCGACGATGACCACCCGCCAGCCGCCCATCGCCGCGGTCCGGTGCAGGAAGCCACCGACTGCGGCCGTATCCTCGATCACGATCTCCTGGCGCAGGCGCTTCGGCCGGTCGTCGTTGCCTTTCGCGCCCGGTGCGGTGCGCTCGACCACCAGCAGGTCCGGATGGGTTGCGGCGGCGACCCTGCGCGATGCGGCCTCGGGGTCGTCGCCGGCGAGGATGATGCGCGCGAGCCGGAAGGCCAGGGTCGCCTTGCCGATCCCGGCCGGCCCGCTGATCAGCCATGCATGGTGCAAGCGCCCGGCGCGCCAGGCTTGCTCGAAGCTGGCGAGCGCGTCGTCATGGCCGAACAGCACCGTCGCCTCGCGCGGCGCGCCGGCGCTCATCCGGGTCCGGGCGATGCGGCTGCCCCGGCCCGGAGTGCTGCATCCTGTAGCAGGGGCTGCACCGCCGCGAGCATTCGGTGCTGCACAGCTTCGATCGCATCACCAGCTGCGATCAGCCGGCAGCGCGCCGGGTCCGCGGCCGCGATGGTACGGTAGCCGGCGGCGACCCGCTCGTGGAAGGCGTCGTCGAGCCGCTCGTAACGGTCGTCGTCCTGTCCGCGCTGGCGTATCCGGCGGCTTGCCTCCGTGCGTGCGACATCCAGCACCAGGGTCAGGGCGGGGCGAACGTCCAGCAAGCCGGTCAGGCGGTCGATGAAATCGAGCAGCGTCGGCGCACCGCGACCCAGGCCGTAGCCTTGATAGGCCAAGGTCGAGTCGGTGTACCGATCGCACAGCACCAGCCGCCCCGCCGCGAGCGCCGGCTTGATCGTGCCATCGATGTGGTCGATGCGGGCCGCGAAATGCGCCATCGCCTCGGCACGCAGGCTGAGCCCGTGGTCGCGGCCGAGCAGGAAGCCGCGAAGCGCCTCCGCGCCGGGTGCCCCTCCCGGCTCACGGGTGCGCAGGACGCTGCAACCCTGCTGCTCCAGCGCCAACGCAAGCAGGGCCGATTGCGTGGTCTTGCCTGCCCCCTCGCCGCCCTCGATGGTGACGAGCAGCCCGCTCATCGTTTCATCCAATCCTGGCCATCATCCGCCGCCAATCGAGTGCTCGATCACCGCGATGGCGCGGTTCGGCAGGCTGAGGCGCGGTACGTCGATAGCGGCGACCAGCGGATAGGTCAGGTCGGTGGGCCCGGCTCCGGACAGCGTCAGGGTCGCCACAGGCGCCCCGGCTGCGACCGGCGCCGGCAGCGGGCTGGCGTAGTCGACCCGGATCCTGACGTGGCTGCGCCAGCCGTGCGGCAGGGTCAGCACGACATCCTCCCGGGTGACCGCCGGCACCACCGGCTGGCGCCCGAGCCAGACCGATACGTACTGGATGGTCTCATACCGGGTGAACAGCTTCACGTCCTCGAAATTGATGAAGGCCCAGCCGAGCAGCCGTGCACCTTCCTCGGCCCGCGCGCGTGACGATGGCAGGCCGTTCAGCACCATGACGATGCGCCGCCCGTCGCGCTCGGAACTCGCGCACAGGCCGAAGCCGCCGGCATCAGTGTGGCCGGTCTTGAGCCCGTCGGCGAGCCCCTTATCCACCAGGACGTTCCGGTTGCCCTGAGCGATGTTGTTGAACTTGTAGTCTTTTTCTGAAAAATAATGATAGTATTGCGGGAAGTCCTGGATCACATGGCGCGCCAGCGCCGCGATGTCCCGGGCCGACATGTGGTGGTCCGGATCGGGCCAGCCGGTCGCATTGCGGAACTGCGTGTTGGTCAGGCCCATCCGCTTGCCCTGCTGGTTCATCAGCACGACGAACTGCTCCTCGGAGCCGGCGATGCCCTCCGCCAGCACGATGCAGGCATCGTTGCCGGACTGGATCAGCATGCCGCGTATCAGGTCCTCGACGCTGATCTGGCCACCCAGCGGCACGAACATCTTCGAGCCCTGCATGCGCCAGGCGCGCTCGCTGACCGACAGCGTCTGGTCGAGCTTCAGATGCCGATCCGCGAGGGCCTGGAACACCAGGTAGGCGGTCATCATCTTGGTCAGCGACGACGGCGGCATCTGCTCGTCGTCGGCCTTCTGCAGCAGCACCGAGCCGGTATTCGCGTCGATGATGAAGGCCCAGCGGGCCTCGGTGTCCAGCGGACCGATCGGCGTCGCCGCGGGGGTCGCGACCGCGGTGCCGTCGCCCTGAGCATCCTCGTCGGACGTGTCGGCCGCCTGCGGCTTGGGGTGCGGGTGGCGGCGCGCCACCGCAGGCTGCAATGGCGCGAGTGTCGCGAGGGTGGCAACGCCACCGGTCAGCAGGAATCGCCTGGTCGCCAATGGTCGTCCCTATTCCACAACAATACGTGCCCCGGTTACCCCCTCCGCGAGGGCCCGGTCCAGTGCCGCGTCGGCCGTCGCGAGGGTGGGAAGCGGACCGATGCGCACCATGTAGATCGTCGAGCGCCCGACCCCCTCCTGCCGGACGAATCCGTTGACGTTCACAGCAACCTTTGCCGCATAGCGACGGCCGCTGAAACGTCCGGCATCGATCCAGAGCCGGCCCGGATCGGCTGGACGGTCGGGCAGCGTGCCGGTGAGCTTCGCGGTTCCGGTCGCGCTGACAGCTTCGAGCGGCCCGGGCACGGCCTTCGTCGAGGCGAAGCTCTCCGGCTCATCGGGCGCACCCGGCATCAGCGACCGCTCGGACACCTCGGCGAGCGGCGCCGCGGTGACATCCGGCGCCGGCGCGCCCTGGACCTGCTGCAGCAGCCGGGCACTGGCCGCGGCGTCGAGCTGCACCCGCACGCGCGCGGGCAGGCCCGCCATGCCAAGCTCGGCTGCCGCATGCGGTGTCAGCGAGAGCAGGCGGCCGGGCCGGGCCGGGCCGCGGTCATCCAGCCGGAGCGCGATCACACGGCCGTTCTCGAGATTCTCGACATCCACGATGACCGGAAGCTGCAGGGTCTGGTGCGCGCCGGCGAGCGCGTCCGGGTCGTACGCTTCGCCGTCCGCGGTCAGCCGGGGACGGCCCATGGCGGGATCGATGGCCGCGATGCCGGTCGCGTCGTATGCGGTGGCATCCGCCGGATAGAACCAGCAGCCGATGCCCTGCCACGGCGCACCGAGCGTATAGGTCGCGGGCGGGCCTGGTGGCGGCGGTCGATGGCAGCCGCCGAGACCCAGCACGGTCAGCAGCAGGGTGCCCGGCAGGGCGGGTGCTGTCGTTCGCCTCACGTTGGCGCGGATCCGAGCAGGCCGACCGCGAGGCCGTAGAAGTCCGAGGGGTTGTAGCGCCGGATGGCGTTGAAGTTGGCGTACACCATGAAGGCGTCGCCGCCGCTGCCGTCGGGTGCCAGCACGGCGCCACCTACGTCGGCGCGCGAGAAGCGGCCGCCATCGGCACGGCGCACACCGAGCGCGTTCCACTCGCCGAGTGGGCGTGGGTGCTGGCGCCCCAGCATCGTGGTCTCGAGGCCGGGCGGCAGGCGAACCACCTGGCCCCAGGGTGCACCGGGTACCCAGCCGGCCTGGCGCAGGTAGTTCGCAATCGATGCCAGGGTGTCCGGCTCGCTGGTCCAGATGTCCCGGCGGCCGTCGCCGTCATAGTCGACAGCAAAGCGCAGGAACGAGCTCGGCATGAATTGCGGTTGGCCCATCGCGCCGGCATAGCTGCCGATCATCCGCCCGACCGTGATGTCGCGCTGCTGCAGGATACGCAGGGCGCTCAGCAGCTCGGCGCGGAAGAAGGCGGCGCGGCGTCCGTCGAAGGAGAGGGTCGCCAGGGCGTCGACGATGCCGAAGCTGCCGATCCGGGCGCCGAAATCGGATTCCAGGCCCCAGATTCCAACGACGATGCGCGGATCGACCTGGTAGCGTCGCCACAGGGCGGTCAGCAGCGTCAGCCGGGCTTCGTAGGCGTCGCGCGCGGCCAGGAGCTTGCGGTCGCTCAGCACGCGGGCGCGGTACTGCGCCCAGGTCAGGGTGAATTCAGGCTGGTGTCGATCGAGTTGCAGGACCTTCGGGTTCGGCTCGTCGAGGTGCAGCGCCTGGTCCAGGATCTCGGCGTCGATCCCGAGTGCGCGCGCCTGCGCGTCGATGCCGCGCAGGAACTGCTGGTAGGTGGAGGATGGCACCGTGGCGATGGCGGGCGTGCCAATCGCCAGGGTGGCGGCCGAAGCCGCCCCGGCCGCAAACATGATCCGACGCCGTATCATCCGCCCGACCTGCCACACAAGCCGAGTCGGTAACAACCATGACGTGTGCGCCCGGCGGGGTTTTCCGGGGGAACGATGCGATCAGGCCGTGGGCTCGGCCTGGGCCGGGACGGCAGGCGCCGGCAACCGGCCTTCGTGGGCGCCGTACAGCAGGAAATGCAGGAACGGGTTGAGGCCGGCCGCTGCGACATCCGGGTATTTGGTCGCATACCAGTTGGTGTCGAAATACGGGTTTGGGTTGCGCCCTTCGCGGGCGCCGTTGTCGAAATAGTGCCGGACCGGGTCAATTCTCGAGGCCGCCACGTCGGGATGCACCGCGCGATACCACTCGCTGTCGAAGATCAACGCGTTGGCGTCGATCCTGGTGCCGATCGTGGTGGCCAACGGGTCCGCGAGGCGGATCGTCGTCCTGGCCTTGCGGCGACGTGCGTCGGCGGGAGCAGCCTTCGTCGCCGGAAGCGTGCGTCCGGTCGGCAACCCGATCCCGGGCGTCGGCATCGCCGCGGGCCCGGGCTCCGGCATCGCCGCACCTACGCCATCGTGCGGCGCCGCCACCTCGAGGCCGGGCGGCGGCAACGGGACCATCGTCCCTGCTGTCTTCCCTTCCGTCCTCGCTGCGGCGGGCTGCGCGGCATCGCGCTTCAGCCTCTTGGCGTCGGCCATTGCATCAACGTCCTGTCCGGTTGTCCACCACCCTACTCCCTGGGTCGCCCGGATGCATGGCGTTGTTACGTGCCGGAAAGCGCCTGCGGCGATTGGCAGGCCCGGCGCCCCGTCCCAGTCCAGAAATCGCGTGACGGCGCTGGCGGCTGCCGATATTCAACGCGGCGATGCCGCGACGTGTACCATTTCCTGGACACCTCCGTCATTGTTCGCGTCCGCGACGTCTGACGCGGCATGGAGGCCTGCTATCGCTGCTCGCAATGGAAGTGCCGCCGTGCTCCGCCTCGCGCCCGCGGCACGGTCTGCAATCGCGCCCGGCCGGTTCCAGCCCGCTGGCCGGCGCGCGTGAGCGTGGATGGTCTTCCTCTCGGTTTCTGCCCTGCTCAAGTCCGCAGGCGCCTCTCCGCTCGCCCAAGCTGCCACGATCATTCTCGGCACCTTCATCCTAGAGGATGCGGCGACCGTGTTGACGGGCATCGAGGTGCAGTCCGGCGGCCTGACGGTCGCGGTGGCCTTGCCGGCGCTCTATAGCGGGATCGTTCTCGGTGACCTCGGCCTGTACGGCCTCGGGCGGCTGGCCGCACTGGTGCCGCGCATCAACCGGCTGGTCTCCGCCGGACGCCATGTCCGCGGGCGGGAATGGCTGTCCGGCAAGGTCTTCAGGGTCGTCATGGTCAGCCGCTTCATCCCCGGCGCGCGGCTTCCGACCTATACCGCGTGCGGGTTCCTGAAGGCGGATTTCGGCAAGTTCTTCATTGCCGCGGTGCTGGCGACCTCGATCTGGACCAGCCTGCTGTTCCTGGTGTCCATGCGGGTCGGCCAGATCCTGATGCAGCATTTCGGCGCGTGGCGCTGGGCCGGTGCGATCGGGTTTGCCGTGGTGGTGGTGGTGGCGGGCCGGATCATCGCCCGGGTTCAGGATGGCTCGACATGAGTGAACTCGCAGCGGGTGCCGCGGCAGCCTCGCCGCCGCGCGAGATGTCGCGCTTCGAGTACTGGCCGGGATGGCTCTTCTATACGCCCGTCGTCGCCTGGTGGATCCTGCTGGGCCTGCGCCACGGCGATTTCAGCCTGCCGTCGGCGGCCAATCCAGGCATCACCACCGGCGGCCTCTGCGGCGAGAGCAAGACCTCGATCCTCGACCAGGCCGGTCCGGGTGCCGCGGGCTGGATCGCGCCCTACGCGCTGTTCAGGACCGGACCCGACGACGAGCAGCGCGCGCTCCGGATCATGCAGGATGCGGGGCTGGACTTCCCGCTGGTCGTCAAGCCTGACATCGGATGCAACGGCACCGGCGTGCGGTTGCTGGAGGCACCCGGCCGGCTGGCGGAGGTGCTCGCCGCCTTTCCGCGCGAGGTCGACCTGGTCCTGCAGGAGTTGATCACCTACGAGGGCGAGGCCGGGATCTTCTATGTCCGCCGGCCGGGTGCGGCGCATGGGAGCATCACCTCGCTGACCCACAAGCAGTCGCCGACCCTGGTGGGCAACGGCCGCTCGAGCCTGCGCGATCTCATCATGGCCGACAGCCGGACCCGGCTGGTGCCGCACCTCTACCTGCCGCGCCTGCGCGAGCGGCTGCACGAGATCCCGGCCCCCGGTGTCCCGGTGCGCCTGGTGTTCGCCGGCAACCATTGCAAAGGCTCGATCTTCCTGAACGGCGCGTCCGACATCACGGTCGCTTTGACCACCGCCATCGAGCGGATCATGGCGGACATTCCGAACTTTCATTTCGGGCGTATCGATGTCCGCTATCGCAGCGTTGCGGCGCTGCGCCGCGGCGAGGACTTCCGGATCATCGAGATCAATGGAGTCGGCTCGGAAGCAACCCATATCTGGGACGCCTCCACCACCCTGCGGGACGCCTATCGCGTGCAGTTCGCGCATTATCGGGAGGCGTTCGAGATCGGGGCCGAGATGCGCGCCCGGGGGTACGGCAGCAGCGGGGTGCTCGCCATGCTGCGCGACTGGCGAACGCAGCGGCGCCTTATGGCGTCCTACCCGCTGAACGATTAGCCCGGGCTCAGTTGCCCGATCCGAGGCCGCCGGTGCCGAAGATGTACTGGCTGACCTGCTGCTCGAGGCTGGCCATCTCCTCGGTGTCGCGGATGACCGCGCCGGGCCGCAGCGTCCGGGGTGAATGCCCGGGCGTGATCAGCAGCGCGTTGGCCGAGGTGAAGCCGCTGCTGCCGATGCCGAGCCTGGTATCGGCAGGCAGCTTGTACCGTTCGTCGATCGTGAACCCGACGCGGGTCACGAACAGCTTCGGATCCAAGGCAATCCCGGTCACGAAGCCCACCTTGACACCAGCCATGCGCACATCAGCGCCATCCCTCAGGCCGTTGGCCGACAGGAACACCGACTGCAGCTCATAGCTCGCCGGTATGGCAGCAGCACCACGCGTCTCCGCATAGGCGTAGAAGCCGCCCGCGACCGCGATGACCAGGGTGCTGGCGAGAATCGCCGTGGCGCTATGACGTGCCAACGGCGTCCATCCGATTGGTCATGCGGCTGCACTCCATCCTACTCGGAGCGCTCTAGGGTCGGCCCACGGCCGGGTCAAGTCTCACTGCTTGCGGCTCGACCAAGACTGCGGCAACAGGTGCGGACACCGATCTGGACGCTCTCCGAATGACCACCCTCCAAGCGCTCATCATTGCCATCCTGCAGGGGGTGACGGAGCTGTTTCCGGTGAGCAGCCTGGGCCATGCCGTCATCATCCCGGCGATCCTGCACTGGTCGATCGACCAGCGCAGCCCGGCCTTCCTGCCATTCCTGGTGACGCTGCACCTCGGCACCGCGATCGCGCTGCTGGTCTATTTCTGGCGCGACTGGTACGAGCTGGGACGCGGGGCACTGGGCGGCGGAGACCGCGCCATGCAGCAGGAGAGCCGCCACATCCTGCTGCTGATCGTCCTTGCGACGCTTCCCGCGGTCATCCTCGGATTCCTGTTCGAGAGCTTCCTGCGGCGGCTGTTCGGCACGCCGCAGATCGCCGCGATCTTCCTGGTGCTGAACGGCGTGCTGCTGCTCGCCGGAGAGAAGCTGCGCGGGCGCAGCGTGTCGGCGAACCACCGCCCGATCGCCACCCTGAACTGGCGCGACGCGATCATCATCGGCCTGTGGCAGTGCCTCGCCTTCATTCCCGGGATCTCGCGCTCGGGGGCCGCGATCATCGGCGGCATCCTGCGTGGCATTGACCATCAGGGCGCGGCCCGCTTCTCGTTTTTGATCGCGACGCCGATCATCTTCGCCGCCACCGCCGACCAGATGCTGCATCTGCACAAGGCCGGCGCCACGCCCACCAACTGGGCGCCAGCGGTGCTCGCGGCGGTCGTTGCGGGCATCACCGCATTCGCCAGCACCGCGTTCCTGATGCGCTATTTCCGGTCGCACGAGGACTGGGCCATGAGCCCGTTTGCGATCTACTGCGTGGTGTTCGGCGCAGGCAGCTTCGTCTTCCTGTATCTCTGAGCGTGACCGCGATCAGTCGGCCGGGACTGCGCGGTCTCGGTGCGATGCTCTGCCTTTGCCTGCTCGGCGCGGCACCACACACCATCGCGACCCAGCCGGTTTCCCGGCTGGCGACGCCTTGGTGGAAGCAGCGCTTCGAGGCGAAGCAGCGTGAATTGGTCGGGCGGGTCGATCTGCTCTGGCTCGGGGATTCGATCACCCAGGACTGGGAGCGCACGGGTCCGGAGCCCTGGCGCAATTTCGCTCCGGTCTGGCAACGGTATTATGGCGACCGCCATGCCGTTAATCTCGGCTTCAAGGGCGACAGCACCTGCCACCTGCTGTGGCGGCTCGAACATGGCGAACTCGACGGCGTGCATCCGCGTGTGGTCGTGTTGCTGATCGGGGCGAACAATTTCGGACATATCCATACCGACGCCGCCGCGACCCTCGCCGGCATCACGCTGATCCTGGACCTCGCGCATGACCGCCTGCCGGAGGCACGGGTCCTGCTGATCGGCGTGCTGCCGTCGATCCGTTCGCCTTGGGTGACCGCGAACACGTTGCAGCTCAATCGAGGGCTGTGGCATCTCGCCGCATCCCGCAGCACCTGGATCAGCTTCATCGACGCGGCCCCACTGTTCATGCGGGATGGCCATGTCGTGCCGGACCGCTTCATGGATCCGAGACTGACGCCGCCGGATCCGCCGCTGCACCCGACGGCGCAGAGCCAGGCCGCCCTCGCCGGCCTGATCGAGCCGACGCTGGCATCGCTGCTGGGCGACCACGAGCATCACTGAGAGACCGTTTGATCATGCTACCGGGGTGGTCATGCCCCCCTTCTCAAAGATGGGCGCCTTTCCTGCACTCCGGTGCTCACGGCCAGAAGGCGGCTCCGGTGCTCGGAGAGTCACGCCGGGCGGCGCCAAGATGCGCCTCTGACTCACCTTCGCGCATTCTCAAATGGTCTCAGAGGCCCCGGGGCAACGTCGTTAGCGATGCGGTAACCTTTGGCGGCTAGACCTTGCTCCTTTCGCCAGGGAGCCGGCTGGATGCGCCCCCACCTGTTCCTCGCCACACCCTGCTACGGCGGCGTCGTCACCCAGGGTTACATGCAGTCGGTGATCGGCGTGATGCGGCGCGCCGCGCAGGATGGCTACGACGTCACCCTCGGCCTGCTCGGACAGGATGCCCTGATCACGCGCAGCAGGAACACGCTGCTCGCGCATTTCATGGCCCTGCCGCATGCAACCCACATTCTCTTCATCGACAGCGACATCAGCTTCGAGCCGACGCTGGTGCATGCACTGCTGGCAGCAGGCAAGCCGTTCTGTGCCGCCTCATATCCGCTCAAGACGCTCTATTGGGATGCAGACGCGGCAGAGCGCCTGCGGCGTGGCGAGCCGCCGGAAACGGTGGGGTTGCGCTATGTCGGAGAACTCTGCGTGGGCACCGAGGCGGAGCGCGACGGTGCGCTGGCGACGGCCAGCTACGCCGGAACCGGCTTCATGCTGATCGCGCGCACCGTCATCGAACAGATGATCCAGGCCTTTCCCGAGACCGGATACCGTACCATCCACAGCTACCGGGAGAACAAGACCGACCAGAACTTCCGGCCCTTCGCGCTGTTCGAATGCATGATCGACCCCGCAACGAACACCTACCTCAGCGAGGACTTCGCGTTCTGCAGGCGCTGGCGTTCGCTCGGTGGGAAGGTCTGGCTCGATACCCGATCCAGTCTCATCCATACCGGGCCGTCCGACTTCGCAGGCCGGCCGGAGCTGGTGTTCGAGGCGAGACTTTGAAAGCAGGTCGCCGATGTGAGGCCAGGGCCCCGGCCGGCGCGCGAAACGCGATCCGCTGTTCCGTCGGTCAGTGCTCGTCCAGGCTGCAGCGAGCGGCCGCCACTTGCCCCGCTCGATCTCAGCATACAGGGCGGTGGTGTGCCGCGATAGTCGGGGAGCAGCGGCGTCAGGCGATCCAGGCGGCAGGAATCCTCCCGCAGGCTAACCTCTCGTTCAGGCCGCCGAAGCAGCCTGAAAGACGAAGAGAAAGTTCACCGCCATGGGTCCAGATCTAATGGTTGAGCGCCAGCAGGCGGAAGACGCTCGGCACGAACGGCATTGCTGCTCCGACTGGTGCAACGGCCTGGCGGTATTGCCTCTTCCAGCCATGTGCTGTCCGAGCCGCTGGCGCAGATCTCCGAGGAGTTCGTCGAGTTGTACGGCCTGTTGCCGGGTCAAAGTGAGAGTTCGCCGGAGGCTTGGGGGTGCATGGTGCATGCAGATGACGTCGACCGGGTGGTCCCGGAAGTCGCAGCGGCATCCAAAGGTCAGACCAGCCTCAGCATCGAGTTCCGCATATGCTGTCCTGACGGCGAGACGCGCAGGATCGCGATGAGCCTGCAGCGCTTCATCGGCCCTGACGGCTGCGCGCATGTGATCAGCGCGCACCAAGACATCAGCGTGATCACAGCCACTGGCGAGGCACTCGAGATGCGCCGGCAGGAGCTCGATCAGAAGGCCGTGAAGCGCACCGGGGATCGCGATGAGGCGGAGGCGCGGTTCCGCGGGATCTCGATGCGCGTCCAGTTCATCAGCCTGCTGTCGCCGGACGGCACCACGCTGGAGATGAGCCGCACGGCGCTGGATGCGGTGTTGCTTTCCCGTGAGTCAATCTCGGAACCAATGCGCGGGACGCGACGCCTGACGGCGGCACGCTGACCCTGGCTGCGCGCGTCAGCGAGCCGTTCTTCACCACCAAGGGGCAAGGCAGAGGCACCGGCCTCGGGCTTGCGATGGCGCGCGGCTTCGCCGAGCGATCCGGCGGCAGCCTGATCATTACCAGCGCGCCGGGTGCCGGGACCACAGTCACGCTGTGGCTGCGCGAGGCGATCATGGAGCTAGGAAGCGAGGAAACCGTCGTCACGGCGGATGGTGCCGGACAGGGCCAGGAGCCGAGGCTGCCACTGCCGCTTTGTCGAACGAGCGGCCTCGTCAAGCGGATCTTGCTGGTGGACGATGACGATTTGATGAGCGAGATCGTGGCGGCGCAGCTAGAGGCCGAGGGCTTCAGCACCGTCGTGGCCTGCACCGGCGTCGAGGCGCTGGCACTGCTGGCCGCGGGAGAGATCGTGAATACGATGGTGAGGGACTTCCCGATGCCAGGCATGAACGGCGCCGTGACCATCGAGCGTGCCCCGCAGACCCACCCGCAACTGCCCTGCATCCTGCTGACCGGCTACGCCGGTGCCGCAGCCACGCTGTGAAGGCCACGACTTCACGCTGCTTCGCAAGCCTGCCACAGGCCCGGATCTCGGCGTCCTGATCGACGCCATAATCGAGGGAGCGTGTGGCTAGCTGGGCGCGCCATCCGAAAGCCGGCTGTGCCCTGGCGACTGACGCGGGTGCTTTGAACCAGGCTGGGCAGGGTCGTTCGTCAGCGGCTGCTGCGTCGCCAGCAACGCCAATGCACTGATGCGCCGCCGCGAAGACCGGGCGAGCCAGCCGGCGCCAAAGGTGGCAAAGTTGCTCAGCTGCCGGTATGACAGCACCTGGGCGCTGGCCAGTACCAGTATCGCCAGACGGTCGCGCAGGTCCGGCCTGCCCTGCAGGGCTGCCAGCGTGAGAGGCCCGGCGATGCCGTCGACATGCAGGCCGAGCAGCGCCTGCAGTGCCATGATGTCTGCCAGCGAGATGCCACGCAGCCATGTCGGCAGCGGAACCGCGCAGAGCGCCGCATCGAGTGCGGCGCCATCCGCGCGGTCCAGGCAGGACGGGTCCAGGCTGAGGCTGCGCAGGAAGATATTGACCGAAGTCAGGCAACCGCGGTTCCAGCCGAAGTCGAACACCATGAGATCGAGCCCGCACGGCAGGATGGGACAATCCATCGGCTGCCAGTATTCCTGGAAGGCGATGGCCTCGTAGGTCGCCAGCGGCAGCGCCCGCATCAATGCCGCCGTCAATTTCGTGCTGGTGCCGAACCAGCGCTCCAGCGCGGGGGCGCCGACCCCCATGTTCGATCCGATCAAAATGCCGACCCCGGTCTGGCCGCCGGTCCAGTTTCCGGAGTCTCGTGGATCCGAGACATAGCCGCCTTCTTCCGCCTGGGTGAATGCCGTGCATGCCGCGAATTCGGAGATCATCGCTGTTCCTGACTGTCTTTGCACACGACCCGAGCTCATGACCCGGGATTGCCCGGCCATTCGAGGATGACGAGCCCGTCCGCGCCATGGCCGCCCGCACCCGACGCGCCGCCGGAGCCGCCGCCGCCGGGCCAGCTTCCGTGGACGCCGCCGCCGCCGCCGGTATTCGGATAGCCGGCGGACGTTCCGAAGCTGCCGCCACCGGCGCCACCGATCGAGGTCCCGCCGGCGAGGTAGCCCGGCTGGCCGTAGCCGGTGCCCGGGTTGGACAGGGCGGCCAGTTGCAGGACGGCGTCGCTGCCGGGTGTGCCGCCGCCACCGGGTGCGCCACCGCCATTGCCGCCGTTGCCGCCGCCGAAGACCGAGAGGATGTCGCCGAAGCCGCTCGGAGTGACCGCGGCCGCGTTGGTGGCACCCGCACCGACAACCACCGGGTAGTTTCCCCCGGCCACCACATTGAGCAGCACCTCGAGATAGCCGCCGCCGCCGCCGCCGCCGGCAGGCGCGCCCGCTGATCCCACGCCGCCGGCGCCGCCGGCTCCCCAGCCCCTGAACAGCATCTGCGAGACCCCCGCCGGGCAGGTCCAGGTGTACGTCCCGGCACTGGTCCAGACGGCGCGCGCCCGGCGGCTGGCGTTGGCGACGAAGGCGGTGGTGGCAAGCAGGGTGCTGGCATCGCCGGGCACCGGAGTGGGCGCCGTCGGTGTCCCGGCGAAACCGGGCGAGAGCAGCGGCGCGGCCTCCGGCAGCTTGACCGCAATAAACGGCGCGCCCGGCGCGATGCCGATCATCCCGGGCGTTATCGAGGACACTCCGGAAGGTATGGTCACGAGCCAGAGCGGAACCGCACCATTCGGAACCACACCGGCGGCGCTGGCGCTGAACACGATGCGTTGCTGGACGATGCTCGCCTGCGGGTCGCCGTCGCCACCAGGACCGATGAGCGCCTGCGCCGGGTTGCCGGCATTGTAGTACTGGACCGGGATGTTGCCGGCGGCACTTTCGGTGACCGCACCCGAGATCAGGAACGTTCCCGCGCCCCCGAGCGTCAGGATGACTGGCGAGGTGTTGATGCCGGTCTTGACGAGCGGATCGCCGTCCGGCGGCAGCGCGCCGACATATCCGGCATCGACCACGGTCGGAAAGGTGAGGCTGCCGGCACCCAGCGAGACCACGAGCCCGCCCGCCGGAGCGCATGCGAGACCGTCCGCGTAGGAGGCGCTGTCGCCGACGACCATCTTGGCGAGATAGCCGAGGCCGATCATGGTGTTGCGGGACTGCAGCAACTGGTCGGTGTCAAGCGCGATCGCGCCCGCGTAGATGATCTGGCGGTCCATGTCTTCCGGGATCCCTGTTCAGCCGGTCACGATCGCCGGAATGATTGCGGTCCAGCCGATCGTTGCGATCGGTTGCGTTGCGGCGACGGTCGCCAACAGCGCCGCGGATGTCGGCGCATAGGCGACCGGCTGGATGCTGCCGGTGACGACAAGATCGGCATCGCGGACCCCGAGCGAACCGGAGGTCGGGATGTAGCTGGTCGCGACGGATCCCGGCTCGATCTGCCAGCACTGCGTCATGAGGGTGCCCGAATGCATCGGTGACGCTGTCGCGCCGACCGTCATCTGCAGCGTCCTTCCGGCCGCCGATGTTGCCGTGAGGCTCGCCTCGAGCCTCTGCCACACCCCTGTCGACCTCATGTCGGCGGACACCGTGACACTGCCGTTGCCGGCCAGGTCCACCAGGGACATCTGTGCTTCCGTCACGTCCGATCCAGCCGGGATCAGGATCCAGACCGAGCCGCATGCGGGCTTGCCCCCTGCCGCGACGATGACGGCGGGACCCGCCAGTCTGTTATCAGCGTCGACCGTCAGGACGAGGACCGGATCGGAAGGAAACAGCGCCTCGGTCGCCGGTTGCGCAATCCATGCGGCGGCGTCGGTGAGCGAGGTCCAGTTGCGGCTGTCGGTGATCAGGTTGAAGCTCCGACCCTCGATCAGGGCGCCGTCGAGCGTGCCGGATGCGTAAAGCGGCCGCAGGATCATCGCTGGCGCCATGACGATGTTCGCGTCTGCATCGAGATAGGTCGCCGGGCTGCGACGGCTGGTCGAGAGCCCCGGCGCGAATGGCGCAGGCAGGATGGCCATCAGGAGATACTGGAACTCCATCATGTCGGAGCCATAGAGCAGGCCGGGCGTGCCGTAGCCGCCGCGGCCTGTGCTGATTGCTGTGCTGCTGCCATAGCCGCCGCAGTCCGCCCCCCGGCTCGGCTCGATCAATACCGGCACGCACCCGGTGAGGTACGCGACACGGTCGATGACCGCCAGGCGCGTGCCGCGCTTGACGAGCAGGTTGCCAAGGATCCTGGCCCGAAATGCAGCGTCGGCTTCGTTCGATTCGCGCATCAGCGCCTGGGCAAAGAAATCAACCGCGATCAGGTCCAGGAAGCCACCCGTCGCGGTTGCGATCCGTGTCTGCAGCGCGGTGAGGTCGAGAAGGTCGAAACAGAGTGACCACGCGGTGCCGAGTCCGCTCAGCAGCCCGTCGAGCACCGGGGTCGCATTGGACAAAGGTGCCGGTGGGGACTGGGGAAACCATCCGGTTGGCAGCACCGCGCGCAACCGTCCTGCCATGTCCGCGGTCGTGCCGATCGCGTTGCCCAGCCCGAGGATGCCGCTCACGACGCGGAGACCAGGATCGTGATTGCCCCCGCGCGCACGACGGCCCCGGCCTGGCCACCGAGGTCTGCGGCGAGCCCGTTCAACCTGACACCGGTGACATTGGAAATGCTCGACGTCGCATCGTAGGCGAGGCCGGCGACCCTCGAGATCGGGAGCGCCTGGCCGACCGGAAGCGCATCGATATAGCTGGTGATGGCGTCGCCGGCCGCCAGTCGCGCAGACGCCGCCTGGGTCGGATCGAGCAGCGTGATCTGCATCGAGACATCGGCCACGAGCAGGAGCGGCCCGCTGACGGTGAACGTCGAGCCCACTGGCCGGATGGCATCGATGGCAGCGGCAACCGCGGCGAGCAGCGCAGCAGGCGGCGAGCCGCTGCCGTCATCCACGATGACGTTGAAGTTTCCAGGCAGCACCGCACCGGCCGGTGTCACGTTCTCCTGGATCACGTAGCTCAGTCCCTGCTTGACCGAAGCGATCGCATTGGCAACGGCCTGCTCGGTTGCCTGCGACCGCGTATTGACGAAGATCACGAACCTTGCGCAAAGCGCCTGGTCGGTCTCCGCCGGTGCGCCATTTGCAAAGGCGAGCGGGTTGGTCACCGTGTCGATGCCGGGGATCGCGGTGCCCAGGATCGTGACGGAGCCCGCCTGCGCGTTGCCGAGCACGCCGGCGACCACGGCCTGCACCGGCACCGGGACCGAGGCGGTCCCCTGGGCCCGCAGATAGGGGCCGCCCACGACGAGAAAGCTCTGGGTGCCGTCGCTGGTCTTGACCAGGGCGCCGGTCGGCACGGTGGCCGATTGGCCGACCGGGCTGAGCGAACTCATCACCACGATGCCGGTCGCCGGAATAGCCGGCAGCCGCGTCAGGCCGAAATCACCGACCCAGCTATCGGCGTCGGCCCCGACGCTCGTCGCAAGCCGCGTCATCGACAGGACCTGCAGGATCAGGTACTGTAACCAGAGTGCCACCGATGCCGAACTCTCCAGCAACGCCCGCAGAACCGATCCGACGCTGACGTCGAGCAGCGCCACGCACGCTCCTTGTGCGCTGGCAGCCATGTTTGCCACCAGCGTCGTGAAGTTCTGCAATGAGAGCTGCATCATCCGGCTCCTGGGATGGCGATGGATGCCAGCGCGCCGGTCGTTGCGTCCTGGTAGGAGATGGTCGCGAACGCCTCCCCCGCAATGCCGGTGCTGATCTTGATCACCGGTTCCGGCTGCTGCTCTACCGCCTTCTCCAGAGCGAGCTGGCTCCTGATCAGGGCGGCGATCTGCTGCACGGAAACGGTCGCTCCGATCAGCGCCGCAAGGCCGGCGCCGTAATTCAGTTGCCAGATATAGGCGCCAGGGTTGGTCAGCAGGCGCCTGAGCACACGCTGCTGCGTCCACCCATCCTGGTCGACCGTCGCGAGATCTCCGCTGCTGCCGAGCTGGAGATCGCCACCGACGACATGCGCGATATCGGCCATGGCTAGAGGCTCGGCGGTCCGGAGCGGCTGTCCCCGCTCTGCACCCCGTCATGGACATGATGCTGCAGACTGATGCCGCCGGAGACGATGTCGCCGCTTGCCGTGATCGTTCCGGTGACAGTGATGTTGCCTCCGACGAAAAGACCGGCCTGTGTCAGGTGAAGGTAGGTCCCGCCGGAGAAAAAGAAGCCGATCTCGCCCGGCTGGACGGGCAGCGATGTTGCCGGGCTTACCGGCGCCGTCGCGACCGTGTCGAAAAGCCGCGCGACCACGACGGGATGCTCGGCGTCCCCTTCCACCGCGGCAAGCAGCACCTGGGTCCCGACCTCGCTCGGGCAGGCGATCCTCAGGCTACCGGCGGCCACCGCGCCGTCCGGTATCCAGCCACTCTCCACGCCGTCCGGTTCGATGCTGACCTTGACGGCATGGTTGGCCGGATCGACGCTGGTGACGATCCCGTACCTGGGCTGACCGTTGCTGGCGGTGTGCACCGCGGAGTGGAGTTTGACGGCTTCGACCCAGTTCGACACGGCTTGGCCTCGCGCTTGATGATGGCTTGAAGATTGTCCGCCCGGTGAAAGCGCGGCGATGGCGATATCGGCGCCAGGCAGGCAGCCCCTACGCCGGCATCCCCTGGGCCGGCATCCCCTGGGCCGGCATCCCCTGGGCAGTCAGTCGCTGCACGAAGCCGCCATGCATGGTCATTTCGCGCTCGAGCCTCGCCATGCGATACGTGCCATCCCACGGCGCCCCAACTCCGGTCATCTGGACCAGGCTGCGCGCTGTCGTTTCGAGATCGCCGGCCATCGTCACGGTCAAGGTGCGCTGGTGCGAGAGCACGGTGCTGCTGACGGCATTCGCCAGGGTCTGCGCCGTGTCGGCCGGAAGATTTGGACGCAGGATCTTGATGGCATTTCCGCCGGAGATGGAATTGCCGTTGGCCGATTGGACCTGCACCCGCGAGCGTTGCCGGCTGTTCCAGCTCGACACCACGACCGGGATGTCGGCCGCAAGCGCCAGGTTGCGCTCGAGGCTGAGGGAGGTGACGTTCAAGATGGGTGAAGCGTGCGCCGGACGACCTTCCTGGAAGGTGATCTGCAGGGGCGTGGTGCTGGCCGGCGGAGCCGCCCTGAAATTCAGGGTGAGGTCCTGCACCCAAAGGTCGAACTGCTCGACCTGGGCCAGGCTCGATAACAGATCCCATGCCGTGCCGAAGCGGGAGAACGGCGCCATCGACATCCGCGCGTGCTCGATCTGGTAATATTGGCCGACGAATGTCGAGGTCTGGTCGACCGATGCGGTGAGCCCGCACCGGGCCGCAAGCTGCTGCGCCACTTCGCTGCTCGTGCAGTTGAGGAATGTTCCCGAGACCGGGAGGTCCAGCATGCGCGCCGCATAGTCACGGCCTTCGAGCGTCACCAGCCCCGCGACCGGGTTGAAATGGATGCGATCCACCCGGCCCGACAGCATTGTCTGCCAGCTCAGCGCGCCTTCGAGTGCGCCGGGCGGCAGGAAACCCATCTGCACGGTGACATCGAGCGTCTCTGCGTCGAACCAGGACGACGATCCGCTACCGGTGTCGATCGCCACCTGGGCGAAGAAATCCGCGGCCTGAGAAAGATTGCTGCTCGAGATCTCAAGTGATTGGCAACCCGCAACGACCTGCCCCGACACCAGAAGGCGAGAACGTGGACGACGGCATGTCTCGCTCATTGCGAGGGCAAGCCCCCGCCTGCCGCGCTGTCGAGCGACGGCAGCGAGAGTTCGCAAACGCCATGCAGGATGGGATCGCTCAGGCGATTTAGGGAGGCGATCCGGTTCCACTGCGTGGCATCGCCGAGCTGCTGCGCTGCGACGTGATAGAGGGTCGTGTCGGCAACGCGGATGATACCCATTCGGTCCTCATGCGAAAATCAGCGGATCGCTCTGCGGCAGGCCCGCGAGCTGGTTCAGGCTCGACTGGCTGCGGTTGACGTAGCCGGCCGACTGGGTCATTGAGGCAAGCGACCCGGCATCCTGGGCAAGCCCGTTGAGCGATGGCGGCGGCGTGATCCCGGTCCCGAATGTCCCGCCGCCGGTCACCAGCCCGGCTCCGGTCACCGACATCGCACCCTGGAGCGCCGAGCCGCCCGCCGACATCGCAACCCCGACCAGGGCAAGCGTCTGGGTCGATGTCGGTGCCGCGGCCCCAGCCATCAGGACCTGCGCCTGGCTGAACGACGAGCCCGCGGCACCGCCGGGCAGCACGGATATCGCGGTCAGCAGGTCATTGCTAATCGAGGCTGCGATCGAACCGGCAGTATTATCGACGAGCGACGTCGCAGATGGCAGGATCTCGGCCCGGATGCGGTACGAAATCACCGCGCCCCGATCCTGGATGTCATAGTCGAAGTGTATGACCACAACGTTGAACGCATAATCACCGAAGCTCAGCCCGACCGGTTCCCCGTTCTGCCGGATCGCGTCGACCACGCGGGCACGGGCAGTAGCCGCTGGTCCGGTGAAGTAGCCGGTCCAACTGATCGCGCCCTCGTCCGGACCCATCGCATCGATGATGCGGCCACCCCCCGGCAGTCGATGGATGCTGACCGTGTGCTGGCCACCGACCTTGATCCGCGCGGGCACTTCATGACCGGAGAACAGCACCGGACCGAGGATCAGCGGGGCCTGCTCGATCGTTGCCAGAAGCGTCTCCGCGAGCGCCAGTCCGAAACCGGCACTCATAGAGGAACGCTCGATCCGGTGAAGACCGGGAGGGCCTTGATATTGACCGCGGACGCCGAACGGGGCGGCAGGCTGGCACCGCGGACCTGGCTGGACGTCGCCAGCCTCCCGAGTTTCCGCCCATCGATCACGATGTCTCCGGTCAGGGTCATGTTCGTGTTGCCCTGGGTATTTCCCTGCGCGCCGCCTGCGGTTTGCTCGGCCGTTGGCGTCATTGGAGTGCCAGCTTGCCGGAGACCCGCGGGCTCCCGCCGTCCATAACCGGTGCCGGCACCGACCTCCTGGCTAGCCTGTGAAGCTGCTCCATCAGTGCCGAAACCGGTGAAACGACGAGGCACGGCCCTGGCACTCGTCACGCCGGTATCATTTCGCGTGGCGGCGATGACGGGTTGCGGCCTGTTGGTTTCTGACCTGGCTCCCGCTTCCGGCATCCAGATGTCGGATCTCGTGGCCTTGCCTGGTGCGGCAAAGACCCGATCGAGACCGCGAGCGGTTCCCTCGCCGGACAGCACAAGTTTTCTCACCTGGGGCGTAGCGGCGCGCGCTCCGACAGCCTGTTCGGGTTGCCTGCCGGCACGTGGAGCGGCGCCCTGCTGGAGGCGCATCCCGGCGCCGGCTGACGGCGTTCCAAGTGCCGCCACCAATCGCGCCTCACTTCCCACCGTGCCCCCGAGGTTAGGATGAGCCTGCGCATTGCGGCGGTCGGCAATTGCCGCGGGAGATGGTTGCCTTCGAGCTGCGACCAGCGCCGCCCGCAGGATCGATGACCGAGGTGAGCCGATGGCATCGAGCATCGCAGCATCGGCCCGTTGCAGCCTTGCCGGTGACGACCCCGCGGCCGCAACGGTCCGGTCGGACGGCGAAGACGTTCCGCTGGTTTGGAGCGCTCTGAGATGTGGTGCGGGCGAGGCAAGGCGAGCGAGTAGCTTCCGTCCGGCCGACACGTGTTCATAGGCGGCGCCTCCGCCGCTCCCAGGCATCTTCGCGACAGGCGGTCGGTTTCGCCTCGGAACCCCGCTGCCGCCGTGCCCGCGTGCCCGAGTGAGTGCCGCGAGGCCCGCCAATCTGGTGTCGGAAGCATCTCCGGCCGACCTCAGGCTCAGACTCACGACGGAGAGCGGAAACAACGTCTCGGCATCGGCGCCCGGGTCGGTAGAAACGGTCATGGGCGTCGCCTTTCTCCCGATCGTGCGGACAAGACGTCAGAGTGGCTGCACGGCCCAGCGTAGCGCTGACCAGTCGAACAGGCCGCCATCGATCTCGCCAAGACAGACACAGCAGGCCAGCCGCCGCGCAGGCGACATCGCCATGATCTCCGGCCATGGCACCCCGTTGCGCAGCAGATACATCATCTGTTGCAGCAGGGAGTGCCGGCTCAGTTTTTTGCCGTACCGATCTCGTCGGAGTCCGCGGCATCCGGGGCGACATCGTCGGGATAATGTGCCCTGGAGAGCGCATCCATGCCGACATTGCCGATCTTGCGGCCCAGCTCCCTCACCGCATCCTTTGAGCGAGGCATCAGCACCGGCCTGCCGTCGATCGCATTCACCGAGCAGATCATCAGGGCATATCGCATCCAGGCTTCCGACGACGCGGCGTTGCCGGCCGCCTCGAGCAGATCCAGCATATCGGCCGGAGTCGATGACTGCAGGGCGAAGCGCCTGCCGTCGCCGCTATCGATCTCGCTCGGAAGCATCATCAGATCCTGTTCCGCTGGCTTGCGAAGAAGTTGATGGTCTGGGTCACGATGACCTCGGCCTTGTAGGTTCCGGAATTGCTGAGCGTCAGCGCCACTCCAGTGAACTCGTAGGTGCTGGTCGACCCATCGGCTTCGTTCACGTACTGGTAGATCGTACCCGAGCCGATCACCCCGGCGTTCCAGAACGCGGCCTCGATCGCGACGACCAGGTCGTCGAGGGCCGAAGACCCACGGTCCATGTGGAACTGGCCACGCCAGCCTGCCGGCGTGTTGAACTCGACCGGTACGCTGTTGAGCGGATCCGACCTCTGCAACTTCACTTGCTGTTCTGCCTGGAAGCCGACGACATCCCGCAGATCAATGCGGATGCCGTTCCACAACAGGACGACCTGACAGTCGCGGCCAATGCTATAGGGATTTCCCAAGGTAGATCCTCTATCGGTGATCGCGGCAAGAGCCGGTTCGACGTTGCGGGATGGATGCATCCGCAGGCGGGGGCATGATCTGCGTGATCACCCCTTGCTTGTCGTTCGAGAGAGCGACCCGATCCACAACTCGGGATCGCAGGACAAGTCTCCGATCGATCGGACGCTGCTTCAGACAATGCTGGGTGTCTGGCTCGATGTTATCGTGACGCTCTGACCGCCCTGGAGATTGACGATGAACTTCTCGTTGATGCCCTGATACTGGATCTGGACGTCGGCCTGGACGTAGCCGAGCGCGGTGCGCGACAGCGGGTTATTGGACGTGCCGCAGACGACCGCATACGGGATCGAGCCATCGACCGAGCCGAGGATGCCCTGCCCGAGAAGGTTCGACAGGAAGCCCAGCAGCGTCGCGCGTATGTTCGAGAGCAGCGTCGAGTTGATGACGCTGCCGACATACAAGCCCATTCCGGCCGCGAGCGTCTGCGCGATGAAGTTGGTCATGCGCGTGTACGCATCGCCGGCGATCACCGGATTGGTCGAGCTGTTATGCCCGCACCGGATCGCCCAGTACGAACCTCCCGGAGCCGGGTTGCACACGACGTCGATGCCCGCAGAGAACAAGCTTTGCAGTTCGACCGAGGAATAGGTGGTCTTCTGGCCACTGGCGGCGAGGCCGCTTTTCTGGCTGCCGATGATGCCGGAAAGCTGCTTGTTGAGGCCGGACTGTTCGGGGGAGAGATTCGCCAGGCAACCGGCGACGAAACCCAGCGGACTGACCAAGCGGGTCTGGCTGTTCGACGTGTCGTACCAGAACAGCCAGTCCCCGAACATCATCTTGAGGCCATACGAGTCGATGCCGAAGCTCTGCTTGCTCTCGATCGCGTTGGTGATCGTATCGCCACTCGGGCCGCAGGCAATCATGTAGATGCCCTCGTCCAGGCCAAAGCTGCTCATCGGTGTCCAGCAGGTCGGATCGGTGCAGTCCGCCAGCAGCGCGATCGCGCAACCCTGCCCGCGCAGTGCGAACATCCCACTTCGCGTCAGCCCGTCAACTCCAACCAGCGAAGCCGAGGTGATTCCGGCAACCCCGTCGGTTCCTCCCATCAGGCTCTGGTTGCTGACCATCGAAGGAGCGGTGGAGCCACCGGATCCGAGGCTCGCCACGCAGAGCTGCGAGGGCCCGCGCATCGGACCGGTTCCGACATTGACGGCCTGCGCTGCGTTGGTCCAGAACGTCGTCGATCCGAGGCTGGCGTCGATGTTGTCGAATACCTCGGGGAGCATCCCCGGAACCTGGAGCGACAGCTTCCAGCTATTCGCATTCGTGCCGGTTCCCAGCATCAGCGCGATTTGGTTGCCCTGACTGCCGGTGAAGATCGCAGTCAGGAGCAGCGGATAGCTGTTGGCGATCGCGCTGTAGAGGAGCGCGTAATTGGCTGCGGTGTCGGTCCCGTCCGTCACCCGGACACCCACCATCGCGGATGCGCCCTGGTCGACCGCGCAGGAGGCCGGCGTTCCCATGTCGAATGGGCGCACCATGATGGGCCCGAAGGTCGCGCCGTAGCTCGCAAGATCGGCGAATAGCACGGCCTGTTTGACCGGGCCCCAGCTTGCCGTGCCGACGATGCCTAGCAGGTCGCTCGGAGCGCCGTTCAGGCTGAGGGTCTGCGGCGAGGCGATCTGGACATAGAGATCAGGTACGACGAGAGCCGCCGTGTTCAGGCTGCCGGATTGGGTGATCTGCACCATGGTTCTGACGCCTCACTCGGCCGGGGCAGCGGGATGCTGCGGAAGTTGTGTGCGGACAACCAGAGACGCGTTCCCTCCCCTAAGGATTGCCGCGATCACCCCCGGGTCCGTCAGCATCTGCCCGCGCGAGTACGAGCCAAACGCGTGCAGGACGATGAGCGCTTCTGCAAGCGCCTCTGGAAGAGCGTCTGTCATGAATTCACCTTCAGGAAATCAGCGCGATTGAGGGCTGCATGGAGCGGGCGATCGCCGCCGCGATGGCAGCCGAGGCAGCGAGGCTTCTGTCGAGGTCCGGGCCGTCCGGCGTCCAGGTCGGCATCAGCCAGCCGCCTTCGGCCAACTCGTTCCAGGCATAGACGAGCCCGACCTGTGCCGGGCAGGCCACGGGATTTGCCCGAACCACCTCGATCAGCTCGACAAGATGCCTTCCCACCTCCGGGGCGGTCGCTGTCTCGTAATAGTTCGTCGCCGTGAGGCCGGGGCCGATCGGATAGAACGGCTGCGGGTCGAGAACCAGGGGTCTCTGGTCCCATCCGGTCATCGCCGTGGGAACCATCGGGAAGCCGGCTTTCACTCTTGCCGCCCAGTCCTGTACGGCCGCCAGCGCCAGCGACGAAAACGGCTGCGGCGAGCCATTCAGTTCGGGCACCGCGTAGGCTCCCGCCGCGTCGGCGCCGACTTGCTGCGCGGCTGCGACATTGTCGTAGTCGGCAAGGGCAGCACCAGACAGCCAGACGATATAGGGATTGCCGCCACCGGCCGCCTGCACCTGGCGGCGCACCAGCAAGAGCGCCGCCGTCACCCCACCGGCCGGCAGGCCCGATGTCTGGCCCGGCGACGCATCGAGGACCAGATAGAGTGGCCGGCCTCCGGCCACCGTCATATATCCGGTCTGCGTCATCATCGAGATGTCGCGCAGCAGTGAAGGCTGGTCCTCGCCACCCTCGCCCCAGTTGGATGTCTGCCCGAGCATGCAGAACTGCAGCCTCGAGCGCAGCGAACTGGACAAATAGAGGCTCAGCGCCAGGCTGAGCGTATCCGTCGGCTGGTAGCTGTCGAATGCCCAGAACGTCAGTCCAGCCTGGACCGCTGCAAGGATCTCGGCGTCCAGCGTCGCCTGGGTCGCCAGCGGCCAGCTCGCCAGGCCGGCACTGATGGCGGCGTTTGCCGGCAGCCTGGGATTGAACTGGGTCGGCGAAAGCGCCGCCGCCACCTGCACGTCGACGGCATTGGCAGGGTCATACCAGGCATCGAAGCGGAAAGCGCCCAGGGGCGGCACGACAAGCATCGGCGGCGGTGCGAGGCAACTGAAACCAACCTCGCCGCCATCGCCGAGCAGTGTCCCGATCCCGAACAGCATCTGGGCGCCGGTCATGCTGATCGTCGTCGGATATTCGATCGTGTAGTTCAGGATGCGACGATAGAGGCTCGCATTCTGTGACTCGTCGGTCTCGACGCTGCTGTGATAGGCCAGGCGCGCCGTCGCGCCGTCGTCAAGGGAGAACCAATCCATCGGCGACAGGTAGTTGTCGATTGCCGCCGCGAGAACATCGCGGCCGTCCGGCGTCGGGCACCAGACCGAGACCATCAGCCCCTGCTCCTGGCGACGGGTCTCCATCTCGGCAGACCCGCTGCCGGCTACTCTCGCCTGCACTGATCGCGGCGCGGCAAGAAAAATGACAACCCCCGCACTGCTGGCAGACGGGATCATCGCTGCGAGGGCCGCTGCAGCATCTGCGAGGCTGTCGGTGGCGGAGACCGTGTAGGCGTAGCCAACGCCGTCGACCAGCAGTCCGGCCGTCTGTCCGGCACCACTCGTGCCGCCGAACGTCGCCTGCGATCCTTCGATGGTGATCGTGATCGTCGGCGCCACGAGTGTCGTGGTCCGCCAGATCCTAGGATAGCGGGATGTATCGCGGGTCGAGTTCGGCCGGCTGAAGACCGTCACATTCTGCGTGCCGATCTGCAGGTCGCTGTTCAGCATCTTGTTGATCGGCCACCCGCGATAGATCTTTATCAGGGCGCCCGTGACGCTCGGGACCGCAACCCCGCTCGGATAGGTTGCATTCAGGATGAGCGAGCAGAGAGCTTCCTCGACATCGGATATGTCGGCCATTGCGGTCACTCCGGGTCCCATGGGAAAAGCTTCGGCCGGGGAGGATCAGGTCGTCGCCAGTCCGGCCAGCAGCTTCCAGCCATAGTCGGTCAACTCTGAGCTCATGATCATGTAGTTCTGGCTGTTCAGATCCTGCAGAGCCAGGCCGATGCCGATCGTGATACCTGGTATCGGCGGCAGGAGGACTTCGAAATAGGCCGCACGCGTGTCGCTGGGCAGCCTGGTGACGTCCTGTTCGCCGCGGCTCTTTGCCAGCAGGCTTGCCGGCCAGCCGCTCGCCAGCAACGTATTCGTCGCGCTGATCTGGCCGCCATACGCATTCGCACCGGCGGTGGTTGCTGCAGCCGTGTCGAAGATACTCAGGGTGGCATTGCACAGGACGCACCAGGCCGGCTCGAGCACCTGCACGCGCGAAACGAAATAGGTGTCTGCGCCGACGAGCAGATCGCCGGCAACGACAAGACCGGGATCGACCAATATGAGGCCGAAAGGGCGCCCGGGCGGAGTCGGTGTCACCAGGTTCAGATCCCGGCTGAAATCGAAGGCGCAGGTGAGTGTTGCCAAGGCAGCGGACGGCTCGATCGGATCGAGCGCCTGCGTCGGGCGATATTGCACATAGTCCGCGCCAGTGATGGAGCCGCAGAGCGCAAGGCCCCGCGCTATGAGCGTCTGCAGCCTGGTCTGGTCCAAGACACTCTCCATCAGCGATCTCGACGCGCGAATCCCGGGGGTCGCCAGCTCAGGAGACCGCGACCACGCCGCCATCGTTCCAGAGCTGTCCGCTGCCCGGGGTCGATGCAGTGGCCGGCAACGCCGACATCACGACCGTGCTGCCAAACGCCGCGGGGTTTGCCGACATCACCCCGTGGACCACCTGCAAGGCGACCCCGGTGCTGACGGATCTGCCGTCGGGCGTGACCGCAACCGAGCTGCTGGCCGGAAACGTCACGACATCCGGTCCGTCCCGCAAGCTGCGGAAGAACAGGATATTTGCCCCCGCCCTGGTGGTGTAGGTGCATCCGGCCGCGATGGCGGCCGGCGGTGACAATGGCCACCAGAGCAGCAGATTGCCCGCGGTCGTCGCGTCGAACAGGGCGGCAAACGCAAGCGTCCCCCAGGCCGCCGAAGAGGGTCCGCAGGTGCCCCCTCCTGTATCGAAGCAGGTGCCGTTCTGCAGCGCACTGAACTGGATCTGGCGCCGGGCATATCCCGGATCGAAAGGTTCCGTCACGGCGCTTCCCTGCATGGTCAACCCGTAGCCGATCCAGCCCGAGAAAAAGCCCGGCATGGTCACTCTCCTGTCGTTTTGCGCCCCGCGCCCGGAGCAGCCGCTTTTTCCTGGCCGCCGATGTCACAGTCGCCTGGACAGAACAGCTAGATGACAATGCGACCACCGTCGGGAGCGCCCGGATCGAGTGGGACACCGAGGAACGCCGCCAGCCGGCGTCTCCACTCATCGAAAAGTCTTACCCGGTCCATGACCTCGGTGCGGCTGTGGGTCCAGGATGCGGCCTTCTCCGTATCCAGGTTGGCCGCCGATGTCGGCACCGCCTGCTCGAGGAGATAAAGCCAGGACAGGTACTGCCGGATGACCTGTAGCTCCTCCGGTAGAACGTTGCTCAGCCGGTATTCGAGCGTCCCGTAGACCTGGAAGAAGCGCCACGACTGCGCCCCGGATGCCGTGTTGCCGTATGCGGGATAGCCGCAGAACCTGCGTACATCGACACGCTCCGCATCGCTCAATGTCGCGTCGGATAAGCCGCTTGAGCCTGACATGCCTACATCTCCTGCAGCTCGACACCGCGACGGCGGAGCATCTCGAGCTCGGCCGCATCATCGACGAGCTGGCCGGCCAACCAGATCCGATGGGTGCCGTCCGCCTCGAGAAAGCCATGCGGGAACTTCACCCGCATTACGGCTGCATATCCTGGTGCCTTGAACGCTGCCTCCGGCGCCGCAGGCCGCCTGGCCACTACAGGCTCTCGATGACAACGCCGCGCTTGAGGTAACTGTTGGTCGATGTCGGAATGATCGAGGTGCTGGCGGTGGAGTCCGTCGGCAGCGCGTATCCGCCGATCCAATACCAGGACTGCGCGATGATCTGCTTCAGCCGATCGAGCGGCTCGCGCGTCACCATGACGACATTGTCCATGTGCTCGATCAGCGACTTGTCGGCATCAGGAATATCCCGGTGCCCCATGTCCTGGTAGTCGCCCTCGATCAGGGCGCCCTTCCCGCAGACGATCGCACGGTGGATCGCGCCCGCCCCGAGGCTGACCTGCTGCGGCGCCTCCGTCGTCGGTACGAAACGCACGCCCAGCAACTCAACGATGGCACCGGAATGATACACCTCGGTACCGTAGGCGCCGCGATACAGGTACTTGAAGTCGCCGTCGCGGAACAGCCCGAGCATCTGTTGGTCATCGAGATAGCAGTTGAAGGAGCCATTGATCGGCGGCACGTTGTTCATGCGCAGGGCTGCGACCGCGCCAAGCACTGTCTGGATGCCGAGCGTATCGCCAGGCACGTAGGAGGCCGCGCCATAGGTTCCCGTCGGCGCCGTGAGGCCGGCCGTACTGAGCCTTCCGTTCGGACGCAGGACCAGTGGTGCCGTCGAGGCGACGACGGCCTGGGTCGACGTGCCGTCCGTCACCGCCACGTTGGACGAGAATGACAGCGTCCCGGAAATGCCGTTCGGGGCGGTCGAGACGTTCACCGTGTCGGCGACGCTGTTGTTCAGGGTGTAGGCATTCGAGCCCACCGTCACCGTCATTCCGGTCGTCGTCCCGACGGAGACGACCTGGCCCACGCTGCTCAGTACGTTCTGGAAGCCGCGAATATCGTCTACCCGCACCGTGGTGGCCGCCGCACCCAGCGTCGTGATGACCCGGGTGTTGCCGCCGAGATAGCCGCCGACGCCACCGGTGGATCCGCCGAACAGGGCGTTGCGCGCAATCCGGTCGAGTGACTGCATCGCCTGCACGCCATTCGTGCGGGCATTCGCCAGGAACTGGCTCGCAATGCCGACGCCTTCGCCCACCATGTTCAGATCGATGGTGTCGCCATACTGGTTGATCGTCAGCGTGTACTGCTCCACCGACCAGGTCGACGGTGTCAGGCCGTTGTCGAAATTGGTATTTGACGAGGGCACAAGCGGCGTGGTCACCGGTGTCTTCAGGCCCTTGCGCGTCTTGGTGATGGTCTCGCCGATCCGGTTGGGAAACACCTCCCGGTCGGCGATGGCGCGGAAGCTAAGCCTGGATTGCAGGCCTTCCTGGAATTCGCGTGCCAGGAAGCCCTGCTGGATGATCGGCTGCAACTGCTGCGGGAAGTTTTGAATCGCCATCGGGTGTGATGCCTTTGCTTTGCGTGCGGGGTATCAGTCCAGATCCCCTGCCGGACCGATCAGGGTCGAGATGTGTTGAGCGTTATGTCCCGCTCAGGACCTGAGCAGCCTGCCACGCTCGGCCTGCCAGGCTTCCCGCGACATCGTGCGGGCGTCGAGCTCTCCCGGCGCCGCCGGTGCCGGAGCGCGCAATGTCTGTCCCGTCGTCCCGGTGCTGACGCCCGACTGAGCATCGGCGAACAAGTAGGGCTTCTGCTGACGCAGCGTGTCGATCAGCGCCTCTGCACCGACGACATCCCCGGTGTCGCTGAGCGACAAGGTGGACGTATCGGCGAGCCGCAGCGCATCGAGGTCCACGATGCCCGCCTTGAGAGCGTGCGACTTGAGCTCGGAGCGGATGATCCGCCCGGTGAGATCGGTGCGCAGGCTCGCCACCGCCTCGTCGCGCTGCCGGTTGGCAGCAGCCACCCCGCTGTCGCGATCGCTCTGCGCGGCCCGGACCTGCTCGCGGTAGCGCACGAGATCCCGTCTCAACCGCTTCTCGTAGTCACTGGCCTCGCGTGTCGGCTCCGTGGCCTCGATAGCCGGCGCCTCATCCGGGACGTCGAGCAATTCGGTGGTGATATCGGACATTCAGCGCATCGCCTTTCGTAAATTTCATTTTGTGTAGGGCCGGCCGGTAACCTCTTGATTGAGAGGAACCTCAGGCCGGATCCGCATCCTGTGCAGCGTTCGCCGCGGCGGGATCCGCGAACAGGCGCTCGCGATGGCCGTGCAGGTCGTTGAGCGGCGCCACCATGTCGAAGGCGGCCTGCCGGTCGACGATCCCGCTGGCAACCAGGGTCGCCGCGGTGCTGGCCTGGGCCTGCCGATCCGCGAAGGTCGTCGGAAACCAGCTCGGCCAGATCAGGGACAGCCCGGTCGCATCGAGATCGGCGTAATCCGTGCCCGCAATCCTGAGGCCGCCCCGGACGCGTCCGGTCGCCGCGCACACCATGCGCATCAGCGCCAGCAGGCCGCTCTCGCCGTAGGAAATTCGCAATCGGTCCGCAAGCCAGATCAGGCCCTGGAACATCATCTCGATGGCACGGCCGCTTTGCGCATTCGAAAGCCGGTCGCCGTGCGCACGGTTGCCGTGCATGGCCTCCAGCGCGATCGCCCGAAGTTCCTGAACATGCGCCAGCACCGCGGCGGCGGCATTCCCGTTGATCTCGAGCAGCTTTGCATCACCCTCGGGCGGCAACGTCAACGCGCTCGAGGCGCCTCCCGAGCGGACCGTCATCGCGACACCGCCCAGCCCGGCGCCAGGGTCCTTCAGCACCAGGGTCGGATCGGATCCGTATTTCAGCCCGCGCCCGGCCTGCGACAGCAGGTAGTCGGCCTCAATCACGGTGTCTATGGCGGCCGAGAACGTGCACGCACCGTCGGCAGAGTCGTGCCCGTAGCCACCGCCGCCGGAGATATTGCGTATCCAGACGATCGGCACGAAGCCGAGGTCGTGCACCACGGTGCGCTCATGGTCCACCCGGCGCTGCTGCCCGGGCTGCTCGACCGGCACCGGCACGAACCAAGTCTCGGCGGTATCGTCCCAGCAGCGCTCGAACCACATCTGCCCCATCGTGGGATCGATCTTGTAGCCGAGCGTCACCAGATCCGTCGCCGCGACCTTGTAGCGTTCGGTGACGCGCACCAGGGCGCGAGGATCCTTCTGGCTCCATTGCGGCGTGAGGTATCGTGTTCCCAATACTTCGATGAACGGCCTGCGCTGCACCGTCCTCAGCAGCAGGGCCACCGAGCCGATCGAGCCGCGCGTCGCTGCATCCAGCATGATGTCGTTGAGGTGCGTCTCCCGGACCAGGTCCGCCAGCGCCTGGATCGTCCGATGATCGGCAGCGCCGATCTCCGGCCAGTGCCCTTCGCTGAACAGCAGGGAAACGGAGTCCTCCACCACAACCCGGCACAGGCCCGTCCTGACTGAAGGCCGACGTTCGTCCAGCGGCACATAGTCGCCGGACGAGCTCCGCTCCCGGGAAAAGGCGAACGGCAGCACATCGTATTGCCTGCCCTCGAGCACGGCCTCGAGAGCGCCGAGACGATTGCATCGTGCTGGCAGATCCGCGTCGCGCGGCATCCGGGCCTGCAGCGCTAGCCAGTCCATGAGATCACCGCTCCATGAATTGCGAGACAGATCGTGTCTTGCCAGCCTGACGCAGCGTGCGGCCAAACAGGTAGTATCCCGTCGCGTCGACGAGGTGATCATGCCCGGAAGACTTGTCCGGCTCATTCGTGCCGTCACGGTAGATCAGCCGCTCGTAGGCCTCGATCGACTGCACGCATGCCGGATCGACGAATGCATGCCGCGACCCGTCTGCCGTAAGAAACTGCCGGTTCACGACATTTGTGCGATCCCGTACCGATGGATGCGAAGCGGTCGCGACAACCTTGAAGCCGGCCTGGCGCAGGATACCGATATCCGTTCGTCCGGCAGCCGAGCTTCTTCGCTGCGCACCCGCCGGATCCGGATAGATGGTGATATGGTCCAGGGCCGGCTTCTCCGGGTCGAACCCCGGCCGCCCGTACCGACGCCCAAGCTCGGCGGCGATCTCGTCTGTGTTGGAAGTCGGCATCACGATCTCGTCGATCTGCCAGACGATGTCGCCATCTTCCTGCCAGACCGTCGCCGACATCGGGTTTATGTTGAAGTCCATTCCGACATGCAGCGGCCGGTTCGCATCGTGGTGCATCCTTCTCACATTCTCGGCGCGGCTGAACGCATAGATGACCCGCCCCGCATATGTCTCGAAGCTCGCCTCGTATTCCTGCCTGAAGGTCCTGGGATCGAGTTGCTGCCGGGCTGCCTCCACCTCGTCGGGCGGCACGTTGCCGCCGTTAAGGGTCGTGAACATGAACGATCGGTAGCCCGACGCCCCGGCTTCCTGCCCAAGCAGGTAGGCGTCGCGGAAATGGTCGAAACCCTTAGGCGTGCCGACGAACAGGGCGTGACCGCGTGCCGTCGACAACATCGGTCGTATGACCTCGCTCCAGGCTTCCGGCCGACAATCGGCCCACTCGTCGCCGCCGAAGAACCAGAGCCCGGATCCCCTGAGATTTTCCGAAGCGTCCAGGCCGACCAGGCGGATGACATGCCCCGAACGCAGACGCATCGAGCAGTTGGTCTCGTTCGGCAGCCCGTGCAGCCATCGCCGCGGGATCGTCTTTTTCAGCCGCGCCCACATCACCCGCTTGGCCTGCAGGAACGTCGGCGCCGCGTACCAGATCTCGTTTTCGGTCCCGATCCCGTGCCTGACCGCGAGCCGAACCGCCCTGCGGATCTCCTCCGTCATCAGGAAGGTGTTATGCGTAGGAACCAGACCTTCGCTGCAAAGAAACAGGCGCGATGGAGAGTTCACCTGCAGGCAGCGGACCGGAACGCTCGCAACCGGCTCGACCGAGACCACGCGCCGCGCGCTGGCTTCCTGCGCCTGCCAGCGAATCACCAGTCCGCCCGGACCAGCATGCATGCGCGGGCAATGACCGAGCGACCGCAGCAAACTGATGATCCGGCCCGCCGCAGGATCTCCGGCGTTCACAGCATCATGCGGATTGCCCGCTCCGGCCGTATCGGCCAGAAGTCGCTCGAGCAGCCACCGGCGCTGTCCTATCGACCCGGTCAGCCCGTCCGGCTGCGGCGGTGCAATCCCGGAATGCTCAGGCAGGAGCAGCGGACCACACGCCTCGATCCGGCAATCTGCGGCGGCGTTGTTCTGTAGCGCCAGCCGGATCTGCCTGGTCGTTGCAAGAGGGGTGCCGGGAGAACCGGTCAGGCGCCAGGAATGCTCGTCGTCGGCAACGATCTCGACGCCATCGTCCAGGGTGACGCGATTGTAGGGCCGCCCATGCATGACGCCGGTCGCAAACACGACCCGGCAGGGCCGGCCGCCTTCGTCGAACAACTGATCTCCCGGCTGGACGTCTGCGATCGTGGTCCATCCCGAGCCGCACCGCAGCCGGGTCGTCAGGGCCAGCGCCTTTCCGAAGCGGCGCCCGCAGACCGCCACGCGGAAGCGCGCGGCATCGTCCCAGCCTGCCTGGTAGATCTCCCATTGCGGATCCGTCAGCGCCTGTCGCGCCGGGTCAGGACTTCCGGATCTGCCCTGGCCGGCTCTGCCGCGCGATCGGACCGCTCCTGGGTGGGTCATCGTCTGCCGCGATCTCCTTGAGCAACAGCATCGGGTCCTCGCGTCCGGCCGCCGGTGCCCGGGTCGAGAACTTCTCCGGCTTGCTTCCCCGCAGCAGCAGCATGAGCAGGGTATCGCTGTAACGGCGCACCATCATCGCGCTGCCGGTCACCGGATCCATGACCGGCTTGCCGGAATTCAGAACCGGTTGCGGAACGCCTTCGAGGGCGCGTCGCCACGCCTCTGCCTCGAGCATGTCGGCCGCCTCGTCGAGCGCGTCCTGGTAGCTCACAGCGAAGTTGGCGTCGGCCTCGAGAAGAATATTAAGCTGCCGGCGCGTCATGGTGCTGGCCCGACAGGCGGCCGAAGGATTCCCGGTGACTGACAATGTCGCCAGGAACCGCTCGATGAGAACAAGGCTTTCGGACGGAGCGGTTGCGGCCGATCGATCGACTACCTTTTTCCTTGCGCGGATCCGCGGGCCCTTCGGCCCGGCCGGGCCATCGCTCAGGCGTACCGTACGACGTTGACGCGCCGGCCGCTGGAACTGGTCGATGCCGTCAGGTTGCTCCGCATCGGAGGGCCGTCCTCGAAACGCCGCACCAGCATCTCCCGCTTCAGGGCCACCATGATTTTGTCGCGCAGCATCTCCGAAACATGGCCGAGCCTGGTCAACTGGCATGTTCCAACACTCCAGACCGGCACGCATCGCACGACGATGTCCTGCACTGGAAGACCGGAGGATGCGAGTTCGGACCAGTGCTCCGGAACGACATCGGCGCGATGGCATGCGGCCCCGCGATTTTCCAGGCGAAGCAGGATGCGATCATTGTCCGTCAGGAGCTGGACAATGAAGACTGATCCGCCGCCCGCCACAACATCGCCGCTTGAAAGAGGCAGGGCTCCACAGAGCATGGCTATTCATCCGACACGGGTGGCCGAAACGAAGAAGCCCGCCTAGTATCGCTACCGGCGGGCTCGACTTCTTCAGTATGGATTGCTTATAGTCGCCACCGGGTCCAACGTCAAGAACTCATTACGACACCGTATTGAAACCCACCTTCCGATACGTCTCAGCGTTGTTGGCTGCCCGGCAGACGGGTCCTTGCCGTCCGTCGCGCCTGATCGAGCCTGGCGTAATGCTCGGCAAGCTGCTCAAGCAGGAAGATCATCTGCGCCGCGATCTTCTTGCGGCCATTCACGTCCTTTGGCATCAGCCTGGCGGCAATTGCCGAGAACGAGAGTTCCTCGATCAGTAAGAGCCGGAGCCGGACCTCGGCGCACAACCCCAGCGCCTCCCCGACATCCCGGTGGCGCCCGCAGGCGGCAACCCGGGACAGCATGCCGGCATGAATATCGGGCGCGCGACCCGTGCTCGTCGCTTCCGGGTCCCGGGCGCCCTCCACCCCGAGCACATAGTCCCGATACCAGCGATCGGCTGCTGCGACGTGATGGCCTTCGATGTCACCGGCGCGGAGTAACGCGGCAACCGGTCCCGTGAGACGCTGCACACCGGCGACCACAGCCGATCCCGTGGCTTTCGCCAGTCTCTCCGGCGTCGCCCGGAAGGCGACCTGGCCGACATAGGCGATGTCGGTCGACATGGTATCGGTTGACGGCGCCATGCAGAGCTTGCTGTCGATCTTCATCAAATTGCCTCCTGAGCCAGCCACCAACCTGGCGAACCGGTGCCGAAAGGCTCGATCGGTTGCCCTCGCCGTGCGGGTGACTACCCCGCGGTCGCCTGGAACGGCACAAGGTCGTTGCAGATGGCACTCCAGGTGATCGGATGTCCGGCGCGCAACGGCTCGAACCCGGCGGCTTCGCGTGCTTCCGAGCAGTTGCGACGCTGCGACTGGATGGAGAGCAGCTTCGCGCGGCGCTGCGCGAAGCTGCGGCTGACACCGAGCTGCTTTGCAGCGCAGCGTATCGTCGCACCCTGGAAATCGATCAGGCGCTCTAGCTTGACGTCGAGGTCGAGGGTCCATTTCAGTGAACGGGGCATGACAACTCACTTTATCTGTTTTATGACGTGTTGCACCTCACGCGAATGTGACAAAACCCCGCAAGCTGTACAAGCGGAATTTTCCGGCTTTCTGCAGTATTTGCACTGGACATGGATCGATCGCTATTTCCAAGTAACGGTCGCTCGAGAAGCCGTCCCACTACGAATACATCTCGTGCCCCGGGATTGGCGGGCTTAGACTTCATCCTGCTGTCGCACAATTCCATCTTTGACGACTAGAATAGCGTCCTCAGGACCTCACTACGGCCGCACCGGGCGTCTGGCCGGTTTGGATGTTGCGCTCTCTCGCAGCCACTCAATCTTGTACTTCCAGAACCCGGAGGTCATGGTCCGCCCGAACCGCACCGCGGCAGCGCTACCGCATCTGCACGCAACCGGTCCGGGTGGGGCCGCGCGCAGCCAGATCCTCAACCATCACGTCCTGATCTAAGAAGCTTGTGATCGGGTACGTGGATCCTCGGATCTGTACGTGGCACGCGCCGGATGGACCTCAAACGTGGCCGGAGCCCGGTCAACCGGGTCCGCCTGCACAGCACTCGACGCGCTACTGGCTTCGTCCGCCACGCCGCATCGCATCGCACGCCGCCGGGACGCCGGAAGCAGTGCCTGGCGCGCCGCAAAGTCGTGCGGCGTCCGCTCCGCAGATCTCCTTGCTGTTCTCGTAGTCGGACTCCAGGACATCCTGAGCCAGGGCTTTGTCAGGGTCCTTGGCCCTGATCTGCAGCGCCTTCACCTGATCCTCGGTCTTGTGCATGTCCCGCAATGAATCCAGGCACGAGCCACCGGCCGCCGCAGGCTGGAGCCGCAGGACCGCGAGCACCCGTCCAAGCTGCTGGCGCGTGAGGTCGCCGCCATCAGGCGCCGGATCATCGGCCAGCGCCCCATGCGCCAACACCAGGATCAGGGCTGTCCCCGCAGCCCTGGCAACCAAGTCACGCATCATCATCCCCTGCCCGTCCTGCGATCCGATCACCTAGTATCAACCCGGCAGCCACGACCGCCTAGATCCGGCTTCGGCTCCCCTCGATCAGGCCGGGTCGGGCCTTTCACCATGCCTTAACCTTTCGATGCATCAATGGCCCACTTTCAATCGAGGTGGACCCACATGACCTTCTCCGTAAACACCAACACGGCGTCCATCGCCGCCTTGGCGTCCCTCCGCATGACCGCATCCCAGTTGACCGCGACCGAGAGCCAGATCTCCACCGGCAAGAAGATCTCCTCGGCTTCCGACGACCCCGCGGTCTACGCCATCTCCCAGGGGATGAACTCCCAGATCGCCGGCCTGTCTGGCATCAGTTCCGGCCTGCAGTTTACCGCCCAGGTGCTGAGCACCGCCTCCACGCAGGCAACCGCAACCAGCGGCCTGCTATCGTCATTGGCATCGACCATCACCGAGGGTCAGGCCAAGGGCCTGGACGCCACGACGATGAACAACAGCATTAATTCCACTCTCAAGCAGATCGATGCCAACGCCAACGGCGCAACGTTCCAGGGCGTGAACCTGTTGTCGGGCGCCGTCGGCAGCGGTGTCACCAGCACGTCGGTTAGCGCCGTCCAGGATCTCGTCGGCGACAAGTTCTCGCTGGCAGGATCCAATGCCACGAGTTCGGGGCTCGGGCTGTCAGGACTGAATGTGGCGCAGGGCGGGGTCAGCGTCGCACTCGGCACGACCTTTGGTTCTTCCGCGACCGCGCTCGGCGATGGCGCCACCCCCGCTGAGCTGACCTTGATCTCGTCCGCCTCAGGCGGCACGGCGACAACCGGAACCGCACAGTCGCCCTACGTCACGACAACCTACATCTTGAACAATGCCCACGGGGCCGACGCTGCACTAACCACTGCTCTAACCACCGCCCTTGGCACGGCAGCAGGCGCCACAGCATCAGTATCCGCCGGCGTCCTTACCATGGGCGGCACTTTCACAACAGCCAACGACGCCAACAACAATACTGTCTACACGGACACGACGACTGGCAATACGCTCACCGTCGGCGCGGACGCCTCCGGCAACGCGACCTACTCCGTCTCGACCGCGGTCGACAGCAACGGCAACACGACGGCCGAGACGAATATCACGAGTGTAGAGACCAGCAGTGCCGAGACGAATGTCGCCACCAATCCCGCAGGTGTCGCGCCACTGCAGGTCAACCTTCTGATGAGCGCGATGCAGAACTCCGGCTTCGGCGTTACCAAAGACTCCACCTCCGGTGACCTCACGGTCAGTGGCGGCAACCTCAACACGACAGACACCACGGCAGGAACCCCCCTGACCAACGTCTCGACGGGTACCGTCACAGCAGTCACCGGCTCGGACGTGGCGCTGGGCGCGGTGAACGCCGCCATCGCCAAGATGAACACCATCTCGTCGTCGCTCGGCTCGTCGACCAACCTGCTCACCGGCCTCCAGAGCACCGTCAGCACGCTGTCCGACGCACTTACCACCGGCGTCGGCGCCCTGACCGATGCCGACCTGTCGGCGGAAAGCGCCAAGTTGACGTCACTGCAGACCAAGCAGCAGCTCGCCATCCAGTCGCTCTCCATCGCCAACTCGCAGTCCTCCTCGATCATGTCCCTGTTCCGCTGAGGCCCTGCCGGTCCGGCATGACGACCGGACCTGCCCCCTCCTCTCTGATGCCCCCCTGATCTGGACCAAACATGGCCAATCCTTACGCTCATGCCTCTGCCCCGACGCCGCCGCGCGAGGAGCAGGCCATGGCTTTCCGCCTCGTCAACCGCAAGTTGAAACAGGCGGACAGCCCCGCCACCCGCAACGCCGCCCTCGGGCTCAACCACGAGCTCTGGTCGATCCTGTTCCGCGACCTCGGCTCCGCAGACAATCGCCTGCCACCCGTGCTCAGGCAGGACTGCACGACCCTCGCCCGCTGGTCGATGGCCTACAGCACCCGCGCCCTGCTGAAGGACCTGCCGCTGGAACCCCTTGTCGCCATCAACGAGGACATGGTGCAGGGCCTCTCGTAACCCGCTCGCGGCCCTCTGCTCCTCAGGCCGGCAGGAACTCCGGCACCGAGAGGTAGCGCTCTCCGGTGTCGTAGTTGAAGCCGAGCACGATGGCGCCGCGCGGCAGGCCGGGCAGCGTCTGCGCGATCGCCGCCAGCGTGGCACCGGAGGAAATCCCGACCAGCAGCCCCTCCTGCCGTGCCGAGCGTCGCGCGAACTCCCGCGCTTCCTCCGCATCGACCTTGATGATCCCGTCCAGCGCGTCCCGATGCAGGTTCACCGGAACGAACCCCGCGCCGATGCCCTGGATCGGGTGCGGAGCGGGCTCTCCACCCGACAGGACCGGTGACAAGGCAGGCTCCACGGCGAACACCTTCAACTGCGGCCAGTGCGCCTTCAAGGCCTCGGAACAGCCTGTGATGTGGCCGCCGGTTCCCACCCCGGTGATGATCACATCAATCCCGCCCGGGAAGTCCGCCAGGATCTCGCGGGCGGTCGTCTTGGCATGCACCTCGATATTCGCGGGGTTCTCGAACTGCTGCGGGACCCAGGCACCGGGCTCCTGCGCCGCAAGCTCCTGCGCACGGGCGATTGCCCCCTTCATGCCGAGTGCCCGCGGCGTCAGCTCGAAGGTTGCGCCATAGGCCTGCATCAGGCGCCGGCGCTCGACCGACATCGAGTCGGGCATCACGAGGATCAGCCGGTAGCCCTTGACCGCCGCAACCAGGGCGAGCCCGATCCCGGTGTTGCCGGAGGTCGGCTCGATGACGGTGCCCCCGGGCCGCAGGGCGCCGCTTGCCTCTGCCGCCTCGATCATACCCAGGGCGATCCTGTCCTTGATCGAGCCTCCGGGATTTGCCCGCTCGGACTTGACCCAGACCTCGGCATCCGGAAACAGCCGTGCCAGGCGGATGTGCGGCGTGCCGCCGATCGTGTCGAGAACGCTCGCTGCCTTCAACCGACCCTCCTGCGAACGGCAGCGGTCACCGCTCCGCCAAAGACACCGAGGACAAACCTAACGGGCACATCAAGCCGTCGCATCGACCGCGCTCAGGCGCTCGACGCGCATGCTGGCCATCCGCGACAGGACCGCGTCCCGGTCCGGCAGGCTCGCTCCGGGCTGCGCGAGCTTGGCAGCCGCGAATGCCAGCGCCATACGCGCCAGCCGCTCGGGCTCCGCCTGCGCCCGCACCGCCGTCACCACCCCCGCCACCAGGGCATCGCCGGCGCCGACGGTACTGGTCACCATCAGCAGCGGCGGCTGGCCGAGCAGGGCGTGACGCTCGCTGACGAACAGCGCGCCTTCTGCGCCACGCGAGACGATGACCAGGCCGATCCCCCGCCGGCACAGCATGAGCGCTGCCCGGACCATTTCGTCGAGATTGCCGAACGGCTTGCCGACCCACTCTTCGAGCTCGTGCTGGTTCGGCTTGATGGCCCAGGGCAGGCCGCCAGCCTTGGCCGCCAGTGCCTCGCGGAACGGCAGGCCGCTGGTATCCAGCAGCACCCGCGCCCCGCGCGCGTTGAGCTGGCCGACTAGGTCGCGATAGGTTGCGTCCGGAAGGCTCGGAGGCAGGCTGCCCGAGAGCACGACGATCATCCCCGGCCGGGTCTCCGTCTCCAGCACCGCACGCAGGTCGTCGAGCCGCGCGGCATCCGGTGGCAGGCCGGGCAGGTTGATGTCGGTGGTATCGCCCGTCGTCTCGTCCAGCAGCTTGATGTTCCGCCGCGTCTGGCCGGGTAGCCTGATGAACCGGTCGATGATCTGCTTGCTGTCGAAGAAGGTCTGGAAGGTCGGCGCGTTGATCTGCCCGAGAAAGCCGGTTGCGATGATCGGCGGCTCGCTGGAGTGCCGCCAGTCCGACAGGCACGCCGCCACATTGACCCCTTTCCCGCCGGCCCGCTGCTCGGCATGCGTGGCCCGGTGCACGGTGCCGGGAACCAGCTCCCTCAGATGCACGGTCTGATCGATCGCCGGGTTCAGGGTCACTGTCAGGAAGGCTGGGGATGTCACGCGCGGTCTCCGATCCGGCAGGCGATGGCCGGGCGTCCGCCCTTGCGGTCGCCGCCTGAAATGAACTCGGACCGGATCATAGTGCGGTGCGGGTGCCGGAGAAAGTCGCTGAGATCCCGGCAGGCAGCGCAGCCTCCACTGTCATCCCGGCGCTCCGTGCTAAGAGACCGCGATGCAGACCAAGCCCCCCGTCCCGCTCGCCGTTCTCGTCGGCATCCAGGCGCCGACCACCACCGACGTCGCGCACGAAGCCAGTCTCGAGGAGCTCGGGCGCCTGGTGAAGACGCTCGGCTACGAGGTTTCCGCGACCGTGACGCAGCGGCGTGACGGCACCGGCGGCGCCTCGCTGCTCGGCGTCGGCAAGCTGGCCGAACTGGCGGCGCTCACCGGCGGCACCGGCATCGTTGGCTCGATGGCGCCCCCGCCGAAATCGAAAGCAAGACAGCGCTTCGAAGGCGTATCCCACACGAAGGTGCAGAGCGAGCCGGCTCCGGACCCTCGACGCCGCCCCGAGTTCGTGATCGTCGACCATGAGCTCTCGCCGAGCCAGATACGCAATCTCGAGCGCGCCACCGGCGCCCAGGTTCTCGACCGCACCGGCGTGATCGTGGAGATCTTTCACCGTCACGCTAACACCCGCGAGGCCAGGCTGCAGGTCGAGATGGCGCGCCTGATCTACGTGGCGCCGCGCATGCGCGAATCATCGGCCGGCGGCGGCCGCCAGCAGGGCCCGGGTGCCGGCGAAAGCACGCTGGCGCTCGATCGCCGTAAGGTACGCGACCGGCTCGCGGAGCTGAAGGACCAGCTCGAGGCCGTGCAACGCGACAGCGACCAGCGCCGCTCGGCCCGCCGCGACCAGTTGCGGGTGGCACTGGTCGGCTACACCAACGCCGGCAAATCCTCTCTGATGCGCGCGCTGACCGGCAGCCATGTGCTGGTCGAGGACAAGCTGTTCGCAACCCTCGACACCACCGTGCGTGCCCTGCAGCCCGAAACCCGGCCGCGCGTGCTCATCTCCGACACGGTCGGGTTCATCAAGCAGTTGCCGCACGACCTGGTGGCCTCGTTCCGCTCCACGCTGGCGGAGGCGCTCGAGGCTTCGCTGCTGCTCTTCGTGGTCGACGCCTCCGATACGACCTACGAGGCGCAACTGGAGGTCAGCCGCAGCGTGCTGCGCGAGATCGGGGCCAGCGAGGTGCCGTCCCGCCTGGTGCTGAACAAGCTCGACCGGGTGGACGCCGCCGCACGCGCCGCCCTGCTCGAGAAGCATCCTGACGCAATCCTGCTCTCCGCCCATTCGCCCGGCGATGTCAGCGCGTTGCGGGACACGATCATCGCCTTCTTCGAAGCGGCGATGGTCGACGACGTGCTGGTGCTGCCCTATGCGAGGCAGGGGCTCCTCGGCGAGGTCTACGAGAGCGCGCGCGTCCTGTCCGAGGAGCACGACGAGACCGGCCGGGTGCTCAAGGTGCGCGGCCTGCCCGGAGCCATCATGCGGCTGCGGCGAACCCTTGCGGCCTGATGCGATCGGGGCGCCACATCAATCCGCAAACAGGGTGTCGTGCAGCGCATGCCAGCTCTCCCGGTCGGGAGCATAGAGCAGCCCACCCTCCAGGTCCGTCGGACGATACGGCGTGCCATCGAAATGGGCGCTGTAGCCGCCCGCCTCCTGGTGCAGCAGCCAGCCCGCCAGATGATCCCACGGCATCAACCGGTTGAAGATCAGGAAGTGGCAGTGGCCCGACGCCAGCACCCGGTACTCGGCCGCGGCGCATCGGTAGTCCCAACTCGCGGCGACCTTGGTGAGGTTGCGCGCGACCCGGTCGCGTATTGCCACCGGCAGGTAGCGCCAGGATGCGTTGCCAGTCATGCGCCCGGGCGCCACCGCATCGGCCACCTTGAGACCGCGCCTCGCTCCGTCCGCTCCCTCGCTCCAGGCGCCCTCGCCGCGCACCGCGACGGAACTGTGATCGGTGATCGGGTCATGGATCACCGAGGCCACCACCTCGCCGTGGCTGATCACCGCCGCCATCACACCGAACAGCGGCACCCCGGCCGCGTAGTTCGAGGTCCCGTCGATTGGATCGACCACGATCGCAAGGTCCGCCTGCGCCAGCCGCCCGAGCACGCTCTCGTCCTTGGCGCAGGCCTCCTCGCCGATGATCACCGCGCCGGGGAACAGCCGCTCCAGCCCCTCGGAGATCAACGCCTCGGCCGCCTCGTCCGCCACCGTGACCAGGTCGAGCGGTCCGGACTTGGTGCGGATCGCTCCTTCCTCGAGGTTGCGGAAGCGCGGCAGGATCTCGACCCGGGCCGCCGCACGCAGCACCTGCGTCAGCTCCGCCGTCTCCTTGACTGAAAACATGCCTACCGCCCGCCTCTCAAGCCCCGTGCCGTCCTGAACGCACCAGCCCGGCTTCGGGTGCAGCCCGCCACGTCCCTCGCATCGCGTCGAGAGCTATGGAGGCCCGACCGGTCCGAAATGTCGCTTCGCCGATCCGTGCTGGCTCTCGAACCGGGCGACATCGGCCGGCAGCATGCGCATCTCGATCGCCACGCGCTCCTCGCCATCGTCACGCGAGATCACCTCGCCATGCGCGTAGAGCCAGGCAAGCGCCGCCCCGTCGCTGACCGGAATATCGTAGGCCGCGAGACTCATCGCCGAGGTCAGCCGCCGGTCGATCTCCGTCAGCAGATCGTCGAGCCCGGCCGCGGTGACCGCCGAGATCACCACCTGCCCGTCGCGACGCGGCACGTTGCCGGGACCGCCCAGCAGGTCCGCCTTGTTCAACACCTCGATCGAGAAGTCCCGCCAGTTCGCCGGCAACGTTGCGTCCTGCGCCAAGCCGTCCAGGACCGCGATCACGTCCTGCCGCTGCGCCACGCTGTCCGGGTGTGCGATGTCGCGCACGTGCAGGATCAGGTCGGCCTCCGAAACCTCCTCCAGGGTGGCCCGGAACGCCGCCACCAGCTCGGTGGGCAATTCGCTGATAAACCCCACCGTGTCAGAGAGGATCACGCGCCGGCCAGACGGCAGCCGCAGCCCGCGCATGGTTGGATCGAGCGTCGCGAACAACTGGTCCTCGGCATGCACCGCGGCCCCAGTCAGCGCATTGAAAAGCGTCGACTTCCCAGCATTGGTGTAGCCGACCAGCGCCACCACCGGGAACGGGACCCGCCGGCGCGCCTCGCGATGCAGCCCGCGCGTGCGGCGCACCTGCTCGAGGTCGCGCCTCAGACGCACGATGCGGTCGGTGATCAGCCTGCGGTCGGCCTCGATCTGGGTCTCGCCAGGGCCGCCGAGGAAGCCGAAGCCGCCGCGCTGCCGCTCCAGATGGGTCCAGGACCGCACCAGGCGGCTGCGCTGGTATTCGAGATGCGCCAGCTCGACCTGCAGCGCGCCTTCCCGGGTCGCCGCCCGCTCGCCGAAGATGTCGAGGATCAGGCCGGTCCGGTCGATGACCTTGCAGTCGAGCGCCCGTTCCAGGTTGCGCTGCTGTACCGGGGTGAGACGCGCATCGATGATCGCGACGCTGACCTGGTCCGTGGCTAGCGCGTCGTGCAGCGCCTTGACCTGGCCGCTGCCGAGCAGCGTCGCCGGCTGCCGCGCCCGCAGCGGCAGCACCGCCTGGCGCACCACCACCAATCCGATCGACGCCGCCAGTCCGACCGCCTCCTCGAGCCTAGCCTCGGCAGCCCTCACATCGGCAGCCCGGCCATCGTCGCGCCATCCACCCTCGCGCCGGAACTCGTCCCGCCGGTCGGCATCGCTGCGCTCCGGCCGCGTCCAGGGCAGGATGACGGCGGCCAGCGTCGGCCGGCCGGCCGTCTCAGAAGCTGTCACCAGCCGGCGCACCCTCCTTGCCGCCGACCAGGGTCGGCGCCCCGGTTTCCGCCTTGCTCTGGTCGAACAACGCGATCGGCGCCGACGGCATCACCGTGCTGATCGCGTGCTTGTACACGAGCTGCGTATGGCCATCGCGACGCAGCAGCACGGAGAAGTTGTCGAACCAGGTGATGATGCCCTGCAGCTTGACGCCGTTGACGAGAAAGATGGTCACCGGCGTCTTCGAGCGGCGCACATGGTTCAGGAACACGTCCTGAACATTCTGAGATGGGTCTTTTGCCACGACCGAGCCTTTATCTTCTTGTTGAGGCAGCCGTTGTCGGCCACCCGCTATGGTGCGCAGAACGACGGGAAGCCGATCCCCGCGCCGCGCCTGCTCAAACTAGCAGCCGCCCGATGCACGGCAAGCCGTGCACGGCTGCCGTCACGCTCCGCGATCGTCCGAATTGACGCCGAGCTGCTTGAGCTTGCGATGCAGGGCGCTGCGTTCCATGCCGACGAAGCCTGCGGTGCGGCTGATATTGCCGCCGAAGCGCAGCAACTGCGCCTGCAGGTATTGCGTCTCGAACAGGTCGCGCGCCTCGCGCAGCGGCAACCCCATCACATCCGCTGCCGGATCGAACTTCAGCAGCGCCGGCGCACCCTGCCCGATCGAGGGCGGCAGCATCTCGGCACGGATCGGCTCGCTGCTGCTGCCCGGCGCCATGATCAGCAGCCAGTCCATCGTGTTGCGCAACTCGCGCGCATTGCCGGGCCAGTCGTAGCTCTGCAATGCCGCCATCGCATCGGCCGAAAGCTCGCGCGCCGGCAGGCCGGCATTCTCCGCCGATCGCGACAGGAACATCCGCGCCAGCTCGGGGATGTCGTCGCGCCGCTCGCGCAGGCTCGGAATGCGCAGCGGCACCACCGCCAGCCGGTAGTACAGGTCCTCGCGGAAGCGACCGGCCGCGATCTCCGCCTGCAGGTCGCGATTGGTCGTCGCCAGCACCCGCACGTCCACCTTGACCCGCGTCGAGCCGCCGACCCGCTCGAAGGTCTGGTCCTGCAGCGCCCGCACGATCTTGCCCTGCGTCTCGATCGGCATGTCGGCCACCTCGTCGAGCAGCAGGGTGCCGCCATGCGCCCGCTCGAGCACGCCGGTCCGCCGCCCGAACCCCTGCCCGGCGGCGCCCTGGCCGGAAGCGTGCCCCTCGGCCGCGCCGTCGAGCCCGAACAGCTCCTCCTCGAAGCGGCTGGGCGCCAGGGTGGCGCAGTTCAACGCGATGAACGGGCCGTCGGCGCGGCGCGAGCGCGCATGGATCATCCGCGCCGCCACTTCCTTGCCGGCACCGGCGGCGCCCGCGATCAGCACCCGCGAGCCGGTCGGCGCCACCCGCTCGATCTGCGCCCGCACCGCCGCCATCGCCTGGCTCTCGCCACGCAGCGTGGTATCCGGCCCGGCGCGCAGGCGCAGCTCGGCATTCTCGCGCGCCAGCCGCGCCGCCTCGAGGGCGCGCCTGACCACCAGCAGCAGCCGGTCGGTCTGGAACGGCTTCTCGATGAAGTCGTAGGCGCCGTGCTGCAAAGCGGCGACCGCGGTCTCGATGGTGCCGTGCCCGGAGATCATCACCGTCGGCACCTCGGGCTCCTCGCCCTGCATCGCCTTGAGGATCCCGAGCCCGTCCAGCCGCGAGCCCTGCAACCAGACGTCGAGGATGACCAGCGCGGGCCGGCGGGCGCGAAAGGCGGCGATGGCGCCGTCGGAGTCCGAGGCCAGCCGCGTCTCGTAGCCCTCGTCGCGCAGCAGACCCTCGATGAGCAGGCGTATGTCCGGCTCGTCATCGACGATCAGGATCTCATTCGCCATTCAGGCTGCCCTCCGGGCGTAATGCAGGCAGGTTCAAGACTGCTATTGCTCCTCTTCCGGCTGGCCGGTCATCAAGGGTCACGGACCCGCCGTGGTCCTCCATGATCTTCTTAACAATGGCAAGTCCCAGTCCCGTGCCTTTCGGCTTGTGCGTCACATAAGGCTCCATCAGCCGCTGCCGGTCATGCTGCGGCAGTCCAACGCCGTCATCGGCGATCGAGATCGAGGCGTCCCGCTCGCCGGTCCGCAGCGCGATCCAGATCCGTCCCCCCACCGGGTGCACCCGGACCGGACGCGGCCGCCCGCCATCAGGGCGCACGCCGTCGAGCCGGGCTCCATCGCCCGACGACGCATCGGGACCTGTTTCAACCGGGGCGTCAATTGCTGCAATGTCCGGGGCTTGCGCCATTGCTATGCCATCGGCCGCATTCTGCAGCAGGTTGGTCAGCGCCTGGCCGAGCAGCCGCCGGTCGCAGGCCACCACCGGCCCGCGATCCGGCAGGTCGGTCTCGAAGACGATGTCGGGATGCGCGCTGCGCTGCAGGATCAGCGCCTCGCGCACGATCCGCGACAGGTCCTCCGGCTTGATCAGCGGCTGCGGCATCCGTGCGAAGGCGGAAAACTCATCCACCATGCGACCGATATCGCCGACATGGCGCACGATGGTGTCGGCGCACTGGCTGAAGGTCTCCGGATCCGACGTGATCTCGCGCAGGAACCGCCGCTTCAGGCGCTCGGCAGAAAGCTGGATCGGCGTCAGCGGGTTCTTGATCTCGTGCGCGATCCGGCGTGCCACGTCCGCCCAGGCCGCCTTGCGCTGGGCCGACTGCAGTTCGGTGATGTCGTCGAACGTCACCACGTAGCCCTCGGTCACCGCCCCCTTCATCTCCGGCCCGATCCGCACCAGCAAGGTGCGGCGTCCGCTCTGCACCTCGGCGGTCTGCGGGCGCTCCGGGGTCTGCCTGGCCTGGCCAAGCAGCGGCTTGAACTCCGGCACTAGGTCGGCGAGCGGCCGCCCGACCGCCTCCATAAGGTCGAACCCGAGCAGCGTGCCCGCGGCCCGGTTCGGCAACTCGACCCGCTGCTCCGCATCGAGACCGATCACGCCGGCCGAGACACCGGACAGCACCGCCTCGGTGAAGCGTCGCCGCTCGTTGATCTGGCCATACGCGACCATCAGTTCGCTGCGCTGCGAGGCGAGCTGGTCGGTCATCCGGTTGAACGCGCGCGACAGGCCGGAGACCTCGTCCTCGCGCCCGGCTTCCGGCACCCGCACCCCCAGATCGCCCTCGCGCACCCGCTCGGCGGCCAGGATCAGCAGCCCGACCGGACGGGCGATCTGGTTCGCCAGCACCAGCCCGATCAGCACCGCCGACGCCAGCACCAGCAGCGCCACCAGGGCGAAGATCATCACGAAGGTGATCTGCACCCACGACCGGTTATGGTCGAGCCGGTTGTACTCGGCGACCACCCGCTGGGTCTTGCGCATATGCTCGAGAATCACCGGATCGACCGGGCCGCGTGATCGCCAGCATGGTCCGGTAGCGCGCATCGCTCAGGCTGAGATCGACCACCGCGGTGACCGAGCGTCCGTCCGCGCTGTCCTGGATGGCGACGTCGCCCGATCGCGCCAGCAGCACGGCGGCCGGCGGCGGCAGTGCCACCCCGAGCCCGAGCACGCTGTTCGAGGCCAGGACCTGGTTGTTCGACGGATCGAAGATCACCGCCTCGGTGAGACCGCGCAGGTACATCTGCTCGGACAGGAACTGCCCCAGATCGTGCGGATCGAGATAGAAGATCGCACCGTTCTGGGTCACGTCGCCGGCCATCTTCAACGCGTCGATACGTATGTTGCTGTTATGTTCGGCGAGGTAGCCGGTGGAAGCCTGCAACGCCTCGTCCAGCGCCACCCGCACCCGGTCGCTGAACCAGAGCTGGATGCCGAGATGGAAGAAGGCGGCCGCGAACACCGCCACCACCGTTGTCGGCACCACCGCCACCACGCCGAACAGCAGCACCAGGCGGACATGCAGCCGTGATCCGGCGAGACCGCGCCGCCGCTCGCCGAGCACGCCGGCCAGCCGGGTGAACAGCGCGCCGGCCAGCAGCAGCAGCACCAGCAGGTTGAGGCCGAACAGGCCGATCTCGTAATGCGGCCGCCGCGCCAGCATCATGCCGCCGGAGAGCACCGAGAAGGTGGCAATCCCCAGCGCCAGCGCGATCGCGGCCAGCACAAAGGTGCCGATGCGGCTCATCAGCAGCTCGCGCAGCCGTCGCGGCAGCCTGGGGAAACGCCCGATCTCGCGCCTCAGGCCGTCTGGCAGGCCGACAGTCATCGCGGAGCTATGCCGCCGCCGCCGCCGCCAACGCAACTGATTCGAAGCCCAGGGACGCCACCAGACCTTGCCCGATGCAGCCCCATTCCTAGCAACGGGGCCTCATCGTGCCCTAGAGCAGCATCCGACCGCTTGGGATCGCTTCGCGATGCCAAGTGTCGGACAAGGCTGCTCTATCAGGTGCCAAGCTGAGCATGATCGAGCGGATCATGCTCTAGCCGATCCCCCGCACCACGGGGATCTCCAGGTCGCGGATCTTCTTGCGCAGCGTGTTGCGGTTCAGGCCAAGCATCGCCGCCGCTTTTATCTGGTTGCCCTTGGTAGAGGCCAGCGTCATCTGGATCAGCGGCCGCTCCACCTCGGCGATCACCCGGTCATAGATGTCGCGCATCGGCATGCCGTCCCGGCTGGCTGCCAGGAACTGCCGGATATGGCGCTCGACCGCCTGCGCCAGCGGCTCATGCTCGACATGCGACGGCGGCGACGCATCCCCCGTGCTGCTGTTCTCGGCGAGCTCGGCGGAGATCACCTCCACGCTGATGGTCTCCTGCGGATACAGCGCCGCCAGCCGGCGCATCAGGTTCTCGAGCTCGCGCACGTTGCCCGGCCAGCGATGCGTCTGCAGCCGCTGCATCGCCTCCTCTGACAGCGTCTTCGACGGCAGCCCGCTCTGGTGCACCTTGTCGAGGAAGTGGCGCGCCAGGATCGGGATGTCCTCGATGCGCTCGCGCAGCGGCGGCAGCCGGATCGGCACCACGTTCAGCCGGTAGAACAGGTCCTCGCGGAACGTGCCCGACCGGATCGACTGGCGCAGGTCGCGATGCGTGGCGGCCACGATGCGCACGTTCGCCTTCACCGGCGCACGGCCGCCCACCGTGGTGAACTCGCCCTCCTGCAGCACCCGCAGCAGCCGCGTCTGCGCCTCGGGCGGCATGTCGCCGATCTCATCGAGGAACAGTGTGCCGCCGCTCGCCTGCTCGAAGCGGCCCTGGTTGCGGTTGGTGGCCCCGGTGAAGGCGCCGCGCTCGTGCCCGAACAGCTCGCTCTCGATCAGCTCGCGCGGGATTGCCGCCATGTTGATCGCCACGAACGGCCCGGCCCGGCGGCGCCCATAATCGTGCAGCGCGCGCGCCACCAGCTCCTTGCCGGTTCCGCTCTCGCCATTGACCATCACCGTGAGGTCGGCGGTCGTGAGCCGCGCGATGATCCGGTAGATGTCCTGCATCGCCATCGAGCGCCCGATCAGCGGCAGCCGCTCCTCCGGGTCGCCAGGCGCCGCCGGTGCCGCCGCCGGCAGCGGCGTTGCCAGCGCCCGACCAACTACCGAAAGCAGCTCCTTCAGGTCGAACGGCTTCGGCAGGTACTCGAAAGCGCCACGCTGCGTCGCCTTGACCGCGGTCATCAGCGTCGATTGCGCGCTCATCACCACCACGCGCAGGTCCGGCCGCAGCCGCTTGATGCGCGGGATCAGGTCGAGCCCGTTCTCGTCCGGCATCACCACGTCGGTGATCACCAGGTCGCCCTCGCCCTCCTCCACCCAGCGCCACAGCGTGGCCGCGTTCGCGGTCGTGCGGACCTGGTAGCCTGATCGCCCGAGCGCCTGGGTCAGCACGGTCCGGATGGATCGGTCGTCGTCGGCGACCAGCACGGTGGGCAGCGTCATTCGCTCTCTCGGTCGCCTTGTCGGTCAAGCCCGGCCTGGACGGCCGGGCGTCGGATCCCGGCCTGTTCCGGCCAGCGCTACAGGGAGCCCCGGCCTTCCGGCCACTACGTCAGCACCCTGGCTTCTGCGCCGGAGCTTCGGGCCCGCGGCGTGTCAGCCGCTCAGGGTAGTTCGGCGTCGTCCGCAAGCACCGGTAGGTGCAGCAGGACATCGGTGCGCCCGGGACGGCTCTCGATCTGGATCGAGCCGCCATGATCGCCCACGATCTTGGCCGCGAGTGCAAGACCAAGGCCACTCCCCGCAACCTTGGTGGTCAGGAACGGCTCGAACAGGTGCGGACGGATCGCATCCGGGACGCCGGGGCCGTTGTCGCGCACCATCACCATCAGCGGCAGGTGCACCCGATCCTCCGACCCCGGCACCGCCAGCCGCACGCTGTGCCGGTAGGCGGTGCAGAGCGTGATCTCGCCGGCGCCCCGGCTGCCGTCGGCACTGCCGGACACCGCTTCCGCCGCGTTCTTGACCAGGTTGAGCAGCACCTGCACGAGCTGGTCGCGGTTGCCGAACACCGGCGGCAGCGAGGGATCGTAGTTCTCGACGAAGCGGATATGCGCCGCGAAGCCGCTCTGCGCCAGCACCCGCACATGCTCGAGCACGCGGTGGATGTTGATCGGGCGCCGCTCGATCGGCTTCTCGTTGAACACCTCCATGCGCTCGACGAGATCACGGATCCGGTCCGCCTCGTCACGTATCAGTACAGCGAGCTCACGGTCTTCCTCGGCCACGGTCGCCTCCAGCAACTGCGCAGCACCCCGTATGCCTGAAAGCGGGTTCTTGACCTCGTGCGCCAGGATTGCCGCCATCCCCGAGACGCTGCGCGCCGCGTTGCGGAACGTGAGCTGCCGATCGAGCGCGCGCGCCGCCGAGGCATCGTGCAGGGTCAGCATCACCGAACCGGGCTGCTCGGGCAGCAGCGTGCCATGCACCGTGATGCCGGTGCGGCGCAGCAGCCGCGGCCCCTCCAGCACCAGTTCGTGCTCGACCACCGTGAGACCCCGCCGACGCACCTGCGCGACAAGCTGGAAGATCGGGTTGTCGGCCGGCAGCATCTCGGTCATGGCATGCGCGCGCATCTGCAGCAGCGACAGGCCGAGGAAGTTCTCGGCGGCGCTGTTCGCATACTGGATGCGGTCGCGCCCATCGAGCAGCACCACCGGCACCGGCAGGCTCTCCATCATGGCCGCATGGTCCGGACCCGGATTGTCCCGCCCCAGGCTCTCCCGACCCAGACCGTCCCGCCCCAGGAGATCCAGCTTGGACGGTTCGACGCCGATCGGAAGCTCGACGGCGGGCGATGCCAGCAACTTCAGTCGGCTGGACTTCGGACGCAGCAATGCGACTTTCATGCAGCCTCCCTGACGGTGTCGAGGCGACGCTCGCGGCCGGTTCCGGACGTGATGCGGTCCTCGTAGAAATCCTTGATCATCGCCACCGCCGCCTGCGCATCGTCGAGGCGGTTGAAGCCGGCGCGGAACGATGCCGACCCTGGCAGTCCGGCCGAATACCAGGACACGTGCTTGCGCGCGAGACGCAGACCCGCCTCGCGTCCGAAATGCGACAGCATCGCCTCGTAGTGCTCGAGAATGATGCAGAGCTCTCCGGCAAGATCAGGATCGGGGATGCGCTCGCCACGCATCAGCCAGGCGGCGACCTGCGCCGGGAACCATGGCCGCCCGTAGCACGCGCGACCGAGCATCACGCCATCCGCGCCGGACAGCGCCAGCGCCTGCTCCGCCGCCTCGAGGCTGACGATGTCGCCGTTCACGATCACCGGCAGCGTCGTCGATTGCTTCACGCTGCGCACGAACGACCAGTCCGCGCTGCCGGTATAGAATTGCTGGCGCGTGCGGCCATGCACGGTCACCATGCGAATGCCGCTGGCTTCCGCGATCGCTGCCAGCCGCGGCGCATTCAGGCTCTGGTGGTCCCAGCCCATGCGCATCTTGAGCGTGACCGGCACCGGAACGGCACGCACCACCGCGGCGAGCAGCGCACCCGCCAGCACCTCATCGCGCATCAGCGCCGATCCGGCCATCTGGCCGACCGCGACCTTCTTCACCGGACAGCCGAAATTGATGTCGATCAGGTCGGCGCCGCGATCGATCGCAATGCGCGCCGCCAGCGCCATCGCGTCGGGCTCGCAACCCGCCAGTTGCACCGCATTCGGCGTCCCGGCCCCGGCCGACTGTGCCGAGCCCGTGGCCCCGGCACCGACGATCTCCGCCATGCGCAGGGTCGCGGCGTTCTCGCGTACCATCGCCCAGGAGGCGATCATCTCGGAAACCACCAGGCCGGCGCCGAGCCGGCGTGCAAGGGTGCGGAACGGCAGGTCGGTGACGCCGGACATCGGTGCCAGGATCACCGGCTCGCTGATCACCGCACCGCCGAGATCGATGGCCCGCAGCCGACGTGGCGGTCCTGCGGCTTGCGCCGCTGATCCTGTTCCGAACTTGCCCGTTCCAACCTCGCGAGCCATCTCTTAATTGCGATCCATCTTTTAATCTGGAACTGATTACGATTTGGGCAGAGTAGGGAAGCGATGACGCCCATGCAATCGCCACATGCTCGATTGACCGCCTTTATGGCAGCGACGCGTCGCTTTCCATGGACGACAGTATAAATCCGTCCCCGCAACGTCCATCGGCCCCGGCCTTGTCTGGGCCGACCGGATCCGCTGCCTTGACGTCCAGCCGGTGCCACCGCATTGCTCCCGCGATGCGTATCGCCGCCCTCCTGATGGCCGCGGGCACCGGCAGCCGCTTCGGCCCCGGGCTCGCCAAGCAGTACCTGCCGCTCGGCAGCCGCCCCGTCATCCGCCATGCCGCGGAGGCGCTGCTGCCGCATGTCGACCTGCTGCAACCGGTCGGCGACCCGTCCCTCCTCGACCTTGTCCTGGGCTCTCTGGAAAAGGTGCGCCCGGCGGTCCCCGGCGGCGCGACCCGCCAGCAGAGCGTCCGGCTGGGCCTCGAGGCGCTCGATCTGCTGCAAGGCGACGCGCGGCCGGACCTGGTCCTGGTGCATGACGGCGCCCGCCCAAACCTGCCGGACGCCCTGGTCCGGCGGGTGGTCGAGGCGCTGGTACTGAACAAGGGGGCGATCCCCGCGGTGCCGGTCGCCGACACGCTGAAGCGCGGCACCGACGGCCTGATCGCCGCCACCGTCCCGCGCGCCGGCCTGTATCGGGCGCAGACCCCGCAGGGCTTCCACTTCACGACGCTGCGTGACCTGCACCGGGCGCACGAGGGCCTCGAAGCCACCGACGATGCCGCCCTGCTCGAACAGGCCGGCATCGCGGTCGCCCTCGTCGCCGGCTCCGACGACAACATCAAGCTGACCTACGAGGAGGACCTGATGCGCCTCGAGCGGCTGATCGGGCCCAGCCTGCTGCCGCGCACCGGCACCGGCTTCGACGTGCATGCCTTCGTGTCAGGCGCGGAGGCGCCGCGACCGCTCATGCTGTGCGGCATCGCGGTGCCGTTCGAGCGCGGCCTGGCCGGCCATTCGGACGCCGATGTCGGCCTGCACGCGCTGTGCGACGCGATCTACGGCGCACTCGCCGAAGGCGATATCGGGCGCCACTTCCCTCCGACCGAAGCCGACTGGAAGGATGCCGACAGCGCCCGCTTCCTGGTCCATGCCGGTGAGCGCATCGCCGCCCGTGGCGGCATCCTAGTCAACGCCGACGTCACCCTCATCTGCGAGCGCCCGAAGATCGGCCCGCACGCGGAGACGATGCGCGCGCGCCTCGCGGACCTGCTCCGCGTCGAGATCGGCCGCATCTCGGTCAAGGCCACCACCACCGAACGCCTCGGCTTCACCGGCCGCGGCGAAGGCATCGCGTGTCAGGCAAGCGCCACGGTGCTCATCCCCTGACTGGCCTCAGCCTGCGGTCGCCAACAGATCGACCTGCAACTCGATCTCCACGACCACGGTATCCAGACGTCGCGCGATCGGGTTGTGCAGCCGTCGCAGGAACAGGTCGGCGAGCGTCCGGAAGTACCAGAAGGTCTCCGAGCGCTGCACGTTGAAGCGGTCGAACATGCCAAGACCAACGTTGCGGACATCAAGCAGGATGCTGCCGGCATTGTGCAGCTTGTCCGCGCATGAGACGAGCAGCACGTCCTGGTCCGCCATCTCCAGATGCGCGACGTAGGCCTCCTTACGTGGACGCCAGGCCGGCTTCGGCTTCACATCGACATCGGTCAGGGCCCGCACGATCCGCGCGACGCGCGCGCCGAACCGGCTCTCGATGACCGCCTCGTGCTCGGTCCCGCAATCCTCGATCGCGTCATGCAGCAACCCGGCCACGGCCAGCTCCTCCCCGCCGTCATGCTCAAGCACCAGGCCCGACACCGCCATCAGGTGTGAGATGTACGGGATGCCGCCGCCCTTGCGTGTCTGTTCGCCGTGATCTTGAGGGCGTAGCTGCAGGCGTCTCCCAAATCGGTCGCGTTCTCTGTCATGGTTCCGAGTGCCCTTCTTGAGGCGGTGACAGAATGAGTTCGGTGCGAAGCAAGCAGCGTCTAGGGTTAGCCTACCGAGTACGAAGATCAGGGATAACGCGGGTGAGCCGGCGGACAATCTACATGCTCGACAAGCACGGCTGCCTTGCGCGCATGCAGCCGGCGCGCCTGCCAGCGAGGATCACATGCAGGAGCTGGTGGCGCGGCATCCTGAACTCGTCGGCGACGATGACGGGCCACTTCTTCTGATCAATCGCCGATCGGGTGCTCGTTACACGCACCGCGAGCCTGGCTCTGGTCGAACTGAAGCGCGCGGTTGACAGCAGGCTGCGTCGGGAGGTCGTCGGGCAGATGCTTTATTGCCGCGGTCCGCGATCTCGGCGGCGATCTTTTCGTCACGAAACGGCAGGGCTCGATATACGGAGTGTCCCGAAGCGAACCAGGGCGCGAGGTCATCCCGGTCTCGCTCGCCTTGGGCGGGGACGCTGTTCCCGTCAATTCCGGCAATTTTCTCTCCTGCCATGCGCTATCAAGCGAACCGGCGCGGAAAGACGTCTATGACGAGTTCGTCAGGGCGGTCGGTCCGCTATCGACAACCAGGCTTTCCGGCTTCCCGGGCTTTGAGATCAAGCTCCTGGATAGTCCCGAGATCTTCGACGGCTTTCTGAGGTCTGCCCGTCACTTGGTCGAGCTCGCCACCTCCGGATGACACCCGCAAATCGATCTCACCGCACCCGCAACTCCTCCGCCAGGAACGCCGCCCGCGCCTCGTTCACCCGTGCGCGCAGCAGCGGATCGGGCAGCAAATGCGTGCCCGGCAGCAGCAGCAGCCGGTACGGCCGGCCGGCGGCAACCAGCGCCTGCGTCAGTTTCATGGTGTTCTCGAAATAGACATTGTCGTCGGTCAGGCCATGCATGACCAGCAGCGGCCGTGACAAGCCCGACGCATAGGTAAGCACATTGCTTTCCGCGTAGCCCGCAGGATCGTCCTGCGGCGTGCCCAGGTAGCGCTCCGTGTAGGCCGTGTCGTAATCCGCGAAATCCACCACCGGCGCGCCGGCGACGCCCGCCGAGAAGATGTCGGGTCGCCGGATCGTCGCCATCGCCGTGAAGTAGCCGCCGAACGACCAGCCTTCGACGCCGACGCGCCGCATGTCCATCTCCTTTACCCGCCGACCGAGCGCCTGCAAGCCGCTGATCTGGTCCCGCAACGGCAGGTCGATCAGGTCGCCCTTCGTCGCGTGCTCGAAATCACCGTCGCGCCCCGGCGTGCCGCGTCCGTCCAGGCTGACGACGATGAAGCCGTGATCGGCAAGACACTGGTTCTCCAGGTTCAGCCGCGGGGCCCGCTGCACCATCTTCACCGTCGGGCCGGCATAGGCCGACAGCACAACCGGGTATTTCCGACCGGGCACGAACCCGAACGGCCGCACGATATCCGCATCGAGTTGCCGTGCCCCGACGCGCAGATACTGCACCGACGGCACCCTCGGCAACTCCGCCGCAGCACCCGGCAATGTTGCCACCGGCTCGCCATCGGCCCGGCGCAGAACCGTTCCCGCCTGTCCGTCGGCGCCCGAGAAACTGTCGGCGAACAGGTCGTGCCGCCCGGCGGAGAACGAAGCATGATGCAGCCCCGGCGCGTTCGCCACCGGCACCGGCGCACCGCCCGCGAGCGCCACGCGATACAGCCCCTCCGACAGCCGCTCGGGATTACTCGTCACCACCACGCTGCCACGCGACGCATCGACATCGTCGAGTGCGAGGAACGGGAACCCGCGCGGCGTTACCGCATGGTCGAGCGTGCCGTCCGCATGACGCAGTTCGAGTTGCCACTGCGCCCCGCGCTGTGCCGCCCAGAGAAACCCCGAACCGTCCGGCAGCCAGGCCGGCAAGTCGCGGCCCGGCACCCCTTCCATCGGCGTGAGATCGACCCAGGCCGGGTCGATCTCGGTCAGCAGGGGCCGGGTCCGCCCGGTCGCCGGGTCCACCGCCAGCACCGCCTCGCGTGTCTGCGCCCGGTTCAGCACCACCAGGGTCGGGGGCGCCTGCTTCGCCCAGATCACCCGGGCGACATACGGCCACGCCGCCTGGTCGAGCGCGATCCAGGTGATCGCCCCGCCGGCGCGATCGACCAGCCCGAACCGAGTGTGCGCGTTGGCGGTGCCGGCGCGTGGATAGCGGAACTCCACCGGTGGCTCGGACGGATGCAGCGGGTCGGCGATGAAATGCCGCTCCACCGCCGAGTTGTCGGCTTCCTCGACAATCAGGCGCCGGCTGTCCGGCGACCACCAGGCCCCGTCGGCACGATCCAGTTCCTCAGCCGCCGCGAACTCGGCAAGCCCGTGCGTGAGTGTCTCCGATCCGTTATGCGTGACCTGCACGTCCGCCGCAGCCGCGGCGCCGGCGAGACCGACCACATGCAGGTCATGATCCCGCACCACTGCCACGTATTGCCCATCGGGCGACAGGCGCGGCGCAATCCAGCCGCTGCCCGCAACCGGCGTCACCACGCCCTTCGGCAAGCTGACCGACGACAGCTTGTCGCCCTCGCTGACCAGTACGCGGCCGCCATCCTCGGAGACGGCAAAGTCGGTGATTCCGGACACCGTCATGCGCGCCCGCTCGCGTCGCGCCTTTTCCTCGACGCTCAGATGCTCGGGTGCTGCGTCCGGTGCCGCGAGCTCGTGCAGGGCATGCCCTGCGAGATCATATTTATAGAGATGCTGCCGGGTGTCTTGCGGACCGCTGCGCAGGAACAGCACGCTCCGTCCGTCCGGAAGCGGCTGCACGTGGGCAGGCAGTCCGAGCGTGTAGTTGCGCGTGTGCGCCAGCGGTTCGAAACAGTCGGACGCCCGGCCCGGCGAAGCGAACGCCAGCACAACGAATGCGCCTATCCCGAGGCGCGCAACCGAAGGCCTCACAGCTTCAGCACCGACCGCCCGAAACTGAACAACGCGTCGCCGGCAATCGAGCCCGCCGCAAAGATCTGCATGTCGCCCCGTCCCGCCTCGCCCTTGTTACGCATCCATGCCGCCCTGCACACCAGCCCGGCCAGCACTGCCCAGCCGGCCAGCGGGGAGACCAGCAGCATGCCGGTGGCGAACATCACGCCCATCTGCCGGCGCGATCCGCCGACCGCCTGCAGCAGTGCCCCGGGGATCGCCCACAACGCCAGTTCGCGCGCGATGTCGGCGCTGCGCCCGGCCCTGATCGTGGCCACGAATACATGATCGACCGGCGCCACCTGGTTGTGCGCGAAGTAATGCCCGTAGCTGAACAGCACGACGAGCGCCGCGATCCCGAACGCATACATCGCCGCGAAATATTGCTGGCGCCGGCCATCCAGTTCGAAGGCCGCGTCACGTCCCTTGCCACGCAGCAGGAAGCCGGCCTTGAGATCGCAGCCCATATCTGCGAACGCGGGCCCCGTCGATGCCGAGAAACCGACCAGCAGCGCCAGCGCCGGCGCCGGGAAGCCGATCAGCACGCCGACCGCCAGCGTCACCACGGCGACCGCGAATGCCGGGAACCAGCCCGAATGCATCGCCGCCAGCCCGATGATGAGCTCGTGCAGCAGCGCCGCGAACGCCGCGTACACCACGAAGCCGATCAGTGCGCCGACGCTCATGCTGCCGGCGAGGCCGCCCAACAGCGCGATCATCATCGCGATCAGCACGTAGGCGCCCGCGCCGATGCCGAGCGCCCGCTGCAGCGGCGCCTCCGCGCGCCCTTCCTCGGCCGCATCCTTGTCGTGGCGTCCGGCGAACAGCGTCCACAGCACCTGCAGCAGCGCCATCAGTCCGGCGCCGAGCATCAGGCCCTCCGGAATGTGGGTCTTGCCGATGTCGGGCAGGTGCAGCAGCGGTGCCGCCAGATGGAAATAGCCGCGCAGCAGCAGCGCGATGCCGAACATCAGCAGCGCCCAGGCATTGGCGATGAAGGCGACGCCGAAGGCTGCCATCGGAATGCCGGCCAGGCTGCCCGCGATCCCGACCCCCAGCCCCAACCCGAGCACCCAGGCCTTGCGTCCGCCTTCGTCACCGGCCTGGATCGCGCCTGCCGCTGCGACCCCAGGCGGCCACGCGCCCTCGGCTGGGAACACGCGCGACCCAAACATCCAGTACAGCAGCGTCGCATCCAGCAGCATCGCGCAGACGACGCCGGCGAACATCGGCAGCACCAGGTCGCCGCGTCCGAGCGCGAACGGCACCCCGATCGGCAACAGCAGGCTGTTGGCGGCGCCGAACGTGCTGGCCGAGATCGCGCTCTGCGCCAGGTTCTGCACGTGGATCGAGCGGTAGAACCCGAAGCCGGGAAGTCCGACCCGGCCCAGCGCCATGCCGGCGAGGGCGCCGATCAGGGCCGTGTTGGTGGTGACCCCGAGCCGGATCAGCACCTGCATGCCGATCACCGAGCCGAGCACGCAGAGCGGCGTGATCAGCAGCAGGTTGCCGACCGAGAAGAAGCGCGGATGCCGCTCACCCGCCACATGCGTCGGCGAGGCGCTGGCGCGCTGGTCCGGCCGGCTCATGACCGCAATCTCAGTCTGGCCGCCTCATTCGGGCCGGAACCTGCCTTCCATCGCGATCACCTTCACCGGCAGGCGCGGGCTCGGCGTCTCGCGCGCCTGCAGGGCTTCCGGCAGGATGGACTTGTCACCGCGGCGCCCGATCGCGATTGCCGCCTCCACGCGCCAGCCTTCGACCAGCCCGAGATCGGCGAACGCCTTTTCGAAATCCAGCCCGACCATCCCGTGCGTCGCCCAGCCGGACTTCACCGCCTGCAACCCGAAGGCGCCCCAGGCGGCGCCCGCATCGAAGGAATGGCTGTGCGACGGCACCTCGCGATCCTTGCCAGGCGGCAGCATCGTCGATTTCGAGATCAGGAACACCAGCGCCGCCGCGTTCTTCACCCAGGAGCGGTTGAACTCGATCAGGATTTCGAGGAACGGCTGCCATTGCGGCGTGTCGCGGCGCGCATAGAGGAAGCGCCAGGGCTGCGAGTTATACGCCGAGGGCGCCCAGCGCGCCGCCTCGAACAGGCTGAACAGCTCGGCTTCGGGAATTGCCTCGCCGGTGAAGGCACGCGGCGACCAACGCTCGAGAAAGACGCTTTCGATCGGGTAGTCGGCGACGCGATCCGGCATTGAGCACTCCTGCTGGTCGACACCGGACTGTGGCGAACCGGTGCCGGCAAGGCAACCCGGCCCGCTCCAGGCCGGAGACACTTCAGCGGGAAGCGGTCAGCTCAGGGCGCAGATCGCCACCACCACCGGCACCACGCCGATCACCACCCAGGACAGCATGGCGCACAACGTCGCCCAGCGCGCCACCGACTGCCGGACCCGGCGGCGGCTCAGGATCTCCTGCGGCAAATCGTCCATTGGCAAACTCCCAGACTGTTACCGGTCGAACAGCTAGCAGATCACGTCCCAGGCCAGTGTAACCAATCTTCTCGCTCGGTCACCGGGGCCGGGTGCCGAACCCGGCGCCGGGCGGCAGCGGTTCCGCATCGCTTTCCTCGATGCCGTCGACCCGCGCTAAGGCCGGTCCGGACCGGCAAAGCCGAAGCAATCCATCCAATTCCCCTCCGGCGCCGCAGACCACCGCCTCGACCCGGCCATCCTCGAGATTGCGCACCCAGCCCTCGAGCCCCGCTTCCAGCGCCCTCGCCTGCATCCAGGCGCGATACCCGACCCCCTGCACCGTACCGGAGATGAGCCATCGCCGCGCCATGCGTTCAGCCATCATCCGTCTCCGGATCCGGCCAGCGTCACGAAGCGCGCCGCCAGCGCGACATCGACATGCAGGCGCCGGGTCTCGGCCTCGTTCGCGGCATCCGCACCCCATAGCCGGGCCTGAAATGTCTGCTCGAGGCGAGCCAGCTCGACCGCCAGTGCCGGCTCGAGCTCGGCCGCCACGACCGCGAGCCCGAGCACCAGGCTGCCGAGATCCGGCACCATCGCGCCCAGCCCGGCGAGCGTCGCCGGCGGCAGGGCCCGCAGCAGCGCCCCCAGCCGCTCCATCGCCGCCCTGTTCTGCACGATCGGCATCACGCCACTGGTCATCAGCAGCCTGATGCCGTGTCGCCTCTCCAGCCGGTCCAGCCAGGGCTGCCAGAGCGCCGCCTGCTCCTCCGCCAGCCGTCGCGGCTCGGCGGCGCGGTAGCAGAGCAGGTCCGTCCCGGCGTGGCTCAGCAACGCGGCGGCAACTTCCGCGGGTGCCACCGCCACATGCTCCTGCAGGCTGCCGGCTAGCCGGGTCAGCACCAGCTCCTCCGGACCGAACACGGCGCCGGGGCCTCCGCCCGCCAGGCGCCACTCCTCGGCCACCGCCGCTGCGAGCCGCGCCGTCGGCAGCAGCAGCGGGTTGCCTCCCGGCAGCCGCAACGGCTTGTGATCCAGGAATACCGCAAACTGCGCCCCCTGCGCCGCGACGCTGACGTGCTCCCAGAAGCGCCTGCGAAGGGCACCGCTCACCGGAACAGGCCGAGCCCGCGCAGGATGTCGAGCGGCTTCGGCTTCTTGTATTGATGCTCCGGCACCGCGGCGGCAGGCATCGGCCCGGCAGTTCCCTCCCGCGCCGAGCGCAGCGCCGGGCCGCAATCGGCGGCGCCGCTTGCCTGCGGACCGATCACCAGCGTGGTGCGACCACCGAGGCCTTCTGTCTCGAGTGTCGGACGCGGCTGCCGAAGGCTGCCGCCGATCCGCACCGGAATGGAGGCACCGGCGGCGCCGAGTGCCACGAACGGCACCAGGTGCAGATCGAGCGTGCCGTCCTGGAGCCCCACGACGCCGTGCCCGTCCACCGTGGCCCTGGGCGTCCGCAGGCTGATGGTGTCGAAGCGCGCCTGGCCATCCGCCACCACCGCATGCAGGGCGAGGCAACCCAGGTCGGTAGAGCCCCCCTTCGGCAACGCCATCGACAGCGGCACCGAGCGGCCGAGCAGCCGCAGCAGCGCGTCATTATCCACACGGCCGTTCACCATGCTGACCCCGACATGCCCGGTCGCCGACGCCGCCAGCGTCTCTCGCGTCTCGCCCTGCACGTCCATCGTCCCGACCAGTTCCGCCGCCCCCTGCACCGCAACCGGCTGTTCAAGCCAGGCCGCCAGCGCCGGCGCCGGCAGGAACAGCGGGTGCATCGTCAGCTCCAGATGCGGCGGCGTCGCCGAGGCATCCGCCGCGAGCCGTGCCGAAACCGGCCCCGCTTCGCTCGAAGCCTGCACCGGATCGACCAGCAGCCGGCCACTCTGCAAGACCGCGTGCGCGACGAAGTCATGCAGCGCCTGGCCGGCGACGACCAGGTCGCCGACCCGCACCAACAGGTCGAGATCACCCAGTCTCAGCAGCCCCCAGGGTACCGCATACTCAGGCTGACGGGTCGGCGCAGCTCCGGGCGCGGCCTTGGGCGCCGGCATCCGGGCAGGCCCGAAGGGCGTCGGTCGCGCGGGCCGCGGCACGGGCGGGGACGGCGCAGAGCTCCAGCGCGACAGCCGGTCCGCATCGAGCCGCGTCGAGGTCAATGCACCGGTCAGCGCCGGGCGCGGATCGAGCGACAGGCCGAGTTCGCCGGCAACATCGCCGGCGCCGCTGCTCAGGCTGAGCCCGGCCAGCCGGAACACCCGCTCTCGCTCGGATCGCAGCCGTCCCGCCATTACCACCGGGCCCAGCTCGGGCGCTCCCGGCAGCAGCCCCGGAAGATCGGCGACCGTGGCGTTCAGCCGCAGGTCAGCGGCGCCGCCCCCGACATCGCCCACGGCATGGATCGAAGCCCCCGCCGTCTCCAGCAGCAGGTCCACCGGCATCGCGGCCGGCGCGACGCCAGCTCGTCCGACACCCTGCAACGCCTGCAGGGTGCCGGCAGTCCCGTGCAGGCGCATCGGCCTGCCCCGCCACTGGCTGGTGGCATCGATGGCGACCAGGGAGCCCGGCTGCGATGCCTCGATGCTCCACGATGCCAGTGGTTGTCCGCGCAATACCTGCAAGCCGAATGACGGCAGCAGGCTCGCTCCCGCCCGCGCCCGCACCGCCGTCACGCGCGGGCCGTCGGCATCGACGACATGCAAACTGCCTTCGAGGCCCTGCACCCGGGGCAGCCGCGCATGGCTGAACAACCGGTCCAGGTCGGCGAACTGCCCGATGGAGGCGTGCACCGCGAGGTCGTAGCCGCGCCCGTCATGCGGATCGGCCACCACGCCATCGAGGCTGCCCTGCGCCAGCGTGCGGCCGTCGGCCTGCTCCGCCATCCGCAATGAGACCGGCCACGGCGTGCTTCGGTCGGAAGCGCTGAACAGCCGTCCGAGCGGTCCAACCGCGCCGGCCACCGTGAAGCCGGTCCCGGCGTGGCGGCCCGTAATAGCGATGTCGGGCCGCGCGCCCTGCAGCCCGTCGCCCTCGAGCCGGGCCAGTTCGACCGCGCCGCTGCGATGCGCCCGCAGATCGCGCAGCGAGATTGCCGCATCGAGCACCTGCACCTGGTCGAACGCAACGCCCCAGGGCTCCGCATGTCCTGCGGGCGAGCCGCCCGGACCCGCCGGGCGCCGCTCCGGTGCCATCTGCCAGTTCGCCCGGCCATCCGCACCGCGCTCGAGCGCCAGGCTCGCATGCTCGATCCGCAGCCCGTCGAGCCGCACGACATGATGCAGCAACGGCCAGAGACCGAGACGCGCCTGCACCTCGCCCAGCCGCAGCATGACCGATCTGGGATCACCCTCGGGGTTTCCCAGCGTGAAGCCCGTCGCCTCGATCCGCGGCGATGGCAGCAACCGCACCCGCAGCGACTGCAGCGTCACCGTCCGGCCGCTCTGCCGCTCGACCGAGCCGATGACGAGGCGACGCAGCCGGTCCTGGTCCAGCGAGCGCTCCACCAGCGCGGCACCGCCCACCACCGCCACGACCACGACGATCCCGGCGCCGAGCGCGCCCTTCACCCAGCCTTGCATCCGGCTCAGCTCCGTCGCGCCGCCGGCAGCGCGCCCGCTTCGAACCCGAGCGCCTTGAAGGTCTCCACCATGTGCGCCGGCAGTGCGGCGGCGACGCTCAGCCGGCCGCCCGCCGGATGCGGCAGGTCGAGCATCCGGGCATGCAGGTGCAACCGGTCGGCAAATCCGTCCAGATGCGCCGCCGGGCCGCCATATTTCGGATCACCCAGGATCGGCGTGCCGAGCGCCTCGCAATGCACGCGCAACTGGTGCATTCGCCCGGTCAGCGGCGACAGCTCCAGCCAGGAGAGTTTCCGCGCGGCGGCATCGCGCACGATATATTCGGTGCGCGCATTGGCGGCGTCCTCCTCGTCTCGTTCGGCCGCGATCGTCAACGCGCCCGGCCCGATCCCCAGCCGCGCCAGCGGCAGGTCGATCACCCCCTCCGCCGGCGTCGGCCGGCCGACCACCACCGCCCAGTAGATCTTCCGGACCTCGCGCGTCCGGAACGACGCCGCGAGCTTGGCGGCCACCCCCGGCGTGCGCGCCAGCAGCAGCAGACCGGAGGTGTCGCGGTCGAGGCGGTGCACCAGGCGCGGCCGGTGCTCGAGATCGCCACGCAGCGCGTCCAGCATCCCGTCGACATGACGCGTGATGCCAGGGCCACCCTGCACCGGCAGCCCGGCCGGCTTGTTGAGCACGATCACCTGCTCGTCGCGATACACCACCATGCGCTCGAGGTCGCGGCGATCGTTCTCATCCACCGCGACCACGATCGGCGCCGGCTTCGACGCGTTCGGTATCGGCGGCACCCGCACCGCCTGCCCCGCCAGCAGCCGTGTTGCAGTCTCCGCCCGCCTGCCGTCCACCCGCACCTGCCCGGTGCGGCACAGCTTCTGCAGCGCCCCCTGCGTCAGGTGCGGAAAATGCCGGCGGAACCAGCGATCGAGACGGATCTCCGCCTCGTCCTCGCTCACATTCATCACAACCACGCTCATTGCGTGTTCCCAAACACGACGCTCATTGGCCGTCGCTCTCCCGCAACTGCGCCCAGTTGTCCAGCCTGCGCCTGACCTCGCGCTCCTGGCCGCGATCGGTAGGCACGTAGAACCGCTCGCGCGGCATCCCGTCCGGGAAGTAGTTCTGCCCGGAGAAGCCCTGCTCGGTGTCGTGGTCATATTCATAGCCGCTGCCGTAGCCGAGCTGCTTCATCAGCTTGGTCGGCGCGTTCAGGATATGCGCAGGCGGCGGCAGGCTGCCGGTCGAGCGCGCCGCCCGCAGCGCCGCCTCCCAGCCCTTGTAGACCGCGTTGGATTTCGGCGCGGTGCCGAGATAGACGACGAGCTGCGCCAGGGCCAGTTCGCCCTCCGGGCTGCCGAGCCGCTCGAAAGTCTCCCAGGCCGCGATCGCCTGCGGCAACGCCTGCGGGTCGGCCATCCCGACATCCTCGGCGGCAAAGCGGGTTAGCCGGCGCGCGATGTAGCGCGCATCTTCGCCACCCGCGACCATGCGGGCGAACCAGTACAGCGCCGCATCCGGATCAGAGCCGCGCAGCGACTTGTGCAGCGCCGAGATCAGTTTGTAGTGCTCCTCGCGGTCCTTGTCGTACAGCGCCGCCCGCCGCGCCAGCAGGTCGGCCAGCGCCCCCGGATCCAGCAGGTCGCCATCCGGCAGGCCGAGCAGTTGCTCCACCATGTTCAGCAGGTAGCGCCCATCGCCGTCCGCCATCGCGCGCAGCGTCTCCCGGCCCGCCAGGGTCAGCGGCAACGGCCGCCTGGCATCGATTTCGGCGCGTTCCAGCAGCGCCTGCAGGGCGTCGTCATCAAGCCGCCGCAGCACCAGCACCTGGCAGCGCGACAGCAGCGCGCCGTTCAGCGCGAATGAAGGGTTCTCGGTGGTGGCGCCGACCAGCACGATGGTGCCGTCCTCGACCACCGGCAGGAAGCCGTCCTGCTGCGCGCGGTTGAAGCGATGGATCTCGTCCACGAACAGCAGCGTGCCGCCCTTCCCGGCTTTGCGCCGCCGGCCGGCCTCCTCGAATGCGCGCTTGAGGTCGGCGACCCCGGAAAACACCGCCGAGAGCTGGGTGAAGCGCAATCCCGCCGCCTCCGCGAGCAGCCGCGCGATCGTCGTCTTGCCGACTCCGGGACCACCCCACAGGATCAGGCTCGCCAGCGAGCCCCGCTGCAGCATGCGACGCAACGCGCCGTCTGGACCCAGCAGATGCGGCTGGCCGACCACGTCGTCGAGCCCAAGCGGGCGTAGCCGGTCGGCCAGCGGTCGCAAGGGATCGCCGCTGCTGGCCGCATCGGCGCCGGAAGAGCCGGCCTCGTCCGAGATCAACGGCCCTCGCGAGCCGAACAGGTCGGCATTGCGTCCGGCCTCATCGGGTCCGGGGTTCAACTTCTGTCGCATCGCGCGGTTATAGCAGTTCCCGCCCCGGACCGGACCCCGGCCAGGCGGGACACCGCAGCGGATTGCTGCCACGCTGCAGACCCGGCCCCATCGCCTGAAGGAGCATCCCCGATGCTGCGCCTGCTGCTCGCCCTGCTGCTACCCTGGCTCGCCTTCTTCACCATCGGCCGGCCGATCGCAGGCCTGATCTGCCTGCTGCTCCAGGTCACCATCATCGGCTGGCTGCCGGCGGCCTTCTGGGCGGTCTACGCGGTCGGCAAGCACAGGTAGCGCCCGTCCGGCATTAGGACGCCCCAACCAGGCCTAGCACGCGGCGGCGGGCCGAGGCGGCGCTGGATGCCTCTTCCGGCCGCCCGACTGCCTTCGCCAGGCATCCTCGGCTTCCCTCCGACGGCTCCCGTCCGTCAGGAGTTCACATCCAGATTCCGTAACCCTGGGGCGCAAGGTTGCCTTGCCAGCAGGTCCGGCCGCGCTCAGCGCGGTGCCGGCGGCAGGCTGAACAGCGTCATCGGGTTGGCCCCAGCTCCGAAGCTGGTCGCCGGCAACGCGCCGTTCCATCGCGTCGCCGCCTGATATCCAAGCACCGACGGGTTCGCCTGCGTCACGCCTCCGACCAGTTGCAGCACCTTCGCCTGTGCCTGCCCGTTCAGCAGCGTCGCCTGGCTGTCGCCCTCGGCGCGCAGGATCGCCGCCTCCCGCTCGCCGCGGGCGCGATCGATGTTGGCCTGCGCCTCGCCGGTCGCCTGTGCGATCCTGACCGCGGCCTGCGCGTCCGCCTGCACCTTGATCTGCTCGCCCTCGAAATGGAACCGCGCCACCGTGTTCTGCGCCCGGATCGCGTCGTTCTTCGCCTGCACCGCCTGCTCCACCGACTGCTCGAAGGTCGGCGAGTAGCTGATCGAGCTGATCTGCAGGTCGGTCACCTCGATGCCGAAAATCGAGCGCAGCGCCTCGCTGACCTCGCGACGCACCGCGATCGCGATGTCGGCGCGCTGGATGGAGATGTTGACGGTGTTCTGAGTCGAGAACACCCGCATCACCCGGTCGGCGATGATCGGCTGCATGGTGCTGTTGATGTCGAGGCTGCCGGTGCGCCCGGTGTGATACAGAAGCTGCAGCACCGCATCCTCGGGCACCCGGTAGGTCAGCCCGATGCCGATGCCGACCGACTGGTTGTCCACCGTATAGACCGTCATGTTGTCCATGCGCAGCGCGGTCAGGCTGGTCTGGATCTTGTCCACCTCGTCGATCAGCGGCAGCTTGAGATGCAGCCCGGGCTGCACCGGCACCGGCGTCAGGATGGTGCCGAAGCGGCGCACTCCTGCCATCTCGGTCGGCTCGACCGTGTAGAAGCTGCCGGCCAGCACGATCAGCGCCGCCAGCACCAGGGCGGCGCCCGCGATCACCCGCAGCGGCAGGCGCGGCATCGCGGGCGGACGCGGCACGATCCGGGTCGGATCTGGGAACGACCAGGGGTTCGAAGGTGGGCCAGACATCAGGATACGCCTTCAATGACGAACGGGCGCCTCAGCCGGATCGCGCCGACGCCGTCATTCCCACTGTAGCGCCGGATCGCTCGCCCAGCACCAGGGCCAGCACCGCGAACGCCGCCAGGTCGAACACCGAGAGGCTGGCAAACAGCGGCCCGAAGCGGCGGCGCCACCATCGCCCCGATCGAGCTGCCCGAGTTGAACCAGCCGGTGGCGATCGCGCGTTCGCCCGGCGGGAACCACACCGACGACATCTTCACCGCGGTCGGGATCGCCGCCGGCTCGCTGAAGCCGAGCAGACCACGACACGCCGCCAGACCCTGCCAGCTCCCCGCCGCCGCATGCGGGATCGCCGCACTCTCCCAGGCGAACGCGAACAGGAAATAGCCCAGCCGTATCCCGATAATCAATAATGAAGCCCGCCAACGGCTGCATCAGGCTGTAGCAGATCTGGAACGTGCTGACGATGTAGGAATACTGCGCCGTCTTCATGTGCAGTTGCGTGGGCAGGATCGGCGCCAGCACAACGAGCGCGTTGCGGTCGAGAGTGTTGACGACCGTGCCTAACCGACCAGTGCCAGGATATACCAGCGCAATCCCTTGATGCGTCTCGTGCAGCCTCTCCGGAAGGTTTCCTCGCCGCTCATTGGCGGCCGTGCGGCGCTGGTTGCAGCGCCGATCGTGTCACAGCCGATACGCGGACTTCGCAAGCCTGTAGGCAAGATCGATCGCGACCTCGCGCGCCTCGTCCTCGTCGAGTGTATGCTCCGTCACCAGCCGAGCCAGGTACGCGCAGTCCACCCGGCGCGCGACATCATGACGCGAAGGGATCGAGCAGAACGCCCGCGTGTCGTCGTTGAAACCGACCGTGTTGGCAAACCCTGCCGTCTCCGTCGTCAGCTCGCGGAACCGGCGCATGCCGTCTGGGCTGTCGAAGAACCACCAGGGTGGGCCTAGTCGTAGCGCCGGATAATGCCCGGCGAGCGGTGCCAGCTCGCGCGAATAGCTGCTCTCGTCGAGCGTGAAGACGATGACGGTGAGCCGCGGCTCGTTGCCGAAGCGGTCCAGCAGCGGCTTGAGCGCCTGCACGTAGTCGGTGCGCGACGGGATGTCGGCTCCCTTGTCGCGGCCGAAATGCGCGAACACCGACGGGTTGTGGTTGCGCACGGCGCCTGGATGGATCTGCAGCACGAGCCCGTCCTCGAGGCTCATGCGCGCCATCTCGGTGAGCATCTGCGCCCGGAACAACTCCGCGTCCGCCGCTGATGCACCCGCCAGCACGCGCCCGAACAGCAAGGAGGCCGCATCCCCCGAAAGGTCCGCGGTCGTGGCCTTCGGATGTCCGTGATCGGTCGCGGTGGCACCGAAGCCACGAAAATACGCGCGCCGCTGCAGCAGTGCCGTGAGGTAGCCTCGCCAGGTCGCGGTGTCCTCGCCGGTCATCCGGCCAAGCTCGGCCACATTGCCGGCAAAACCCGGGAAGTCGGGGTCTACCACCGCATCCGGCCGGAACGTGGTGACCACCCGGCCCGCCCATCCGCTGTCGCGCAGCGCGCGATGGTGCTCCAGCGTGTCGAGTGCCGACTCCGTGGTCGCCAGCGCCTCGATCTTGAAACGCTCGAACAGCGCACGCGGCCGGAACGCCGGTTCCTGCAGCTTCGCCGCGATCAGGTCGTACAGGCGGTCGGCATTGTCCGCATCCAGCCGCTCCTCGATACCGAACAGCGACGAGAAACCGTGCTCCATCCAGAGCCGTGTCGGCGTGCCGCGGAACAGGTGCCAGTTGCGCGCCAGCAGTCGCCAGATCGCCCGCGGATCGGTCTCGGTCGGCCCCCCATCGCTGCGCGGAACACCGAGCGCCTCGAGCGGCACGCCCTGGCTGTACAGCATGCGGAAGACATAGTGGTCCGGCACCACGAACAACATTGCCGGGTCGCCGAACGACTCGTTGCGGGCAAACCAGGCCGGGTCGCAATGGCCGTGCGGGCTGATGATCGGCAGCGCCGCCACCTCGCCATACAGCCGGCGCGCCACCGCCCGCGCATCGGCCTGAGCCGGAAGCAGGAAGTCGTGATGCGGCATGCCACGCTCCTTTTCAGAACCTCACTCATATACTAATATATTAGTATGCAGGCAATGCCAGCCGCGATGGCCCGAGCGGCACGCTCTTTCCGCCGGAGCGACCGGCTCGCGGCCCTGATCTACCGCGATCTTCGGGAGGAGATCGTCTCCCTGGCGCGCAGGCCGGGAGAGCCGCTGGTCGAGAGGCACGTGGCAGCAACGCACGGCGCCAGCCGGACCCCGGCGCGCGAGGCGATCCAGCGACTCGCCGACGAGGGACTGATCGACATCTTCCCGCAGTCGGGAACCTTCATCGCCAGGATCCCGGGCGCCGAGTTGCCGGAAGCCATCGCCATCCGGCGTGCGCTCGAGGAGGCCACCGTGCGGGTCGCTGCCACACGAATATCGGACGGAGACCTCGCAGCACTACGCGCCCAGCTTGCGCTGCAGACTGCGTTCGAGTCGGCTGGGGACCAGGAAGGCTTCCATCGCGCCGACGACGCCTTCCACGCCATGCTGGCGGCGATCGCCGGGCAGCCACGCTTCTGGACGGTCGCCCAGCAGGTCAAGACTCAGGTCGACCGGTTCCGCCGCCTCACCCTGCCGGTCGCCGGGCGGATGGGTTCAGTGGTCGCCGAGCACGCCGTGATCGTCGACCGCCTCGCGAGTCGGGACCAGGATGAAGCGGCGGCGGCCATGGGTGCCCACCTCGGCGCCCTGCTCGAGGTCATCGAGGCCGCGCGCCTGGCGCAGCCCGGGATGTTTAGCTGAGCGGGTCCCCGCGCAGTCAATCCACCGTGCCGTACGACGGCGCGCCAATCGCGGGGCAACTGCACTGCGATCCGACCTGCACCTGCTGCGGCAGTCTGCAGGTATAGACACCGGCATGGCAGACATAGCCATAGCCGGGTGCCACCCCTGCCTCGGGACCTGCCGCGGCCGCGCCGACGCAGCCGGACAGCAGCAGGGCCAGGGCCAGTCCAGCCGCGCTTTGCCACATCCGGTTACCGTTGGCCCTCATGACAGGGCGGCCTGGATCATGCATGGTCCGATCCCGATCCCACTTCTGATGAACCGATGGAACACCGATCAACGCTTGCCGTTCCACGTTCCCGGTTGAGGGCTTCCCCGGAGCGCCTCACTGACCTCCTGCTCGCCGGGGCGGTGTTCGCCATCGGCCTGGTCGCCCGCCTCTACGGCCTTGGCGACAAGCCGTACTGGCTCGACGAGGTCACCACGCTGCATCGCGCGGCGCTGCCGGCCAAGGCGATGATTCGCGACTCGCTGTCGTTCCATCATCTGCCGCTTTATTTCCTCATCAGCGGCTGGTTCGTTCCGCACGGCACGGACGAGGCAACGCTGAGGCTGCCGGCCGCCCTGTTCGGCGCGCTGTCCTGCCTGCTGCTGTTCGGCCTCACCCGCGCGCTCGGCGGCCGCCGCGCCGCCGTGGCGGCCGCCCTGCTCCTCGCCTTGTCGCCGTTCCAGGTGCAGTACGGCCAGGAAGCCCGCTCCTACACGCTCGTCATCAGCTTCATCCTCCTCGGGCTGTGGGGGCTGGTTGCCGTCCTGCGCGACCCGTCCCGCGCCGCCCGGCCGCTGCTTTCGCGAAATGCCGCCTGGCGCCCCTGGCTGGTCTACGCCTTGGCCACCATCGCCGCCCTCGACACGCTCAGCGTGGCGTTGTTCTGGCTGGCGGCCGGTATCCTCGCCCTCATGCTCGCCGCCAGCCGCGACCCCGTGGCCCGGCACGGCCTGCTGCTCAACGCCGCCATTACTCATGCAGTCGTGCTGGCCTGCTACCTGCCCTGGATCGTGGCGATGCACCGGCTGACCAACGGCGACATGGGCAGCGGCCTCGACTGGGTGCCGCCGCTGAACTGGGCACGCCTCTGGACCACGATCCAGGCGGTCTACCTGCTGCGCACCACCAGCCTGATCGCCTTCCACACCTTCCCGGACGGCCTCGCCTGGCTCGGCGCGGTGGTGTCGCTGCTCGCCCTGTTCGGGCTGTGGACCGTGCCGCGCCGGGACCCGGCGATGGCCGCCGCCAAGGTCGCCCTGCTGACGCTGCCGGTCGGCCTGCTGATCGCCTCCCTGGTGTCGTCGGTCTGGATGCCGCGCTACCTCGCCTGGAGCGGCCCGATCTTCTTCCTGTTCGCGGGCCTGGGCCTCGGTTGCCTGCCGCGCCGGATGTCGTTCGGCGTGCTCGGCCTCGTCATCGTCGCCGCCGTCGCCAACCTGCTGCCGTACTACCGGCTGGAGACCAAACCGCTCTGGAACGATGCCGCCCTGATGCTGCGCGGCAGCCTGCCGGCCGACGCCCTGCTGCTCACCGACGATCCCGGCGCCATCGACATGATGAATGTCCGCCTGCAGCGCCTGGCCGATCCGTTCCCCGACGAGCTCTGGACCGACGACGCCACCCGCGCCTTGCAGACCCTGCATGATGGCCACCCCGTCTTCGCCGTGCACGGCCGCGTCGGGCAGGCCGACCACACCCCGCTCTCCGCCTTCCTCGACATGGTGGCTCCGCTCGGCGCCCCGTGCCTGACCCGCACCGTCGGGCTCGACATCATCATCGAGGCCTTCACCCCGGACGGCCGCGCCTGCCCGACCACACCCGACGCGGATGGCGCCTGACCGGCCATCGCCGCAAGCGCCCGAAGACGGAGGCCACGATGACAACCCTGAGTTTCCGCACCGCCCCGTTCACGCTCAGTGCCGCTTCCGAGGATATCGGCGAGATCTACCAGCAGGTCGCGGCCGGCCTGCCCCACCTCGGCTTCACCAACGTCCGGAACGAGCCCGACCACGTCTTCGCCGAGAGTGACGCAACCCTGCTCGACGTCTTCTTCCTCTTCAATGGCGTCCGAAGCTTCTGGCAGGTGATCGCCTGCGCGGGCGAGGTGGGAGCGACGAACGACCAGGTGCTGGACCAGGTCCAAGCCATGATCGCTGGCTTTTCCAACCTCTGAATTTGCTGGCTGCCGCTCCGGAGACGTATGTGACAACTCTCAGCTTCAGGTCCGACAGGCTGACGATCCAGGCCTCCGTGCGCCAGGTGCAGGCCCTGACGGCGATCGCCCAGACGATCCTGCCGGGCGCCGGCTATACCGACACGAAGTTCGAGGGGCACGTCTTCGCCGCCAAGAACGGCTGCCTGGTGGACATCGTCCTGCTCCCGATCGGCGGCCTGCTGTCCTGGCAGGTGGTCCTGGTCGCGGGACCGACCCAGGCCGCCTGCGACGCCATACGCGACGAGGCGTTCGGGCTCTGCGCCGGCCGTCTCCAGCAGGTGCCGGTCTGAACGCGCCACCCGGGCGGCTGGCGGCGGTCGCTCTCAGTACGGCACGCCGTCCTCACGCTGCCGCCGCAACGCCTGCGCATACCAGGTAAATTCGTCGACAAATCGTTCGGCCGCCTTGCCGAGACGCTCGTCGAGCACCGCCCCATCCTCCCCCAGCGCCTGCCCGATGCGTGGGACCGGCAGCAGGCTCGGAATGCTCGGCATGCCGAGCTCGGCCAGAGTCATGCGAAGCTGCATCGCCGCCCGGACGCCGCCGAACTGCCCGGCCGAGTAGCAGACGATGCCGGACGGCCGCCAGAAATACTCCTCGAGGAAATAGTCGAGCAGGTTCTTCAGCGCCGGCGGAATGCCGTTGTTGTATTCGCCGCTGACGATCATGAAGCCGTCCGCCTGCCGGTACAACGCTGCCAGACGCTCCAGCGGCTCGGGCGCCTGCCCTTTCGGGTGCTCCTTGAACATCCGGTCGAGCAGCGGGAGTTGCAGCTCCATCGGGTCTACCAGCGGCGCCGCATGCCCGCGCGCCAGCAGCGCGTCGATGATCATCCGCGCCCCCCGGATACCCTGCCGGTCCCGCCGCACCGAGCCGAGCAGGACCGGCACGGTGAGTTTCGGGGTGGCGGCCACAATCAGCTCTTGAGGTGCGGCCCGAGCAGGCTCAGATCGGCGGCCGATAACCGGTCCGATGCCGTATTGGCCTGATGCCAGTACGGATACAGCAGCGGCGGCGCGCTGACCGCGTCGAGGCGGGCCCGCTCATCGGCGGTGAGTTTCAGGTGGGCGGCCTTGAGGTTGTCGGCAAGCTGCGCCTCGGTCCGCGCCCCGATCACCACCGACGACACCGCCGGACGGCCCAGCAGCCAGGCGAGCGCCACCTGCGCCGCGGAGGCATCGTGCGCAGAGGCGATCTCAACCAGCACCTCGATGATGTCGTACAGCTTGTCGGTGTCGCGGACCGGCGGCTCGCTCCATTGCGCGAGCTGGCGCGTACCCTCGGGCGTTGCCTGCCCGCGACGATGCTTGCCCGACAGCAGGCCACCCGCCAGCGGACTCCAGACCAGGATCCCGATCCCCTGGTCGATCGACGCCGGCACCAGTTCGTATTCCGCCTCGCGCGCCTGCAGCGTGTAGTGGATCTGCTGGCTGACCGGCCGCACCAGCCGATCACGTTCGGCGACGCCCAGCGACTTCATCAGGTGCCAGGCCGAGAAGTTCGACACGCCGACATAGCGCACCTTGCCGTCGCGTACGAGCTGGTCCAGCGCCAGCATGGTCTCCTCGACCGGCGTGAGACCGTCGATCTCGTGCAGCTGGTAGAGGTCGATGGTGTCGGTGCGCAGCCGCTTCAGGCTGGCCTCGCAGGCGGCGGTCAGATGCTGGCGCGACAGCCCGGCATCGTTCGCACCCGGGCCCATCCGGAACCGCGCCTTCGATGCCAGCAGCAGCCGATCGCGCCGGCCGTCGATCGCCTCGCCGAGGATCTCCTCGGACAGGCCGTCGGAGTAGATGTCGGCGGTGTCGAACAGGTTGACGCCGGCATCAAGGCACTGGTCGACCTGCCGGCGTGCGGTGGCGAGGTCGGTCGAGCCGGTCTTGGCGAAAACGCCGCGTCCGCCGAACGTCATCGTGCCCAGGGTGAGTGACGAGATTTTCAATCCCGATCGACCGAGCTGGCGATATTCCATGATGTTCTCCTTGTGTCCTGTCGACACTGGCTCCCGGTGCCTGCGTGATACCCGCGTCCTCGCCGGCGCAATGCCGCCGGGCCCGCGATTATCCCCTCTCATGAGAGCGCTATCATTGTCGTCTGTCAAAGGCCGCGGCCGCGGCGCCGTGCCAATGGAGACCAGCGCTAAGACTTTCTTAAACCAGGTCCGTCACGACTGGTGCCCAGGATCCGACTGGACCCGCGGGACATGGCGCGCACATCCAAAACCCCGTCGCGCCATTGCGGGCGCCGTGCGCCGCGAGCTCGGTGCGCGACTGGTGCCCGATGGCAATCCTGCAGCGGCTTCCCGAGCCGGCGACGATCGCACTGAAACGGGCGTCGCGTCGGGGCCGCAACGACATTAACCTCCTGTTGACCACTGCCGTCGTAACCTCGCCGATCACAATCGCGGAAGGTCATTGAAGAGTGGCAACCCTGCGCGCAGGCGACGCCGCCGCACCAATGCTGCCGTTCCTCCCTGCAAGCTTCGCCGAGTGCGGCGTCAACGTGCCGTTCACCACGCCGCCACTGGTCGGCACCCGCGTGCGTGCATGCCCGGGCGGCGGCCTGGAAGGCGTGGTGCCGAGTCCGAGCGGGCGCGGCATCTATGTGCTGCCCTGGAACCAGGTCGGATCGCTGTGCCGTCCGACCGCCTTCGACCTGCAGCTCGTCGCAGGGATCGGCTCCCTCGCCTCGATCACGCCCGCCGCCATCAGGGCGATTTCCTGGACCGTTGCCGCGCAGGGCCTCGCCGGCCGTCCGGCGATGCATGCGGCACAGGCCGCGATCGATGCGGCAGCGCAGGCAACGCGGCTCGCCCATGCCTACCTGCTCCGGCAACTCGCCCTCGAGACGGGGCCGGCCGGTGCGGTCGCGGCCCCGCAGAGCCACGCCCGCATCCCCGAGGCGGTGGCGACCTTCGCCGGCCGGCACGGCCTGTCGGCGGATGGCGTGGCCGCCGCCCTGCGCGAGATTGCCGACCGCCTCGCAACGCTCGGCGTGGGGCTCAACCGGCAGGAGGGGTTCCTGCCGAACAAGATCGCGCGCCTGACCCTGCTGCAGGACGTTCTCTGCGCGCGGACCGGCGCTGTCGGCGCCCCGTCATCGGATCTGGTTCAATTCATCGCCCTGCTCGACCTGCTGCTAGCCCAGGTCGCAGCCGCGCTCCAGGACGTGGCCGCCCTCGCCGCGTCTACAGGCGAGCTCGTCCGCACCTGGTTGAGATCATGCGGTCCGACGCGGGCCGCACTGGCGGAGCCGGACTGGCTGCTCGATGGCTGGGATCGGCTCGAGGTGATCTGGCGGATCGAGGCAGCCAGCGGAAGGCCGCCGATGACGTTCGCCCGCATCGCGGCCCTGCTGCCGCCGCTGCCGTCGAACGAACCGCGCACGGCCGAGGCCTTCCGGTTGCGGCACATCATCCTGCAAGGGCGACGCCAGACCGTCGGGCGGTCCGGCGACGCCGGGAGCGACTTCGCGCTGGACGAGATCGCCCGGAACGAGACCATGCTGGGCCTGGCGGCGTGAGACTGGATCCGGCACCCGGTGCGACGCTCGCGGCCCCGACGTCGTCGACCGCGCCACCGCTGCCACGACCGCCCGCCGCGCCGCGCAGCGTGAATGCCGAGATCCGGGGCGTGCGCGAAGAGCTCAACGCGGCGCGCGACGAGCAGGTCGCGCGTGTCGTCGCCCTGGTGGATGCCATGCCCGACCGGGGTGCCGCGGATGCGCTGGTGGCGCCGCTGCGGGGACGCCTCGCGGTCCTGCGCCCGGGCCGGCCATTTAACTTCACCCGGCTGCTGTTCACGCCGATCGATCCGGTGATCGTGCCGCCGATGGCCTGGCGCCGCGGCGATGCGACCGTCCCGCGCCATACCCTGAACGCTCTCGCCGCCATCGTCCGGAGCGGCATGGGCGACCGCGCGTGCAGCATCGACGAAGCCCTGGCACGGCGAACCGGCCCGAGCCTCGGCGACGGCGCGAACGCGATCAGGGAACTCGGCCACCTCGTCTGGCCCGAGGCCGCGACGATCCTGGCGCGGGCGGGCGTGCCGGACGGCTGGCTGCAGCAGACCAGCCTGTCGGATGCGGATTTTCTGCTGCTCGCCCTCACCGCGTCTGGTCTGCTCGGCTTGGCGCTCGACCGGCAGGTCCTGGCCGGCCAGATCCAGGACCAGGGCGTGCCGGAGCCGAGGACGCTCTCGCGCGTGGTGACGAACTCGCTGTCCGGGCAGCCGGACATGGCGGCAATGGCGGTCGGGCTGCTGCTCGTCGACACTCCGCGCCCTGACCTGATGCTGCAGGCGGTGGACGCGCACGCGGCAGTGCTGGGACAGGCGGCATCCGCCCCGACAGAGCGCGCCGTCGACTTCGCGATGCAGCACGCGCAGGCGCTGATCACCGCACCCTCCGATCTTCCACGCGGCCTGCAGGCGCTGCGCGAGGGCATGCTGCTGATCAAGGCGCTGGAGGCACGCTCCTGGCAGGGCGGGGATCGCAGGGCGCAGATCCGGCAGCTTCGCATGGCCACCTCCGAAAGTTGCCGCGACAGCTTCGTGCGCACGATCAACGCCCAGTTGCTGGCGCCGCTCAGGGCGTTGTCGGCGATGCCGGGCGACATCCAGGTTCTGCGGCTGGAACGCGTCGCACGCGACCTGCGGGATCTCGAACTGGTAGGACGCAGGCTCGGCAACAGCCCGGTCTATGCCACCGACCTGCAGGGTGCTGCCGCCTGCGTCAGGGCCACGACGCTGCTGACGCTCGCCGACCGCGTGCGCCTCGTCGAGCTGCTGGCCGGAACAGATGTCGCAATGGGCCTGCTGCGCGAGACCGACCGCGCCGCCGGCTGATCGCGTCCGAAGGCCCTACGCACCCGTCGTGTTGAGATACAGCGCATAGACCGACGTGCTGGCCGCCATGAACAGCCGGTGCCCCTTGCGGCCGCCGAAGCACAGGTTCGCGCAGGTCTCCGGCAGGTGCACCTTGCCAATCGGGGTGCCATCCGACGCATAGCAGCGCACCCCGTCCTCGTCCGGGTCGGCCCAGCCCATGCTGCACCAGACATTGCCTGCATGGTCGGTCCGCAACCCGTCGGTGAAGCCGGGCGCGAAATCCTCGGCAAACACCCGCCCACGATGCAGGCGGCCGTCCGCCACCTCGAACACCCGGATATGCGCCGGCCCGCCATGCGTGATGCCGCTATCGACGACATAGAGCAGCGTCTCGTCGGGGGAAAAGGCGAGGCCGTTCGGGCGGACGAAATCGTCGGCGACCACGCTCGCCTGCCCGGTCGCGGGATCGAGGCGATAGACATGCCGAGGCAGCTCCGCATCCGCGGCGTGGCCCTCGTAGGGACCGTCGATGCCGTATCCCGGGTCGGTGAACCAGACCGCGCCGTCCGATGCCACGACGATGTCGTTCGGCGCGTTCAGCCGCCTGCCGTGGAAGCTGTCCATCAGCACGGTGATGCGCCCGTCCGGCTCGGTGCGGGTGACACGCCGCGCGTCGTGCTCGCAGGTGACGAGCCGCCCCTGCCGGTCGCGCGTGTTGCCGTTCGAATGATGGCTGTGCGCGCGAAAAACGCTGACATGCCCGTCATCCTCGAGCCAGCGCATGATCCGGTTGTTCGGGATGTCGCTCCACAGCAGGTAGCCGCCATCGGCGAAATAGACCGGCCCCTCCGCCCAGCGGAAGCCGGTGGCGATCCGCTCGATGGCGGCATTGCCCTGGCGCGCGGTGAACCGCTTATCGAGCGCTTCCACCGCGGCACTCGGATAGCGCGTGCCCGGCAGGTTGCCGAGCGGCAGCGGCGCGTGCTGGCCGAAGGGCTGGTGGCCCGGCTGCGTCGTCCAGTTCATCCGTTGGTCTCCCCTACTGCGCCAGGTAGCCGCCATCGACCGGCAGCACCACGCCGGTGATGAACGAGGCGGCATCCGATGCCAGGAACAGGATCGCCTGCGCGACCTCGTCCGGTCGGCCCAGGCGTGCCATCGGATGCATCGCCTTGATGGCGGTCACGTACTCGTCCGAGAGCTTCTTCACCGCCTCGGTCGCGATCGTTCCCGGCGCCACCGCATTCACCCGGATGCCGCGCGTGGCCAGCTCGACCGCCAGGTGCTTGGTGATCCCGGAGGCCACGAACTTCGCCGGCCCATACACCGCCTGCCCCTTCTGCCCGGCCTCGCCGGAGATCGAGGACAGGCAGACGATCGCGCCGCCGCCGGTCCCGAGCATCGCCTCGGCGGCGAACTTGCAGGTCAGGAACATCCCCCGCCCGTCGACCGCCATGACATGGTCGAAATCCTCCGCCGTCGCGGTCAGCAGATCCAGCTCCGGGATGATCCCGGCATTGGCGACCAGCACGTCGAGGCGTCCGAAGCCATCCACCGCCGCCTGGATCATCGCGCGCGCGTCATCCACCTTCGACACGTCGCCCACCACCACGCGCACCTCGATCCCGGCTGCCGCGATCACCGCCCGCAGGCTCTCGAGACGCCCCGCATCGACGTCGTTGATCACCAGCCTGGCGCCCTCGGCCGCGAACAGCAGCGCGGTCGCCCGGCCGATCCCTTTGGATGCGCCGGTCACGACAACGGCGCGGCCCTTCATGCGGCCGTGCCCGGCGGCGACGGTTTCTGTACTCATGTGCCGATCTCCAGTCATTCGAGGTTCGTGTGCCGCGCCCGCATCGCGTCCTCGGTCTCGCCGAGACGCTGGGCGAGCAGCCCCACCAGGTATTCCGACAGCATGAACAGCATGCCCTCGAAGGCGCTGCCCATCGTGAAGGCTGACGGATCGCTCGACGCGCGGGCCATCGTGCGCGCCGGCATCAGCAGCACCAGGTCGGCATGGCTTCGCAACGGTGCCGCAGGCTCCGCCGTCAGCAGGACGGTCCGCGCCCCGGCGGCATGGGCGATGCGCATCAGCGAGGCGGTGCTCTCCAGCGCGCCCGGCCCCGCCGCCACCACCAGCAGGTCACCGGTTTCCAGCGCCGGCGTCGTCATCTCGCCCACCTGGCTCGCCTGCAGGCCGAGATGGAACAGCCGCATGGTCAGCGCCCGCATCATCAGGCCCTCGCGGCCGAGCGCATGCAGGGCGATGCGCCGCGCGCCCAGCAGCTCGTCGATGAGGCCGTGCAGCGCCCCGGCGCTGATCACGCCGGCGATGCTCCTGAGCTCGTCGCTCGCATTGTCCAGCCAGCGAACGAAACCAGGATCAGGTGTCATGGGGTCCTGGGTCATCACGAAATACCTGCTGTCGGAGGAATGATCCGCCTGCGAGCGGGCTGGCGCTGGCGCAGGACGCCGAGGCCGGCAATTCCCACCAGCGTCACGCCCCAGATCGTGAGCGTCAGGAATTCGCTCAGGCCGAGCAGGTTAAAGCCGGTCGAGATCAACTGCAGGATGGCGAGCGCGATCAGCAGCCCGCTCACCTTGCCGAAGCCTCCGGACGGGTCCACCCCGCCAAGCACCGCCGCCAGCACCGTCACCAGCAGGAAGCTCTCCCCGTAGGCGGCGTTCGCCGAGTTGAAGCGCGCCATCATGATCACCCCCGCAAGCCCCGCCAGCAGGCCGGAGAGAACGTAGATGCGCACCAGCACCCAGCGCGTATCGACGCCCGAGTAGCGCACTGCGGCGATGTTGGAGCCGATCATCGCAATCAGGTTGCCGAACGGCGAGCGGTTGAGCATGACCGCGACCGGCCAGGCGATCAGCAGCAGGATCAGCAGCGGCACCGGGATGCCGAGCAGGTTGGCGTTGCCGAGATATAGCACCAGCGGCGGAAATCCGGAGATCACCCCGCCATGCGTCAGGCCGACGCTGAGCCCCTTGATCATCGTCATGGTGCCGAGCGTGGTCAGGATCGGCGACACGTCGAGATAGGCGATGATGACGCCGTTGATCGCCCCGATCAGCGCCGCCACCAGCAGTCCGCAACACAGTGCTGCGACCTGGAGCGCAATCGCGAGCGCACCGCCGTCCGCGGGGATATGCGTCAGCAGATAGGCCGACACCAGGGCGCTGAAATCGGCGACCGCGATGATCGAGAGATCGAGCCCGCCGGACAGCAGCGCCACCATCATCGCCAGCGACAGCAGCCCGAGTTGCGGCACCTGCAGCGCCATCGCCCGCAGCGTGCCGAGCCGGAACAGCGGCGCGCCGACCACCGAGCCGAACAGCAGCACCAGCACCAAGAACAGGATCAGCAGCACCCGGTTCGTCGCGCTGATCCGCACCGGCCGCCGGGCGGCGATCGGGAGGGCAGTCGCACTCATGACGCCGCCGCGGCGGGCGCATCGCCCGAGATCACCCGGCGCATCGAGGCGCGCTGCCGGCGACGCTCCAGGGAGATCGTCGAGACCGCCACCAGGATCACCGCGCCGTCGAAGAACTGCGTCCAGTATGACGACACCCCGAGCAGGATGAGGCCGTTCTCCATGCTGGCCAGCACCGCGACGCCGAGGATCGCTCCCAGCACCGTCCCCTGCCCGCCGGTCAGGCTGGCGCCACCGAGCACGACGGCCGCCAGCACGTTCAGCTCGCGCCCGACCAGCACGTTCGGCGCCACCGATTGCGCGAGCTGCGCCTGCGCCAGCGACGCGAGACCCGCGATGAAGCCCATATAGCCGTAGACGATGAGGTTGAGCCGCCAGGCATTGAAACCGACCCGCGCCGCCGCCTCCGCATTGCCACCGAGCGCATAGATCTGCCGTCCGATGCTGGTCCGGTTGAGCAGCAGCCAGGACAGGCCGAAGCAGACGAACAGGCCGATGATCTGCGCGTTCAGCACGTACGGGTTCTGGTCGCTGTCGGTGAATACCACCCAGGAGAACGCATTCAGGAACCAGTCCGGCATGTTGAAGAGCTGGTTGCCGTGGCTGAGGAACATCAGCAGCCCGAAATAGATGTTCAGCATGGCGATCGACACGATGATGCTGGAGATCCTCAGCGTGCTGATCAGCATCGCATTGACCACCCCCAGCAGCGTGCCGATCCCGAGCCCGACGGCGAACAGCATGAGCCAGCCGCCATGGAAATGCATGACCGACACCAGCGCCACATACTGCGCCACCGATGCGATCGCGGTGAACGAGATGTCGATGCCGCCCGACACCAGCACCACCAGCAGCCCGGCCGCCAGCATGCCGGAAAACGCGTAGGAGGTCAGCAGGTCGAGCCCGTTCTGCAAGGTCAGGAAGCGGCGGCTGGACACCGACAGCGCCGCAACGAGTGCCACGGTCGCAATCAGCAGCCGGAATTCGTGCGTGCGCCGGAACGCCTTAAGCATCGACCGCCTGCCTCAACGCCGCCTCAGAGCTGTGCGCCGGCACGAACTCCCGGGTGAGCCGGCCGTCCCGCATGATCAGCACGCGGTCGCTATGATAGAACACCTCGGGTACCTCGTCCGAGATCAGGATCACCGCGAGACCCTTTTCGGCCAGCCCGCGGACAATGGCATAGATGCCGTCCTTGGCAGCGATATCCACGCCCACCGTCGGGCTGTCGAGGATCAGCAGGCTCGGTGACGTCGCCAGCCACTTCGCCAGGACCACGCGCTGCTGGTTGCCGCCCGAAAGCGTGCGCACCGCATTCTCGGTGTCGGTCACCTTGATGCCAAGCTCGCCCACCCAACACGAAACGGTCTGCTGCCGGCGCCGCTCCGCCACCAGCCCGAAGCGCTCGGCAAGGTCGCCCAACACCGCGAGCGTGATGTTCGACGAGATCGGCTGCTGCATCACCAGCCCCAGCGTCAGCCGGTCCTCCGACACGTAGGCGATGCCGTTCTCGATCGCCTCGCGGGTGTCGTGCCGGGTCAGGGTGCGTCCGCGCACGGCAATGCTGCCGGCGTCCGGCACGTTCATGCCGAACAGCGACAAGGCGAGCTCGGTGCGCCCCGAGCCGAGCCGGCCGATGATGCCCAGCGTCTCGCCCGTGCGCACCTCGAAGTCGATGTCGCGATAGTCGCCGGCGCGCGACAGGTTGCGCACCGAGAGCACGGTGTCGCCCGGCGCGTCCCGCACGGCGCGCGCGATATAGTCGAAACTCTTGCCGGTCATCAGCTCGCCGAGCCGCCGGCTGGTCATGTCGGATGCCGCGTAGGTGCCTACCTTTTCGCCGTTGCGAAGCACGGTGACGCGGTCGGCAATCTCCAGCACCTCATCGAGGCGGTGGCTGACGAACATCACCGCGATGCCGCGTTGCCGTAGTTCGTGCGCCAGCGCCAGCAGGCTGTCCACCTCGCGCCGGGTCAGCGAGGCCGTCGGCTCGTCCATGATCACCAGCTTCGCGTCGGCCGCCAGCGCCCGGCAGATCGCGACCAACTGCCGCTGCGCGATCGGCAGGTCGGCCACAAAAGCGTCCGGATCGAGATCGACGCCGATGCGCCGGATCGCCGCCTCCGCTGTACGGCGGATGGCGCGCCAGTTCACAAGATGCACGCCGCGATGCAGCCCGGCGGCGATGTTCTCGGCCACCGTGAGGTTGGTGAACAGCGACAGGTCTTGGTAGATCACCTGGATGCCGCGCCGGATGCTCTCGCCCGGCGTCAGGCCATGCACCGCCTCGCCGAGGATGCTGATCCGGCCACCGGTTTCGGGCGGCTGCACCCCCGAGATGATCTTGATCAGGGTGGACTTGCCCGACCCGTTCTCGCCGGCGAGGCAGTGGATCTCCCCAACCTCGACCGACAGGTCCACGTCGGCGAGGGCGCGCACGCCACCGAAGCGCTTCGAGATGCCCCGAAGCTCCAGGATCGCGCTCATGAGAGCCGCTTCAGCCGCCCAATCGGGCGCCTTCGGTCAAAGTCCCTGGGCGATCAGCCCGTCCACGGTCTGCTTGTTGATCGCCAGCGTGCGGTCCACGCTGATCAGGCGCCCCGGGACATCGACATGCGCCTTGCCGAGGCCGGGAATATCCATGCCGTCCTTGAACTCGGCCTTTTGCAGCGCCAGGCTGGCCACCGCGACCATCGCGTAGCCGGCATCCTTCGGGCTCCACACAAAGCATTCGCGCACCGAGCCATCCAGCAGCAGCGGCTTGACCTGCGACGGGATCGCGGTGCCAAGGATCGAGATCTTGCGCTGCAGGTGGCGCTGCCGGATCACGTTGCCGGCGCCGATCGCGCCGTTCGAGCCGAAGCCGATGACGCCGCGCACGTCCGGATAGGCCTGCAGCGTGTTGCGCATCACCTGCTCGGCGGTGTCCACCTCATCGGATCCCGGAAACCGCGTGGTCGCCAGCGCCATTTTCGGGTAGTGCGCCTGCTGGTAGGCGATCGCCGCATCGGCCCACTTGTTGTGCAGCGGCGTGGTCAGCGTCCCGACCATGATGATGTACTGGCCGTGCCCGCCCATGTTCTTCGCGAGCGCCTTCATCTGCGTCTCGCCGAACGCGGTGCTGTCGATCATCTCGACATCCCAGGTCCGGTTGTCCTGGTTCGGCCCCTCCTGGGTGATGACAATGATGCCGGCCTCCTGCGCGCGCTGCAGCACCGGCCCCATCACCTTCACATCGAGCGGCACCAGCCCGATGACATTGACGCGCTTGGCGATCAGATCCTCGACCATCGAGACCTGGGCTGCAGGATCGATATGGGCAGGCCCGGTCATCGTGGCATCGATGCCGAATTTCTTGCCACCCTCGGTGATGCCGTCGCTCAGCAGGTTGAACCACGGGATGCCGATGATCTTGGCGACCGTGACCATCTCCCCGGTCGCTGCATCGGCATCGCCCGACCATGCCAGCATTCCGGCCGCGGACACTGCCGCCATGCCCTTGAGGGCGTCCCGACGCTTCATCTCGTTCCCCATTGCAGCCCCTTCGTGAAGCCGGGGGTCTGTCGGGAAGGGATCATCTGGCAATCGGCGCGGCTTGTAAACCGGGCGCCCGGCAGGTGGTCAGGCAGCCCGCGCCGCCGGCCCGGCCCGCTCCGGATGCTCGCCCTGGTCCGACCGCTCCGCCAGCACGTGCAGCGCGCGCGCGACCGCCGCCCGGGTGGCGGCATCCTCCGGGAAGGCGACGCCGATAATGCCGCCATTCTCCACCCGGACCACGCGGCCCGTCACCGCCGCTTCGGCGCCGACGAGCGCGACGGCCACCTCCGCCTGCAGTCGCACCGGCAGGCTGCTGCGCAGACGCGCGCCGCCGAGCGAGAGATCGAGCAGCCTCGCCTGCAGCGAACGGCCGTCCACGCCGAGCCGCGCCGTGACCGATCCGGCCTGGAAGCGCTCGAAGCGCCGCCGCTCGCTGGTGTCGGAATGCACGATGACGAGAAACTGGCCCACCTCGTCGCGCAGCAACGTGGCCTCGTTGCCAACGCCCCTGGCGCCGGCGAGCACCTCCCGGCTGCTATGGCCGGCCTGCCCGGCGACCCGCACGACCTCCCGCATGGCACGGGCGGAGGCAGCGGTGGCTGCGGCGACCGTGCCGAGTCCGCCGGCGATCTCATGCGCAACCGCGCTCTGCTCCTCGATGGCGGCGGCCATCGATGTCGAGGCGCTCGACATGCCGCCGATCATGCCGGAAATCTCTGCGATCGCGGCCACGGTTGCCTGCGCGGCGCCCTGCACGGTTGCGACATGACGGGTGATGTCCGCGGTCGCCCGCGCGGTCTGGCCGGCCAGCGCCTTCACCTCGCTGGCGACAACGGCGAAGCCCTTGCCCGCCTCGCCGGCCCGCGCTGCCTCGATGGTGGCATTCAGCGCCAGCAGGTTGGTCTGGCTGGCGATGTCGCCGATGATGTTCAGGACCTCCCCGATGCGCGTGCTGGCCTCGACGAGCCCGACGATGGTGTCCTGGCTCGCATCGGCGCGCTGCACCGCCTCACCCGCCGCGATGGCCGCGGTGGCCACCTGCCGCGCGATCTCCGAGAAGCTCGCCGTCAGTTCCTCGACCGCGGCTGCCGTGGTGCCGAGCTCCAGGGCCGATCGGTTGGCGCCGTCCGATGTCGCGGTCGCCTCGTGGTGGACCGTGACCGAGGCGCCGCTCATCGTCTCGGCGGCGTGCTGCATGGTCCCGGCGGCCTCCGCCAGGCGCTCGGTTGCCGCGGTCATGGTGGTCGTGAAGGCGCGCGTATGCGCCTCCATCTCGTCCTGCCTGACCTTCCGCGCCTGCTGGGCCGCCTGCTTCTCGGCAGCCAGCAGGTCGGCCTCGATCATGTTGTCCCTGAAGACCTGCATGCCCCTCGCCAGGGCGCCGACCTCGTCCCCGCGGGTGCTCCCGACGATCGCGGCGCCGAGGTCGTGGTTCGCCATCCTGTGCATCGTCGCGGCCAGGGCACGCAACGGCCGGACGGTGCCGCGCTGCACGACAAGCAGCACGTAGAGCAGCGCCACCATGAACAGCGCGATCGCGATCGCGGCGTCGCGCCACTCGGCAGCACGGAACCCGGCGATGCGCCGGTCGAGCAGGTGACGGAGTTCGCCGGCGTCGGCCGCCCCTGCCTGCGTCAGCGCCACCAGCACCGGCGCCACCAGGGCCGGAGCGTCGGACGCCCGCGCCGGATCGGCGAGTGCCAGCAGGGCAACCTTCCCGAGCTCCGTGACCCGGCCGACCGGAGCGGTCACGGCCGCATCGACGGTCCGGTCGGGGTTGCCGCCGACGGCACTGGCGATGTCGGAGGCCAGCCCGTCGAGCGTCGGCTGCAGCGCGCCGACCTGCACGCCGATATCGATCTGGTCCGCGACCGACTGGCGATGTCCGGCGGTCGCACCGACCGCGGCCGAGAGCGCCGCGATGCCGGCGACGGCGGTCGGCACCTTCACCGTCAGCGCATCCTGCGTGTAGAAGCTGTCGAGGTCGGGATCCAGGGTCAGGTTGGAGCCGTCGGCTGCCTTGCCGATGAGGTCGGCCGCGGCCTGCACCGAGGCAGCCCGGCTGGCCGGGCCGGCGGGCGCGGCCAACGCCTTGAGCAGCGCGTCGACGCTCGCACGGGTCTTGAGGTCGCCGCCCAGCCTCGTCTCGATGGACTCTATCCGCGTTGCCTGCGCCGCCATCGCAACGCCGCGCGCCACCGCATCCTGCACTTCGCGAACCTCGGCGATGTAGCGCGCCCCGACGATCTCTTTCCGGGCGAAGCCGATATTGGCCTCCCGGTCGAGCACCATCTCGCAGGCGAGAAACGCGATCGGCGCCAGGAACAGTCCGTAGGCGATGACCAGCTTGGACGAGATCGTGAGGTTCAGCCGCATCTCCCACCAACTAGCAGCCAAAGGTTAACACCCCCTTAGCCGGCTCCGAGGTCGGGCGCGCGATCGTCACGCAGACCGCGGGCCACCGGCACCGCGAGCGCGCACAGCGCCGCCATGCTCCAGAACGACGCGGCGCCGAACCGGCCATAGAGCGACCCCGAGGCCAGGGTCACCACCGTCGACACCACGCCCATTGCCACCGTGGCGTAGAAGGCCTGCGCCGTGGCCGCCAGCCGCGCCGGCACCGTGCGCCCGATCATGTCCATGCAGGCCAGGTGCAGGAGCGCGAAGGTGAGGCCATGCAGCGGCTCAACCACCGCCATCGCCGGGAACCAGGCGGTGCGCGCCGCGACCCCCCAGCGCACGATCCCCGCAGCCGCCGAGAGCGTCATCGCCCGCCCGGGACCCAGGCGCTCGACCATGCGCCGTCCGAAAAACAGGAACACCGCGACCTCTGCCGCCACCGACATCGACCACAGCACGCTGGCCTGCCCGGCGCCGAGGCCGGCGGAGCGCCAGCGTATCACCTCGAACCCGTCATGCAGGGCGTGGCTGCCGCCGATCAGCGATGCAGCCAGCATCAGTCGCCGAAATCCGGGCATCGCCAGCAGCGCCATGATCGCTTCCGGCGCCCGCTGCCTTTGCGGCGCAACCGGCGCCACGCGCGTTCCGGCCACGCGGTTCGGCACACTGCGGGCAGCACCCGCCGCCAGGGCGAGCAGCCCGGAATTGAGCCAGATGATGACCCCTAGACCGGCCGCGCCGACCGCCTGGCCGGCCACTAGGGTGCCCGCGATGAACGCGCTCGATCCCGCCGCGCGCACCCAGCCATATTCGAAGCCGGGCCGCTGGCGTGACGAGCCGAGGGCGAGCGCATCGGCGAGCGGGGTCAGCGGCGCCAGCACGGCGGCATGCGCCACGCTGACCAGCAGCAGCAACGGCAGCCCGCGGGCCGGACCATAGCCGAGCGCCAGCACGGCGGCGATCGCGGTCAGCCCGCACAGGATCGCCGCCGGCTGCCCGGTGCGGTCGGCTATGCGTCCTCCGACCGGGCCCGCCAGCAGCCGGATCGCCGTGCCGCCTGCCAGCACCAGCCCGATCGACCCCGGCGCCAGGCCGTCCTGCTGCAGCAGCCCGGGCAGGAACGGCGACGCGACGCCGAATGCCGCGTACAGCACCGCGTAGAGGACCAGGAAGCGCGGCAGGATCGATCGCGGGCTCACCAGCCTAGAAGGGCCTCGGCTGCACGGCGTTCCCGGGCGTGACGGGTGATGCTAAGGGACAGCCCCGTCGAAGCCGGATCCTGCATGCCGCCACGCCTCGCATCCCCCAGGCTCGCGCCGCTCACCGCGCTTCGTTGCAGCTCCACATGACCGGGCAGCGTCGCATGACCGGCAGTTTCGCAAGCGTCCGGAACAATGGCTACGCCTGGCGCTGGCCGGCGCTGGTGCTGCTTCTCGCGAGCGCGTGCGATCCGCGGGAGATCACCATCGATCCGGCGCTGGCGCAGTTCGACGGCCTCTATCGCGGCACCGTCACCAACGACCAAACCGGCGGCGCGTGCAGCGGTGCCGGCGGCATCATCAAGTTCGAGGTCACCGGCGGCCAGATCTCGGTGCAGACGCACCACCACGCCAACCGCCTGGCTGGCACCGTCGATGCCGACGGCGCGGTGTACATGCAGACCGGCGACGGCAGCCGACAGATCTCCGGATCGATCCAAAACGGCGTGCTCAGCGCCCTGGAGACTTCGAGCTCCACCAGCAACCAGAACCCCTTCGCCAGCGCCACACCGCCCTGCAGCAGCACCGTCAAGGCAACGCGGATCTCGTGAAGTTCGGCTGGCCCGCGCCTCCGCGCGACCAGGCAACCATCTCGGCCAGCCCGTCATCGAGGCCGATGCGCGGCACCCAGATCGTCCCGGGCAACCGGCGTGCCGGATCGCCGGACCAGTCCCGGTGCAGGATCTCGCGCGCCTTGCCGATGCCGAACAGGGCCGGTCGGCCTCGCACCATCCCCCAGGCCTGGTTCGCCGCTGCCGCGCCCCGGACCAGCAGGTCCGGCACCGGGACCGGATGCGGCGCGCGTCCGAGCGCCAGGCCGATGCGGCGCAACAGCTCGCTCCACGCATAGCCGTCCGGCCGGCCGTCGCACAGCTCGAACAGCCCCGCCGCCGGGCCATGCGCCGCAACGGAAGCGATGGCGGCGGCCGCGTCCGCCACATGGATCATGGCGATGCGCGGCTCCGGCCGCACCACTGGCGCCCACCGGCGGCGTGCCAGCCGCAGCAGCGCGCGCCCCTCCTGGTCCCAGGGTCCGTAGACGACGCAAGGCCGCAGCACGACGCACCCGTCGCTGCCGAGAACCGCCGCCGCCACCGCCTCGCCCATGCGCTTGCTGGCGGCGTAGTCGGACAGTTGCGGCTCGCGCGCAGCCTGCGACGAGACCAGGATGAAGCCCGGCCGCCCCGCGCCGCGCGCCACCGCCTCGGCCAGCATGCGCGTGCCGTCCCGGTTGACCCGCATGAACGCGCGCCGGCTGGACGCCCTGACCAGGGCGGCGGCGTGGATGACGACGGCGGCATCCCGCACCAGTTCCGCGAGCGAGGCCGGGTCCAGCAGGTCGCCGGCCAGCAGCTCCGGCCGGATGCCCGCCAGCAGCGGATGCGTGGCGGTGCTGTGCACCAGCAGCCGCACCCGCCATCCGGCCTGGTGCAGCGCGAGAGCGATCCGCGATCCCAGGAATCCCGTTCCCCCGGTGACGGCCGCAAGCCGCTCCGTCACGCCGGAACGGCGACCGCCGGCAACCGGTCTGCGAGGTAGCGCTGGCGCACCGAGGAGCGGCTCAGCTTGCCCGACGAGGTGTACGGCAGGCTGCCGGGTGCCACCAACACGACGCGGCAGTCGAGGCCGTGCCCGGACCGTATCGCGTCGCCGACCGCTTGTGCCAGCCGCTGGCTGTCCGCCGGTTCCGCGACACCGCGGGCCTCGACCGCCACCACCAGGGTCTCCTGCCCGTCCAGCTCGATCGAGAACGCCGCGACGTCGCCGGTGCGTATCCCGGGCACCGAGTGCTCGATGCTCCATTCCAGGTCCTGCGGCCAGATATTGCGGCCGTTGATGATGATCAGGTCCTTGGCGCGCCCGGTCAGCACCAGCGTGTCGCCGAGCCGGTAGCCGAGGTCGCCGGTCTCCAGCCAGCCATCCGCCGACAGGATCGCCTTGGTGTCGGCCGGCCTGCGGTCATAGCCCTGCATCACGCTGGCGCCGCGGGCGAAGATGCGTCCCACCCGGCGGTTGCCCAGCATGGTCCCGTCCGCGTCGCGTATCTCGATCTCGTGGCCCGGCAGCGACGTGCCGCACAGCACCAGGGTCCGCGCCCGCGCATCCGGTCCGAGCGGCGCGCGCGCCAGGCCATCCTGCTCGAGGCAGTCGAGATCGACGGTGTCGGTCTCGATGCCGCGTCCAACCGGCGCGAAGCTGATCGCCAGCGTCGCCTCCGCCATGCCGTAGCTCGGCAGGAACGCGTCCGCCCGGTAGCCGTAGGCGGCAAAGGTGCGCGCGAACTTGGTCAGCGATGCCGGGCGGATCATGTCGCCGCCGATGCCGGCGATGCGCCAGCTCGACAGGTCGAGCTCCGCCTTGTTGATCGCGCGCTCGCGCCGGGTGCACAGCTCGTAGCCGAAGCTCGGACTGTAGGAGATCGTCGCCCGGCCGCTGCTGATCAGCGACAGCCAGAGCTGCGGCCGCCGAACGAAATCCTGCGTCGCCAACAGGTCGACGCTCACCTGGCCGGCCAGCGGGCTGAGCAGGAAACCGACGAGGCCCATGTCGTGGTAGAGCGGCAGCCAGGAGACCGCGCGGTCATCCGGCGCGATGCGCAAGCCGTGCCGCAGGATCGCTGAGGCGTTGGCCATCAGCGCCTTCTGCTGCACCACCACTCCGATCGGAAAGCGCGTGCTGCCGGACGAGAACTGCAGGTAGGCGGTCTGGTCCGGCGCAACCGTCGGCAGCACGATGTCGCGGGCCGGGTGCGCCGGCAGGTCCGCCAGCGTGCCGCACAGCCGCACGCGTCCCGCCGTCGTGAACCAGTCCCGCAGCGCCTCGGGCACGAACAGCGCGACCGCCCGCGCCTCCTCGACCAGGCGCTGGATATGGGCGGTATAGGTCTCGCGGCCGCCGAACACGAACGGCATCGGCAGCGGCGCCGGCACCAGGCCGGCATACTGGCAGGCGAAGAACACGCGCACGAAGTCGGGGTGGGTCTCGGCGATGATGGCGACGCGTTCCCCCGGCCTGAGCCCGAGTGCGAGCAGGCCGCGGCCGAGCGTCATCGCCTCGGCACGCAGGCTGCGATACGGCAGCGACGCGGCAAGTTCGCCCCGGATCCCATAGAAGTTGAGCCCGGTCTCGCCGTCGGCGGCATAGTCGAGTGCATCCGTGAGCGTCAGGAACTCGCCCGGCAACTGGTCGAGGCCGCTGTGGGTGGGCGTCGGCCCGGACATGGTCGAACTCCAGGATGGGGACGTGCCGGTCGTCATGCCGCGAGGCTCTTCTCGAACACGCGATAGGTCTTGTAGGCATGGCCGCCGACGGCTTCCGCCAGGTGGCGCATCGGCAGGTTGTCCTCCAGGATCCACGACATCTCGACCGAGAGGATGCCGCGTGCCAGTGCCTCGCGCCGCAGCGCCTCGACGATGTGCAGCGGCAGTAGGCTGCCGAGCAGTCCGGCGCCATATCGCCTGCGTACCCCCATCAGCGGCACCCGGGCCGAGGTGACGCCCGCCACCTTCAGACGCCACAGCAGCTTCGCCCAGCCGAACGGCAGCAGCCGGCCGGACAGGTCGCGGATGGCGGCATTCAGGTTGGGCAGGCACAAACCGAAGGCCGCCGGCTCGCCCTCGACATCGGCGAACCAGACCAGCCGTTCATGCAGCAGCGGCCGTAACGCGCGCGCGATGTGCGCGACCTCGGCTTCGGTGATCGGCACGAAGCCCCAGTTTCCCGACCAGCCGTCATTATAGATGCTGACCAGCGAGGCGATGTCGCGCTCGAGAGTCTGCATGCGCATGTGGCGCAGCGCGACCCCGGACGGCAGTCCGCGCCCGACCATGGCGGCGGCTGCCGGCGGCAAGGCGGCGCTGGTGTCGCAGAGATACGCCAACACGTCGCGCACCCTGGAATAGCCGAGCGCCTCCAGGTGCGAGGCGGCATAGGGCGCATCGTGCGGCATCATCAGCATCGGCGGGGTGTCGAACCCCTCGATAAGCAGGCCGGTCTCCTCGTTGATGGACAGGCTGAACGGCCCCTGCACCTGCCGCAATCCACGCGCCGCCAGCCAGCCCTCGGCCGTCTCGAGCAGAGCCTCGAACACCGCACGGTCATCGATTGCGACCAGCGAGCCGAAGCTGCCGATCGGACCGTCCGGGCCGGTCTGTGAGAGATGGTCCTGCTGCGCGCTGATCCGCCCGACATCGCGGCCATCGCGTCGCGCGATCCAGAACGCCGCGTCGGCATGGGTGAAGAACGGGTTGCCGCGCGGTGTCAACGCGGCCCGGCGCTCGGAACGCAGTTGCGGCACATAGGCCGGATCGGACCGGTACAGCCGCTCCGGCAGCCGGACGAAGCGGCCGATGCCCGAGCGGCCGATGGCGGGAACGATCTCGACGGGGCCGGCTGCTGCGTCCGCAGCTCTCATGCCCGCCTGCTCGTCCCGACCGGACGAACGGAGGCGGGACGGGCGGAGGCGGGACGGGCGGAGGCGGGACGGGCAGGAGGCGGGCGATCGAGCGGCGGGCCGCCCGAAAGCTCGGCGACCCACGGATAGCGCTCGGCCTCGGCCAGGTCGTAGCCGAGATTGAAGACGTGCGGCGAGCGCGGCCGTTCGCGCGCGGAGCCGTAGAAGGTCCCGAACATGCGATCGAAGGCAAACGAGGTGATCCCGAAATTGCCGTCTTCATCATGGAAATGATGCGCCAGGTGCAGTTCCTTCATCCGCCGCAGCAGCCGATTCCGCGGCTTGAAGTTCAGGTGCTGCACGCAGTGGCAGAACTCGTAGATGCAGGTGATGACGAAGCCGGCGCATACCGCCGCCGCTGCCCCCGCGACGCCACCGCCGACCAGCCAGCCCAGCGGGACCAGGATCGCCAGGATCGTCGGCGCGGTATTCAGCGGCGAGCCGAACAGCACGTCCATGCGGTGCGGATCCTGGTGGTGGTCGAAATGGATGCGCTTCCACAGCGCCGAGGTCATCCGCCACCGGTACAGGAAGCGGCCATGCAGGATGAAACGGTGCAGCGCATACCAAGTCAGCGGATAGGCGAGCACGGTGACCACCACCGCGGCCAGCATCCGCCAGGGCGCATGCGCCTCTGACATGGCCAAGGTGCCGCTGGCCAGGGCGAGCAGAAGATAGAGATGGACCGCCGGATGGCTGGCATAGGCCGCCACCAGGTCGCGCAGCGTCATCCGTCCCAGGTCAAAGCTGCGTCCGTGTTTCCGCCAGCGCGTGTAGATCATAATCGCCTGAAAACCCCCCTGGGTGGGTATCGAGTGGCGCTGCCACGTCGGCCTGTCAAGCAAGGGGCCGGTCCCGGCCCCTTGCCCGTTGCCCGGCTTTGTTGCATTCCGGCGCCTGGCAAATCAGGGATACCGGCTTCGATGTCGATGTCGCGGGTGTGCGCGAAGGCCGCCGCCGCATTGGTGCTGCTGGCCGAACTCGGCCCGGCACCGGCGCTCGCCGTGTCCGCGACGGCCTGCCCGGGTGCTGCGCCAGGCATGCCGCAGCTCAATGTCACCGGCACCGGCGCGAGGCGGATCGCCGGACATATCACCTTCACGCTCTATGGCCCCGAGCCCGCCCGTTACCTGGTGCGCAACGGGTCGCTGGCGGTGCTCAGGGTGCCGCTCTCGACGCGGCAGGCTACGGCATGCTTCGCCGTGTCCGAGGCCGGCAGCTATGCGGTTGCGATCTATCACGACGAGAACGACAACCATCATTTCGACCGCAACTTCCTGGGTCTGCCGGTCGAGGGCTATGGTTTCTCCAATGATGCGGCGCCGATGTTCGCGCCGCCGAAATTCGACGCGGTGAAGTTCACGGTGCATGCCGGCGTCAACCGCATCGCCATCCGGCTGCGCTACTGATCGAGGCTTACGGCCAGCACCTCGCCGAACCCGAGGCCGCCGGAAGCACTGGGCCGCGCTACCGGGCTGCGTTACTGGGCGGCGCTGACGTAGCGCTCGCTGATGCCAGGCAGCACGCCCAGTTCCAGGCCGATCGCGGTCATCGCGCCGATCGCATCGTCGATCTGGGCCGGCGTATGCGCAGCACTCACGCTGGTGCGAAGCAACGACTGCCGCTCGGGCGTCGCGGGCGGCAGTGCCAAGTTGACGTAGATGCCGGCCTCGAGCAGCCGGTTCCAGAACAGCGCCGCCACCCGTATGTCGTTCAGGCGAACCGAAATGATCGGGCTCACGGCCGGCCCGAGTGCGAAGCCGGCGCCGGCCAGTCCTTCATAGAGCTGCAGGGCGTTGCGGTTCAGGGTGTCATGCAGGTCCGGACGCGCTTGCAGGGTCTCGAGCGCCTGCATGACCCCGGCGATGACGGAAGGCGGCAGCGACGCTGTGAACATGTAGGCGCGCGAGGCCAGCCGCAGCAGCTCGAAATCGGGCAGGTCCGACGCGCAGAACCCGCCGATGCCGCCGAGGCTCTTGCTGAACGTGCCGACGACGAAATCCACATCCGCCTCGGTGCCGGTCGCCTCCGCGAGGCCCCGCCCGTGCTCGCCCAGCACGCCAAGCGAATGCGCCTCGTCGACCAGCAGCCACGCGCCGGTCTCGCGCTTGACGGCGGCGATCTCCTGCAGCGGCGCGGTGTCGCCGAGCATGCTGTAGATGCCCTCGACGACGATCAGCTTGTCGCCCGGCCGATCGGCCAGATAACGCAGCCGGCGATACAGGTCGTCCGGGTCGTTGTGGCGAAACCGGGTGACCGCGGCGTCGCTGAGCTTGGCGCCGTCATAGATGCTGGCGTGGCTGTCGGCATCGAGCAGCAGGTAGTCATCGGCGCCGGCGAGCGCCGGCAGGATGCCGACATTGGCCTGGTAGCCGGTGGTGAACAGCATCACGTCGCGGCGCCGGAGGAAGCGCGCCAGCCGCTGCTCAAGCAGGGCGTGGCTGCCATAGGTCCCGTTGGCGATCCGCGAGCCCGTCGTGCCGGTACCGTCTGCGTGCAGCGCCGCAACCGCCGCCTCGATGCAGGCCGCATCAAAGGTCAGGCCGAGATAGTTGTTGGTGCCGAACAGCAGGACCCTGCGACCGGCGAGGATCGCCTCGGTCGGACCCAGGATGGTCTCGAAACGGACGTCGAACGGATCGACGTCGGACCGGAGCAGTTGAGCGCGTGCATGTTTCAGCGCACTGTATTTTTGCAGCACTATTTGTCAGACCTGCGCATGATTGCGGGCCAGTATTTCCGCCAGGTCGCCGACGGTCTGCACGTCGGCGATGGCATCGAGCGGCACCACCGTGTTAAATCTCGTTTCCAGCTCCATGATGAAATCCATCACGGCGATCGAGTCGAGCTTGAGGTCGCGCACGATATTGGTGTCGCGCCCGATGCTGTCGCAAAGCTCCGGCGACACGTCCCCAAGCGACCTGACGACGCTGACTATCTCGTTAATCACTTCTTCTTGAGGTGAAGCCACCTCGAACTCCTCGGGTCATTCGGATCGCAAGCAGGCAGACGATAGCCCGAGGGCCCGATCTCGGCAATTCGGCCCCTGAGCGAAGCAGATCCCCCTAAAATGGCTGACCGGCGGGATCTTTGGTTCAGGACAGTCGCAATAAATCTTCGTCAGCCCGGGAATATCGAGGCCGCCTAGGTGGTCGTGCCGCACAAGAGATCGATGTGCTAGGCTCGGGCGATCGGTTGGCGTCGCCTGCACGGAATGGTTCTTGCTCGCTGCGACGCCGGTTACCCGGATGTCGAAAACGGCCGGCGGCAACCGCGGACGCCGCTGCAACGACGACATTTGTTACGCGCCAGTTGAGCCTTGTAACGCTGACTGCCGCTCACTATACCAACCGGTAGGAAATCCTGTGTCTGTCGTTCGGGGTGAGGGCAGCGATGAGTGAAGCGAGCAATCGTATGGGCAGATCGGTGCCTCGTCGCAGGCGAGGAACCTTGACGGCGTCGGCCACCGTCATCGTTCTGGTGGCCGCCGCCATCCTGCTCTTCGCGTGGTGGGAAACCCCGCATGTCCAGGCAAGTGCGATGGCGCCGCCGCCGCCGACGGTGACGGTCAGCGTGCCGCTGCTGCGAGATGTCGCGGGACGCCAGGGATTTCTCGGCCAGTTCTCAGCCGTGGACCGCGTCGAACTGCGCGCGCAGGTCGGCGGCATCCTGACCGAGATCGATTTCAAGGACGGGCAGATCGTCAGGAAGGGCGACCTGCTGTTCGTCATCGATCCGCGCCCCTACGAAATCAAGCTCGAGCAGGCGAAGGCGCAGTACAAGACGGCGGTGGCTCGCCTCGCGTTGGCGGACAGCGAGTTCTGGCGCGCCAAGCAGCTCAAGCAGACCAATTTCGGTACCGCCGAGAATGTCGACCAGCGCAGCGCTGACCAGCAATCGGCCCAGGCGGCGCTCGACCAAGCCGCAGCCGCGGTGCAGGATGCCGGCCTCGACCTCTCCTATTGCAGGGTGGTTGCCCCCTTCACCGGCAGGATCGGCGACCACCAGATTTCGGTCGGCAACCTCATCAGCGGCAGCCGGGCCGGCAGCAGCGCCACCACATTGCTGGCCACCGTCGTCTCGCTCGACCCGATCCATCTCGACTTCGACATGAGCGAGTCTGACTTCCTCACCTTCAGCCACGCCCGCGAGCACGAGTCCGCTTCCCTCGCCGACCGGGTCGAGATCAGCCTGAGCGACGAGGGCCGCTACACCCGCGCCGGCACGCTCGACTTCGTCGATAACAGCCTCAACCGGTCGAGCGGCACCATCCATGCCCGCGCCACCGTGCCCAATCCGGGCCTGTTCCTGACTCCGGGCGAGTTCGCCCGGTTGCGCCTGACCATCTCGGCGCCGCATCCCGAGCTGCTGGTTCCCGCCGCAGCCGTGGTGCCCGACCAGTCCCAGCACCTGCTGCTGATCGCAGCCGCCGACGGTACCGTCGTGCCGCGCCCGGTCGAGACCGGCGACCTGCGCGGCGGCCTGCGCGTCATCACGTCCGGACTGAAGCCGACCGACCGGGTCATCATCGAGGGGCTGATGCATGCCATGCCCGGAACCAGGATCTCGCCGCAGGACGGCAAGATCCGGTTCGACACCGCCGCCGACGCCGAGAACTAGATCATGCGTCTTACGCACCTCTTCATCGACCGGCCGATCCTCGCCACCGTCTTCAGCGTCTTCATCACGCTGATCGGCCTCGGCGCGCTGATGACGCTGCCGATCGCGCAGTTCCCGGAAATCGTGCCGCCGACGGTGCAGATCACCACCACCTATCCGGGCGCTTCCGCCGAGACGGTGGCACGGACGGTGGCGACCCCGATCGAGCAGGAGGTCAACGGCGTCGAGAACATGCTCTACATGAGCAGCCAGTCGACCGGCGACGGCAAGCTCACCATCACGGTCACGTTCCAGATCGGCACCGACCTCAACGTGGCGCAGATGCTGACCCAGAACCGGGTCGAGGATGCGCTGCCGCGGCTACCGAGCGATGTCCAGGCCCTCGGCGTGCAGGTGCGCAAGTCCACGCCGAACATCCTGCTCGCGGTGCATCTGATGTCGCCGGACGGCTCGCGGGACGAACTCTACGTCTCGAACTACGCCACCCTGCACGTGAAGGATGCGCTTGCGCGCCTGCCCGGTGTCGGCGACGTGCAGGTGTTCGGCAGTCGTGACTACGCCATGCGCATCTGGCTCGATCCCGACAAGGTCGCGGCCTACAACCTCAATGCGAGCGAAGTGCTGTCAGCCCTGCGCGCGCAGAACGTGCAGGTTTCCGCTGGTATCCTGAACCAGCCGCCGATCCCGTCGCACGAGGCATTCCAGCTCAACGTGCAAACGCTCGGGCGACTGTCGACGCCCGCCGAGTTCGCCGATGTCGTCATCAAGTCCGATGGAAACGGCCGCGTCACCCGGATACGCGATGTCGGTCGCGTCGAGGTCGGCGCCGAGGATTACGGCTCGGCCGGCTTCCTAGACCATGGCGAAGGCACGCCGCTGCTGATCTTCGCCCAGCCCGGCGCCAATTCTCTCGCGGTCGAGCACGAGGTGCTGTCGACGGTAGACGGACTGTCCAAGGACTTCCCGTCCGGCCTTGGCTACAGGGTCGTCTACGACCCGACCATCTTCGTCGCCAAGTCGGTGCACGAGGTCATCAAGACCATCTTCGTGGCGATCCTGCTGGTGGTCGGCGTCGTCATCATGTTCCTGCAGAACTGGCGCGCCTCGATCATCCCGGTGATCGCGATTCCGGTCTCGCTGATCGGCACCTTCCTGGTGCTCGCGGTGGTCGGCATCTCGCTGAACAACCTCTCCTTGTTCGGGCTGGTGCTCGCGGTCGGCATCGTGGTGGACGATGCGATCGTCGTGGTCGAGAACGTCGAGCGCAACCTCCGCCTGGGCATGAGTCCAAAGGAGGCCGCGCATCGCACGATGGACGAGGTCGGGGGCGCCCTGATCGCCATCGCGCTGACCCTGTGCGCGGTGTTCGTGCCGTCCGCCTTCCTCTCCGGCATATCCGGCCAGTTCTTCCGGCAGTTCGCGGTCACCATCGCGGCCTCCACCGTGATCTCCTGCCTGGTCTCGCTGACCCTGAGCCCGGCGCTGTGCGCGGTCCTGTTCAAGCCGCATGACGACCATGCGGTGCAGCGGCGCGGCAACCTCGCGGCGCGCTTCGTGGGCATGATCTTCAGTGGCTTCAACTGGGGTTTCTCGCGGCTCTCCGACGGCTATGCCCGCCTGACGGCGCGCCTGGTCAGGATGCTCGGCCTGGTGATGCTGATCTACGTGCTGCTGATCGCCTTTGCCGGGTTCCAGTTCTCGCGCGCGCCGACCGGGTTCATTCCCGAGCAGGATCAGGGCTACCTGATCACCGTCGTGCAGTTGCCGGCCGGCGCCACGCTGGACCGCACCGAGGCGGTGGTGCGCGAGGCTAGCCAGATCATCCTGGCGACGCCGGGGATCGAGCATGTGGTGCCGTTCGCCGGCCTGGATGCCACCACCTTCACGGTCGCCTCGAACGACGGCACGATCTTCTCCGGCCTGCCGTCGCTGTACAACCACTCCACCGCGCACGGGCTGAACGCCCAGGCGGTGCTCGGCAGCCTGCGCCAGCGGCTGTCGCACATCCAGGGCGCCTTCGTGCTGACCATACCGCCGCCGCCGGTGCAGGGCCTCGGCAGCGCCGGCGGCTTCAAGATGATGCTGCAGGACCGCAACGGCCTCGGTTCCGAGGTGCTGGCGAAGGCGGCGCAGACGCTGGTGGGGGCGGCCAACCGTGACCCGGCCTTCGCCGGCGTCTTCACCCTGTTCAGCACCGGCACGCCCTCGGTCTATGCCAGCATCGACCGCGAGAAAGCCGAAAAGGTCGGTCTGACGCCGAGCGACGTGTTCAACACGCTCGAGGTCTATCTTGGCTCGCAATACGTTAATGACTTCAATTATCTCGGCCGCACCTACGAGGTCGTGGTGCAGGCGGACGGCCAGTTCCGTCGCGGCATCGGCGATATCGGCCGGCTGCGTGTGCGCAATGTCGGCGGCCTGATGGTGCCGATCGGCACTGTCGCCAACTTCACCGACATCACCTCGCCGTACCGCGTGCCGCGCTACGACCTGTTCCCGGCCGCCGAGATCATGGGCTCGGCGGCGCCGGGTGTGGCCAGCGGCACCGCGCTGCACCGCATGGAAGAGCTTGCCCACCAGGTGCTGCCGAAGGGCATCGGCTTCGAATGGACCGAGATCGCCTTTCAGCAGCAGGAGCGTGGCACGCCGACGCTGCTGGTGTTCGGGGCGGCTGCGTTGTTCGTCTTCCTGGTGCTTGCGGCACAGTATGAAAGCTGGAAGCTGCCGCTCTCGATCATCCTGATTGTGCCGATGTGCCTGCTGGCCTCGGTCACCGGACTGCTGGCACGCGGCATGTCGATCGACATCCTGGCGCAGATCGGCTTCGTCGTGCTGGTCGGACTGGCCGCCAAGAATGCGATCCTGATCGTCGAGTTCGCCCGCCAGGCCGAGGACGAAGGGGCCACACCCGCGGATGCGGCGATCCATGCGGCCCGCACCCGGCTGCGGCCGATCCTGATGACGTCGTTCGCCTTCATCCTGGGTGTCGCACCGCTTGCGGTGGCGACTGGCGCCGGCTCGGAGATGCGCCAGTCGCTGGGCACCGCGGTGTTCTTCGGCATGCTCGGCGTGACCGGGTTCGGGCTGCTGTTCACGCCCGCCTTCTACACGGTCGTCCGCAAGCTCGGCGGCCGCGCTGTAACGCGCCAGGAACGCGCGCACCAGGTCCGCTCGACGGTTGCCGAATGATCCCCCGGAGGTGAGTCCGGCACCGGACGCGCCACCCGGCGAGGCCGTCTTCTCCTACGGAACCCTGCAGGACCCAGCCGTGCAACGCGCCTGCTTCGGGCGCCTGCTGGCGGGGGAAGCCGACGCCATAGCCGGGTTTAGACAATCGACCATCCCGCGGACCGGGCCTGACCCGGCGGGATACAACTCCTACCCGATCCTGGACCCATCATCCGAGCCGTCCGACCTGGTGACCGGCATGGTCCTAGCCTTCACCATCGCCGAACTCGCCCGGGCCGACGAGTATGAGGGGCCGCAATACCAGCGGGTCCGGGTACGGACGCAGGCCGGACGGGACGCCTGGGTCTATATCCGGGCCTGAGCGGCTTGCTTGTCTCGGCGGCATCGGCGCGCCATGCTGCCTGCAACGAGACGGGAGGAACCCGGTGTCCCGCGGACAAGCCGCAAGAGTGGCGTTGGGCACCGGAGCAGGCGCGGTTCTGGCCGCCGACGGCCTCGGCAAGTCCTATGTCGGCGTCCCGGTGCTGTCCGAGGTCAGCCTCTCGGTGCATCCAGGCGAGTTGCGCGCCGTGCTCGGCGAGAATGGCGCCGGCAAGTCGACCCTTATGAAGCTGCTGTCCGGGCATCTCCAGCCGGACCACGGGCGGGTGCTGCTGGACGGCGAGCCGGTCCGCTTCGCCAACCCGATGCAGGCGGAGGCGCTCGGCATCGTCCTGGTGCACCAGGAGCAGCTTCTCGCCGAGCAGCTTACTGTCGCCGAGAACCTCTTCCTCGGCCGGGAACTCCGTCGCGGACTTCTGCTGGACCGGACCCGCATGCATGCGCTCGCGGCCGAGCGGCTCGAAGCGCTCGGCTGCCACGCCGATCCCGCGGCCGCGGTCGCAAGGCTCTCCATCGCCGAGCGCCAGATGGTGCAGATCGCCCGCGCGCTGCTGGTGCCGCGCCGGGTGGTGATCCTCGACGAGCCGACGGCGGTGCTGACGCCGCACGAGGTGGAGGCGCTGTTCCGCGCCGTCCTGGCGCTGAAGCAAGCCGGGGTCGCGCTGCTGTACATCTCGCACCGGCTGGCCGAGGTGGCGATGATCGCCGACCACGTCACCGTGTTGCGCGACGGCAGACTGGTGGTCTCGCGCCCGGCTTTGGGCCTCGGCGAGCTCGAGATGGCCCGCCTGATGGTCGGCCGCGACATGTCCACCCTGTTCCCGCCGAAGCCGCCTGCGCCGGTGACGCCCGAGGCGCCAGCCTTGCAGGTGCGGCGCGCCCGCGTGCCCGGCCACGTCGTCGAAGCCAGCTTCAGCCTGCAACGAACGGAAATCCTCGGCTTCGGCGGCTTGGTTGGCGCCGGCCGCACCGAGCTGTTCGAGGGCCTGATCGGGCTGCGTCCGGCGCAGGTCGAGCAGGTCATGGTGCATGGCGAGACACTCGCGCACCGGTCGCCACGTGCGGCGCTGCGGGCCGGGATCGCCTACCTGACCGAGGACCGCAAGGGTCGCGGGCTGCTGCTGCGCCAGCCGCTCGCCACCAACCTGACCCTGGTCGCACCCTTCCAACGCTTCGGGCTGCTCGACGCGGCACGCGAGCACGCCGCGATGGGGCAAGCCCGACACGACTTCGACATACGCGCCGGCCGCTTCAGCGCCCTCGCCGGCCAGCTCTCCGGCGGCAACCAGCAGAAGCTGATGCTGGCCAAAACGATGCTGAGCCATCCGCGCATCCTGGTGATCGATGAGCCGACCCGCGGCATCGACATCGGCACCAAGGCGCAGATCTACCGCTTCATCGCCGCCCTCGCCGCCTCTGGAACGTCGATCGTGGTGATCTCCTCGGAGATGCAGGAGCTGATCGGCCTCTGCCACCGCGTGCTGGTGATGCGACACGGCCACATCGTGGCCGAGCTCGAGGGGGATGCGATGACCGAGGATGCCATCGTCGTTCACGCGACCGGCGTCGGCGAGCGGGCTGCCTGAGGATGAGCACCATGCCCGCACGCGGCTGGCGGCTGCCCCGCATCGAGCCGGCGTCGCTCGCACCGTTCGCCGCGCTGGCCTTTCTCGTGGTGATCGGCACGCTGCTGAACGCACGCTTCCTAGCACCCGACAACATCGCAAACGTGGTCACCCGCGCCTCCTTCATAGCGGTGATCGGCATCGGCGCCACCTTCGTGATCGCCGCTGGCGGACTGGATCTATCGGTCGGCTCGATGTCCGCCTTCATCGGCGGCAGCGCCATCCTGCTGGCCAATGCCAGCGCCGCGCATGGCTTTGACGCAGCACTCGCCGTCGGCGCCCTGGTCGCGATCGGCGGCGGTGCGCTGTGCGGCCTGGCCAACGGCCTGGTCATCACCGTGGGCCGCCTGGAGGCGTTCATCGTCACGCTGGGTTCGATGGGCATCTTCCGCGCGCTGACCACCTATCTCGCCCAGGGCGGCTCGCTCTCGCTTACGCCCGACGACCTGCAGGACCTGGTGCGCCCGGTCTATTTCGGCACCGTGCTTGGCGTTCCGGTGCCGGTGCTGGTGTTCGTCGCCCTCGGCGCTGTCGCCTGGGTGCTGCTCAACCGCACGCCGTTCGGACGCCACGTGGTCGCGATCGGCGCCAACGAGGAGGTCGCGCGTTTCTCGTCGGTCGCGATCGGCCGGGTGCGCACCATCACCTATGTCATCCAGGGCGCCTGCGTCGGCATCGCCACCATCCTCTACGTGCCGCGACTGTCCTCGGTGACGCCGACCTCGGGCCTGCTGTGGGAATTGCAGGCGATCACCGCGGTGGTGATCGGCGGCACCTCGCTGCGCGGTGGCAACGGCCGCATCTGGGGCACCATCGCCGGCGCCCTGGTGCTGGAGTCGGTGGCGAACATCATGGTGCTCTCGAACATCGTCAGCGAATATCTGATCGGCGCCGTGCAGGGTGCCATCATCATCGTGGCGATGCTGGTGCAACGAAGCCTCAGGCGAAACTGAGGCCGTAAGGGGAAACGACATGAGACATGCTTTGATCGGACTGCTTGCCGCGGCATCGTTTGCCGCAGGCATGGGCGCGCACGCCGCGCAGGCCGAGGACGCGAAGTACACCATCGCGGTCTCGCTGCCGACCGCCGACCATGGCTGGACCGGCGGCCTGCTGTACGACGCCAAGCAGGAGGCGGCGCTGCTCGAGCACGCCTATCCGGGGTTGACGGTGATCGTGAAGCCGTCCGCCAGCGCTGCCGACCAGGCGAGCGCGCTGGAGGACCTGACGGCGGGCACGAAACCCGACGCGCTGGTGGTGCTGCCGTACGATTCGAGCCAGCTCACCGGCGCCGTCCGTCGGGTCAAGGCGAAGGGCGTGTTCATCACCGTGGTGGATCGTGGCCTGACCGACCCCGCGATCCAGGATGTGTATGTCGCCGGCGACAACCCCGAGTTCGGTCGCGTCGCCGGCAGGTATTTTGTCCAGGCCCTCGGCGGCCATGGCGACGTGGTGGTGATGCGCGGCATCCCGACCGTGGTCGACACCCAGCGCGTCACCGGCTTCCAGCAGGCGATTGCCGGCTCGGGCGTCAAGATCCTGGACATGCAGTTCGCCAACTGGAGCCGCGACGAGGGCTTCAAGGTGATGCAGGACTTCCTCGCCAAGCACGCGCATATCGACGCGGTCTGGGCCGCCGACGACGACGTGGCGCAAGGCGCGCTGCGGGCCATCGCGCAGGCGAAGCGCACCGATATCAGGCTCGTTGTCGGCGGCGCCGGCATGCGCGAGGTCATCAGGGGGGTGATTGACGGCAACAAACTCGTGCCGGTGGACGTGTCCTATCCGCCCTCGATGATGAAGACCGCGATCGACCTGACCGCGGCGCACCTGATCTCGAAGGCGGCGGTGCGCGGGACCTTCCTGATCTCGACGGTGCTGATCACCAAGGACAACGCGCAGGAATTCTACGACCCGAACTCGCCGTTCTGACAGGGTCAGTCCTTTTCGTGCAGTTCCAGCGCTCCGGCGGGTCCGGTCACCACTGCCAGGCGGCGATAATCCGGAACCGAGAGATGGTTCGTTGAAGCCGGATTGGCGTGGGTTGCGGTAACGACCACCACAGCCGCGCCGGCAGCATCGGCGGCCGCAATGCCGGCCGACGCGTCCTCGAATACCAGGCAGCCGGCCGCCGGGCGCCCCAGCCGGTTGGCTGCGAGCAGGAAGCATTCCGGTGCCGGCTTGCCGTGCTTCACGTCCTCGGCCGTGATCAGCAGCGGCGGCGGTCGCAAGCCCGCCGCCTGCAATCGCCGCAGCGCCAGGGCACGCGGCGCCGAGGTGACGATCGCGCAGCGATCCGGCGCCACCGACGCCAGGAAGTCTGCCGCCCCGGCGATCGGCTCGATGCCGCCGACATCGTCGAGCTCGGCGCGCGTGAGGATGGCGGCCTCCGCCACCGGGTCCACGCCCGGCAAGGCAAGGCGCCGGATCGTCTCCACCGCCCGGACGCCGTGGATGGTCGGCAGGAAGCGCTCGACATCAACGACATGCCTCAGCGCCCAGGCGGTCCACACGCGCTCGGCGGCGGCGATCGAGCTCAGCAGCGTGCCGTCCATGTCGAACAGGAAGGCCGCGAAACCTCGTCCGGGAAACAACGTCTTGGTCATCGGATGGCGGCCCCGGAATGCCGTGCGGTCAAAGCCATCCTGCCACACGGCCGCGTGGACGACAGTTCGCAATCAGGAGATCGCCATGAGCCAGTTGCACGCCGCCGACTTCCGCAACCCGGCGATCCTGCTGGCCGGGCCGGTCGATTACGACATGTATCGGGATTTCCGCAGCCAGCTCGACAACTCGCTGCAGGACGGCCTCGTCGTGATCGAGCTGTCCACCCTGGGCGGCGACCCGGAGGTGGCCCGCATGATGGGCGAGGATGTCCGCTACCACAGCGACATCGCCCCGCAGCGTCGCTTCGTGTTCCTCGGCAAGGCGGCGATCTATTCCGCCGGCACCACCTTCATGAGCTTCTTCGCGCGCGACAACCGCTATTTGACGCGCGGCACCCGGCTGATGATCCATGAGCGCAAGCTGGACAAGCAACTCCACATCAACGGACCGCTGACCACCTGCATCGCCGCCGTGACCGCCGCCCTGCACGAGATCGAGGCGTCGATCGTAATCCAGAACGAAGGCTTCGCGAGCCTGATCGAGGGCAGCGCGGTCACGATGCAGCAGGTGCTCGAGCGGGCACCCGGCAACTGGTACATCGAGGCACGGGAAGCGGCGACGCTTAGGCTGGTTTCGACGGTGCTCTGAGAGAGCGTACGAGAATGCTCCTCGGGTGGTCATTCGACGCGCCTTTGACCTCCGCTAGCGCCTCCTCAAAAGGTCTCTCAGTCGCCGTCATAGCCATAGACTTCCGGCAGCAGGAAGATCGCCGCCAGCAGCCCGATCAGCGGAAAGATCGCCACGAACAGGGTGGCGTTGCCGTGGCCGATCGCGCTGAACAGCACCGGGAACAGGAAGATCGCCAGGAACGACGGCAGCTTGACGAAGATGTAGGCGACGCCCGAGGCAACGCCGCGATATTCCGGCCGCGCCATCATCGAGGCGATGGTGATGCCGTTCTCCGCGTCCCAGTAATGGCCCCACAGCATGACCGCGGCGGCAATCGGCAGGATCATCGTGTGGCCGGTCTTGATCGCGAAGCCGGCGACCAGCAGCGAGACCAGCACGATGGCGAAGCCGGCGATACTCAGGCCGCGCTGCCCGATCTTCGGCGTGATCAACGGACCGATCCAGCCGGAGATCGCGGCGATCACATAGAGCACCATGGTGACGAGATCGGTGCCGAGCGCCCCGGATACGCCGACCAGCACGAACAGCACCGGGATATAGAAGGCGAACGTGGAAAACTCGCTGCCCTGGGCAAAGCACGAGATCCAGCCGAACAGCGTGGCGCGCAGGCGGATCGGGTCGCGCCTGATATGGTCGAAGAAGTCGCGCGCGCGCGGTTGCGGGATCATCACGTCCTGGTCGGGCAGGAAGTCGAGCGGATCGTGGTACATGTGCGCCGAGACCTGCTTGGCCTCGCGGAATCGACCACGCCGGATCAGCCAGATCGCGGTTTCCGGCAGGTTGTAGCGCAGCGCGAAGATGATCGCCGCCGGCACCGCGCCGAAGCCCAGCGTCAGCCGCCAGACCAGCCAGTGCGGCAGCGCGAATGCCAGCAGGATGGCAATCAGACCGAGCGCGAAGACCTCGCCGACCGCGAACATGAACTGCCAGCGATTGCCCATCACCTCGCGTTCCCCTTTGGGGAGGAACTCCATGATGTAGGTGTAGCCGTTGGAGATGTCGCTGCCGAGCGGGATGCCCAGGATCAGCCGGATCACGACCAGCCAGATCATGTTCGGCACGAAGGCCTGCGCCAGCGCGAACACCACGAACATGACCATGGTGGTGAGGAAGATCGCCCGGCGGCCGATCCGGTCGGACAGCCAGCCGCCAAGCAGCGAGCCCACGACCGCGCCGCCCTGGGTGCCGGCGCCGGCGAGACCCAGCAGCGCCGGCGACGGATGATACTGCTCGCGCAGGAAGATCAGCACGAAGGCGATCGAGTAGAGATCCCAGGCCTCCACCAGGATCGAGGCGATCATCAGCCAGCCGACCCGGGTGCCGTTCGGGCTGTGATGCGCCACCAGGTGCTTCACCGCCCGGTCCATCAGCGCCTGGGACTGCGCATCGACCTGAAGTGCCACCCGTGTATCCATCCCAGTCTTTCCTTCCCTGATCGGTTCCGGGCGACGCCCGCTCGGTCCGACATGATGGAATGCAGCGCAGATCCGGGCGTCCGGCAACCGGCACACACCACTGGCCCGCGGTTTGCACCTGCCGGTTGGATTTCGGAGGCTCCGGATGAAGCGTCAGGTCTGTCTCGCCGTTCTGCTGCATGGCGGCCGCTTTTCGTGGAAATACCCGGCCGCCAAGGCCGAGGGCGACCACGACCTCGAGATGTACAAGGCGCTTGCCCGGACCGCCGAGCGTGGCCGCTTCGACATCATCTTCATGGCGGACGGCTACTCGACCAAGGATGACGGGCTCGCGCCGGACGCGCTGCGCTCGATGAGCACACTGGTGCATTTCGACCCGCTGACCCTGCTCGCGGTGCTCTCCACCGTCACCAGCCGGATCGGCCTCGTCTGCACGGGTTCCACGACCTACAACGAGCCATACGAGCTCGCCCGGCGCTTCGCGACGCTGGACCATATGAGCGGCGGCCGCGCCGGCTGGAACGTCATCACCTCGCAGATGACCAGCGAGGCGCTCAATTTCGGCTATGACGGGCCGCTCTCGACCGAGGCGCGCTACGCAAGGGCGCGCGAGTTCCTCGATGTCTGCGGCGGCCTTTGGGATAGCTGGGAGGACGACGCCTTTCCGCGCGACAAGGCCTCGGGCATCTATGCCGACCCGTCGAAGATGCACGTGCTCGACCACAAGGGCCGCTTCTTCAAGGTGCGCGGGCCGCTCAACGTCGCGCGCATGCCGCAGGGCTATCCGGTGATCTGCCAGGCCGGCGAATCCGAGGAGGGCCGGGACTTCGCGGCCCAGTCCGCCGACATGATGTACGGCAAGGCCGCCTCGCTGGAGCATGGCCAGGCCTTCTACGGGCCGATGAAGGCACGCCTTGCCAAGTATGGCCGCTCGCCGGACAGCCTCAAGATCATGCCGGGCCTGTGCTGTGTGGTTGGACGCACCATGGAAGAGGCGCAGGCGAAGTTCGACGCGGTGCAGTCGACCATCAGCCCGGTCGAGGCGCGGGCATTCGCCGTGCAGTTCATGGGGCCGGAATTCGAGCTCGACATGGATCCGACGCAACCGATTCCCGACCTGCCGGCGCTCAGCGCCATCGCGACACGCAAGCGCATCACGATTGACCGGAAGGCGGGCGACCAGGACGGCAAGCGCCTCTCCCTGGTCGAGCTTGGCCGCTGGATCGCCGCCTGCATGGGGCACCTGACATTGATCGGCACGCCCGCCAGCATCGTGGATGAGATGGAGCGCTATATCGACGAGGGCGGCTCGGACGGCTTCGCGCTGATGCCGCACTACCTGCCTGGCAATCTCGATGATTTCGTGGAGCTGGTGGTGCCGGAGCTGCAACGCCGCGGCCGGCTGCGCACCGAATATACCGGCGCCACCCTGCGCGACACGCTCGGCCTGCCGCGTCCGGCGAACCGACACGCCGCCGGTGCCGGAGCGCATGCCGCGGAATGACCGGCGTGCCCGATCTCACGCTGCTCGATCTGGACCGGCTTTCACCGAGCGGCTTCGTCGAGGCGTTGCAGCGAAGCTCCTGCGTCCTGGTGCGTGGGCGTGACGTGCCGGTCGATGCGGCCGAGGCGGTTTTTGCCAGCGGACGCAAGTTCATGGAGCGGCCGGACTCCGAAAAGGCCGCGGTTGCCTGGCCCGGGCATGGCGCCTGGCAGGGCTGGCAGCGCATGCAGGGCGACGACCCGTCCCGCACCAGCGCCACCTATCTCGACCTGGTGGAGCGCTTTGAGCTCCGCCTGGCGCAGCGCAGCCCGGACCGACCGCCCCCGGCCCCGGACGACGTGTCCGGACTCGCCGCCTGGGCCGAAAGCTTCACCCTCTGGCCGGCCGAGCCGGAAGCGTTCTCAGCGACCTGGACCCGCAGCTACGCGCGGATGCACCGCTTCGCCTCGCAGTTGGTGACGCTGCTGGCGGACGGCCTCGACCTGCGTGCGGGCCTGCAGGACTGGACCGTGCGGCAATGGTCCAATCTGGTGCTCAACCACTACCCGCCGCAGCACGCGCCGCCGGAAGCCGGCCGGGTCCGCAGCCGCCCGCACACCGACATCGGCGGCTTCACCCTGCTCTGGTCGAACGACCGCACCGGAGGCCTCGAGGCTCGGGCCTCGGACCGGAGCTGGAGAACCGTCGACATCCCGCAGGGTACGCTGCTGATCCAGGCCGGCGACCTGCTGACGCGCTGGACCCGCGGCCGGATCCCCTCGAACCTGCATCGCGTCGTCAATCCGCCCGCGGGCAGCGAGGCAGCGCGCAACGGCAGGTATTCGGTGGTGTATTTCCACCATCCCGACATGGGCACGACCATCACCGGCGAGGACGGACGCGATCTGGTCGCCTCCGAACACGTGCGTCGCCGCCAACGCCTGGAGACGCCGGTTGCCTAATCGCAGGCGCTTCCTCGGCATCGGCCTCGCTGGCCTGGCCACGCCAGCGGTGCTGCGCCATGGGGCACAGGCGGCGCGTCCGCCCGACCTCGGGCCATATGCGATCCGCCTGACCTGGATACGCAACGCCCAGTTCGCCGGCGAATACTTCGCCGATAGCCGGGGCTACTACCGCGACGAGGGCTTCTCCTCGGTGGACCTGCAAAGCGGTGGCCCCAGCGCACCGCCGACCGAGATCGACCTGTCGCAGGGCAAGTGCCTGATCGGGATTTCGGCGATCGACCTGACCGCGGCGGCGGTCGCGCAGGGGGCCGGGCTGCGCACGATCGGCTGCCTCTACCAGAAGAGCGCCTTCTGCATGCTGTCTCTGGCCAGCCACCCGATCCCGGATCCCCAATCGATGATCGGCAAGCGCATCGGCGTGCAGGGCGGCAACCAGGTCATCTTCTCGACCTTCCTGCAATTGAACGGCGTCGATCCCGACAGGATCACCACCGTTCCGGTTCAGTTTGACCCGACGCCGCTGGTGGCGGGCGAAGTGGATGGCTGGGTCGGCTACATCGCCAACGAGCCGAACCAGTTGAAGCGGCGCGGCATCGCCACCACCACCTTCCTGTTCGCCGACTACAACTATCCGCTGCTGATGGAGACCTACATCGTGCGTGCGGAGTCCGCGCAGCGTGACCGCGAGCGGCTGAAGGCGGCGCTGCGGGCGGAGCTGCGCGGCTGGAAGGACAATCTGCGCGACCCTGTCGGCGGCGCGGCGCTCGCGATCGACCAGTACGGCCAGCGCCTCGGCCTGAACCGCGACTCCGAAATCATGCAGTCCAGGACGGAGAACACCCTGATCACCTCGCCGGAGACGGCAGTGAACGGCCTGTTCACGCTCACCCCGGAGCGGATGGAGCGCAACGTCCGCGTGCTGCGCGATCTCGGCAACGAGGTGACCCGGGAGACCCTGTTCGACATGTCTCTGCTCGACGAAATCTACCACGAAGATCCCGCCCTGATCCGTGTCTAGCACAGCCGCCGTGCTCCCAGCTCCGCGCGACGCCCGCACGAGGCCGCCCGGCACCGGGATCGCCATGACCGGCCTGTCCAAGAGCTTCCGGGTCGGGCGTCGCCCGGTGCCGGCGCTCGACCGGCTGGATTTGCAGACGGCGGAAAACAGCTTCCTGTCGCTGGTTGGGCCGTCGGGCTGCGGCAAGTCGACGGTGCTGCGCATCCTGGCCGGGCTCGAGCAGGCCGATGCCGGACAGGCGCTGGTGCATGGCGAAACGCCCGCAGATCTGGTCTCGCGGCATCAGCTCGGTATCGCCTTCCAGGACAGCGCGCTGCTGCCCTGGCGCTCGGTGGAAGCCAACATCCGGCTGCCTCTGGAGGTCGCGGGCGTTCGGGCGGCACCCGGCCTGATCGCAGGCCTGGTGGCGCTGGTCGGACTAGGCGGATTCGAGCGCGCGCGTCCGGCGCAGCTTTCGGGCGGCATGCGCCAGCGGGTCGCCATCGCCCGGGCCCTGGTGCTGCAACCTCGCGCGCTGCTGCTCGACGAGCCGTTCGGCGCGCTCGACGACATGACCCGCCAGCGTCTCAATCTGGAGCTGCAGCGGATCTGGACCGAGCGCCCGGCCACCACCCTGATGGTGACGCATGGCATTGCCGAGGCGGTGCTGCTGTCGGACCAGGTCGCGGTGATGAGCGGCCGCCCCGGCCGCATCATCGCCCTGGTGCCGATCGACCTGCCGCGGCCCCGCACGGCGGCCTTGATGCGCAGCCCGGAGTTCCACGCCTACCACGACCGGCTGAGCGAGCTGCTGTTCGCAACCGAGGACGAGGCATGAGCCGGGCACTCCGGATGCTGGCAGCACCCGTCGTTCTGCTTGCGCTTTGGAGCCTGGCGGCCCTTCTCGCCACCGGACCGTCAGGTCTGGTACCGGCGCCCTGGGTTGTGCTGGCGCAGATCGTGCGCGACGGCTGGGCGTTCTACGGTCCCAACATCTGGCCCACCATCGGCGAGGCCGCGCGCGGCTTTCTCTGGGGCAACGGTCTCGCGATCGGCGTCGCCCTGCTGGTGCTGCTGCTGCCGGCCCTGCAGCGCGTCGTGCTGCAGCTTGCCGCCGTGAGCTACTGCATTCCGGTGATCGCGGTCGGCCCGCTGCTGACCCTGGTGTTCAGCGGGCGCACCCCGATGGTGGCGCTATCGGCGCTGTCGGTGTTCTTCACCACGCTGGTCGGCCTGCTGGTCGGCGTGCGCGGCACCGACCGGACCAGCCTGGAATTCGTGCGCGCCTGCGGCGGCGGCGCCTGGCAGTGCTTTCGGCGCGTACAGTTCGCGTCCTGCCTGCCGGCTTTGTTCGCCGCCCTCGGCATCGCGGCGCCTGCCTCGTTGCTCGGCGCCATCCTCGGCGAGTGGCTCGGCTCGGTGCAGAGCGGCCTCGGAGTCGCCATGGTGGTCTCGATGCAGCAGATGGCGGCATCCCGTTCCTGGGGCATCGCCCTGGTCAGCGGCGCACTCGCCTGTTTCGCCTACGCCCTGGTCGCACGCATCGGCCACTGGCTGACACCCTGGCGACAGGCGACGAGCCCATGAGCCGGCTGCTGTCGCCGCTGCTGGCGCTGGTGATCGTGCTGCTGGCCTGGACGCTGTTCCTGGATGTTTTCCAGGTCAGCCCGCTGATGGGCAAGTCTCCCGCCGCCGTCTCGCATTACCTGTTCGGCATGCCGGCCTCGGGTCGCAACCGCGCCGGCCTGCTGGCGGCCCTGGGCGTGACGCTGGCGCATGCCGCCTCCGGCTTCCTGCTCGGCCTGGTCCTCGGCCTCGGCAGCGCGATCCTGTTCGTGCTGTCACCCTCGCTCGAGCGCAGCCTGCTGCCGCTGGCGACCATCCTGCGCTCGATCCCGCTGGTGGCGATGACGCCGCTGATCGTGCTGGTGTTCGGCCGCGGGCCGGCGGCGGTCGCGGTCATCGGCGGCCTGATCGTGTATTTCCCGACCCTGGTGAACAGCGTGATGGGCCTGCGCGCCGCATCGCGTTCCTCGGCCGAGCTGATCCGCGCCTGCGGCGGCGGCCGCCTCGCGGTGCTGCGCAAGGTCGGCCTGCCCAGTGCGTTGCCCGCCATCCTCGCTTCGATGCGGCTCTCGGCCCCCGCCGCCCTGGTCGGCGCGCTGCTCGCGGAATGGCTCGCGACCGGCGACGGCATCGGCTACCGAATGCAGCGCGACATCACCTCGTTCCGAGCCGCGGATCTTTGGAGCGCGCTGGTGCTGGTGACCATGTGCTCGCTGCTGCTGTATGCGGCGGTCGCGGCCATCGAGACGGCGGTGATCAGCCGGTATGGCATCCCTCAACGTGGCTAAGCGGCCGTGTGTGCCCGAGATCGGAATGTCGTCGTATTGTGGAGACCGGACCGAAACCGCCGCACTTGTCTGGCGCAGCTACGAGAGGACAACATGACCGAGAGGGCGCCCACGATCGTCAACATGCACACATCGCCGGAGATCGCGGCCGAAGTGCCCGCCGCCTGGACGCATTTTCAGCGCGAACTGACGCCTGCAATGAAGAATGCGGGGCCGGGGCGTTTCGGGATGGGCCGTCTCGGCATGAACGCGAGAAGGGTGCCCCCGGGGCACAGCGCGTGCCCGGCGCACACGCACCTTATGGCCGACGAGATCTTCGTCGTACTCGAAGGGCGAGGTCTGTTCCGCTATGGCGACTGCGTGCACGAGATCCGCCCCGGAGACTGCATTTCCTGTCCGGCCGACACGGGGATCGCCCATCAGATCGCCAACCCCGCAAGCCCGGACGGCACGGGCGACCTGGTCTATCTCGCGATCGGCGCCGAGCCGCCCGGCGAGGTCTGCACCTATCCCGACAGCGGCGCGCTCGTGATCGACGCCCTCGATCGCCGCGGATTTCTGCGCGAGGCCGATTATTACGAGGGGCAGCCACAACCCACGCCGCTTCTGACGCGCGGCCGCGACGCACCCGTCTGACCGGGGCGAGCGAGGTTGGCCCTGGGGTGGGGCCCGGCTCGGGGCGCGTCAGGAACGCCCTGACCGCGCCGTAGGGTCGCTGTAATCGCATGCTCCCTGGCGAGACCAGCCCCGCCGTGCCGCCGTCCCCCGGATCTAAAGTCTTGCGGTCTTAACCTGCCAAGTAGGACCGCTACGGGCGATAGCAGACATCCGAAATCGCACAGAAACAGACTCTGAGCGTGTCTGACGCCATGAAGCGGTTTCAGGTGTCCGGGTGGGTTCATCAACGAAGAGAACGTAGGAGAGGCGGCTGACTTCGGCTCAGCAGAGCCTGCGTCAAAATCCAAACATATGGTCGAGCGACACCCGTCCGCCTGCTTCCATCAACCCGTGATAGCCGAACAGCCGGCAGGTGGTGTCGCGGATCAGCACGTAGCCGCGTGCTCCGGCCTGCTCCAGCAGCGCTTCGCCGAACACCAGATGCGGCCAGACCATCATCGAGCCGCAGCAGGTGATCTCGACGGGACGCTCGGCCACCAGTTCGCCCTCGCCGTCATGCAGCACCAGCCGCGTGCTCGACCGCGGCCGCCAGGGTGCCGAGGCCGGATAGATCAGCGCCGAGAAGCTGCGCGCCTCGCCGACGCCGAGCTTGAGGAACAGCCGCGTCGACAGCCCGGGTGGCGGTCCGGCATAGGATTGCGGCTCGTCGCGATAGGTCATCGCGGTGTTGAAGATATGCGCGCCGAAACTGGTCTCGGCGACATGGCCGCTCTCGACATGCTCGTAGCGCACCAGGGCATGCATCCAGCCATCCGCCTCGCCACCGTCGCGAAAGTCGTAGACCAGCTCGGCATGGCCTTCGGGTGCATCCAGTGTGCCGAGGTCGAATGCGATGCCATGGTCGCGTGGCAGGCAGCCGAGGAAGTGCTCGCCGGCCTTGTTGCCCAGGGCGTCGAACAGGTCGATGCGCAGCGGCAGCGTGCGCTGGCCCGGCGCCATCGGCGCCGGCTGCACGATGGAGCGGAAATTGGCCGGGTCCATCACCGGGAACGGCAGGATGTAGCCGCGTCCAAGCTCCGGAGGCAGGCTCGGGATGCCGGGATCGGGCCTGAGGTCGGCGCGCTCGACATTCATGTGCGCGATCCGGGTGCGGCCGGACCGCGTCACCTCGTAGCGCGGCCGCACCATGTGCCGCCCGCAGCGCAGCTCGATCTGCGCCGGCCAGTGCAGCCCGGGCAGCAGGTCCGAGACATCCACCGTGACGCTGGCATAGGGCGCGACCGCGACCGGAAAAGCTGCCGGCTGCTCGCGCCCCATGCGATCGAGCTGGATCGCACCGCGCGGGATCGGCACCGCGTGGCTGTTCTGCACCCACAACAAGACCCGCTCGTCATCGCGCGGCGCGGGAAGATTGGCATAGCGGTCGGACGGCCAGGCATTGGCGTCGTGCGTCACCGACAGGCTCGGATTGCCGTCATGACCAAAGGTGTCGAGCGCGTATTTCACCACGTCGTGCCCGGCGACCCCGATCGCATGCACGAACAACTGGCCGCTGAATGCCGGCAGGCTGAAGCGGCGGCGGACCTCGCGGCTGTCGATGCCGATGCCGGCCGCACCCGGCGGCACCGCCTCCTCCCAGGTCGCCAGCACCCGGCCGGCGCCGTCATAGAGGCGCAGCCAGAGCCGAACAGCGGTGGCGCCATAGGCCTGCCAGTAGTTCGCGGTGACCAGGCGCGTCGAAAGGCCAGCCTCGTCGCGGAAAAAGGCGAAGTTGGTGGCGAAGTTCAGCCGGTCGAGATAGCGCCTCGGGTTGGTCAGCATCGCATCGGGCAGCCGCGCCGCGTCCAGCGTCAGCACCTCGACATGCGCCGGCAGCATGTGCGCGATGCGCGCCACGATGCGCTCGGCATCGAAGGCGGCGACCAGCAGCACCGACGCTTCCGACCGGCCGATGCCGGTGAGCGCGCGGGCCACGGTGCCGAGCGTCTCGCGCCCGACCAGCGTTACGTCATGCACGTAGAGCTCGCCCGGCGCCGGCACGTCCGGATGCAGGGCATAGAGCATCGCGGACGCGCCATCCGGATCATAGACCGCGACACGCCCGCTCTCCCGCAGGCGTGCCGCGAGGCCCGCCACCGCCTCGGCGGCCAGCGGGTGCGCCAGCGCCTTGTAGAGCACGTTGCCCCCCTGCCGGGCGTCATAGGTCTGGATATCCAGCATCTCATCTCACTCGTGTCCTGAGGCGGCCGTGTCTCGGGCGGCCAGGTCGGGATATCCCAGCCGCCGCCGCATCTCGTGCGCCACTGCGGGCGTATCGTCCAGCGCTGCGGCCTGCCAGTGCTGCAGGCGCCCGTCGAACATGCGAATGCGGCCGGCCTGCTGCAACGTCCGCAGGAACAGCCCGATCCGGCGGGAGCGGCCGGGCAGCGGCGCCACCAGCACCGGCACCGTGGTCGCCGCCGCCTCCGAGACCATCGAGACGCTGTCCGCGGTCACCACGATGGCATCCGCACAGGCCAGCAGGCCGAAATAGGGGTTGTCGCCCTGCATGCCCCACACCCAGGCGCCGAGCGGCGACAACGCACCCTGCAAAGCCAAGCGGACGTCGGGAGAGGTCCGCCGCGAGGGCGTCAAGGCGAGGCCGACCCGCTCGCTTCGCATCATCGCGGCAAGCTGCGCCGCCAGCGCCTGGCCGGTCGGCGCGTCGAGCCGGAACCGGCCGTTGGAGCCGCCGACCAGCACCGCCACCAGCGGCCGCGGCAGATGCGCGAGGCGCTGTGCCCACACCGCGCGCGCCGCCGCCAGCACCTCCGGCCCGACCCGGTGCAGCGCGTTGCGCGACAGCAGCACGTTCGGCCCCGCAATCTCGTCATGGGTGTTGGCGACAACCAGGTCGAAGCGGTCGAAGCGCATGCGCGGGTTCTGGATCTGCACCACCCGCCGCCCCTGCCTGCGCAGCGCCGCGCCGACCGCGGCCGCCACTCCGCCGACGCCGAGGACCAGGCCGTCCGGCAGCGGGCCGAGCGGTGCCACCCCGTGCAGCGGCGCCGGCCAGCGCGCCGCCGGCAGCCAGCTCCACGGTCGTCGTGGCACCAGCGCATGCACGCTCGGCAGCAGCCCGGCCCGGTGGGCGAGGCCGCGGGCCTGCGCCTCCAGCCCGGCATAGGGCTGTGCCAGGATCACTGCGGGATCGGGTTCCATGCGGCTGCTTGTGCGAGGCGGCGCCGGGACGCGTCAACGCCGCTTGACCGCATTCGCCGCCCTCTGCGAAGAGCGGGCCTCAGAAAGGCCCTTCCACATGAGCAGCTTCGCCGAGCTTGGCCTCGCGGCTCCCATCCTGGCGGCGCTCCGCCGGCAGGACTACAACGAGCCGACGCCGATCCAGGCGCAGGCGATCCCGCCGATCCTGCGCGGACGCGACGTGCAGGGGCTCGCGCAAACCGGCACCGGCAAGACCGCGGCCTTCGCGCTGCCGATCCTGCACCGCCTGCTGTCCACGCCCGCGCCCGCTCCGCCGCGCGGCTGCCGCGCCCTGGTGCTGGCGCCGACCCGCGAACTCGCCAGCCAGATCGCCGAAAGCTTCCGCACCCATGGTCGCGGCACCGGCCTGCGCGTGGCCCTGCTGTATGGCGGCGTGCCCAAGCAGCGGCAGACCCGCACGCTGGCTGCCGGCATCGACATCGTCGTCGCCACCCCCGGACGGCTGCTCGACCATCTCGGCGACCGCACGCTCGGCCTTGACGCGACCGGCATCTTCGTGCTGGACGAGGCCGACCACATGCTCGATCTCGGCTTCATCGCCGACATAAGCCGGATCGTGTCGCTGCTGCCCGCGGAACGGCAGAACCTGTTCTTTTCCGCCACCATGCCGGCTGAGATCGCCTCCCTCGCCCGCGACCTGCTGCGCGATCCGGTACGGGTGGCGGCGGCGGCGGCGGCGATCACCGCGGACGGCGTCGAGCAGCGCGTCATCTTCACCGACACCCAGCGTAAGCGACCGCTGCTGGTCGAGATCCTGAACCGGCTGCTGCGCGGACGCGCGAGCCGCGCGCGTGTCCTGGTGTTCACCCGCACCAAGCAGGGCGCCGACCAGGCCGTGTCCTTTCTCGACAAGGCGCGCCTGACCGCGACCGCGATCCACGGCGACAAGAGCCAGGCGGCGCGCGAGCGGGCGCTGGCCGCCTTTCGCGGCGGCGAGGTCACGGTGCTGGTCGCCACCGACGTCGCCGCCCGCGGCATCGACATCGCCGACGTCACCCACGTCATCAACTTCGATATCCCAAACACGCCGGAGACCTATGTCCACCGCATCGGGCGCACCGCGCGGGCGGGACAGCGCGGGGTCGCGGTCTCGCTGTGCGATCCCTCCGAGCGTGCATTTCTGCGCGCCATCGAGAAGCTCACGCGTATCCGCATGATCGTCTCGAAACCGTTCCAGCTCCCGGCGTGACTTTCAAACTGGCGCCGGATCCGAGCGCGCCGCGTCCTGCACAACCCGGTGCCGGCCGTGCACGGCTCCTGGCAGCAGCGGCTCGATCTGGCGGCTGAGGCTGCGCGCCATCTCCAGCCACAGGCCGAGCGGGTCGGGCGCCACCGGCGGCGGCGGCGGCGGGTCGTCCAGCAGCCGCATCAGGCAAACCCCGATGCTCGTCGCCTCCGGCTCGCACAGCAGCGCCATCGCCTCGCCGCGGAACTGTTCCAACAGGCCGCCCACGCGCGTCGCTACCACCCAGCGGCCGGCGGCCAGCGCGATCGCGGCGACGCCGCTCTGGCTGGCCTCGCGATACGGCAGCACGACGGCGTCGGCCCACGCCACCAGGCTGCCGACCTCGTCCTCGGGCACCCAGCGGTTCTCGACGGACACGCCCGGCAGGCGGCCGAGGGCGGCAAGCGTGGGCGTGTCGGGTCCCTCGCCGACCACGCGCACCTCGAAACGTCCCTGCGTGGCCCCTCCCTGCGCGGGATCGACCGATGCCAGGCCGCGCAGGGCAGCCTCGAACAGATCGAGCCCCTTGTACGGCAGCAGCCGTCCGAAGCAGAGCAGCCGCAGCGGACCGCCATGCGCGAGCGGCGCCGGCGGGCAGCGCCGCTGGAACACCAGGGGCGGCAGCCGTGCCTCGAGCAGCGGCAGGCCCCGGGCCGCTGGCTGTTGCCGCAGGCGGGCGGCGACATGGCCGGTCAATGCCACCAGCGCGGTCGCCCGGCGGATCAGGGCGCGTTGCAGCGGCATCTGCAACGGCAGCCCGTCCCCCGGATGCAGATCGGCATCATGCACCGTGACCACCATCGGGATACGCAGCCGCTGCAGCGCCATGGCCATCAGCAGGTCGAGCGGGCCCGGCATCGCGCAGATTGCAACCTCCGGGGCAAGCCCACGCAGCCGACGCATCAGCCACGGGATCGAGACCGGAGCCAGCAGCATACGGCCGACATAGCCGGCGCCCCCGGCATAGGTCGCAACCGGCAGCGCGCAGGTGGGGGCGTCGGACGCCCGGAGGATCTCTGCCCGGCCGGAGAGTGACAGGAACACCGTGTGGCCAGGCAGCGCGCGCAGGGCGGCTGCGAGTTCGGCCGCCATGCGTGGCCCGGCCCCTCGACGCCCCCACTGCCATACCAGGATACGCATGTCAGTCCGGCCCTGGCCGGTCAGGGTCAGGACGGGAGAGTCCGGGGCCGTCATAGCCGATCGCCGCCAGCGCCTCGCAAAGCCCGCCGGCGTCGAAGCGATGACCCGCGGCCACCCGCGCACGCTCGCCGAGATCGCGCCGCCACTCCGGCGCCTCCGCCAGCCGGCGCAGCGCCTGCGCCGCCGCGTCGGTATCGGCATCCGCCCACACCGCGCCGGGCGCCTGGAACACCCCGCGCGGATCACGCGCCTCGATAAGGCGGCAGGCGACCGGGATGCCGCAGCTCTCGTCGAGAAATTCGGCGGTGGCGGACCAGTCGGTGGCGACCACGGCGCGGCCGAGCATCATCGCCTGCGCCGGCACCAGGCCGAACCCCTCGCTGCGATGCAGCGACAGCACGATGTCGACACAGCGTGTCAGGGCGTGCATCTCCGTCTCGGCCAGCATCCGTGTCTCGATCCTGATGTTGTCGCAGCCATCGATCGCCTCCCGCAGCCGGTCCATGTCAGCCGGATAATGACCTGCATGCCCAGCCTTGATCAGCAAGATGCAATCGGCTCGGTTACCGAAGGCTTTACGAAATGCGACGACCGCACCGAGCGGGTTCTTGCGCTCGAAGGCGGAGGCGACGCTGAACGAGACCAACACCACCAGAGCCGCCTCGGGCAGCCCGAACGCCGGGCGGCCGAGCGGCGCCGGCACCGGCGGGCTCAGCGCCAGCGGGATCGGCACCACCCTGACCCGTCCGGGCAGCAGCGTCTCCAGCGCGTTGGCGGTGAAGCGCGACGGCGCCCAGACCTCGTGCACGCAGGAAGCCGCCGGCGTCCAGCTCGACGGTACTGTCTGCAGCTCCCAGGCCCAGTAGCCGATCACCCGCCGGCCGCGCACCAGTCCACGCGGCAACCGCAGCAGGGCCGCCGGCAGCACCGGCGCATTGACGTGCAGCAGCAGCGCTGAGCCAGCCGGGAGATCAGGCGCGGCGGGTCCGGCAGCGCCCGACGTCTCGCCCGGCACGTCGAGGCCCGCAGGCAGCGCCACCGCCGGCACGCCGATCCGGTCCAGCGCGCGGTGCATGATGCGCGCCGCCTCGCCTAGCCCGGACGCGCGCCCGACCTCGCCGCCGACAATCAGGCCGTTGCAATGCGCAGGTGCGCGCCGGTCCGGCTTCGGGGCCAGCCGGGCCGCCACGCTCGCCAGCAGCCGCCGCCGCTGCTCGGGAGGAAACCGCCGCCAGAGCCGGTGCAGCGGATGCAGGCCGGTCCGGTGCGGGGCAGACGGAGGGGCAGGCATCGAGACCCTTGCTGGCTAGGCCGCGACCTGGGCGGCTGGCGGTGCGCCGGCGGTCAGGGCCATCCCGCACAGACACCATTGCCGCGCCGGTCGCCCCGTATAGACTGCCGGGATGGCTGTCACAGACCAAATGAGCACGCCGGAGATCCTGGAGGCGCTGGTCGGGTTCGACACGACGAGCCGCCGGACCAACCTGCCGCTGATCGACTGGGTGCGCACCTATCTTGACCGGCAGGGCATCTCCTACCGCCTGACCCATGACCCGAGCGGCGAAAAGGCCAACCTGCACGCCATAATCGGCCCGGAAGCGGAAGGCGGCCTCGCGCTGTCCGGCCATGTCGATACCGTGCCGGTGGATGGCCAGGCCTGGAGCACCGACCCGTTCCGCCTGACCGGCAAGGATAGCCGGCTGTATGCGCGCGGCGCCGTCGACATGAAGGGGTTCGTCGCCTCCTGCCTGGCCGCTGTGCCCGACCTGAAGGCGCTGCCGCTGCAACGGCCGGTGCATCTATTCATCTCCTACAACGAGGAGGTCGATTGCGAGGGTGCCCGGGTCCTGGTGCGCGACCTCGAGGCCGGCCGCCTCAAGCCGGCGCTCTGCGTCGTCGGCGAGCCCTCCGGCATGAAGCCGATCACCGCCCACAAGGGCCGGCTGTCCGTGCGCGTCACCGTGCGTGGCAAGGCCGGCCATTCCAGCCAGCCGGCGAACGGGGTCAACGCGATCCATGCAGCAGCCGAGGCGATTGCGTGGATCGCCGCCGAAAGCCGCCGCCTGCAGCAGGACGGCCGGCGCGAGGACGGATTCGAGCCGCCGCACAGCACGGTCCATACCGGACTCGTCGATGGCGGCTCGATCCTGAACATCATTCCCGAGCGCGCCGGCTTCGAGATGGAATGGCGCACCATCCCCGGCGACGACGCCGAGGCCGAGCTCGCGCGCCTTCAGCACCATGCCAGCGAGGTCATCGAAAGCTGGATGCATCGCGTCGATCCTGGCAGCGGCTTCACCTTCGAGCCGCTGCACACCCTGCCGCCGCTGTCGCTGTCGCCGGACCACGCGCTGGTGGCATTGGTCAGGCAGGCTTCCGGCGCGAACGGGCACGGCAAGGTCTCCTACGGCACCGAGGCCGGCATCTATCAGGATGCCGGAATCGCCAGCATTGTCTGCGGTCCGGGCGATATCGCGCAGGCGCACCAGGCCGACGAGTGGATCGCGCGCGACCAGCTCGACGCCTGCGACAGCTTCATCCGCCGCCTCGCCACCAGCCTGACGCGAGATCCCGGCCTGACGCGAGATCCCGGCCTGACGCGAGATCCCAGCCTGACGCGAGACACATGAGTGGCGATCTGCCTCCCTATCCGCTCCCTGGCATAACGGCGTCCGGGCCGGTCGCGGCTGGCCTGCCGCGCTTCGAGGTCCGGCTCGCCGCTCCGGATCTCTCGGACTGGCTGCCCGGCAATTGCGGCGTCGCCGGCTTCATGCATTTCGAGGCGGTCCGCCCGGGCCCGCATGTCGCCATCACTGCGCTCATGCACGGCAACGAGATCGCCGGCGCGATCGCCCTGGACGAGCTGCTGCGCAGCGGCATCCGACCGTTGCGCGGCAGGCTGACGCTGGGCTTCCTCAACCTCGCCGCCTTCGAACGCTTCGATCCGGTCCATCCGACGGCGTCACGTTTCGTCGAGGAGGACATGAACCGCCTGTGGGACCGCGACGTGCTGGCCAGCAGCCGCGAGTCGCTCGAGCTCGCCCGGGCCCGTGCGGTGCAGCCGGTCATCGACAGCGCCGACATCCTGCTCGACCTGCATTCTATGCTGTGGCCGTCCGATCCGCTGATCCTCAGCGGCCCGACCCTGAAGGGGCGCCGGCTGGCCCGCAGCATCGGCGTGCCGGCGCTGGTAGTGGCCGATCGCGGCCATAGCAGCGGCCCGCGCCTGATCGACTATGCCGGCTTTGCGGAGGAGGACGATCCGCGCATCGCCTGCCTGGTAGAGGCCGGTGCGCACTGGGAAGAGGGCACTGTCCGTACCGCGCGCCGCTCGGTGGCGACGCTGCTGCGCCAGACCGGCCTGAGCGACGTGCGGCCGGAGCCGTCGGCGGATCAGGGTTCGAAACCAGCCGGGCGGGGCGCCGAGGTAACCCATGCCGTCACGGCGGCGACCAGCAATTTCAGCTTCGTCCGGCCGTTCCGGGGTGGCGAGGTGATTGCACGGCAGGGCACGCTAATCGCCCATGATGGCGTGGTGCCGATCTACACGCCCTACGACGACTGCCTGCTGGTCATGCCGAGTCTGCGCCCGACCCGCGGGCACACCGCGATGCGGCTCGCCCGGTTCCTCGTGGAATAGCCGGGCGGAACGGCCCTGTGTTCAGCCGAGATAGATCGGGTAGCGCGCGCACAACGCCCTGACCTGCTCGTGCACCGCGGCCTCGACGGTGGCATTGGCGCCGTCGTTGGAGCCGCTCAGCCCGTCCAGCACGTCGTTGATCATCAGCCCGATGGCGCGGAACTGCTCGGGGCCGAAACCGCGGCTGGTCGCGGCCGGGCTGCCGAGCCGGATGCCCGAGGTGATCGCCGGCTTCTCCGGGTCGTACGGGATTGCGTTCTTGTTGGCGGTGATGCCGGCGCGCTCCAGGCTCGCCTCCGCCGCCTTGCCGGTGACCCGCTTGGGCCGCAGGTCCACCAGCAGCAGGTGGCTGTCGGTGCCTCCGGTCACGATCGCCAGCCCCTTTTCGATCAAGGTCTCGGCGAGTATCCGGGCATTCTCCACCACCGCCTGCTGGTAGAGCCTGAATTCCGGCTGCAGGGCCTCCCCGAACGCCACCGCCTTGGCCGCGATCACATGCATCAGCGGACCGCCCTGCAGGCCGGGGAACACCGCCGAGTTGAACTTGCGGCCGAGCTCCGGATCGTTCGACAGGATCAGCCCGCCCCTCGGGCCGCGCAGGGTCTTGTGCGTGGTGGTGGTCACCACGTGCGCGTGCGGCAGCGGGCTCGGATACAGCCCGGCCGCCACCAGCCCGGCGAAATGCGCCATGTCGACCATGAAGAAGGCGCCAACCTCGTCCGCGACCCGGCGGATGCGGGCGAAATCGATGATGCGCGGATAGGCCGAGCCGCCGGCGATGATCAGCCGCGGCTTCTCGTCGCGCGCCAGCCGCTCGAGCTCGTCGTAGTCGAGCAGCCCGTCATCGCGCCGCACGCCGTACTGCACCGCGCGGAACCACTTGCCGGAGAGGTTGGGTGCGGCGCCGTGCGTCAGGTGGCCGCCGGAAGCCAGGCTCATGCCCAGGATGGTGTCGCCCGCGTTCAGCAGGGCCAAGAACACCGCCTGGTTGGCCTGCGCGCCGGAATGTGGCTGCACGTTGGCGTATTGCGCCGAGAACAGCCGCTTCACGCGGTCGAGCGCCAGGGTCTCGGCGCGATCGACCTCGACGCAGCCGCCATAGTAGCGACGCCCCGGATAGCCCTCGGCGTATTTGTTGGTCAGCACGCTGCCCTGCGCCTCGAGCACCGCCCTGGAGACCAGGTTCTCGCTGGCGATCAGCTCGATGCCGTCCTGCTGGCGGACCAGCTCGGCATCGAGGGCTGCCGCTAGCTCGGGATCCGCCTGGTGCAGCGCGGCCGAGAAGAACCGGCTCAAGTCCGCGCGCGAGGCGGCGGTGTCCAGGTCACCAGGAAGGGAATGGTCGGGCATCGGACGGCTCCTGACTGCCCCTCACGGAGCGGGGGGCTGGTATGCGGAACGCAAGTGCGTTCAACTGGCCGCATCATCTTAGCGCGACAAGCCTGCCGGCGGAACCGTCCGGCCGGCGCGCCCGGCAAAACACGATACGTCGGGCGCCGCGTGCCCGGATCAGGGAGATAGGTCGTATGTCGCAGGCCACCGCAACCAACGGCTCGCTTTGGCGACGCAAATCGATCGAGAGCCTGCAGGCGACCGACGACAGCCACGCGCTTCGACGGGTGCTCGGGCCGGTCAACCTGGTCCTGCTCGGCATCGGCTGCACCATCGGCGCCGGGCTGTTCTCGCTGACCGGGATCGCCGCCTCCGAGAATGCCGGACCCGCGGTGGTGATCTCCTATCTGGTGGCGGCTGTTGGCTGCGGCTTCGCCGGGCTCTGCTACAGCGAGCTGTCCAGCATGATCCCGATCGCCGGCAGCGCCTACACCTACGCTTACGCGACGCTTGGCGAGCTGATCGCCTGGATCATCGGCTGGGACCTGGTGCTGGAGTATGCGGTGGGCGCCGCGACGGTGGCGGTGAGCTGGTCGCGCTACGTGAACTCGCTGTTGCGGGATTTTGGATTCTACATTCCACCGCGCCTGCTGGCGTCGCCGTTCGAGACCGTGAAGCTTGCCGACGGCACCACCGCAACCGGGCTGATCAATCTCCCGGCGGTGTTCGTCATCGTTGCGATCTCCCTGCTGCTGATGCGCGGCATCTCCGAGAGTGCGCGGGTGAACGCGGTGATCGTGGTGATCAAGGTCGCCGTCATCCTCGCGGTGATCGGCTTCGGCATCCCGTACATCAACACCGCAAACTACACGCCGTTCATACCGCCCAACGACGGCACCTTCGGCCATTTCGGCTATTCCGGCATCATGCGCGCCGCCGGCACGATCTTCTTCGCCTATGTCGGCTTCGACGCCGTCTCCACGGCCGCGCAGGAGACCCGCAATCCGTCGCGCGACATGCCGATCGGTATCCTCGGCAGCCTGGTGGTTTGCTCGCTCGCCTACGTCGCCTTTTCGTTCGTGCTGACCGGGCTGGTCAACTACAAGGCGATGCTGAACGACGCGGCCCCGGTCGCCAGCGCCATCGACATGACGCCATACCACTGGCTCAAGGAGATGGTGAAGTTCGGCATCATCTGCGGCTTCACCTCGGTGATGCTGGTGCTGCTGCTGGGTCAGAGCCGGGTGTTCTACGCGATGTCGCGCGACGGGCTGCTGCCTGGCTTCTTCTCCGATATCCACCCGACCTGGCGCACCCCGTGGCGCTCCAACATCCTGTTCATGGGCCTGACCGGCGTGCTGTGCGCCTTCCTGCCGATCAGCGAGCTCGGTCACATGACCTCGATCGGCACCCTGCTCGCCTTTGTCATCGTCTGCGGCGGCGTGCTGGTGCTGCGCCGGCGCGACCCGGACCGGCCGCGCGCGTTCAGGGTGGCGGGAGGCCCGATCATCCCGATCCTTGGCATCCTGTCCTGCCTGGCGCTGATGGCGTCGCTGGACGGGCTGACCTGGGTGCGGCTGTTCATCTGGCTGGCGATCGGCTTCGTGATCTATTTCGGCTACAGCCGCCAGCACGCCCGGATCATCCACCAGTAGCGGCCAAGGCCTGCGCCGGCCGGGACTCGAGTGGATCCAGCGCCGGCACCCCAAGCGCGCCGAAATGCCGCAGGTTGCGGGTCAGGATGGTGTAGCCACGCGCCTGCGCGGTGCCGGCGATGATCAGGTCGGCGAGCCCGGGCGCCTGGCCCTGGCCGCGCGCCCCATCGGCAAGGGCTCCGGTGTGCCGCGCTACCTGGAGATCCAGGGGGAGCACCCGGGCGCCGTAGAGATGCAGCAGCGTCGTGAGCCACTCCGCCAGCCGGTCCGCCTTGCGTCTTGCCCCTTGTCGCCGGCTCCTGGCGATCCCGTCTGCCGCCTCGGTCACGGTAATGACCGAGAGGTAGAGCCCAGGCTGTTGCGATCCATCCACCCCGACAAGTCCGCCGATCTGACAGCCTTGGTTGGCACACCGGCGCAGAGCATGTCGGTGTCGACGAGGTACACGGTTCGCAATCGACCGGCTGCAACGCGCCATCGCGAGGCGGCACGTCGTCCGCATCGAGCGGGGCCGCCATCAGCAGCCGGCCGAAGGAGGGCACCTGCGCGAGGCGCTGCCACTCGTCGAAACTCAGCAGGACCGCTTCCGGCCTGCCGTGGCGGGTGATGATGGAGGGCTCGCCCTGCCGCGGATGATCACCGCGGACAGGGTCGCGTTGGCCTCACGAGGCTGGATCTGCTGCATGACCGGCCCTCCCGCGACCACTGTGATCACCACAGACAACCCACTCCTCCCGATCAAGCAGCCGTTAGCCGAAGCGCGATCGTCCGGCAGGAGTCGCCTTGTGCCTCCGGGTGACGGATAAAGCGGATCCGTCAGATGATCTGCCAGGGACACCCATGACCGTCGGTCGCTATCCGAACACCCGACTGCGACGCAACCGCCATGACGGCTTCACCCGCCGGCTGGTCGCCGAGAGCAGCCTGTCGGTGGACGACCTGATCTGGCCGATCTTCGTCACCGAAGGGAACGATACCGAGACAGAGGTCTCCTCGATGCCTGGCGTGAAGCGGGTCACGCTGGACCGGCTGGCAGCGCACGTCGCCCCGGCCGCGCGGCTCGGCATCCCGGCGCTCGCGTTGTTTCCTATGACCCCTCTGGACAAGCGCGACGACGAGGGTATCGAGAGCGGCAACCCGGACAACCTGATCTGCCGCAGCGCTCGGCTGCTCAAGGCCGAGTTCCCCGATATCGGCCTGATCGGCGACGTGGCGCTCGACCCCTATACAAGCCACGGCCATGACGGCGTGCTCCGGGAAGATTACGTCGCCAACGATCCATCCGTCGCAGTCCTGGTCCGGCAGGCGCTCAACCAGGCGCAGAGCGGCATCGACATCCTCGCCCCCTCGGACATGATGGACGGCCGCATCGGCGCGATCCGTGCGGCCCTCGACGACGAGGACCTGATCCACACCCGCCTGATGTCGTATGCCGCCAAGTATGCCAGCGCCTTCTACGGGCCGTTCCGCGACGCGCTCGGCTCCGGCGGCCTGCTGCGTGGCGACAAGAAGACCTACCAGATGGACCCGGCCAACAGCGACGAGGCGCTGCGCGAGGTCGAGCTCGACCTGCTCGAAGGTGCCGACATGGTGATGGTCAAGCCCGGCATGCCCTATCTCGACATCGTGCGCAGGGTGCGCGACCGCTTCGCGGTGCCGACCTTCGCCTACCAGGTGTCGGGCGAGTACGCGATGATCATGGCCGCTGCCCGCAATGGCTGGCTCGACCGCGACCGCGCGATGATGGAGAGCCTGCTGGCGTTCAAGCGCGCAGGCGCAAGCGGCGTGCTGACCTACTTCGCAGTCGACGCCGCCGAGCGGCTCGCCTGAAGACCGGCCTTCGTCTCGCCGGCTCGGCCGCAGCTGCAATCCTGCTGCTGCTGTGTGCCGCAACCGGGGCACTCTGGTGGACCCTGCCGCCGAACCGCCAGACCCTGCATATCCCGGACCTCGACGGTCCGGTCGGCATAACCCTCGACGGCTACGGCATCCCGCGCATCACCGCCGGCAGCGCCGAGGATGCGGCGGCGGCGCTCGGGTTCCTGCACGCCCGCGACCGGATGTTCCAGATGGAGCTGATGCGCCGGGTCGGCTCCGGGCGCGTGGCCGAGATCGCCGGCGCTGCGGCGCTCCCGCTCGACCGCATGATGCGGGTGCTGGGCCTGCGCCAACGGGCCGCGTCCGCCTACCCGATGCTGCCGGCCGCCACGCGCGCGCTGCTCGATGCCTATGCGCGCGGGGTCAATGCCGAGATCGCCGCGCGCGGCCGCTTCATCGCGCCGGAGTTCCTGCTGCTCGGCAGGCCCGAGCCGTGGACCGCCGTCGACAGCCTGCTGTGGGGCCGGCTGATGGCGCTGACGCTCACCGGCAACTGGCGCACCGAGCTCGCCCGGCTGGCGCTGTCGCACCGCATTCCGCTGCAGCGCCAGCTTGCCCTGCAGCCTGCCCTTTCAGGGGCGCTGCCGCCGCAGGCGTCCCGCGCCGACCCGACGCTGTCCAGGCTCGCCGCGGACCTCGACCGCGCCCTGCCGCGCTATCCCGCCCCCTACATGCTCCCCGAGGAAGCCTCCGACGAGTGGGCGGTCGACGGCGCGCACAGCGTCACCGGCGCGCCATTGCTGGCCGGCGATCCGCATCTGGCGTTGGGCTTTCCCGGCATCTGGTATCTCGCGAGGATCGCCAGGCCAGGCGGCGTGCTGAGCGGAGCCACCGCGCCCGGCGTGCCGTTCCTGGTGCTCGGACAGAACACCCACATCGCCTGGAGCATCACCAGCAACGAGGCCGACACCCAGGACCTGTTCATCGAAACGCTCGCGCCGGGCGGTGGATACCTGACCCCGGACGGCCCGCGACGCTTCATGACCCGCACCGAGCGGATCCGGGTGCGCGGGCAGCCGGACGTGATGATGACCGTGCGCGAGACCCGGCACGGGCCGGTGATCAGCGATGCGCTGCCCGACCGGCATGGCCGCCTGCTCGCGGTCTCGATGGAGGCGCTGGCGCCCACCACGCCGGAGCACCAGGACATCGCCGCAGGCCTGGCGGCGCTGGACGACGCCACCGGCATCGAGCAGGCCGGACGCGCCGCCGCCGAGACCGCCGCTCCCGTGCAGAACCTGCTGGTGGCAGACGCTCGCCGGATCGCGCTGTTCACCACCGGCATGGTGCCGGTCCGACGCGCCGGCGACGGCAGCTTTCCCGCAAACGGCGCCGACGGCGCGCATGACTGGATCGGGACCGCTTCGGGCGACGCGCTGCCGCACATCGTGGCGCCCGCCGGCGGCCATCTGCTCAACGGCAACGAGCGCACCGCCGGACCCGATTTTTCCGTCTTTATGGGACGCGACTGGCCCGGCGACTGGCGGGCGCGGCGGATACGCGCGCTGCTTGGGCAGACGCCCCGCCACGACCTGGACGATTTCGTGCGCATGCAGTCCGACATCACCAGTGCATTCGCCGTCGCAACCCTGCCCGGCCTGCTGGGACGGCACCTGCAGCCACCACCGGGAAGCCTGGCGGCGGGCGCGCTTGGGCTGCTGGCCGGCTGGGACGGCCGCATGACCTTGGATGCGCCGCAGCCGCTGATCTTCAACGCCTGGATGCAGCGCTTCGTCGCTGACCGGCTGCGTGAAGGCGGCATCGACGAGGCCGTGATCGGACCCTGGCCGGATTTCGCCAGCTTCGAGCTGTCGGACGCCGGACGCACCGAGTGTCCCGACTGCGACCGCGCCCTGCTGCGCGCCCTCGACGCGGCGACCGCCGCAATCGCCAGCCGCCAGGGTGCCGCGCCGCAGGGCTGGCGCTGGTCCGGCCCGCATGCGGCCATGTTCGAGAACGCCTTCCTGCAGGCGCTGCCGCTGGTCCGCCTCGCCGCGCGGCGCCAGATCGCCGTTCCGGGCGACGAGACCACTTTGTTCCGGGCCGGCAACGGCACCCTCGGCGACTTCACCGCGAGCCACGGCGCCGCCTATCGCGGCGTCTATGACCTCTCCGACCCGCAGCGCAGCCGTTACATCGCAACACCCGGACAATCGGGGAACTGGCTGTCCGGCGCGTCGTGGAATTTGATGCACCGGTGGGCGAGTGGCGATAGCATGATGATCCCTGTCCAGCCCGTCACCATATCGGCTGCAGCGACTCTGGTGCCGTAGGCTCGAGTTCAACACGTGAATGAGGTTTTGCCAGCCACATGAGCCACGGAACCTCGAAGCGGGCCCGCGCATGATCCCGGTTGCTGCATGACCTATACCGCGCCGCGGCGGCCGCAATTCTTCTACACGACGGCCCCGCTGCCGTGCCCGTATGTCGCCGGTCGCACCGAGCGCAAGGTGGTGACCGAGATCACCGGGCCGGACGCGGAGAACCTGCATGACCGGCTGTCGCGCGCCGGCTTTCGTCGCAGCCACAACATCGCCTATGCGCCGGTTTGTCCGGCCTGCAACGCCTGCGTGCCGATCCGCATCCCGGTGGCACTGTTCGCGCCGGGCCGGACGCTCAAGCGCATCATCCGGCGCAATGCCGGCGTCGAGGGCTTCGAGGTCCCGGCGCGTGCCACCACCGAGCAGTACGCGCTGTTCCAGCGCTACCAGCAGGCGCGGCACGGCGACGGCGACATGGCCGGCATGAGCTTCTACGACTACCGGGCGATGATCGAGGACACCCCGATCGAGACCTTCCTGGTCGAGTTCCGCGAACCCGATGACAGCCTGATCGGGGTGTGCCTGACCGATCGCCTCGGCGACGGGCTCTCCGCGGTGTACAGCTTCTTCGCCGCCGACCGCGCCAGCCGCTCGCTCGGCAGCTTCGCGATCACCTGGCTGATCGAGCGCGCCCGGCTGCTCGACCTGCCGTACGTCTATCTCGGCTACTGGGTCGCCGACAGCCGCAAGATGGCCTACAAGGCGCGCTTCCGCCCGACCGAGATCCTCGCCGGGGGAGCCTGGCGCCTGCTGGAACAGGCTCCCGGCAGCTAGGCCTGGGGCAGCCAGGCTTCAAGCAGCGACACCCCGGGGGCAGCCGAATCGGGCGCATCGAGGCCTGCCATCGTCTCCGTCATCCTTGCCGCATCCTCGATGCGGCCGACATAGCCGAGCCAGGCGATCACCGGCGCGTAGTAGTCGCTCTCGATCGGGAACAGCATGATCGCGCGCTCGCCCCAGCGTAAAGCCTGCGCGACGTCTCCGCGTGAGCCGAGATAGCGCGCGAAGTTGAAGCAGAGCGTGTGGTCGTCGGGTTGCCCCTGCAGCGCCGCTGCCGTCGCCAGCGCCAGGTCGGCGTGCAGCCGCACCGGCACGACGAGGTCCGCATCGGTGAACAGCATCAGTGCCAGTCGCAGCATGATGTTGTCGGTCGGATCAACATACAGCGCCTGCGCCAGGATCCCGGCGGCGACGATGTGGTGCGCGTGGTCCATGAACAGCCGGGCGGCGGCGCGCGACGTCGCCGTATCCGGGGTTCCCGCCTGCGCCGCCGCCTCGAACAGGCCCCTCGCGGATGGCAGGTCGCCGACCAGCAGCAGGCACTCGATGCATTTGAGCGTCAGCGGCACCGAGCCCGGGCGCAGCCGTAGCGCCATGCGCAGCAGGTCGATGCTGCGGCCGAGATCGCCGTCATTCTGGTGGATCTCGGCCAGCGCCAGCACATCGTCGTCGCGCGGCGACGGCACCGATACCACGCGCTCGTAGTAGGAGCGCACCGGGGTGAAATCCATCTCCGGCCGGGTCAGCCGCCCGGCCCAGACGTCGAACACGCTGCCGATGTCGATCGCGATGCCGCCCTGCCGCTTGATGACGTCGCAATAGATCTTGCCGCACGGACCGGCGCCGACCAGGAACACCGCGCCCGGGAACGGCACCTCGATCGACGCGCACAGGAAATCGAACAGTTCCGGAAAATGCCGTGGCAGGCGCGGCTCGTAGCAGAACAGCGCCTGCTCGGGCACGCGGTGCCAGGCGATGCGGCGCGGCTCCAGCATGTGCCGCACCACGCGGCCCACGTCGCGCGAGGTCACCAGGCCGAGGAAGTCGATGCCGGTCAGCGTCTTCTGCAGGAAGCCGTCCAGGATCATCGCCTGCGGGAAGTTCACCAGCACGGTGGCGAGCGGATGTCCCTTCGCCAGCGACGCCAGCACCGCATTGGCGCGTGCGAACTCGAGCGGCCAGTCGGCATCCGGGCAGCCGACCACGTCGGCATTGAGGATCGCGGCGGCCAGGCTGCCGCGCAGGCGTTCGAGCTGGTCGAGGCTCAGGCGGTTTTCGCGGAACCAGCGCTCCAGCATCCGGGTGAGCTGGCCCTGCGCGTAGAAGGCGGGCGTGCCGACCAGCTTGGCCTCGCCGTCATTGAAGCGCACGATCGAGGCCGGGCGCCGGCGCGAGATCCGCTCGAGCAGCAGCATCTCGAGTTCCGGCACGCTCATCCGCCGGCCGATGGACGCAAGCACACGCTCGTTCATCCCGCACCTGGCTGTGACCTCCGGACCCGCGCGCCGGCTGTTGCAACCTAGCCCGGCACCGAGCCGGTCCCGCAGGTAATTCGGTGCGCTAGCGGAAATACCAGTGCCGGTTCAGGCCTTGCGCGTGACCCAGATCGGTGCGGCTCGCCCGGCATCGCCACGCTTGCCGATCCATTCCGCAAGATCGGCTATCCCGCGCGGCCGCACGCCTTCGTGCCATGCCAGCCCGGCGGCCTTGTCGAACGTGCGGATGTCCTTCAGGACGCTATCCCCACCGTTCTGCAGGCTCGGGAATTTCTGCAGCGCGACGCCGGTGCCGCGCGCCAGCTCCGGCACCTGAACGAGGGGAAAGATCAGCAGCCGGCGGTTGCTGCCCAGCAGGGCGACATGGTCGCCGGCGGCACGCACGCACAGCGCCGCCCGTTCGCCTGGCTTGAGGTTCAGCACCTGCCGGCCGGTGCGCTTCTCCGCCAGCAGGTCCTCGGACTTCACCAGCAGGCCACGGCCGGCCGCCGACGCCACCAGCCAGCGCGTGTCGTCGGCGACCACGAACAGCGCGATCAGCCGCTCCTCGTTGGACAGCTCGACCATCAGGCGGATCGGCTGGCCGTCGCCACGTCCGCGCGGCAGGTCCGAGGCACGCAGGGTAAAGGCGCGGCCGTCGGTGGCGAAGCCGCACAGCCGGTCGGTGGTCCAGCATTCAAGACTGCGCTCTAGGGTGTCGCCCTCCTTGAACTTCTGGCCGGCGAGATCGACCGCATGGCCCCGTACTGCCCGGATCCAGCCCTTCTCCGACAGGATCACCGTGATCGGCTCACGCTCGACGGCGCTGATCTGCGAGATGTCCACCGGCGCCGGCGGCTCGGCCAGGGTGCTGCGCCGGGTGCCGAGCGGACCGGCGCCGAACTTCTTGCGCGTTGCCTCGAGCTCGCTGGCGATGCGCTTCCAGCGCAGCGGCTCGCGCTCGAGCAGGCTGGCGAGCTCGCCGCGCTCGCGGGTCAGCGACGCGTGCTCCTTCTGGATCTCGATCTCCTCCAGGCGCCGCAAGGAGCGCAGCCGCATGTTGAGGATCGCATCAGCCTGGGTTTCGGTGAGCGTGAAGGCGGCGACCAGGGCGGCCTTGGCATCGTCCTCCTCGCGCACGATGCGTATCACCTCGTCGAGGTTGAGATAGACCGCAAGGAAGCCTTCCAGCACCTCCAGGCGCCGGTCCAGCGCCGCCAGCCGATGCCGCGAGCGACGCAGCAGCACCTCGTGGCGATGGTCGAGCCAGGCGCGCAGCACCTCGCGCAGCCCCATCACGCGCGGCACCCGGTCGGCGCCGAGCACGTTCATGTTGAGCCCAAAACGTGTCTCGAGCTGCGTCGCGCGGAACAGCGTCTCCATCAGCACTTCCGGCTCGACGCCGCGTGTCTTCGGCTCCAGCACCAGCCGCACCTCGGTGGTGCTCTCGTCGCGCACGTCGCCCAGCAGCGGCAGCTTCTTTAGTTCCAGCAGCTCGGCGATCTGCTCGATCAGGCGCGACTTCTGCACCTGGTACGGGATCTCGGTGACCACCACGGTCCAGGTCCCGAAGCGGCCCTGCTCGACGCTCCAGCGCGCCCGCAGCCGGAAGCCGCCGCGCCCGGTGTCGTAGGCCTGCCGCATCGCGCCGGCATCCTCGACGATCACCCCGCCGGTCGGGAAGTCGGGGCCCGGCATCGCCGCCAGCAGCGCGTCCAGCCCGACCCCCGGATCGCGCACCATCAGCAGGGCCGCGGCACACACCTCTCCCGCATTGTGCGGCGGGATGCTGGTCGCCATGCCGACCGCGATCCCGGCCGCCCCGTTCGCCAGCAGGTTCGGAAAGGCGCCGGGCAGCACTACCGGCTCCTGCTCCTCGCCGTCATAGGTCGGGCGCAGGTCGACCGCGTCGTCCTCGATGCCGTCGAGCAGGGCACGCGCGACCTCGGTGAGGCGCGCCTCGGTGTAGCGCATGGCGGCTGCGTTATCGCCGTCGATGGAGCCGAAATTGCCCTGCCCTTCGACCAGCGGATAGCGCTGCGCGAATTCCTGCGCGAGCCGCACCAGCGCCTCGTACACCGAGGCATCGCCATGCGGGTGATATTTGCCGATCACGTCGCCGACGACACGGGCGCATTTCTTGAAGCCGGCGGTTGGATCCAGCCGCAACTGCTGCATGGCGTACAGCAGCCGGCGATGCACCGGCTTCAATCCGTCGCGCACATCCGGCAGCGAACGCGACATGATGGTCGACATCGCGTACGCCAGGTAGCGCTCGCTCAGCGCATCCGCGAGCCGCGTGTCCTCGATGTGCCCTGCCAGCGGATCGGCCATTCGCTCTTTCGCCCTCAAATCCTGCTCAGGAACAAACCATGAAAGCCAGCCTGCCGGCAACTTCGTGTGGTGCCGCGGACTTCGATGCCACGCGCGCGTGGCGGCCTGCCCGCGCCGCGCCTTGCTGACCGGAGCCCCTGCCGATGCCAATGAAGTCCGTCCCGGCCGCCGTCGCCGCCCTGTCGACGGGGCTTGCTCTGTCCGCCTGCACCACCCCGCAGGAGCGGGTCCAGCAACGCGAGGACCTGCTCGCCGCCGCCGGCTTCAGCATCCGTCCGGCCAACACCGCGGCGCGCCAGCAGGCGTTGTCACACCTGCCGCCGCATCATTTCGTGCAGCGCACACATGGCGACACGGTGATCTATCTCTACGCCGACCCGCTGGTCTGCGACTGTCGCTATATCGGCAGCCAGGAAGCCTATGGGCGCTACCGCCAGGAGCGGCTGCAGCAGCGCCTGCTCGACCAGCAGCAGCAGATCGCCGACGAGCAGCAGATGAACGCGGACCGCTTCGAGGATGGCGGCTGGGATTGGGGCCTGTGGGGGCCGGGCTTCTATCGGTGAGGCCGCCGCACCGGCGACCGGCCGCAAGAAGTTCCTTGGCATGACGGTGTCGCCCCGCATGCGCCGCATGCGTGTTACAGCGCTCGTCCTGCTTATGGTCGCCGGCACCGTGAACTATCTCGACCGTTCGGCTCTCTCGATCGGGAATTCGGCGATTCGCCACGACCTGCACCTGTCCGACATCCAGATGGGCCTGCTGCTCTCGGCCTTTGAACTTGCCTACGGTGTAGCGCAGTTGCCGATCGGCATCCTGATCGACCGGTACGGCCCACGCCGCATCCTCGGCGGCGGGCTGGTGCTGTGGTCGGCCGCGCAGATGGCGGCCGGCTTCGTCGGCAGCCTGGGACAGTTCGTCACCGCACGCGCGGCACTTGGGATCGGCGAGAGCCCGATGTATCTCGCCGGCACCAAGGTCTTCACCAACTGGTATCCGCCGCCTGAGCGCGCCTGGCCGATCGGCCTGTTCAACGCCTCCTCTGCGCTGGGGCCGACAATCGCACCGGCGCTGCTCACCGTGCTGCTGCTCGCCTATGGCTGGCGTCCGATGTTTATCCTGATCGGCGTCTGTGGCATCGCCATCGCGCTGCTCTGGGAGCTGCTCTATCGCGACCCCGCCCATGCCGGTCTTGAGGCTGGCGAACTGACCGCCATCGGAAGCTGGGACGATAGTTCGGCGGGCGACCATGCCGCCGGCGCCTGGCCGGTGCTGTTCCGCCAGGCCACGACCTGGGGAATGGCGTTCGGCTTCTTCGGGGTGATCTACCTGACCTGGCTCTACGGCACCTGGCTGCCGGACTATCTCGAGCGCGTGCGCCATCTCAGCGTGCAGGCGGCCGGCCTGTGGACCGCGGTGCCGCAGGCCTGCGGTTTCCTGGGCGCTGTGTTGGGCGGGGCTGCATCCCGCCAGTTGAGCCGGCGCGGCATGGCGCCGGTCGCCTCCTGCAAGGTGCCGCTGGTCGCCGGCATGCTGGTCACCGCCGCCTGCACCGCGGGCGCTGCCATCGTGCAGGGCACGGCGCCCGCCATCGCGCTGATCAGCGTCGCCCTGTTCGCCGCCACCCTGGCCTCCTCCTGCGGCTGGGCGATGGCGGCGGTGGCCACCAGCCCCGACAAGGTGGCCACCCTGGAGGCGATCCAGAATATCGGAGGATCGCTCGGCGGCGCCTGTGCGCCGGCCATCACCGGCGGCGTGGTGCAGGTCACCGGTTCGTTCACGCCGGCGCTGCTGCTGGCAGCCGGGATCGCCGTGCTCTCCGCCGCGATCTACGGAATTGCGGTGCGCGAGCCGCACGCCCGAGCAACCGCATTCTAGGAAGGATCCGCAATGAAGATCGGTTTCGTGGGCCTGGGCCCGATGGGCACGCCGATGGCCGGACGCCTGCTCGAGGCCGGGCACAGCCTCGCCGTGTTCAACCGCACGCAGGCCAAGGCGGACGAGCTGGTGGCGCGTGGCGCCCGGCGGGCCGGCAGTCCCGCGGAGGCAGCACGGGACGCCGGGATCGTGTTCTCGATGCTGGCGAACGATGCGGCGGTCGAGAGCCTGAGCTTCGGCGAGAACGGCATCCTCGCCGGGCTGGCAAAGGATGCCGTGCACGTCTCGACCAGCACGATCTCGCCGGACCTCTCCACCCGGCTGCAGCGGGCGCACGCCGAGCATGGTCAGCTCTACGCGGCGGCGACTGTGCTCGGCCGTCCGCCGGCCGCAGCATCCGGCGAGCTGTACATCGTGCTGGCCGGCGCCGACGACGCGCGCAGCCGGATCGCGGCACCGCTGGCGACGCTCGGCCAGCGCGTCTTCGATATCGGCGAGGATCCGGCGCAGGCGAACCTCGTGAAGCTGTCTCTGAACTTCATGATCTTCTCGACGATCGAACAGATGTCCGAGATGTTCGCGCTCAACGACAAGGGCGGCATCGCACCCGCCACCCTGTTCGAGATCATGACCAACAGTTTCTTCACCGCATCCGTGCACAAGAACTATGGCCGCATCATTGTCGAGCAGCGCTTCGACCCGCCGGGCGTCGCGGTTCCGCTCGCCATGAAGGACAACCGGCTGCTGCTGGAAGCCGCCGCTTCCATGGCGGTGCCGGTTCCGATGGCCTCCCTGCTGCGCGACCGCTATCTGGCAATGATCGCCAAGGGCGAGGCCGGCCTCGACTTCGCAGCGCTCTCCCGGCGTTCGCGCGACGATGCCGGGCTGCCGGTCTGACTTAGGGCTGCAGCCTACACGATCTCCGCCAGCCGCTCGAACAGCCGCGCCACCGCTTCCGCACCCGGATCGGTGACACCGTCGAGATTGGCCTGTGGCACATAGGCCGCACGCCCGGCGCGCGCGATCATCGCCTGTGTTGCCCGGGCACCCTGCCGCGCCGCGGCGGCAGCATCCTGCATCGTGCCTGAGCCGCGCAACGCCAGCAGCGCCGGCTCGAGCGCGTCGATCAGCGTCCTGTCTCCGACATCGGCGCCGCCGTTTCGCTTCATTCCGACGAGGCCCGCCTCGAACGCGGCGGTCCAGTCCAGGTCGGCTGCCAGCGCGTTGCCGGCCGCGGTGAACAAGGTCCCCATCAGCACGCCGCTCGACCCGCCGGCACGCCGTTGCAGCAATGCACCGATGCGTCGGAGCAGGGCGGCACCATCCGCATAGGGCAGGTCGTCCAGGTGCCGGCGGACGCTGTCGGCCGCCTGGGCGAAGGTGGTCCCTGTATCGCCGTCTCCGACCCGCGCATCCAGCGCGTTGAGGTCGCTCTCGATCGAGGCGAACACCGCGCAGCCTGCCGCGACCAGCGCCCGCACCGCCGGCGCGCTCGACGGCGCCGGCACCTGAGCCTCCAGGCCGGCCGGAACCGGCATCAGGACGGCCGCGCCGCCTGAGCGCGCCTGCTGCCAGCCGATCGGGGCCGCCGGGGCCAGCAGCAGCGCCTCGCGCGCCGCATCCAGTTCCAGCAGGGAGATCGAGAAGCCGGTCATGTCCAGCGAGGTCATGAACGAGCCCGGCCCGATCACCTGCGCCAGCTCGGGCGCTGGCACCGTCCGGCGCACGCTGCCCATCAGGATCGCCATCTCGAGGGGCGGCGTACTGCCCAGATTGTTGAGCAGCAGGGCATGGCGGGCGCCCGGCCGGTGTCCGCGTGACCGCAGCCGCTCGAAGGCCCGGGCGACCAGCCTGTCGGCGCTGTCCATCGGGATCAGCGCGGCGCCCGGCTCGCCATGGATGCCGAGGCCGATTTCCGCGTCGCGTGCGCCGAGCCGGGTCGATGGCTCCGAGCCGGGCGGCGTGCAGACCGACAGCGAGAGCCCGATCGACCGCACGTGCAAAGCCGCATCGCGTGCCACCGCCGCCACCGCCTCGAGCGGCTGGCCGGCCTCCGCCGCGGCACCCGCCAGCTTGTGCACGAAAAGCGTTCCGGCCAGCCCGCGTGCGCCGACGTCTTCCGCCAGTGCCACGTCGTCGGCAACGATGACCATCTCGACGGCGTGTCCCGCAGCGCGCGCCTGCTCGGCAGCGAGGCCGAAATTCAGCCGGTCGCCGGTATAGTTCTTCACGATCAGCAGGCAGCCGGCCGGACCCGTCACCGCCAGGATGGCGGCCAGCACCGCATCCACGCTCGGGGAGGCGAAGATGTCGCCGCACACGGCGGCGGTCAGCATGCCCTGGCCCACGAAGCCGGCATGCGCGGGTTCATGGCCGGACCCGCCACCGGACACCAGCGCGACGCCGTTCCGCCGCCAGTCCTGCCGCAGCACGACGTTGATGTCGGGGTCGTCGAGGCGGCAGAGCAGGCCTCCCGCCGATCCGGCCAGCAGCCCATCGATGGCGTCTCGGACGACCGTCGCACGGTCGTTGATGAAGCGTTTCATGACCCGCTCACGCCGCCCCTGGCGGACGAGGCCGCTGCCTTCTGCTGGGCCTTGGACTTCGCTGGCATGATCCGACGCTCCATGCTGTTCCTGGAACATCACGCAGCAGCACCGGTACCAGTTTTTTCAGCTGCCCAGGGCTTTTTCAGATGCCCAGGGCTTTTTCAGGTGCCCAGGGCTTTTTCAGGTGCTCAGGGCTTTTTCAGGTGCTCAGGGCCTCGATGATTTCCTGCAGTCGCGTGCGAGCCGCTGGCACCGGCTGGTGCCGGGCGCCGAACGCGTCGCGCGCCAGGAAATGCCCGGTCAGACGTAGCCCGTCGCACCACGAGGCCGGATCACCCGGCTCCTGATCCTCGATCAGCAGCCGCGGCAAGGGCAGCAGGCGATCCCGCCACTCGCCTGCGCCGGCCTCGGAGACGCCGCGGCCGCTGCGTGGCGAAACGAACTTCAGGTCGGCCGCCTCGCCCGTCACCGCGCAGGCGGACAGGTCGAGGCCGTAGCCGAGATCGGCGAGCAGTACCGCCTCCCAGCGGATCAGCGCCGCCGGCCCATCGCGGGCGGCGTCGTCGGGATCCAGGCTGAGCAGGGTCAGCAGACCGACCAGACCGTCGAACACACGCGGATGCGGTTCGCGCTCCGGCAGGGCGCCGTCGGCCACCGCGCAACAGGCCGACAGCAGCGCCAGCGGCAGGCGATGCTGGAGGATGCGCGCTGCCGACGGATGTACCAGTTCGGCGGTGAGGTTGCCGAGCTGCTCGGGCAGCCGGGCGAACCAGCGCGCCGATATGAGGTTGCCGGCCTGCCAGAGTGCCGCGTTCTTGCGCGAGGCACCGCCGCGAACGAGTCCGCGATAGGCGCCATGTTCGCCGGTCAGGACATGCGCCACGACGGCGCTTTCGCCATAGGGCGCTGCAGAAAGCACAAGGGCGGAAGCTTCCCACTCCATGGATGCCCCCGCCTTTTGCCCAAATGAACTCCTGCCTGATCAGGCCGGGTCAGGATCCTTCTTCACGCCTGACGCCGCAGCGACCTCGGCGGCGAAGTCGCTGCTCTCCTTTTCGATGCCCTCGCCGAGCTTGAAGCGGTCGAACGCCGCCAGTCTGGCGCCGGCCTTCTGCACCACCGCCTTCACCCGGCTCTCGCCGTCATGCACCCAGACCTGCTCGAGCAGCACGACCTCCTCGTAGAACTTGCGCAGCTGGCCATCGACCATCTTCTCGATGATCGCGTCGGGCTTGCCGGTGGCACGCGCCTTTTCCGTCAGCACCGCGCGCTCACGCTCCAGCGCCGCCGGATCGACGGCATCGACGTCGAGCGCGCTCGGGCTGGTCGCCGCGACATGCATGCCGATCTGGCGGCCGAGCAGCTCGAGCGCATCGCTCTCGCTCGGCGCCTCGATCGCCGCCAGCACGCCGATCTTGCCCAGGCCCGGACGCAGCGCGCCATGCACATAGGTCGCGACCACGCCAGACGGCACACGCAGAACGCGCGCGCGGCGCAGCGACATGTTCTCGCCGATGGTCGCGATCAGGTGGGTGATCTCGTCGGCGACGCTGCGCCCGGTCGGCAGCAAGGCGGTCTTGATCGCCTCGAGATCGTCGCCGATCTGCAGCGCGATCTGCGCCACGCTCTCGACAAACGATTGGAAGCTCTCGTTGCGCGCCACGAAGTCGGTCTCGGCATTGACCTCGACCATGGCAGCGATGCGCGGACCGGAGGCAACGCCAACCAGCCCTTCGGCGGCGACCCGCCCGAATTTCTTGGCGGCGGCGGCCAGGCCCTTCTTGCGCAGCCAGTCGCTGGCCTGCTCGACGTCGCCGCCGGTCTCGTTCAGCGCCTTCTTGCAGTCCATCATGCCCGCGCCGGTCTTCTCGCGCAGGTCCTTCACCAGGGCAGCGGTGATCTCGGCCATCGGCCTCTCTCCTCAAGCACGGATCACGCCCTGCCGACGAACCGGCCGGGCGTGATCACGGCTTCGACAAATTCAACCGGAACGCGCGATCGCGTCCCGGCGCTGGTTCAGGTCCGGCTCACTCCGCCGGAGCGGCGTGGGCCTCGGCGACCGGAACCTCGGCGGCATGGATCCCGGACGCCGGGGCTGAAGCATCACCCTGGCCGGGCACGTCACCCTGCAGCTCTGCGGCCGAGACCTCGGGCGCCATCTCGATCGGCAGCTCCTCGGCAGCACCGTAATCCTGGCCCGACGCGCCAAGCTCGGCGCTGATGCCGTCCAGCACCGCGGAGGCGATCAGGTCGCAATACATGGTGATGGCGCGGATCGCATCGTCGTTGCCCGGGATCGGGTAGGTCACGCCGACCGGATCCGAGTTGCTGTCGAGCACCGCGATCACCGGGATGCCGAGCTTGGTGGCTTCCTCGACCGCCAACTTCTCCTTGTTGGTGTCGATGATGAACAGGATGTCCGGCAGGCCGCCCATCTCCTTGATGCCGCCCAGCGAGCGCTCCAGCTTCTCCTGGTCGCGGGTGATCTCCAGGATCTCCTTCTTGGTAAGGCCCTGGGTGTCGCCAGAGAGCATCTCCTCGATCTGGCGCAAGCGCTTGATCGAGCCGGTGATGGTCTTCCAGTTGGTCAGCATGCCACCGAGCCAGCGATGGTTGACGTAATACTGGCCGCAGCGCTTGGCCGCATCCGCCACATGCTCCGAGGCGGCACGCTTGGTGCCGACGAACAGCACGCGTCCGCCATTGGCGACCGTGTCACGCACCGCGCGCAGCGCGCGATCCAGCATCGGCACGGTCTGCTGCAGGTCGATGATGTGGACCTGGTTGCGGATGCCGAACAGGTACGGCGCCATCCGGGGGTTCCAGCGGCGGGTGTGGTGGCCGAAATGGACACCGGCTTCGAGAAGCTGACGGAGCGTATAGTCGGGCATCGCCATCGGCGTGTCCTTTCCTTCTGGTTGTGCCTCCGCGGGGCTATTGTCCATCCGGACACCAGAGCCGCCCCGCGTGCGAATTTTCCGACGGGCCATGCCTTGGGGCACAGCCTCGCGGACGGCGCCATATGGCCGGGTTATGCGCCGAAAGCAAGCGCTGGGGAGGTGCGGGCCAAAGCCGATCTGATATGCTCCGGGCATGAGCCAGACCACCGTGATCCCGGTCCCGCCCGCCATCCTGCTGCCGACCACGATCGGCGCCGCTTTTCCGGTGCGCCGGGTCTATTGCGTCGGCCGGAACTACGCCGAGCATGCGCGCGAGATGGGGGCCGACCCCGACCGCGAGCCGCCATTCTTCTTCAGCAAGCCGTCCGACGCGCTGCTGGCGGGCGGTGCGGACATGCCCTACCCGCCCGGCACCGACGAGTTGCACCACGAGATCGAGCTGGTGGCGGCCTTGCGTTCCGGCGGCAGCGACATCGCCGTGGAGGACGCGCTGGACCATGTGTGGGGCTACGGCGTCGGCCTCGACATGACCCGTCGCGACATCCAGGCGACTGCCAAGAAGCAGGGCCGCCCCTGGGACATGGCCAAGGGGTTCGACCACTCGGCCCCGATCGGGCTGCTGGTGCCGGCGGCGGATGTCGGGGAGGCCGGGCGCGGGGCGATCACGCTGCGGGTGAATGGCGTCATCCGCCAGCAGGGCGACATCGGCGACATGATCTGGCCGCTCGCCGAGACCATCATGTTTCTCTCGCGCCTGGTGCGGCTGCAGGCGGGCGACCTGATTTTCACCGGTACGCCGGCGGGCGTCGGCCCGGTCCAACGCGGCGACCTGCTGGAAGGCCATGTGCATGGCATCGGTGACGTGAAGGTCCGGATCAGCGGTCTCTAGGGCCGGAACGCCGCCGCATGGACGACCTCACCTAGCCGAGGGACATCGTGCGCATGATCTCCGGGATCGCGGTCTTCACCTGGAAATAGCCGCGTGTCGCGTGGGGCCAGGTCAACTCGTCCCATCCCCGACGCACCCGCAGGCAGCCCGGTGGCAGGGCATTGGCGGATGGCCCGACCGGTGTCCAGGCGGTGACGACCGGCAGCCCGTCCTCCCACCCAGGCGCCGTCACTGCCGCGCCGCAGCCGAAATGCTGTCCGGCCCGCGCCAGCGCATCCGCCATGGCCTCCCGGTCGGCTTGCCGCACCTGTTCGGAGGCATCGGGTGCATGCGCGACCAGTCCGCCGACGCGTACGACCCGAGCCCGGCCCAGCTTCAGGCTCTCCGGGTGCAGGTCGTCCAGGTGCAGAAGCAGTGCGACGTCTCCGGCCGGCGCGGGATCTGCGGGCCGCAGCCTTGCCAGGGTGGGCGGGTCGATTTCCTGCAAGGGCTCGGGCTTCTCGTTCAGGTCCCTCGGCGAGAACCGGCCGTCGGTGTAGCGCCGGATGTTCTCCGCTCGGGCGGCGTAGGCCTTGCCGCGGGTATGCAGCCCGGCCACTCAGCGCCAGGACAGGGTATTGCTGGCCGGATCCCCGTCCAGCAGATGTCGCAGGAAGAAGTCGGCACCGAGCACCCACGGCAGGCGAAGGGTGAACACCCAGATCGATGCGAACCACATCCGCGCATGGTTGTGCAGCCAGCCGTTGTCCACGAGTTCGCGGGCCCAGTCGTCGAAACCGTCGATCCCGGTGTTACCCGCGACCGCGTTCTCGAAGCCCCGCCGCAGGCCGGCATTCGCGGCGATGCGCTCGCGTTCGGCCCCCACTGCCTCCATGTAGCGGGTCCAGGCCGACGGGTGGGTTTCCAGGTGGCCCTTGAAGTAGGACCGCCAGAAGACTTCCTCGACGAATTTCCCCGCCTTCCCGGGACCGTGAGCCGCCAGGGCAGCCCCGGCTACCTCCTCCTCGAGAAGCAGCCGGCGGCGCAGGTATGGCGACAGGACGGCCGTGGTGGCCGTCCCCTTCGGTCCCAGGTCGGTATTCCGATGCGCCGCGTAGGCATCGCCCAAGCGAGGCACGACTGCCACCAGATGATCAAGTGCCGCGTTTCGGGTGAGGACGGGTTTGAAGGTCATCGCCCCCATATGGGAGATCCTCAGCGCGATGGCACGTAATCGACCGACGACCGTCTCCCCGCCCGGACGTCTCGGAGCGGCACTTGCCGGGCGAGTTGCTCGTCGACCGATCGCTGTCGACACGACCTGTGCAGAACGCGACGATCCCTCAAGCCAACGCAACCACAACCTCGAAAACTCGCAGCGATGACCTCGATCGACCGTGGCACGAACCTACCGCTGCTGTCAGGGACCGAGGGAACGTCGCGCGAGTTGCTGTTGTCGCGCTGGCTCGCGCTGACGCGGCACACCCTGCCGGAGATGGCCGGCGAGCAAGACTGGCCGATCCGTTTCGACCATTGCTTCATGCGGGTGTGCCTGGATACGGCATTGGGTCGGCGGTGGGATACGGTGGTGCGGCGTCCGGCAATCCGGCACATGACGGAGGCAGAGCTAGCCCGCGCCGTGGCCGTGGCGGAACTGGTGGTGCGGGATCCGGGCCGCCTGCCGGAGTTGAATGCGCAAAGCCTGACGATGCGGGGACTGCGGAGCTGACAAACGGCTGGTCCTGCCCGCAAGCTGGATGGCAGACCGGACGCCGTTGCGGATGCTGGCGGCGTCGACCGGGGAACCCCGTCGATCAGACGATCCTCTGGCGGAGTGCAAGGACGGCATCCGCGAATTCCCGCGGCGCCTCCTGCGGAAGGTTATGGCCGATCCCGGGCAGGACCTGGTGCCGGACGCCTTGCGGGAAATGTATGACATAGCTCTCATGGGGCTGCGGTGGATCGACTCCGTCGTTGCCGCCAAGCAGCACCGATGCAGGAACGGTGATCGCCGGCTGCACCGCCAGCCGCTGTTCCAGGTCCTCGAGGTCAGGATCACCCGAGACCTCGCCGATCCGGTAGCGGTAGGAGTGGATCACGACCGCGGCGAAGTCCGGGTTGTCGAAGCTTGCAGCCGTTCGCTCGAACATCGCCTCGCTGTAGTCCCACGCCGGCGACCACTGACGCCACAGGAACCGGCTGAGCCCCCGCCGGTCCTCGACGAGTGCCGAACGGCCGCGTTCCGAGTTCAGGTAGAACCAGTACCAGTGCCGGCTTTCGCGATCCAGCGCTTCCGGCCGATGCGCAATGCGGACGTTGTGCATGTTGTATGGCGCGCCGCAGCTCAGCAGGCCGCGCACGCGCTCGGGCCACAAAGCCGAGACGATGCACGCTGCCCGGCCGCCCCAGTCATAGCCCGCCAGCATGGCGCTCGGCAGGTCGAGCGCGTCCATCAGGGCCTTCAGGTCCGCACCCAGCGCCGCCTGCTGACCGGACCGCATGGTGTCGTCGCTCAGGAAGCGGGTCGGCCCGTAGCCGCGCAGGAACGGCACGACGCAGCGCTTCCCGGCAGCCGCCAGCATCGCGGCCACTTCGTCATAGGCATGCGCGTCGTAGGGGAAGCCGTGCAGCAGGATGACCGGCTCTCCATCCGCCGGACCGGTCTCGAAATACGCGACGTCGAGCGCGCCTGCAGCAATCCGCTTCACTCGTTCAGCGCTCCTCGATGCGTGCGACACCCGCCACCAGCTTCAGCGCCTGGGCCAGCCGCGGGGTCACCATGTACGGCTCCGGCAGCGAGACCTCCAGGTCCTGGACGTCGTCGAGGCAGGGCAGCAGGATCACCCGCCCCTTGCCGCCCCGCTCGCGCCCGAGGATTGCACTCAGCGGCGCCAACGCTTCCGGCCGGTCGAGCCAGATGCGCATCTCCGCACCCACCTCGGCCGCGGCACGATCCAGGTCCACGACATCGGCCGCGGTGATGCGCAACATCTCGCCTTCCAGGCGCAGGTCGGCCGTCACCAGCACCGCGCGCCCCGCCACCAGGATGTCGCGCGACTTGCCCAGCACCTCGGAGAACAAGGTCACCTCGGTGCTGCCGGAGGTGTCCGAGATGCGCACCCAGGCCATGCGTCCGCCGGTGCGCGTCGGCCGTTCCTTGCGATCGACCACGCAGCCCGCGATCTTCACCCGGCCGATGCCCGCCGCGGCCGCCGCCTCCAGCCCGGTGCAACGGGTGGCACCCAGTCGGCGCAGCAGCGGCCCGTAGCTATCCAGCGGATGCGCGGTCAGGTGGAAGCCGACCGCCTCCGCCTCCAGCCCGAGCCGCTCGATCTCCGGCCAGTCGGCCACGTCGGGCAGCCGCAGCGTCTCTGCCTTCCCGGCGCCGCCGAACAGCCCGATCTGGCCGCTCGACACCTCCTCCGCCCGCGCCTGCGCGCGACGCAGGATGGTTTCCGCCCCCATGAACACGCGCGCCCGGTTGGCATCGAGGCTGTCGAAGGCGCCGCACTTGGCGAGGTTCTCGATCTGCATCTTGTTGATCTGGCGCGGCTCGACGCGCGCCGCGAAATCCGCGAGATCGCGGAACGGCTTCTGGCCGCGCGCAGTCTCCACCGCCTGCATCGCACCCAGCCCTACCTTCTTGATCGCCGCCAGCGCGTAGCGGATCGACTGGGTGCCGTCGTCGGATACCTCGACGGTGAAATCCGCAGCCGACCGGTTGATGTCCGGCGGCAGCACGCGCACCCCGAGCCGTTCGGCCTCCTGGCGCAGGGCCGCCAGCTTGTCGGTCTTTTCGCGCGCCAGCGACATGCAGGCGGCGAGGAACGCCACCGGATGGTTCGCCTTCATCCAGGCGGTCTGGTACGAGACCAGCGCGTACGCCGCCGCATGCGACTTGTTGAAGCCATAATCGGCAAACTTCGCCATCAGCTCGAACACCTCGACCGCCTTGTCGCGATCGATGCCGCGTCCCACCGCGCCCTCGGTGAAGACCGCGCGCTGGGTGTCCATCTCGGCGCGTATCTTCTTGCCCATCGCACGACGCAACAGGTCGGCAGCCCCCAGGCTGTAGCCGCCCATCTTCTGGGCGATCTGCATCACCTGCTCCTGGTAGACCATGATGCCGTAGGTCTCGCCGAGGATCTCCCGCAGTTCCTCGTGCGGCGGCTGCCACGGCTCGCCGTGCTTGCGCCGGCAATAGTCCGGGATGTTCGCCATCGGCCCGGGACGATACAGCGCCACCGCGGCGATCAGGTCCTCGAGCCGCGTCGGGCGCATCTGCTTCAGCACGTCGCGCATGCCGGCGCCCTCGAACTGGAACACCCCGCCGGTGTCGCCCTTCGACAGCATCGCGTAGGTGCGGGCATCGTCGAGCGGCAGCATCGCGAGATCCACATCGGTGCCGAGCTTGCGCAGCATCTGCACGCCGCGCTGCAGGATGGTCAGCGTGGTGAGGCCAAGAAAGTCGAACTTCACCAGGCCGGCCTGTTCGACGAACTTCATGTTGAACTGGGTGACCAGCATGTCGCTCTTCGGATCGCGATAGAGCGGCACCAGCTCGACCAGGTCCCGGTCGCCGATGACCACGCCGGCGGCATGGGTGCTGGCATGCCGGTACAGCCCCTCGAGCTGCAGCGCGGTGTTCATCAGCCGCGCCGTTGCCTCGTCGCCGTCGCGCATTTCCTGCAGGCGCGGCTCGCCGTCGATCGCCTGCTTCAGCGTCACCGGCTTGGCCGGATTGTTCGGGATCAGCTCGGCAACCTTGTTGACCATGCCGAACGGCAATCCCTGCACGCGCCCGACATCGCGGATCGCGGCGCGCGCCTGCAACTTGCCGAAGGTGATGATCTGGGCCACGCGGTCGCCGCCATATTCGCGGCGGACATAGGCGATCACCTCGTCGCGCCGGTCCTGGCAGAAATCGATGTCGAAATCCGGCATCGACACGCGCTCGGGGTTGAGGAAGCGCTCGAACAGCAGGTTGAACGGGATCGGATCGAGATCGGTGATGGTGAGCGCCCAGGCAGCGAGCGACCCGGCGCCCGAACCGCGCCCCGGCCCGACCGGAATGCCCTGCGCCTTCGCCCACTGGATGAAGTCGGCGACGATCATGAAGTAGCCGGCAAACCCCATCTTCGCGATCACGTCGAGCTCGAACGCCAGCCGCGCCTCGTACTGCGCGCGTGTTCCGGCATCCGCCCGCATGGTGTCGAGCCGTGCGGCGAGCCCTTCGGCCGCCATCGCGCGCAGCGTCTCGTCCTCGGTGGTGCCGATGCGTACCTTGGGACAAACCGGCAGCAGCGGCTTGCGGGTCTCGACCATCACCGCGCACATCCGGGCGATCGCCAGTGTATTGTCGCAGGCCTCCGGCAGGTCGGCGAACAGGGTGCGCATGGCGGCGGCCGGCTTGAACCAGTGCTCCGGCGTGACGCGCCAGCGCTCGCGCTCGGCGAGCGTGCGGCCCTGGGCGATGCAGAGCAGCGCATCGTGCGCCTGGTGCATCTCCGGCGTCGCGAAGAAGCACTCGTTGGTCGCCACCAGCGGCAGCGCGAACCGGTCGGCGAGCGTCACCAGGCCGGGCTCGATCGCGGCCTCCACGGGCAAGCCGTGCCGGTGCAACTCCATTACCAGCCGGTCGCCGAAGCCCTCCTTCAGGATCGCCAGCAGCCGCTCGGCCTCGTCCTGCTGGCCCTCCGCGAGCAGGCGCGCGACCGGCCCGCGGGTGCCGCCGGTCAGCAGCATCAAGCCCGCGGCATGCGCGCACAGTGTCCCCAGCCCTACGCATGGATCGGCCGGATCGCTGTGCAGAAACCCCAGCGAGGAGAGCCTCTGCAGGTTGTCGAGCCCCTGTGCGTCACGCGCCAGCGCCACCACCGGCTCCGGCACCGCCCCTGGCCGGCCGTGGCGGGCGGCCAGCGAGATCTGGCATCCTATGATCGGCTGCACCCCGCGCCCGCTGCAGTACTGGGAAAATTCGAGCGCCCCGAACAGGTTGCCGGTATCGGCGATGGCCACCGCCGGCATTGCTTCGGCCTGCGCCAGCGCCGCGATGTCCGGAACCCGGATCGCCCCCTGGCTCAGCGAGTATGCGGAGTGGACGCGCAGATGAACGAAGTCGGCAATCGGCATGCGGCAACTGTAGCATCGCCACCGGCGCCCGGCCCACCGGCGCGTGCTAACCGGAAGCCATGCCCAGGATGATCCTGCCGCGACTCGCAATCCCGGCCGCCGCCGTCATGCTCGCGATCCTGGGCCTGCACGCGGCCCTGCTGCCGGAGGCGCAGTGGCAGGGCGACGACTTCATCTGCGCCGCCTTCGCGCGCGAGTATCGCCTCGCCTATCTGTGGAACGCGCGGATTGCCGGCTGGAGCCCGCGGCCGCTCTCCGAGACCGTGTTCTACCTCTATGGCCGGCTCGCGGCGTCGCTGCAGCGCCCGCTGACGGTGCCGTTCCTGGCCCTGCTGTGGACGCTGCTGTTCGCTTCCACCCTGGCCGGCATGCGGCGGTGGCATTGGCCCAGGGTGCTGATCGGCCTCGCGGCCTGCTGCCTGTTCCTGCTCGGCCACCCGGTCGGCCAGATGTTCTACTGGCCGGCCGGCGCGGTCGCCTACGTCTCCACCCTGGCGATGAGCAGCCTGGCGGTGTTCCTGCTCATCGACGGGCGCTTCGACACCTGGCCGGGCACGGTCGCGGTTTCGGGGGCCCTTGCCGCCTGCGCCGCGTGCAGCGAAGCAGGCGCGTGCCTGGCGACGCTGCTGGCGCCGTCCCTGGCTGCGCTGCGCTGGCGCAGGGCGGGCATGGCGCTGATCCTCGGACTCCCCGGCCTTGGCGTCGCCGGCTTCGTCTTCTGGGAGGTCGCCCACCACCGCATGGCCTCGTCCGAAGCCGCCGGCCACCTGACCCTGCTGCAGAGCCTGCGGGCGGCGCTCCCCGACCTGTGCCGCGAGGCGGGCGCGTTCTGGCCGGCAAAGCTGGCCTTCCTGCTCGGCGTGCGCTGGTGCGCGGCAGGCCAACGCCCGGATGCGCGCGCACTTCTCGCCTGCGCCATCGCCTTGCCGCTCGCCGCTTGCATCACCGCCGCCGCCGCCTGGCACCAGTTCGGGCAGGGCTGCTGCGAACGCCACGAGAGCCTGCGCCAGTGCTGGGGCGTGCTGATGCTGTCGGCCCTCGGTGTCGCCTCAGTGCGGGCAAGGCCGGTCGGTACCCGCGCGGCGGGTTTCGGACCGGCAGCCCTGCTGCTCGCCTGCCTGATCGGGACGGCCCCCCGCGTGCCCCCGATCCTGCATGACATGCGCATGATGACGGCCACCATCGCGACGCACAGTCTGGACTGGCGCCGTGGCCGAGCCTTGTCCGACACGATGCTGTTCCAGTTGCCGCAGCCCGCGGCCGTGGCCGGCACGATGGACTTCCCGGCCGGGCGGTTCATCGAGCCGGCCCCGTACTCCTGGAAGGCGCATGGCATGATGCTGTTCTTTCACAAGCGTTGCCTCACGATCCTGGCGCCAGACGCACCCTCGGATGGCGCTGGCCCGACCGAGTAACCGGGTCGCGCGCATCACATGTCCAGATCCTTGACTCGGGCGGCCGGATTGCCGGCATAGAGCCCGTCGGGCGCAGTGCTCTCATACAGCACCGCACCCGCTGCCAACACGCATCCCCGTGCAACCGTTACGCCGGGCAGGATGGTGACGCCGGCTCCAATCCAGCACGCCTCCTCGATCGTGACTGGTCTGCCCACCACCTCGATCAGACCCCTCTGATGCGGCGGCCCGATTTCGTGGGTCGCGGTGATGACACGGACATAGGGCCCGATACGGACACGATCGCCGATGGTCAGCTGGTCGTAGCCGTCATGATAGAAACCGACATTGATGAAGACACCGGACCCGATGGTAATCCGCTTGGACCGTAGCGATACACCCGACCAGAGCGTTGCCCGGGGCGAAACGGCAAAGCCCGCCGCGCGCAGAAGCCTGGTGCGCCAGGATGCCGGAAGCAGTTCGCTGCCGATGGCCGCGCTCAAAACGCGGAAGGGGTAGTCACTCACCTGCATGCCTCCAAACTACGATGACGCCAAGACTGGCTCAGGCCTACTATCTGTGGGGCAGTGATCCTGCTGACGAGCGATACATCGCATCCTACAATAAAATAACATCAACGCGAGGTTCCATCTCTACAATAAAAGATTGATAATTGGCGCAACACGCAAGACGCGACTGGCTCGCCCCCCATCTATTACGCTCGCATGATCCTCCTTCGGCACAGTAGATCGACTTTAGGTTTGCTTCGACTGACTTTGGCTGGTAACTTAACCTTGAGCAACCCGAGGTATGCCCGTGCCTGTGACTTTGAAGACGGCATTACCGAAAATAGAGATTCCGGCATCTGCTGTTGATGTCGGACGCGATTGCGCCGGACGAGGGCTCGTCGGAGCTCATCGCTTCATAAGCGACATCAAGAACAAGTCGACCGTGCAATGTGCGCTCCGGATCCGGGCGGTCGAGAACTCGCTCTACGAACTGTTCGGCAAGGGCAAGTTGCACGGCACGATCCACACCTGCATTGGGCAGGAATTCTCTGGTGCGATGCTGCGCAAGCACCTGCGCGCCGATGATTTTGTCACCTCGAACCATAGGTGCCATGGCCATTTCATCGCGTCCACCGGCAACTGGCGGGGGCTGATCGACGAACTTGTCGGCAATGGCGATGGCGTCTGCGCCGGGATCGGCAGCAGCCAGCATCTTTGGGCCGAGAACTTCATCTCGAACGGTCAACAAGGCGGCCTGCTGCCGGTCGCCGCCGGCGTGGCTCTCGACCGCAAGCTGAAGGACAATGGCGGCGTCGTCGTCTCCTATCTCGGCGAGGGAACGCTTGGTGAAGGCGTTGTCTACGAGACACTCAACCTCGCCTCGTTATGGAGCCTCCCGCATGTCTTGATTTGCGAGAACAACTTCTACAGCCAGTCCACTGCCCAGGGCCGTGCCGTTTCCGGAACCATTGCGGCGCGCGCTGCTGGTTTCGCCGTGCTCTCGGCGGTGGCGGATACCTGGGATCTGCCGAACCTGGACGCTGTGCTGGAATCCTGCATGGAGACCGCGCGGGCGACCTCTCAGCCCACCTTCCTGGCGCTGACGACCTATCGGCTCAATCCGCATTCCAAGGGCGACGACGGTCGCGACCGCAGGGAGATCGAGTGGTTCCGCGCGCGGGATCCCGCGACCCTCGCCGTGCAGGACTATGATGGTTTCAGATCCTGCTATGACGAGTACGTCAAGGAGGCCGAGGACTACATCAAGCTTGCTCTCGCCAAGCCTGCCCACAGGCCGGATGCGTATTTCGCCGACCAGCTGCCGGCATTCCCGGCTGGGAGACCGTCGGAGTGGCAGACCGTCGCCACAACTGCGGACGCCGGCCAGCGCGTTGCACAGCAGCTCAATGGCTTCTACCGCGGCTGGCTAGATAACGACGAAACGTCGATGTTCATCGGCGAGGATATCGAGGATCCGTACGGCGGAGCGTTCAAGATCGCCAAGGGCCTAACCTCCGCCCATGCGACCCGGGCCCGCACGACACCGATCAGCGAAGCGGCGATTACCGGCGTCGGGATCGGGCTTGCGATCACCGGCCGACGCGCGTTTGTTGAAATCATGTTCGGCGACTTCATCACCTACGCTTTCGACCAGATCATCAACAACGCATCGAAGTTCTTCCATATCTACAACGCAAACGTGCAGTGTCCCGTGATCGTCCGGACACCGATGGGAGGCCGACGAGGCTATGGCCCAACCCATTCGCAGTCGCTGGAACGATTCCTGATCGGCATCGACAATGTCTGCACAATCAGCCTGAACTCTCTAGTACAGGCAGCGGCGCAATTGGACTGCCTGCGGACGCTGCGCAGTCCAGTGCTCCTTCTCGAGAACAAGAGCGACTACACGGCGCGCACGTTCGTCGCCCCCGACGGCATGCTGGTCGAGATGGACAACGCCACCCTGCCCACGGTTCGGGTTCGAGCGGCGGACGGACGCGCCACCGTGACCCTCATGGCCTATGGGGGTATGGCGCGGTTCGTGGCCGACAGCTTGGTCGAGATCTTTGAGCGGACCGACCAGATCCCCGAACTGGTGGCTCCGGTCGGTCTCAGTCCGTTCAACCTCGAACCACTGATCGAGTGCCTGCAGCATACGCAGTGCCTGGTTGTCATAGAAGAGGGTGCCGGCTTTGGAAGCGTCGGCGCCGAAGCAATTGCGCGATTGCATGAGCGTTCGGGACAGGCTTTCAAGGCGGCTAGAGTCTCCGCCCGGCCGGTGCCAGTACCCTCGGCTCCGGCGCTTGAGGCGGCTGCCCTGCCGAGCATAGACGATATCTGCGAGGCGGTCCTGGCATTGTGCAGGCCGGGGGCATGAGCGACACCGACATTCTTCTCGAACGCGAGACTGCGAATGATGAGACCGCTCTGGTGGTGGCAATTCGGGTGGCATCGGGCCAGGCGGTCGAAGAGGGCGAACTCCTGTTCGACATCGAGAACTCCAAAGCGACCCAGGAGGTTACCGCCCCGGCTGCAGGCATCCTAAGCCACGCGCTTGCGAACGGTCAGACCGTGCACTTCGGAGTGCCGATCGCCCGGATTTTGACGCCGTCGACAGCGTCCGCTCCCGCCGCATCGACACCCGAGCCGGTCACGGATCAGGCGCCGTCGCCCGCGCCGGCGATTGTAGCCGAGGCGGAGCGTCCGGCTGCATCGGTGACCACGGTCCCTGTGCAGCCGTACACTCTTGATCCCCGGGCTCCACCGGCGGCCCCGCGGTTTTCGCTCGCGGCGGCGGTCCTGGTCGCCGAGTATGGCCTTTCGGCAGAACAATTCGTCAAGCCGTTCGTGACGGCCGCCGACGTCAGGGCGCTTGTCCAGCCGACCAAGCCGGCACAAGCTCCTGAAGGCGCCAGGCCGCCGGTTGCAGTCCCGTCCGCGCCCAGAGTTTCAACTCCGGTAGCCTCTGGTGCGCCGGTCACGCCGCGCAAGCGTGTCGAGATCGACGTTCTGGGCAACGGCGCTGCGAACTCGATGCTTTCCGTTCTTGGCATTGGTCTGGGCGATCTCGCCATCGAGCGGGAACAGGACGATCTTCTTAGTGGCCGCATCACCGACCTCGTGATCTACGAGGCAGCCCGCTTGATGCGGAAGTTTCCGAAGCTCAATGCCTTTTACGAGGATGGCAACGTCACTGAGCATGCGGACGTGCATGCCGGCCTGGCATTCGATGGCGGCGGCCGCCTCGTGGTGTTCGGAATTTCCAATGCCGATCGTGCCAGCCTTCCGGAGCTGTCGGCAAGCATCGCGGACGCGGCCGAGCGGTATGCGGCAAACCAGCTGACCGCCACGGAACTGTCGCGATCGACGTTCACGATCACTGATCTGTCGGCTGACGGTCTGTGCTTCATGCTGCCGCTGCTTCCGCGCGGACAGAGTTGCATCATCGGCATCACGCACAACACGGACATCGGCTACCAGCTCTATGCCGGCTTCGACCATCGCGTCACCGAGGGCCGTGAGGTCGCAAGCTTCCTGGCTGACCTGCGTGACCGCCTGAAGAGCTTTGCCGCCCGCGACCGGCCGATTGCGAAGGGAAAGGCGGAATGCGCTTATTGTGGTCGCTCAGCCCTGGAGGCCGCTGGAAAATATGGTGGGAAGGGCTTGATGCGCACGCTCGACGGTAGCGGCCACGACGTCCTGTGCTGCGGGAGTTGCTGGAATGGATGGTAGCTCGGCAACCGGCGAGGTTGTCGCGTACCTGTCTCGACTGACAGGGGAAACACTCTCGTCGGACCGTCCGGTGCGCCTGCGATCGATCCAGCGTGCCGCATTTGCATCCTGGTCCCGAAAACAGAGCTATCCAATCTCCCTGCGTCCGGTCGTCTCGGGCAAACCTTTTCGTATTGCCGACCTGCTCGACGGCGGACAACCGCAGACACTCCCGGCATCCAATGCTGAGCCCGTTGGGGTATCCGCTGCGCCAGGAGCGACGGCGGCCATTCTCGGTGTCGGCATCGATATCGAGGAGGTCCGGAACCTGCCTTGTGCCGAGGACTATCGCGAACATCCGTTCTACAAGGACAACTTCACCCCTGCTGAGATCTCGCACTGCATCAGGCAGGCAGAAAGCCGGGCCTCGCTGTGCGGGGTCTGGGCCGCGAAGGAAGCAATCATCAAGGCAGGACGGGCCAAGGCTACGCTTGGTCAGCTCTCCCAGGTCGAAGTCTGCTGGGATGCCGCGGGTCGCCCGACCTACCTGGGATGCCAGCTCTCCATCAGCCACATGACGACCACTGCCGTAGCGGTCTGCATCGCGCTGGCCTGATCAAATTTACGCTCCATTGCCGTGATCAGGCAGCGCTGACTTTGACGTCGCCTTCGTGGCCGCGCGCCGGCTCGTCCAGGCCACGGCTCAGGAATGCCATCACCGCCACCTCGTCCGCGGTCAGCGCGTGCGACGCATGCTTCGCATCGAGGGCCGCTTCCGCGCGCTGCTTCAGCGTGGCCGCCAGGCTGCCGTCGAGATAGCCATCGAAAACTGCCGGATGGATATAGCATTTCCGGCAGATCGACGGCGTGTTGCCGAGCATCTTGGCCACGCTCTCGACCGCGCGCAGCACATTCTTCTTCGCCACCGACTGGGTGTCGTACTGCTCGAACTGGCGCAGGGCAAGGGCCGCGAGATTTGTCGCAGCCCATGTCCGGAAGTCCTTGGCGGTGATGTCCTCACCGGTGATCTCATGCAGATACTCGTTCACGTCGGACGAGGTGATCGTGTGCCGGCCACCATCCTCGTCGAGATACTGGAACAGGTCCTGGCCCGGGATATCCTGCAGCTTCTTCATGATGCCGGCGATGCGGCGGTCGCGTACCTCGACACGCTGCTGGACGCCGTGCTTGGCGCGGAAATCGAGGGTCAGCGCCTCGCCCTTGACCTTGAGGTGTCGGTTGCGCAGCGTGGTCAGACCGAAGCTTTTGTTGGTGCGGGTGTATTCCTCGTTGCCGACCCGGGCCAGGGTGCGTTCCAGCAGCGTCACCACGGTGGCCAGTACCCGACGCCGGGTCAGTCCCCGCTCCGCCAGATCCTCGCCGACGCGGGCGCGCAGTTCCGGCAGTTTGCGGCCGAACAGCAGCATCTTGCCGAACTTGGCTTCGTCACGCACCAGGCGCCAATCCGGATGGTAGCGATATTGCAGGCGTCCGCGGGCATCGCGACCCACCGCCTGCAGATGCCCCTTCGGGTCGGCGCAGATCCAGACATCGCGGTAGGCGGGCGGGATCGCCAGCTTTCGCAGCCGCGCGATGACGGCCTCGTCGGTTACGATCCCGCCTTTCGGATCGCGGTAGCGAAACCCGTTCTCTGCGGCCTCGCGGGTGAAGCCAGGCTTGCGCGCGCTGACATAGTGCAGCCGGGCCGCCTTCGCCTGCGCTCGTGCTTCGGTTTCGTCATCCGTCATGCTGCCGCAACCAGCGGCCCCGTCGCGGGTTGCAGGCTCCTCGTGTCACGCAACCGCGACGATGCGGCCATCCCTGAGGGTGACGATGCGGTCCATGCGTCGGGCTAGCTCGGTGTTGTGCGTCGCGATCAGGCCGGCGAGGCCCTCCTCGCGGGCCACCCGCAGCAGCTCGTCGAACACCTGGTCCGCGGTCGCGACATCGAGATTGCCGGTCGGCTCGTCCGCCAGCAGCACCCGCGGACGATTGGCCAGCGCGCGGGCGATCGCGACTCGCTGCTGCTCGCCGCCGGACAGCTTGCCGGGCAGGTGGTCCATGCGGTGGCCCAGGCCGAAGGCGCGCAGCAGCCCTTCCGCCCGCACCCGCGCCGCGCGCCGCGCGCCGCCGCCGATCATCTGCGGCAGCACCACGTTCTCGAGCGCAGTGAACTCGGCGAGCAGGTGGTGGAACTGATAGACGAAGCCGATCGCGGTGCGCCGGATCGCGGTGCGCTCGCGATCGGGCAGCCGCCCGGCATCCTGGCCGTCGATCAGCACGGCGCCGTCCTGCGGCGTCTCCAGCAGGCCCGCCAGATGCAGCAGCGTGGACTTCCCGGTGCCCGACGGCGCCACCAGCGCCACGATCTCGCCCGGCCGCAGCGACAGTTCCGCCCCCTGCAGCACCTCGAGCCGTCCGTCGCCGCTCTGGTAGCCATGGAACAACCCACGCAACGCCAGCGGCAGCGACGACGATGACGACGCGCCCTCACTCATGGCGCAGCGCCTCCACCGGATCGGTGCGCGCCGCGCGCCAGGACGGGTACAGCGTTGCGAGCAGCGACAGCACCAGCGCCATGACGATCACCTGGATCACCTGCGGCCATTCCAGCTTGGCCGGCAGGTGCTCGAGGTAATACACCTCCGGATTGAACAGGTTGGTGCCGGTCATCGACTGCAGCGCCTGGCGGATATGCTCGATGTTGAGCGCGAACACGATGCCGAGCCCGGTGCCGAGGAGCGTTCCGGTGACGCCGACCGAGGCGCCGCACATCAGGAAGATCCGCATGATCGCACCGCGCCCGGCGCCGATGGTGCGCAGCACGGCGATGTCGCGCGTCTTGTCCTTGACCATCATGATCAGCGACGACACCACGTTGAACGCCGCCACCAGGATGATCAGCGTCAGGATCAGGAACATCACGTTCTGCTCGACCTGCACTGCGCCGAAGAACGCGTTGTTGCTCTGCGTCCAGTCGAGCACGCGCAGCGGCTGGTCGGGCAGCGCGTCTTGGATGCGGCGCGTCACCGGCCGCACATTCTCCGCGTCGCGCGTCATCACCTGGATCAGCGACACCGCCTGCGGCATCTGGAAGAACACCTGCGCCGCGCCGAGCGGCAGGAAGGCATACGACGCGTTATAGTCGTTGACCCCCGCATCGAAGATCGCGACGACGCGGTACGCCCGCACCCGCGGCATGGTGCCGAACGCGGTGGCAGCCCCGTTCGGCGACACCAGCGTCAGGTGCGACCCGATGGTCAGGTTGGCGCGCTCGGCCAGCGTGACCCCGATTGCGATCGCATCGTCGCCCACGAAATCGGCGAGGGAGCCGCTGATGATGTTGCCGCTGATCTCGCGCAGCCGCTGCAGGTCCGCCTGCGTCATGCCGCGTATCAGCCCGCCGGCGCTGTAGCTGCCGACGCTGAGCAGCACCTGGCCCTCGACCAGGGGTGTCGCCGACACCACGCCGTCGATGCCTGCAACCTTCTTGGACAGGACCTCGTAGTTGCGGATCGGCACGCCGGCGCCGGTGATGCTGAGATCGCCGTTCAGCCCGAGGATGCGGCTCATCAGGTCGGCCTTGAAGCCGTTCATCACCGACATCACGATGATCAGCGTGGCGACGCCGAGCGCGATGCCGATCAGCGAGAAGATCGCGATGACCGAGACGAAACGCTCCCCGCGCCGCGCGCGCAGGTAGCGCCCGGCGATCGCCCGCTCGAAGGCGCCGAACATCAGGCGGCCGGACCTGCCGCGGACACCCCGATCCTCGCCAGCGCCGCCTCGGGCGACAGCTCCGTCCGTTCGCCGGTCGCCCGGCGCTTGAGCTCGACCCGGCCGGCGGCCGCGCCGCGCGGGCCGACGATGACCTGCCAGGGATGCCCCATCAGGTCGGCATCGTTGAACTTGACGCCGGCGCGCTCGGCCCGGTCATCGAGCAGCAGCGTGTCCGGGGCTGCTGCATACAGCCGCTCGCACAGCCCGTCGCACGCCGCATCGCCCGGCTTGAGGTTGAGGATCACTGCCCTGAACGGCGCCACCGCATCCGGCCAGATAATGCCGGCCTCATCGTGGCTCGCCTCGATGATCGCGCCGGCCAGACGCGACACGCCGATGCCGTAGCTGCCCATTTCCGGATGCAACGGGGCACCGTCGGCGCCGCTGACAGAAACCCCCATCGCCTCGGTATATTTCGTGCCGAAATAGAAGATGTGCCCGACCTCGATGCCGCGCCCCTCGCGCCTGCGCGCCACCGGCACCTCGGCCCACGCCGCCGCGTCATGCTTCTCGTCGGTGGCTGCATAGAGTGTGGTCACACGCGCAAAGAAGCCAGCGAGGGCCGCGCGGTCCTCGAGATCGACATCGCTCGACAGCCAGTCCTGCTCCTCGAGTGCCGCGTCATAGAACACGCCGCTCTCGCCGGTGGGTGCGAGGATAATGAATTCGTGGCTGAGATTGCCGCCGATCGGCCCGGCATCGGCCACCATCGGGATTGCGGCCACGCCCAGGCGCTGGAACGTGCGCAGGTAGGCCAGCAGCATGCGCCGGTAGGTGGCGACCGCTGCGTCGTAGTCTACATCGAAACTGTAGGCATCCTTCATCAGGAACTCGCGGCCGCGCATCACGCCGAAACGTGGTCGGATCTCGTCGCGGAATTTCCAGTGGATCTGATACAGCACCTGCGGCAGCTCGCGATACGACTTCACCGACTGGCCGAACAGGTCGGTTATCATCTCCTCGTTGGTCGGTCCGTACAGCAGGTCACGCTCGTGCCGGTCGGCGAGGCGCAGCATCTCCGGGCCATAGGCGTCGTAGCGCCCCGAGCGGCGCCAAAGCTCGGCGGGCTGCAGGGTCGGCATCAGCACCTCCTGGGCGCCGATCGCGTCCTGCTCCTCGCGGACGATCTGGGCGATGTTGCGCAGCACCCGCAGCCCGGCCGGCAGCCACGCATAGATGCCGGCGGCGGTCTGCCGGATCAGTCCCGCACGCAGCATCAGCCGGTGCGAGGCGATCTGCGCCTCGGCCGGGTTCTCCTTCAGGGTGGGCAGGAAGCTTCTGGACAGGCGCATCGACGGACAGACCTCGGGCGGGCGGCGGACAGGGTGCCGCGGACCCTAGAGCAGGATCGGTGGTTGGGGAACGCCGACGCGAGATGCCGCCCTCATCGCCTGGCCGCGTGTCACGAAACCGGAACGGCGCTCATGCACGTATTTCCGTCCCAAGCCCTGATTACTGTCTCCACGCAAATTGTGCGTCGCACAATACCGCAGTGCACAAGTAACGCTCGCGAGAATTCGTTATCCGAATGCATCTTTATTGGCTTGTAGGGCGTGACAAACCGCAGGCGTTTGCATAAAAAAAGCCCACGCGACGACTTGGTCATCCGCGTGGGCCAAGTTTAGGGAGAAAACGCTAGTCACACGGCAGGATGAGGGAGACCTCGTCCTGCCGTTAATGATTGCGGAAGCGGTTGCAGATAGCCAGATAAAACGCATGATTATCATGCAAAAGTTATTGCCGACACGGCGATCATTTGGCGCCGCCTGGCTGCTATCCGTCGAATGCCAGGATCCCGTGTCGAAACGATAGATAACTACTGCTGATTAATAGGTCGCAACCAATCCACAGCCCCACGGAAACCAGCGTTGTGATCAGGACGACGCGTCCGATCCGGGGCCGGCTCGGCAACCCGCGCACTCCAGAGACCTCGTCCGCCTCGGGCCGCACCTGCTGACCCAGCGGCAGCACCGCAAACAGCGCCGTCCACCAGATCAGCACGAACAGGATGATCCCCGTGAACCAGCCCATGCGGTGTCACACGCGCAGCAGATGCACGTCCACCATCGGGCGCTTCTGCAGCTTGCGTCCGAGGGCGCGGCGCAACGCACTGCGCGCCGCCTCCTTCAGCCCGGCCTCGTCGGCGCGCACCGCATCGGACAGTTCCGCCAGGTTCTGCGCGAAGCTCGCGGTCACACGCACGGTCTCGGCGTCGTCCGGCTCCAGCAGGCCGGGCGCGCTGACCTTGGGCGCGCCGAGGAAGCGACCGTCCTGCCCCATCACCACGCTGCCCAGCACCACGCCGTTGAACAGCATCTTGCGTCGCGCCGCCAGCACGCCGCCTTCCATCGGCAGAACACGGTTGCCGTCAAGCGCCAATTTCGCGACCGGAACGCTATCGACCACCTCGACGGCATTGCCCGACAGGCTGAGCACGTCGCCATCCTCGAGCAGCACCGGCCGCGCACCCTCCTCGCGTGCCAGCGCCGCATGCGCCGCGAGATGCCGCCACTCGCCATGCACCGGCACCGCATAGCGCGGCTTCACCAGGCCGTACAGCCGACGCAGGTCGTCGCGCGCCGCATGGCCCGAGACATGCACCATGTGGTCGGCGTCGGTCAGGACCCGCACGCCACGGCGCACCAGGTTGTCCTGCACCTGCATGATGGCGCGCTCGTTGCCGGGGATCATGCGCGACGAGAACACCACGGTGTCGCCCTCGCCGAGCGAGATGTTCGGATGGCTGTCGAGCGCGATCCGCGACATCGCCGAGCGCGGCTCGCCCTGGCTGCCGGTCACGATCATCAGCAGGTTGTCGTCCGGCACGTCGTCCGCATCCTGCTCGGACAGGAACATCGGCACGTGCTCGAGATAGCCGCAATCGCGCGCCGCCGCCTCCAGGTTGCGCAGGGACCGCCCGACCACCACCACCGACCGCCCGGCCGCCTCGGCGGCGAGCGCTATGCTCTCGACGCGGGCGACGTTGCTGGCAAAGCAGGTCACCGCGATGCGGCCGTCGATCCCGGCGACCAGGCTGGTCAGGCTGCGGCGCACATCCGCCTCCGAGCCGCTCTCGCCTTCCACCATCGCGTTGGTGCTGTCGCACACCATCGCCAGCACGCCTTCCCGACCCAGCTCGGCCAGCGCCTCGAGATCGGTGGGCGGCCCCACCAGCGGATGCGGGTCGAGCTTCCAGTCGCCGGTATGCAGCACGATGCCGTGCCGGGTGCGCACCACCAGCGCCTGCGCCTCGGGCACCGAATGGGTCACGCTGATGAAGCGCAGGTCGAACGGGTCGAGCCGGAACGACCCGCCCTGCGGCACCACATGCAGCTTCACCTGCGACAGCAGCCCCGCCTCGCCCAGCTTGCGCCGCAGCACGGCGGCCGCGAACTGCGTCGCATAGACCGGGCAGCGCAGCCGCGGCCACAGATGCGCCACCGCCCCCAGATGGTCCTCGTGCGCGTGGGTGATCACCAGCCCGACCAGGTCGCGGTGCCGCTCCGCGATAAAGCCCGGGTCGGGCATCAGGATGTCGACTTCCGGGCTGTCGTTGCCCGAGAAGCCGATGCCGCAATCGACCGCCAGCCATGCACCGTCGCATCGATACAGGTTGAGATTCATGCCGATCTCGCCCGTCCCGCCCAGAGGCAGGAAGGCCAGGTCGCCGTTCAACACATTCATAATTCGCCTTTTTTAATCGTTGGAGGTTCTGTCGGGAGGTTGCGTGGGATGCGGGTTGCGCGCCGATAGCAGGCGCAGCCCGTCCAATGTCAGTTCGGGGTCGGTCCGCTCGATTACGCTGGTGCCCTCGGCGAATAGCGGCGCCAGGCCACCGGTCGCCACCACCTTCATCGGGCTGCCGCATTCGGCGATGATGCGGGACGCAATGCCCTCGATCAGGCCGATATAGCCCCAATAGATTCCGGATCGCATGGCCGCGATCGTGTTGCGCCCGATGATCGGACCCTGCGGACGGCCGACTCCCATGCGCGGCAGCCGCGCGGCCGCCTGGTGCAGGGCTTCGACCGAGAGGCTGATCCCCGGCGCGATGACGCCGCCAATGTAGCAGCCTTCCTGGTCCACCACATCAAATGTCGTGGCGGTGCCGAAATCGATCACCATCAGCGGGCCGCCATAGCGCTGGTGCCCAGCCAGCCCGTTGACCAGCCGGTCCACCCCGACCTCGGCCGGGTTGTCCATGCGGATCTCGAAGCCCCAGTCCAGCCGGGCGGACGCGATCAGCGGCTCGACATCGAACCAGTCCCGGCACAGCCGGCGCAGGTGATACAGCGCCGCTGGCACCACCGTGCCGATCACGGCGCGGTGCACCAGGGTCCGGTCGAGGCCGCTATGCCCCAGCAGGGTCAGCAGCCAAACCGCATATTCGTCGGAGGTTCGCCCGGTATCGGTGCCGATGCGCCAGATCCCGCGCCACTCGATGCCGTCATGCAGAGCAAAGACGATATTGGTATTGCCGGCATCGACGACAAGCAGCATCGGCGTCAGCCTCCCGAGGCCGGTGCAAGCATGACCTCGCCGGTCGAGATCCGAGCCAGCGACCCGCCGACTTCGAGCAGCAAGGTGCCATCCTCGGCGATCGACGCGAACGATCCGACGGTCTCGCCGGCCGGCGTCCGGACCGCAAGCGGCGTGCCGGGCGGATGGGCGCGCGCCAGCCAGGCCTGTCGCACCGCCTCGAACCCGTCCCGATCCAGCGCCTCGCAGCGAGCCGACAGTGCCGCGAGCAACCGGTCGGCGATGCGACGCGGCGCCGGGGTCTCGCCGAGTTCGGCGAGGCAAGCGGTCGGGCGGTCAGCCAGGTCGGGCGTGCGCGCGAGGTTGGCGCCGAAGCCGAGCACCAGCCACCCCGCATCGCTCCCGGTCGGTGGTGCGCGCTCGATCAGAATCCCTGCCAGCTTGCGCTCCCCCAGCATGACGTCGTTCGGCCATTTGAGCCGGAGCGCCTGGCCATGCCCGGGGGTCATCGCGAAGGCGTCATGCAGGGCGACCGACGCCACGAACGGCCAGACCGAGGCGCGGCCGGCCAAGCCGGCGCCGGGCCGCAGCAGCACCGACAGTGCCAGGGCGCCCTCGGCCGCCAGCCAGCTTCGACCGCGGGTGCCGCGCCCGCGCGTCTGCGCCGCCGCCAGCACCGCAAGCCCGGCCGGCTCGCCCTTCCGCGCGCGCTCGATGCAGGTGTCGGACGTGGAGGCCAGCGTCTCGTGGCACTGCAGGCGCCAGATCCGGCCGCCGCAGCTCGGCATCGTCACCTGAACAGCACGCTGGCAGCCGCCTGGGCCGCGCTGCTGATCGGGCCGAGCACCAGGATGAACAGGCCGGTGACGAGCCCCATGCTGGCCGAAACCAGCGACACCGAGGCGGCCGGGCGGTCGAAGGCGACGGCCGCGGCGTCGAAATACATCACCTTGACGACGCGCAGGTAGTAGTATGCGCCGATCACGCTCGACACGATGCCGACCACCACGAGCACCGGCAGCCCGGCCTGCAGCGCCGCGCTGAACACCAGCAGCTTGCCGAAGAAGCCGGACAGCGGCGGCACGCCGATCATGCTGAACATGAAGACCGCCATCGCCAGCGCGAGGCCGGGATCGGTGCGCCCCAGCCCGGCGAGGTCGGCGATCCGCTCCACCGACCGTCCACGCCTGCGCATTGCCACGATCACCGCGAAGCTACCGGCATTCATGAACAGGTAGACCGCGAGATAGACCAGCGTGCCGCGCATCCCCGCCGGCGTCGCGGCCGCGAGCCCCATCAGCGCGTAGCCCATGTGGCCGATCGAGGAATACGCCATCAGCCGCTTGATGCTGGTCTGCGGGATCGCGGCGAGCGCGCCGAACAGCATCGATGCCATCGAGATCAGCTCGATCAGGAGCTGCCACTGGTGCGAGACGGCGCCGAACGGGCCGGCCATGACGCGCAGCAGCAGCGCGAAGGCGGCGATCTTTGGCGCCCCCGCCATGAACGACGTCACCGGCGGCGGCGCCCCCTGGTAGACGTCCGGCGTCCACATGTGGAACGGCACCGCGGAGACCTTGAACGCCAGGCCCACGATGATGAACACGATGCCGATCACCAGCCCGGTCGGGATCTCCGCGGACGCGGCGAGCGCGGTCTGCAGGCCGCGATACTCCATCGTTCCGGCGAAGCCGAATACCAGCGAGACGCCGTACAGCAGCAGCCCCGACGCCAGCGAGCCGAGCACGAAATATTTGAGTCCGGCCTCGGCCGAGCCGAGCCGGTCGCGGTCGAACGCGCACAGGATATAGATCGCCAGCGACTGCAGCTCGAGCCCGATATAGAGCGTCATCAGGTTCTCGCTCGACGCCATCACCATGGTGCCGACGGTCGAGAACAGCAGCAGCACCGGGAATTCAAAGCGCCCGATGCCTTCGCGCCGGTTGTAGTCGATCGACAGGACCAGGCTGAGCGCCGCGCCGATCAGGCTGAGGATCTTCATGAAGCGCGCGAAATCGTCGCCGACGAACACCGAGTTGTAGCCGATGCCGTCGGGTGCGGCGATCACCAGGAAGCCGGTCACCACGAATGCCGCCAGCGCCAGCATCGAGCAGAGCTGCGTTGCGTCACGCCGCTGCAGCACCCCGAACACCAGGATGGCGAGCCCCGACACCGACAGCACGATCTCCGGCAGGGCGAGCGTCCAGTTCATCACCACGATCGGCATCAGCGGAACACCAGGAACGTCGAGATGAGGACCACGAGGCCAATCAGCATGGTGAAGGCATAGACCGCAATCGATCCGGTCTGGATACGCACCAACTGCACCGAGCCGCCCGACGTTAGGCGGCCGATGCTGCCGGGCACGCCCTCGGCGATGTCCTCCTCGCCGACATGCCAGAACAGCCGCGCCACCGCCTCGTACGGACGCACGAAGATGCGGTCATACAGCTCGTCGAAGTACCATTTGTTGAGCAGGAACCTGTACAGCCCGGGATGGCGCGCCGCGAGCAGCGCCGGCAGCTCCGGGCGCACCATGTAGGCGTAGAAGGCGACGCCGGCCCCGAGCAGTGCCAGCACCGTCGGCACCAGGGTGATCAGCACCGGCACCTGCTCGAGCGACGCCAGCACGTCGTTGCCGGGCGCGTTGAAGATCGAGCCGTTCCAGAACCCGGCCTGCCGGCCGCCGATGAACCACGGCGCGAATGCCGCTCCCGCAAACGCGGCACCGCAAGCCAAAATGACCAGCGGCACCAGGATCACCAAGCCGCTCTCATGCGCCTGCTCCTGCAGGTGCGCGTCGCGCACCCGGCTGTGGAACACCAGGAACAGCAGCCGGCCGCTATACAGCGCGGTCAGGAACGCGGTGATGGAGCCCAGCACCCAGCCGTAATAGCCGGGCCCGGTGCCGGCGATGAAGGTTGCATCGATGATCGCATCCTTCGACCACCAGCCGGCGAACGGCGGGATGCCGGCCAACGCCAGCGAGCCGATCCACATCACCGCGCAGGTTACCGGCAGGCGGCGCCCCAGGCCGCCCATCCTGAACATGTCCTGCTCGTCATGCAGCGCGTGGATCACCGAGCCGGCGCCCAGGAACAGCAGCGCCTTGAAGAAGGCATGCGTGGTCAGGTGGAACATGCCGGCCTGGTAGACGCCGACGCCGCAGGCCATGAACATGTAGCCGAGCTGCGAGCAGGTCGAATACGCGATGGTGCGCTTGATGTCCGGCTGCACCAGCCCGACGGTGGCGGCAAAGAAGCAGGTCGAGGCGCCGATCACCACCACCAGGTCCTTGGTCACCGGCGCGAACTCGATCAGCGGCGACATCCGCGCGAGCAGGAACACGCCCGCGGTCACCATGGTGGCGGCATGGATCAGGGCGGAGACCGGCGTCGGCCCCTCCATCGCATCCGGCAGCCAAGTATGGAGAAAGAGCTGTGCCGACTTGCCCATCGCGCCGATGAACAGCAGCACGCCGATCACCTCGTAGGCGCGCATGTCGGTGCCGAACAGGTGGTACATCGCCGCCTGGTGGTCGGGCACGAGAGCAAAGATATTGTCGTAGCTGACGGTGCCGAACTGCGCGAACAGCAGGGCGATGCCGACCATGAAGAACAGGTCGGCGACCCGGTTGACCACGAACGCCTTGATCGCGGCTGCATTCGCACTCGGCCGGTCATACCAGTAGCCGATCAGCAGGTAGCTCGCGAGACCGACACCTTCCCAGCCAAAGAACAACTGGATCAGGTTGTCGGAACTCACCAGCATCAGCATGGCAAAGGTGAACAGCGAGAGGTAGGCGAAGAAGCGCGACACCGGGCTGGTCTCGTGGCTCATATAGCCGACGCTGTAGATGTGGATCAGCGTCGAGACCAGCGTGACCATCGCCACCATCTCGACCGACAGCATGTCGAAGCGCAGCGTCCACGGCGCGCGGAAGCCGCCGGCCTGGATCCAGTCGGAGACCGATACGGCCAGCACCGGCGAGCCGTCCATCAGCGCGCCGGCCAGGGCGCCGAGGCCGCAAAGCGTCGCCAGCACCATGCAGCCGATGCTGACCGCCCTGGCCGCACGGTCGCCGATGCTGGCGCCGAACAGGCCGGCGATGATCGCGCCGAACAATGGCGCGAACACTGCCACCGCGAAGAGAGGAGCCGCGGCGTTCATCTCAGCCCTTCATCAAGGTCACGTCCTCGACCTGGATCGAGCCGCGGTTCCTAAAATATACGGTGACGATGGCCAGCCCGATGGCGGCTTCCGCGGCCGCCACGGTCAGCACGAACAGGGTGAACACCTGCCCGGAAAGATCACCGAGCGCCGAGGAGAACGCGACAAGGTTGATCTCGCCGGCAAGCAGGATCAGCTCGATCGACATCATGATGGTGATGACGTTCCGGCGGTTCAGGAAGATACCGAACACGCCCAGCACCAGCAGCATGGCACTCACGGTCAGGTACGGGCCAAGGCCCACGTTGGCAATCCCAGGCAGCATGCGGCTCAGCCCTCCCGGTCCGGACTGTTCCCAAGGACCACGGCCGGGGGGACCATGGCCGGGGGGAACGTCGCCGGTAGACTGACCGGCTTCTCCGCCGACGCACCGACCGGCCGACGGAACCCGCCATTGCCGGTGGTACTCTCGCCGAGTGCCAGCGTCATCATCTGCAGCGTATCGGCCGGCGTGCGGGCATGCTGGACCGCGACGTCCTGCCGCTTGGCACTCGGCCGGTCACGCAGGGTCAGCACGATGGCGCCGATCATCGCCACCAGCAGCACCAGTCCGCAGGCCTGGAACAGGAACACGTAGTCCGTGTAGATCAGCCGCCCCAGCGCGTCGGTGTTGCTGGCCGCATCCGGCACTCGCGCATGCGGCAGGTCGCGGACATCCGGCGCGATCCTCCAGGCGGTGGCGCTCAGCACCAGCTCGACAAACAGCACCAGCCCGACCGCGAATCCGACCGGCGCATAGCGCTGCAGGCCTTCGCGCAACTGCGAGAAGTTCACGTCGAGCATCATGACCACGAACAGGAACAGCACCGCGACGGCACCGACATAGGCGATCACCAGGATCATCGCCAGGAACTCGGCGCCGGCGATCAGGAACAGCCCGGCCGCGTTGAAGAACGCTGCGATCAGGAACAGCACCGAATGCACCGGGTTGCGCGCGCTGATCACCATGACCGCAGACACGATCAGCACCACGGCAAAGAAATAAAAGGCGATCTGCGTGATCATCGATACGGCGCGTCCAGTTCCAGCCGGCGGGCCAGCACGCTTTCCCAGCGGTCGCCGTTCGCGAGAAGCTTGTCCTTGTTGTACATCAGCTCCTCGCGCGTCTCGGTGGCGAACTCGTAGTTCGGCCCCTCGACGATGGCATCCACCGGACAGGCTTCCTCGCACAGGCCGCAATAGATGCACTTGGTCATGTCGATGTCGTAGCGCGTGGTGCGCCGGCTGCCATCCTCGCGCGGTTCCGCTTCGATGGTGATCGCCTCCGCCGGGCAGACCGCCTCGCACAGCTTGCAGGCGATGCAGCGTTCCTCGCCGTTCGGATAACGGCGCAGCGCATGCTCGCCCCTGAAACGCGGCGACAGCGAGCCCTTCTCGTTCGGGTAGTTCAGCGTCGCCTTCGGCTTGAACATATAGCGCAGCGTCACCCCCATGCCGGCGACGAGCTCGGCCAGCAGGAAGGTGCGCGCAGTGCGGTCCAGAAGCGCCATGTCAGGATCTCTTTTTCAGGTCGCAGGAGGGGCCCTCTGAGGATGCGGTCCGGCAGGTCAGAGGCGCCGTCTTGGCGCCACCCGGCGCGGCTGTCGAGAACCGGAGCGGAGCGGCCGCCTGGCCGTGAGCACCGGAAGCGCAAGCAGCCGCGTCGGATGACCGCCGTAGGAGCATGATCAGAGGGTCCCGGAGCCGCTGTGGGGCAGGAGGCCCGTCGCCATCAGGAAGCCGGCGGTCAGGACCATCCAGGCCAGCGAGAACGGCAGGAACACCTTCCAGCCGAGCCGCATGAGCTGGTCGTAGCGATAGCGGGGAAAGGTGCCACGCACCCAAATGAACACGAACAGCACGAACAGGATCTTGGCGATGAACCAGAGCGGGCCGGGGATCCAGATGAAGGGTGCGACCGCGACCGGCGGCAGCCAGCCGCCGAGGAACAGGATGGTGGTCATCCCGCTCATCAGGAACATGTTGGCGTATTCGCCCAGGAAGAACAGCCCGAACGACAGCGAGCTGTATTCGACGAAGAAGCCCGCCACCAGCTCGCTTTCCCCCTCGGGGAGGTCGAACGGCGCCCGGTTGGTCTCGGCCAGCGCCGAGATGAAGAACACCACGAACATCGGGAACATCGGCAGTGCGAACCAGACGTGACGCTGCGCCAGCACGATGTCGTTCAGGTCCAGGCTGCCGACGGCCAGCAGCACGGAGACCATCACCAGCCCGATCGAGACCTCGTAGCTGACCATCTGCGCCGCCGAGCGCAGGCCGCCCATGAACGCATACTTGGAGTTGCTGGCCCAGCCGGCGATCAGGATGCCATACACCCCGAGCGAGGAGATCGCGAACAGATAGAGGATGCCGACATTGATGTCGGCTACCGCCCAATGGTTGTTGGTCGGGATCACCGCCCAGGCCATCATCGCCAGCCCGAAGGTCAGCACCGGCGCCAGCAGGAACAACGCCCGGTTGGCGCCTGACGGAATGATGGTCTCCTTGGTGATCATCTTGATGGCGTCGGCAAAGGCCTGCAGCAGCCCGAACGGACCGACCGTGTTCGGCCCCTTGCGGAGCTGGATCGCCGCCAGCACCTTGCGCTCGGCGTAGGTGAGGTAGGCGACGCCGATCAGCAGCGGCACCAGCATCGCCAGCGCCTCGAGCACGGTCAGGATGACCAGGCCGAGCGCGGTGTCGAGAAAGAAGTGCTGCACCCGCCTACTCCGCCGCCTGCACGAGCGGCGCGTTGTACACGCGCGAGCATTCCTGCATCGTCGGGCTGGCCCGGCTGATCGCGTTGGACAGGTAGTAGTCACCGATGCCCGGCGCGAACGCGGCGTTGCCCAGGCCGGCCACCTCTCCCGCTGGACCTTCGAGGTTGCCGGCGCCGAACCGCGGCAAGCCCTGCACCGAGAAGACCGGGTTGAGCGCTGCCAGCCGGGCCCGCACCGCGTCCAGATTGTCGTACGGCAGCGTGTGGCCGATCACCTCGGAAAAGGCGCGCAGGATGCGCCAGTCCTCCTTGGCTTCCCCGGGGGGCATGATCGCCGGGAATGCCTTCTGCACCCGGCCCTCGGTGTTGACGTAGGTGCCGGGCTTCTCGGCATAGGTGGCGCCGGGCAGGATCACGTCGGCGCGGACCGCTCCCGCATCGCCGTGATGGCCCTGGTAGATCACGAAGGTATCCGGGCCGATCCGCGCCGGATGGAACTCGTCGGCGGCGAGCAGCCAGAGCACGTCGACGCCGCCGCTCATCATGCCGGCCACCGACCGTCCGCCCCGACCTGGCAGGAAACCCAAGTCCAGCGCGCCCACACGCGACGCGGCATTGTGCAGGACATTGAACCCATGCCAGTCGGCTGCCAGGGCGCCGACCTCGGCCGCGAGCTTCCAGCACGCGGCCAGCATCGCCGCACCATCCTCGCGTGCCAGCGCCGCCTGCCCCAGCACGATCATCGGCCGCTTTGCCGCTTTCAGGAGCTCGGCGAACGCCACGCCGCCCTCGAGCAACCCGGTCAGGGCGCCCGGACGATCGCCGAGCCACTCGGCCGGATAGGTCAGGTCGGCCGTCGCGTGCCCGATCACGCCGACCGGATAGTGTCCCGCCAGGTAGCGCTTGCGGATGCGCGCGTTCAGCACCGGCGCCTCATGGCGCGGATCGCAGCCCACCAGCAGCAGCGCATCGCTCTCCTCGATGCCGGCAATGGTGGTGTTGAAGGTATAGAACTCGCGCCGGGAGGCATCGTAGCGCGCGCCGTCCTGCCGGCAGTCGAGATTGGGCGAACCCAGCGACACCATCAGGTCACGCAGCGCCACCAGGCTCTCGGCGTCGCACAGATCGCCGGCGATCGCGCCGATGCGTTCGCCCGGCACGCCCTGCATGCCGCGCGCGATCGCCACGAACGCATCCTGCCAGCTCGCGCGCTGCAGCTTGCCGTGCGCGCGCACCCAGGGATGATCCAGCCGCCTTCGCCTGAAGCCATCGAACGAGAACCGGCCCTTGTCGGCCATCCACTCCTCGTTCACCTCGTCATTGGTGCGCGGCAGGATGCGCAGCACCTCGGCGCCGCGGGCATGGATGCTGATATTGGTACCGACCGCGTCCATCACGTCGATACTGTCGCTGCGCTTGAGTTCCCATGGCCGCGCCACGAAGGCATAGGGCTTGGAGGTCAGCGCGCCGACCGGGCAGATGTCGATCAGGTTGCCGGACAGCTCCGAGGTCAGCGCCTTTTCGACGTAGGTGGTGATCTCCATGTTCTCGCCGCGCGAGGTGGCGCCCAGCTCCGGCACCCCCGCCACCTCGGTCGCGAAGCGGACGCACCGCGTACACTGGATGCACCGCGTCATCACCGTCTTGACCAATGGACCGAGATACTTGTCCTTCACCGCGCGCTTGTTCTCGGCATAACGCGAGTGATCGGCGCCATACGAATAGGCCTGGTCCTGCAGGTCGCACTCGCCGCCCTGGTCGCAGATCGGGCAATCCAGCGGATGATTGATGAGCAGGAATTCCATCACCGCCCGGCGCGCCTTTCGCACCACCGCGGTGTCGGTCCTGACCACCATCCCGTCCATCACCGGGTAGCCGCAGGACGCCACCGGCTTGGGCGCCTTTTCCACCTCGACCAGGCACATCCGGCAGTTGCCGGCGATCGACAGCCGCTCGTGGTAGCAGAAGCGCGGGATCTCCTTGCCCGCCGCCTCGCAGGCCTGCAGCACCGATGAGCCGTTCGCGACCTCGACCTGGATGCCGTCGACTGTAACGCGTGCCATCCGCCTCTACTCCGCCGCGACCGGGATGGTGTTGCCCGGGATGTTGCTCGGCGTCGGCGCCAGCCCGGCACCCTTTGCGCTCGACGGATGCGCCACCTTGTAGTGCGTGATGCGTTCCTCCATCACCGGTCGGAAATGCCGGATCAGCCCCTGGATCGGCCACGCCGCCGCATCGCCGAGCGCGCAGATGGTATGGCCCTCGATCTGGCGGGTGACCTGCTCGAGCATGTCGATCTCGTCGATCTCGGCGCGGCCGCGCACCATGCGGTCCATCACCCGCATCATCCAGCCGGTGCCCTCGCGGCACGGCGTGCACTGGCCGCAGCTCTCATGCTTGAAGAAGCGCGCGAACCGGGCGATCGCCTCGACCACGTCCGTACTCTTGTCCATCACGATCATCGCGGCAGTGCCGAGGCCCGAGCGCTCGGCGCGCAGCGCGTCGAAATCCATCAGCACGGTGTCGCAGGTCGCCTTTGGCAGGATCGGCACCGAGCAGCCGCCGGGGATCACCGCCAGCAGGTTGTCCCAGCCGCCGCGCACGCCGCCCGCATGCCGCTCGATGATCTCGCGCATCGGCAGTCCGAGCTCCTCCTCGACCACGCAGGGGCGGTTCACGTGCCCGGAGATCGCGAACAGCTTGGTGCCGACATTGTTCGGGCGCCCGAAGCTCGAGAACCAGGCGCCGCCGCGGCGCAGGATGGTCGACGCCACCGCGATGCTCTCGACGTTGTTGACCGTGGTCGGGCAGCCATACAGCCCCATCGCCGCCGGGAACGGCGGCTTCATCCGCGGCAGCCCCTTCTTGCCCTCGAGGCTTTCCAGCAGCGCGGTCTCCTCGCCACAGATATAGGCGCCGGCGCCGCGATGGATGAAGAAGTCGAAGTCCCAGCCCGAGCCGCAGGCGTTGCGGCCGATCAGCCCAGCCTCGTAGGCCTCGTCGATCGCCACCTGCAGGTTGCGCGCCTCGTTGTAGTACTCGCCGCGTATGTAGATGTAGGCGGCATGCGCCGCCATCGCGAACGAGGCGATCAGCGCGCTCTCGATCAGCTTGTGCGGCTCGTGCCGGATGATCTCGCGATCCTTGCAGGTGCCGGGCTCGCTCTCGTCGCCGTTGATCACCAGGTAGTGCGGCCGCCCGTCCGACACCTTGGGCATGAACGACCATTTCAGCCCGGTCGGGAATCCGGCACCCCCACGTCCGCGCAGGTTGGACGCCTTCATCTCCGCCACGATGCCGTCCCGCCCGCGCGCCAGGATCGCTGCCGTGCCGTCCCAGTCGCCACGTTTGCGGGCGCCCGCCAGCCGGAAATCCTCACGGCCATAGATGTTGGTGAAGATACGATCCTTGTCGCTGAGCATCGTGGGGTTCCTAGACCTCCGGACCGTGCGGGTCGGGAGCGCCGTGATCATCGTGTCCGGCGACCGCCGGCTCACGGTTCGGTACATCGAGCAACGTGGTCCGGCCGCCGATCGGCTCCGAGCCGAAGCGGTCGATGGTGGTGCCCGGCGGCGGCACCTCGCCACGCTTCAGCGCCTCGATCAGCGCCACCGTGCGTGGCCCGTCGAGATCCTCGTAGTAGTCGTCATTGACCTGCAGCATCGGTGCGTTCACGCACGCACCGAGACATTCCACCTCGGTCATGGTGAACAGCCCGTCCGCCGAGGTCTCCTCCCAGTTGCGCAGCCCGGCCGCCGCCTTCACCGCCGCCACCACATCCGTCGAGCCACGCAGCCAGCACGGCGTCGTGGTGCAGATCTGAAGGTGGTAGCGTCCCACCGGCTTGCGATTGAACATCAGGTAGAAGGTCGCGACCTCGTACACGCGGATCGGCGCCATGCCGAGCCGGGCCGCGATCACGTCCATCGCCAGCTTCGGGATCCAGGCGCTGCCGGTGTGCCGACCCATCTGCTTCTGGGCGATGAACAACAGCGGCATCACCGCGCTCGCCTGCTTGCCCTCGGGATACTTCGCCAGCGTCGCCGCGACCTGCGCCTCGCTGTCCTCGTCGAAGGCGAAGTGCGCGGGCTGCTGCGACGCGCCGTCATGCGGCACATGCCCAGGTGTGCCGTGGCCGATATTCTCCGCGGAGAAATGTCCGGACATCCGCCGCCCTACCTGTCGATCTCGCCGAACACCAGGTCGATCGACCCGATGATCGCCACCGCGTCGGCCAGCATGTGCCGCCGCGCCATCTCGTCCATCGCCTGCAGGTGCGAGAACCCGGTCGGCCGGATCTTGCAGCGATACGGCCGGTTGCTGCCGTCGGCCACCAGATACACCGCGAACTCGCCCTTCGGGCTTTCGGTGGCGGTGTAGGTGGCGCCCGGCGGCACGTGGTAGCCCTCGGTGAACAGCTTGAAATGATGGATCAGCGCTTCCATCGAGCGCTTCATCTCGCGCCGGCTCGGCGGCGAGATCTTGGTGTCCTGCACCTTGATCGGCCCCGGCTGCATCTTCGCCAGGCACTGCTGCACGATCTTGACGCTCTCGCGCATCTCGGCCACCCGCACCAGGTAGCGGTCGTAGCAGTCGCCGTTGCGCGTCACCGGAATGCCGAACTCGACCTGGTCGTAGGCGTCGTATGGCTGCGACCGCCGCAGGTCCCACGGCACGCCGGAGGCGCGCAGGTTCGGCCCCGAGAACCCCCAAGCCAGCGCCTGCTCGGCCGTGAACACGCCGATGCCGACGGTGCGCTGCTTCCAGATCCGGTTGCCGGTCAGCAGCGCCTCGAGATCGTCGACGAACTTCGGAAATTCCTCCGCCCAGGCGGCGATGCGGTCAGTCAGCCCCTCCGGCAGATCGCGCGCGACGCCCCCCGGCCGGAAGTAATTGGCGTGGTAGCGCGCGCCGGACGCCGCCTCGTAGAACTCGAGCAGCTTCTCGCGCTCCTCGTAGCCCCACAGCGCCGGCGTCAGCGCACCGCAATCGAGCCCGAACGAGGTGACGTTGAGCAGGTGGTTCAGCACCCGGGTGAGCTCGGCGAACATCGTGCGGATCCACTTGGCGCGATCCGGGATGGTGATGCCGAGCAGCTTCTCGGTGGCGAGCGCGAAGGCCTGCTCCTCGCACATCGGCGAGACATAATCGAGCCGGTCGAAATACGGCAGCGCCTTCATGTAGGTCTTGTATTCGATCAGCTTCTCGGTGCCCCGGTGCAGCAACCCGATATGCGGTACAGCGCGGGTCACCACCTCGCCGTCCATCTCCATCACCAGCCGCAGCACGCCATGCGCGGAGGGATGCTGCGGACCGAAATTTAGCGAGTGGCTATCGATCTCGACAGTCTTGATGCGCTGGTCCTGCGGCGCGGCTGGCTCTGCAGGCTGCAGGCTGTCCGGTATGTCCTCCCGGAGCACGATATCGCTCATCGCAGTTTCCCCGGAGTCGGCAGCGGTCCCTGCCGTGTCTCGTGCGCCTTTTCATCGCCGGGCAGCGTCAGCACGCCTTCCCAGGGCGACTCGAAGTCGAAGTTGCGAAAATCCTGGGTCAGCTTGACCGGCTCGTAAACCACCGCACGGCGGTCGACGTCGTAGCGCACCTCGACATAGCCGGTCAGCGGGAAGTCCTTGCGCAGCGGGTGCCCCTCGAAGCCATAGTCGGTGAGGATGCGGCGCAGGTCGGGCTGGTCGGAGAACAGCACCCCGAACAGATCGTAGCACTCGCGCTCCCACCAGGTGGCGCAGGGCCAGAGGCGATGCACCGACGGCACCGGTTGCGTCTCGTCGGTGCTCACGATCACCCGGACCCGCTGATTCAGCGTCACCGACAGCAGGTTGTACACCACGTCGAAGCGCTCGGCGCGCTCCGGGAAATCCACCCCGCACAGATCCATCATCTGCTCGAAGCTGAATCGCGCATCGTCGCGCAGCAGGGTCATCACCCCGAGCAGCGCAGCGCGGTCGGTGCGCAGGACAAGTTCGCCCTGCTCCACGCCTGCGCCCTGCACGCCGGGGACCGAGGTCGAGAGCGTGACCGCCAGCGATCCCAGTCGTGCCAGGCTGTTCCAGCAGGCGGATGCCGCCACCGCCTCAGCCACGCCGGATGGTTCCGGTGCGGCGGATCTTCTTCTGGAGCTGGATGATGCCGTACACCAGCGCTTCCGCGGTGGGCGGGCAGCCGGGGACGTAGATGTCCACGGGCACGATCCGGTCGCAGCCGCGCACGACCGAGTAGCTGTAGTGATAGTAGCCGCCGCCATTGGCGCACGAACCCATTGAGATCACCCAGCGCGGCTCGGCCATCTGGTCGTACACGCGGCGCATGGCGGGGGCCATCTTGTTGGTCAGCGTGCCGGATACGATCATCACGTCGGCCTGGCGCGGCGAGCCACGCGGTATGATGCCGAACCGGTCCAGGTCGTAGCGCGGCATGAAGGCGTGGATCATCTCCACCGCGCAGCAGGCGAGCCCGAACGAGAGCGGCCAGAGGCTGCCGGTGCGCGCCCAGTTGACCAGCTTATCGACGTTGGCGACGACGAAGCCCTTTTCGGTGATCTCGCCGGTGATCCCTTTGATCACCGCATCCTGGTCCGGACCCGGCGCCAAGGCCTCGCGGTTCCAGACCGTGGTCGTGGAGAGCTGCGTGCTCATGCCCGATTTATTCCCAATCAAGCGCACCTTTGCGCCACTCATAGATAAAGCCGACCGTCAGCACGCCAAGGAAGCCGAGCATCGACAGGAACCCGAACAGCCCGATCCGGTACAGGCTCACCGCCCACGGGAACAGGAACGCGACCTCAAGGTCAAAGATGATGAACAGGATCGATACCAGGTAGAACCGGACGTCGAAGCGACGCCGCGCATCGTCGAAGGCGTCGAAGCCGCACTCGTAGGCGGTCAGCTTCTCGGCATAGGGCTTCTGCTGCCCGGCGAGCAGCGAGCCGCCAAGCATGGCGCCGGCAATTCCGAACGCGATCACCACGAACACCAGGACCGGGAAGTAGTCCGCCAAGACGACATGCATGACCCGCACCTCCTTCTGTCTCGAGGATCCCATCTCCGGCGAAGATGGTGGCATCGAACTTGCGCAGCCTGGAACGCCCCGCTGGTGCCGCTCGTTCCGGATCGGGGCCTGGCAATTGATGAAGCAACACTAGTCTTGCGACAAGTGCGCCGCCAGAGTGCGCTGCAGCATTTTATGGAGAGGTCTTGCCGCCTTGGGCGCCGACCGTGGTCCTGCCGCGGTGGCGCGAGTGACGGGGCTCGAACCCGCGACCTCCGGCGTGACAGGCCGGCGCTCTAACCAACTGAGCTACACCCGCATTCGGCGTGAGCGGCGGTGTAAGGCGCGCATCGCGTGCCGTCAACCCGGTTCGGCTCCTGTCATGATACTGCAAATCCAGGCTGGCACGTTCCGGCATGGGCGGTGACGGTTTCGAACCGCCGACCCTCTCGGTGTAAACGAGACGCTCTACCGCTGAGCTAACCGCCCTTGAGCCGTGTGCCGGATCACTGGCCGCCGACAGCATGAGGGCTGCCACCGGATCAGCGGGGCAGCCCTCACGGCCGGCAGCACATCCGTGCTGGATGGCCTCGTTAAGAGGCCTAGCTGACCGCATCCTTCAACGTCTTGCCGGGCTTGAAGCGCACCGATGTCGAGGCCGGGATATCGATCTCCTCGCCGGTGCGCGGGTTGCGCCCTTTGGCCGCCTTGCGCGACGCGGTCACGAACGTCCCGAACCCGACCAGCCTGACTTCCTGCTTGTTCTTGAGCGCCTTCTCGATTGAGGCAAACACGGCGTCGACCACCTCGCTCGCCTTGGCCTTGGGCAGGTCCGCTTCGTCAGCGACCGCCGAGACGAGTTCCTGCTTGTTGAGTGGCTTCTCTGCCATAGTACGCCTTTCTATCTCGGGCGCGTTCCACTCCGCCTGTCGGACCGCACCATTCATTTCATCGACCGGCCGCGAAACGGGGCCGGCAGCCCGGCAGACTAGGGGCCTCTGTTCTGCCCCGTCAACGAAGCATCACCTCCCGATCAAGCCGCGTTTCAGGTTTAGCCGTTCAAGCGGGTGACGCAATGGCATCGCACCCAAACGACGTCCGACGAGGACCGCACCAACCTTCGAAGCGGTATTGCGGCAGGCCGGATGCCGCGTGACATAAACTCAGTGCGGCAACGGCACCCCAGCTACGGCTCCGGCGGCAGCGGCCACCGGCTCGGCCGGCTCTTCCCACTCGATCGGCTCCGGCGGGCGCACCAGGGCCTTGCCGATGACCTCGTCGACATGCGCCACCGGGATCAGCTTGAGATGCTTGCGGACGCTCTCTGGAATGTCCGCCAGGTCCTTCTCGTTGTCCTTGGGGAAGAACACCGTCGTAATGCCGGCCCGCAGCGCCGCCAGTAGCTTCTCCTTGAGGCCGCCGATCGGCAGCACGCGGCCGCGCAGCGTGATCTCGCCGGTCATGGCAACATCGCGCCTGATCGGGATGCCGGTCATCACGCTGATCAGCGTGATCGCCATGGCGACGCCCGCCGACGGACCGTCCTTCGGAGTGGCGCCTTCCGGTACATGCACGTGGATATCGCGCTTCTCCAGCAGCGTCGGCTTAATGCCGAAGGTGATCGACCGGCTGCGCACATAGCTCAGCGCCGCAGACACGCTCTCCTGCATGACGTCGCCAAGCTTGCCGGTGGTCTTCACCACCCCCTTGCCCGGCACCATCACGCTCTCGATGGTTAGGATCTCGCCGCCGACCTCGGTCCAGGCCAATCCGGTGACTACGCCAACCATATCCTCGGATTCCGCCTCGCCGTAGCGGAAACGCTTCACGCCGGCATATTTCTCGAGGTTCTTGCGGGTGATCGCGACCCGCTTGGCCTTGCCGGTCACGATCTCCTTCACGACCTTGCGGGCAAGGTTGGCAATCTCGCGCTCGAGGTTGCGCACGCCGGCTTCCCGCGTATAGGTCCGCACCAACTCGCGCAGTGCGTCCTCGCTGATCGACCACTCGTCCGGCTTGAGGCTGTGCGCCTCGGTCTGCTTGGCCAGCAGATGCCGCTTGGCGATCTCGACCTTCTCGTCCTCGGTGTAGCCGGGAATGCGGATGATCTCCATCCGGTCAAGCAACGGCTGCGGCATGTGCAGGCTGTTGGCCGTGGTGACGAACATCACGTCGGACAGGTCGTAATCCACCTCCAGATAGTGGTCGGCAAAAGTCGAGTTCTGCTCGGGATCGAGCACCTCGAGCAATGCCGCCGACGGATCGCCGCGCCAGTCATTGCCGAGCTTGTCGATCTCGTCGAGCAGGAACAGCGGGTTCGAGCTCTTCGCCTTCTTCATGCCCTGCACGATCTTGCCCGGCATCGAGCCGATATAGGTCCGGCGATGGCCACGGATCTCGGCCTCGTCACGCACGCCGCCGAGCGACATGCGCACGAAGTTGCGTCCCGTAGCCTTGGCGATCGACTTGCCGAGCGAGGTCTTGCCGACCCCTGGCGGTCCCACCAGGCACAGGATCGGCCCCTTCAGCTTATTGGCGCGGGATTGCACCGCGAGATATTCGAGGATGCGCTCCTTGACCTTGTCGAGGCCATAATGGTCGATGTCGAGCACCTTTTCCGCCTCGGCGACATCGGTGCGCACCTTCGAGCGCTTCTTCCACGGAATGCTCAGCATCCAGTCGAGATAGTTGCGCACCACCGTGCTCTCCGCCGACATCGGGCTCATGCCGCGCAGCTTCTTCAGCTCGCCCATCGCCTTGTCGTGCGCTTCCTTGGACAGCTTGGTCTTCTTGATGCGGTCCTCGAGTTCGGAGGTCTCGTCCTTGCCGTCCTCGCCTTCGCCAAGCTCCTTCTGGATAGCCTTGAGCTGCTCGTTCAGATAATATTCGCGCTGCGTCTTCTCCATTTGCCGCTTGACACGGTTGCGGATGCGCTTCTCCACCTGCAGGACGCCGATCTCGGCCTCCATGTGTGCGAATACCCGCTCCAGACGCTCGGCGACGCCGGTGATTTCCAGCAGCTCCTGCTTTTCCGAGATCTTGAGATTAAGGTGGCTCGCGATCGTGTCGGCAAGCTTGGTGGGCTCCTCGATCTGGTTTAGCGAGACCAGCACCTCGGGCGCGATTTTCTTGTTGAGCTTGATATACTGCTCGAACTGCCCGACCACGGTGCGGCCCAGCGCCTCGAGCTCGCTGGTCGCCCCCTCCTCGGGCACGATCTCCGGCATCTCGTCGATGACCGCCTCGAAATGGCTGTCGGTCTCGCGGAACTCGCGGATGCGGGCACGCCGGCCGCCTTCGACCAGCACCTTGACAGTGCCGTCCGGCAACTTAAGCAGTTGCAGGATCGTCGACACGGTGCCGCAGCGGTAGATGTCGTCGGCGCCCGGATCGTCTTGGGCGGCGTTCTTCTGCGCCACCAGCAGGATCTGCTTGTCCTCCTTGGTTACTGCCTCGAGCGCGCGAACCGACTTCTCGCGGCCGACGAACAGCGGCACGATCATGTGCGGGAACACGACGATGTCGCGCAGCGGCAGCACCGCCAGGGTTTCGTCGGACGGCGGACGGGCGCGCGCCGCCGGGCGGACGGCCTCGGTTGTCTTGCCGGCCGCCCTGGTTGCGGGCGCCGCGGCATCCGGCCGGGGGACACCCGCTGCCTGGTCAGCGGACGGCCCGGCCTTCTCTGTGGCAACCTTTTCGATGCCGGCCTTTTCGGCACCCGGCTTCTCCGGTGCCGACTTCGCGCGCGCGGTCCGGCCGGGCTTTTTGATGTCAGTCATGCTGATCGACCTCCTGATGGACAGTCGAAGACCGGGTGCCCGTTGCGGCGCACCTGGACCTCTCGTTGCAGCCATTGCTGCAGCCTGTTGCAGAGCAATATCGGCACCGGTCCGGTGCGCCGCAAGAGCGCTTCCCGGACCGGCCAGCGCATGTCAGGCGGACTGTTCCGCCGGGCGCTCCTTGCCATACACGAAGACCGGCTCGGCCTTGTTCTCGGCGACTTCACGGTTGATGACCACCTCGTCGACGTTTTCCAGGCCAGGCAGGTCGAACATCGTCGAGAGCAGGATGCTCTCCATGATCGACCGCAACCCACGGGCTCCGGTGCGTCGGGCGATCGCCCGCAGCGCCACCTGTTTTAGCGCGTCGTCGGTGAAGGAGAGCTTAACGCCCTCCATCTGGAACAGCCGGCCATACTGCTTGATCAGCGCGTTCTTCGGCTTGGTAAGGATCTCGATCAGCGCCGGCTCGTCGAGGTCCTCCAGAGTTGCCACCACCGGCAGGCGGCCGATGAATTCCGGGATCAGGCCGAACTTGAGCAGGTCCTCGGGCTCCACCTCGCGCAGGATGTGGCCCATGCGCCGC
>CAXMMQ010000011.1:0-11988 GCA_963693035.2 uncultured Lichenicoccus sp.
GATGCCGCGCTGGGCGCGCTCGACATTGTAGTCCGCCGATTGCAGCAGCTTGAGGATGATGTTCTCGACATCCTCGCCGACATAGCCCGCCTCGGTCAGGGTGGTGGCGTCGGCCATCGTGAACGGCACGTCGAGAATCCGGGCCAGAGTCTGCGCCAAGAGCGTCTTGCCGGAGCCGGTGGGACCCACCAGCATGATGTTGGACTTGGCGATCTCGACGTCGTTGTTCTTGGCGCCGTGCGCCAACCGCTTGTAATGGTTGTGAACCGCGACCGAGAGCACCTTCTTGGCGTGGAACTGGCCGATCACATAGTCGTCCAGGACCTTGCAGATTTCCTTCGGCGTCGGCACCCCGTCGCGCGACTTCACGAGGTGCGTCTTGTGCTCCTCGCGGATGATGTCCATGCAAAGCTCGACGCATTCGTCGCAGATGAACACGGTGGGGCCAGCGATGAGCTTGCGCACCTCATGCTGCGATTTACCGCAGAACGAGCAATACAGGGTGTTCTTGGAATCGCTCGACTTGCTCATGGCTGCTCCTACCCACCATGGATGCGCGAGCAGCCACGGGTCACGCTCGAAACACTAGACCTGTCCAGGAAGCCGCATCAAGGACGGAACACGGCCTGACGAGGCCGTGAGCCGCCTGCTCCCGGGGCGGAGCGCCGGTGTCAGACCTTAGCGCCGTCCTCGGCCGCGGGCACCGGTCGGTTCTGCAGCACCTCGTCGACGATGCCGAAGGCCTGCGCCTCGATGGCCGACATGTAACTGTCGCGCTCGAGCTTCTGCTCGATCGCCTCCAAGGTCTGGCCGGTATGCTGCTCGTAGATCTCATTCAGGCGCTGCCGGAGATAGAGGATCTCCTTGGCCTGGATCTCGATGTCGCTCGCCTGGCCCTGCGCGCCGCCGGAGGGCTGATGCACCATTACCCTAGCGTTCGGCAAGGCCAGCCGCTTGCCCTTGGCGCCGGCCGCCAGCAGCAGCGAGCCCATTGATGCAGCCTGGCCGATGCAGACCGTGTTCACCGGACTGCGTATGTACTGCATCGTGTCGTAGATCGCGAGACCGGCGGAGACCACGCCGCCCGGGCTGTTGATGTAGAACGAGATGTCCTTGTTCGGATTGACGCTTTCCAGGTGCAGCAACTGCGCGCTGATCAGCGAAGCGACACCGTCATAGACCGGGCCGGTGAGGAAGATGATCCTGTCCTGCAGCAGCCGCGAGAAGATATCGAACGCCCGCTCGCCCCGGGAGGTCTGCTCGACCACCATCGGCACCAACGCGTTGTTGTAGACCTCGACGGGATCCCGATCCCACATTGCCCTGCCCCTTGCTCGGGGTTGGCGACCGGCTCCCGTGAGACCGGCCGCGAACCGACATGCTGCGAGAGATGATCCCTCGAACCTGAGGAAACAAGATAGACCGAAGCGCTCCGGATGGAACCCTGCTTCTCCCGGGGACCGCCCGGGTGGCCTGTCTCAGGCCGCCGCCGGCGGCACTTCCGCCAGCTCCTCCGGGGTCACCGTCCGCTCCTCGACCTTCGCCTGGTCGATGATGTAGTCGACCACCTTGTTCTCGAAGATCGGCCCGCGCAGCGTCTCGGCCGCCTGCGGGTTCTTGCGGAAGAAGTCGATCACCATCTGTTCCTGCCCCGGATAGCGCCCGGCCTCGGTGCGCATGGCGCGGCCCAACTCCTCCTGCGTCACCGAGACGTTGGCGATGCGCCCGATCTCGGCCAGCAACAGGCCCAGCCGCACCCGCCGCTCGGCGATCCGGCGATAGTCGGCGCGCAGCGTGTCCTCGTCCTTCTCGCGGTCCTCGTCATCGACGCGGCCTTCCTTGCGATCGGTCTCCACGCGCTGCCAGATCGCGGTGAACTCGGTCTCGACCATGCCCTGCGGCGCCGGGAAGTCCGCGCGCTCGGCCAGGATGTCGAGCAGCTCGCGCTTGATGCGCATGTGCGAGAGCTGGTCGTACTCCTGCTGCACCTGCTGGCTGATGACCTCGCGCACCTGCGCCAGCTCCTCAAAGCCGATCTTCTTCGCCAACTCGTCATCGATCGCACCGTCGATCGGCCGCTTCAGCGCGCGGGCGGTCACGTCGAAGCGCGCCGCCTTGCCGGCCAGCTCCGCCGCCTGGTACTCCGCGGGGAAGGTCACCTCGATCGTGCGTTCCTGGCCCGGCTCCAGCCCTTCGAGCTGCTCGGCAAAGCCGGGGATGAAGCCGGAGCCGCCGATCTCGACATCGACGTCGGACGCGGTGCCCCCCTCGAAGGCGACGCCGTCCACCTTGCCGACGAAATCCACCGTCAGGACCTCGCCCTGGACCGCGCCACGGTGCTCCTCGATGGTTTCGAAGCTGCGGTTGCGCTTGGCGATGTCGGCGAGCGCCCGGTCCACCGTCTCGGCATCCGGCTCGGCCTTCAGCCGGGTCAGTTCGAGGCCGGCGAGGTCGGGCGGGATGATCTCGGGCAGCAGCTCCAGCTCGACGGTGAATTCGAGATCGTCCGCCGCCTGCTTGCCAGCCGGGGCCGTCACGTCGCCGCGCACCAGGTCCACCTTCGGCTGCGTCGCCGACCGCAGGCCACGCTCGGCCAGCAGGTCGCGCGTCGCGTCGTTCACAGTCTGCTCGAGGATCTCGCCGGTGACCGCGCCGCCGTAGCGCTGCCGGACCAGGGAGAGCGGCACCTTGCCAGGACGAAAGCCGGGCAGCTTCATCGACCTGCCAATCTCGGTCAGGCGCGCCTGGCGGCGGCTTTCCATCTCCGCACCCGGCACCACGACGGTGAAGCCGCGCTTGAGGCCGTCGGAAAGCGTCTCGGTCACCTGCATCTGCCAGGCCATCCTCTTGGTTCAGGTTCGGGGTGGCGCGGATCGGGAAAGGCGAGCGTCGGCGGCCTGGTGCGGGCGGAGGGACTTGAACCCCCACGGCTTGCGCCACCAGAACCTAAATCTGGCGTGTCTGCCAATTCCACCACGCCCGCCGGCACGCCCGCCGGAGCCGCAGCCGTGAGGGCGCGCCTTTAGCTGAACCGCGGTGCCGAGGCAAGGCCAGCTCCCGATGTCTTGGCGTCCGGCTCCCCGGATGCGGAACGAGCCGCGTTTACCGCCGTCGGCAGGCAACGCAGCAGGTCCTCGGCGAGCAGCCCCTCGCCCGCGATATTGGCCGCCTCGCCATGCACCCAGACGCCGGCGCAGGTCGCCTCGAACGGTTCCATCCCGCCCGCCAGCAGGGCGGCGATCACCCCGGACAGCACGTCGCCGGATCCCGCGGTGCCGAGCCAGGGCGGCGCGTTGCCGTTGATTGCGGCTCGCCCGTCGGGCGAAGCCACGATGCTGTCCGATCCCTTCAGCAGCACCACCGCGCCGGTCGCCGCCGCCGCCCGGCGCGCCGCGCCCAGGCGATCGCCGCCGGGGCTGCCGAACAGCCTGGCAAACTCGCCGGCATGCGGCGTGAGAACAGCGGCGCCCCGCAGCTTCTCGGCCGCCCCGGCATTCTCGGTCAGTGCCCCGGCATCCACGATGACCTGCCGACCGCCACGCAGGAGGACGGACAGGCTGGCGCGCACCTCGTCGGAAGCGAGCCCGGGCCCGCACACCCAGACCCGCCGCCGCTCGTCGGACAGCAAGTCCTCCAACGGCGCCTCGTCAACGATGAGGCCGGGCGCGCCAGCCCGATACAGGTCGGCGCCTCGCTCGGCGGCGATGCGGACCAGTCCGGCACCGGCGCCGCGCGCGCCGCCCGACGCCAGGCGGGCGGCTCCGGTCATGTTGGCGCCACCGCAGATGCTGACGACGCCCCGGCTGTACTTGTGGTCATGCACGGTCAGCGCCCGCAGGTGCCACAGCCCGGGGCGATTGCACCAGGTCCGCGGCGCGACGGTGCGCAGGACCCGCTCCGGCATGCCGATGTCGGCGACCACGAGGCGACCCAGATGCTCGCGACCGGGCAGCAGCCAGTGTCCCGGCTTGGCCCGGAAGAAGGTCACGGTAAGCTCCGCCATCGGCGCCATCCCCCGGATCGCACCGGTTGCGCCGTCGATGCCGCTCGGCACGTCCACCGCCAGCACCCGGCGCGCCCGCGACAGTGTCGCCGCCGCCAGCCCGTCGACCGGCCGGCTCAGGCCGGCGCCATAGACGGCATCGATCACCAGCTCCGCCTGCGCCGCGCGCCCCGGATCGAAGGCGCGGACCGGGCCGTGCCAGCCGGCGCGCGCGCGCGCCGGGTCGCTGTCCGGACGCGGCTCGGCGAGGCAGGCGACCTCGACCGGCCAGCCCTGTTGGGCCAGCAGCGTCGCCGCCACGTAGCCGTCGCCGCCATTGCCGCCGGGTCCGCACAGCACCAACGTGCGCCTCGGACCAAGCCGCAGCGCCGCGCGCGCCACCGCCCGGCCGGCATTGCGCATCAGCGTGAAGGACGGCATCACCGCCGCCGCCAGCCGGTCCGCCTCCGCCATCTCTCCGGGCGCGAACATCACCAGGTCATCGGGTCCGGTCGGCATCGTCAGGCTCCGATCTCATGTTGTCGCACCGTGCATACCGGCTTGGCGCAGGTGGCGCTTCCCCGTAAGGAGGCAGCCGCTCACCGGAGGCACCATCATGCAGTCAGCGCCCGCAACCATCCTTTGGGGCCTGGTGCTCGCGGTCCATATCCTCGGCATGGCAATCTGGGTGGGCGGCATGGCGTATGCGCTGTTCGTCCTGCGCCCGAGCCTGGGACTGCTCGACGCCACCCAGCGCAACTCCGTGCACCTGCAGACGCTGCAGCGCTTCTTCCGGCTGGTCTGGCACGTCATGCCGCTGGTGCTGGTGACCGGCTGGGCGATGGAGATCTTCCGCGAGGGCGGCTTTGCCGGCGCCGACTGGCACATCAACGCCATGCAGGGCCTCGCCATCGTCATGGCCGCATTGTTCGCCGCGATCTATTTCGGACCGTTCCGCAAGGCTCGCCGTGCGCTCCGGCCGCAACCTGCGACCTTCGAGCGCATCCGCTCGATGGTGAGCGTCAACCTGCTGCTGGGGATCGCCGTCATCGTAGTTGCCTCCCTCGGCCACAGCTTCTGACGACCTGTCAGCCGGCCTCGTCGCAGCACTACTCCGCGGCTTCCGCCTGCGGCACCGGCTCCACCTCGCCGCGCATCGCCACCGAGCGCTGGTGCAGGTTGACCGCCGAATGCACCAGGCCCACGTGCGAGAATGCCTGCGGGAAGTTGCCGACCAGGCGCTTGGCTTGCGGATCATATTCCTCCGAAAGCAGGCCGAGATCATTGGTCAGCGACAGCAGCCGCTCGAACAAAGCCTTCGCCTCGTCGAAGCGGCCCTGCAGCACGTAGTTGTCGACCAGCCAGAAGGTGCAGGCGAGGAACGCGCCCTCGCGCCCGGTCTGGCCGTCGATGCTGTGCCCGTCGTCGCTGGGCTCGGTACGGTAGCGCAGCACGAAGCCGTCCTCGACCAGCTCGCGCTCGACCGCCTGCACGGTACGGACCATGCGCGGGTCCTCCGGCGGCAGGAAGCCGCTCACCGGGATCAGCAGCAGCCCGGCATCGAGCGCCTCGGACCCAAAGGCCTGGGTGAAGCAACCCCGCGCCTCGCTGTAGCCGTCGCGGCAGACGGTGGCGTGGATCTCGTCGCGCACCGCCCGCCAGCGCTCGGCCGGACCATCCAGCCCGTAGGTCTCGATGTCCTGCAGGGTGCGGTCGAACGCCATCCAGGCGAACACCTTGGAGACGGTGAATTGCTGGCGGCCGCCGCGCACCTCCCACATACCCTCGTCGGGCTCGCGCCAGATCGTCTCCAAGTGCTCCAGCAGCGCCACCTGCAGCGACCAGCCATAGGCCGGCTCGCGCAGGTTCTGGTTGCGCGCGAGATGCAGGGCGGCGATCACCTCGCCGAAGACATCGAGCTGCAACTGCCCGGCGGCCTCGTTGCCCACCCGCACGGGTGCCGCACCCTGGTAGCCGACGAGCCAGGGCACCTCCCACTCCATCAGGCTGCGCTCGCCGGCGATGCCATACATGATCTGGATCTGGTCCGGGCTGCCGGCGATGCTGCGATGCAGCCAGTCCCGCCACAGCAGCGCCTCGTCGTAATAGCCGCCGGACATCATCGCCAGCAGCGTAAGGGTCGCATCGCGCAGCCAGCAGAACCGGTAGTCCCAGTTGCGCGAGCCACCGAGCTGCTCCGGCAGCGAGGTGGTCGCCGCCGCCACGATGCCGCCGGTGGCGGCGTAGGTAAGGCCCTTGAGCGTCACCATCGAGCGCACCACCACGTCGCGATACGGGCCATCATAGGCGCAGCGGCTCGACCATTCGGCCCAGAACTGCTCGGTACGCCCGAGCGCCGCCTCAACATCGAAGGCCTCCGGCGCCGGCAGGTGCGAGGGGCCGTAGCTCAGCGTAAAGGCGACGCGCTCGCCCTGCGCCACGCTGAACTCGCCGACGGTGGCCATCTGCCTGCCCTCGAGCCGCACCACCGTATGCAGCACCACGAGCGAGGGTCCTGCGATCGCCACGATCCCGGCCTCGTCCGGCAGCCGCGTCACCCAGGGGATCGAGTTGCCGTAGTCGAAGCGGATCACCCCCTCGGTCAGCATCTCGACGCGTCCGCGCCGCCCTTCGACGATCCGCACCACGCTCGGCACCGGGTTGTTCACCGGCATGAAGTCGATTACCGCCACGCTGCCGGTCTCGGTCTCGAACACCGTCTCCAGCACCAGGCCGCCATCCCGGTAGGACCGCGTCGAGGTCCACGCGATCGAGGGCGCGATCGACCAGCGTCCGTTCTCCTCGGTGCCGACCAGTGCAGCGAAGCACGCGGCGCTGTCGAAGCGCGGCCAGCACAGCCAGTCGATCGACCCGTTGCGGCCGACCAGCGCACAACTGCTGCAATCGCCGATCAGGCCGTAATCCTCGATCGCCAGGGGGGAATAGGCCATGCACACCTCACGAACCGTTTCCCCCGCAAACACCAGCTTGCCGGCGGGGTTGCAACCCGGCGAGAGCAGCCGGCTTCCCCCGGCTCTACCGCTTGACACCCGGCCCACTGGCACCTCGCAACTTGACTTCGGGGCCCTTTCTGCCGATACGCCTCTGCAGCCGGACGCTCGAGGAGCGTGAACCCGGTCGACGGGCCGCGAACCGAAGGCCCAGACGTCGCCGCCAGGCGACAGGCCTTGGCCTCGTAACCCTGACATTTCGAGAGAGACTTGAACGACAACAATGACCATCCGGCCGCACTGCCGGACCACACCGCCCCCGATGGGGCGTACAACGATCCTAAGCTGGAACCAGATACGGGCAACGAGGTCGCGACGTCACCGGACGGTGCAGCCTACCCGGATGCGGATATCGCCGAAGTCGCGGCCCTGCCGCTGTTCTCGGATCTCGGCCTGTCCGAGCCGATCCTGCGCGCCATCGAGGAGATGGGCTACAAGCACCCGACCCCGATCCAGGCGCAGGCGATCCCGATCGTGCTGATGGGCCGCGACGTGCTCGGCGTGGCGCAGACCGGCACCGGCAAAACGGCGGGCTTCACCCTGCCGCTGCTCGACATCCTGTCCGGCTCGCGTGCCCGAGCCCGCATGCCGCGCTCGCTGATCCTGGAGCCGACGCGCGAGCTCGCCCTGCAGGTGGCGGAAAACTTCCTGCTCTATGGAAAATACCTCAAGCTGAGCCATGCGCTGCTGATCGGCGGCGAGAGCATGGCGGAGCAGAAGGAGGCGCTGAACCGCGGCGTCGACGTGCTGATCGCAACCCCCGGCCGGTTGCTCGACCTGTTCGAGCGCGGCGGGCTGCTGCTGACCCAGACCAGCACGCTGGTGATCGACGAGGCCGACCGCATGCTCGACATGGGGTTCATCCCCGACGTCGAGCGCATCGTCTCGCTGCTGTCGCCGAACCGGCAGACACTGTTCTTCTCGGCGACGATGGCCCCGGAAATACGCCGGCTCGCGGACGTGTTCCTCAGCAATCCCAAGGAGATCACGGTCCAGCGCACCGCGGCCACCGCGCCGCTGATCGAGGAGGGGCTGGCCATCGTCGCCGAGGCCGACAAGCGGCGGGCGCTGCGACGCATGCTGCGCACCCAGGAGGTGCAGAACGCGCTGATCTTCTGCAACCGCAAGCGCGACGTCGACATCCTGCAGAAGTCGCTGGTCAAGCACGGCTTTTCCGCCGGCGCTCTGCATGGTGACCTGCCGCAGCCGGTGCGGTTCGCGACGCTGGAGAAGTTCAAGGCGGGCGACCTGCAACTGCTGGTGTGTTCCGACGTGGCGGCCCGCGGCATCGATATCGGCGGGCTCAGCCACGTCTTCAATTTCGACGTGCCGATCCATTCCGAGGACTACATCCACCGCATCGGCCGCACCGGCCGGGCCGGGCGCACCGGCCACGCCTACAGCATCGCAAGCTCCTATGACCGGCAGTTCGTCGATGCGATCGAGAAGCTGACCGGACGCGCCATTCCGCGCTTTGAGGTCGAGGGCATCGAGACGCTGGACTGGGCTGAAGACGACCGGCGCGGCCGTGGCCGCAGCCGTGGCGGCAAGCCGGACGCCCGCGAGCCGCGGCGCGAGCATGGCAGTCGCCCCGCAAAGGCGCCGCGCGCACCGACGCAGAGTGCGGTGGAGATCATGCCAGTGGCTCTGGCGCCAGAAGCGCTGCCAGACGTGCCGGCGATGCCCCGCGCAGCCGAGACGCCCGCCCGAGCCGCCGAGCCGTCCGCCCGCGCAGCCGAGCCGCAACGCCGTGACCGGTCGCGCCGCGACCGTGTCGGCGGCGAGCGGTCAGCGGAGCGTGCGCCACCCTGGCGTGACGAGGGCCGGCGTGACGAGCCGCGGCGCGAGGAGGCGCGTGACCGCAGCCCGCGCGTCGAGGAGCAGGGCGTGTCCGTCGTGGGCTTCGGCGGCGAGATCCCGGCCTTCATGCTGCTGCCGACCCGCGCCAGTCGTCCGCAGGACACCGACCTCGATGACCGGGGCGGCGAGGATCCAGACGACCTCCTTGCTCACGGCTGAGACGCTGGCCCTGGAGGCGGTGGTCGCCGCCATCGGAGCCGAGGGTGACGGCATCATCCACGCCGATGGCCGAACCCTGTTCGCCTCCTACGTGCTTCCCGGTGAGCGGATCCGCTACCGCCCGCACGTACCGGATCGCGCGGTCGTCGAGCAGCGTCTCGACGACAGCCCGGACCGGGTGCAGCCGCCCTGCGACCTGTTCGGGCGCTGCGGCGGGTGCAGCCTGCAGCACTGGCGGGCAGCGGCCTCAATCGGCTTCAAGCGTCAACAGGTCGAGGATGCTCTGCGTGGCGCGGGCTACGTGATACCCGACGCGGTGGCCACCGGCTCCAGCCCGCCCTACGCAAGGCGCCGCATGGACCTCGCCCTGCGCCGCACCCGCGAGGGTCTGCTGATCGGGCTGCACGAGCCCCGCCGCGGCGAGATCGTCGACATGACCGAGTGCCATGTGCTGCATCCGCTGCTGTTCAGCCTGGTCGAAGCCATGCGGCCGGTGCTGCTGCGGCTGTCGTCGCTGCGCGGCAGCGGGTCGGCGATCGTCAACCTGCTCGATAGCGGGCCCGACCTGCTGCTGGCCACCGACGCATCGCCCGACACCGCCGACCGGACCAGGCTCGCCGAGTTCGCGCGCGGGGCCGGGGTGCCGCGCATCGCCTGGCGTCCGCTCAAGCCGGAAGAGACCCCGGAAACCGTCTGCGCCGTCGGCCCGGTTCGGCACAGACTTTCCGGTGTGGTGGTCAGCCCGCCGCCGGATGCCTTCCTGCAGGCGACGCGCGAGGGCGAGGCGGCAATCGTGGACGCCGTGCTGGACGCGATGCCGCACGCATGGCCGAAGCGCGCCCGGGTCGTCGAGCTCTATGCCGGCTGCGGCACGCTCACCTTTGCGCTGGCACGGCGCGGCCGCGTGCTTGCCGCCGAAGGGCACGCGGGCTCCGCCGCCTGCCTGCGCACGGCGGCGGGCGGCCTGCCGGTCGAGGTGCTGACACGCGACCTGAACCGGCAGCCGATCCTGTCCGCCGAACTGGCGCCGGCGAGCGCCATCGTGCTGGATCCGCCATTCGCCGGCACCGGCGCCCAGATGCACGAGATCGCCCGCTCAGGCGTCGCGCGCATCGTGATGGTAAGCTGCAATCCCAGGGCATTGCGCCGGGATGCCGAGATGTTGCGGCAGGCCGGCTACGTGCTGGAGCGCCTGACAGTGATCGACCAGTTCGTCTGGTCCACCCAGGTCGAAAGCGTCGCCTGCTTCGTCAGGCCCCAAGGACCGCGCCACGTGAAGCATCGGTGAAGCGCCGCAGCGCCTGCGAAGCCTGCTCCAGCACGACCGCCGCCTGCGGAAGCGCCCGGCCAAGAGTCAGCAGGCCGTGGATCTGGTCGCTCAGATGCAGGTGCGCGATGACCACGCCGGCTTCCTCCAGGCGCTTCGCATACGCGGTGCCCTCGTCACGCAGCGGGTCATGGCCAACGGTCAATATCCAGGCCGGTGGCAATCCGGCGAGGCTCGGCGCCAGCAGCGGCGACGCCCGCCAGTCCTGCGTCTGCCCTGGCTCCGACAAATAATGCTGCAGAAACCAGCGGCTGCGCGCCGCGGTCAGGAGCACGCCTTCAGTGACCCGGGCGTACGACCCGCTCCCCGCCCTCAGGTCGGTCGCCGGGTAGAACAGCAGTTGCAGGACCGGCATCGGCTCGCCAGCCTCGCGCAGCAGCAGGCAGGCGACGGTGGCAAGGTTGGCGCCCGCACTGTCGCCGCCGATGGCGAACCGCAGCGGATCGAAGCCGAGAGCAGGTGCCGCGTCGCGCAGCCAGCCGATGGTCTCGACCACGCCTTCGATGGCGGCGGGAAACGGATGTTCGGGGGCCAGCGGGTAGTCGAGCGACACCACGAGGCAGCCGGATCGCAGCGCCAGCGTCCGGCAGATCCCGTCATGGGTGTCCAGGTCGCCGATTACCCAGCCGCCGCCATGCAGGTAGAGCAGGCAAGCGGGCAGTGCACCGTCCGCCTCCGCCAACGGCCGGTAGAGCCTGAGCGGGAGGCCCGATCCGCTGGCATGCGCCTCGACCACCAGCTCCGCGGCAGGCCGAAGGCCAAGGCTGGCGCAGCTTTGTCGATAAGCGTCCCTAGCCTCGCCGACGGTCTGCCGCTCCAGCGGCGTCGCCGGCCGAACGGCCAGCATCGCCAGCAGCCGGGCGGTATCCGGGTCGAGCGCCCATTGGTTAAGCGCCTCCTGGGTGAGCGTCTCCGGGCGCTTCAGGCCGATCGGTTCAGACGTGGAAGCTCTCGCCGCAGCCGCAGCGGCCCTTCTCGTTCGGATTGACAAAGGTGAACCCCGATTCGAGGTCCTTCACCTGATAGTCCATCACCGTCCCGATCAGGAACAACGACGCCTTGCGGTCGACCAGCACGGTCAACCCGCGATCGGTCACCACCTCGTCGTTCGGCCCCGCCGCCTCCACCCAGCCCATGACGTAGGACAGGCCGGAACACCCCTTGGTGCCAACGCTGATACGCAGCAACTGCCCCGCATGCGCCGTCCCATACAACGCCTGCAGCCGAGCCGCCCCCGCATCCGACAAAGACATCAATGGCGGCAACGCACGCACCGGACGGGTAACCTGCGTAGAAGTCGTCATAGTCATAGTCTTCCTTTCATCCCGGGAAGACCGTTCGAGAATGCGCTACGCTGAAAAAGAGTGCCGCATAGCGGCGCGCCCGTCTTGGCTTTCCGAGCACCGGAGCGCAGCGGCCATCCGGCCGTGAGCATCGGAGCAAAGGAAAGGCGCGTCGGATCGCCAGCGTAGAGCATCATCGGACGGTCTTTCAGAACATGTTCAGGGCAAGACGGGCATCTTCGCTCATTCGGCTCGGATCCCACGGCGGATCCCAAACCGTTTCGACCTCGCAGCCGGAGACGCCAGGCAGCGCCATGATCGCCTCGCGCACGGAAACCGGCAGCTCCTGGGCGCTCGGACAGCCGG
>CAXMMQ010000012.1:0-123204 GCA_963693035.2 uncultured Lichenicoccus sp.
AATTCTTTTCATTCGATCCATGGGCGTCCCGAACCTTCTTGCTGAGGTTGCAGGCACCGTAGGCCAGGATGGTAGCGCTGTCATCAGCCTTTCGTACGCAAAGCCTTCGCCTCGCCGCGGTTCATCAGGCCGAAGCCGGTGGCGGGTGCGATGCGCGCCAGCAGCCGCGCCACGCGCGACAGGCCGATCACAACTTCGTCGTCGCCGCGCCGCAGGCCGCGCACGATCCGGTCGGCGACAAAGTCGGGCGTCAGCTTCGAGCCGCCAGCGTGGCGCGCCATTGCCGTGTCGACCGCCGGCGGCATGACTTCCATCACCATGACTTGGGTCGCCCTGAGCTCGAAACGAAAGGCCTGCGTCATGGCGTGCAGCCCGGCCTTGGTGGCGCTGTAGGTGGCGCAGCGGGCGCTGGGAAGGAACACGTAGCCGGTGCTGACATTGACGATCGCGGCCTCGGGCCGTCGCAGCAGGGTCGGCAGCAGCAGATTGGCGAGCGCCACCGGAGCCAGCAGATTGGTGGCGAACTCCGCTTCGAGTTCGCCCATCACGGAGGCGCCGTGCAGGTCGTTCACATGCAGCAGCCCGGCATTGTTGACCAGGATGTCGAGGCCGGGGAGTTGTCCGCCCACCGTTTCGACGAGGCCGCGACGGCCGGCGTCGGTCGAGACATCCGCCTGGATGGTGAGCAGGCCCGGGCAACCCGCGCGCGCCGCCTCCAGCCGGCCCGCGTCGCGCCCGCAGGCGAGCACGGTGTTGCCCGAACGCACCAGCAGCGTGGCCAGCGCCAGCCCGATGCCGCTGGCACCGCCGGTAATCAGAACGCTGTGGCCGCTGCCGCGCATGGCCCTGTCATATCAAGCCGCCCGGCCGCTCGCCACGCTCGACCGGAGAACTTCCGCCGCGGTTCCATGTTCAAGTCGGCATGAAAACGACCCGCCGCGCACTTCCCCTCCTGATGTCGCTCCTGCTGAGCAGTGCCGCCTACGCGCAAGGCGCCCCGGCGACAGCCCCGAAGATCCCCCCGTCGCAGCGCCTGAAAACCAGCAGGGGTATGCAGAACGACCAGATCTCCCCCACCCCCGCCGCGCCCGGCAGCACCACCGACCACCTGAAGCCGAAGAGAAAACCCCCGTCCTGACCCCGAAAGGCCTGTCGAGGCTGCGTCAGGCTGAGGCTGAGGCAGAGGCGCCTCGGCGCCGCCCGTCAAGCCTTTCGAGAACCGGAGCGCAGCCGCCGCCTTGCGGTGAGCACCGGAAGCGCGGAAAGGTGCGTCGGATGCCCAGCCTGGCGCAGCCTCGACAGGCCTTCAGCCGTTGTCTTCGAAGCCTGGGTAGAGCGTCATCCCCCCATCCACGAACAGCGTGGCGCCGACGATGTAGTCGGACAGGTCCGACGCCAGGAACACCGCCGCGTTGGCGATGTCCTCGGCGGCGCCGATCCGCTTGTACGGAATGAGGTCGAGCAGCTTGCGCCCGGCATCCCCTTCGGTCGCCTCGCGGTTGATCGAGGTGCGGATCGCGCCGGGTGCGATCGAGTTCACCCGTATCCGCTTCGGCGCCACTTCCTGCGCCAGCGTGCGCATCATCAGCGCGATGCCGCCCTTGGACGCGGCGTAGTTCACGTGCCCGGCCCAGGGGATCACCTCGTGCACCGAGCTCATGCACAGGATCTTGCCGATCGCCCTCGAGACGCCGCGATCGCCCTGCCGCTCGAAATACCGGATCGCCTCGCGGGCGCAGAGGAACTGGCCGGTCAGGTTGACGTCGATCACGCGCTTCCAGTCGGCGAGGCTCATCGAGGCGCTGGGCGCATCCCTCTGCATCCCCGAGTTGGCTACCACGACGTCGATGCCGCCGTAGCGGCCCGCGGTCTCGCTGAACAGCCGGGCCACGTCGGCCTCGTCGGAGACGTCGGCGCCGATCGCGAACGCCCGGCCGCCGGACTGCTCGATCTCGCGCGCCAGCGCCTCGGCGGAGTCGCGCTGCGAGTTGTAGTTGACAGCAACCGCGGCGCCGGCCTCGGCCAGCGCCTTTGCCACCCCCAGGCCGATCCCAGAACTGGCTCCGGTGACGATTGCGACCTGGCGGTCGAGGCGACATTCCATGGCCCAAACTCCTCTATCAGGGACCTCCTGATGTTATGACAAAAGGCGGACCTGGGTGGCGGGTTCGCGTCGAGCGGCGCCGGTGCTAGAGAGCCTGCCATGAACGATCCGAGCAATGGTGGTCAGGATCCGCGCCGGCGCGGCGAGAACCCGCGTGCGGCCGGGGTCTCGGTGCGGCGGCCGCGTTTCCGCTTCATCCGCCGCCTCGCCGGCGCCGGGCTCGCGGTCGGACTGCTCGCCGTCAGCGCCGGAGCGTTCCTGATCTGGCAGAAGTACGAGAGCATCTCGTCGGACATGCCGACCGTCGCCGGCCTGCGCGACTACCAGCCGCCGGTGATGAGCCGGATCTATGCCGGGGACGGCCGGGTCATCGCCGAGCTCGCCTCCGAGCGACGTATCTTCGCGCCCTATTCGGCCATTCCGGACAACGTGAAGGCCGCCTTCATCTCCGCCGAGGACCAGAATTTCTGGAGCCACGCCGGTGTCGATCCGCTGGCGATGCTGCGCGCCGCGGTCACCGACGTCGAGACCATGCACTCGCACAAGCGGCCGATCGGCGCCTCGACCATCACCCAGCAGGTCGCGCGGATCATGCTGCTGAACTCGAACACGGTGAGCTTCGAGCGCAAGGCCAAGGAAGCGCTGCTGGCGATGCGCATCGAGCAGACGCTGACCAAGGAGCGCATCCTCGAGATCTATCTCAACGAGATCTATCTCGGCGCAGGGGCCTACGGCATCGCCGCCGCCGCGCAGACCTACTTCAACAAGCCGCTCGACCAGCTCGACGATGCCGAGGCGGCCTTCCTCGGCGCGCTGCCGAAGTCGCCGACCAACTACAACCCGTATCGCTTCCCGGCAGCCGCCCAGGCCCGCCGGGACTGGGTGCTGGGTCGCATGTTCGAGACCGGCGCGATCAACCGCGAGGAGGAGGAGAGCGCGCGGGCCGAGCCGCTGATCCCGAAATCCTTCCATCGTCCGGGTCCGGTGCCTGGCTCGGAATGGTTCTCCGAGGAGGTGCGGCGCGAGCTGATCGACCGCTACGGTGCCGACCAGACCCAGCAGGGCGGCCTGGTGGTGCAGACCAGCCTGGATCCGCACCTGCAGGACGTCGCCACCCGCGAGCTGCGCGTCGGCCTGATGCGGTACGACCGCAAGCATGGCAGCTGGCGCGGGCCGGTGACGCATATCGACGGGATCGGGGTGCGCCCGCGGCGGCCGCGCCGTGGCGAGGCCGCCGCGCCGCCGGTGGACTGGCAGGCGATGCTGGATGCGGTGCCGCGTCCGCCGGGGATCCTGCCGGAATGGCGGCTTGGCGTCATGCTGCAGGCCGCCACCGGCACCGTCGGCTGGGTGGAGCCCGGCGAGGGTGGCAAAGCCGACGTTTCGCACACCGGCGTGCTGGGATGGGCCGACATCGCCTTCATGCGCCAGAAGCGGCTGCCCCGGAACGGCGACGTGATGATGGTCGAGCCAGCCGGCAGCACCGGGGTGGAACTCCGGCAGATCCCGGAGGTCGAGGGCGCGATGGTGTCGATGAACCCGCTGACCGGCCGCGTCCTGGCCATGGTCGGCGGCTGGTCGTTCGGCACCTCGCAGTTCAACCGCGCCACCCAGGCGCTGCGCCAGCCGGGCTCCTCGTTCAAGCCGCTGGTCTATCTCGCCGCGATGGAGCAGGGCATCTCGCCGGCCGACAAGTTCCTCGACGCGCCGTTCGTGCAGGGCAACTGGCGCCCGAACAACTACGAGCTCACCTTCGGCGGCCCGACCTCGCTGCACGACGCGCTGCGCGAGAGCCTCAACCTGGTGACGGTGCGGCTCGCTTCGCATATCGGCATGACGGCGGTGGCCAAGGTCGCCATCGACCTGCATGAGGTGGATACCATGCCGAAGGTGCTGCCGGCCGCCCTCGGCGCGGTCGAGACCACGGTGCTGCGCGAGGCCGGCGCGTATGCCTGCATCGCCTCGGGTGGCCGCGAGGTGCTGCCGAGTCTGATCGACGACGTGCAGGACCGCGACGGCCATGTGGTGTGGCGGCCGGAGGGGCTCGCCCTGCAGCCGTCGGCCGCCGATCCGTCGCTGCCGCCGGTGATGGTGGACAGCCGGCGGCAGGTGACCGACCCCGACAGCACCTACCAGGTGGTGCGGATGATGCAGGACGTGATCGCCCGGGGCACCGGCACGCCGGCCGGCGAGGGGATCGACCGGCCGCTGGCCGGCAAGACCGGCACCAGCCAGGATTTCAACGATGCCTGGTTCGCCGGCTTCTCGCCCGACCTGCTGACGGTGGTCTGGATCGGCTTCGACAATCCGGACAGCCTGGGTGAAAAGGAGGATGGCGGCCATGTCGCGGGGCCGGTCTGGAACCGGTTCATGAAGCAGGCGCTCGGCGATAGTCCGAAGCTCGATTTCCGCGTCCCCGACGGCATCACCCTGGTGCGCTACAATGCCGGCCTCGGCAGTGCGATCGACGGCTTCAAGCCGGGTCAGGAGCCGGGGCTGGGCAGCATGATCGCCAGCGGCACCGGCAACGACCAGCTCGGGCCGCAGGATACCGGCGCCGAGAACGTGCCCGACCAGGAGGACCAGATGGCGGCGCTGCCCGGTGCGCCGGGTGCGCGCACGACGTCGGTCGACCCGTCGAACCCGGCGCTCGCGTCGCCCGCGAGTGCGCTGCAGCCGGGCACAGCACCCTCCGGCGCTCCCCCTGCGATCCTTGCCGGCACCGCCCCCCGTCCGGTGGCCCCTCCCCATGCGAGCGGTGGTGACATCGGCATGGGCGGACTGTACTGAAGCTGCGTGAAAACGCCTGCTGCTGGCGATCCGACGCGTCGTTTCTGTGCTCTGGTGCTCGAAACGTCACGCCGGCGGCGTCTCGTCGAGCCGCTCTCATCCAGCATCAGGCGTTTGCAGCCAGCCTTGTCGCACGCCGAAACCGAAACCTTGATTTGGATGCCACCTATGTCCGCCGAGACCGAAGCCCTCAACGAGCAGATCAAGCAGTCGGTGGCGCTGCTGAGGAGGCATCTTTGACTGGGATGTCGCCACTGGCCGCCTGGCCGAGCTGAACAACCAGGTCGAGGATCCGGCGCTCTGGAACGATGCCGCCGCCGCGCAGAAGCTGATGCGCGAGCGTACGTTGCTGGCCAACGGCATCGAGGGCGTCCAGCGCCTCGAGCGTGACGTGGCCGATGCGATGGAGCTGGCGGGGATGGCCGAGGCTGAGGGTGACGCCGCCATGGTCGCCGACGCCGTGCGCAGCCTCCGCGGGATGGCCGACGAGAGCAAGCGGCGCGAGATCGAGAGCCTGCTGTCAGGCGAGGCGGACGGCAACGACGCCTTCCTCGAGGTCAATGCCGGCGCCGGCGGCACCGAGGCGCAGGATTGGGCCGAGATGCTGCTGCGAATGTACAGCCGCTGGGCCGAGCAGCATGGCTACAAGCTGACCCTGATCGAGGAGAGCGAGGGCGAGCAGGCCGGCCTGAAATCGGCCACCGTGCAGGTGAGCGGCCCGAACGCCTATGGCTGGCTGAAGACCGAGGCCGGGGTGCATCGGCTGGTACGCATCAGCCCGTTCGATTCCGCCGCCCGCCGGCAGACCAGCTTCGCCTCGGTCTGGGTCTATCCGGTGGTGGACGACACCATCGAGATCGAGATCAACGAGGCCGACCTCAAGGTGGACACCTTCCGGGCCTCCGGCGCCGGTGGCCAGCACGTCAACAAGACCGAGAGCGCGATACGCATCACCCATATCCCGACCGGGATCGTCGTTGCCTGCCAGACCGACCGCTCGCAGCATCGCAACCGGGCGACCGCGATGGGCATGCTGAAGGCGCGCATGTACGAGGCGGAATTGCAGCGGCGTGAGGCGGCTTCGGCGGCCACCGAGGCGGCGAAGACCGATATCGGCTGGGGCCACCAGATCCGGTCGTACGTGCTGGCGCCATACCAGATGGTCAAGGACCTGCGCACCGGGGTGGAGAAGGGCAACCCGGACGCGGTGCTCGACGGCAGCCTGGATGATTTCATGGCCGCGTCGCTGGCCGCACGGGTGGGCGCGACGCGGTCCGAAGCCAGCGCCACGGCGAATTGAGCCCCGCCTTGAGAAACAGGGAAAGGCGCTGGCTCATCCGCCAGCTACGGCTGGTGGGGGTGGCAGCACTCTTAGCGGTGCCGGCGCGCGCGGTGGATCCATCCGCCGTCCCGGCTGGCATCTATACGCTCGATCCGCAGCACACCCGCATCGCCTGGTCGGTCAGCCATCTCGGCTACTCGACCTACACCGGCCTGATCCCGCAGGTACAGGGTACCCTCCGGCTCGATCCTTCGCATCCCGAAGCGACAAGCCTCGATGCCGAGATCCCGATGGCCCGCATCACCTCGCTCGATCCGGCGCTCGACCTGCGGCTGCATGGCGCGCAGTTCTTCGCGACCGACCGCCATCCGACCGCCGTGTATCACGCGCTTGGGCTGGTCGTCACCGCGCCGGGGCGCGGGCACCTGGACGGCATGCTGACGCTGTGTGGGGTGACCCATCCGGTGGCGATGAACATCGTGTTCGGCGGCGCCGGGATCGATCCGGTCGACGGGCGGCTGACGGTGGGCTTTGCCGGAAGCGCGATCGTGCGGCGGTCCGCGTTCGGGGTGGTGGCCTACGTGCCGGTGGTCGGAGACGACGTGACGCTGACCCTGGAAGCCGAGGTCAAGCCGCAGACGCAACGAAAACTGCCGTGATGCAACATTTTTCAACCTGACTTCGACTGATGCCCAAACGGGCGCTCGAGAACGGTGAAACGACCGGAACCCCGAGGACCGCGACGGGAGTGCTTGAATTTGCTTGGCTCACGTAAGGTTGTGCTGTCTCTCCTCGACTGGCGCAATTTTAGGCCTTTGCTGTTCTTCCGTGCGCTTGAAATCAATTTCGACATGCTTCTTGACAGCTAGACGGCGAAAACCTCAATTCGAGCCACGTGTCTGCATCATCGCTGACCTTCGCAAGATGAGGGGCGGCAGATGACGGGCATCGCGAACAGAGACGCTGCATCGCCCGATTGACCGGACGCTTGGTCATGCGGGTCAACCATACGTTCCGCGGCATGCGGCTCGCATGGTGACCTGCTGCACCGGTGTCCGTTCCTGCATCGGGCGAGGCGGAGACGAAGCGAGAAGGAGGCTCTTGGATGGATTACGCGCAACAGCAACGCAGTCCGACACGGCACATCGTTGGGCTTGCGATCGTTGTGGCGCTGCATGTCCTGCTGATCTGGGCGCTGGTGGAAGGTCTCGGCAAGAACATCGTCGAACTCGTCAAGGCGCCGATCGAAACCAAGATCATCAAGGAATCCAAGCCACCGCCACCGCCACCGCCACCGCCACCGCCACCGGTGCTGACGAACCCGCCGCCGCCCTACATCCCGCCGCCGGAAATCCAGATCCAGCCACCGCCACAGCCGCACGCCATCCAGCAGATTGCTCGCACGCCGCAGCCGCCGAGCCCGGTGCCGTTCCAGGCCAAGCCACCGACCCCGGGTCCGGCGGTGCCGGACAGCTCGGTGTCGGCGCGTCCGATCGCGGGCCCTGCACTTGAGTATCCGCCCGCCATGCAGGATGCGCAGCGTGAAGGCAGGGTGGTCGTGACCTGCGACGTCCTGGCCACCGGAACCACGACCAACTGCGCCATCCAGAGTGTCGCCGGCGGCGCCGCCTTCGGGGATGCAGCACTTCGCTGGGTGCAGCAGGCCCGCTACCGTCCGGCGGTGCATAACGGGGTGCCGGTGGCCGAGCCGCACCACGCCTTCAACATCACCTTCAAGCTCAACAACGACGACGACCAGTAGTCCGTCACAATAGTCCGGCGACGGACCGAGAGCGTGCCCGGGGCGTTCCCGGACCGCGGGACGATTTCAGAGGATCAAGGCATGACCGCAATGCACCGTCACCCTGTTCTGGCACCGGCCGTCGCCGTCATGCTCGGCTTTGCCGGACCGGCACTGACGCCGGTGCTGGCACTGGCCCAGCCGGCGCCCGCCCCGGCTTCGACCCCCGCCCCGGCCGCTCCCGCCCCGGCCGGTCCGGCGCCGACTGCCGCCGCTCCCGCTCCCGGAGCGGCTCCTGCAGCCGGTGCTCCCGCAGCAGGTCCCGCGACCATGGCGGCTCCCGCCGCCGGCGCGCCGGCCGGTGGCGCACCCGCGCCGGACGCATCGGCGACCTCGACCGCTCCAGGCGCGCCCGCCGCCCCCGGCGCGCCGCCTGCTCCGGGTGCCGCTCCCGCCCCGGGCGCTCCTGCTCCCGGCGCTCCTGCTCCCGGTGCCCCGGCTCCCGGCACCCCCGCTCCGAATGCGATGGCGGCCGGCGCCCCTGCGGCACCCGCCGCCGAGGCCCCGAAGACGGCGTCGGTGGACAACCCCTATGGCCTGGACGCGCTGTGGAACGGCGGCGACTTCATCGCCCGCGGCGTGCTGATCATCCTGGTGATCATGTCGCTCGGCACCTGGTACATCATGATCACCAAGTATATCGAGCAGGCCCGCCTGCTTAGCGCCGCCAAGCAGACCGGCAAGGCGTTCTGGACCAAGCCGACGGTGCGTGACGGCGCCACCAGCCTGAAGCCGAGCTCGCCGTTCCGCTATATCGCCGATACCGGCATCTCGGCGACCGATCACCATGAGGGGTCGCTGACCGAGAGCATCGACCTCACCACCTGGGTCACGATGTCGATCCAGCGCGCGGTCGAGACGATCCAGTCGCGCCTGCAGGGCGGCCTCGCCTTCCTGGCCACCGTCGGCTCGACCGCGCCGTTCGTCGGCCTGTTCGGCACCGTCTGGGGCATCTATCACGCACTCACCGCAATCGGCATCGCCGGCCAGGCCTCGATCGACAAGGTGGCAGGCCCGGTGGGCGAGGCGCTGATCATGACCGCGATCGGCCTGGCCACCGCGGTGCCGGCGGTGCTCGGCTATAACTGGCTGGTCCGCCGCAACAAGTCCGCCATGGAGAAGGTGCGCTACTTCTCGTCCGACCTGCATTCGGTGCTGATCGGTGGCAGCCGCGTCGGCTCGCCGGGCCAAGCCACGCCCGCGATGTCGGCGGCACCGGCCACCGGCTCCGCCGGCGTGACCCGGGTCGCCTGACCGATGGCGATGAACATCGGCCCCTCGGTGGGGGACGAAGAGGACGAGGTGGTGTCGGCGATCAACACCACCCCGCTCGTCGACGTCATGCTGGTGCTGCTGATCATCTTCCTGATCACCATCCCGGTGGTGACCCATACGGTGAAGGTGCAGCTCCCCAAGGATGCCAACCAGCCGACGCAGACCAAGCCGGAGAACGTCATCATCGCGGTCACCGATGACGGCTCGACGTACTGGAATGCGATCCCGATGAAAAGCAACGCGGAGTTGCTTGCGCGGCTCGAGAAGTTCGCGGTGCTCAAGCCGCAGCCAGAGGTGCATATCCGCGGCGATGCCCGCGGGCGCTACGAGTTCGTCGGCAAGGTGGTCACCGACTGCCAGCGCGCCGGCATCTTCAAGGTCGGCTTCATCACCGAACCGCCACCCAAGGGAGGCTAGCCGCTCATGGCCATGAATGTCGGATCGGGCGGCGGCGACGCCAGCGGCGATCCCGAGGTCGTCGTCGACATCAACACGACGCCGCTGATCGACGTCATGCTGGTGCTGCTGATCATGCTTATCATCACCATCCCGATGCAGACGCACGCGGTGAAGCTCGACCTGCCGCAGGGCAATCCGCCACCGCCGCCGGTGCCCCCCCAGGTCGTCACCATCGACGTCGATTTCGATGGCACGATCTCCTGGAACGGCGACGTGGTGCCGAGCGAGCAGCAACTCCAGGCGCGGTTCGTGAATGCGTCGCTGATCCCGGACCAGCCGGAGATCCACCTGCGGCCGAACCGGCTGGCCCCGTACAGCGCGGTGGCGCATGTGATGGCGGACGCGCAGCGCCTCGGCATGACCAAGCTCGGTCTTGTCGGGCAAGAGCAGTACATGGGAAACAACTGACGATGCTGTCTCGGCTGTCTCGCGCCGGCCTGTTGGCCGGCGTTTTCTTTGTGTGCGCCCCGATCGGCGCGACAGGCCTGCTCAGCCTCCCGGCCCAGGCGCAGGATGCCTTGCGCCCGGTCGTCGGCAAGCCGCTGCAGAAGGCGCAGGCGCTGGCGCACCAGGGGAATTTTCCCGCCGCGATGGCACAGATCAACATCGCCGAGGCGGCGCGCGACAAGACCGCCAACGAGACCTTCGTGATCGACGAGATGCGCGCCGCGGTGGCGCAGCAGTCGGGTGACTTCAAGTCGGCGATCGGCGCCGACGACGTGCTGCTGAAGTCGGGTCGCGTCCCGGCGGCCGAGCAGCAGCGGCTGCTGATGGCGGAGGCGTCGTCGTACTACCAGTTGCGCGACTATGCCGGCTCCATCGCGGCCATCGACCGCTACCACAAGGCGGGCGGCGCGTCGCCGGCGCTCGAGACCCTGCTGATCCAGTGCTTCTACCTGCAGAAGGACTATGTGCGCGCCGCCGCCGTGCAGAGCGCGCAGATCCAGGCCGAGCTGCGCGCGCGCCAGACGCCGCCCGAGGCGCAGTTGCAGCTGCTGGCGAACTGCCAGTTGCAGTCGCGCGACAATGCCGGCCTGACCCACACCATGACGCTGCTGGTCACCTACTATCCGAAGCCGGAATACTGGGCGCAGCTCATGCAGGGCCTGCGATCCAACCCGAACGTGCCGGACCGGCTGCAATTCGACATCGACCGTCTGCGTCTCGATGTCGGGCTGTTGACCAGCACCCAGGACTTCATGGACATGACCGAGATGGCGGTCCAGAACGGCCGGCCGCAGCAGGGTCTGGTGGTGATGGACAAGGGCTACGCCACCGGCGCGCTCGGGCGTGACCCGCAGGCGCCGCGCGAGGCCCGGCTGAAGGCGCTGGTCGAGAAGACCGTCGCCGACAAGAAGGCGAGCATCGCCACCGACGAGGCCGCGGCGCGCTCGCAGCCGAACGGCAACGCGCTGCTCGCGGTCGGCTACGGCTATGTCGATCTCGGCCAGTATCCGAAAGGCATCGCGGTGATGAAGGAAGCGATCGCCAAGGGCGGCCTGCTCAATCCCGAGGACGCGCAACTGCATCTCGGCCTGGCCGAGCTTGGCGCCGGCGACAAGCCGGCGGCCGTGAGCACGCTGCAGAACGTGAACGGAACCGATGGCGCCGGCGATCTCGCGCAGCTATGGCTGCTCCGGATCAGAGGCTGAAAGCCTGCCCGATGATGCTACTGACCTGGCGATCCGACGCGCCTGTTGTGCGCTCCGGTGCTCACGGCTCCACCTTCAAGCATCGGGCGGCCGCTCCGCTCCGGTGCTCGAAAAGCCACGACGGGCGTGCCGCTGCGCGGCACTCTCGCTCAGCGTAGCGCATCTTCGGATAGAGTTTTCGTTTTGCGAGGCGAAGGATTGAGCGGACCTTCCGGCGGCAAGCTCTGGCTTCCCTATACGCAGATGAAGACCGCCGCTGCGCCGCTGCAGGCGGCTGGCACCAATGGTAGTCGCATCCGGCTCGCCGATGGCAGAGTGCTGATCGACGGCATCGCGTCCTGGTGGACCGCCTGCCACGGCTACAATCACCCGCACATCGCGGACGCCGTGCGGCGGCAACTCGCCGTCATGCCGCACGTGATGTTTGGCGGACTGGTGCATGAGCCGGCGCTTCTGCTGGCCGAGCGGCTGGCGGCGCTGCTGCCGGGCGATCTCGAGCGGGTGTTCTTTTCGGATTCCGGCTCGGTGTCGGTCGAGGTCGCCATCAAGATGGCGTTGCAATACTGGCTCAATCGCGGCGTGCGCTCGCGGCACCGGCTGCTGGCATTTCGCGGCGGCTATCACGGCGACACCATGGCCACCATGGCGGTGTGCGACCCGGAGGAGGGCATGCACAGCCTGTTCGCGGGCGTGCTGCCGCAGCATCACGTGGTGGCTCTGCCGCGCGACGAGGACGCAAGCGCGGAGTTCGACCGGTTCCTCGCGGCGCATGCCGACGGCATCGCGGCGATCCTGGTCGAGCCGCTGGCGCAGGGCGCCGGCGGCATGCTGTTCCACGACCCTGATGTGCTGCGCCATCTGCGGCAGGCCGCCGATCGCCATGGCCTGCTGCTGATCCTCGACGAGGTGTTCACCGGCTTCGGCCGCACCGGCACGATGTTCGCCTGCGAGCAGGCCGGCATCGTGCCCGACATCATCACCCTGTCCAAGGCGCTCACCGGCGGCACCATGGGGCTGGCGGCGACGGTGGCGCGCCGGCATGTGTTCGAGGCGTTCTGGACGGACGATCCGATGCATGCACTGATGCACGGCCCGACCTTCATGGCGAACCCGCTGGCCTGCGCTGCCGCGCTGGCCTCGCTCGACCTGTTCGCCCGCGAGGACCGGCTTGGCGAGGTGGCGGCCATCGCCCGTCAGCTTGCGGACGAACTGGAGCCGTGCCGGACGCTGCCCGGCGTGCACGACGTGCGGGTGCATGGCGCCATCGGCGTGGTGCAGCTCGACCATCCGCCCGCCGACCTGAACGGGCTCAAGCGTCGGTTGGTGGATCGCGGCGTCTGGGTGCGCCCGTTCCGCGACATCGTCTATCTGACGCCGGCCTTTACCATCGAGCCATGCGACCTGTCGCATCTCACCCGTGCCATCAAAGCCGTGCTTGCGGATGGCCTGGTCCGGTCGGAAGCTGCGTAGAGGCTCCTGGTGCCGTCACCGACTCGACGGCCTGCCGATCGCCGACGGCACGCAGGCCACCGAACTGCGCGAGCAGGCGGCCGAGGCGGGCGGGTCGATCCTGTCGATCAACGCGGCGCAGCGCTTCGACCAGTGGAACCGCGCCCGCGAGGCCGAAGCGGTGGCGCTTGCCGCTTTCGCGCGCGACGCCGGCGTTGCCGCCCTGGTGCTGTGCCCGACCAACAGCCCCGATGACGCCAGGAATGCCGGCGAGCGCCACCGGGACCTGCGCCGCGCCCTGGCCGGGTTGGCACCGGTACTGGCCGATCACGGCATCATCGGCCTGGTCGAACCGCTCGGCTTTGCCGGGAGCGCGCTGCGTTGCAAGCGCGATGCGCTGGACGCGATCGACGAACTTGGCCTCGAGGGCCGCTTCGCGCTGCTGCACGACAGCTTCCACCACGCGATCTCCGGCGAACAGGAAATTTTTCCTGGCCGGACCGGGCTGGTGCATGTCTTGGGCGTCGAGGATCCCGTCGTCGTCGTCGAGAGGATGCGCGACGCGTACCGCGTCCTCGTCGGTTCGGCGGACCGGCTGGGCAATCTCGCGCAACTGCGGGCCCTGATCGCCGGCGGCTATGCCGGCCCGATCTCGCTCGAGGTGTTCTCGTCGCAGGTGCACGATGCCGAGGACGCACCGGCGGCACTCGAACGCAGCCTCGGCTTCCTCTCGGCGGCGACCCGCTAATCGCTCATCCGGATCGGATGATCCAGTCGGCGGTAGCGGCGAGGCCGGCGTCCCAACCGACCCGGGGCGTCCAGCCGGTCTCGCGGGCGAGGCGGCGGCTGTCGAGGATGTTGACCGGGACATCGGCGCCGCGGGCCTCGCGCCGGATCAGCCTTGGGGTGCGGCCGGTGACGCGGGCCGCATCGGCCAGCACCTCGTTCACGCTGCGGCCGATGCCGCTGCCGACATTGAAGACGCGGCCGGGTCCGTCATGCTCCAGGCAGGCGAGCATGGCGTCGATGACGTCGTGGATATGGATGTAGTCGCGCACGATGCTGCCATCGCCCCAGATCTCGACCGGCTCGCCGGCCAGCAGGCGCCGCAGCAGCGCCGCCACCAGACCCTGGCCGCGACGCGGGTCCTGGTGCGGCCCGTAGGCATTGGCGATGCGCAGCGTCCGCGCCTCGAGTCCGTACAGGTGGCGGTAGAGGGCGAGGTATTTCTCCACCACCAGCTTGCCGATGCCATAGGCCGAGATCGGCTCGGTCGGTGCGTCCTCGCCGACCGGATCGGGCCCGGTGATGCCGTACACCGTGCCTCCCGAGGAGGCGAACACATAGCGGCGCACCCCCTCGTGCCGACAGGCTTCCAGCAGGCGCACCTTGGCCGGCACCGCGTCGGCCACGATCTGCGCCGGGTTGTCGTTCGAGCTGTTCGGCAGGCCGGCGCCGATCAGGTCGAAGACATGCGCGTGACCCGCCACCAGCCATTCGGGGCGGCCGTCATCGAGCGTGCCGCTGATCCAGTCGATGCCGGCAAGAGCGGCCGGCACCGCGCCGCGCCCGAAGCCGGTGACCGGAACGCCGAGGCTGCGCAGCCTCAGGCAGAGATTGGTGCCGATGAAGCCGCCGGCGCCGAGCACCAGGCTGCGAAGTTCGCCTATCAAGCAACCTGCCTTCCGTCTGCCGGATTGCCGGTCGCCTGCTTGTAGGCGCCCGGCTGCTGGGCCGCCCGCTTCTGGGCAGAGCGCATCTGCAGCCGCAGCCACGGATGGCGGTCCTCGACGAAGGCGACCATCGCCTGCTTGTTGGCGGACTGCTCGGTGATCGCATTGACCATCGAGCTGCCATGCACGCGATAGTCGGCGAGGATTTCCGGCACGGCGACGCCGAACTGGCCGAGCTCGACCAGGTTGAGCCAGAGATCGAAATCCTCCCAGCCCATGGCGTCGCGCCGGACATAGTAGCCGCCCGCTGCCGCCCAGGCCCATTTTGCGACCAGGGCCATGGCGTCGATGTAGTTGCCGATCTGCAGGCGCCACGGCTCGAACGGGCGCGCGCCCATGATCTCGTCGCGATCCCCGAACTGGCTGATGCGCGGATAGGCGAAGGCCGCGCGCGGGCTGTCCTGCACCGCCGCCAGCAGCGTGGCGCAGGCCTCGGGCCGCAGGCGGTTGTCGGAATCGAGCGCCATCAGCCAGGGCGTCTCGGCGGCATCGCACACCACGTTGCGGGCCCCCCCCAGGCCGGCATTGCGCACGGTGCGCAGGATGCGGATGCGGTTGAAGCGATCGCGATGGATCCGTGCCCATTCGAGCACCAGCGGCACCGACTGGTCGCTGGAGCCGTCATCGACGATGGCCAGATCGAGGATCTCGAGCGTCTGCGCGCGGACGGAATCCAGCGCCTCGAGGATATGCGCCTCGTAGTTGTACGAGGTCATCACCACGGTGATCTCGGCCTCGCCAAGCCGGTCATGCGCGAACAACAGCTCGCTCTCGGGTACGTCCGGGATGCCGCGCGCCAGATAGTCGCCGCGCCGGAGCCCGAGCTCGACGCAGCGGGCGGCCCCGACGTCGCCGGAGGAGGCGGGGCCCGCCGCGGCAGGCGTGAATCCGCCGAGCAGGATGCCGGCCAGTTCCGCCTGCCGCTGCGGGCCGGACCGCCAGAGCACGTCGTGGTAGGCGCGGCGCGCGGTGGCGCGGCGCAGCACTGGATCGTCGATCAGGCGCAGCAGGACGGTCTCCCAGGCGGTGTCGTCCCCGGCCAGGAAACCGGTGACGCCGTCCTCGATGGCGCGACGGTAGGGCCCGGTCGGACTGGCCACGGTGCATGCGCCGGCCAGCGCCGCCTCGAAATATTTCAGCTCGCTCTTCGCCTCGCAGAACACGTTGCCGGTCTCCAGCGGACAGAGCGAGATGTCGAAGCGGGCGAGCTCCTCCGGCAGGTCGTCGAGCGGCACCATGTCGCGCCACTCGATGCGGTCGGCGAGTGCCTCGAGTTCGGGAAACTCCTCCATCTGCAGCAGGCTGCGCTGGTTGTCCGCCTCGCGGAACAGCACCAGCACCGCCTCGGGCCGGGCCGCAAGCACCCGGGCCAGCGCCGGTGCTGCCTGGGCGAAGTCGCGCTGGTGCGTCCGGGTGCCCCCGGCATAGCCCAGCCGCACCTGGGCGCCGTGTCCCGCTTCGTCTCCCGCGTCCTGGCGCCGCCGCATTGCATAGCGGGCGCGTCGTTCGGTGGCGGTCTCGAAGACGTTCGGCAGCACATGCACGATATCGCATTGCCGGCGCAGTTCGGCCGCCAGCTCAGCGGTGGTGGTGATGCAGAAATCGGCCGCCTGCATCGTGCGCAGCATCCCCTCGAAATAATTCTGGGTGGCGACCTCGGTGGTGCCGATGGTGCGTATGCCGTCGATGATCTCGATGCGCGCGAGCTCCGGGCGGGTCATCAGGTCGTCGACATCAAAGGCGATGCGGGTGCCGGCCGCGCGCGCCAGGCGGAACATGGTCTCGATGTGCGGGCTCATCGCCGCGCGCCACACCACCAGCAGGTCGGCGCGGCCGAGGATGTCGGGATCGACGTCGAACAGCTCCACCACGTCGGCGCCGTAGCCGGCATCGCGCATGGCGGCGGCGTTGCGCCGGCAACGATAGGTCGCACCTGGCGTGCCGGGCTCGCCGACTACGAACAGCACGTGCCTTATGAAGCGGTATGGCGGGCGCGGCAGCTCGGCGGTCGGGCTCTCCTGCGGCTCCGGGCCCGCTGCGTCCGGCCCCGCTGGTTGCGCCGGCAGCGTCGGGGCGGCGGACGCCGGCAAGGGGGGCGGAGCGGCGGAGGGAGTGGCCAGGACCGGTGGCGAAGCTTTCGGCCGGACCGCATCCAGGACACGGCGCAGCGGACCGGTCAGGCGCCAGGACATGGAGGTCCGGATGATCCCGACCTCGCTGCGATGATGCTCGGCGGCCTGCTGCGCCGCGTCGCGCTCGCTCCGGGCCGCGTCCCGCTCGCTCCGGGCCGCGTCCCGCTCGGCCAGCGCGGTGCCGAGTGCCGCAAGGGCGGCGTCGCGCTCCGAGACGAGATCGTCGCGCTGCGCCTCGAGCCGCTCGCCTGCCATCCTGCGGTCCTGCCCGGCTGCCAGCTCCGCCGCGTGCCGCGCCGCTTTCGCATCGGCCAGGGCGCTGCGCTGCAATCCGAACTCGACGGCGCGGCTCCTGAGATAGCGATCGGCCTGCTGCAGCCGCTCGACCAGCGTGCCAAGCGCCGCCTCGTGCGCGGCGGTGACGTCGCGCAGGCTCGCCGCATGCCGCCGGTCGCGCAGGGCGAGGGCATACTCCACTTCCCACCGCTCGCCGAGCAGGGCGAAGCGCTCGCGCAGCAGGGCCGCTTCACGGCTGTCAGTAGTGGCGCAGAGTTCAAGGATCGCGGCCGGCACCTGCGCACCCACTGCCAGCACGCCCAGGCCGTGCGCGTGCAGGAATTCGAAGGAGGGATGCAGCCGGCGCTGCTGCTCCCAGAATCGCCAGACGCCAAAATCGCCTTCCCGGACGTTGGTGTCGTGCAGCAGGACGACGGCGCGACCGGACAGCTTGGGCTGCCAGAGCGCGAAGTCGTGCGCGACATCCTCCAGCCGATGCCGGCCGTCTATGTGCAGCAGGTCGATGCTGCCATCGGGGAAATCGTCGCGCGCCTGGTCGAACTGGCAGCGCAGCAGGCGGGAGAAGCCGCCGTAATGCTGTGCATGGAACCGGGCGAGATCGGTGAACACGTCCTCGCCGTAGAAGCCGGCATGCTCGTCGCCGGTCCAGCCATCGATGGCCACGCACCGCGTCGGCAGCGCTTCCGCCAGCACGGCGTCGCAGAAGCCGGCATAGGAGACGCCCGCATGGGTGCCGAGCTCGACCAGCAGGAGCGGCCGCAGCGCGCGCACGATCCACTGCGCGAACGGCAGGTGGCCGTACCACGCGCTGTCGGCGCCGAGCCGGGTCGGGCGGCGGAACAACGGCACGAGGCCCGGTGCGACGAGCTCCGCCAGCGTTCCCTGATCAGTCTGCGCCATGCGGGAGCACCTCGCCGGATGCGGCTGCCCGCGATCCGTTATGGTTAAGTAAAGAGACCTGAATACAGACAGAAAACTCAAGAATCATAGCAACATCCAACATAGTCCTGATCATTTTAACCAAATATCAACCAAATACGTCTCAATAAATACATCGTTATTAAGCCGTGCTTTTTCATTGCGCCTAAGAAAGCTCTCCTGATATTCAGCGATCTGGCCCCGGTTCCGGGCGGGAGCCGGTAGTGGTCTTGCTCATGACTATTGCGCAGCAGTGAAGGTGTAGTCATGGCCAATGTGGTAACGGTTATGGGCGCGGCCCAGCAACAGGTCCCGGTCACGGTCAACGGCAGCGTAGCCTTTACCCTGGCGCAGGCCTACCAGACCGCCGTCAGCCAGTTGAGCGCCAGCCTGTTCGCGCAGAACCTGACGGCAGGGGTCGCTCCGGCCAACGTCCCCGGCGGCCAGATCGGCGAAGGGGTGATCGGCACCACCGGCAGCTACACCTTCCCCGGCGGCTACAGCTACGTCACCAACAACGCGGCGGGGGGCGTGATCCTCGACGGCTCCGCGATCGGCTCGTCGGTCTCCGTGCTGGCCGGCCTCGGCGGCACCACCCTGTTCGGCGGCGCCGGCGGCGGCGAGTTCATCGCCGGCGGCGGCAACAACGTCTTCGAAGGCCTGAGCATCGGCGGCGGCAACTACACGATCGCCATGAGCCCGGGCAACGACAGCGTGTACGGCAATACCGGCAACGACGTCATCTACACCGATGTCGGCCACAACCAGGTGTTCGCCGGCAGCGGCAACGATGCGATCTATTCGGGCGGCACGGACAGCATCATCGCCGGCGCCGGCGACAGCACCATCGCCCTGCTCGGCACCGGCAGCACGGTGTTCGGCAGCACCGGCGCCACGACGCTGGTCGATGTCGGCAGCGACAACCTCTATGCCGGCGGCACCGGATCGACCCTGCTGTTCGACGGCACCGACGGCACCTACTACCTGAACGGCCCGAGCACGGTGATCGGCGGCGTCAACGACACCATCAGCGCGTCCGGCAACGCCACCGTCTTCAGCGGCAGCGGCACCACCGTCTACGAGAACGGCAGCGTGTCGCTCGCCTTCATCGCCAATTCAGGCACCTCGTCCACCGTCGATGGCGGCAGCAACGCGACGGTGTTCGGCGCGAGCAACGCGAGCGTCACCTATAACGGCTCGTCCGGCCTGAGCTACCTGATCGCCAGCACCGGCAACGAGACCCTCAACGGCTCGCTCGCCTCCGGCGCGATGCTGCTGTTCGGCAACGGGGCGGCCACCTCGCTCGAGGGCGGCGCCGGCAACGACACGCTGGTCGCGGGCTCCGGCTCCAATTCGCTCAGCGGCGGCGCGGGCAGCAACACCTTCGTGTTCTCCGACAGCAGCGCCGGCGGCAACGACGTCATCACCGACTTCGGCAGCTCGGCCGGCAACCTGGTGGGCCTGTTCGGCTACGGCGCCAACGAGGCCCAGGCGGTGCTGGCGGCGGCGGTCAACAACGGCAGCGGCGGTTCCAGCATCACGCTCTCGGACAACACGGTCATCACCTTCAACAATCTCACGGCGGATCAGCTCAAAGCCCACGCCACCCAAATCTTCTCCACCTGAAAAGACCGGTTTAGAATGCACTATGCCGGCAATCCGACGTGGCCTCTCTGCGCTCCGGTGCTTACGGCCGATGAGGCCGCTCCGCTCCGGTGCCCGAAAAGCCGCGCCGGCCGGCGCGGCTGGCGCCTCTTGCCGGCCTAGCACATCCTAAACCGGTCTTTTCGCGCGCTCGTGGCGATTTGCTGAGGCTCGCCTTCGCCCTGTATGACTTTCGGCATGACCGAGCTTGGGCCGGCGGCAGCGGATCGGGACGGGGCGGTTCTGCTCGACAGCTATCGCAACAGCCTGCGGCTGCAGGAGATGCGGATTGCGGCGTTGCAGACGGCGCTCGAGGAGCGGCGGACGCGGGTTTCGGGTCTTGAACGATCCACCTCCTGGCGATTGACCATGCCGCTTCGGCTGGCGGTGGCGCTGGCTCGTGGGCGGTTGCCGAATGGCCTGTCGGTCCCGGCGGCGGCGCGGCGCGTGCGCGACATTGCCGCCCATGACGGGGTGCTGGGGCTGGGACGCCGGCTCGCCGGCCGTGTTCTGCATCCTGCCCGCTTGCCGGCCGCACAGCCGGTGCCGGCGGCGGCGGCGATGCCCGCGATGATGCGGCGATCCCTGCTGATCGTGGCCGAGCTAAGCGTTCCGCAATGTGCGAAATACCGCGTCTGGCAGAAGTGCTCGCACCTGCAGCGGCTCGGCTGGCCCTGCAGGGTCGTCGAGTGGCACGAGACGCAGGCGGTGCGCTCGGCCTTGTCCTGCGCCACCGAGGTGATCTTCTACCGCGTGCCGGCGACGCCTGAAGTACTCGGCCTGATCGGCGAGGCGCGCCGCCTGGGCCTGCGGCCGTTCTGGGAGGTCGACGACCTGATCTTCGACGAGCCGCTCTATCGTCGCAACACCAACCTGGCCCGGCTCGAACCGGCGCTGCGCGAAGAGCTGCTCAGCGGCGTGCGGCTGTACCGGCGCGCGATGCTGGACTGCAACCGTGCCATCGCCTCCACGCCGGTGCTGGCGCAGGCGATGCGCGAGGCCGGCGTCGCCGAGGTGCATTGCATCGAGAATGCGCTGGACGATGAAACGATCGCGACGGCGGCCAGCTTGCGTGCCTCAGGTCGCCAGCACACCTCGTCGCCGATGATCGTCTACGGCTCCGGCACCCGTACGCATGATGCGGATTTCCTGCTGGTGGCCGCGGCACTCGGCCGCCTGCTGGCGCAGCATCCGCGATTGCGGCTGCGCCTCGTCGGCGAACTCGCCGTTCCGGAGAGCCTGCGCCGCTACCAAAGCCGCATCGAGGAACTGCCCGGCACCGACTATCGCGGCTATCTCGCCCTGCTCTGCGAGGGCGACATTGCCATCGCGCCGCTGGAAGCCACCCGGTTCAACGACGCGAAGAGCAACATCAAGTTCCAGGAAGCATCCCTTCTCGGGCTACCCAGTGTGTGTTCGCCGCGGGCGGCGTTTGCCAGGGTGATCGAGCATGGCCGCAACGGCATGCTGGCGGAAACCGATCGCGACTGGGAGCAGGCGCTGGATGCCCTGATCCGCGATCCCGATCTCAGGCGGCGCATGGGCGACGCGGCGCTGCACGATGTCTCGCGGCAGTATGCACCCACGCTGGTCGCGCAGACCCAGGTGCTGCCGCTGCTCGGGGCGCCCGACCCGGCACTGCCGGCACTATCGTCGCGGCCGTTGCGCGTCCTGGTGGCGAACGTGTTCCTGTGGCCGCGCAGTTTCGGCGGCGCCACCATCGTCGCCGAGGAGATGGCCCGACGCCTGCACGCCCGCGACGACACGACGGTTGCGATCTTCACCTCGCACGGCGAGGGCGCCGATTATCCGGATGCGCTGCTGCGCTATGACTGGGACGGCATCCCGGTGTTTGCGACCGGCCTGCCGGCGCCGGACGATCACGTGGCGAGCTTCGACAATCCGGCGGCGGTGGCGCATTTCGGAGCGGTGCTGGATGCAATGCGGCCGGACGTCGTGCATGTCCATTCCATCCAGGGTTTCGGCGCCACCATCCTGCGCCTTTGCCGGGAGCGCGGCCTGCCCTACGTGGTGACGCTGCACGATGCCTGGTTTCTGTGCGACCGCCAGTTCATGGTGCGTGGCGACGGGCGCTACTGCTTCCAGACCCGGATCGACCTCAAGATATGCCAGGCCTGCCTGCCGCATGCGCGCCATCTCGAGGCGAGGCGCGCGATCATGCAGCAGGTCCTGCGCGACGCGGGCCACCTGCTCAGCCCAAGTGCCTCGCACCGGGCGCTGTTCCTGGCGAACGATGTCGAGCCCGACCGCATCAGCGTCAACCGTAACGGCCTGCGGGCGCCGGACCGACCGCGTGCGTGCCGGCCGCGGGGCTGCAGGCCACGGTTCGGTTTCGTCGGCGGCAACGAGCGCATCAAGGGCTTCCACCTGGTGCGGCAGGCGTTCGAAAGCCTTCCCGACGGCGAGTGGGAACTGGTGCTGGTCGACAACACCCGCAATCTCGGCTTCAGCTCGATCGACGTCGAGGACTGGGACGTGCGTGGCCGCATCACCATCGTTGCGGCCTACCGCCAGGACGGGCTGGACAGATTCTTCGACGGGATCGACGTCCTGTTGTTCCCGTCGCAATGGAAGGAAAGCTACGGGCTGACGGTGCGCGAGGCCCTGGCGCGCGACGTCTGGGTCATCGCGACCGCGCCCGGCGGGCAATCCGAGGATGTGGTCGACGGCATCAATGGTCGCCTGATCCCGCTGGACGGCAAAGTGCGCCATCTCACCGCCGCGATCGAGGAAATCCTCGGCGATCCGGGGCGCCTTGATCAGTATGTCAATCCGCATCGCGGCGAACTCGCCGATCTTGCCGGCCAGGCCGCGGAGCTTCACGCGGTCCTGGCACGGGCCGCGCGCCTGGAACCGGGGGCTGCGGCCAGCACGGCCGCCAGCCTGTCGCGGGTCAGCAATACATAGAGCAGGCGCATCGTCAGGCTGGCGCGAGGCTCTTCGGCCTGCGTTTCGGATCGTGGCGCGATTCGCTCGCTGATCCATCGCATCGGGAATCGTCCGGACCGCATGGCCGGCGAGCGCGACGCCAGTGCCGGCCAGCGATGGAGCCACGGCACCCGCATCGGATTGTCGCGCAGCAGCCCGACCTTGAGGAACGGCACCGAGCCGGAGCCGAGGATCGACATCCAGTCCAGATGCATGGGATTGATCGCCAGCAGCCTGCGCAGGCCGCGCCTGCGATCCGGCCAGCATGCCGCCCAGCTCAGCCCGGCCGCTCTGATGGCGGCGCCGAGCCCGGCCTCGCCGTGCAGGATAATTTCCGCGCGGCTCATATCCTGGTACGGCAATGCAAGGATGCGGGCGATCTGCGGTGTGCGCCATGCGTGCTGCGTGAAGCAGATGAACCAGGATTGCAGGTGCCAGGCGAGCTCGTGCGACTCGACCATGCCCCAGGTGTCGCATCCGAGACGCTGCATGCGCAGGAATACCGGTGCCAGCGGCTGCAGCGGGCCGATCACGCTGTCATTGGCCAGCACGACGAAGTCCGCATCGCCGACGCAGCCGAGCTCGATCAGATGCTGCCATGCGCCGAAATCCAGGCCGGCATTTTTGCGGAAATGGCCCGTGGCGCCAACGTCATCGAGCGCCGCGCGATCCTCGGGATGCAGGGCTGCCATGCCGGAGAGGGCGACGTGGACCGCAAGGCCGCATCCGGCAAGTTCCCTGAGATAATGCACGACGGAAGCGGACACCCGCCCGTCGGCCGCATACATCGCGAACAGGCATACGGGTTGTCCCAAGGCATCGTCCTCCTGATTGATTCTACAGCCCGGGCCCTGACTGTTGCCGATTGGCCGCGCTCTTGCAGAGTATGTCTGGTGTTTTACCCGCCGGAAGACTTACGTCTGGTGCATCGCATCCGGCGCCTGTAATACCCGCATCCGGCGAAGGGCGGGCCGTGTCATCCGACTCGAAGCTGCCGAGTTCCATCGCCATCAGTGAGATTGAGAAGGTTTCATGAGCAAGGCTTTCATTGCCGGCGTCCTGCAGGACTCCATTGATTGCACCGGCGTTGCCGCCAACCAGGCAGCCAGCGACCTGATCGCTGCGATCGTGCGCGAGCTCAAGAAGGAAGGTGGTTTCACCCTGCCGTCCTTCGGCACCTTCACAGTTCGCAAGACGAAGGCCCGCAAGGCGCTCAATCCGCGCACCGGCGAGCCGGTCAAGGTCAAGGCCGGCAAGACCGTACGCTTCAAGGCGAGCCCGAACCTCAAGAAGGCGATCTAAACCCGCAAGAAGCATGGCCAACCACGCGCCGTGCTCGTTCCGGGCCTGGCTGGGGCGGGAGGATTCGAACCTCCGCGTGGCGGAATCAAAATCCGCTGCCTTACCGCTTGGCTACGCCCCACCGGCCGCGCCTAAATAGGGCTGTGCGCCGCTCTACGTAAACCCCGCCGCTCGTATCCCGCCGATCAGACCGGCGGCGGCTCCGTCAGCGGGTCCGGCGCATTGAAGGTCGCATCCCCGCCGGCGACGAGCGAGGTGCTCGTCTCGCCGAGCATCCGGGCTGCCCAGGCGACCCGGTCGAAGCTGCGATCCAGCGCCGCCATGGTCCCTGCCAGGTCCGGGCTCTCGTCGCGTTCCCACGCCCGTACCGCCTGCAACCAGATGCCCACCAGCCCGCCGACGCGCAGCGTGCCGGCCAGTCCCTGGGTCTCCAGTCCGGCCGCTTGCGCCATCCACGCCATGCTGGAGCGGGTCGCGGCGGCCAGCATCAGGGCTAGGCCGGGATCGAGCGGAATCGCGCGCAGGACGGCGCGCACGCCCTCGCGATATTGTTGCAGCACGTCGAAGCGGCGCATCAGCATGTCGAACAGCCGCTCGCGCGCGGTGCCTTCCGAGCCGTCATCGATCAGCGCCGCCTGGTCGGCGAGCACGCCGAGCCGCAGCAGCATGCAGGCGGCCGAGGGGTAGCGCACCCGCGCGCGGTCGAGGGGCAGCCCGGCCTCGCGGGCCGCCTCGACGACCGAGACCCTTCGCCAACCGAGCGATTCTGCCTGGGCCATTGCGGCGCGGATCAGGGCGGTATCGAATTGTTCGTCTGTCATGGAAGCGTCCGGATTTTGATCGCCTAACGCGCCAGCGCCCGCGATCGCTGCGTCGCCGCCTCGATCGCGGCCGGGATCGATGTCGGCCAGGCCCGCTCGTTCATCAGGACCTCGAGCGCACGCGCGGTGGTGCCGCCCGGGCTGGTGACCGCGCGACGCAGGGCAGAGGCATCCTCGTCCGGCGAGGCATCCATCAGCGCCCCGGCGCCACTCACCGTCAGCCGGGCGAGTTGCCGGGCAAGCGCCGCCGGCAGGCCCTGCGCGACTCCCGCCCGCTCCAGCAGTTCGGCCAACAGGAACACGTAGGCGGGCCCGCTGCCGGACAGCGCCGTCACCGGATCCAGCAGCGCCTCGTCTTCCACCCACGCCATCACCCCGACCGCCGCAAGCAGCCGCCGGCACAGCGCCCGCCGATCCTCGCTGACGCCGGCCCCGGCACAGGCCACGGTGATCCCGCGCCCGATGGCCGCCGGCGTGTTCGGCATCGCCCGTACGATCGCGGAGTCGTGGCCGAGCGCATCGGCGATGCCGGCGATAGACCGCCCAGCCATGATCGAAAGCACCACCGCATCGCGCGCGAACGGCGCCAAAGCCGGAAGCACCCCATCCGCCGCCTGCGGCTTCACCGCCAGCACGACGATCTCCGGCCGAAAGGCGGCAGGTACCAGGCTCAGATCATCGAATTGAAGGTGCGGCGACGCCACCTCGACCGCCCCAGGATCCACCACGACCGAGGGTGAAAGCCCCTGGGCGTCCCACCCTCGCAGCAAGGCAGCACCCATCCGCCCACAACCGACGAGCAAGAGCGGCGGGATCGCCACAGCCACCAGCTCAGAGCCCGTTCGCGAATGTGCTGCGTCGAGTCAGAGGCGCCGTCTCGGCGCCGCCCGCCCATCCTGGAGAAGAGGGGTATGACCGCCGTAGCATTCCGGTACAGGCTCTAGGCTTCGCCGGCGCATTCTAGCATGGCCGCTTCCAGGGCATCCGTCGGCGACTTGCCGCCCCAGAGCACGAACTGGAACGCCGGATAGAACCGCTCGCACTCGGTGATGGCGATGTCCACCATGTCCTCCAGGCTCTCGGCGGAGGCGCCCGGCGCGCCGCGCAGCAGCACCGAGTGCCGGAACAGCGGCATGCCGTCATCCGGGTCCATGCCGAAATGACCGATCCAGAGCCGCTCGTTGGCCAGCGCCAGCAGTTCGAACAGGGCGCGCCGCTGCGAGGCGGGGACCTTGAGGTCGAACGCGCAGGTGAAGTGCATGGCGCTGATTTCGCGCGACCAGGAGAAATACAGTCCGTAGTCGCACCATTTGCCCGGTGCCTCGACGGCCATCTCGGTATCGGTCCGGCGGTCGAAGGTCCAGTCGTAGCTGCCCACGATCTGTTCCATAAGGTCGAGCGGGTTGGCGGCGGTGGGCTGGCTCTCGATTGTCAGAGCAGGCATGCGGGGCTCCCCAATGTGGAGGAAGGCCCGGAGCGATCCGGGCCCCTACGTCTGCGTTTCAGGACGAGGGAAGCGACTCCGGCATTCTGCCGAATCCCCGCCTGGGAGGATGACCCCCCAGATCAGCCTATGGATGCCGTGCGCACACTGCAAGCCGCATCAACGCTCTACGGGCATCCAACCGGGTGCGCCGGCGCGCACACGCCTCAGGCGGGAGGGCCGCCTGGCGCCCCGTGGCTGGCATGCGGGTCGTGCGACGCCGGCGGCACCGCGTCGCTCCCGGCGCCGTCACCCTCGGGCGCGGACGGACCACTAGACGGGGTCGACGCCTCCGGGGTTGCGCTCAAGGCGTCGAGATGCGCATCGAGGCGGGCTTCCAAGGCGGCGATCCGCAGGTCGGCGGCCTCCTGGCCGGCTCGCGCCTGGGCGGCAAGTTCGCTTACCACCTCGAACTCCTCCCGGCGCACCAGCGAGAGCGAGGCCAGTGCCTCGTCGACACGGGTGCGCACCAGGGCGCCGAGCTCCTCGCCGATCCCGGCGATGGCGGAAAAGGCGCCCCCCGCGACCCCCGCGATGTCATCGAAGAATTTGCTGCGCTCGACCATGACCGGGCTTCCCTGCCTGAAGCCTTGGCATATCGTGCCGCCCGGACGCTCTTCCAATCGGTGTCGCGCGCTTTTGCGAGCCCTGCGGCGACCTCGTATAAGGCCGGCCATGATCCTCATCACCGGCGGTGCCGGCTTCATCGGTTCCTGCCTGCAGGCGGCGCTGGCCGCGCGCGGGGTTCCCACAATCGTCTCCGACTGGCTCGGCAACGGCTGCAAGTGGCGCAACCTGGCGCGTCATCCGCCCGGGCGGATCGTGCCGCCCGAGGCGCTCGATGAGTTCCTGGCTGGACCGGTCGACCTGCAGGCGGTGGTGCATCTGGGCGCGATCAGCGAGACCACCGCATGCGACGGCGACCTCGCCTGGCAGACCAACGTCGAACTGTCGCGGCGGCTCTGGGACTGGTGCACCGGGCGCCGGGTGCCGTTCCTGTATGCCTCGTCGGCAGCGACTTATGGCGCGGCCTCGGGAGCGGACGGCTTCGACGACGATCCGGCCCGGCTGGACCGGTTGCGGCCGCTCAACCTGTACGGCTTCACCAAGCACGCCTTCGACCTGCAGGTGATGGCCCGGCTGGCGCGTGGTGAGCCGCACCCGCCGCAATGGGCCGGGCTCAAGTTCTTCAACGTCTACGGCCCGAACGAACTGCACAAGGGCAGCATGATCTCGGTGGTGAAGGTCAAGTACGACGAGATCGCGGCTGGCGGCCCCGCCCGGCTGTTCCGGTCCGACCGGCCCGGCCTCGCCGACGGCGCGCAGAGCCGCGACTTCATCTGGGTCGGCGACATCGTCGAGATCATGCTCTGGCTGCTGGAGCATCCCGGCGTCAGCGGCCTGTTCAACTGCGGCACCGGCGTGGCGCGCAGCTATCTCGACCTCGTCCGCGCCGTCTGCGACGCGGCCGCCAGGCCGGAGCGGATCGAGTTCATCGACATGCCGCAGGCCCTGCACGGCCAGTACCAGTCCTTCACCCAGGCCGACATGCTGCGGTTGCGAGCGGCCGGCTACGACCGCCAGTTCACCGCGCTGGAAGCCGGCGTCGCGCGCTATGTGCAGGACCATCTGCTGCGCGACGATCCGCACCTCTGAATCCTTCCACTGGACCTGTCATGAGCCGGACCGCGCGATGCTGCCTGTACTGATTTTTCCGCAGTTCGACCCGGTGCTGCTGCACCTGGGACCGTTTGCCATACGCTGGTATGCGCTGGCCTACATCGTCAGCCTGCTGATCGGCTGGCGGGTGATGCGCCGGCTCGCGGCGCTGCCGCCGGTGGCAGCGACGCCGCTGGAGGTCGATGACTTCCTGACCTGGGCGACGCTCGGCGTCGTGCTGGGCGGCCGGCTCGGCTACGTGCTGTTCTACCAGCCCGGCCTCTACTTCACGCATCCGGCGGCGATGCTGGAGCTGTGGCATGGCGGCATGAGCTTCCACGGCGGCGCGCTCGGCGTGATTGCGGCACTCCTGCTGTTCACCTGGCGGCGCGGCATTGCCCTGCTGCCGTTCGCCGACCGGCTCTGCACGGTGGTGCCGATCGGGCTCGGCTTCGGCCGCGTCGCCAACTTCATCAACGGCGAGCTGTGGGGCCGTCCGGCCCCGCCGTCGCTGCCCTGGGCGATGATCTTCCCCGACGTGGACACCATCCCCCGGCACCCGTCGGAGCTCTACGAGGCGCTGCTGGAAGGCGTGCTGCTGTTCGGCATCCTGCTGCTGCTGGCCAGCCGGCGCTCGGTGCGGTTCCGGCCCGGCTTTCTGTCCGGCGCATTCCTCGCCGGCTATGCGGTGGCGCGAACCGTCGGCGAGCTGTTCCGGCAGCCGGACGCCTTCATCGGCTTCCTGCCGTTCGGTGTGACGATGGGCCAGGTGCTGTCGCTGCCGATGCTGCTGGTCGGCCTCGCGCTGATGCTGAACGCCCGCCTCAGGTCGCCGGTGCCGGCTTGAGCGGAGCCGCTCCCGCCAGCTCCGGACCAGAGCGGCTGGACCGCTTCATGGCGCGCGCCAACGCCGCCTACTATGCCGGCCACGACCCGTTCGCCGACTTCACCACCGCCCCCGAGATCAGCCAGGCCTTTGGCGAGATCCTCGGCGCCTGGGCCGTGGTGGCGTGGCAGTCGATGGGGCGGCCCGATCCGGTGATCCTCGCCGAGGCCGGGCCGGGGCGCGGCACGCTGTTGGCGGATGCCTTGCGGCTAGTCGCCCGGCTGGCGCCGGATTTCGCCGCTGCAATGCGCCTGCACCTGGTCGAGACCTCGCCCCGGCTGCGGGCGATGCAGGCCCACGCCCTGGCGGCGTACCGGGCGCCGGTCTGGCACGACTCCGTCGAGGCGCTGCCGGACGGCCCGCTCATCCTGCTCGCCAACGAATTCCTCGATGCCCTGCCAATCCGGCAGTTCGTGCGCATGGACCGGGGCTGGTGCGAGCGCCATGTCGCGCCGCACGGCTTCGAGTGGCTTGCCGCCGGCCCGCCGCCGCTGCCGCAGGACCGTCTGGATCTGGTCCCCGACGGTGGCGTGCTGGAGGTCTGCGAGCCGGCGCAGGCGCTGGTCGCTTCACTCTGCCGAAGGCTGTCCCGGCAGGGCGGCGTCGCCCTGTTCCTCGATTACGGGCCGGGAGTGCCGGGCCACGGCGATACGTTGCAGGCGCTCCGGGGCGGTGCGCCATCCGATCCGCTGCTGGCGCCGGGCGAGGCCGACCTCACCGCCCATGTCGACTTTCCGGCCTTGCTGGGCGTGGCCGGCGCGAGCGCGGCGTATGGCCCGCTGCCGCAGGGTCGCTTCCTGACTTCCCTGGGCCTGTTCGCGCGGATCGAGCGGCTGGCACGGGCGCAGCCGGCCGGGCAGGGTGGCGCACTGGTCGAGGCGGCGCACCGGTTGGCGGACCCGGCGCGCATGGGCAGCCTGTTCAAGGCGATCGCCTTCTGCCATCCGGCGCTGCCGGCGCCGGCCGGGTTCGAGGAGCTTCCGTCATGAGTGCAGGCCTGCAGGCACCGTTCCCGGCCAGCCCGTTGCCCCCCTTTCTGGCCAGCCCGTTGCTGGACGGAGTCCGGCACGGCTTCTTCACCCGCGCCGGCGGCGTCTCCCAGGGTCCGTATCAGAGCCTGAACTGCAGCCTCAACTCCGGTGACGACCCGGCCGCGCTGGCGGAGAACCGGGCCCGTGTCGCCGCCGCCATGGGGGTGGCGCCGGAGCGGCTGCTCGGACTGACACAGGTGCACGGCACCGAATGCGTGGTTGTTGGCGAGCCGGGGGGCGAACAGCCCTGGCAGCCGGGCGCCGGGCCGCGCGCCGACGCGATGGCGACCCGGCAGCCCGGTCTCGCGCTGGGGATCATCACCGCCGATTGCGGCCCGGTGCTGCTGGCGGATCGCGCGCACGGCGTGGTGGCGGCGGTGCATGCGGGCTGGCGCGGCGCGGCGGCCGGGGTGATGGAGGCCACCGTGCAGGCGATGCTGATGCTCGGCGCCGAGCGGCAGGCGATCTTGGCGGCGGTGGGACCGTGCATCGCCGCCGCGTCGTACGAGGTCGGCGAGGACCTGCGGGACGCCGTCATGGCAGTCGGTTTCGGGGCGGCGCGTTTCTTCTCGCCGGGGCGCCGTCCGCATCACCTGCAGTTCGACCTGCCGGGCTATTGCATGGCGCGACTGCTGGCGTCCGGGATCGCGGCCGCCGCCTCGATCGGCTGCGACACCCTGCCGGACACCGAACGCTTCTTCAGCCATCGCCGTCGGACGCTCGCCGGCGGCGGCGCGATCGGCCACCAGATCTCGGTCATCGCATCCGGATCGCCGGCATGAGGCCGATCCCGACGGCGGTCGGGATGGCCGGGCTGCTGCTGCTTGCCGCCTGCGGCGACCTGCCGCATCCGTTCGAAGGTGATCCGGGCGGGATCGGTCCGCGGCTCGCGGTGCCGCCGCCGACGCGTCTCGCGATCCCGGCGCCGGATGCGGCGCTGCTGCCGGCGGCGGATGCCACTTTGTTCGCCGGCGATGTCGCACAGTCCCTGCTGGCGCAGGAGGTGCCCGCGGTGCAGCAGCCGGCAAGGCCCGGTGACTGGCGGCTGCAGATCGCGGCCAGCATCCAGCCTGTAGGCATCGTGCCCAGCTACAGCGTGTTCGGACCTGGCGACGACCTGCGCGGCACGGTGCAGGGCGCGCCGGTCGCTGCGGCCGCGTGGGCGGCGGGAGACAGGCAGGCGCTGGCGGCGGCGGCGCAGGAGGCCGGGCCGAAGCTCGCCGACCTGCTGACCGGGATCCAGGCGGCGCAGATGCAGTCCGACCCGCACAGCCTGATGAACCGGCCGGCCAAGGTGTATTTCGCCGGCGTCGGCGGCGCCCCGGGTGACGGCGACATCTCGCTCGCGCGGCAGATGGCGGTCTCGCTGCCCGATGGCGGCAACGTCATCCAGAACACCAGCGTAGGCGCCGACTTCACCCTGCGCGGGACTGTGACGGTGAAGCATCTCGATGCGAAGACCGACCATGTCGAGATCGTCTGGACGGTGACCGGTGCCACCGGCGCCGAGGCCGGCAAGGTGGCGCAGCTCAACGACATCCCGGCACATACGCTGGACGCCTACTGGGGCGATATCGCCGTGGTGGTCGCGCGCGAGGCGGCCGGGGGCGTGCGCCAGGTGATCACCAACAACTCCGGTCGCGAGCACCAGCCGATAGCTCCGCCAAAGGGCGGGCCGGCCCAGAAGAACCAGGCTCTTCCGAAGGCGTGACAACCCCCGAAAGCGTGACAGTCCTATGACCTGTTGCTAGAAGGCGCGGCGTTCCGGAGCCGCCGAGATGAAGATCGTTGCCTGCAACAGCAACCGGCCGCTGGCGGAAGCGGTCGCCGCAGCCCTCAACCTTCCCCTGTGCCGCGCCCTGGTCCGCCGCTTCGCCGACATGGAGATCTTCGTCGAGATCCAGGAGAACGTCCGTGGCGAGGACGTCTTTGTCGTGCAGAGCACCTGCTACCCGACCAACGACAACCTGATGGAACTGCTGATCATGCTGGACGCGCTGCGGCGCGGCTCGGCCAGGCGTATCACCGCGGTCATTCCGTATTTCGGCTATGCCCGGCAGGATCGGAAGTCCGGCCCGCGCACCCCGATCAGCGCCAAGCTGGTGTCCAACCTGATCGTCGAGGCCGGCGCCAACCGGGTGCTGACGATGGACCTGCATGCCGGGCAGATCCAGGGTTTCTTCGACATCCCGACGGACAACCTGTTCGCGGCTCCGTTGTTCACCCGCGACATACGCGAGCGCTACCCCGCGCGCGACCTGATGATCGTCTCGCCGGATGTCGGTGGCGTGGTGCGCGCGCGGCAGCTCGCGAAACGGCTCAACACCGACCTCGCCATCATCGACAAGCGTCGCGAGCGCGCCGGGGTGTCGGAGGTGATGAACGTCATCGGCGACGTGGGGAAGCGGCACTGCATCCTGGTAGACGACATCATCGACAGCGGCGGTTCGCTGTGCAATGCGGCGACCGCGCTGATCGGCGCCGGCGCCAGCTCGGTCAGCGCCTATGTCACGCACGGTGTGCTGACAGGGGGCGCCGTCGCCCGCGTCGCCTCCTCGCCGATCGAGACGATGACCATCACCGACAGCATCCTCGGCACCGAAGCGGTCCGCCTTTCCGCCAATGTCCGCCAGATCAGCATCGCGCAGCTGCTCGCCAACGCCATGCGGGCGATCTCCGACGAGAGCTCCGTCAGCTCTCTGTTCGATTAGAGGGAGTTCGACCGATGGCACTGCTCGAGCCCCGGGAATACTGGTATCTGCGCCACGGCGAGACTGACTGGAACGCGCGCGGCCTGTCGCAGGGCCGCTCCGACATCCCGCTCAACGAGACCGGCCTGGCGCAGGGCGAGCGCGCCGGGCGGATCCTGGCCGAACATGCGGATCGCTACGCCCCGATCGCGCGGATCGTCTCGTCGCCGCTGCAGCGGGCGCTGCGCACCGCCGAGATCGCCGCGCGCGACATGGTGCTGACCGGCCATCCGGAGGTGTCGCTGAGCGTCGATCCGGAGCTTCAGGAGGTCTGTTTCGGCGTCCAGGAAGGCCAGCCGATGGGCGACTGGTACGATCGCTGGATCGCCGGCCAGTACACCCCCGAGGGTGCCGAGCCGTTCGCGGAGCTCAAGGCGCGCGCGGCCTCGGCGGTCAACCGGGCGACCGAGGGCGTGGGCGTGGTGATGATCGTGGCGCACGGCGCGCTGTTCCGGGCGTTGCGGTCGGCGATGAACCTGCCGGCGAACGTGCGGCTGCCGAACGCCGTGCCGCTCTGGCTGGAGCCTGGGCCGGACCCGGAGGCGCCGTGGTCGCTGACCGACCTGAGCCAGGTCGCGTAGGGGCATCGCGCCGGCCCGACCTTGCTCCTGGGGTCGGATTTCGCTACACCGCCGCACCGCGCTGGCACCCCTGGAGGCCAGCCTGGGTCAGTCCTCAGGAGAGTTTTGTGACCAATTTCACGACGATCGAAGCATCGGCGCGCGCGAAGGCTGGTAAGGGGGCAGCGCGTGCGACGAGGCGTGACGGTCTGGTTCCGGCCGTCATCTATGGAGCCAAGCAGGAGCCCACCCTGATTGCGCTCGACCCCCGCACCGTCATGCGCGAGCTGATCAAGACCGGCTGGCGCTCCCGGCTATACGAGATCGCAACCGAGGGCGAGGCCGGAGGCAACACCCGCGCCCTGATGCGCGAGGTGCAGCTGCACCCGGTCAGCGACCGCCCGATCCATGTCGACTTCCAGCGCCTGGCGCCAGGCGAGAAGATCAAGGTGGCGGTGCAGGTGGTGTTCACCGGCGAGGAGACCTCGGTCGGCCTCAAGCGCGGTGGCGTGCTCAACGTGGTGCGCCACGCGGTCGAGGTGAACGTCGATCCGGACCATATCCCGGAGCGTTTCGAGGTCGACCTGTCCGAGCTCGACATCAACGACAACGTGCGCTGGTCCGACATCAGGAACGCCGGCGACGTCGTCCCGGTGATCGCCGACCGTGATTTCGTGATCGCGACGGTGGCGGCGCCGACGGTGACCGAGGAGCCCGAGGCCGAGGCGGCGCCCGCCCCGGTCGCCGTGCCCGTCAAGGGTGCGGCGCCGGCGAAGGGTGCGGCCCCCCGCCAAGGGCGCCGCGGCTCCGGCTAGGGCTCCGGCCAAGCCCGCCGCCAAGAAGTAGACGATCTCCGGGGCCGGCGTAGCCCGACCTTGGTGCAGGGGGCGATGCTGCTCTGGGTCGGGCTCGGCAACCCCGAGTCCGGCATGCTCGGCCAGCGCCACAATATCGGCTTCATGGCGCTGGACCGGATCGTCAGCCGGCACGGGTTCCCGCCATGGCGCCGGCGCTTCAAGGGCGCCTGCACGGAAGGCAGCGTCGGCGGCGTCAGGGTGCTGGCGCTCAAGCCGCTGACCTACATGAACGAGAGCGGTGCATCGGTGCAACCGGCGGCCGCTTTCTATAAGCTCGGGCCGGCCTCGATCACCGCCTTCCATGACGAGCTCGATCTCGCTCCCGGCAAGCTGCGGGTGAAGCTCGGCGGCGGTGCGGCCGGCCATAACGGGCTGCGCAGCATGGACCGCATGCTGGGCACGCCGGACTACTGGCGGGTGCGGCTCGGGATCGGCCATCCGGGCAGCAAGGAGCGCGTCCTGGGCCATGTGCTGGGCGACTTCGCGAAGAGCGACCAGGGCTGGCTGCAGGCGATGCTGGACGACCTGGCCGACACTGCCGGGTTGCTGGCGGCCGGCGAGCCGGAGGCCTTCATGACCAGGATGGCGCTGCTGGCCGGCGGCGGCGGACCGGATGGCGTGAAAAGGCCCGATGGCGTGAAAGGAAACGGCTGATGGGTTTCAATTGCGGCATCGTCGGATTGCCGAATGTCGGCAAGTCGACCCTGTTCAACGCGCTGACGGCGACCGCGGCCGCTCAGGCGGCGAACTATCCGTTCAGCACCATCGAACCCAATGTCGGCCGGGTCGCGGTACCCGACCCGCGGCTGGCGCCGCTGGCCGGGATCGCGAAGTCGCAGAAGATCGTTCCGACCAGCCTGGAGTTCGTCGACATCGCCGGCCTGGTGCGCGGCGCGTCGCGCGGCGAGGGGCTCGGCAACCAGTTCCTCGCCAATATCCGCGAGGTGGATGCCATCATCCATGTGCTGCGCTGCTTCGAGGATGACGACGTCACCCATGTCGAGGGATCGATCGATCCGGTGCGCGATGCCGAGACGGTCGAGACCGAGCTGATGCTGGCCGACCTCGACAGCCTGGAGAAGCGCCTGCTGCCGGCGCAGAAGCGCGCCCGCACTGATCGCGAGGCGGCAGCAGGGGTGGCGCTGATGGAGCCGCTGCTGGCGGCCCTGCGCGAGGGCCGTCCCGCCCGCACCGCGATCCCGGCCGGCCAGGACGAGGCGGTCCGGCGGCTGCAGCTCATGACCTCCAAGCCGGTGCTCTATGTCTGCAACGTCGAGGAGGCGTCGGCTGCCACCGGCAACCCATTCTCGGCCCGCGTCGCGGAGAAGGCGAGCGCGGAAGGGGCCGGCATCGTCATCGTCTCGGCGGCGATCGAGGCCGAGGTCAGCCAGTTGCCGGAGGCTGACCGCCGCGAGTTCCTAGAGGGCCTCGGCCTGTCGGACAGCGGGCTGGACCGGGTCATCGCCGCCGGCTACCGGCTGCTCGGGCTGCTCACCTACTTCACCTGCGGCCCGAAGGAGACGCGCGCCTGGACCATCACGGCGGGGACGCGCGCTCCGCAGGCGGCGGCTGCGATCCATAACGACTTCGAGCGCGGGTTCATCGCCTGCGAGACCATCGGCTACGACGACTACGTCCGCTATCGCGGCGAGCACGGCGCCAAGGAGGTCGGGCGCATGCGCATCGAGGGGCGGGACTACGTCGTGCATGACGGCGACGTGCTGCTGTTCCGCTTCAACGTGTAGCCGGGGAAGGTTTTCCCGGCGGTCGTCCGGGGGGAGTGTTGCCGTTCCGCAATGACAGCTTCGGGGTCGCGGAGGCATCATCGATTCTACCAAATGTTGCCGGATTTACGCTACAAGACGGTCGGTTGGTGGCGATGCATGAGCCGTGACTGCTGATGGGTCTTTTATGGGATTGGGGACGGAGCTGTAGACCACCACCCGCATGCGGTGGCTCGCCGCCTGTTTTGCGCTCTTCTCTTCTCCCTGTTCACCTGCCATCCCGCCTGCCGCCCAGCATCTCGGCTTCCGACTGTTCGACGAGGATAGCGGCCTCTCCGACCTCGCCATCAATGCCCTGGCACAGGACCAGGCCGGCTTCATCTATGCCGGCACCGAGAACGGCCTGTTCCGTTACGACGGTTCGCGCTTCACCTTGCTCGGCAAGTCGCTGGGCCTGCCCGAGGCGGGCTCCATCACCGATGTCGAGGCGGATCCAGGACGGACGCATCTGGGTGCTGTTCGCCGACCGGCTCTACATGTCGCATGGCGGCCGGGTTCACCTCGGTCGCGCTGGATCTGGCCAACAGCGACGACATCGATCATCAACTCGCGGCCCTTCGGGCACGATATGCTAGTACTCCGCAACGGCCGCCTGCTCCGTGCGCGAGGTGAATGCCGACGATACCATCGCGATGCTCGCCGTATTTCGGCACTGCGCCGTCCGGTGCTTCCGGACAGTCAAGCCAGGCCCAGGCCAGCCTGCAGGCCGCACGATCAAGGCCGGGCTTCCTCTCCGTCCATGTCGACCAGCGGCGCGATCTGGCTGCGTTGCGGCGAGACCGTCTGCCGGGTTCAGGACGGCGCTGCTTACCATGACCGGAGAGCAGGCCGGCCTCCCGCGCGGACCGCTGGACCGCGCTCCTGCGCGACCACCACGGCACCCTGTGGCTGCGCAGCCCGACCCGCATCGCGAGCCTGCCGGCGGGCGCGGCACGATTTGCGGTGAGCGAGGTGTCGGGCGACCCCGGCCGTTTCGGCTCCGATTCCGGGCCGGCTGGAACTCGTGGAGGATGCCGCGCACCGGGTGGTCACGCAGAGCGCCGCCGGCCCTGCTGGTGCACGAGCATGGCGCGTGGCTGGCCTATGGCCACGAGGCGGGCATGCTCTTCGGCGCGCCGAGCAGCATGCTGATCGATCGCGAGGGTTCGCTCTGGGCCGGCAGTCACGGCCGTGGGCTGGCACAGGCGTTCGGCTTCGGCGTGTTCGAGAACTGGACCCGGGAGGAAGGGCTCGAGGACGACCTGGTCTGGAACATGGTGCGCGACGGCGCCGGCACGATGTGGGTGGCCACCGACCTGTCCGTCGACCCGCTGGACGAGCGTACCTCGTCGTCCGCCGGGGCCCCGGCCGGGCGCTATCCGGGGCGGGCCTACGCGCTCGCACGCTCGGCGAACGGCAGCGTGTTCATCGGCTTCATCTCCGGCGACCTGCTGCGCCGCGACGCAGCCACCGGCCAGAGCCGGCTCTACGCAAAGCTGCCGCAGATCCGCACCCTGGCGACCGCACCGGACGGCGCGCTTTGGATCGGCACCGCGGGAGGCGTGCTGTCGGTCCGCAGCCGGACCGCCCGGGGCCGGCGATCTTCTCGGTGAAGCCACAGCCCACTGGGCGCGTGTTCGCGCTGGTGTTCGACCGTGCCGGCACGCTGTGGGCGCTGACCAGCCAGGCGCTGCAGCATCGCGATGCCGACGGCACGTGGCACGTGGTGATGCCGACCGATTCCGATGGCGGCTACCAGGTCCGCTGCATGGCCTTCGCCCCGGACGGGACGCTCTGGCTCGGCAGCTTCATCAACGGCATCACGCGCCTGCACCTCGCCGGCGACACCGTGGTCAGCCGCGACCACCTGCCCTCGAACCACATCGCCGGGCTCGATGTCGAGCTGCTGGCGCGCGATCCGGCCGGACGCATCTGGGTCGGCACCGATCGCGGCCTGGACGTCACCGACGGAGTGTCCTGGCGACACATCGACACCGATGACGGGCTCGCGTCGAACGATATCGCCGAGATGGCGACGATGACGGACCGCGACGGCTCGCAATGGTTCGGGACCGCCGCCGGCCTGTCCCACCTGATCGACAGCAGCAACCTGTTCCGGCCGCTGGCGCTGCATCCGGTCATCCTGCAATCCACCGTCGGCACCCGTGTCACCAGCAGCGTGAGCGACTTCGGTGCCACCATCCGCCTGAACTGGTCGCGTGCGCCGTTGGTGATCGACTTCTCGACCCTGGACTTCCGCTACTCCCGCTCACTGCGGTTTCGCTACCGGCTGAGCGGGGTCGATGCCGGCTGGGTCGAGACCAGCGCGCACGAGGCGCGCTACCCGGACCTGCCCCCGGGCGCGGTCACCTTCGAGGTCGCAGCCTTCGACCCCCTGCACGGCCTGAGTTCGGAACCGGTCGCCCTGCACTTCGAGGTGCGGGCGCCCTGGTGGCGGAGCTGGCCGTTCTATGCCGCAACCGTGCTGCTCTCGCTGCTGTTCGTGGCCGTGCTCTGGCGGCTGCGTGTCAGCTACCTGCTGGCCCGGCAACGCCATCTCGAGGCGCTGGTCGCCGAGCGCACCCGCGAGATCGAGCAGGCGAGGCTGATCCTGTTCAACCAGGCGACCTATGACGGCCTGACCGGACTGCTCAACCGGGTCGCGTGCCTGGAGAGCCTGCGCCAGGCGATTGCACACGCCAGCACGACCGGCTCGCCGCTGGCGATCGCGCTGATCGACCTCGATCACTTCAAGCAGGTGAACGACCGCTACGGCCACCTGTCCGGCGATGCGGTGCTGAAGGAGATCGGCCACCGGCTGTCGGTCTGCATTCGCGAGACCGACTTTGCCGGGCGCTATGGCGGCGAGGAGCTGCTGGTGGTGTTGCCCGGCCTGCGTGTCGGGGCGTTCGGCCGGGTGCAGGCGCTGCGCAAGCAGGTGTTCAAGGAGCCGTGCCCGATCGAGAACGGCGCCATCGCGCTCACCTGCAGCATCGGCATGACCTGGCTGCGCGAGGGCGACGACGTCACCTCCATGATACGCCGCGCCGATGCGGCCCTCTACGAGGCCAAGCATCGTGGCCGCGACCGCATGGTGTTCGACCCGCCGCTGCTGGACTGGACCGCCTGATCCTGCAAGGGGGGCGCATGCGGACCATCTTCGTCGAGGCGAACGGCCTGCGATTCGAGGTGCTGGAGGCTGGCGGCGGCAACCGGCTGGCGCTCTGCCTGCACGGCTTCCCGGAACATGCGGTGTCCTGGCGCCACCAGATGGAGCCGCTCGCGCGGATGGGCTTCCGGGTCTGGGCGGTGAACCAGCGCGGCTATGGAAGCAGCACGCGGCCCGGGGCGCTGGCGGCCTATGCGCTGCCGGAGCTGCTCGCCGACGTGGCGGCACTGATCGATGCGTCCGGCGCCTCGGGCGTCACCCTCATCGGCCATGACTGGGGCGCGATGGTCGCCTGGTGTTTCGCCGCGGCCCGGATCCGGCCGCTTGACCGCCTGGTGGTGATGAACGTGCCGCATCCGCTCTGCTTCCGGGCGGCGCTGCGTCATTGGCGGCAACTGCGCCGGTCCTGGTACATCGCCCTGTTCCAGATCCCCCGCCTGCCGGAGCGGCTGCTTGCCGCGGGCGACGGGGCCGCCGTGCGCCGCATGTTCGCGCGCCTCAGGCTGCCGTCGGACATCATGGCGATCTATGCGGACCAGGTTGCCGAGCCCGGCGCCGCCACCGCGATGCTGAACTGGTATCGCGCCATGCGGCTGCGTGGCCTCCCCAGGCCGGACCTGTCGCGCATCATCGAGGTGCCGGTCCTTGTGGTGTGGGGCGAGCAGGACGTGGCACTGGACCTGATCTGCCTGCGCGGCACCGAACGCTACGTGCGGCACCTGACGCTGGAACGGCTGCCGGGGGTTTCGCATTGGGTGCAGCAGGATGCGCCCGAGGCGGTGAATGCCCTGCTCGAGCGCTTCCTCGCCTGATGCCGACGCACCGCCAACCTCCGGAGATCGCCATGCGCTGCCTGCCACTCGTCCTGGCGCTTGCCGCCGCTGCCTCCCTAGGCGCCTGCACCGGCCCCGGCTCCGATACCGGACCCAGCGCCGACCAGCGCCGCGCCGCCGCCGACGAGCTCAACCAGTCCGGGCACCCCTATGTCGGGCCAGCCGGCATCAGGGTGTCCGGGCCGCCGGCCGACAACAACATCCAGGATCCGCTCGTGTGCCATCTCGAGGGACCCGGCACGGTGTGCGGACGCTCGAATTAGAGCATCATCCGATCGACCTTGCTCCTCGACCGGGTAAAGATGCTCGCCAGACCGGCTCTAGAATTCCACGACGCCGCGCAGCCAGAACACCTCGCCTTGTCGACGGTCGTAGGCAAACATCTGGTGCCCGTGATTGAAGTTGAGCAGCCGCCGCTCGGTTGGCGCGTAGTTGACCGCTGCTCCGACGGCGAACACCTGTCCACGATTGCCCGGGCCCTCGTTCAGCGGATCGAACGGCACCAGCGGATCGGGTGAGCGAACCGTGTTCACGACCGCGCCGTTCTGGGTGTCGTTGGTGAACTGGTCGTAGAAGTAGCCTTCCGCGCCGACCGCGAGTTCGCGCGAGAGATGCTGCTGCAGCAGGTTAGGTGAAGGAGAGCTCGTCGCCGGGTTTGTACCCGGTGACGTTGTTCTGCGAGTTGAACGACATGTTGTAGTTGATCAGAACTTCCTGGCCAGAGCTCCAAAAGGTATATTTTGCCCAGCAAGCGTCTGAGTGGTTTCTGCGGACGGGTACTTGAGCCGTCGACCACCCGTGCGCGTCCGGGTCAGCCTGACTACCGCAGCCGGGTGGCTGCGGGCGAGTGCAGGAAGGTGCCGCCGGTCGCCGATGAACTCACGTCCGGGGCGTGGCGCATTCCGGACCGGCCTGCAGCAAATGAATTCTCCGTTGGGTCGGACCGAGCAGCGTGGTGGCGTGCGCGTCATCGCCATTGAGAACCCCCCGGTGTATGCGGTGGGCGCCGGCGTGCGCCAGGCTCTCGCGGGCGCGGTTGCGCAGGCGCAGGCCGATGCCGGCATCCAGGCGATCGTCATAAGCGGCGCCGGCCGCCTGTTCTCAGGCGCCGCCGATATTCGCGAGTTCACGCAGTCGCCGGTCGAGCCGCACCTGCCGGAACTGCTCGACGCGACCGAGGCCGGCGCGAAGCCGGTGGTGGCGGCGCTGCACGGCGCGGCGTTCGGTGGCGGGCTGGAACTGGCGCTGAGCTGTCACCACCGGGTTGCGGCGCCGTCGGCGCGGCTGGGCTTGCCGGAGTTCAGGATCGGGCTGCTGCCGGGGGCCGGGGCACCCAGCGCCTGCCGCGCCCTTTGCCCTGGCGGTCGCGGTGCCGGGCGGCGCGCGTCGCACCGGCTTGCGGCAGGGCGCCAGTCCAGGGCGCTGCGGCACCGATGTCCTGGGCCGACGGCATCGGCCTGCCGCCCGTCGTGATGGCGCTGCGGCGGCACGGCGGGGATACGGGGTTCCGGCGGCAAAGGAACCGGAAATGTTCGGCTCAGTAAAGACGCCTGGCCGGCCGGCGGCGCGAGGGACCGAAAGAATGATGGTGCCAACGTTCTACTGGCTCAGTTCGCTGGAAGTCAGGCGCTCCCGCTCAGCCGGCTTGGCTGCGGCAAGCGCCCTGATCCGTGCCGCGTCATTGCATGAGACGGGCGTGTAGACCAGCATGGTGAGGTCCGCCCGGACATCGACCGCAAACGCCGAGAACTCAAGCGCGATCTCGCCGAGTTTAGGATGACACAGGCGCCTCACGCCCTCGCAGGTGCTGTTGACCTCGCTGTCGCGCCACATCGTGGCGAAGTCGGGGCTCTTCGCGCACAACTCGTCCACCAGCGGCTGCACCGTCGCAGCCGCGCCGGCGCGGGCAGCGTCGCCGCGGAACACGCCGACGACGAAGCGTGCGACGCTCTCCCAGTTGCAATTGACCGTGCGCGCCTGGGGGTCGAGGAAGATCAGGCGGAGCACGTTCCGTTCCGCCGACGGCAACGCGCCATAGTCGGTGAACACTGCAGCCTCCGCTCGATTCCAGGCGACCACGTCCCAGGTCGCGGTGCGGATCATCGCGGGGCAGGCATCCAGCGCGTCCAACACGTATTGCAGCCGCGGCGTCACTCCGCCCGGAGGCTGATAGCGGACCTCTGGCGGCCGGCCGACCGCAAGCAGGAAAAGGTGCTCGCGCTCCACCGCGGTCAACATCAAGGCCCCGGCCAGCCGGTCAAGCGCGTGGATGGAGGGCGGACCGCCGCGCCCTTGCTCCAGCCAACTATACCAGGTGGTGCTGATCCCGGCGCGCTGCGCCACCTCTTCGCGCCGGAGACCAGGGGTCCGCCGCTGACCGCCAGCATAGCCCAGAGCTGCCGGATCGAGCCGGATGCGCCGTTCGCGGAGATAGGTGCCGAGCGAGCCGTTGGCGGGCATAAGGAGTTAATCCTGTCAGCAATTATACCTGTATAAGCTCTCAACTTTACACCACTTACGCTCACCTCAACAGTGGAAGGCGATGAGCAGGAGATCTTGCGATGCGCGTGTTCGTGACAGGTGCCACCGGCTGGGTGGGCGGCGTGTTGGTGGCCGACTTGTTGGGCGCCGGGCACCAGGTGCTCGGTCTCTCTCGCTCGGAGGAGAAGGCGACCGGGCTCGCCGAAAAGGGCGCGGAGGTGCTGCGCGGCACGCTCGACGACCTCGGCCTGCTTGCCGAGGCGGCCGGCAACGCCGACGCAGTGATCCACCTCGCCTTCAACCACGCTTTCTCGAAGTACGCCGAGAACAGCGAGCAGGACCGGCGCGCGATCGATGCGATGGGCGAGGCGCTGGTTGGCTCGGACAAGCCGATCCTCGTCACCACGGGGTTGGCGATGCTTGCCCCTGGACGGGTCGCGACGGAGGCGGACATGCCGCCGCTCTCCAATCCCAACTATATCAGGAGGACCGAGGCGGCGGCGGCCACCCTCGCCGAGCGTGGCGTCCGGGTCGGTACGATCCGGCTCGCAACCACGGTGCACGGGATCGGCGACCCCGCGTTCATGGCGATGCTGGGGAGGCTCGCGCGCGAGAAGGGTGTGTCGGCCTACATTGGCGACGGCGCCAACCGCTGGCCCGCAGTGCACGTATCGGACGCGGGACGGCTGTATCGCTTGGCGCTGGAAGCAGGCGCGCCGGCCCGCGCCTACCATGCGACTGCGGAGGAGGGCGTCGCCTTCCGCGCGATCGCCGAGGCGATCGGCCGCGCGCTCGACCTGCCGGTCGCGCCGCGCCCGCGCGAGCATTTCGGCTGGCTCGCCGGGTTCGTCGGGGCCGACGCAGTTGTGTCGAGCGCCCGCACGCGCGCGCTTACCGGCTGGACGCCTACTGGGCCGACCCTGCTCGCCGACCTCGCGGAGCCGGCCTATTTCGGCATATGAGCTTAGGCGTGAGCTGCGTGCCGATCACGATGCTTCAAATCCAAGGCTTCTAAACCCTAGCAACCGTGGTCACAGTTCCATCGGGGTATGCCCTAGCGGCACGGCATGACGGGACACTCCCGCGTTCCATAAGGGTTGTTCTAACGATCTGGAACGGCGGCCTTCCGCAGTCTAGACCCTTTCGGAACGAGTCTACCCCCGGAGAGAGGCTGATTGCCTCGCAGCCCGGGCGATCGTCGACGACGAGAGCTGAAATGCAGTTTCGGTTCGTCTGCTACCGGACCCCCAATACCGCCGTGTCGAGCGCGCTGGCCGCAAGAGCCGCCTCCGGTGGGACATTCAGTTCCTGATCCAGACGGCACATCAAGTTCCGGCGACCGATCTCGTCGGCGGCTGACGTACCGTATCTAACGGCGCCGGGGTGGCACCGGCGAAGCAAACGGGGGGTTGGGCGCCATGCGCCAGGTCGCGCGACAGTCCGGATCATGTCCGGAACTGCAGCCGGAGAGAGACGATGGCGCTGCGGTTCGCTGAAGGGCCAGCGACTGCGAGTTTCCGCTGACGATCCGGCAGCTGCTCGATACGTCGCTGGTCACCTTGGCCAACCAGGAGATCGTCTATCGCGGCGATTTCCGCATCACCTACTCGCGAGTTCCGTGACAGGCTCGGCCGCCTTGCCAAGGCGCTCGCCACCCTCGGGGCGACCGAAGGCATGACCATCGGCGTGCTCGACTGGGACAGCCATACTTCATCCTGGAACTGCGCGCGCGCGAGGGGGTGACGTTCTCGCATGGCGTGCCGACTATCCTGCAGATGATCCTCGGCGCTGCCGACCGGCGTGGCGACGATCTCCCGGGCTGGCTGATGACCATCGGCGGCTCCGCTCTGACGCAGGCGCTGTGCCGGGAGGGACGCCGTCGCGACATGGACTTGGTCGCGCGCTACGGCATGTCGGAAACCGCGCCGATCGTCGCCGTGTCGCGGCCGCGCACGAACCTCGAGGGCGACGAGGTGGAGGCGCTGACCATGGCCGGGGTCCCGGTGCCGCTGGTCTGCATCGGCGTCGTCGACGAGGCCATGCGTGACGTGCCGGCGGACGGCGTCACGCGTGGCGAGCACGTGGTGCGCGCTCCCCGGGCGAACGGCTGCTATGTCGGCGATGCCGTGCGTCCGAGGCGCTGTGGCGCGGTGGCTAGCTGCACACGCAGGCCGTCGCCACGATCGGGACATCCAGCATAACCTGGCGCTCGGCGTGTTCCGCGACGGCAGCGTCGAAGCCGCGGCGGAGAGCCGCTTCGTGCATGTCCGCATTGGCCGCGACACGCAACGCCCGGTACCGGTGCCGCAATGCTGGCAAAACCGGCTCGCTGGACTTGCATTCGATATTCCTGCGGTACCGGAGGCTGCAGCATGGACCTGAACCTCACGCCCTAGGGGGAAGCCTGTCGCGAGGAGGTGCGGCACTTTCTCGCGGAGAAGCGGCCGCCAAGGACTGCCGCGAAAGTGTGGACCGACGGACGCCTGACACGTGATGATCTCGCAGGCTGGCACGCCATCCTCAATGAAAGCGGCTGGCTGGCGGGACACTGGCCGGTCGAATACGGCGGTCCGGGCTGGAGCGTTGCCCAACGCTACATCTTCGACTACGAAGACCGGGGGTGCGCATGCGCCGCGCGTCGTGGCGTCCGGCGTCAACATGCCCGGCCCGGTGCTGATCAGATAAGGCTCGGATGAACAGCGCCGGCACTACCTGCCGCGCATTCTCGACGGCACCGACTGGTGTTGCCAGGGCTATTCGAATCCGGCGCCTGGTCCGATCTCGCCAGCCTGCGCATGAGCGCGGTGCGCGACGGCGAGCATCATGTGCTGAACGGCCAGAAGACCTGGACCACGCTCGGCCACTCCGCAGTACCTGCTGACATACGAGCGCACCAATATCGCGGAAACCGGCGGTTCGGCGGCGGCCCTGGACTGGCTGCGCGGCATCGCGGCGCTGGAGCTGCAGGGCGGTCGGCCGCTCGCGCAGGATCCGTAGTTCGCGGCACGCATTGCCAGGGTCGAGATCGACCTTGAGAACATGAAGGCCACCAACCTGGGCGTGCTGGCCGCGGCGGCGCATGGCGGCGCGCGGGAGGCGGAGAGCTCGATGCTGAAGACACGCGGCACCGAGATCCGCCAGGAGATCACCAGCCTGACACGCCGCGCGCTCGGTCCGTGCGCGCAGCCGTTCGTGCCGGAAACGCTTGATGCCGACGATAACGGCGAGCCGATCGGCCCCGAATACGCGGCGCCGGTGGCGGCGGAGTATTTCAACAACCGCAAGCTTTCGATTTCCGGCGGCTCCAACGAGATCCAGCGCAGCATCATCGCCAAGACCATGCCGGGGCTCTGACACCATGGATTTCGACCTGACCGGCGACGGTCGAATGCTCGCCGACACGCTCGCCCGGCTCCTGAGCGACCGCTACGGCTTCGGCGAGCGCAACCGTGGCGCGGCCTTCGAGGACTGCTTCAGCCGAGAGGTGTGGTCGCAGCTCGCCGGGCTGGGGGCGATCGGCGCCCTGTTCGGCGAGGTGGCCGGGGGCTATGGCGGCGTGACCGTCGTGCATCCGGAGGCGGGGTCAACACCTCCATCGCGGGCAACGCCCGCATCCACGCGGCTGCGTCGCCCCGCGAGATCGAGCTTGCCCGGGTGCTGTTCCAGCGCGCCCTGACCCCGCCCGCCAGGGACCGCCGGCGAGATCATCGTCCGCGCGGTGGAACGGCGGCGCGCGCGGATCATTGTTGGTCGCGACGCCCGGATCGCGGCGGCACTGGAACGGCTGGCGCCGGTCTCGCACTGGGGCCTGCTCGAGCGGACCTCGAAGTCGAAGGCGCGCCGGCGGCCGGGTAATGCAAGGAACGGCGCATGATGAAGTTGGCGAAGTGGCTCCTGGGCGCATCGGCGCTGGCGACCGGCGGCCTGGTGGCGTTCACCTGGCGCACCGCGCGCAAGGTGGAGGCCGCGCTGCCGCCGAAGGGGCGCTTCCTCGATGTCGCTGGAACGCGACTGCACTATGTCGAGACCGGCGTGGGCAGGCCGGGCGGCGGGCCGCCGATCCTGCTGATCCATGGCCTGGGCGGGCAATTGCTCAACTTTGCCGGCGACGGCCTGGCGCCCCTCGCCCATGACCATCGCGTCGTCGCCCTCGACCGGCCGGGCAGCGGCTATTCGAGGCGCCCGCTCGCGGCGTCGGCGACGCTCGGCGCGCAGGCGGCGACGGTGGCGGGCTTCATCCGCGCCCTCGGCCTGCAGCGGCCGCTGATCGTCGGCCACTCGCTGGGCGGCGCGCTGGCCCTTACGCTGGCGCTGAACCACCCGGAGAGCGTCGGCGGACTCGCCTTGTTGTCGCCGCTGACCAGTGTGCAGGACCGGGTGCCGACGCCGTTCCGCCGACTGGTGGTGCGCTCGCGCATCGTCCGGCTGATCGTCGCCTGGACCATCGCCACCCCGATGGCGATACGCCATCGCGACGAGGTGCTGGACACGGTGTTCGGCCCTGACCGGGTGCCGCACGGCTTCCCGCTGGTCAATGGCGGCCTGCTCAGCCTGCGGCCGTCGGCGTTCTATTCCGCCTCGACCGACCTCGTCGCGATCAACCACGACCTGCCCGGGCTGGTGGCCAGGTTCGGCACTATCAAGGTGCCGGTCGGCATCCTGTTCGGAACCGGGGACCGTGTGCTCGAGCCGGTCGCCAACGGCATCGCCATGCAGGATGTGCTGCCCGGGCTCGAGCTGGAGCTGATCGAGGGCGGCGGCCACATGATTCCAGTCACCGCACCTGAGCGCACCCTGGCCTTCATCCGCCGGATGGCGGAGCGGGTGATGGCCGCCGACACGCCATGAGCGCCGCTCGGATCGACGCCCACGCCGTAACCGGCGGAATCGAGCATTTCGCTGTCATCATCATCGGCGCCGGGCTGTCCGGCATCGGGGCGGCGTGGCACCTGCAGCAGCGCTGCCCGGACCGGAGTTACACCATCCTGGAGGCGCGCGACGCGCTGGGGGGCACCTGGGACCTGTTCCGCTACCCGGGCGTGCGCTCGGACTCCGACATGTACACGCTCGGCTACCGATTCCGCCCCTGGCGCGAGCCGAAATCGATCGCAGACGGCGCCTCGATCCTCTCCTATGTGCGCGAGACGGCGCTGGAGTTCGGGATCGATCGGCGCATCCGCTACAGGCAGCGTGCGATGCGCGCCGCCTGGTCATCGGCCGACGCGTGCTGGACTGTAGATGTCGAAGCCGGTCCGGAGCGCGCGCCGGTGCGCTACACCTGCAGCTTCCTGCTCAGCTGCAGCGGCTACTATGACTATTCGGGCGGCTACAGCCCGGAGTTTCCGGGAGCGGACCGGTTCGGCGGCCGGATCGTCCATCCGCAGGCGTGGCCGCAGGATCTGGAATACGCCGGCAAGCGCGTGGTGGTGATCGGCAGCGGCGCCACCGCGGTCACGCTGGTGCCGGCGCTGGCCGCGCGCGCCGCGCACGTCACCATGCTGCAGCGCTCGCCGACCTACATGGTGTCGCTGCCCTCTGAGGATGCGCTGGCCAACCGGCTGCGCCGATGGCTGCCGGCCTTGCTGGCATACAGCCTGATCCGCTGGCGCAACGTGCTCATCGGCACCTTCTTCTACACCCGGATGCGCAGGAAGCCGGCGCAGGCGAAGGCCCGGCTGATCGGCATGGTCCGGCGCCAACTCGGGCCCGCGTTCGACGTGGCGACGCACTTCACCCCGAACTACGATCCGTGGGACCAGCGCCTCTGCCTGGTGCCGGATGCCGACCTGTTCCGCGTGCTCCGGAAGGATCGGGCGGATATCGTCACCGACCATATCGAGAAGTTCACCCACGCCGGGATCCGTCTTGCATCCGGGCGCGAGCTGGACGCGGACATCGTCGTCACCGCGACCGGGCTGCGCCTGCAGATGCTGGGCGGCATGCAGATCAGCGTCGATGGCATCCCGGTGGATCTCGGCCGAACCACCGCCTATCGCGGCGTCATGTACAGCGACGTGCCCAACCTCGCGACCTCGTTCGGCTACACCAACGCCTCCTGGACGCTAAAATGCGACCTGACCTGCGCGTAAGTCTGCCGGCTGCTCAACTTCATGCGCAGGCGCGGCTACGTCTCTGCCACGCCCCGCCTCGGCTCCGGCGACCATGGCGCGCACCCGCTGGTCGACTTCACCTCCGGCTACATCCAGCGCGGCATCGGCCTGTTCCCGACGCAAGGCGCCCGGCGGCCGTGGCGACTGCGCCAGAACTACCTGCTGGACCGGCTGGACTTCCGCTTCCGCCCGGTCGTCGATGGTAGCTTAGCCTTCGTGCGGCGCGACTTTCCGAGCACCGGAGCGGAGCGGCCCTGATGGCCGTGAGCACCAAGGCGCAGAAAGGCGTGTCGCTTCGCCAGCGCAGTAGCATTATCGGGCAGGCTTCAGCCGGCGCCGACGTAGGCGCGCATATTCTCCACCTCGACCATCTGCTGATCCAGCAGTGCCTTGACCACGTCGCCGATACTGACGACGCCGATCACGGTGCCATCCTCGAGCACGGGCAGGTGGCGCACCCGCTTGTCGGTCATCATCTGCATGGCGTCGCCGATGGTGGCGTCCGCCGACGTCAGCGCGCGCGCCGGCGTCATCAGGCTTTCTGCGGTCAAGGGGCGCACGCCGCTCGGCTGCCGGGCCATCGCCCGCACGATGTCGCGTTCGGACAGCACGCCGAGCAGCCTGCTGCCGTCCATCACCAGGACGGCGCCGATCTTGTGCTGCGCGAGCACCAGCACGACTTCCGATATTGTGGTTTGCGGCGACACCTTGATGATGCCGCCGGTCTTGTTCCGGATTATGGACGCGATCGTCATGGCCAGGCCTTGTCACCTTGCTGATCAGCGAGCCCCGGTCCCCGGGGCGAGGGGAGGGCGCGGACGTTAGCACGATTTTTCCGCCGGTATCTCTTTTTTGCACGTCCTGGGGTGCCCGGGCGACGTGCTCCTTTCCAAGTCCCGGCTAGCCGCCATCGGCCGCCCTTACGGCGAGCACCCCGATGGCCTTGCGAACGTTTGCGCCATGCGCCTGCGCTGCCAGGTCGGCGGCGATCCCGTCATTTTGTTGCACCGCATCAGCGATTGCGCCGTAGTCGCGCAGGCGGATGCGCTGCAATGATGGCGATGCGCATTGAACATGCAGGATATGCATGCTGACGGCCGGCAGCAGGCGCTGCAACTCCCTGTTGCCGCCTGCCGCAAGCAGGGCCCGATAGAACATCCGGCGGGCGCGGGCGAATGTCTCGGCCTGCTCCGGGAGAACTGCCTGTTCGAGGCCGGTGACCGCGGCGTTCAGCCGTTCCGCATGCAGGGCCGCATCGAAACGCAGGGCTACGCTGCGTGCGGCGAGGCGCGGTTGATTGTTCCACAATCCTGTTCCGTAAATCTCCGCAACGAGCGCGTGATGAGAACCAACCTCGGAAGCATGTTCCTCGCAACGCAGGCCACCGCCGCGCCATGAAGCTGCGCGGGTCCGGCGGCTCGGTCATCAATATCGCCTCCATCGCCGGTCTTCGCCAAAGCGCCGGGGTGATTTTCTACGCCGTCTCCAAGGCCGCCGTCATACAACTCACCAGGGTTGCCGCGTTGGAGCTTGCGCGCTTCGGTGTACGCGTCATCGCGCTGGCGCAGGGCTAGATCGAGACCGGGATGAATGCCGGGTGCTGGGAAACCGATGCCGGCAAGGCGATGATCCGCAGGATTCCGCAACGCAGGCTGGGCTAGCCCTTCGATCTCAACTGAGCGCTGATACTGCTTGCCTCGGATGCGCCGAGCGCTTCGTCCGGGACGTCGTGATCCCGTGCGAAAGCGATCCGCGTGTCCACGGCGAAGATCATGGCCCCACCGATGAGTTCGTCCGGGAGCTTCGGCAGAAGGCGAGAGGGCGTGCTCACGCCGGCCGGAACCCAAGGAAAAGTTCCTCAAGCCTCTGGGTGGAGGGACACGCCCGCTCGGCACTCTTCATGACGGAACCGGCCGAGGATGACGGTGCCGGGTCCGATCCCTCGATGATGAAAACGCAGTGCCCTCTGGACGGCAATCACTGAGTCATCAACGGATGCAAGAAGTTCATCACCGGCGCCAACGGTGTGTCGATCGGCATCGTGATGGCAAAGAGCGACGATCGCGCCATGCCGGGTGGCCACGACGAAATCGTCATCGACAAAGTGCGTGTTCCGGCCGACCAGATGCTTGGATCGAGCGGCGACGGCTTCAGGTATGCGCAACTCCGTCTCGCTCCCGCGCAATTGTCGCACTGCATGCGCTGGCACGGGGCAGCCTGCCGGGCGCAGGGGAGTGGCGACGGCCTATGCCTGCCGGCGCACGTCGTTCGGCAAGCTGCTGATCGACCATGAGGACGTCGGGTTCATGTTTGCCGAGAACCTGATCGACCTGCAGCGGTGGGCCTCGATGATCGACTGGTGCGCGGACGTTCTCGATACCGGTGTGCTCGGGACTTCGGAAAGCTCGATGGCCAAGGTCGCGGTCCCGGAGGTCCTGAGCCGGACCGATGCGTGCAGGTGATGGGCGGGTCAGGCGTCACGGCCGATAGGGTGGTCGAGCGGTTCTACCGCGAGATTCGCGCGTTTCGAAGCTATGACGGGCCGAGCAAGGTCCACAAATGGTCGCTGGCCAAGAAGATATAGCTTGGATTTCCTCGGCAGCAGGCAGTGAGCAGCTTTGCTGCCGACAACAGCGGAACCGAGGCCGCGCGCGAGGGCTTCCGTTTCGACGAGGCGGCGCTCGATCGCTGGATGCGGCAGAGCGTTGGAGACTATCATGGCACCCTGCGGGTCGAGCAGTTCAGGGGCGGCCAGTCGAACCCCACCTTCAAACTGATCACGTCGCTGCGAAACTATGTCCTGCGGCGCAAGCCGCCCGGACCGGCTGGTCGACTGGCTGCCGACCGCTATTCCGTTGGGTGACGAAACAAGCTCTCATCCTCGGTAATTCCCAAATCGACAACGTAATCTTTATTCCGCAGAGCCGCGTATCGTCGCGGTCTTGGACTGGGAGTTGTCGACGCTCGGCCACCCGCTCGCGGACTTCGCCTACAACGCGATGATGTACCGGGTGCCTGCGGCGATCGTGCCGGGGTTGGCCGGCGCCGATCTCGTTGCCCGCAACATTTCGGGTGAAGCGGACTACGTGGCTGCCTGTTGTTAGCGGACCGGGAGGGAGCGGATCGAGAACCTCGATCGCTACCTTGCCTTCAACTTCTTTCGTCGTCTCGCGGTCTTCCACGGCATCAAGGGACGGGTGATAAGCGGCACGGCGGCATCGGCGCAGGCGCATGGGCGCGTCAGGGCGCTGCCGGACCTCATCGCGTTCGCCGCGGCGCAGGCACGACGCGCAGGCTTGTGAGGATCGAGGAGCCGCGTGAGGCGTGGTCCGGAGCGCCGGCATGCGTTGCGGCGCTTGCGGCTGCGCGGAATTGGTGACTTAACGGCCTCCCGCGTTCGCGCGATCATGCGGCCCGGAGCAACCGCCAGGCAGGATCCCCGCTCATGATCACTCACGATGTCCGCGTGCATCCCGAGAGTGATCGCCTGGCGCGCGAGGACCAGCTCGCCTGGAAGATCGCGCGGGTCGCCGCCGATCCGGTCGCGGTCGAGCCGGCGGTGGCCGAGATGATCATCAACCGCGTCATCGACAACGCCGCGGTGGCCATCGCCTCGGTGAACCGGCACCCGGTGGTCACCGCCCGCGACCAGGCGCTGGCGCATGCGCGGCCCGGCGGCGCCGCCGTGTTCGGCTGCAGTCCGGCGGTGCGTGTGCATGCCGAGTGGGCCGCCTGGGCCAACGGCACCGCGGTGCGCGAGCTCGACTACCACGACACGTTTCTCGCCGCCGAATATTCGCATCCCGGCGACAACATCCCGCCGATCCTGTCCGCCGCCCAGCAGACCGGGCGCAGCGGCGGCGAGCTGATCCGGGGCATTGCCACCGGCTACGAGATCCAGGTCGACCTGGTGCGCGCGATCTGCCTGCACAAGCACAAGATCGACCATGTGGCGCATCTGGGTCCGTCGGCGGCGGCCGGCATCGGTACGCTGCTCGCGTTGCCGCCGGAGACCATCTTCCAGGCGGTGCAGCAGGCGCTGCATGTCACCACCGCGACCCGGCAGTCGCGCAAGGGCGAGATCTCGTCGTGGAAGGCGTTCGCGCCGTCGCATGCCGGCAAGCTGGCGATCGAGGCGGTCGATCGCGCCATGCGCGGCGAGGGCGCGCCGAGCCCGATCTACGAGGGCGAGGACAGCGTAATTGCCTGGCTGCTCGATGGCCGCGAAGCCCACTATAAGGTGCCGCTGCCGGCCGAGGGCGAGCCCAAGCGGGCGATCCTGGACACCTACACCAAGGAGCATTCCGCCGAATACCAGAGCCAGGCGCTGATCGATCTGTGCTTCCGGCTCGGCAGGCAGATCACCGACTGGGATGCGGTGCAGGACGTGCTGATCGAGACGTCGCACCACACGCACCACGTCATCGGCACCGGCTCGAACGACCCGCAGAAGTTCGACCCGACCGCCTCGCGCGAGACGCTGGACCACTCGATCATGTATATAGTGGCCGTCGCGCTGCAGGACGGTGCCTGGCATCATGTGCGGTCCTATGCGCCGGAGCGGGTGCAGCGCGCCGATACGGTGGCGCTGTGGCGCAGGGTGCGCACGGTCGAGGATCCGCGCTGGACCGAGCGCTACCACTCCACCGATCCGGCCATCAAGGCGTTCGGCGGGCGGGTGATCATCACGCTGCGGGACGGGCGCGTGATCGCCGACGAGCTTGCGGTCGCCGATGCGCATACGCTGGGTGCCACGCCCTGGCAACGCGCGGACTACATACGCAAGTTCGAGATCCTTACCGAGGGGATCATCGAGAGTTCCGAGTCGAGCCGGTTCCTCGATGTGGCGCAGCGTCTGCCGACGCTCGACGCCGGGAAACTGCTGCAGCTCAACGTGGCAATCCCGGCCGCGAGCCTTGCTGTCGGGCTGGCCGGACTGTTCGGATGATCGCACTGCTCGTAGGAGTTCGTTGATGAGTGCCACGGATGCCTCGCCGGCCCGGGCTTCGCCGGCCCAGTCCCTGCCGAAGCCGAAGAAGTCGGTGGCACTTTCGGGGGTGCCCGCCGGTAATACGGCTTTATGTTCCGTTGGGCGTACCGGCAACGACCTGCATTATCGCGGCTACGACATCATCGACATCGCGACCGCCTGCGAGTTCGAGGAGATCGCGCATCTTCTGGTGCATGGCAGCCTGCCCAACCGTGCCGGGCTTGCCGCCTACAAGCGCCGCCTGAAGCGCCTGCGCGCACTGCCGGCGTCGGTGCGCACGGTGCTGGAAGCCCTGCCGGCGGCAGCACATCCGATGGACGTGATGCGCACCGGAGTCTCGGCGCTCGGCTGCGTGCTGCCGGAAAAGGACGACCATTCGGCCGCCGGAACACGCGAGATCGCCGACCGGTTGATCGCATCCCTCGGTTCAATGCTGCTGGCCTGGTATCACTACTCGCATAGCGGCATCAGCATCGACGTGGAAACCGACGATGACAGCGTCGGCGGCCATTTCCTCAGCCTGCTGCACGGCGAGGAACCCGGCGAGAGCTGGGTGCGCGCGATGCACACGTCGCTGAACCTGTATGCCGAGCACGAGTTCAACGCCTCGACCTTCGCGGCAAGGGTTATCGCCGGCACCGGCTCGGACATGTATTCCGCCATCAGCGGCGGCATCGGCGCCCTGCGCGGGCCAAAGCATGGCGGCGCCAACGAAGTGGCGCTCGAGGTGCAGGAACGCTACGCGACGCCGGATGCGGCGGAGGCGGATATCCGTCGCCGCATCGAGGCGCGCGAGGTGGTGATCGGCTTCGGCCACCCGGTCTATACCATCGCCGATCCGCGCAACGTGGTGATCAAGCAGGTCGCGCTTGCGTTGTCGGAGGAGAACGGCTCGCTGGCGCGCTACGCCATCGCCGAGCGTATCGAGACCGTCATGGCCGACGCCAAGCGGATGTTTCCGAATCTCGACTGGTTCTCCGCGGTCTCGTACCAGCAGATGGGCGTCCCGACGGCGATGTTCACGCCGCTGTTCGTCATCGCGCGCACCGCGGGCTGGGCCGCTCACGTCATCGAGCAGCGCGAGGACGGCAAGATCATCCGGCCGTCGGCCAACTATGTCGGGCCGGAGAACCTCGCCTTCGTGCCGCTCGACCAGCGCCCCTGATCACCCGGGAAGCCAAACGCCATGCCCTACCTGCTCGCCTCCGACGCACCCTCCGAGACCGCCGGACGCCGGTTCCGCGATCTGCTCGAACGCGGCGGCATCCTGCAGATCCCGGGTACGCATAACGGCATGGCGGCGCTGCAGGCAAAGGCCGCCGGCTTTACGGCCTGCTACCTGTCCGGTGCTGCGATGACCGCCTCGATGGGGTTGCCCGATCTCGGCATCATCACCGTGGATGAGGTGGCGTTCTTCATCCGCCAGGTGGTGCGCGCCTCCGCACTCCCAGTGCTGGTCGATGGCGATACCGGCTATGGTGAGGCGCTCAACGTCATGCACATGGTGCGCACGTTCGAGGAGGCGGGTGCGGCGGCGGTGCATCTCGAGGACCAGTTGCTGCCGAAGAAATGCGGCCATCTCAACGACAAGAAACTCGCCGATGCGCACGACATGGCGGCCAAGGTCGCCGCGGCCGCCAAGGCCCGTCGGGACCTGGTGATCGTGGCGCGCACCGACGCTGCCGCGTCCGAGGGTCTCGATGGCGCGCTGGCGCGTGCGAAACTCTACGTCGAGGCAGGCGCCGATGCGATCTTCCCCGAGGCGCTGAACACCGCAGAGATGTTCCGCGCCTTTGCCGAACGCCTGCCCGGTGTGAAGCTGCTCGCCAACATGACCGAATTCGGGCGCACGCCGTTCTTCACCGCGTCCGAATTCGAGGCGATGGGCTTCGGCATGGTGATCTGGCCGGTCTCCTCGCTGCGCGTCGCCAACAAGGCACAGGCCGAACTCTACGCCTCGATCCGCGCGCATGGCGGCACGCGTGCCATGGTCGAGCGCATGCAGACCCGGCAGGAACTCTACGACATGATCGGGCTGCACGACTACGAGGCGCTGGATGCCTCGATCGTGCGGACCATCGTGCCGGGTGCCTGAAGCGGCACTACCGGAAGGGCGGATTGTCCTGATGACCCTGCTGGCGTCGCTGGCGTCGCACGAACAGGAACGTCCAGAGCCCGAGTGCGGCCATGGCGCCGTAGCCGATCACCGGACCGACGATCAGGTAGTCCGCGACCGGCATGGCGAATACCAGCGCGCAGGCCAGCACCGTCTGCGCCAGCAGGCCGAAGCCCCAGACCAGGGTCATCAGCGTCATGTTGCGCTTGAAACGCGGGCTGTGTTGCACCTGCTCCAGACGCGCGACGTCGGCGGCGGAGCGGCGGCGGGCATTGGCAAGGGCAAGCTGGTGGATGATCGGGCGCCCGATGGCGGCCGATCCCAGGAACAGGAGCGCGATCAATCCGGTCGCGAGGTTCTCGCGCAGTTGCAGCATGCGCACCGAGCCGCCGCCTAGAAAGGCGAGCAGGGACAGCACGATGCCGGCGAGGACCAGGAGCGAGAGAGCGTCGATGCGGCGCGACCGCAGGAACTCCGCGATGCTCCACAGGATCGGCGGCAGGGACGAGGCCAGCAATGCCCGGACATCGCCGATATGCGGGGCGGTCTCGAGATAGACCAGATAGGGCAGGGCGAAGTTGGCCAGCAGCTCGACTCCGAGGCCGAGCAGCCTTGCGGATGTGGGCCTCGGCGCTTCGCTATCCTGCGTGGCTGCTTCGTCCTGCATGGCTGCGTCCGGCGGTGTCGCCACACTCTGCCTGCATCCGGCCGTGTCTGTGAACCGCCGCCTTAACCGGCAATCAATCAAACCGGCGTCTAATGGCAATTCAGGAGGCGGTGCAATGTTGGATGCCATGACGTGCGAGATCATTCCTTTTCCGGTCGTCGAGAAGACGATGGACGTCCTGCGCCGGGTGGTCTGGCAGCTCGACCCGGGCGAGTTGCTGGCGGTCGCGGCCAGCCTGGTGGAGCTGGCGGCGGAGGCCTCCAGGCGAGGCAGCGAGGCGGATTTTTACGACCGCGCCAAGACTGCCTACCTGGTGCTCGAGCGGGTGCTGCTGGAGGGAGAGCGCATCTGACGCCGCCGGTCGGCTGGGCATTGACCGAGGTCAAGAGCCTCGCCAACCAGACGGCAAAGGCGACCGAGGAGATCGGCAGCCAGATCGGCCGCATCCAGACCGCGACGCGCGAGGCGGTGGAGGCCATACGCAACATCAGCGAGACCATCGACGAGGTCAGCACCATTGCCACCACGATCGCCGCAGCGGTCGAGGAGCAGGGGGCGGCACCCGCGCAAATCGCCCGCAACGTTTACCGGACCGCGGAGGCGGCGCGGGATGTGACCGGCAACATCGGAGCGGTCAGCCGCGCCGCCGGTGAAGCCGGCGAGACCGCCGGGCAGGTGCTCAGCGCCGCCGCCGATCTCTTTCGCCGTGCCGAGCAACTCACCAGCGAGGTCAACGGCTTCGTCGCCACCGTCGCGCTGCCTGATCGTGGCCGTCCAAGACCAGGGGCTTTGCGCCTGGACCTCATCAAAGGCTCGCCTATGAGTTCCCTTGATTTTAAGAAAGGGGGCCTGGGGCCTCAGGCCCCAGCGGGTCTCGGGCAGAGCCCTTGGTGGAGGCGTGATGCACGTAACGGTCCTCGCAGACGCGGCAGAGGCTGCACAGGCCGCGGCGCTGCTCATCGCGGCAAGGCTGCGAGCCGATCCGGCGCTGGTGCTGGGGCTGGCCACCGGACGGACCATGCAGGCCGTGCATGCCGGGCTGGTCGGGCTGCATCGCGATAAAGGCTTGAGCTTCGCGCGATGCCGCAGCTTCAATCTCGACGAATATGCCGGCCTGCCGCCCGACGACGCCAATGCCTATCGCCGCACCATGAACTCGGACCTGTTCGACCTCGTCGATATCCGTTTGTCGGACACGCACGTTCCGGACGGGATGGCGCCGGACCTCGATGCGGAGGGGCGGCGCTACGAGGCATCGATCGTGGCCAGCGGCGGCATCGGGCTGCAGGTTCTGGGACTCGGCGAGAACGGCCATATCGGCTTCAACGAGCCTGGCTCCGCGTTTGACAGCCGGACCCGGGTGGTGACGCTGACGATGGCGACGCGCTCGCAGAACCGGCCGCTGTTTGGTGGCAGGCTCGAACGGGTGCCCCGGCGGGCGATCACCATGGGCATCGGCACCATCCTGGCGGCGCGTGAGATCCTGCTGGTGGCGACCGGTGCGTCCAAGGCCGAAGCCCTGGCCAGGGCGATCAACGGTCCGGGCGACGTGCAGGTGCCGGCCTCAGCCCTGCAGCGTCATCCCTGCTGCACCGTCATCCCGGATGCCGAGGCCGCCGCCAGCCTATAGCATCAGGCCGGGGACCGAGTCCTGGCGGCCCGGAGGGTACAAGAGCGATGCAGTTGAGCGGACGGATCGTGCTCGCGGACCGCATCGTCGACGGCAGCATCGAATTCGGCGAGTTGATCACCGGCATCCAGCCGGCGGCGCCGGCTGGCGAGACCATCATCCTGCCGGGCTTCATCGACACCCACGTGCATGGCGGCGACGGCGGCGACACCATGGACGGGGTGGCAGGCATCACCGCCGCTGCCCGCTTCCACCTCCGGCACGGCACCACCACGCTGCTGCCGACCACCATGACGGCGCCCTGGCCCGATGTGATGGGAGCGCTGCGTGCGGTTGGCGAAGTGCGCTTGCGTGGCCTGTATGGCGGTCCCGACGTGGCGGGGGCGCATCTCGAAGGTCCGTTCATCAGCCCGCACCGGCTCGGCGCGCAGCCACCGTTCGCGATCGAGCCGGAGCCGGCGCTGGTGCGCGAGGCGCTGTCGCTCGGATTGGTGCGGGTGGTGACCATCGCGCCCGAGCTGGCCGGGGCGGGGGAGGCGATGCGGCTGTTCGCGCGGGCCGGCGTGCGGGTCAGCGCCGGCCATACGCGTTGCGGGTTCGAGCAGGCCCTGCAGGCCTTTGCCGAGGTGCGCGCCGCCGCGGGTATCGCGGGTGCCACGCACCTGTTCAACGCGATGGGCGGCATCGAGGGCCGGGCGCCAGGCCTGGTCGGCGCCGTGCTGCATGACGCGCATGCCTTTGCGGAACTGATCCTGGATACGCATCATGTGCATCCGGCGAATTTCGGTCTGGCGCGTGACATCCTCGGCGACCGGCTGCTGCTGATCACCGATGCGATGCGCGGCGCGGGCCTCGGCGACGGACCGAGCGAGCTTGGCGGCCAGCCGGTCACGATACGCAACGGCATCGCTCGGCTGGCCGACGGGGCGCTTGCCGGCAGCGTGCTGACCATGGACGCCGCCCTGCGCAACGCCGTTGCGGCCTCGACCGGCCTTGCCCAGGCCTCCCGGCTGGTAAGCGGGAATGCCGCGCGCTATCTCGGCCTGCACGACCGCGGCAGGCTGCAGCCTGGACTGCGGGCGGACATCGTGGTGCTGGACGCCGCGATGCGGGTGCAGGAGGTCTGGGTCACGGGGCTCCGGGTGGCCTGACGATCACGCGGCCGGTCGCCTCGTTCGCGGATCCAGCCGCCGGCGCAGGCTGTCGTTCGCGGCGGAGCCGGCTTCGGTGCGAAACACCGGGTCGGTCAGCGGCAGCCCGCTGTGGCGATCGACCAGCACCGGGTCGGCGACCTGGCCGGTCCCGCTGTTGCCTATGAGTACGCTCGCACCCTCGGGCGCGAACTGTCGGTTGCCCCAGGCGAGCAGGAACTGGGTCACCGGCCGGAAGTCGCGGCCACGCCCGGTCAGCAGGTAGCCGTGGCGCGGCGGCCGCTCGCTGTAGCGCGGCCGTTTCAGCAGCCCGGCCTCGACCAGCTCGTTCAGCCTGCGGGTCAGCATGTTTGGCGCGATCCCCAGGCTGCGCTGGAATTCGTCGAAGCGGCTGAGCCCGTAGAACCCATCGCGCAGGATCAGGGTGTCCCACCCGAGAGGACCGGGCGCTGCCGGACGGCATTGGCGCCTGACGCTGTCCTCGAGCAGGCACCTGCCGGTTGCGGCCTTGCTGTCGCTGCCTGCCGTTGGTGTCGGCTGCTACGGGCTCGGCTGGTGGCGGGTCGGCCGGTTCATCGAGAGCACGCAGGCTCCGGGGTCGGTTTCGTCGGCTTCGTTTCACCCCGATCACGCATGAGCGGGGCTGGCGGCAGATGCTGCTGCCGCAGGCGTTCCGCGGGCTGGCGCAGCAGGTCGCGGTGGCACCCGCCGTGACGCTGACCCTGGGCGGATTGCCGGCGACACGGCTGCGGCATGCGTCCGGGCTGTTCAACCTGATGCGCGACCTCGGCGGCGCGACCAGCATCGCCGCCTGCGGCACCATCCTGATTGATCGCACCAACCTGCATTTGCTGCGTCTGGCCGAGCACCTCGCAGCCGCCAAACCGCCATGGTTCAGGTCCTGCAGGTCGCCGCCGGCGCGATACTGCCAGCTTCGCGGCGATACGTAATTCGGGGCGGCGATGGCGCTGCGGCAGCTCCGGACGCTGACCGTGCGCGAGGCATAGACGCAGGCCTTCGCCGACGTCTTTCTGGCGATCGCGGTGTGTTTCGCCGTTGCGGTCGTCGTGGTGCGGCTGATGCGTGGTGTCATCCCGGCCGGCCCAGCCTCCCCGGAGGCGGACCGAGCAGCCTCGGGCGCCGGCCGCCGCTGTCGCGCGATGACAGCATGAGGGCGGAACGACCTTGTGCATCGCACAATTTCTCTTCCCAATCATCAGTATCGGGTTATATTGCACTGCACAAACATGCTAACGGAGCTTGCACCGATGGCCACCCCCTCTATCGCCACCATGGACGTCACCGTCAGCCGCAGCGGCGGCCGCAGCACCGGACTGGTCGTCTCGCTGCTGGAGCGCGTGCGCTCGTTTGGCCACCAGATCTCCGAGCAGAACCGCATCCGCATGGAGCTGGAAAGCTACAGCGACCGCCAGCTCGCCGACCTGGGTATCAGCCGCTCCGACATCCGCTCGATCGCTGAGCGCGAGGACCTGCGCTGATCCCGGCTACCCGGAGCCACCCCGGGGGGCAACTGGGGACTTGAGCCGATCGGCCGATGCTGCGCCAATTGCGTCTACGAACAGGTCCGCGGAGCGCATGCGGCAGTCGGCCGTAGCCGGGCCGGGGACCGTCTGGACGGGGCGGGCTCGATGAAGATCAAGAACTTGGCTGGTGTCATGCTGGTCGGACTGGCAATGGCGGGCGGCAGGCCGGCACCCGCGCGGGCGCAGTTGCTCGACAACCTCAAGGGGACGGCTGGCAACTATGGCGGCCACTCGTCCGGCCTTGCCTCAGGCGGGGGCGGCCTGGGCGGCGGAATGGGCGGCATGTCGCTGCCGTCGGTGAACTCCGCCAGCAGCAGCAATATCGGCGGGGTGCTGCAGTACTGCATCCGCAACAAGTATCTCGGCGGCAGCCAAGCCAATTCGGTAAAGAGCGGGCTGATGGGCAAGCTGGGCGGCGAGACCAAGGACAGGCAGTTCGCCGCCGGCAATCGCGGCCAGCTCGAGACCGGGTCGGGACAGAGCTTCGGCCTCGGCGGCGGCGGCATCAAGGGCCGTGTTACCGACAAGGTGTGCGGCATGGTCCTGCAGCACGCCAAGTCGATGATCTAGAAATAGCTCCAGCTCACCGTCAGTGTGCCGTTGCTGAACATCTTGCGTTCGGCGCCGATCGAGACGGTTCCGCAGCGGGTGCGGAAATCGACGCTGCCGTGCTGCACCAGCAGCACGTGGTCGGCAAGGAGGGCGCCGTCGTCCTTGACCGAGATGATGTATTTGTCGAGGTCGCGATCGAACAGCCGGGCGCGGTCCAGCCGGACCACCAGGCCGCCCCCCGAGACGGTCTGGCCGGCACTGATTCCCTGGCTGTAGCTCTTGCCGTCGCAGGCGGCGGCATCCGTCGTCAGGCTGGCAAGGGCGGCGCAGACAACCGTCATCAATGCCACGACCGTGTTGGAACCCTGGCGGCGGCCAGCCATGCGTGCATGCTCCCGTGCTGCTGTCGGCCAGTGCCGACGGAAACGAGTCTGCAACCGGTATGCCAGAGCTCAAGCTGTTGCCGCAGCAGGGCATCACCATACCTGCTCGCTGACGGCGAGGTGTGGACGACCATGAATTGGCGGCGGCCGCCAAGGCTTCGTGCGGTCAGACGCTGCCGGCGATTGCCAGGATACACCGCCCGTCAAGCTCCTGTTCGACCTGGAAGGTGGCATGGCCGATGCCGAAGCGGACCCGCAGGTCGGAGGCAGCCTGGCGCAGCATCGCGTCGTCCACCTCCAGGCCCGGGCGTACCAGATGCGCGGTCAGTGCGGTCTCGGTGGTCGACATCCCCCAGATATGCAGGTCGTGCAGGTCCACCACGCCCGGCAACTGCCGCAGGAAACCCTCGACGGCGATGCGGTCGATGCCCGGCGGCACCGCGTCCAGCGCCAGGTCGAGCGAGTGCCGCAGCACCGACCAGGTGCCGGCCACGATGACCGCGGCGAGCACCAGGCTGACCAGCGGGTCGAGCCAACGCCAGCCGGTCAGCCAGATCACCCCGCCCGCCGCGACCACGCCGGCTGCCAGCAGCGCGTCGGCGGCCATGTGCTGGAACGCGGCCCTGATGTTGAGGTCGCCCTTGCGGCCGCCGGCGAACATCAGGGCGGTGATGCCGTTCACCGCGATCCCGATTGCCGCCACCACCATCACCGTCCCGCCCGCGACCGGCGCCGGGGCGAGCAGCAGGCGGCGCACCGCCTCCCAGGCGATCGCGCCGGTCACCACCAGCAGCACCACCGAGTTGCCGAGCGCCGACAGGATCGAGGAGCGGCGCAGCCCATACGTGTAGCGCGTGCTCGGCCGCCGGCGGCCGAGGCCCTGCGCGAGCCAGGCGGCGGCGAGCCCGAGCACGTCGCCGAGATTGTGTCCGGCATCGGCCAGCAGCGCCAGCGAGTGCGCGAGCAGCCCGGCCACCGCCTCGCCGCCGACATAGGCCGCGTTCAGCGCGATGCCGATCGCAAACGCCCGTCCGAAGCTTGCCGGCGCATGGCTGTGGCCGCCGGGACCATGGGCGTGCCCCGGGGCATGGGCATGCGTTCCGCCGCAGCCGTGGTCATCATGCCCGTGATCATGCTCGTGGTCATGGTCGTGATGCAGGTGCGTCTCGGAATGCAGGTGAGCCATGGCCTCGCCGTCTGGAGCGTCCGCGATCCTAGCAAGCCGCGGGTGTCCTCTCCAGCGTTGCGGGATCCGCATCTGGCGAATGGCGGCCTTGCTGCGTAAGAGACCGGCATGCTCAGGCTGAACGAGATCAAGCTGCCGCTCGACCATGCGCCGGATGCCTTGCAGCAGGCCGTGCTCGCCCACCTGCGGCTTGCCCCCGAGGCGCTGCGCAGCCTTTCGGTCGCCCGGCGTGGCTACGACGCCCGCAGGCGCGGCGCGATCAGCCTGGTCTACAGCGTCGATCTCGAGCTCTGCGACGAGGCGGCGGTGCTGGCGGCGCATGCCCGGGACAGCCGTCTCGTGCGCACTCCCGATGTCGCCTACCGCCCGCTGACCCGGCCGGCGGCCAGTCCGGTGCGCCCGGTGGTGATCGGCACCGGGCCGTGCGGGCTGCTGGCGGCGCTGGTGCTGGCGCAGGCGGGGCTGCGTCCCATCATCCTCGAACGCGGCCGCATCGTGCGCCGTCGCACCGTCGACACCTTCGCCTTCTGGCGCCGCGGCGCGCTATCGCCGGAGAGCAACGTGCAGTTCGGTGAAGGCGGCGCCGGTACATTCTCGGACGGAAAGCTCTACAGCCAGATCAGTGACCCGAAGCATTACGGCCACAAGGTGCTGGAGGAGTTTGTCCGCGCCGGCGCACCCGAGGAGATCCTGGTGGTCGCGAAGCCACATATCGGCACCTTCCGGCTGGTCAGCATGGTCGAGCGCATGCGCGAGACGATCGAAACACTCGGCGGCGAGTACCGCTTCGAGACCCTTGTTGCCGGCTTTGCGATCGGCGCCGACCGACAGGGCGGCCGTCGGATCGAGGGGCTGCGGCTCGCGGACGGCAGCACGATCGAGACCACCTGCGTCGTGCTTGCCACCGGCCACAGCGCGCGCGACACCATGGTCGCGCTGCATGCAGCGGGCGTGGCCCTGCAGGCCAAGCCGCTTTCGATCGGGCTACGGATCGAGCATCCGCAGTCGCTGATCGACGCGGCGCGGTTCGGATCGCAGGCCGGCCATCCGCTGCTGGGGGCGGCCGACTACAAGCTGGTGCATCATGCCGGCAACGGCCGTGGCGTGTACAGCTTCTGCATGTGTCCCGGCGGCACGGTGGTCGCCGCCGCCTCCGAGCCTGGCCGGGTGGTGACCAACGGCATGAGCCAGTATTCGCGGGCCGAGCGGAACGCCAATGCCGGCATCGTGGTCGGGCTGGTGCCGGAGGATTTCGGCGCGATCCCGGATCCGGACTTCGATCCGGACGGACCACTGGCCGGGATCGGCTTTCAGCGGCACTGGGAGGCGCGTGCCTTTGTCGCCGGCGGCGGCAACTACCATGCGCCGGCGCAGACGGTGGGCGACTTCCTCGCCGGCCGGCCGTCGGCTTCCTTGGGCGCAGTGACGCCTTCGTACAAGCCCGGCGTCACGCCGGGGGATCTCTCGAGTTGCCTGCCGGACTATGCGGTGCTGGCGATCCGCGAGGCGCTGCCGCAGTTCGGGCGGCGCCTGCGCGGGTTCGCGCTCTCCGATGCGGTGCTGACCGGCGTGGAGACCCGTACCTCCTCGCCGGTGCGGGTGCCGCGCGGTCCCGACGGCCAGAGCCTGAACGTCGCCGGCCTGTTCCCCGCCGGCGAAGGGGCCGGCTATGCCGGGGGCATCCTGTCTGCGGGGGTGGACGGCATCAGGGCGGCGGAGGCGGTCGTGGCGGCGCTGTCCCGAAACGAGGCTTCGGCATCGGCTCCGGTCTGATCTGGAAAATCAGATTGGTTTCGGCCGCTAAACAAGTTTGTGATCCCGATTCCAGCACGGAACCTATCGGAAAAATTACATCCAGGCCAGGATCGCCCCGCTTTTTATCGGAATACAGAGATGCAAAAACGAGACGTTTCGCGAGCGGCCGGACTGGCGGGGCTTGCCTGCCTGACGGTGGCGACGATAACGACCAGCGCCGCGGCCGCGACGGTCCGGATGCAGTCGGCGGTCGACCAGGCGCAGTCGGTCGGGTTCGACGTGATCCTGCCGCTTCGCGATCCGGCCGGCCTGGCGGCGCTGCTGAAGGCGCAGCACGACCAGACCTCGTCGCAGTTCCACCAGTGGATCACGCCTCAGCAGTTCGGCGAACGCTTCGGGCCGGATGCGGCGACGGTGGCGTCGGTCGCTGCCAGCCTGCGGGCGTTGGGTCTCGCGGTCGAGGTGCATTCGCGCAGCCTGCGCGTCACCGGCAGCGCGGCCGCCGTCAACAAGGCGCTGTCCACCAACCTGATGCACGGCACCCTGCCGGATGGCCGTCCGCACATGGTGGCGTCGAGCGCCCCGACCCTGCCGGCGGACGTAAGTGCGGCGGGCGGCTTCGTGATCGATTTCGCCCGCGACGTCCATCTGGCGCACACCTACGTTCGGCAGGTGCCCGGGACGAGGGTCGCGTTCGACGCGCCGATGAACCGGACCAGTACCACCGGAGGCTACTGGTACAACGATCTCAAGCAGGCGTACCAGTATCCGTCCTACCAGACCAAGGTCACGGTGCGCGGAAAGACCCAGCGTCTTGACGGCACGGGGGTAACGATCGGGATCCTGATGTCGAGCGACATCTTCGATAGCGACGTGAAGAAGCTGTTCGACCACGAGAACTTCAGCAAGAACGCCGGCACCGCCGATCCGACCCTGTACAAGCGGGTCTATGTGAACGGAGGCGCCACCACCGCCCAGGGCATCGCCAACGGCTCGATCGACGAGGCGTCACTGGATGTCGAGGAGAGCATTACCGGCGCGCCCGGTGCTCATGTCGTGCTGTATGACATCCCGGATCTTGCCGACGACGACATCATTGCCGGCTACACCGCCATCGACGAGGCGAACGAGGCCGACGTGGTCAGCTCGTCGTTCGGCGGGTGCGAACTGGAATACACCGCGGCCTTCAATGGCGGGGTCGACATCACCGCGATCGTGCGAACCGAGCATGAGCTGTTCGAGCAGGGCAACGCCCAGGGGATCAGCTTCCTCGCCAGTTCGGGCGACGAGGCCGGCCTGTCGTGCCCGACCGTCAGCTACTATCCCGACGGCACCAACGGGAACTTCATCCCGAGCGTCTCCGTGCCGGCAGCCGATACCAACGTGACAGCGGTCGGCGGCACCAACATGGTGACGAAACACACCGCTGGATCGCTGGATTCGAGTTATGTCAGCGAGAATGCTTGGTCCGACCCGGAGATCCCGTACGACATCTACGGCCTCGGCGCGACTGTGTCCGGCGGCTACTGGGGGGCCGGCGGCGGCCTGAGCACGCTGTTCACGCGGCCGCTCTACCAGATCGCCAGCAACACCGGCACGCTGACCAGGCGAGCCATGCCGGATATCGGCATGCAGGTGGGTGGCTGCCCGGCCGGCATCTCGTCGCTGCCCTGCAACGGCGGCGACCAGGCGATCAACGGCAACGGCAACACCGACCGTTCCTACGTCATCACCGCCGTGAACGGCGCCTTCGAGGGGCTGATCGGCACCAGCATTGCATCACCCGAACTCGCAGGCGCGACGGCGCTGCTGGTCGAGCAGTATGGCCGCATGGGCAACCTGAACAACTACATCTACGCGGTGTCTGCAGTACAGGCACTTGCGGGCGGCAAGCCGAGCCAGCCCACCACCGTGTTCCACCGGGCCATCCCCGGCTATAACGGGGTGGTCCCGAACGGCACCCTCGGCAACCTGTACAACTACACCAGCGGCGTCGGCACCCCGATGGTGTACCGCTATGTCGGCGCCCCCTACGCGACCCCGGCGGGCGTTCCCCAGACCGCCAGCAACCCGTAGGCCGCACTCCTCCGACCGCGCCCGCCTGGTCCCACAGGCGGGTGCTCGGCTTGACAACCTCGCCTGAAGATGAGAATGACTCTCATCAGCATTCGCAATGGTGCAGTGCGATGCAGCGAGGGGCGCGTTCTTGACCATCCTGAGAGACCTGCGACCGGCCGCACTGGTCCTGGTCCTGCTGACGCTGGCACCGGCCGGCAACGCCTCCGCCCTCGAGGCGGGCTCGGTGCTCGGTCGCCTGCATCACCATCGCCTGCTGAGCACGACGGTGCCGGCCAACGGCGACCAGAACCCGTACGCCATCGTGGTGGCGGCAGTCAGCGCCGGCAGCGTGCACCAGGGCGACGTGCTGGTCGGCAACTTCAACAATTCCAGGAACCTGCAGGGCCTCGGCACCACCATCGTCGACTACCATCCGAACACCGGCGCGCTCTCGACCTTTGCGACGCTGCCGCGCCACCTGCCGGCGAGCGGCCCGCAATGTCCGGGCGGTGTCGGGCTGACCACCGCGATGACCATGCTCTCCAGTGGCAGCGTGATCGTCGGCTCGCTGCCGAGCGAGGACGGCACCACCGCCACCAAGGGGCAGGGCTGCCTGCTGGTGCTCGACAGTTCGGGCCGGCTGGTGGACAGCATCACCGGGCCGCAGATCAACGGCCCCTGGGGCAACATGGCGGTGCGCGAGCATCCCGGCGGCGCCACCCTGTTCGTCAGCAATATTGGCTTTGCCGTCGGTGCCCCGGACGGCTCGCCGCCGGTGGTACAGAAGGCGACCATCCTGCGCATCGAGCTCGCCTGCGCACCCGGCCAGGCGCCGCGCGTCACCGGGCAGGAGGTGGTGGCCGACGGGCTCGGCGAGCAGGCCGACAAGAGCGTGTTCATCATCGGCCCGACGGGCCTCGCACTCGATGCGGACGGCACGCTGTATGCGTCCGATGCGCTCGGCAACCGGATCATCGCCATCGACCAGGCGCTGACGCGAACCGCCAGCGCAGGGCAGGGGCGCGAGATCAGCCGCGACGGGCTGCTGAACCGTCCGCTCGCCCTGGTGCAGGCGCCGGGTGGCCATCTGCTGACCACCAACGGGTTGAACGGGCAGGTGGTCGAGATCGACCCGAAGGCCGGCCGCCAGATCGGCGCGCAATGGTTCGACAGCGACAAGGCGCAGTCGCCGCCCGGCAGCGGCGACCTGTTCGGAATCGCCGCAACCCCGGATGGCAGCGGCTTCTATTACGTCGAGGATGACGTAAACACGCTGCAACTCGCGAACTGACGGACGCTGGATCGCCGACATGAGCCGCTGCCCCTTCTCGACCTCGCGTCGCGGCCTGATCGGCGCCGCCGGCGGCCTGCTGGCCGGCGGGGCGGCGCTCGGCACCGGGCTTGCGGGCACCGGCCTTGCCTCGCCGCTCGGCCGGGCGCCGGCGGGATCGGTCAACCCGGCCGCCTCCGCGATCGCCGGCTCCAGCACCGCGGACGGCCAGGTTCGATTCTATGGCGCACACCAGGGCGGCATCGAGACGCCGCAGCAGATCCACACCGTGTTCGCCAGCTTCGACCTCACCACCCGCTCGGCGAGCGACGTGGTGCTTCTGCTGCAGGACTGGACCCGCGCTGCGGCGCGCCTCACGGCAGGGCAACCGGCGGAGCCGCTGCGTTCGGTCGCAGACCGGGCGCCCGAGGATAGCGGCGAGACCGTCGGGCTCGGCGCGCGCCGGCTGACGCTGACCTTCGGCTTCGGACCTGGCCTGTTCGAGCTCGATGGCCGCGACCGCTACGGTCTGGCACGGCAGCGGCCGCCGGAGCTCGCCGACCTGCCGGCGTTCACCGGCGACCAGCTCGATCCCGCACGCAGCGGCGGCGACCTGTGCATCCAGGCCTGTGCCGACGACAGCTTCGTGGCCTTCCACGCGATCCGCCAGCTTGCGCGCATGGCCGCCCCCGATGACGCCGCCACCGGCTATGGCGGCAAGCGCCCCGGCGCCACGGTGGCGACCGGCGCGCACGCGGGCACCGCCCGGCTGCGCTGGATGCAGGCCGGTTTCCTCCCCGACAGCCCGTCCGGCGAGACGCCGCGCAACCTGCTTGGCTTCAAGGACGGCACGCAGAATCCCGGCTCGATGCACATGGCCGAAAAGGCGGCCGGCCGGCTGAGCGGCAATGGCAGCTTCGATGACGTGGTGTGGGTGGACCAGGGCGGCCCGGACTGGATGCGCGGCGGCAGCTACATGGTGGCGCGACGCATCCGGCTGTCGCTGGAGCACTGGGACCGCACCGAGCTCGACTTCCAGGAGCAGGTGATCGGACGCCGCAAGGCGTCCGGCGCGCCGCTGACCGGGCAGCACGAATACGATCCGCTCGACCTCGACGCCAACGACGCCGACGGCAACCCGGTCATCGCCGAGAACGCGCATGTCCGGCTCGGCGCCGCCTCGCAGGCGCAGGGGGCGCGCATCATGCGCCGCACCTATTCCTACAATGACGGCCTCAGCATGGTGGCCGAGCGCTGGCCGCCCTGGCGCCAGGGGCTCGAATACGATGCCGGGCTGCTGTTCATCGCCTACCAGCAGGACCCGCGTCGCGGCTTCACCCGCATGTTCGAGCAGATGTCGAAGCTCGACCTGCTGAACCAGTACGCAACGCATGTCGGCAGCGGGCTGTTCGCCTGCCCCGGCGGCATCGCGGAAGGCGAGTTCATCGGCCAGAAGCTGTTCGCCAACGTGTAGATAACCCGGCGCGGCTCTGGGCCGTGCCATCCTGGAGTGATTGCATGACTTCCAGAAATCGCCAGCGGCCCGCATGCGGCCGCCGCGCCGTCATGCTCGGCGCCACGCTGGCGGCCCTGCTGCTGCCGGCCACGCTCAGCGCCGCAGAGACCCTGACGCTCTATAGCGGCCAGCACGAGCAGACCGTCGACCAGCTCGTCGAGGCCTTCCAGAAGCAGACCGGCATTGTCGTGAAGGTGCATAGCGGCGAGGGGCCGGAACTGGCCAACCAGCTCCTGACCGAGGGCACCGCCTCGGCCGCCGACGTCTACTTCACCGAGAACTCGCCCGAGCTGCAACTGCTGGCCGAGCACGGCCTGCTGGCGCCGGTGGACGCTGCGACGCTGGCGCAGGTGCCGGCGCGCTTCAATTCGCCGCAGGGCCAGTGGCTCGGCGTACTCGCCCGCCAGAACGTGCTGGCGTACAACGAGGCCAAGCTCGAAGCCGCAAGCCTGCCGACCTCGGTGCTCGATCTCGCGGCGCTGGCCTGGAAGGGCCGCGTCGGCATCGCGCCGTCGGACGGCGATTTCCTGCCGCTGGTCAGCGCGGTGATCGCGGTAAAGGGTGAGGACGGCGCGCTGGCCTGGCTGCGCGGGCTGCAGCACAACGCGCAAAATTTCGACGATGACGAGGGCGTGGTGGCGGCGGTCGATCGCGGCGCGGTCGCGACCGGCATCGTCAACAACTACTACTGGGAGCGGCTGCGCGAACAGAACGGCGCGCACGGCATGCACAGCGCCATCCACGAGTTCGCCCCCGGCGATGTCGGCGCGCTGGTGAACGTCTCCGGCGCCGCGGTGCTGAAGACCAGCAGGCACAAGGGCGCCGCACAGCGGTTCCTCGCCTTCCTGGTCAGCGCGCCGACGCAGGCGGCGCTGGGCCGCTCGAACATCACCTTCGAGTATCCGCTGCGCCCCGGTGTCGCCGCCAATCCGGCGCTGACGCCGCTTGCCAGGCTCTCGCCGCCCGAGATCGGCTGGGACAAGCTCGGCGACGACAGCCAGGCCGTCGCCCTGCTGCGCAAGGCCGGCCTGCTCTGAGCATCCAGGCGGCGATCGCACGCTTGCGGCCGCCGCCGCATGCGGGACTTCTGCTGGCGGCCTGTATCGGGCCGCTGCTGGTGCTGGTGCCGATCCTGACCATCCTTTTCGAGGCGGTCCGGATCGCGCCCGCGGATGCGTCCGACCTGCTGTTCCGGCCGCTGGTCGGGCAGTTGCTGGACAACACGGTGACCCTGGTCGCGGCGAGCACCGTGTCGGCCGCGCTGGTCGGGACGGCGGCGGCCTGGTGCGTCGAGCGGACCCGGCTTCCCGGGCGACGGGCCTGGGCGGTTCTGGTGGCGGTGCCGCTGGCGATCCCGCCCTTCGTGACCTCCTATGCCTGGGTCTCCCTGAGCAACGACCTGCAGGATTTCGGCGGCGCCCTGCTGGTGGTGACCTCCGCCTACTACCCGCTGGTCTACCTGCCGGTGGCAGCCACCCTGCGCGGCATGGACCCGGCACTGGAGGAAACCGCGCGGGCGCTCGGATGCAGCCCGGCGCGCTGTTTCTGGCGGGTGGTGCTGCCGCAGCTTCGACCGAGCCTGCTCGGTGGGATGCTGCTGGTGGCGCTTAACGCTCTGGTGGAGTTCGGCGCGTTCTCGCTGCTGCGCTACCGCACCTTCACCACCGAGATCTATGCGGAGTATCGCACCGGCTTTGCCGGCCCGGGCGCCGCCCTGCTCGCTGCCGTCCTGGTCGTCGGATGCCTCGCCCTGCTGGCCGGCGAGGCGATCCTGCGCGGCCGCACCCGCTATGCCCGCGTCGGACGGTTCACCCGCCGCCCGGCAACCCTGCTGCGTCTCGGCTGGACCCTGGCGCCGGTGCTCGCGGGTCTTTCGCTGCTGGTGGCACTCACCATCGGCGTGCCGGTCGGCATGGTGCTGTACTGGCTGACCCAGCCGGGCTCGGCGGCGTCCAGCCCGGTCACCGCGACGCTCGCCGGGCTGCTGTCGGCGACCTTCGCCTCGGTCGGTTTCGGTCTCGCCGCGGCCGGGCTCACCGTGGCGCTGGCGATCCCGCTCGGCTTCCTGGCGGCGCGCCATCCGGGTCGCGCGGTGATGGCGCTGGAGCGCACCAGTTTCCTCGCCCAGGGCGTGCCGGGCATCGTGGTGGCGCTGGCGCTGGTCTCGATCGCCGTGCAGGTGCTGCGGCCGCTGTATCAGAGTGCGGGGCTGCTGGTGGTGGCCTATGCGATCCTGTTCCTGCCGCTGGCGCTGGTCGGCGTGCGCGCGGCGTTCGCGCAGGCGCAACGCGGGCTCGACGAGGCGGCGCGGTCGCTTGGCCTCGCCTGGCCAGAAGTTTTCCGGCGCGTGCTGCTGCCGGTGGCCGGCCCCGGCCTGGGTGCTGCGGCCGCCCTGGTGTTCGTCTCCACGGTGACCGAGCTCACCACCACCTTGTTGTTGTCGCCGATCGGCACCCGGACGCTCGCGACCGAGGTCTGGGTTGACACCTCCACCCTGGCCTTTGCGGCGGCCGCACCCTATGCGGCTCTGATGGTGACGCTGTCGCTGCTCTCCACCTGGCTGCTGGTGCGTCGCTTCGGCGCCGGGGTCGCGGCTTGAGCAGAAGGCGGAGGCTGGCGTGGCCGAACTGACCGTCGCTGGTCTGTGCAAGAACTTCCTGGGGCGGCCGGTGCTGGACGGCATCCACCTCAATGTGCCGTCGGGCAGCCTGCTTGCGATCCTGGGTGCGTCTGGCGGCGGCAAGACCACGCTGCTGCGCCTGCTCTGCGGCTTCGAGCGCGCCGATGCGGGGACGATCGAGGTCGGTGGCCGGCGCCTCGCGGCAAGCGGCCTGCACGTGCCGCCGCACCGGCGCCGGATCGGCTACGTGGCGCAGGATGGCGCGCTGTTCCCGCATCTGACGGTCGCCGCGAATGTGCTGTTCGGCCTGCCGCGCGCCGCCCGGCGGGAGCGCCGCCGCGCCGCGGCGCTGCTCGAGGCGGTGGGTCTGCCGGCCGCCTTTGCCGATCGCCAGCCGCACGAGTTGTCGGGTGGCGAGCAGCAGCGGGTGTCGCTGGCGCGGGCCCTGGCACCCGGACCCGCCCTGGTGCTGCTCGACGAGCCGTTCTCGGCGCTCGATGCGGCGCTGCGCGAGGAGACCCGCGCCGGCGTCGCCGCCGCACTCGCCGCCGCCGGCGCCACCGCGGTGCTGGTGACGCACGACCAGGCGGAGGCGCTGTCGATGGGCCACCAGGTGGGCGTGCTGCGCGACGGCCGCATGGTCCAGGTGGCGACGCCGCAGACGCTGTACCGACGGCCGGTGGATGCGGCACTCGCCCGCTTCATCGGCGACGCGGTGCTGCTGCCGGGGGAGGCGGATGGCGCCACCGTCCGCTGCGCGCTCGGCACCCTGCCGCTGCTGGTGCCGGCCCTCGGCCGTGTCGAAGTGATGATCCGTCCTGAGCAGATCCGGCTGAGGGAGCCCGGGACCGGACCCGGTTGCTTGAGCGGTATCGTCGAGCGCGCCGGGTTCGGCGGCCACGACTCCCTGGTTGCCATCCGGCTGCCGGCCGCGGGCGGCGTGGTGTCGGCGCGTGTGCCTGGCCATGCAATGCCGGCGCACGACACGCCGGTCGGACTTCAGGTCGAGGGGCCGGTGCTCGCCTATTCCCCGACTTCCGCAGCCTCGCGATGATCGGCGCCGGCGAGACGTCGGGCAGCGGTCGCCCGTTTGCCGCTGGCCGGCAACAGCCTGCCCACCAGTCCCAGGCCAAACCGCGGCATGTTCAGGTAGATCGATTCCAGGTTGCCGGCGGAGACAACATAGGTCTCGTGCCAGATCCCGACATCGCCGTTGGTGCCGATGCTGCGGTGGAACGCCTGCCAGGCCGGCAGATGCGCGTTCGCGGACGACCCAGCGAACGCCTGCAGGTGGGCGGCACTCCTCCAGTATTGCACCGAGGAGAGGTCGCGCAGGTTGAAGGCCTGCCGCACCCCGAGCATTCCGAGCTCGGGATGCGCCGCAAGCTCGCGCAGCATCCCGGTCATTGCCTTTGCGACCGGCAGCCATCTCCAGATCTTCCACAGCTTGTTGATCCGCATGCCGATCAGGAAGACCACGATCTCCTGCTCGATCTCGGCGCAGACCCTGCCGGCCACGAGTTCAGCCATAACGCGATCTCCGCTTATCTTTACGACGTAAAGATCAGTGCCAGAAGGTCGCCATGCTGGTCAAGCGGAATCTTGCCATTGTAAAGTTTGAGCATGCGCTCGTATCACCATGGCTCCCTGCGTGCGGCCCTGCTTCAGGCATCGGAGACGATCCTCGACCGGGACGGCATCGCCGCGCTGACGCTGCGGGCCGCGGCACGTGAGGCAGGCGTGTCGCATGCGGCACCCACCCACCATTTCGGCGACCTTGGCGGCCTGCTGACCGCGCTCGCGGCGGCCGGCTTCGAGAGGTTTCGCGGCGCCATGCAGGCAGAGCTCGGGTCCGCCGGACCGGAGCAGGGGGCGCGCCTGCTGGCACTCGGCCGCGGCTACGTCGGCTTCGCGCGTGCCTGTCCAGGGTTGTTCCAGCTCATGTTCCGCTCGGAGCGGCTGGACTGGTCGTCTGAGGCGCTGTCGAAGGCGGCGGATGCGGCCTTCGCGATGCTGACCCAGGATGGGCAGGCCGGGCATCCCCCCGACATGGTCATCGCGATGACGCGCTGGTCCCTGGTGCATGGCCTGGCGACCCTGCTGATCGACGGACGCCTGGAGGCGACGATGCAGAAGGGCCCAGGTCGCAGCCTGGAAACGCTGATCGAGGGCGTGCTGAGCCGCTTCGTGCAGGGGGAGTTTCAGACCACCTGAAGGCCGGAGTGGCTCAGGCGCGTGCGGCCGCCTCGGCCCAGGCCACCGCGTCAGCACCCGCGGGCAGCCGCATCGGGCAGGACGGGTCGGTCGCCGCGCGCCACACCGCGAGCGCCACATCCGACGACCGGGTGATCTCCTCCGTCGTGCTCTGCACGCGAGCGAAGACCTGTGCCGCCAGCTCGGCATAGGGTGCGGGGATCTCCAGTCCCATGCGGGCGCGAACGTTGTCGCCGAACGCGGTGTCGGGAGCCCGGCCCGGCAGCACCAGCCGCACCCGCACGCCGAACTGCGCCAGCTCCAGCGCCAGGCACTCGGTGAACGCGTTCACCGCCGCCTTGCTCGCCGTGTAGACCGAGAGCAGCTGCAGCGACCGCAGAGTGACGGTCGAGGTCACGTTGACGACGACGCCCGAGCGTCGCTCCCGGAACTGCGGCAGCACGGCGCTGGTCATCGCGACGGTGCCGAGCGTGTTGGTCTCGAAGACCTCGCGCACCTTCTGCATCGACACGCCTTCCACCGCATTGAGCAGGCCGATGCCGGCATTGTTCACCAGCACGTCGATCGGCCCGGCCGCCTCCACCGCCTGCGCGATGCTGTCGGCATCGGTCACGTCGAGCGGCAGGATGCGGAGCCGGTCGGAGTCCGGCAGCAGGTCCCGGCGCGGCGTGCGCATGGTGGCGATCACGGTCCAGTCACGGTCGAGGAAGTGGCGTGCCGTCTCGAGGCCAAAGCCGGACGAGCAGCCGGTGATGAGGATGGTGGCCATGGTGGCTCCTGTTTCGGGTGTGGCAGCAGGGTAGGCCGGAGTGCCCGGACCTGCTACGATCCGAAGTCCAGAAAGCATTGGCCCCAGTCCAGAAAGCTCCGGTCCCCAGAACTGTCCGATCCATTGACCCAAATCGTCGGCCTGCTGCAGCCGAACGCCTCATTCTCGAAACTCGTCACCGCGGGAGGCGCCTGGGCGGTGCGGCGATCCGACGACGGGAGTCCGTTCTACTGCGCGGTGCTCGACGGCTGGTGTCGCCTGTCGCTGGTCGGACAGGAGGCGGTGACCCTTGGGCCCGGCGATTTCGTCCTGGTGCCCGCGGCCTATGGGTTCGCCATGGCCAGTCTCGATCCGGCGCCGCCTGACAGCAAGCCCGAGCTGGTCGAGACGAGCCCCGGCATATTCCGTCTCGGCAGTGCCGACGTACCGCCTGATGTGCGCGTGCTGCTGGGGCATTTCGCCTTCGGTTCGGACGATGCCAGCCTGATCGTGTCGCTGCTGCCGCAACTCGTGCATGTGACCGGGCAGGATCGGCTGACCACGCTTGTCAAGCTCCTGAACGAGGAGTCCCGCGCTGGCCGGCCCGGTCGCGACGTGGTGGTGGGCCGCCTGCTCGAGGTGCTGCTGATCGAGGCGCTGCGTTCCACCGCGGGACCCGCCGCTCCTCCGGGCCTGCTGCGCGGGCTCGCCGATGACCGGCTCGCCGTCGCGCTGCGACACATGCATGACCGTCCGCGCCAGGCATGGACAGTGGTCGAACTGGCGAAGCGGGCCGCCTTGTCGCGGTCCGGCTTTTTCGAACGCTTCAGGCGCGAGGTCGGCACGGCGCCGATGGAGTACCTGCTGGGCTGGCGCATGGCGTTGGCCAAGGACCTGCTGCGCCGGGAGCGAGCCAGCGTGGCCGCGGTCGCCGAGCGGGTGGGATACGGCTCGGCGAGCACGTTCAGCACCGCCTTCGCCCGCCATGTCGGAATGCCGCCGATCCTCTATGCGCGCGGGCCCTAGAGCAAGGCCGGCTCGAGTTGAGCCAGCAAACTTGCTCTACCCGACTAATCTAGAGGCTGATACGCGTCTCAGGCTGAGTCAGCCAGAGACGATCAGGCTCTAGGCACGAGGGCCGGGAACCTCCTGAGGGTCCGGCAGCACCAGCCTTGCATGCCGGGCGGCGTCCGGCAGGCAGAGTGCTGCGATGGCGCCTGCCACATCCGCCGGGCGCGCCATTCGCGACGCATCCTCGCCCGGCATCGCCTGCGCCCGCAGCCGGGTCGCCACCACGCCAGGGTCGAACAGGTTGACCCGCAGACGGCCTTGCGATGCGACCTCGTCGGCCCAGCTCAGCACCAGGTTCTCCATCGCCGCCTTGCTCGCACCCAGCAGACCCCAGTAGGCGATCGGGGCGCGGGCGTGCGCGTCGGTCAGGAACACCGCGCGCCCCGCGGGTGCTGCCAGCAGCAGGGGCGCCGCGGTGCGTATCAGCCGCCAGGAAGCGCCGACATTGACAGCCATGCATTGCTCGAAGTGGCCCTCGGTGGCGTGCGGGACCGGGGTGAGGGCGCCGAGGGTGGCTGCCGCATGCACCAGGATGTCGAGCCGGCCGAAACGGCTGGCAAGGCTCGGCCCGATCGCGTCCACCGAAGCGCCCGTCGAGAGATCGAGCGGCAGCAGCGTGCAGTCCCGCCCGGTCGCGGCCCGGATCAGGTCGTCGGTCTCCTCCAGGCCACCCGGGCTGCGCGCCGTCAGCACGCAATGCGCCCCCCGGGCCGCCAGCGCACCGGCGACGGCGCGCCCGATGCCCCGGCTCGCACCGGTCACCAGGGCGACAGAGCCCTCCAGCGGACCCGGCACGTCAGCGGGTCGCGGCGAGTTCCGTCTGGCGCGCCTGGCTGTTCTCGTCGACGTCGGCGAGGCTGATCGGATACAGGCCGGTGAAGCAGGCATCGCAATAGTACGGCTGGTCCGGATTTCGGCCGGGCTGGCCGAGTGCCCGATACAGTCCGTCCAGCGAGATGAAGGCGAGGCTGTCGGCGCCGATCAGCTGCGCCATTTCCTCGACATCGTGCTGGGCGGCGAGCAGCTTGCCGCGCTCGGGGGTGTCGATGCCGTAGAAGCAGGAATGCGTGGTCGGCGGCGAGGAGATGCGCATGTGCACTTCGGTGGCGCCGGCGGCGCGCACCATCTCGACGATCTTGCGGCTGGTGGTGCCGCGCACGATGCTGTCGTCCACCAGGATCACCCGGCGCCCCGCGATGGTGGCGCGGTTGGCGGAATGCTTGAGCTTGACGCCGAGGTTGCGGATCTGGTCGGTCGGCTCGATGAAGGTGCGGCCGACATAGTGGTTGCGTATGATGCCGAGCTCGAACGGAATGCCGCTCTCCACCGAATAGCCCATCGCCGACGGCACGCCGGAATCCGGAACCGGAACGATCACGTCGGCGGGCACGGCACTTTCCCGCGCCAGCTCGGCGCCGATGCGCTTGCGGGCGTCGTACACCGCGTGTCCGTCGAGCACGGAATCCGGCCGCGCGAAATAGATGTATTCGAACACGCAAAAGCGGCCGCGCTTCGGTGCGAACGGCTTGATCGAGCGCACCCCGGAATGGTCGATGACGACGATCTCGCCGGGCTCGACATCGCGCACGAACTCGGCGCCGACGATGTCGAGCGCGCAGCTTTCGCTGGCCAGCACCCAGGCCGGCCCCGCACCCTTGTCGGCTCCCGTCTCGCTGACGATGCGGCCCAGGATCAACGGCCGCACGCCGAGCGGGTCACGCACGCCGATCAGCGCCTGCTGCGTCAGCACGGTCAGCGAATAGGCGCCGATCACCTGCTTGAGCGCGTCGATCAGCCGGTCGTTGACCGTCGAATACAGGCTGATCGCGATCAGGTGGATGAACACCTCGCTGTCGGTGGTGGACTGGAAGATGCAGCCGCGACGCACCAGCGCGCGGCGCAGCGACAGCGCGTTGGTGAGGTTGCCGTTATGCGCCACGGCGAGGCCGCCGAACTCGAACTCGGCGAACAGCGGCTGCACGTTGCGCAGGATGGTCGCCCCGGTGGTGGCGTAGCGGTTGTGGCCGACCGCCGAATGGCCCGGCAGGCCCGCGATGATGCGGGCGTCGCCGAACACGTCGCCGACCAGGCCCATGCCCTTGTGGGTGTGGAAGCCGGTGACGCCCGGCCGGCTCTCGTCGTTGTAGCTGACGATGCCGGTCGCTTCCTGGCCGCGATGCTGCAGGGCGTGCAGGCCGAGTGCCGTCATCGCACCTGCGTCGTGCGCGTTCCAGATGCCGAACACCCCGCACTCCTCGTGCGGCTTGTCGTCGTCCTGCTCATCAAGGCTGTAGGTCAGCGGCGGGAAAGCGACCATGTCAGAAACTCTCCTTGGTCCGGCCCGGCGCGTCGGGCACCAGTTCGGCATCCGGCGATCCGGCATCAGGGGCGCCCCCGCTGTCAGGTCCACGATCCGCCCCGATCTCCGGCAACAGGGGGCGCCATCGACGCGGCGCCTGGGCGATGGCGTAGCGTGCGCCCTGGTGCAGGTAGGGCAGGCCGGCTGCGTGGCGGACCGGGTTCGGCCAGTCCGGTCCCGGCAGCACGAAGGCGAACAGCATGTAGGCGACCACCAGCAGGGCGCCGCCACGCACCAGCCCGAAGGCAGCGCCCAGGGCGCGGTCGATGCCACCCAGCAGGGACAGGCGCACGAGGCGGCTCAACAGGGTGGCGGCAATGGACAGACCGATCAGGATGACGATGAAGACCACGGCGAAGGCGATTGCGTCGGCGATCAGCGGGTCCTCGACGAGCCGGCCGGCGAGCGGGAGTGCGAGCCCGTAATAGCGGGTCGCGAGCAGCGCCGCCACGATCCAGGCGGCCAGTCCCAGCATCTCGCGCGCGAACCCGCGCAGCAGCCCGACCAGGACCGAAAGCGCCAGGAACGCCAGCATCACCGCATCGACCCAGTTCATGCCGCCCAGCTCATGCGAATCCGTCCGTCGCCGGCCGACATTCCGGACGGCGCGCCGGGTATATCGTTCGGCGCCGCCCGATGCACCAGTCCCGGTTCAGGTCTGCCAGACCAGCGCCGGATTCGGTCCAGCTATGGAAGTTTGGTGCTGTCTACCCGCCACGGTCTCGTCAGCCGGCGTTTCGGGCGGCCTGGTTTGTAGGCCATCTCGTGCAGCAGGGTGCCGATGCGCTCGCGCTTGTGCAGTTCGGTCCAGATCTCGTCGGGTTCGACCCCGGCGGTGGCCCAGAGCAGGGTCAGCATGCCGATCATGTCGGCCGAGTGCCGCACCAGCGCCTCGCGCTCATGCGTGACCGCGGCCTGCACGCAGGCCATCGCCTCCACCCCGGCTTCGCGCGCAACCCGGGCGATCAGGATCGGCGCCGACAGGTCCTGCCGGGTCGCCTCGTGCAGCGCCGTCTCCCAAAGCGCCGCGAAGGCCCGCTCGCAGGCCTGTGCCGAGCTGTCGGTCGGACCCGCCGGCGGCGTCAAACCGTGAAATACTTCGCCTGCGGGTTCAGGATCACCAGCGCGCTGGTCGACTGCTCCGGATGCAACTGGTAGCCGTCCGACAGCGAGACGCCGACGCGCTCCGCCTCCAGGAGTGCCAGCAGCGGCACCTGGTCCTCCAGCTTCGGGCAGGCCGGATAGCCGAACGAGTAGCGCGAGCCGCGATAGCCCTGCTGCAAAAGCTTGTCCATGTCGCGGTCGTCGTCCGATGAGAAGCCGAGCTCGGCCCTTATGCGTTTGTGGGCGTATTCCGCCATGGCCTCGGCCATCTCCACCGACAGCCCGTGCAGGTAGAGATAGTCCTGGTAGCGGTTGCCCTCGAACCACTCGCGCGCGATGTCCGACGCCTTCTGGCCCACGGTCACCACCTGCAGGCCGATCACGTCGCGCTGGTTATCGTCGATGTCGCGCACGAAATCGGCGATGCAGGCGCCGTCCTCGCGCGGCTGGCGGGGGAGCCCGAAGCGGGCGACCTCCGTGCTGCCGTCCTGCTCGAACAGGATCAGGTCGTTGCCCTGGCCCGCCGCCTTCCAGTAGCCGTACACCGCCTGCGGCCGCAGGATGTGCTCGGCGTTGCACAAAGCGAGCATGCGGCGCAGCACCGGGCGCAGCTCCTGCTTGGCCCAGCCGAGGAACTCCTCGAGCGTGCGGCCCTGCTTCCGGAAGCCCCACTGGAACTGGTACAGGCTGCGCTCATTGAGGAACGGCAGCACCGCCTCGGGTGTCGCCTCAATGGTGCGCGGCCCCCAGAACGGCGGCTCGACCGGATCCAGGCCGGCATTGATCTGCCGACGCCTCGCCTGAACAACCCCGAGATCGACCGGAGCGAAGCCACGGTTCTCCTGCTGCTCCGGCTCGCGCTTGTTCTGCCTGGCCTTGCCCTTGCGGCGCGACTGCAGCGCGGTGAGGTAGTCGTCGAAGCCGCCGGTGCTGACCTTGTCCATCAGCCCAAGCCCATCGAAGGCGTCGCGCGCATAGGCGACCCGGCCTCCCGTGGTGCCAGTGCCGCCGTAGGCCGCGACGCAATCCTCCTCGACATAGTTTCGGGTCAGCGCCGCACCCCCCAGCAGCACCGGGATGTCGAGCCCCTGGCGCGCCATCTCCTCGAGATTCTCGCGCATCACCACGGTGGATTTCACCAGCAGCCCGGACATGCCGATGGCATGCGCGCGTTCGGACTTGGCGGCCGCCACCATGTCGGCGAGCGGCACCTTGATGCCGAGATTGACCACCCGGTAGCCGTTGTTGGTCAGGATGATGTCGACCAGGTTCTTGCCGATGTCGTGCACATCGCCCTTCACCGTAGCCAGCACGATGGTGCCGCGCTCCTGGCCCTCGACGCGCTCCATGTGCGGCTCGAGATGCGCCACCGCCGCCTTCATCGTCTCGGCCGACTGCAGCACGAACGGGAGCTGCATCTTGCCCGAGCCGAACAGCTCGCCCACCGTCTTCATGCCATCGAGCAAGATGGTGTTGATGATGTCGAGCGGGGAGTTGGTGAGCATCGCGAGGTCGAGCTCGGCCTCCAGCCCCTTGCGCTCGCCATCCACGATGCGGTCGCGCAGCCGCTCCTCGACGGTCTCGGCGCGGCCCTTCTTCGCCACGTCCGCCAGCTTGCGGTCGGCGAACAGCGCCAGCAGCCGCTGCAGCGGGTCGTAGTTCTCGCGCCTGCGGTCGTAGATCAGGTCCTCGGCGACCTGCACCTCCTCCTCTGCCAGCAGGTGCAGCGGCCGGATCTTGCTGACATGCACGATGGCGCCCGACATGCCGGCGCGCACCGCATGGTCGAGGAACACCGAGTTCAGCACCGCGCGGGCGGCCGCATTGAGCCCGAACGAGATGTTGGACAGGCCCAGGATGATCTGGATGTCGGGGTACTTCTCCCGGATCTGCCGGATGCCCTCGATGGTCCACTCGCCGAGCTTGCGGTCGTCCTCGGACCCGGTGGCCACCGTGAAGGTGAGCGGGTCGATCAGCAGGTCGGACTGCGGCAGGCCGTGCTTGCCGCAGGCGAACTCGACCAGGCGGGTCGCCACCGCGAGCTTGCGCTCCGGAGTCTTGGCCATGCCCTCCTCGTCGATGGTGAGCGCGATCACCGCGGCGCCGAACTTCTTGGCCAGGATCAGCCGGTCGGCGGCGGCCTGCTCGCCATCCTCGAAATTGATCGAGTTGATGATCGGCTTGCCGCCATGCAGCTTGAGGGCTGCCTCGATGACGTTGGTCTCGGTGCTGTCGATCACCAGCGGCGCGTTCACGCTGCTGGTGAAACGGGTGATCACCTCGTTCATCTCGGCCACCTCGTTGCGGCCGACAAAGGCGGTGCAGATGTCGAGGCTGTTGGAGCCCTCGGCGACCTGCTCGCGCCCGACCGAGACGCAGCCGTCCCAGTCGCCGGTCTCCTGCAGCTCGCGCCACTTGCGCGAGCCGTTGGCGTTGCAGCGCTCGCCGATCGAAAAGTAGCTGTTCTCCTGGCGCAGCGGCACCTGGCCATAGAGGCTGGCCACCGACGGCACCCAGACCGGCGAACGCAAGACTGGTGCGGGGCGAAGCCTGGAGCCGGCACGACGGCGCAGCATGGCGTCCATCGCCTCGATATGCGGCGTGGACGTGCCGCAGCAGCCGCCGATCAGGTTCAGCCCGTCCTCGGAGATGAAGCGCTCCACCCAGGACGCCATCTCGGCAGCCCCCAGCGGATAGTGCGTCAGCCCGTTCACCAGCTCCGGAAGGCCGGCATTGGGTTGCACCGACAGCAGGCCGGGCCAGTTGGTGGCGAGCCACCGCACATGCTCGGCCATCTCCTGTGGCCCCGTCGCGCAGTTCAGCCCGAGCAGCGGCACGTCGAGCGCATGGATGGTGGTGGCGGCCGCCGCGATGTCCGGGCCGACGAGGAGGGTGCCGGTGGTCTCGACCGTGACCTGCACGAAGATCGGCGTGTCGGTGCCGGCCTCCAGGCGAGCAAGCTTGGCGCCGTTGACCGCGGCCTTGATCTGCAGCGTGTCCTGGCAGGTCTCGATCAGCAGCGCGTCGACGCCGCCCGCGATCAGGCCGCGGCACTGGGCGGCGAGTGCTGCCTCCAGCGGGTCGTAGGCGATGTTGCCGAGGCTGGGCAGCTTGGTGCCCGGACCGATCGAGCCCACCACGTAGCGATGCCGGCCGTCGGAGAAGCTGTCGGCGGCCTCGCGGGCCAGTTCGCCGGCGATGCGGTTGATCTCGTGGGTGCGGTCCTCGAGGTCGAACTCGGCCAGCGTGATCGGCGAGCCGCCGAAGCTGTTGGTCTCGACCATGTCGGCGCCGGCCTCGAAGTAGCCGCGATGGATCTCGCGCACCAGCTCCGGCCGGGACAGATTCAGGACCTCGGTGCAGTTCTCCCGGTTCCAGTAGTCCGCCTCGACATCGAGCGTCAGGCTCTGCACGCGCGACCCCATGCCGCCGTCGCAGAGCAGCACCTGGTCGCGCAGGACATCGAGAAGATGGGGTCTTGTCATGACGGCACGGCCTCAGGCAGATCAGTCGCCAGTCTTGAGCGGACAAGGCTTGAACGGGCGCGGGCGGACCTTGTCCTCTGCGCGCGCGGGGCTGTCCAGTATTCGGAGCAGAGACCTGTTCATAGATGCCAGGATCCCGGTCGAATTCCTGGCCGGGCAGCCCGATCGGCCACAGGCCGGACAGGCCCTGCTGCTGTCGCCATCCCGGCTGGAAGCAGTTGAGGGAGCGCTGGAAGCAAGCGGTGGGGCGCCGCAAGCGGGCTGGATGGTCGTGGTTCGCCTGCCGCCCGCACCCGGAGTGGCGGGGGCGACGATGGCGCATGGCAGCGGCTGCGCCTGCTGCACCGGGCGCTCGGAACAGGCGCGAGCCCTGACGCTGCTGTTCCAGGCACGGGCGAAAGGCGCGGTCGGGTTCTTCCGTGGCGTGGTGGCGGTCCTGCTGCCGGAAGAGGCGGCGGTGCTGCGCGGGCTGCTTGAGACAGATCCATTCCTTTCCGGCTGCTTCGTGGCAACGGATGAAACCATAGAGCATCAAAGCTGAAATATAATACAATCCAGCTTTCTGGACACTACCATTGCGGTTGCGTAATCGCTCTCGTAGCAGAAAAATATCGGGAATGAACGCCTCACCATGCTAAGGCTGGCCGCGAACTGCTTCAGTTCGGTTCGGCCGGGCATCGATGCGTTCGAGGTTCTTCATGCTGGCGGCCGCGTTCATCGCGTAAAAGTCGTTTCAGCCACGATGATGTTTGCACAGAGGGAAGCGCGTGGCACAGACAACTGATGGCTTGGGCGACAGCATCGGTGACACCCGGAGTTCGGCTACCCGAGGTTCTGGCGCATCAGGACATGTCGATGGCCGTCTGGTACGTCTGCGCGCGGTGATGGCGGCGGCACGCTATCACGGCGCCGAACTGGTGGTGGCGGACTATCGCGGGCCGGTCGCCGAAACGACTCCGTCGCCGGCGAGCCTGGTGCTGTGGCTGAACGAGCAGGGCATGGTCGCCAAGGCGATGTCGCTCAAGTTCCGCTACCTGGTCCGCATGACCAACACGCCGCCGTTCGTGCTGATCTTCAAGGATGGCGGCGCCGGACTGTTCGTCGGCGCCGATCCCGCGCGTGGCGTGGTATGGCTGCGCGATCCGATGGGCACCGAGGGCGATGTCCCGGTCGCGGTCGACGAGTTGCGTTTGTCGCAGGTCTGGACTGGCGATGTCGTGCTGGTGCAGCGCAGCCGCAACCAGTCCGAGACCGAGGCGCCGATCAATCTCGGCTGGCTCACGCGCATGGTGCTGCGCGAGCGCCGCTCGCTGCGCGACATCTCGATCGCCTCGGTCGTGCTCAGCCTGCTTACCATCTTTCCCGCGCTGATCGTCATGCAGGTGATCGACAAGGTGGTGAACCATCATTCGATGGCCACCCTGATCGCCATCTCGATGATCATCCTGACGCTGACCTCGTATGAGACGCTGCTCAGCTACGGGCGGCGCGAGATCGTGCTGGTGCTCTCGACGAGGCTCGACAGCCGCATCGCGCTGGTGATCTTCTCGCGCCTGCTGTCGCTGCCGCTGGAATATTTCGAGCGCCAGCAGGCCGGCACGGTGATCGGACGGGTCGCGCAGATCTACAAGGTGCGCGACTTCATCACCGGCAAGCTGATGAGCACCTTCCTCGACATGTTCACCCTGATGGTGATCCTGCCGTTCCTGTTCTTCATGTCGTCCACGCTGGCCTGGATGACGATGGCGGCCGCCGGCCTGATCGGCCTGCTGGTGGTGATCTTCATCGGCCCGGTCGGACGCCTGATCGGCCGCGTGATCGCCGCCGAGATGCGCCGCGCCAACATCATGTACGAGAGCGTCGCCGGCATACGCACGCTGAAGACCCTGGCGCTGGAGCCGTCGCGCCGGGTCGAGTGGGACATCGCCACCGCCGACGTGGTGCGTGCCAAGCTCGATGCCGGGCGGATGGCGAACTGGCCGTCGACGCTCTCGATGCCGCTCGAGATGTTCATCAGCCGCGGCGTGATCCTGGTCGGCGCCTACCTGCTGCTGACCGGCAGCAGCACGCTCGGCGCCGGCGGCCTGGTCGCCTTCATGATGCTGGGTGGTCGTGTCGCCGCCCCACTGGTCTCGCTCGCCAAGCTGCTGGAGGAGTTCACCGAGGTGCGCTCGGCGCTGGGCGAGGCCGGCGCGGTGCTGAACCAGCCGACCGAGACCAAGGCGCTGACCAACGGCATGCGGCCGCGCATCGAGGGCGCTCTCTCCTTCGAGGACGTCAACTTCACCTATCCCGCCGGCAGCACCAAGGCGCTCGACGAGGTCACCTTCGACATCCCGGCCGGCACCTCGCTCGGCGTGGTCGGGCGGAGCGGCTCGGGCAAGTCCACCCTGACCCGGCTGCTGCAGGGGGTCAGCCGCAACTATACCGGCTTCCTCAAGCTCGACGGCATCGACCTGCGCGAGATCAACCTCACCCATCTGCGCAAGTCGTTCGGCGTGGTGCTGCAGGACAACTTCCTGTTCCGTGGCACTATTCGTGATAATATTACCGCGAATAGACCCGGGCTGACGCTGGAGGATGCGGTGCGCGCCGCCCGCCTGGCCGGCGCCGAGGAGTTCATCGAACGCATGCCTGGCGGCTACGAGACCTGGATCGAGGAGGGCTCGACCAACATCTCCGGCGGCCAGCGCCAGCGCCTGGCCATCGCGCGCGCGGTGATCACCGACCCCAAGCTGATGATCCTCGACGAGGCCACCTCCGCGCTCGATCCCGAGAGCGAGGCGCTGGTCAACGCCAACCTCAAGCGGATCAGCAAGGGGCGCACGATGATCATCGTCTCGCATCGGCTGTCGTCGCTGGTCGATTGCGACCTGATCCTGGTGATGGAACGCGGCAAGGTGGCCGACCTCGCGCCGCACGAGGTGCTGGTCGAGCGCTGCGCGATCTACCGCCAGCTCTGGCTGCAGCAGAACCGCCATCTCGACCCACAGGGCAACAAGCGCGTGACCCCGGCCCCGCTGCTGGCCGAGGGAGACTGAGCCATGGCCAAGACCGATCTCGTCGCAGCCGGCGGCAAGCTCCCCGGCGGCAATGCGGGCGGAGGCAGCGGGCCGAGCACGCCGCGCCGGCGTCGCCGCGAGGAGGACCTGCCGCAGGCGCTGCTCGAGTTCCACTCGCCCAGCGCCGCCCTGGTGGCGATGCCGCCGTCGCCGGTGGCCCGCTACATCATCTGGATCGTCGGCTCGATGGCGATCACCATGCTCACCGTGATGGGCACCTTCCCGCTCGACCGCGTCGTCACCACGCCGGGCGAACTGGTCTCGACGGCGCCCACCATGCTGGTGCAGCCGCTTGAGACCGCGATCGTGAAATCGATCGACGTCAAGGAGGGCGAGGTGGTCCGCCGCGGCCAGATCCTCGCCCATCTCGACCCGACCATCACCGGCGCCGACGAGGACAATTTGCGCGCCCAGACCTACGCCTACGACGCACAGATCAAGCGGCTGCAGGCCGAAGCGGAGGGTATTGCCTACCGTCCCGATCTCGCCAACCCGGCCTCGACCGCGGAGGCGGCCGCCTACATGCGACGGCAGGCCGAGTTCCGCGCCAAGGTGCTGAACTACACCCAGCAGATCAACGCGCTGCGCACCGACGTCAGCGGGTTCCAGGCTTCGGCGGCGATGTATGCCGGGCGCGTGCGGCTCGCGCAGGACGTGCACAACATGCGCATGGAGCTGCAGCACGACCAGGTCGGCAGCCGGCTGTCGTCGCTGTCGGCGCAGGACGACCTGATGGAGATGCAGCGCTCGCAGATCACCGCGCAGGAAAGCGCCGCCGGCGCGCGCGGCAAGCTCGCCGCCATGCTCGCCGAGCAGGAAGGCTTCGTGCAGAACTGGAAGGCGCAGATCTACCAGGACCTCACCGACGCCCAGCACAAATACTACGAGGCGCGCGGCGACCTCGAAAAGGCGGTGCTGCGGCAGAGCCTGGTGGTGATGCGCGCCCAGGCCGATGCGGTCGTGCTGACGATCGCCAAGGTGTCGGTGGGCTCGGTGCTGAGCCCGGCCACCCAGTTCATCACCCTGGTGCCGCTCGACGCACCGCTCGAGGTCGAGGCCAAGCTGAAGGGCACGGATTCCGGCTACGTGAAGCTTGGCGACCAGGCGCTGATCAAGTTCGCTACCTTCGCCTACACCCAGTATGGCGGCGCCACCGCCACGGTGCGCAATGTCAGCGCCGACAGCTTCAGCAAGGACCAGCAGCAGGCCAGCCAGCCGGGCGGCTCGGATGGCGCACAGGGCAACGCGGTCCCGGGCGGCTCGCCCGACACGTACTACCGGATCCGCCTCAGGGTCGACAGCTACACGCTGCACGGCGTGCCGAACTACTTCCATCCGGTGCCGGGCATGCCGGTGACGGCGGACATCAAGGTCGGCAAGCGCACCATCCTGCGCTACCTGCTCAGCACCGTGCTGCCGGTGGCGACCGAAGGGATGCGCGAACCGTGACGCGCTCCTCCTGAGCATGGCTCGACTTGGCATCTGGCTGGGCTCGCTGTTCTCGCCGGCAGGCAAGCTCGCCTACGCGCAGCGCCTGATCGAGGCGGGCGACACCAAGCGCGCATTCGCGCCGCTGACCGCGGCGGCCAGAGCCGGTATACCGGAGGCGCAGTTCCGGGTCGGGCGTGCCTATCTCGACGGCGCCGGCGTGCCGGTAAGCCGCGAGGAGGGCGCGCGTTGGATGCAGCGCGCCGCCGAGGCCGGCTGGGTCGAGGCGCAGTTCGTGCTGGCGACCCTGCACCTGTTCGGCCTGGGCGCCACCGGCGGCACGATGGCGCTGTTCTCGCCCGGACCCGAACAGGCCACCGCCCGCGCCGACTTCACCCAGGCCGCGCATTGGGCGAAGCAGGCCGCCGAGGCCGGCTCACCGGACGGACAGGCGCTGTACGGCTATATCCTGACCTCGGGGCCGGAGGAGTTGCGCGACCTCGAGCTGGCCGGCCACTGGTACGGCAAGTCCGCCGCCGCCGGCTCTGCCCAGGGCGCCCTCGGTCTGGGGCTGGCGCTGCTGGCGCGTGCCGACGATCCCGAGATCCAGCAGCAGGCTGCCATCGAGCTCGCCAAGGCGGCGGCCGGCGGGCTCGCCACCGCGATCTACCTGCTCGGCGTGATGACCGAGCGCGGCGCCGGCGTGCAGCAGGACCTGCAGGCGGCCGCCGCCCTCTACCGCCAGGCGGCCGAGAAGGGGGTGCGGTCCGGGCAGGCGCGCTACGGGCTGGCGCTGATGCAGGGGCGCGGCGTGCAACGCGACCTGCAGGGCGGCGAGACCTGGCTGCGCAAGGCGGCGCTGGCCGGCGACGGCGAGGCGGCGGCCCTGATCGGCGATCTGTATGCCAAGGGCGGCGACCTGCCGCCGAACTATGCGGAGGCGGCGACCTGGTACGGCCGCGCGGCGGAGCAGGGCCATGCCGCGGCTGCCCGCGCCCTCGGGCTGCTGTATCTGACCGGCGCCGGCGTGCAGCGCGACCCGGAGGAGGCGGCGCGCTGGTTCCGCCGCTCCGCCGAGGCGGGCGACCACGCGGCCGGGGTGGATCTCGCCAACCTGGTGATGGGCGATGCCGGGGCCGAGGCCGACCGCGTCGCGACACGCGAGCGCTTCGAGAAGGCGGCGAGCGACGGCGACCTGGTGGCGGCGTTCAATTTCGGCGTCTGCCTGGCCGAGGGTGTGGGCGTCGAGCGCGACGAGCGCAAGGCGGCGATGTGGCTGCGCCGGGCCGCCGATGGCGTGGTGAACGCGCAGTACTGGTATGGCCGGATGCTGACCGAGGGTCGTGGCGTCGAGGTGGACCTCAAGGAGGGCCGGCACTGGATCGCGCGCGCCGCAAAGGCGGGCATGGCGGACGCCCAGGTCGCCTATGCCGAGTTGCTGCTCGGCGGCCGTGGCGGCGACCGCGACCATGCGGCGGCGCTCGAGATGTTCGAGCGCGCGGCGGCCGCGGGCCAGGTCAACGCCATCTTCGCGGTCGGCGCGATGCATGGCGGCGGCCACGAGATCCCCGAGAACCGCGTCCTGGCGCAGAGCTTCTTCCGGCAGGCGGCGGAGCGGGGACACGCCAAGGCGCAGCTCATGCTGGGCCGCTATCTCGCGCGCGGGGTCGCGGGCGAGACCGATCTGGCGGCCGCCCGGCTGTGGCTGCAGCGTGCCCGCGCGCAGGGCGACGGCAATGCGGAGGCCGAGCTCGCGCGTCTCGGCGAGCAGGCACCCGTGAAGCCTGATCCGCTCAAGCCTAGTACCGACAGGAGCGGTTCCGGCAAGCCGCTGGCCGAGGGGGCAGACCGGCCGGTGCCCCTGGTCGCCCGCGCCGCCTCCGGAAAGTGAACCGTCCCGCGGCCACCGGCCTGCGATGCGCCTGCGCGTAGCGCGGGTCACGGAAACCCACCGGGCGGCCTGGCTGGCCTGGACCCAGGAGCAGGCGCAGGCGGCGTTCCTGCGCGGCCGCCAGGCGCAGGCGGACGGCGCCAGTGCCGACGCGGCGCGCTGGTTCGAGCGCGCGCAGCGGATCAGCGGCGGCGCGCCGCAGGTCGATTTCATGCTGGCGCTGGCGCGGCTGGAGACCGATCCGGCCCGCGCGGTGCCGCTGCTGCGCGACCTGCTGCGACGGTTCGACTTCCGCGAGGGCTGGATCGCCCTGGCCGGCGCGCAGCACGCCCTTGGCGCGCATGACGAGGCCGCCCGCGCGCTGTCGCAGGCGTTGTCGCGGCATGCGCCGGCCGACTGGCTGTTCGCGCAGATGGCGGCCATCGCGCGCGCCGCGCTGTGGCCGGGCTGGTGCGGCCTCTCGGGCTACGGCCGGCTGCTGGTCGATGGCGGCGACGCGTTCGCGGCACCCCTGGTCGAGATCCTGCTGGACGGCGCGCCGGTGCGCGCGCTGCCCCCGGACTGGCGTCGTGCCGCGCGGATCGAGCTGAGGCGGCGTGGCGCGGCGCTGCTCGGCAGCCCGTTGCAGGTCGCCTCGATCCTGCGCTGCGAAGGCTTCGTCGAGTGGCGCGACGACATGCTGCAAGGCTGGCTCTGGCATCCGGGCGAGGCCGAGCGCGCGCCGCTGCTGACGATAGAGAGCGAGGACGGCACGCCGGGCACGCACCGGCTGGAGGAGTTCGCCGCGCAGATCGATGCCGAGGCGCCGCTGGTGCGGCCGCGCGGCTTTGCCATCCCGGCGGCGGCGCTGCCGGACGGGATCCTGCGGCTGCACGGGGAGGACGGGCGCCAGCTGTCCGGCAGCCCGATCAGCCGCCCCGCGACCGAACGCCCTCCGCCGGCACGATCCAGGGCGCGCGCTATCGGCACGGCGCGGCCGGCGCCGGGACCGGACGTGGTGATCCCGGTCCATCGCGACCTGCAGCGCACCCTGGCCTGCATCGCCAGCGTGCAGGTCGCACTCGGCACGCGCGGGCGGATCGTGGTGGTGGACGATGCCGGCCCGGAGCCGCTGCTGGCGCAGGCGCTGGGCGCGCTTGCCGCCGCGGGCGCGATCGTGCTGATCCGGCATGCGGTCAATCGCGGCTTTCCCGCCAGCGCCAATGCCGGCATCGCCGCCTGCCGTGGCCGCGACGTCGTGCTGCTCAACAGCGACACCCTGGTGCCGCCCGGCTGCTTCGAGGCCCTGCGCGCCTGCGCCTACAGCGCGCCCGACATCGGCAGCGTGACGCCGCTTTCCAACGACGCCAGCATCTTCAGCTATCCCGACCACCGCGCGCACAACCGCATGCCGGACGCGGCCGGCGTGGCTGCCCTGATGACGCTGGCGCAGCGGGCGAATGGCGCCGGCACCGTCGAGGTGCCGACCGGCCATGGAAGCTGTCTCTACCTGCGACGCGACTGCCTGCGCGCCTGCCTGCATGACGGCCTGGTGTTCCGCGAGGACCTGTTCGCCCAGGGCTATGGGGAGGAGAACGAGTTCTGCATGCGTGCCAATGTTCGTGGCTGGCGGCATGTCGCGGCACCCGGGGTCTATGTCGGCCATGCCGGGCATGCCTCGTTCGCGCCGAGCCTGGGCGGCGCCCGGCTCGCCCTGATGCGGCGCAACCTCGAGACGGTGAACCGGCTGCATCCCGGCTACGATGCGCGGGTGCTGGCGCACATCGCCGCCGACCCGCTGGCCGATGCGCGCCGGCGCATCGACCGGCTGCGCTTCGTCGCCGGCCGGGGCGCGCCGCCGCGCGCGGTCCTGCTGATCACGCACGACGAGACCGGTGGGGTCGCGCGCATCGTCGGCGAGCGGGCGGCGGCGATCGCGCGGTGCGGCCTGCGTCCGATCGTGCTGCGTCCGGTGCAGGGCGGCGGCTGCCTGGTCGACGTGCCGGTGGCAGGCGAGGCCGACCGGCGCACCACCCCCAACCTGGTCTTCGAGCTGCCGCGCGAGATCGACCTGCTGGTGGCGCTGCTCGCCGGCGAGGGGCTGGCCTATGCCGAGTGGCACCATTTCCTCGGCCACCACCCGGTGTTGCGCAGCCTGTGCGACCGCCTCGGAGTGCCGTTCGATGTGGTGATCCACGACTATGCCAGCTTCTGCGAGCGCATCGCGCTGGTCGGGCCGGCGGGACGCTACTGCGGCGAGCCCGACCTTGCCGGCTGCGATGCCTGCGTCGCGGGGCAGGGCAGCCTGCTCGGCGAGGTGCTGACGCCCGCACGCCTGGTGGCGCGCTCGCGCGACGAGCTGGCGCGGGCGCGCCGGGTGATCGCGCCGTCGCTGGATGCCTGCGCCCGCATCGGCCGGCATTTCTTCGGGATCGTGCCCGATCTGCTGCCGTGGGAGCAGGACCGGCCTGGGCTGTCGCTGCGCGACTTTGCCGATCCGCCGAGCGCTGCGGCCGCCGTTCGGCCGTCCCGGCTCCCCGGGCGCAAGCGGATCTGCGTGATCGGCGGCATCGGCCGGGAGAAAGGCTACGAGGTGCTGCTGGCCTGCCTGCACGACCGCAACCGGCGCGACCTGCCGCTCGATTTCATCCTTGTGGGCGCGACCCGCGACGACGACGCGCTGCTTGAGGTCGGCTGCCTAGAGGTCACCGGCGGCTATCGCGAGGACGAGGCGGTCGCCCTGATCCGGGACCGCGCCTGCGACCTCGCCTGGCTGCCATCGATCTGGCCGGAGACCTGGTGCTTCACCCTGTCGCTGGCCTGGCGCGCCGGCCTGCCGGCGGTCGCCTTCGATATCGGCGCGCAGGCCGAGCGCATACGCGCCACCGGCCGCGGCGCGGTGCTGCCGCTGGCGCTGCCGGTACCGCTGCTGAACGACAGCCTGCTCCGGCTGGGCGGCGGTCCGACCTCGCCAGCGATCGTGGACGGCATGGTGAGAACACGATCTCTTGAGCCGGAAAAGCTGTTATGACGAAGCAATATCGCGCAGTGCCCTGACCGAGCGTGACACGGCCGCCGGCGCGATCCAGATCGGGAAGCATCCAATGTCGGCAGCCACCAGCCAGAAGCTCGTCGCGGAGCTCAAGGTCTCCGGTCACCTGATGACCCTGGAGCAGGGGCTGTACTGTGTCTTCCATGCTCCGGGGAGCACGGCCGCCGACCCGCGGACCGGCCTGCCCGGCGTGCGGATCTCGCATCCGCCGGTTCAGGAACCGGGCCTGCTGACCATCAGCACGTTCGACGAGGAGGGCTGGATCGGCGCCGATGCCAGCGCGGCGCTGGTGCGCATCAACGGCGCCGCGGCGCAACTGCTGGTGACGATCTACCAGAGTGCGCAGGTGCAGCACGAGGCGCCACGCCTGCAGGTGATGCGGCTCGGCGACGCCGCCGCCGCCGCCGCTTCCCAGCCGGTGCCGCTTCGTCCGGCTCCCGCCCGCGGTCCGTTCGGCGTCGAGGGGCTGCCAGTGCCTGGTGGCGCGATGCCTGGAAGCGCCATGCCGGGTGGCGCTGTAGCGCGCGGTTTCTCCGAGGCCAGTGCCGGCAGTCCTGTCGCGGCCATACCTGCGGCCGACGAGGCCTGGGAGGTCGCGGCGCACATCCAGCGGCGCGGCGACCGTCTCGGGCGGGTCGGGGAATGGATGGGCGAGCGCGGCAGCCAGAACTGGATCGAGGGTTTCGCGGTGGCGCCGAGCCGGGGGGTACGTCCCGAGAACCTCGAATACCAGGCGGTGCTCGGCAAGGGCTGGCTGTCGCCCTGGTCGGATGGCGGCCAGTATTGCGGCAGCCGCGGCATGGCGCTGCCGATCCTGGGCCTGCGCGTGCGGCTCAAGGGAGAGGCAGCCGAGACGCATTCCCTGCGGGTGAGCGCCACCTTCACCGACGGCACCACGATGGGTCCGGCGCCGGACACGCAGACCGTCGAGGCCGCCAGCCTGGCGCCGCTGGAGGCCTTCCTGGTCGAGATCTTGCCGAACGAGGCGGCGGTCGCGGCGCCCGACATTGCGGCAAAGCCGGATGCGGACGAGCCGATCGCCACGATCCTGGACAAGCCATCGGGGGGAAAGGCGGTGCCGGAGCCGTCGGTGAAGCTGCTGGCCGAGACCGCGGGCAAGGCGTCCGCGGCGCCACGCGCGAAGCGGCGCTGACCGGACCTCGAGGCCGCCGCCTTGCGCTACCTGTTCGTCCACCAGAACTTCCCAGGCCAGTTCCTGCATCTGGTGCGGCACCTGATCCGGCAGAACGACTACGAGGGCGGCCAGAACGAGGTCGTCTTCATCAGCGAGCCGAACCAGAACGCCATGCCGGGGGTGCGCCGGGTCTCGTATCGGATGCCGCGCGAGGCGGCGCCCGAGACCTATCCGGTGGCGCAGGAATTCGAGGCGGCGACGCTGCGGGCCGAACAGGTGGCGCAGACCGCGCGCACCCTGCGCCAGCTCGGCTACGTGCCGGACATCGTCATCGGCCACCATGGCTGGGGCGAGTTGCTCAACATGCAGGACGTCTTCGAGCGCACGCCGGTGCTGGGCTACCTCGAATTCTACTATCACACCGACCGGTTCGATGTCGGCTTCGACCCGGAATTCGCCTCCGACGTCTCGATGTTCCCCCGCGTGCGCGCCAAGAACGCGGTCAACCTGCTCGCGCTGACCAACGGCCCGGACGGACGCGACGGCCGGCCGCGTGTCACCGGCCAGACGCCCACTCTGTTCCAGCGCTCGACCTATCCGGCCTGGGCGCACGAGCAGATCTCGGTGCTGCCCGAAGGAGTCAATCTCGACATCTGCACGCCCGCCCCGCTGGCCGCGAGCCGCGACCTGGTGCTGGCGGTGCCCGATCGCGAGGCAGCGCCCGGCCATGCCCTCGTGGTGCGTCCCGGCGAGCGCCTGGTGACCTACGTCGCGCGCGACCTGGAGCCGTATCGCGGGTTCCACGTCTTCATGCGCGCGCTGCCGCACATCCTGCGGTCGCGGCCGGATGCGCGCATCGTCCTGGTCGGCGGCGACGGCGTCAGCTACGGGGCGCGGCTCTCAGAGGGCAACTGGCGCGAATACATGCTGCGCGAGCTGGGCCACCTGCTGGATCTCTCGCGCGTACATTTCGTCGGCAAGCTGCCTTATGCGACCTATGTGGCGTTGCTGCAGCGCTCGGACGCGCACGTCTACCTGACCTACCCGTTCGTCGCCTCCTGGTCGCTGCGCGAGGCGATGGCGATCGGCTGCGCGATCGTGGCCAGCGCCACCGCACCGGTGCAGGAATTCATCGCCGACCGCGAGACCGGGCTGCTGACGCCGTTCCACCAGCCGCAGGCGCTCGGCGAGCGGGTGCTGGAACTGCTCGAGGACCGGGCGCTGGCGACGCGGCTGCGGCTTGCCGCGCGCGCGCAGGCGGAGCGGACGCTGTCGATGCATGACTACATCGCGAACTACGAGGCGCTGATCCGGCGCACCATTGCGGGCGGCTGAGCTACTCGCTGGCGGCCGCGAGCGAAGCGCGGATGACCTCGGCGGCCTCGTCCTTGCCGGCCCAGCCGGTGACCTTCACCCACTTGCCCTTCTCGAGGTCCTTGTAGCGGGTGAAGAAATGCTCGATCGCCTGCCGGGTGATCTCGGGCAGGTCGTCGACGCTCTGTACCGAGGTGTAGAGCGGATGGATCTTGTCGTGCGGGACGCAGATGATCTTCTCGTCCTGCCCGCTCTCGTCCTCCATCTTCAGCATGCCGATCGGACGCGCGCGGATCACCGCACCCGGCACCACCGCTGCCGGCGTCAGCACCAGCGCATCGGCCGGATCGCCGTCGTCGGCAAGCGTGCCTGGAATGAAGCCGTAGGCGGCGGGATAGGCCATCGGTGTGAACAGGAAGCGATCGACGACCAGCGCGCCGCTCTCCTTGTCCACCTCGTACTTGACCGCCGAGCCTTCCGGGATCTCGATGACCACGTTGATGTCCCAGGGCAGGTCGCGACCGGGGCTGATCTTCGAGACGTCCATCCTGCGCGGTCCTTGCTCGCTGTGCGGCGCGACCCTATCGAGCGGCCCGGCTGTTGCCAAGCCGCATCGAAGATCAGGGCTGCAGGCCGGCGCGGATGCGCTTCTTGGAGCGATGCTTGACGTAGGCGCCGACCGCGCAGCCGCCGACCGCGCCGAGCACCGCATGGTGATGCGCGAAATGGCCGCCGACCGCACCCGCCGCGCCGTATTTCAGGCAGCCGCCACGCGGCTTCGGCTTGACGCCGGATGCGAGCGGCTGCTGGTCGCCTGGCTGCTGGCCGACCGGACGCTGGTCCGGGGGCGCCTGCATCGAGTTCGGCTGGGAGTTCGGCTGGTCCTGGACCGGGTCGGGCGCCGGCTGGGCGAATGCCCCCCCGGCCGGCAGCAGCAGGCTGGCGGCCAGGAACAGGCTCGCAAGGGGGTGGCGTGTCGACATCATCGTGTTGGCTCCGAAGGCCGGTTTCGTCTCAGGAAATACACGCCGATTGCGGCGGATCAAAGGCCGCGCCCGACGGCCGGGAACTTGCCATTCCGGGCCTGATGCGCGATCTGATGCGTGACTTGTGCGCCTGTAGCTCAATGGTTAGAGCGGGCCGCTCATAACGGCTTGGTTGCGGGTTCGAGTCCTGCCGGGCGCAGGTCCCAGCCTTCCGGATACACTCGCGCCGGATACACCCAGGACCAGGAGCCTCCCATGGCCGCCTATCAGTACGTCTATGTGATGAAGGACCTGACCAAGGCCTATCCGGGCGGGCGCGAGGTGTTCAAGGGCATCACGCTGTCGTTCCTGCCCGGCGTCAAGATCGGCGTGCTCGGCGTGAACGGCGCCGGCAAGTCCACCCTGCTGAAGATCATGGCCGGGATCGAGACCGAGTATGGCGGCGAGGCCTGGGCGGCGGAGGGCGTCACCATCGGCTATCTCGAGCAGGAGCCCAGGCTCGATGCCAACCTGACGGTCGGCGAGAATGTCGGCCTCGCCTTCGGCAAGCTGAAGGCCGCGGTTGAGCGCTTCAACGCCATCTCGCTGCTGTTCGGCGAGCCGATGGACGACAAGCAGATGGACACGCTGCTCGCCGAGCAGGCGACGCTGCAGGAGGAGATCGAAGCCGGCGAGGGCTGGGACCTGGACCGCCGCATCGAGATCGCACTCGACGCCCTGGGCTGTCCGCCGGCCGAGGCCGATGTCGAGAAACTGTCGGGCGGCGAGCGTAGGCGCGTGGCGCTGTGCCGGCTGCTGCTGGAGAAGCCCGACATCCTGCTGCTCGACGAGCCGACCAACCATCTCGATGCCGAGAGCGTCGCCTGGCTCGAGCGCACCCTGCGCGACTATGCCGGCACCGTCATGGTGATCACCCATGACCGCTACTTCCTCGACAACGTCACCAACTGGATCCTCGAGATCGAGCGCGGCCGCGGCTATCCGTTCGAGGGCAACTACTCCTCGTGGCTCGCGCAGAAGCGCAAGCGGCTGCAGCAGGAGGAAAAGGAGGAGAGCTCGCGCCAGCGTGCGCTCGCCGCCGAAGAGGAGTGGATCGGCTCCAGCCCGCGCGCGCGCCAGGCCAAGAACAAGGCGCGCATCGCCAACTACGAGAAGATGCTGGCCGCCAACGCTGATCGCGCCGGCGGCACCGCGGACATCGTCATCACGCCCGGCCCAAGGCTGGGCGGAACGGTGATCGAGGCCGACCAGCTCCGCAAGGCGTACGGCAACCGGCTGCTGATCGAGGATCTCGACTTCAAGCTGCCGCCCGGTGGCATCGTTGGGGTGATCGGTGCCAACGGCGCCGGCAAGTCCACCCTGTTCAAGATGATCATCGGCGAGGAGAAGCCGGACGGTGGCGAGCTCAAGATCGGCGAAACGGTGAAGCTCGGCTACGTGGACCAGTCGCGCGACACGCTCGATGCGAACAAGAATGTCTGGGAGGAAATCTCCGGCGGCACCGACGTGATCTATCTCGGCAAGCGCGCGGTGCCGTCGCGCGCCTATGTCGGCGCCTTCAATTTCAAGGGCGCGGACCAGCAGAAGAAGGTGGGGATACTTTCCGGCGGCGAGCGCAACCGTGTGCATCTCGCCAAGATGCTGCGCAAGGAGAGCAACGTCATCCTGCTCGACGAGCCGACCAACGACCTCGACGTCGACACGCTGCGGGCGCTGGAGGATGCACTCGGCGAGTTCGCCGGCTGCGCCGTGATCATCTCGCATGACCGCTGGTTCCTCGACCGGCTGGCGACGCATATCCTAGCCTTCGAGGGCAACAGCCACGTCGAGTGGTTCGAGGGCAATTTCCAGGCCTACGAAGAGGACAAGCGACGCCGACTTGGCGCCGAGGCGACCGAGCCACACCGGATCAAGTATCGACCGATCGCCCGCTAGGATCGTCATGGCGCCGCGCCGCATGGCGCGGTCGTCCGGGATGCGGCCATGACCGGCTTTTCCTCGCTGGGGCGCTCCGTTAGGACCGCGCGACTGATCTTGTCACCGGTCAGCTGGCCGGACCTGGACAACATGGTCCGCCTGAAGGGTGATGCCGGAGCGTTTGGCCTGATGCTTGGCGGGGTGCGCAGCCGCAAGCAGGCGACCGAGGAGATGGCGGACGACATCGCCTTTTGGGCGCGCCGCCGCGTCGGCATCTTCACCATCAACGAGAACGATGTGTTCCAGGGCATGACCGGCCTGCACGAACGGCCGGACGGCCTCGGCCTCGGTCTGCGCTTCGCGATCTGGCCGAACGCGCGCGGACGGGGGATCGCCCGGGAAGCGGCGGCGGCGGCGCTACGCTATGCGCACGACCAGGGCGAACTCAGGGTGGTGGCGGTCGCCAGGGAGGAGAACTTCGCCTCGCGCACAATCCTGGGCGGCATCGGCATGAAGGTCAGCGGCAGCTTCCTGCGCGCCGGCCACACCATGCTGATCTACGAGAGCGACCGCACGCCTAAGCCCTGAGAAAGTAGCCGCCTAGGACGAGCGCGCGGCCTGCCGCTGCATCGCGCCCAGCAGCTTGTCGATGTCGTTGCCGTTGCGCGAGAGGTAGCTCGAATAGTCCTGGCGCTGGGTCAGGCTCAGGCTGACCCCCTCGCCGAATACGTCCTCGACCTTGGGCGCGCCAGCCTTGTGGCTCAGCACCCAGTCGACATTGGCCGGCGGCTGCCCGGGCCGGTCGATCGTAGTGGCCACCTGGGTCTGGCCGTCGCCATGCGGCGTGTCCCCGCCGACCGAGAACCGCACGCCCTGGTATTCGCCGAGCTTGCCGGTGATGGTGTTGAGCAGGACATGGTGGAACAGGGTGACGAACTGCTGCTGCTGGCTGGGAGAGGCCAGCTTCCAGTAGCGGCCCATCGCAAAGCGCGCGATGCCGTCCACGTCCACGTTCTGGTCGATCAGCGGCTGGATCTGCTGGCGCTTCTCGGCGGTCGAGCCCGAGCCGTTGATGACGGCCACCAGCTTGTCGCCGAACTGGTGCACGAAGGCGACATCCGCACTCTCGGCGCGGGCGGGAACACCTCCGAGACACAGCGCAAGGCACGCGGCGGTGCCGGCCAGGGCGGCGGCGAGGCGGCGTCGCGTCGGCCCGGTGTCGGGAGCGAGCGGAAGAGGCTGGTCGGCATCGTTCATGCAGTCGGTCCCGCTCATTGCGTGTACCAATCGGGTGTCGTCATACGGTTGTCCTTGCGCATCGCCTCGATCTGCGCGGCGCGGTGCTGCCGGTACAGGCTGCGCAGGGTGGCATAAGGGTCGAGCGCGTCCCGGTTGATCTGGTCGAGGTCGTTGAGCACGCCGGCCCGGGCGTCAACCACGCCGATACCGTAGAGCGCCCAGTTCAGTGTCAGCAAGCCATACCCGCGCGGCACGTAGGTCAGGGGCGCTAGTGCTACGTCCATCCCGAAGCCGGTGATCGCCTGCGGCGAGGACGGACCCAGCGCCGGGAGGTAGAGATAAGGTCCCTGCGGCACGCCCCAGCTTGCCAGCGTCATGCCGCCATCGGCGTCGTGCGCCGGATAGCCCCAGCCCTTGGCAACGTCGAACACGCCGACGACGCCCACCGTCGAGTTGATCAGGAAGCGCATGAAGGTGTCGCCGGCACGGCGCGGCCTGGTCTCGAACATGTCGTTGAAGAAGGTGGCCGGGCTCGCGAGATTGGCCAGCGCGTTGTGCACGCCGGTGCGCGCCGGCTGCGGCACCACGTAGACATAGGCCTGCGCCACCGGCTTGAGGGTGTATTGATCGACCGTGTTGTTGACCCGGTAGAAGAAGCGGTTGGTCGGCTCCAGCGGATCGTTGGTGCCGTTGTAGTCGGCGAGCGCGTCCGGGTCTGTCGGCTTCTGCGCGCAGCCGCCCGCGCCGAGGAGGAGCCCGGCCGCTGCGATGGCCCCGGCGCGCCGCACGGTCGCCCGGATCTGTCCCACGGTCCGCATTCTCATCCCCGGCTGCCCCGCAACGGTCGATCGATGACCGGACGGTCAATCGGCGACCTCATTAACACGGAGGCGAACACACGCAACCATCGGGGTTCGTTGCCGGCCGGCAAGCGGGTTATGACGTTTGTGCCGGTTGCGTGTCGTCGCTACCATGCAACCCCCGACCACTGGTCCCGTCATGCGCTCAGACCTTCTGACGCACGATCATTCGGAACGACGAGCATGAACGAGGCATCTCCGATCTCCGGCCTGGCACCCCTCGAGCGCTGGCTCACCGGGCCGCGGGTCGCCGGCCTGCCGATGCGCGAGGCGGCCGGTCCGGCGCCGATCCTGTCCTTCGAGTTCTTCCCGCCGCGCACCGAGGCGCTGGAGACCCAGCTTTGGGCCTGCATCCGGCGGCTCGAGACGATGCGGCCGAGCTTCGTGTCGGTGACCTACGGCGCCGGCGGCTCGACCCAGGCGCGCACGCACGACACCGTGGCGCGGCTGGTGCGCGAGACCAGCCTGACGCCGGCCGCCCATCTCACCTGCGTCGGCGCCTCGCGCGGCGCGGTGGACGACGTCGCCCGGCAATACTGGGATGCCGGCGTGCGGCACATCGTGGCCCTGCGCGGCGACCCGCCCAGGGACAGCGCGTTCGAGGCGCATCACGAGGGCTATGCCACGGCCGCCGAACTGGTGGCCGGCCTGAAGAAGGTGGCCGATTTCGAGATCTCGGTGGCCGCCTATCCGGAGATGCATCCCGAGGCCGCGAGCGAGCAGGCGGATCTCGACAACCTCAAGCGCAAGCTCGATGCCGGCGCCACGCGGGCGATCACCCAGGTCTTCTTCGAGGCCGACACCTACCTGCGCTTCCTCGACCGGTGTCTGGCTACCGGCATCACCGCACCGGTGGTGCCGGGGATCATGCCGGTCTCGAACTTCGGCGCCGCGATGCGCTTTGCGACCGCCTGCGGCACCACGGTGCCCGGCTGGCTCGCCGCAATGTTCAGCGGCACCGAGGAGGATGCCGAAACCCGGCGCATGGTCGGCGCCGTGGTGGCCGCCGAGCAGGTGCGGCTGCTGCAGGCCAACGGCGTGGACGAGTTTCACTTCTATACGTTGAACCGCCCGGACCTCACCTACGCCATCGCCCATGTCCTGGGCGTGCGCCCACAGCCGCCGGAGAAGCCGGCGCTTAGTCCGTAGAGACCGTTTGAGAATGCGCTAGGATGAGTCAGGGGCGCCAGCGGCGCCGCCCGGCGTGACGTTTCGGCCACCGGAGCGGAGCGGCCGTCGCGCCTTGAGCACCGGAGCGCAGGGAAGCGGCGTCGAACGACCATCCTAGTAGCATCGTCGATCGGTCTCTTAGGCGAGCTTGAGCGTCGATGGTGCGCGGGTCGCGTTCGAGTACGGGCAGACCTCGTGCGCCTTGTGGACCAGCGTCTTCGCCTGATCCCGGTCGAGACCGGGGGGCGCGATCTCGAGGCCGAAGGCGCCTTCCAAACGCGGCCGGATACCGACCGTCGAGGTGACGCTGGCCTCGGCGGGACCTTCGGGCCACCCTGCGAGGACACGAACTTCGTTGCGCCGATGAAGCAGGCGGCATAGCCGGCCGCGAAAAGCTGCTTTGGATTGTTGCCGCCGCCGCCGCGACCGCCATTGGCATGGCGCTGGTGCTGTAGAGAATGTTGGTCGACATGATGATGTGCCTGCTCTGCTTGCCGGAGGCCGATTGCGCGCGATTTGATCGCGCTAAATATAATCGCGTGCATGGCTGTCATGCCGATGCGTCTCTTGCGATCGGATCGCGCGCGATGTTGATGGGTGTACGCGCCGCAGGAGATCAGCATGCAGGATGACGGACTGACGCTCGACCAGATGTTCTGCTTCGCGGTGTATTCCGCCGGCCATGCGATGAACCGCGTCTACAAGCCACTGCTCGACGCGCTCGGCCTCACCTACCCGCAGTACCTGGTCATGCTGGTGCTCTGGGAGCAGGACGACCGCACCGTTGGGCAGGTCGGCGAGCGGCTGTTCCTGGATTCCAGCACGCTGACGCCACTGCTCAAGCGGCTGGAGTGCGCCGGCGTGCTGAAGCGCGAGCGTGACAGCTCCGACGAGCGGCAGGTCCGGCTGCGGCTGACCCCGGAAGGCCATACCCTGCGCGAGCGCGCCCGCGGACTGCCGGCCTGCATCGCGCGCGCGACCGGCCAAAGCGTGCCCGAACTGCGTCGCCTGCAGGGCGAAATCCAGCAGCTTCGCGGGGCCCTGCACGAAGCGGCCGCGGCCTGAGATCAGGCCGGCCCGGAGGAAGGGCCGTCCCAGTGCGAGTAGTCGTGGCCGTTGAGGCGGTGGATCAGCGACGCCACCAGCCCTGACCAGCCGGTCTGGTGCGAGGCGCCGACGCCGCGCCCGTCATCGCCGTGATAGTACTCGTAGAACAGGACCAGGTCGCGGAAGTGCGGATCGTTTTGCAGCAGCGGATAGTCGCCGTGCACCGGACGCCTTCCATCGGCGCCGCGGGTGAACAGGCTGACCAGCCGGCGTGACAGCTCGGCGGCGACCTCGTGCAGGTTCGCCTGCCGCCCGGAGCCGCGCGGGAACTCGACGGTAAGCGTGTCGCCATAATAGCGGTACTGCCGCAGCAGGCTCTCGATCAGCAGGTAGTTCACCGGCATCCAGATCGGGCCACGCCAGTTCGAATTGCCGCCGAAGAGCCGGCTCTCGCTCTCGCCGGGCCAGTAGGCCAGCTCGAAGCTCTGGCCGCCCCAATCCAGCCGGTACGGGTGCTGCTGGTGGAACTTGGACACCGCGCGCACGCCGCCCGGTGACAGGAACTCGGTCTCGTCCAGCACGCGCTCGAGGATCGACGTCAGCCGATGGGAGCGCAGCAGCGAGATCAGCACCGTGTCGCCGTGGCCCGGCACCGTCCAGTGCGACACCAGTTGCGCGAGGTCCGGCCGGTTCTTGAGGAACCAGGTCATCTGCGCCTTGAGCTGCGGCAGCCGGTCGACCTCGTCGCCATGCAGCACGGCGGTGGCGAAGACCGGTATCAGCCCCACCATCGAGCGGGCGCGCAGCGGTATGCGACAGCCGTCGGGAAAGCCGAGCTGGTCGTAGAAGAACTGGTCCTGCTCGTCCCACAGGCTGTTGCCCTCGGCGGCGGCGATCAGCAGGAAATGCTCGAAGAACTTCGCCGCCACATCCTCGAAGGCACTGTCCTGCAGAGCTATCTCGACGGCGATCCGCAGCATCGACAACGCGTACATCGCCATCCAAGCGGTGCCGTCGGACTGCGACAGCTCGCCGCCGGTCGGCAGCGGCGAGGAGCGGTCGAAGATCGCGATGTTGTCGAGCCCGAGGAAGCCGCCCTGGAAGATGTTGCGTCCCGAGGAGTCTTTACGATTGACCCACCAGGTGAAGTTCATCGTCAGCTTGTTGAAGACGCGCTTGAGGAAATGGTGGTCAGGCGCATCGTTCAGCGCGCGGTCGATCTCGAACACCCGCCAGGCCGACCAGGCATGCAGCGGCGGATTGGCATCGCTGAACGACCACTCGTAGGCCGGCAGCGCCGCGTTCGGGTGGGTGTACCATTCCCGCGTCAGCAGCAGCAACTGGCCTTTGGCGAAGTCCGGATCCACCAGCGCCAGCACCGGGCATTGCAGCGCGAGGTCCCAGGAGGCGAACCAGGGATATTCCCATTTGTCCGGCATCGAGATGATCTCGGAGGCGTGCACGTGCTGCCAGTCGCCGTTGCGCACGTCGCCGCGACCCGGCGGCGGCTTGGGTCCGGCCGGATCGCCTTCCAGCCAGAGCCGGACGTCGTAGTCATAGAGCTGCTTGCTCCAGATCATGCCGGCGAAACGCCTGGCGCTGCACGAGACGGCTATCGGCGTTTTCGTCGGCTTCCTGCAACGCCGCGTAGAACTCGTCCGCCTCCTCCATGCGGGCTGCGAACACCGCGTCGAAATCTGCGAACGCATCGCCTGTTGCAGGCTCCGGCCGCAGCCGCAAGCGCAGCACGCGCTCCTCGCCGGGGGCCAGCGACAGGGTGTGCAGGGCGGCGCACTTGCTGCCATGCCGTTCCGGATTGACCGCGTTCGGTCGGCCACCGACGAGGTAGTCGTTGATACCGTCCTTGAAGAAGCCAGAGGTGCGCTCGCCGTAGAGCCGCACCACGTTGGTCTCGTTCTCGCAGAACAGCAGGGCGTCGGCGTGCTCGATCGAGAGCCGCATCGGCCCGATGCGCGGGTGCGACAGCCGGATCGCACCGTTGCCGTCCGCCTGCATCACCGGCTTCACGATGTCGGGCGCCCATGACCAGTCGTTGCGCGCCCAGAATTGCGGCAGCACCGAGACCGAGGCGGTGTCCGGCCCCCGGTTGACGACGCGCACGCGCATCAGGATGTCGTCGGGCTCCGCCTTGGCATATTCGATGAAGACATCGAAATAGCGCCCATGATCGAACAGGCCGGTATCGACCAGCTCGAACTCCGGCGCATGCTGGCCGCGACGCGCATTCTCCTCGACCAGCCGCTCGTACGGGTAGGCGGCCTGCGGATACTTGTAGAGCATACGCAGGTAAGAATGTGTCGGAGTCGCATCGAGGTAGTAGTAGAGCTCCTTGACGTCCTCGCCGTGGTTGCCCTCGGAGTTGTTCAGCCCGAACAGCCGCTCCTTCAGGATTGCGTCCCGGCCGTTCCAGAGGGCGAGCCCCATGCACCAGCGCAGCTTCTCGTCCCCGAACCCCGCGATGGCATCCTCGCCCCAGCGATAGGCCTGCGAGCGGGCATGGTCATGAGTGAGGTAGGTCCAGGCATCACCCTTGGCGCTGTAATCCTCGCGCACCGTTCCCCACTGGCGATCACTAAGATACGGCCCCCAATGCCGCCAGGCCGCCCCCTCGCGTATCGCACGCAGGCGCGCACCCTCCCGGGTCTGCATGATGGCCGCAGGCTGCATCAGAAAATCCTTCTACTGAGTAGCCTCAGGGGTGCAGAGCCCGTTCGAGAACGCGCTACGCTGAGTCAGAGGCGCCGCAGGCGCCGCCCGGCGTGCCTGTAGAGAACCGGAGCGGAGCGGCCGTCTGGCCGTGAGCACCGGAAGCGCAGACAGGCGCGTCGGATGACCAGCGTAGTTGCGTTATCGGACGAGCTCAGAGGCCGCGCTCGCGCTTGATGCGATCCCATGCCGCGTTGATGCGGGCAACGCGGTCGCCGGACTTGGCGATGGTCGCCTCCGGTACCCCGCGGGCGGTCATCAGGTCCGGGTGGTGCTCGCGCATGAGCTGGCGCCAGGTCTGCCGGATCTCGTCGTCGGTGGCGCCTGGTTTGAGGCCGAGCACCGCATAGGCGTCGGGCTCGTTCGAGCTCGGCCGCGCGGCGCCGCTTTCGGCGCGTTCCCAGGAGGCGCGGGTCAGGCCGAGCGTTGCATGCACCCGCTTGAGGAATTCGAGTTCGCGGGCGTTGACCGGCCCGTCGGCACGGGCGATGGCGAACAGCGCCACCAGCACGTCCTCCAGCACCAGCCGGTTGTCGGAAAACGCGTTCGCGAGCTCGGCGGCGAACGGCTCGAAATCGTCGGTGCGGGCCCGCGCCTGGTCGAACAGTCGGCCGATCTCGCGGGTGCTCTCGGGCGGGATGCGGAAGCAGCGCTTGAAGGTGTCGATCTCGGCGCGGTTGACTGGCGCGTCGACCTTGGCGAGCTTTGCCGACAGCACCACGGCGACGATGGCGAAGAGCTGGTCCTTGCGGCCCATGACTGCCGCCATGCGCAGTCCGATGCGGGCGGCGGCGCTGGTCGGGTCCGGCGCCAGCCTGGCGCGGGCATCACCACCCACCGCGCTCAGCCAGCCGCCACCCTGCGGCGGGTCCAGCAGCGAGCCACGGTCGGCGGCGTGGCCGAGGGCGGCTCCGATCACGGCTCCGGGTGGTCCGCCAACGGCAAACCCGGTTACCGCGCCGAAGACCTTGCCCCAGATTGCCATGCTTCGCCCAATATCATGCGGCTGCCGCGTCGGCCAACCAGGGCCGACTGCCTGAGCGGAAGTTAATCCAGCCCCGGCAGTTGCCGGCGCCGCGCGACTTCAGGCGAGCGGAAGGCAGGGGGGCGGTCGCCGCATACCGTGTGCGCCAGCTTGAGCAGCGAGCGGGCGCTGCGGCCGAGACCGGCCTGGTCCGCCTGCTCGGCCAGCATGAGGAGCTGGTGCGAGAGGGTCAGCGGGCTCACCGGCATGGCGGGGACGAGGTAGGTGGTCGGGCTGATGGAGAGCATCGGTTTTTTCCTTTGGTGCGACAGGAGCGGTTCTGTTCCTGTTCTCGTTCGACCTCCCGAACATGGCGGACGGAGCTTACCCGAAGGTTAACAACCGCAAGACTTGTCGCAATTTTTCATGCAACTCATGCGTGTGGCTTTTGGTGCTCCAGGGCATGCACGCGCAACGCCGAGGCGAGTGGCCGGAGCGGGTCGCGTGCCTGGTCGATGCCTGCCACCAGTGCCGCCAGGCTCAACTCTTGCGATGCGGCCAGACGTTCGAGGGCGAGCCAGAATTGCGGCTCCAGGGCCACGGAGGTGCGATGACCAGACAGCGACAGGCTGCGCTTGAGAAGCCCGTGTCTCATGCCGGCTGCAGCTTCCCGACCGCCCATGACGCGGCTTCCGCCACCACCGGATCGCGGTCGCCGGTCAGCGCCCGTGCCGCGTCGGCGAGCGCCGGGCTCTGCGAGTTGCCGATCGCGATCAGCACGTTGCGCACGAAGCGGTCGCGGCCGATGCGCTTGATCGGGGAGCCGGCGAACCGGGCGCGGAAGCCGGCATCGTCGAGTGCGACCAGGTCCGCGAGCGGCGGCGCCCGCAGGTCGTGGCGTGCCTGCAGCTTCGTCTCGCGGGCGGTGCCGGCAAAGCGGTTCCACGGGCAGGCGGCGAGGCAGTCGTCGCAGCCATAGATGCGGTTGCCGATGGCGCTGCGGAACTCGTGCGGGATCGGCCCGGCATGCTCGATGGTGAGATAGGAGATGCAGCGCCGCGCATCGAGGCGATACGGGGCCGGGAAGGCATCGGTCGGGCAGGCCGTAAGGCAGGCAGTGCAACTGCCGCAACTGCCGGGCGGGCGCGCCGACGGCGGCAACTCAAGCGTCGTGTAGATCTCGCCCAGGAACAGCCAGGAGCCGTGGCTGCGCGACACCAGGTTGGTGTGCTTGCCCTGCCAGCCGAGCCCGGCGCGCTCGGCGAGTGGCTTCTCCATCACCGGCGCGGTATCGACGAACACCTTCACTTCGGCCTCCGCCGCCGCCGTCTTCACCACGAACTGCGCCAGGTGCTTGAGCATGCCCTTCACCACGTCGTGGTAGTCGCGGTTGCGGGCATAGACCGAGATGCCGCCGCGCTCCTTCAGGCCCTGCACGGCCCGCGGATCCTCGTCCGGCGCGTAGGACAGCCCGAGCGAAATGACGCTGCGAGCCTCCGGCCACAGCGCGCGCGGGTCGGAGCGCTGCTCGGAGCGCGCGGCGAGCCAGTCCATCTCGCCATGCGCGCCACTGGCCAGGAAGTCGGCGAGGCGGGTGCGCGCCTCCGGACCCAGTCGCGCCTCGGCAAAACCGACGGCATCGAAGCCGAGTTCGAGCGCCTTTTCGCGAATGCGGTCGCGCGGAGTGATGGGGTGGCTCATGGCTCGGGATCACCCTCGGCCCCAGGCCCGACGCAGCACCGCCGCTTGGTGTTCGAGCCGGCGCTCGAGGATCGCCTCCCGCATGCCGCGCATCAGCGACTGGTAATATTCGAGATTGTGCCAGGTCAGCAGCATCGGCCCGAGCATCTCGTCGGCGCGGAACAGATGGTGCAGGTAGGCGCGCGTGTGCCGGGTGCAGGCAAGGCACGCGCAGCCTGGCTCCAGCGGACGGGTGTCGCCGCCGTGCCGCGCGTTGCGCAGGTTCAGCGTGCCGAAGCGTGTGTAGGCGCGCGCGGTGCGTCCGGCGCGGGTCGGCATCACGCAGTCGAACATGTCGATGCCACGCTGCACCGCGCCGAGCAGGTCGTCCGGGGTGCCCACCCCCATCAGGTAGCGGGGCGCCGTGACCGGCAGCAGCGGCACGGTGGCGTCGAGCGTCGCGAACATCAGCGCCTGGCCCTCGCCGACCGCGAGACCGCCGATGGCATAGCCCTCGAAGCCGATCGCCCGCAGCGCGCGCACGCTGTCGGCGCGCAATGCGGGATCGGTGCCGCCCTGCACGATGCCGAACTGCGCATATCCATCGCGCGGCACGAAGGCCTCGCGCGAGCGCGCCGCCCAGCGCATCGAGAGCTGCATCGAGGCGGCGATCGCATCGAGGGTTGCCGGGAGCTGTATGCATTCGTCGAAGCACATGGTGATGGTGGCATCCAGCGCGTGCTGGATCTGCGTCGAGCGCTCGGGCGTGAGGCGGTGCGCGCTGCCGTCGAGGTGCGAGCGGAACGTCACCCCGTCCTCGTCCAGGGACCGGAGCGCCCCGAGCGACATCACCTGGAAGCCGCCGGAATCGGTCAGGATCGGCCCCGGCCAGTCCATGAAGCGGTGCAGGCCGCCGAGCGACTGCACCCGCTCGGCACCGGGGCGCAGCATCAGGTGGTAGGTGTTGCCGAGCACGATGCCGGCGCCGGTGGCGCGCACTGCATCCATTGTCATCGCCTTGACCGTGCCGGCGGTGCCGACCGGCATGAAGGTCGGCGTCGCCACGTCGCCATGCACCGTTTGCAGGGTCCCGGCCCGCGCGGTTCCGTCCGGGCTCGCCTCGCTCCAGGCGAACCTCATGTGCCGGCAGCCGGGTCGCGGTGCAGCAGGCAGGCATCGCCGTACGAGTAGAAGCGGTAGTTCTCCCGCACCGCATGCGCGTACGCCTCCAGCATGCGGTCGTGTCCGGCAAAGGCGCAGACCAGCATGAACAGCGTGGAGGCGCGGCAGGTGGAAGTTGGTCAGCAGCAGGTCGGCGGTGCGGAACCGGTGGCCGGGCCGGATGAACAGACTGGTCTCGGCATCCATCGGTCGTACCCGGCCGGCCTCGTCCACGGCGCTCTCGAGCAGGCGCAGGCTGGTGGTGCCGACGGCGACAATGCGTCCGCCCGCTTGCCTGGCGCGGTTGATCGAGTCCGCCGCCTCGGCGCCCACGATGCCGCGCTCGGGATGCATGGTGTGGCGGCCGACATCCTCGCCGCGCATCGGCAGGAAGGTGCCGGCGCCGACATGCAGCGTGATGGTGGTGCGCGCGACGCCGGCCGCCTCCAGCGCCTGCAGCAGCGCGGGGGTGAAATGCAGCCCTGCGGTGGGAGCGGCGACGGCGCCGTCATGCCGCGCGAACACCGTCTGGTAGTCCTGGCGGTCGGCCTCGGTCGGGCCCGCCGGACGATCGATATAGGGCGGCAAGGCGAGGGCGCCGGCCGCGCGCAGGAAGCGGTCGAACGCCTGTCCCTCGGCGGAGAAGCGCAGCACCGCGCCCCCCTCATCGTCGCGTGAGACGATCCGGGCATCTACGTCAAGGCCAGCGAAATGCAGATCCTCGCCGGCCCGGGTGCGCCGGCCGTTGCGCAGCAGGGCGTGCCAGGTGCCGTCCGGCAGGATGCGGTCCAGCGTGATGCCCACCCGCGCGCCGGGCACCTCGACGTCTCCCGCCATGGCCGGAGCTCGGTGCGCCGCCAGTTGCGCGGGGATCACCGCGGTGTCGTTCGCCACCAGCAGGTCGCCCGCGCGCAGCAGGCCGGGCAGGTCGCGCACGATGCGGTCGGCGAGTACGCCCCCGCCGACCTCGAGCAGCCGCGCGCTCTCGCGCGGACGGGCGGGCGCCTGGGCGATCAGCGCGTCCGGCAGCGCGAAGTCGAAGTCCCCAGTCTTCAGCGAGGTGGTCTTCAGCGAGGTGGTCTTCAGCGAGGTGGTCTTCAGCGAGGGGGTCTTCAGCGAGGTGGTCTTCAGCGAGGGGGTCTTCAGCAAGGGGGTCTTCAGGGGCAGTATCGTGGGATCGGACATGGCGCGGATCATGTGCCGTCCGCACCTCGGGAAGTCGAGAGGGGCGTGCGGACGTCGAGAGGCACGCAACGCTTGATCCGGTCGTCCCGCGCATGGTTTCTCGCTCCGGTCCGGCAACCGGGGATTGAGTGCCTTGATCCAGATGCGCGTGCGAAGCCTGCTGCTGTGCGGACTGCTCGGTCTCCCGGGATGCGCGATCCACGATGCGGTGGTCGCGCACCGGGCGCAGCATGTACTGGTCGGGCTGCGCGAGGTCGACCTGGTGGCCTGCCTGGGCAGCCCGGACCAGCATACCAGCTTTCCCGGCACCGATGTCCTGACCTGGTACGCGGCCTCGAGTTCAGCCGTCAGCCTGGCGCCCCCGATCGTCGGCGGCATCTCGCTCTCGTTCGGCGGCAACTGCCACGTCTCCGCGCGTGTGGATAACGGCATCGTCACCAACCTGCTGTATTCCGGCGAGAAGGACGCGATCTTCGCGACCGATGCGTTCTGCGCGCCGACGGTCCGGACCTGCCTCGGCTACCTCGACGCGCATCCTCCGGTGCGGCCGGCCGCCGCCCGCCGGCTCGAGCCATCGGCGTCGAGTTCGAGCGCCCAGCCGGTCGCCGCCGGCGCCGTCAGCGCCGCGCCACAACCAGGCGTCTCGCACGGCTCGCTGCCGTCGAACACGCCGACTTCGGCGCCGAACTGATCAACCTCACACGGTCCCGGAGCGGCATCCCGAGCTGCTGTTGACCGGATCGCAGGAGAGCGCGTCCTTGGAGGCGCCGCGCATAACGCGGCGATGTAGTATTTAGATACATCGCGGCGGTATTCATGGGCGTGCCGATTTTCGTTCGTCCCGACGATGATGTTCGTCGCGAGATCGAGACGCGGGCGCGAAGCCGGGGGATCGGGATCGGCACCCTGTTGCGAGAGCTGCAACCCAGGCTGCCCGGGACGCGAGGCGTGCGCGTATCCGCGAAGCAAGCGAGGCGGTGGGCGCGCGGGTCGATGCCACTCCGGAAGCCCGTGCCCTCTTCGATTCCTGGGGCACGCCGGACAGCGATGCCGGCTGAGGGGGCGCTCCACGCCCTCCGTGCCGGGCAGATCGTCCTGGCCGACTGGCCTGGGGATGCATTGCCGAAGGAGCCGAACAAGCGAAGGCCGGCGGTCGTGGTGGAGGATGACGGGCTGTTCGCGCCTGCCTATCCGAACGCGATCCTGGTACTGCTGACGTTCGATGACACCCTGGCGATCCCGGACCTGGCGTTGGTAATCGATCCCACGCTGGAGAATGGCTGCAACACGCCGTGCTGGGCGGTGTCCCACCTGGTCGCCACCACCTCGAAGCGGCGCCTGCGGCCGACATCGTCCCGTATCGCCCCGGCGCAACTCGCGGTCATCCGGCGCCAGATCGCGATGGCGGTCGGGATCGAGAAGTAGAGCTTGCACGCAGGTCTCTCGACCGCTCTGAGCCTGGAAAGGTACCTATGACTGATCCGTTCACGATCCGCGTTCTTGTCGCTGATGGCGATCCGAGAGGCGTTCGCCTCGCCGGCCGCAGTAAGCTGGACAACGGCATGTCGCCTCCGGAACTGCCTCTCACCGAGGCGGAACGAGCCGACAACCAACGACACTTGGAAAGCTACTTGCCGCAAAGAAGGTCACCGACCTCTTCTGACCTGCGGATCACGCACCCGCCTTGATCGGCACGCCGGCCGCGGCTTCTTGGCCGTCCTGCAGGATCGCGATCTCCATGTCGTCGAGATCGCGTCGCAGCATCTGCAGGGTGAAGCGCAGCGGCACCCCGGCGGTGTCTCCAAGGGAGGCCAGCGTGTCGTCGAGATTGGCGATCTCGGCTGCCGCGTCGCCGGGGGCCTTGACGCTGCGCCCACCCTGCTCGATCGCCTGGCAGCGCCGGGCCAGGCCGTCGAACACCTCGGTCAGCGCCTGGCTGGCGCAGGCAAGGGTGTCTTGCAGCCGGCTCGGATCCGGCAGTTCGTCCACAGCGCGGGTCACGAACAGCACGTCGCTCTGCAGCCGGCGCAGCATCGGCACCAGCCGCACCAGCAGCGGGTCGGCCTGCTCGAGCGCGCTGACATGCTCGCGCCTGGCCTCCAGCACCGCTTCCGCCAGTTGGCGCAGCGCTGCGACGGCCGCGTCATTCAGCACGTCGCGCGAGGAAGCCGGGCCGCGTCCGCTCATGACCTCCGCCAGCAACTGCCGTAGCACGCCGAGCATTTCGCGGGCACTGCCGAACGCCTGCGCCCGCGCCCGTGATCGGAACACCACGAACGACACCAGCAGCGACACCAGCGCGCCGGTCAGGATCGCGGCCACGCGGTCGACCGGGCGGTCGAACGGATGGCCCGGCGAAGGAAACAGGAACACCACCACCAGGGTCACGCAGGTCAGCCTGAGCGTCGGCCGGGCGGCGGCCAGCAGCGCGAGTGGCGCTAGGATGGCCCAGAAGACCGGCATCCTGGGGTAGCCGAGCAGTTCCAGGACGATGGCGGCGGCCCCGGCAACGGCGCCGATCAGGGTGCCGGTGATCTGGTCGCGGCCGGCGGTCCAGGTGCCGGTGACGCTGCTGGAGGTAACGATGGCCGCCGTGATCAGAGCCCAGGGCGCCTCGCGCAGGCCGAGAAGCTGCGACACCGCATCGGACAGACCCACCGAGACCAGGGTGCGCGCCGCCTGGCGCAGCCACGCCCGGTGCTGCTGGCTGACGGCGGCGAGGATTATGTCCGGACCGATCGGCAGGCTCAGCGGCCAGTCTCAGCGGATGGCGTCAGTCGCCATTCTTGGCGCCATCCTTCTTGCCGGCACCGACCGGCAGCGGCACGAAGCGGATCGCGTCGCCGTCCTGCACCAGCATCAGCACCGAGGAGCGCTTGGCCCGGCGCGCCTTGTCGATCTGCTCCTGCAGCGCCGCCGGGGTCGCAACATCGGTCTGCTGCACCTCGACCACCACGTCGCCCGGCCGCAGGCCACGGTCGGCGGCGACGCCGTCCTGCGAGACGTCGGTGATCACCACGCCCTTCTGGCCGTCGGAGAGCTGGTACTTCTGGCGCAGCGTGGGCGTAATCGGCGCCACCTTCATGCCGAGCGAGGGCAGGGTCATCGAGGTGGCCGCCTGCGGCTTCGGGGTCGGCTTGGCGGCGGCCTGAACCACCTGCTCGGGAAATTCGCCGATCGGGATCGACAGCGGCTGGCGGTGGCCGTCGCGCCAGATCGAGAACTGGCCGACATCGCCGACCGGCGTCTCCGCCACGTGACGCGGCAGGCTGCGTCCATCCACGTCCTTGCCGTCGAACTGCAGGATCACGTCGCCGCTGCGCAGCCCCGCCTTGTCGGCCGGGCCCTTTGGCTCGATGCCGGCGATCAGCGCGCCGTGCGCGGATTTCAGCCCGAGGCTGTCGGCGATGTCCTGGGTCACGTCCTGGATATGCACCCCGATCCAGCCGCGCTTGGCATGGCCGAAGCGGCGGAGCTGCTCGATGATCAGCCGCGCCTCGCTGGCCGGGATCGAGAAGCCGATACCGATCGAGCCGCCCGACGGCGAGTAGATCGCGGTGTTGATGCCGATCACCTGGCCGTCCATGTTGAACAGCGGACCGCCCGAGTTGCCCTTGTTGATCGGCGCGTCGGTCTGGATGAAATCGTCGTACGGGCCCTGCTGGATATCGCGCCCACGCGACGAGATGATGCCGGCGGTGACGGTGCCCGAGAGCCCGAACGGATTGCCGATCGCCAGCACCCAGTCGCCGACGCGGGACTTGTCGCTGTCGCCGAAGGCGACAGCGGTGAGCTTGTGGTCGGCATGCACCTGCAGCACGGCAAGGTCCGTGCGGTCGTCATGGCCGATCAGCCTGGCCTTCAGCACCGTGTTGTCCTGCAGCGTGACGGTGATCTCCTCGGCGCCGCTGATGACATGGTTGTTGGTGACGATGATCCCGGACGGATCGACGATGAAGCCGGAGCCGAGCGCCTGCATCTTGCGCGGCGGTGTGTTCGGGGCGCCCTGGTTCTGCCGGTTCATGAAGTCGTGGAAGAACTTCTCGAACGGTGAGCCGGGCGGGAAGGCCGGGATGTTCGGACCCGGACCGCCGCCGCCGCCCTGGTCGCCGCCACCGCCACCACCCTGGTCGTCATTGTCGTCGTCCGGAGTGTCGCTGGTCACCGTCTCGGTCGAGGAGATGTTGACCACCGCTGGCAGCAGGCTGGCCGCGAGGTCGGCGAAGCTGTCCGGCGCGCCGCGCGCCACCGCCCGCGTGGGCAGCCCGGCCACGGTCGCGGCCGGCACTCCGGCCTGGAGCAGGGCCGCCGCCGCGAGGCAGGCGAGACGTGAAGCAGGGCGCATGCGGGGCGTGTCCTCAGGGGTCTGTGCCGGCCATTCTCTAGCCGAAGATGCGACGTTTCCATAACGACGGCAGCGCGAAAGAGACCCGTTCACGTATCCCGGTGCAGCAGGGCGTCACGCAGCCAGCCGGCCAGCGCCTCGCCGAGCAGCCGGTAGCCGGCATCGCCCATGTGCAACCCGTCGGGCGACAGCCGGTCGCGGTCCATGCCTGGCGTCATGCTCCAGCTCTGCATCATCTGGTAGCGCGGGAACACCGGCACGCCGCAATCGGCGCCGGCCTCGTGCAGCGCGGTGAGGTAGGGCGGGAACGCCTCGCACTCCTCGAGCATCCGGCAGAGCTGCTGGTCCACCAGCACGATGTCGGCCTGGCTGTGCGCGCGCAGGGTTCGCAGGTCGGCCCGGGTCAGGCGCCCGAACTCCGCTACCGGCACGTCTTGCAGCGGGTCGTTGCTGCCGGTCTGGAACAGCACGAGGTCGGGCGCGTCCGTAATCACGTCGCCGAGCCGCGCATGCAGGTCGCGCGCGTTGTTGCCGCCGACGCCGCGGTTGGACAGCGAGACGGGTGCCACGCCGGAGGCGACCAGGCTGGCCCGCATCACCTGCGGGAAGCTGTGGATCGGGGCGGAGGCGCCGATGCCCTCGGTGGTCGAGGAGCCGAACACGGTGATGCGCAACGTGCGCCCGTCGGCCAGAGCGGCACGCGAGCGCGGGAGGTGCGCTGCGGACAATCCGAAGCCGAAGGCTGCGGAATCCGTGTCCTGGGCGGGCGTGCGGGCGGTCGTGGTCTCGGGCATGCGCTCAGGATGCGGCGACGGGATCGTGATTGGAAGCGCGCAAGTCCGCCTGCTGGCGCCGCGTCTGCTCGGTCTTCTGCTTCTGCAGGCTCTTGCGACGGTCGAGCTCGCGCGCCAGCAGGTAGAGGGTTCCCAGCCCGACCACGTTGATGCCGACCTGCAGGGCCCAGTTCGAGCCGAACGTCGCGAACAGCAGCTTGGCGAGCAGGTCGAGCAGGGTGCCGGCGGAGAAGATCTCCAGCGAATGGCGGCCCAGCACCGCCAGCACCTGGCCGGCGCGGCCGGAGGCGAACCGCGACATCAGCGGGCTGCTCTGCACCAGGTAGAAGATCGAGAGCACGTCGATCAGTCGCAGCGGCGACAGCGGCGTCTTCAGCGGCGGGTCGATGTCGAAGGGTGCCAGGTTCGGCAGATGCCACTGCGCCCACGGGAACGCCTCCACCGCGCTGAAGGCGAGGTAGCCCCAGCAGAACGCCACCAGCAGGCGGTAGCGTGGCAGGTCGCCACCGCGTGCATGGGTAACCGTCGCCGCCAGCGCGCCCAGGGTGAACAGGAACTGCCAGGCGAACGGATTGAAGTACCAGCCGTCCGGGTCGAGCCAGTTCGGCATGTTGAGCGCCGGGTCGAGATTGACCAGCAGCCATGCGCTGCCGCTCAGCGCCAGCGTCAGCCAGGGCGAACGCCGGGTCACCCAGTAGATTACCGGGAACAGCAGCAGCAGCACGATATAGAGCGGCAGGATGTTGAGGTTGCCGGGCAGCGCCATCAGCGTCATCGCCCGCCACAGGCTGGTCCAGCCATGCGCCAGCTCGGGCTCGAGGAAATCGACCGGCACCCAGTGCACCTGCCGCCACTGGGTGATGACGCCGATGCTCACCAGCAGCATGCCGACCTGGTAGATGTAGAGCTTGCCGCAGCGCCGCAGCAGCTTGCTCATCGCCGAGCGCACGCTCTCGCGGGCGAAGGCGCGGCCATAGGCCAGCATCGAGGCGAAGCCGGCCAGCAGCACGAAGATCTCGGCGGCGTCGCAGAAGCCGAGATTGCGCAGCGTGATCCGGTTGAGCAGGTTGTCGGGGATGTGATCGACGAACATCATCGCCAGCGCCACCCCGCGCAGCGCATCGACCCGATGGTCGCGACCCTTGCGCGGTTCCTGCACCGGAACCGTCCTACCCGAAGCTTGGGCGCTGGATTGCGTCATCCGGGTCCGGCTCCTGCATGTGTCGAAACAAGTCTGATCAACTCAGATAGGGGAGGCGGCCCGTCCGCTTCCAGTGCGGCCCCGACCACCTTACCTTAAGTCACATCCGACCGCCGGGTTGTTTCATCCGGTGCGCGGTTCCAGGGGAACAACATGGCCGAACCTGACGAGGCAAGCGTGCTTCGCGCCCTGCAGGCGGTGCTCGATCCGGTTAGCGGGCGCCCGCTGCCGGCGAGCGGCCGCATCGAAAGCCTGGTGGTGCGCGGCGGCCTGGTGCATCTGGCCCTGCTCACCGGACGCGAGGAGCAGCCCGCGATGGAGCGTGTCGCCAGCGCGGCCGAGGCGGCGGTGCGCGCGGTCCGTGGCGTAGTGAACGCGACCGTGCTGCTGACCGCCCACCGCGCGGCGGCGGCCACGCCGGCGCCGGCGCACGCCCCGTTCAGGCTCGGGGGCACGATACCCGAAGGCAAGCTGCTGCCGGACGTGAGGCGGATCGTGGCGGTGGCGTCCGGCAAGGGCGGCGTCGGCAAATCCACCACAGCGGTCAACCTGGCCATCGGACTGGCCCGCCGCGGGCTCTCCGTCGGGTTGCTGGACGCCGACATACACGGTCCGAGCGTCCATCGCATGCTGGGCAGCAGCGCGCATCCCGAGACCCGGGAGAAGGGGTTCGTGCCGATCGAGGCCTGGGGCATCCGGGCGATGTCGATGGGGTTCCTGCTCGAGGAACGCACCCCGGTGGTCTGGCGCGGACCGATGGTGATGGGCGCCCTGGTCCAGCTCATCGGGCAGGTCGAGTGGGGCCCCCTCGACGTGATGGTGGTGGACATGCCGCCGGGCACCGGGGATGCGCAGCTCACCTTGGCCCAGAAGGTCTCGCTGGCCGGGGCGGTGATCGTCTCGACCCCGCAGGACATCGCGCTGCTCGATGCCAGGCGCGGGGCCGCGATGTTCGGCAAGGTCAACGTGCCGGTGCTGGGCATCGTCGAGAACATGTCGTTCTTCTGCTGCCCGAACTGCGGCGAGCGCACCGAGCTGTTCGGCCATGGCGGGGCGCGCCGCGAGGCGGAGGCGCTGGGCGTGCCGTTCCTGGCCGAGATCCCGCTGCTGCTCGACATCCGCACCAGCTCGGATGCCGGGACGCCGATCATGGCGTCGGCGCCGGACAGCGACGCCGGACGTGCGTATTCGGGACTTGCCGAGCGGGTCGCGGCTTCGCTGCGACTCTAGAGCAGCATCCGATCACGTGGAATCGTTGCGCGATGCCAAGTGTCGGATAAAGCTGCTCTATTACGACAAGCGGAGCATGATCGATCGGATCATGCTCTAGCGGGAAGCGCAGTCGACGCGGCCGCTGCCGACGCAGTCCTCGTAGTTCATGTACGCCTTGACCATCGGGAACAGATAGAGGCCGAGCGTCATCAGCCCGAGCAGGGCGACGAGGACGATCCAGGGCGTGAAGTCGGGTGGGCGCCTGCCCGACGGGAGCCGTTCGGGCTCCTTTTCGCTCATCCGGGTCCGGAACCGGACACGAGCGCCGCCTGCATCTCGTCCCATTCGCGCTTGCTCAGGCCGCTCTGCGGCTGGCCCACCGTCTCCCCGGCAAGCTGCCGGCGCAGCACCGCCAGCATCGAGGCGGAGAAGGTGAAGGCGCCAAGCCGGTATTCCTCGAACGCGGCGCAGGCGACCGGCACCCAGGCACGCACCGTCTGCAGCATCGCCTCGGCATAGACCCGGATCTCGTACTGCGCGTGCGCATCGAGCCGCAGCGACAGGAAGCCGAGCAGGTTGTGCAGGTCGGCCTTCCAGTACCACTGGGTGTAGGTGTTGAGCGTGAGGTTCATGCGCGCCAGCTCGCGCGCCAGGCCATAGCCGGGTGCCGGCGCCTCCGGCGCGCCGCCCTCGCCGAGCATCAGCTCGTAATGGTCGTGGCAGCGCCCGGCATCCTCGCGCAGCAGGTCGAGCACAGCGCTGGCCGCCTCGCCTTCGAGCACGGCGCCGCGCCCCTGGCGGTTGCTCGCACTCTGGGCGGCGAGATGGCCTGGCTCGGGGATGTAGAACTCGCGATCGAGCACCGAGTACCGAGCCGAGTACTCGTTCACGCTGGCCATGCGGTGGCGGATCCACTGCCGCGCCACGAAGATCGGCAGCTTCACGTGGTACTTAATCTCGCACATCTCGAACGGCGTCGAATGCCGGTGCCGCATCAGGTAGCGGATCAGCCCGGCATCCTCGCTGACCTTGCGGGTGCCGCGCCCGTACGAGACGCGTGCCGCCTGCACGATCGCGCCGTCGTCGCCCATGTAGTCCACCACGCGGACGAAGCCATGGTCGAGCACGGGGAGCGCCGTCTGCAGCATCGCCTCCAGCGCCGGCACGGTGGCCCGGCGCGTGGGCTGGGTTTCGAGCAGGTCGGTTCCGCGATGGTGGGGGGACTCGAGATGATCAGGCGTCATGGGTCCGGTCTAGCATCGCGGCCCACTGCCTCGCCACGCCGCTTTGGCGGATGCAGGGCCAGATTCCGCCGTGCGGGACCCTTCCATATTACATCCGGCAGGACTACATCTTCTGCGTTGCGCCTTCGGGCAAGACTATGGCGATAAACGGTGCGTGGAATAATCGTTGTGGACCCGGGGGCAGTGCCCGGCGCCTCCACCATTCTCTCCCCGGGTCCAGGCGACCGGTCCGGGATCCATGGGGGCGACACAGGCTCGACACGCGTGGTAAAGACCCACCTTTTGCTCGGCATTGTACCGCCGTTATCGGGCTAAAACACAGGTGCCAACGATAACTTCGAGGCGCTCGCTGTCGCTGCATAAGTGACAAGCGCGGTACGGGGGGGCACCGGGCAACAGAAGCCCCCCCACTGAACTTGCCGTCGGGGTACCTGCCGTCGGGATCGCCGCCCTTGTGGTCGAATCGGGCGCATGGCAACAGATGACGGTCCTGGAGCGGGTGCCAGCACGGAGAGGCCGATGAGCGACGATTTCGACGGCGACGGCCCGGGCGGTGCAACCGGGGGCGACGATGACCAAGGCCTGCCGGCGAGTTTGCTCCCATACGAGCGCTGGATCGAGGATGCCTATCGCGAGGTGATGGTCCGCGCGCTGGTGTTCGCGCGCGACGAGGGGCTTCCGGGCCAGCACCATTTCTACCTGACCTTCCTGACCGCCGCCGCCGGCGTCGCGATCCCGGACCGGCTGCGCGCGCAGTATCCGCAGGAGATGACCATCGTCCTGCAGCACCAGTTCTGGGACCTGAAGGTGGATGCGGCCGATGCGGTGATGAGCGTCGGACTGTCGTTCGGCGGCATTCCCTCGACGCTGGTGATCCCGTTCAGCGCAATCACCGGTTTCGCCGATCCGCAGGTGCGCATGGTGCTGCGTTTCACTCCGCCCACGCAAGCGGGGGCGGACGAGGCAGCGCCCGCTCTGCCCGACATCGCGAAGGCGGGCTCCGGCCGCGGTCGGAAGACCGAGCCGGCGCTGGTGCCGGCGGGTGATGCGACGGCCCCGACGGCGCCGGATGCCACCCCGCAGGTGGTCAGCCTCGATGCCTTCAGGCGACGTGGCCCGAGCGGCAGTTGAGCCGTTCCTTGCGGTTTAACCGGCCGGGACGCAGTCCAGGTAAAGTGGGATGAACGCGATACCGCCCCGGGCCGGCGCCCGCGACTTCGCCTATTCGCCGATGTTCCCGCTGGCCGAGGATGCGACCCCGTGGCGTCGGCTCGACATCGAGGGAGTGTCCACCCTGCAGGTGGACGGGCGCACCCTGCTGCGCGTGCGACCCGAGGCGCTGACCGAACTCGCGGCGCAGGCGTTCCGTGATGTCAGCCACCTGTTGCGCCCCGGCCATCTCGCGCAGTTGCGCCGCATCCTCGACGATCCCGAGGCGTCCGCGAACGATCGCTTCGTGGCGCTCGACCTGCTGAAGAACGCGTCCATCGCCGCCGGCGGCGTGCTGCCGATGTGCCAGGATACCGGCACCGCGATCGTGTTCGGCAAGAAGGGCCAGCGGGTCTGGATCGAGGGCGACGAGGAGGAGGCACTCTCGTACGGCGTGCACCGCACCTACACCGAGACCAACCTGCGCTATTCGCAGATGGCACCGCTGACCATGTTCGACGAAGTCAACACCGGCAACAACCTGCCGGTGCAGTTCGACATCGCGGCGGCTCCCGGCGAGCATCATGCCGACGAGTTCCACCTGATGTTCATTGCCAAGGGCGGCGGCTCGGCCAACAAGACCTTCCTGTTCCAGGAGACGCGGGCGCTGCTGGCCTCTCCCGCGAAGCTGCTGGAGTGGCTCGGCACCAAGATACGCACGCTCGGCACCTCGGCCTGCCCGCCCTACCACCTGGCGATAGCGATCGGGGGCACCTCGGCGGAACTGACGCTCAAGACCGTGAAGCTTGCCTCGACGAAGTGGCTCGACGGGCTGCCGCGCGAGGGCAGCAAGCTCGGCCATGCCTTCCGCGATGTCGAGCTCGAAGGCGAGGTGCACCGGCTGACCCAGCGGCTCGGAATCGGCGCGCAGTTCGGCGGCAAATATTTCTGCCACGACGTGCGGGTGGTGCGGCTGCCACGACATGGGGCCAGCCTGCCGGTCGGGATCGGCGTGTCGTGCTCGGCGGATCGCCAGATCAAGGCGAAGATCACCCCGGAGGGCATCTTCCTCGAGCAACTCGAGGCCGATCCCGCGCATTTCCTGCCCGAGGCGACCGACGAGGTGCTCGGCGGCGACGTGGTCGAGGTCGATCTCAACCGGCCGATGGGCGAGATCCGCGCGCAGCTCTCGCACTATCCGGTCAAGACCAGGCTGTCGCTCACCGGGACGGTGGTGGTGGCGCGCGACATCGCGCACGCCAAGTTCAAGGAGCGGCTGGATCGCGGCGAGGGCCTGCCGGACTACCTGCGTGACCATCCGGTCTATTACGCCGGACCCGCCAAGACTCCCGAAGGCATGGCGACCGGATCGTTCGGTCCGACCACCGCCGGGCGCATGGACAGCTATGTGGCCGCTCTGCAGGAAGCCGGCGGCTCGTTGGTCATGTTGGCCAAGGGCAACCGCTCCAAGGCGGTCCGCGATGCCTGCCAGAAGTTCGGCGGCTTCTATCTCGGCTCGGTCGGCGGTCCGGCGGCGCGGCTGGCGCAGGATTGCATCCGGCGCGTCGAGACGCTGGAGTATCCCGAGCTCGGCATGGAAGCGGTCTGGCGCATCGAGGTCGAGAATTTTCCGGCGTTCATCGTCATCGACGACAAGGGCAACGATTTCTACGACGGTCTGACGTGATGCGGAGCTCCACCTGATGCAGGACCTGCACTGAATGCGCTTCACCGTCGACCGCCTCGACCACATCGTCATCACCTGCCGCGACGTCGAGATCACCGCATCCTGGTATCAGCGCGTGCTGGGCATGGAGCGCGAGGAATATGGCCCGCAACCGCCGCTGCGCGCTCAAGTTCGGCGGCCAGAAGATCAACCTGCGCCCCTATGGCAGCGACGGCTGGATCACCGCCGACGACGCCATCCCCGGCTGCCAGGACCTGTGCTTCGTGACCGCGGTGCAGACCGAGGACATCATCGAGCACCTGCAGACCTGCGGCGTGACGGTGACCGAAGGCCCGATCGAACGCCTGGGCGCGCTGGGCCCGACCGTTTCGGTCTACTGTCACGATCCGGACGGCAACCTCATAGAGCTCGCCTGCTACGCAGGCTGAGCCCTTCCTCTGAGCCTGGACGCCCCTGATGAGGCTGTTCGTAGACGCCTGATGCTGGATGAGAGCGGCCCTTGAGGCGGCGGCCGGCGCGACTTTCCGCGCACCGGAGCGCAGGAAAGCCGTGTCGGATCGCCAGCAGCAGGTGCCTGCGGATAGCCTTACTGGAAGGGCAGGTAGCGGAAGCTCAGAAAGATCATGTTGTCGTCGGTGCTCGGGCTGCCGCCCTTGCCATCGAAGGCGGTCTTGCGGGTGTAGGAATACTGGATGCCGGTCTGCATGGTGCCGAAATCGCCGCGCAGGAACCGCCACCAGCCGCCGATCGTGCCCTGCACCACGCCCGAGGTGTTGGCCGTGCACGGTATCGCCAGAGGGCTGGTGATCGGCTGCTCGGTCTCGCAGCCGGAGTTGTTGTAGAGCGGGCTGCCGTAGCCGTAGCCCTTGCCCTTCTCGACGAAGGATCTGCGATGGGTGATCTGCTCGGTGCCGACATAGGCGTAAAGGTCGATGCGCGAAACTGGGTGGGCAAGCAGTCCGGCCATCGCGATGACCTCCGGCAGCGGCAGCGGTGCGCCGGTGCGCGAGAAAGTGGCGTCGTTGAGTTGCGCCGAGCCGTAGCGGCCAATGCCCTCGCCGGCGAGGATGCTCCCCGTCAGCTCCAGCCGGTTCGGAATGATCGGCACGATCGCATCGCCGCCGCCGCCGCCCGCCAACACGGTGTGGTTGTCGCCGCTGCCGATCAAGCTGGTGCGGTCGTGAAGGAAGCGAGCGAGGCCATAGACCTCGTAATGGCCCCAGCCCGGATCGGCGGTGCCCTTCAGGATCACGTCCGGCGCAATGTCATCGGAATAGCTGGTGTCTGGGTTGAGCGTGCCGCTGCCGGTGTTCGTAGCGTCGATCGTGCCGTCGAGCGAGCCGGTGCCGTTGCCGCCGGTGAAGTAGCTCGCCTGCGGGCTCTCGAACGACAGGCCGAGATCGAACCTGTTATTGTCGAAGCCCTTGACGAAGCGCAATTGCGGCGTGCGGGTCCAGGCGAAGCCCACCGCGAACTGGCCGTCGATGGTGAGCGGCGTGTTCTCCTGGCGCGGCGTGATGCCGATGCGGTTCTGCGTCAGCAGCGAAAAGGCCTGGCCGCCGAGCAAGTAGAAGTCCCAGTCGCTGCGCGCCAAGGTCGCGTAGAGCTGGCGCTCGCGCAGCACGTAGCTGTTGCTTTCCTGGCTGTTCGAGCCGGAGCCGGCGCCCTGGAAGTCCGCCTCCCAATACGCGCTGAGCTTGGTCACGGGATCCGCGTTAGCCTCGACGAGCAGCGTCACGCGGCTGGAGCGGGCGGACTCGCGGAATTCCGGCGTGTGGTAGTTCGGGCTGCTGGCGTACGGGATGGCGCCGTTGAAGTTGCTGAGAAGATCGAGGGTCTCGTTGCGGGACCGATAGACGCTGCTCGCGTCTATGAAGCCGCCAAGCGTCACGCGCACGCCCAGCAGCTCGAACTGGCCCCGGTTCAGCTTCGGGCCGGGATATAGCACCGGCGTCGGCACGCCGCCCACATTGACGTACGGGCCGTATTTCGGCACGCCGCCCGGCCCCACCGGACCCAGCGAGTAGCCGGAGGGCACATAGCCCGGCGGCGCCGACAGCGGCTGTGGCGCAAGCGGCTGGCCGTAGCCGTTGGTGGCGCGCTGGGAGACCGACAGCGCCTGCTGGTTGGCGGCGGCAGCCTCGGCGCGGGCGGCGCGCACGTCGG